>NZ_CM132133.1:4800000-6419267 GCF_053615455.1 Pseudoduganella sp. HUAS MS19 | reverse complement strand
GAATCTGTCTATATGCAAAAAGTGTGGGAGGGCGTTCGTAATCGCCACACGTAACGCGCTATTTTAGCCGCTAAGTCGGAAGTTATCCACAGGTTAACCAGAATTTTTGCACAACCGTGCTGGGGTTGGTCTTTTTGCAACCAAACTGATCAAAACCGGTAAACCGGGGCCTGACCCGCAGGGTCAGACCCCTCATATGCGGCTGCCGCGGGTTGGTGTCAGACCCTGCGGGTCTGACACCGGGTTACCGGTTTGAAGCGGTTTAAGTGGTTGACAGTAAACCGAAAAATCCCGATAATCCTGGGTTCCCCGCCCGTAGTCCGTGATTTTTCAGATACGACGCGCGGATTTAGCGGGCAGTGAGATTGGCGCAGTGCGCGAAATGTCATTGGCACCAACATTTTTAGGGACACCGTCCGTCCCGATTTTGTATTTTTTAGCGAGACCAACATGAAACGTACTTACCAACCTTCCGTTGTGCGTCGCAAGCGCACCCACGGCTTCCGCGCCCGTATGGCTACCCGTGGCGGCCGTCAAGTCCTGAACGCACGTCGTGCAAAAGGCCGCAAGCGTCTGGCTGTAGTTTAAGCACGCTTGTTAGCTGATCGCGTGGAAAGCTGTCCTAACAGCTCGACAGGCGAAGGCAGACACGACTTCGCTCGCGCTCGGCGCATCATAAAAACGGATGAATTTTCATCCGTTTTTAGTTTGCGGCCAACGCAGAAGAGCGCGCACTTCGTGCTCTATACCCGCCAGAACCAGCTGCCGAATGCGCGGCTGGGCATTGTCGTTGCCAAACGCTTTGCACCGCGCGCGGTCACCCGCAACACCATCAAACGCGTCACGCGCGAACTGTTCCGCGTTACCGACCTTCCTGCCATTGATTGCGTGGTGCGCCTGTCGCGCCCCGTCAACAGCAAGGACGGCCCGGCCACCACCGCCAGGCTGAAGGCCGAACTGCGCCAGGAACTGACGCGCCTCTTTGCACAAGCCAACAAGGCCAGGCCGGCGAAATGAATACGCTGCTCAAACTCCTGGTGCGCTTCTACCAACTTGCCATCCGTCCGCTGATGGGGGCGCCAAGTTGCCGTTTTTACCCTAGCTGCTCCAACTATGCGCTGGAAGCCCTGCGCGAGCATGGTGCGGCTCAAGGCAGTTACCTGGCATTGCGCCGGGTATGCCGCTGCCATCCCTGGAACGCGGGCGGGTTCGATCCCGTGCCGCCCAAGCACTTCAACCACTCCTGAAGAACCGAATGGATATCAATAAACGCTCAATCCTGTGGATCGTCTTCGCCGTGTCGCTGGTTATCCTGTGGAATAACTGGATGATCTCGACGGGCAAGCCGTCCATGTTCGCTCCGGCGCCTGTCAAGCCAGCCGCCGTGGCTACGGCGCCGGCGGCTGCCGGCGGTACGCCTGCTCCAGCCGCTGTAGCCGGCACCGCCGCTGCGGCGAATGGCGCCGCTGCCGCTGCACCGATCAAGACCGAAGTGGTGACCATCACCACCGACGTGATGCGTGTCGATATCGACACCCTGGGCGGCACCATCAAGCGCCTGGAACTGCTGAAGCACAAGGAAGCCGGCGATCCGGGCTGGCTGGGCGGCTGCTTCGGCCTGTTCGAGTTCTGCAAGCCTAAGGGCGGCCAGAAGACCGAAGTGCTGTTCACCGAGAATGGCAAGCATATCTACCTTGGCGAAACCGGCCTGGTAGGCGCTCCTGGCCTGCCGAACCACCAGACCGCGTTCGTGGCTCAGCCGGGCGCGCGCATGCTGAACGACGCCAACCAAGTGAAACTGGTGCTGGAGGCGGAGCAGGGCGGCGTCAAACTGACCAAGACCTTCACCTTCAAGAAGGGCGACTACGTGGTGGACGTGCAGCATACCGTCACCAACACCAGCGCCGCACCGTTGGCACCGCAGCTCTACCTGCAGCTGAAGCATGACGGCACCCCGCCGGAAGGCGCCAGCTGGATGAATCCATCCTTCATCGCTCCGACCATGTACACCTCTGAAGGCCAGTACAAGAAGTACGAGTTCAAGCAGATCGAGAAAGATGCCGCGTCGCTGGCAGAAGATCCTAAGTTCAAGCCTGGCCACGTAACGGAGGCAAAGGACGGCTGGGTCGCGATCGCGCAGCACTTCTTCGTTTCCGCTTTCGTACCTCAGGATAAGCTGGAGCGCACCATCTTCACCAAGAAGGAAGGCGAGAACCTGTACTCCATCGGCGTGGTGCAGCCGCTGGGCACCGTGGCGCCAGGCGCCACCGTGACCAATACTGCCCGCCTGTACTCCGGCCCCCAGGATACCGATACCCTGAAGCAGGTCACCGAAGGCCTGGACCTGGTGAAGGACTACGGCTTCCTGGCAATCGTGGCACGCCCGATGTGGGCCGCGATGGCTGCCATCCACTCCGTGGTCGGCAACTGGGGCTGGACCATCATCGCCTTCACCGTGGCCATCAAGCTGCTGTTCTTCCCTCTGTCGGCCGCTTCCTTCCGCTCGATGGCGAAGATGAAGACCGTGACGCCGAAGATGACCGCCATCCGCGAGCGTTACAAAGGCGACCCGCAGAAGATGAACCAGGCCATGATGGAGCTGTACAAGACCGAGAAGATCAATCCTCTCGGCGGCTGCCTGCCTATCCTGGTGCAGATGCCGGTGTTTATCGCCCTGTATTGGGTGCTGAACGCGTCGGTTGAAATGCGCGGCGCTCCGTGGGCGCTGTGGATCACTGACCTGACCCAGCACGACCCATGGGCGATCCTGCCGGTCCTGTATGCGATTTCGATGTACATCACCACCAAGCTGAACCCGCAACCGGCGGATCCGGTGCAGGCCAAGATGATGATGTTCATGCCGATCGCCTTCTCGGTCATGTTCTTCTTCTTCCCGTCCGGCCTGGTGCTGTACTGGGTAGTGAACAACCTGCTGTCGATTGCGCAGCAGTGGGTGATTACCAAGAAGATAGAGGTTGGCGTAGCCAAGTAATGACAGAAAAGCCCGCGCCAGACGCGGGCTTTTTTTTGAAACCGGCAAGGCGGCCGCAGCCAGTCAGTGTCTGACCCTGCGGGTCAGACACTGGTTTACCGGTTTAAAGATTAGAATCAGAAAATGAACTTAGACTCCTCCCCCATCGCAGCAATCGCCACGGCGCCCGGCCGCGGCGGCATCGGCGTTGTGCGCGCGTCCGGCAAGAACCTGCAGCCGCTGGCGCAAGCCCTGTTCCAGGGCACTGAACTCAAGCCGCGCCACGCCACCTACATCCCCTTCACACAAGCCGACGGCAGCATCATCGACCAGGGCATTGCGATCTGGTTCAAGGCGCCGCACTCCTACACCGGCGAAGACGTGATCGAGCTGCAGGGCCACGGCGGTCCGATCGTGTTGCAAATGCTCTTGCAGCGCGTGCTGGAAGCCGGCGCCGAACAAGGCTTGCGCCTGGCGGAGCCGGGCGAATTCACCCGCCGTGCCTACCTGAACGACAAACTGGACCTGGCGCAGGCCGAAGCCGTGGCCGACCTGATCGACGCCTCTACCGAAGCAGCCGCCAAGTCCGCCTCCGCATCGCTCAGCGGCGCCTTCTCGCAAACCATCCACGCCCTGGTGGAGCGCGTCACCCACCTGCGCATGCTGGTGGAAGCCACGCTCGACTTCCCGGAAGAGGAAATCGACTTCCTCGAAAAGTCCGACGCGCGCGGCCAGCTGAAAGGCATCGTCGAAGCGCTCGACCAGGTGTTCAGGCAAGCCTCGCAAGGCGCCTTGCTGCGCGAAGGCCTGAACGTGGTGCTGGTCGGCCAGCCGAACGTCGGCAAGTCTTCACTCTTGAATGCACTGGCCGGCGCCGACGTCGCCATCGTCACGCCGATCGCCGGCACCACGCGCGACAAGGTCAGCGAAACAATCCAGATCGAAGGCATCCCCCTCAACATCATCGACACCGCCGGCATCCGCGGCCATGATGAAACAGTGGACGTGGTGGAGCGCATCGGCATCGAACGTACCTGGGGCGAAGTGGGCAAGGCCGATGTCATCCTGCACCTGCTGGACGCCGACCACGGCCCGACCCGCCACGACGAAGCCATCGTCGCCAACTTCCCGCAAGGCGTGCCGGTACTGCGCATCTGGAACAAGATCGACCTGTCCGGCCACAAGCCATCGGTCGACGAGATGCCGGATGCAACGCACATCTACCTGTCCGCCAACGAGAAGACCGGCATCGACCTGCTGCGCGCGGAACTGCTGCGCATCGCCGGCTGGCAGCAAACCGGCGAGTCGCTCTACCTCGCGCGCGAACGCCACTTGATCGCATTGCGCAACGCATCCCGGCATCTCGACTACGCCGGTCAGCACGCCGCGCAAACCGACCAGTCGCTGGACCTGTTCGCGGAAGAGCTGCGCCTGGCGCAAGTGCAGCTCTCCACCATCACCGGCGAGTTCTCTTCCGACGACCTGCTGGGCGTGATCTTCTCGCGCTTCTGCATCGGCAAATGATGACGCGGAACTAAGTCCTATCGCGCCAGTGCATCCCATTGGAATAATTTTGTTTCTTTTGGTGCGCTGGCGCACGTTGAGTCACCTATGCCACTGATTTAATCCTGCTATTATTTTGTTGAGGCAGGTCATGTTCCTGTCTGGGCAATGCAGTAACCTTGGTTCCAGGGCTTGTCTGTAAAGGGGAATATCGTGGAGACGCAACAGGAAATCCCACCCGCTGAAAATGTCGCGACGGCCGAGCGCCCAAGCGGCGTGCGCCAATCGTTGCCTCCCAAGGGCTCCTGCTGGTACTGCGAAAAACCACTGGACGCCGTGCGCCGGTTCTGCGGCAAAGAGTGCGCGGATTCTTTCGATGAAGAGGCGCACTTCTCAGGTTGATAGCGGCTAGAGTTCCATCTCCAGCACGTCCAGTGCAGTTTCGAAATCGAATGCATGCGTCGCCGCCGCAATCATCTGGAAGGTCGGCACGCCTAACGCAGTTGCCAGTACCGTCGCCGATTTTTCCACCAGGTCGATAGCAGCACCATCACCTTCACGCAGCAGTCCCACCAGTTCTTCGATCAATGCGCGCAACTGCGCGGGATCGACCGCGGGCGGCGCGCTTGCCGCTGCCCTGCCGTCATGCTCACACAGGAGATTGTCGATCCTGCCGCAGGTTTCGCGCAGCAGCACTGAAAGTTGCGAGAGCAGGGCGTCGACGTCGGCGCTGTCGGCAATGGCGTTTTCCACCAGCACCGCCTGGTCGTGCACGAGCTGCGCGCCGATCAGGCCCGCAGATCCTTTCAGCGAGTGTGCTGCCAGTTGTGCCTTGCTCTCCTGCTGCTGCGTCAGCAGCGACTGGATACGGTTACAGGAATCGCGATAATCCTGCAGGAAGCGGCGCAGGATCTGGAGGTACAGCGCGCGTTCGCCCATCAGGCGATCCAGTCCCTCCTCGACGTCGAGGCACTGGCGTATTGGTGCGCTGGAAAGGAGGTTGCTCATCAGGACAGAATTTAGCACTCTGTCCCGATGTGGGCTAGGGGAGGGACGTTATTTTGTCGTAAATGACCAATTTTTCGTCACTGCGATACTGTCGACCGTGCCGGTGAAGCTCACGTCATACGTGGTGTTGCCGGTCAGTGTAGACAGCGGAACAATGGAGGCGGCATGCACCGGCGTATGCTGGTCGGTGCTGCTGGTCAGCAGGCGCGTGTTCATTTGCGCGCCACCGCGCGGGCGAACGGTGAAGCTGGTCACCGTGATATTGCCGGTGATGTCCGAGTGCACGCTGATCGGGTAGCCGACGCGGTTCTGGTTCGGTACCGGGTCGGGCGATTCGGTATCGCTGTCGAAGGAGGTCGGGACCGCAGTCTGGCCGCTCTTCGGATAGGTGACGATATTGCCCTTGCCCAGGCCGGCGCCAAAACCGTTGCGGGTCGCCATGTTCGAGGTGAAGTAGGTGTAGCCGCTGCCTGCAGTAGAGGCGCCGGTGCCCATCTCGCGGAACTTGGGTTCGAAAATCACGAAGCGGTGGTAGATCGCTGCGATCAGTTCTTCCGCGTGGTAGAAGCCGGAGCGGTCGCCGGCGGCGGAGATCACTTCGCCGTATGCATACGAGGTACCCAGGGTGTAGCCGGCGTTGTTAAGGCGGTCTGCCACCGTCACGCCGGTAAAGCCCGGATTGCCGGCCACCTGGTCGTGCGACACCGTGTTATTCAGGCGCAGGTAGTTCGAATGGCCAAGGGCCGCCTTGTTCAGCAGCTCATTGCAGGTCAACATGGCGAGGCCGATGTCGGCGCGGCGGTAATTGAACCAGTTGAAGCCGTCGATAGCCGTATCGCCGGTTGCGCCTGGCACGCCCGTTGGCGAAACGACGCAGGACGTCGTCGGCGGGTTGTTAACCGGCGGTTCGAACACCGGGGGAGCGGAACTATCACCGCCGCCACCGCCACCGCAAGCGGTGAGGAGGGCTGCGACCAGCAGGGTTGGCAACTTCTGGTGCCACTTATTGAGCGTATACATAGTGAACTCCTTTATGGCGCGATTCTATGCCAATTTCAGGCAATATGTGTTTCTTTTGTTATCCACGGGGCGATGTAAAATAGCCTTTCTCTTTTGATCATCATTGCCATAATTTGAATACTCAACGACATCAGCGGTTCCAACGCGCCAAATTTGCCTTACCCAGCACGGTAACGCTGCTTTCGATCGCCTGCGGGTTTGCCAGCATTGTGATCTCGGTCGATAACGCCCATCTCGGGCTGGCGCAGGATTACCGCCTGGCTGCGGCCTTGCTGGTGCTTGCCGGGATTTTCGACGCGCTGGATGGCTTCGTGGCGCGCGCCACCGGTACCGGTTCCGATTTCGGCGTGCAGCTCGATTCGATTGCCGACGTGATGAACTTCGGCTGCGCACCGGCGGTGCTGCTGTACTGCTATGGCTTCGTGCAAATGGGACCGGCGGATCCGACCCTGCTGCGTGTGGGCGGGATTGCGGCGTTCTTCTTTGTGGCCTGCGGTGCGCTGCGGCTGGCGCGCTTTAATGTGAACGTGGGGCGTACCGATCCGAAGTACTTCGTGGGGATGCCGATTACGGCGGGTGCGGCTTGCGTGGCTTCGGTGGTGGTGGCCTGGCCGGAGTTTCCGGATTCGAGCCTTGAAGGGTATTTCGTGGTGGCGCTGCTGTTTGTGGTTGGCAGCCTGATGGTGTCGACCATCCGCTTCCCCAGCTCGAAGCAGAAGAAAAGTACTGCGGCGCTGGTGCTGCTGGCGGTGAATGTGGGTCTGCTGGTTTGGCTGCAGGCTTATTATTTTGTGCTGTTCTTTGTGGTGTATATCGTGTTTACCGTGGGGCTGAACTTGGCATGGCGCACCGGGTGGCGCGGGATCGCGCCGCCGCAGGTTTTTGCTGATGACTGAACAAAACCAGTAAACCGGTGTCTGACCCGCAGGGTCAGACACCGATACTCGGCAGCCGCTGGCCAGGTGTCTGACCCTGCGGGTCAGACTACCGGTTTACCGGTTCTAAGCGACTTCGTGCCCCCGCGCCGCGCGCAGTATCTCAAACCACTGCGGCCTGCTCAGCGTAAACCGCGTCGCCTCCACCGCCACCTCGACAGACTCGATGCGGCCCGAACCGGTGAGCGGCACCGGCCTGCAAGGCAACTGCATAATCCAGGCAAACACCACGCTGGCAAACGGACGATTTAACTCATCCGCCACTTCCTTGATCTTCAGGCGCAGCCGCTCGCCCTGCTCGTCGCCGGCAGTGAACAAACGTCCGCCGCCCAAAGGCGACCAGATCATCGGCTGCACACCCAGGTCCTGCAGCCCGTCAAAAGTTTCATCGAACATCGGCTGCAGGTGCAGCGGCGAAAACTCCACCTGGTTGGTCACCAGCGGCACGCGCTTGTTCAGCGCCTCGAACTGATGCCGCGAGAAGTTCGACACCCCGAACTCCCGCACCTTCCCCTCGGAGCGCAAGCGCTGGAACGTATTTGCCACCTCATCGAAATCCATCAAAGGATCGGGGCGATGAATCAGCAGCAAATCCAGGTAATCCGTGCGCAGCTCCTTCAGCGAATTCTCCACCGATGCAACGATATGCGCCGCGCTGGTGTCGTAATGCTGGATGGTGTGCGTGGGGCGGCGGCCGGAAACCAGCTTGATGCCGCATTTGCTCACGATCTGTATCTGCTCGCGCAGCGACGGCTTCAAGGCCAGCGCCTCGCCGAACAAGCCTTCCACGCCATAGCCGCCATAAATGTCGGCATGGTCAAAGGAGGTCACGCCCAGCGCCACGCACTGCTCGATGAAGGCCAGCCGCTGCTGTGGCGTCATGTCCCATTCGGTCATGCGCCACATGCCCGCGACAATGCGGGAAAGGCCCAGTTTCGCCATTACTTCATCCACAGGCGCACGGAATCCCATGCGCGGCCGAAGATCGAAGCCTGTTCAACGGTCTCCAGCGCCACGACCGGCAGTTCCAGCAGCGGTTTGCCATCCACCATCATCTTCAGGGTGCCGACGCGGGTGTTGGCTGCGACGGGGGCCACCAGCGGGTCCTTGCGCTCCAGCAGCGGCTTCATCTTGGCAGCCACGCCTTTCGGCACGGTCACCAGCACGTCGTTGGTGAAGCCGATCTTCACGGTCGCCTGCGAGCCTTTCCAGATTTCCGGCGTGTAGACCGCCTGGCCCTTGGAGTACAGCTTGACGGTGTCGAAGTTCTGGAAGCCCCAGTTCAGCAGCTTCTGGCTTTCCGCGGTACGGGTACCGTCGGAATTGGTGCCCATCACCACGGAGATCAGGCGGCGTTCAAGGTTGCCGGCAGGGCGCTTGGCCGAAGCCACCATGCAGTAGCCGGCGGACTCGGTGTGGCCGGTCTTCATGCCGTCCACGGTCGGGTCGAGCCACAGCAGGCGGTTGCGGTTCTGCTGGGTGATCTTGTTGTAGGTGAAGCTCTTCACCGAATCGATCTTGTAGAACTCGGGGAAATCCTGGATCACATGGCGCGCCAGCACCGACAGGTCGCGTGCGGTGGTGAAGTTGTCCGGCGATGGCAGGCCGTGCGGGTTGGCAAAGCGCGAATTGACCATGCCCATGCGCTGCGCCTCGCGGTTCATCAGGGTGACGAAGGCCGATTCGTCGCCGGCTACGGCTTCGGCCAGTGCCACGGCGGCGTCGTTGCCGGATTGGACCATCAGGCCGTGCAGCAGGTCGTTGATCGAAACCGGGGTGGCCGGATCGATGAACATCTTCGACGAGCTGGAGTCCACTTTCCATGCCTTGACCGACACGTTGACCTTCTGGTCCAGGGTCAGCTTCTTGTCCTTGATCGCCTGGAAGGTCAGGTAGGCGGTCATGATCTTGGTCAGGGAAGCCGGTTCCACGCGCGCATCCGGGTCCTGGGCGGCAATCACTTGCCCGCTGGTGGAATCCAGAAGCAGCCAGGATTTGGCGGCGATGGTTGGCGGCGGCAGCGTTTGCGCCACCGCCGAAGTCATGAGCAGCACACTGGTTGCCAGTGCAGCGATGATCTTTTTCATTGGTGCTTGTTCTTACTAGTAGGGGTTACGGGGAAAATTATTGTGCTTTCGATCCCCACAAGGCGATCACCCAATTCTTGATGTGACCGAGCTTGCGGTGGAAGAAATGGTCGGCGCCGGGAATCACGATCACAGGAATGTCCTGCGGGCGTGCGTAATCCAGCACGTCGATCAACGGGATCGTTTCATCGTTCTCGCCGTGGATCAGGATGGTGTCCGCCGGTACGTTGGCGATCTGCCATTTGGCAGCGGCGGTGCCAACCAGCACCAGGCGTTCCGCCGGGGTGCCGGCGTCGGCCAGGCGCTGCGCCAGGTGCGACTGCACGAAGGTGCCGAACGAGAAGCCCGACAGCGATACCGGCAGGCCGGGGAAGCGCTGCACCATGTGCTGGTACAGGATCATCATGTCGTCGGTTTCGCCGTGGCCGTGGTCATGCACGCCCTCCGACGCACCGACACCGCGGAAGTTGATGCGGGCGGCCACATAGCCCAGCGCCACGAAGGTACGCGCCAGGGTCTGCGCCACCTTGTTCTCCATGGTGCCGCCGTACAGCGGGTGCGGGTGGGCCACCAGGGCGATGCCCTTCGGCGTACCGGCCGGCATGTCGATCAGGCCCTCCATCAGGCCGGCGCCGCCCTGCAGCGAAAACTTCTCGGAATTCTTGTTCATCATTTGATCTTGAGTCGCTCTACTTCTTTGCCGTTGACCAGGTGGCTGTCGACGATCTCGTCGATGTCGGCGGTGTCAACGTAGGTGTACCAGGTGCCTTCCGGGTAGACCACGGCTACCGGGCCGTGCTCGCAGCGGTCCAGGCAACCGGCGGAATTGATGCGCACCTTGCCTTCGCCGTTCAGGTTCAGTTCCTTGCAGCGTTTCTTGGCGTGCTTCTGGGCGGCTTCGGCGCCGCGCGGGCCGCAACTTTCGCGGCCGTCATCACGGTGGTTCGTACAGAAGAACACGTGATGCTTGTAGTATTGGTTGTCGCTCATCTGAAGCCTCGTTTGTCATGCAGGCGCTTATTTTACCGGGGTTTCCCGGGTTTCCTTGTTCAGCTTGTGCGATGGCAGGCAAAGGTACCAGAGGGCTGCCAATGGCCATGCCAGCGACAGGAACTGGGCCGCGCCGTAGAAGTTAAGGAATTTCCCCTGCACCCAGGTCTGCAGCGTTTCGCTGAAATACGGGTTGGTCGGGGTCGTGTTGACGATCAAAAGGCTGAGCAGCAACGTTGCCACTGCCAGCCGGCGCTGCGCCACGTGGGGCGCGAAAATCAGGCCACCCAGCATGATCACGCCGATCAGGAAGCCGCCCTGGGCGCCCGGCGTGACCCATACGAAGGCCGCGTCGGGGCCGAGTTGCAGCGCGGTCGACAGCGATTTCACCAGCACGGCGGCCACTACCAGCAGGGCAACCAGCGGCGCACGCGGCGCCGGCTTGCGCAGGATGCACAGCAGGGTCAGGGCCGCTCCCACCATGCCGCAGGCGGTGACGATGGTTTCGGACAGCCAGTACTGCTCCACCGTCAGTGTCACATCGGGACGTACCAGGGCGGCCAGATCGATTTCCATGTCCAGCAGTTCGCTCAGCCATTCGGACAGGATCGGCAGCAGCTGGCCCAGGCCGAACAGGAAGCCTTGCGGATAGATCTGCGTCAGCGGCCATAGCGCCACCAGCACCAGGCCCTGGCTGGCGTGCTGGGCGAACCAGCGCTGGCGCAGCTTGTAGGCATTGCTGGTGTCCATCAGCTTGTGTGCGGTCAGCGAGCCGATGAAGGCACCGATGATCGAGCCGGCACTGTTGGTATAGAAATCCAGGTTGGACGACACGCGGGTCGGCAGATAAGTCTGCACCGCTTCCATCGTGCCCGAGACCAGCATGCCGGCAATGCTGGCCAGCAGGAAGCCCCAGAAACCGGTGACCCTGGGCCGCATCGCATATACCAGCAGCATGCCGAAGGGGATATAGCCGATCACGTTGATGCCGGCATCGAAACCCGTCCAGTAGCGCGGCAGCGAAGTCCACTCCAGGAAGATCAGCGGGGACAGGCCCTGGTTCTGCCAGCCGGAGAAGGGGAACCAGCTCGCATATACGATCAGCACCATGTAGGCGAGCAGGGTCGCTCGCGCCACTGGCGAGCCGGTGCGCGCCTGCGGCTCGGAAGCCGGGGGCGGTGTCGGCGCTGGGGATTGGGCGGGCGCTTCTTCGCTCATGTCTTACCTGGGCATGGTTGCCAGCCAGGTCAGGATGTCGGCGGCGATGCCGTCGGTGCTTTCGGCCAGCGCACTGGCGCCGCCTGCCGCGTCGGCGCTCGGCGCGCGTGCCGTGCGGCTGAAGGTGCGCTGGTCGACCAGCCTGTGGTCGCGGAATATCGAGGCGCGCAGGGTGATGCTGGCGCTGCTCTGCGTAGCGCTGTCGAAGTTCTGCGAGAACTCGTCGGCTTCAAGGCGCAGCAACGGCAGGCCGCCGGCAGCGTCGGATGTCGACACCACTTTGACACCGGATTGTGCGATGCGGGCTTTCAGGCGCTGCGACAGCAGTTGCAAGGGCGTCACCGACCAGTTGTTGTAGGCGTAGGGGCGCGATTGGCGCGCGTCGGCATACATCAACCGGTAGAACATGCGCTGCGTGTCGAGCGAAGCAGGGCCATTCACATCAGACACGACGAGGGCTGTAATTCCCCGCGCCGGGCTCCCGGCGCCATTCGTGCCATGCATTCCCGCAGCGGCAGGCGCCAGCGGCGGTCCCATCGGGCCAAAGTCGTAGGAGGTCGGCTGCGGCCCCTTGCTCGCGCAGCCCGCCAGTGCGGCAGCGGCGGAGACAACGGCGATCAGGAGAATGTTCTTCTTCATTGCTGGTCCTTATTTGCCAGAGGGGTCGAAGCCCGGTTCGCCCGGGCCCGGCGGCGTGCCGGGTGCGCCGAACAGGATACTCGACGGGCGATCGCTAATATTATTCATGGTGCGGCGGATGGCGCGCATGGAAGACTTGGTTTCATCGGCCAGGCCCGTAACGCCTGGCAGCGTCTCCAGTTCAATGCCGCTTGCCACCGCCTCGACGGAGGTCGTGGCGCGATCGACCGAAGCGGTAATACGCTGCACCGCGCCGTCCGGGCCTTGCAGGGTGCGCGTCACCTTGGTCGCCTCATTGGCCAGGGTATCGACCGACTGCAAGGCGCGGTCGCTGCGTTCCACCAGCGCCGGAATCTTCTGCACCGCCGGATCCAGCTTGGCCGCCAGGTCCTTGTACGACTGGGCGGCATCACTCACGTCGCTGAAGGCGCCCAGCATCGTCTTCTGGTTTTCCGGACTGAGCAGGGTATCCAGCTTTTTGGTGGCTTCTTCCGCCTTCTCCAGGATCGCCGTACCACGCTTCTCCAGCTGGTCGAACAGGCCCGGTTGCAGCGGGATGCGGCTTGGATTCTGCTTGCTGGTCTCCAGCGCCGGCGAACCGACGGCTTCGTCGTCCAGCTGGATATAGGCGATGCCGGTTACGCCCTGATAGCCCAGTGTCGCATAAGTGGTCTTGGTAATCGGCGTCGCCGGGTCGATGCTCAGGTGGATCAGGATCTGGCCGGCCAGCTTCGGATCGAAGTCGATCTCGTCCACCTTGCCTACTTCCAGCCCGCGGTAGCGCACCGCAGCCTGCGGGTTCAGGCCGGGAACCGACTGCGTGGTCGCAATCAGGAAAGGGTCATACTTCACCCGGTCGCGATTGAACCAGATGCCGAACAGGATCGCGGCGATCAGCAGCGAGATCGTGAAGATGCCTGTCATCAAAGCGTGTGATCTGTTTTCCATGCCTTGCTCCTTACTCCAGGGCCTCCAGCGCGCGCCTGCCGCGGTCGCCCAGGAAGAATTCCTTGATAAACGGGTGATCGGTCTTGATCACCTCGCGGGTCGGCCCGATCGCCAACACATGTTTTTCCGCCAGTACCGCAATGCGTGTGGACAGGGCGAACAGCGTATCCAGGTCGTGCGTCACCATCACCACGGTGAGGCCCAGTTCACGGTGCAGGGACCTGATCAGCGAGACGAAGCTTTCCGACAGGTCGGGATCGAGGCCGGCGGTCGGCTCGTCCAGGAACAGCAGCTTCGGCTCCAGGGCCAACGCCCGCGCCAGCGCCACGCGCTTGATCATGCCGCCCGACAGGTCGCTTGGCATCTTGTTGGCGTGCTCCGGGCCCAGGCCCACCATATTCATTTTCAGCAGCACCGCATCGCGGATCAGGTGCTGGGGCAGGGTGCCCAGTTCCTGCATCGGCTGCGCCACGTTCTCGAACACCGTCAGCGCGGAGTACAGCGCGCCCTGCTGGAACAGCATGCCCCAGTGGTTGCGCAATTCCTGCAGGTGGCCTTGCGATGCGACCGTGATGTCCTCGCCGAAGACCCGCACGCAACCCTTGGTCGGACGCTCCAGTCCCAGCATCTGCCGCAGCAGCACCGTCTTGCCGGTGCCGGAACCGCCGACAATCGACAGGATTTCGCCGTTATGAATGGTCAGGTTGAGGTCATTGTGGATCACCGTGCGGCCGAACTTGGTCTGCAGGTTGGTGATCTCCACAGCCGGCACGCTGCCATCCAGCGTCAGCTTGCTCTCGCTTTCGGGGCAGCCGCAGCTTTCGTCTTCCTGTACCGGCAGGTCGTTCATCAGTAACCCACTCCATTGAAGACGATCGCAAACACCGCGTTCGCCAGGATCACCACCGTGATCGCCGTCACCACCGATGTAGTGGTGCCGCGGCCCAGGCTTTCCGTATTCGGCTGGATGCGCAAGCCAAAGTGGCAGGACACCATCGCAATCAGCATGCCGAAGACAGCGCCCTTGAACAAGCCGATGTAATAGTTCGCCAGCGGTACCACTTGCGGCAGCTTCATGATGAAGTAGCGGATCGACAGGTTCAATTCCACTTTGGCCGCGATCATGCCGCCGATCAGCGCAGCGGCGTCGGTCCAGATCACCAGCAGCGGCATGGAGATCGCCAGCGCGACCACTTTCGGCATGATCAGGCGGTAGCCGTGCGAAATGCCCATGACAAGCATTGCATCCAGTTCTTCCGTTACGCGCATCACGCCCAGTTGCGCCGTGATTGCCGATCCGGAGCGGCCTGCCACCAGGATTGCCGCCATCAGCGGGCCCAGCTCGCGGATCACCGACATGCCCAGCAGGTTGACCAGGTAAATGTCGCCGCCAAAGTTACGCAGCTGCTGCGCCGACAGGTAGGACAGCACCACGCCAATCAGGAAGCCCACCAGCGCGGTGATGCCCAATGCCTGGAAACCTGCATGGAAAATATTCGCCGATATCTCGCGCCATGGCCCGCGCCTTGGATTGGCGGCAAAGAGCCCCACGTCCTGCACTACCGAGCCAATCAATTGCACGAAGCCCTGCATATGTTCGAGGAAGTGCAGAACGCCGAAGCCAAGCGTCGTCACCCAGCCGAAACGTTCCTTGCGCGGGCGCGGCATTTCCAGCTTGCCGGCAGTTTCGATGCGCTTGAATATCTCTTCCTGGCCGTTGACCAGTTTCAGCTTGGCCGGACGCTTGTAATCCCAGGCGCTCCACAGCAACTGCGCACCAACGTGGTCCAGCATTTCGACCCCGCTCAGGTCCCATTCGACCGCGTGAATGTCCTTCACATGGTTAAGGCAACCAGAAATAGCCTTCATTACCCGCTTGCTGGCAAGTGCACTGACTTGCCAGGTCCCGCCGGCTGACACCGTGCGCCCGTCTGGACTGATAGATAACGTTGGCTCTTGAGCAATAGGCATGCCACCAGTGTAAAAGAGTTTCGCCTATAGCGCCACTCAGCCGGGATCAGGCTGCCAGGTGCCGCATCTGCCGCGCCGGGGCTGCGCTTGCCGGCGCCGCCGCCTTCTGTTTCATGCCATGTCCATCGCGTGCCAGCAGCTCGGTAACGGCGGTGGCCTCCATGCCGGCCACGACCAGCCAGCGCCCGACCATCACCGCCAGCCGGTCGAGCGCGATCCTGTGCGTGGCATCCGTGTTGGCATAAAGCCAATCGGAGAACGCCATGAACGATTTGAACGGACGGTCGCCCAGCAGTACCGGCACGGTATGCGTGAAGCGTCCCGAATTCGCCACGAGATCCCAGTAGCGCGCGAACCGCACCAGGCGCTGCATGGTCGAAAAATCGATGTCCCGGTTGGCCAGGATCGTATATGGCGGGTACGGGTCGTACACCATGCCGAATTCCTGTGTGTGGCGGATGATCGGCGTGCCGCGCAGCCGCTTCAGGATGCCGAACTGGATTTCGTGCGGCCCCAATGCCCACAGCTTGTCGAAGCCCTCGGCAAAGCTCTCGACCGTCTCGCCAGGCAAGCCCGCAATCAAGTCAACGTGCATGTGCACGTCCGAGTGCTCGCACAGCCAGCGGATATTGTCCGCAGCCTTGGCGTTATCCTGTTTGCGCGAGATGTTGGCCTGCACCACCGGGTTAAAGCTCTGGATGCCAATTTCGAATTGCAGTGTTCCCGGTGGGAACTTCGCGATGCCTTCCTTAAGTGCATCCGGCAAATGATCTGGTACCAGTTCGAAGTGGGCATATACAGGATCATCCGGCGCAGCGGCCAGCTTATCCAGGAAGAACTGCATGATCTTCAGGCTGGTCTTGATATTCAGGTTGAAGGTCCGGTCCACGAACTTGAAGGTGCGTGCGCCGCGGGCGTGCAGCGCCTCCATCTCCGCCAGGAAGGCATCGATATTGAAGGGCCACGCAGTCTTGTCCAGCGACGACAGGCAGAACTCGCACTTGAACGGACAGCCGCGCGAGGCCTCTACATATAAGGTGCGGTGCGCGATATCCTCGTCCGAGTAGATCGAATAGGGCAGCTTGATCTCCGCCATCGGCGGCTGCACGCCGGCATGCACCTTCATCAAAGGCTTGGGGCCGTTCAGGATCTCGCCGCACAGTTTGGGGAAGGTCACGTCGCCCCAGCCGGTGACGACATAGTCGGCCAGGCGCGCAATCTCCTGTTCACCGGTTTCATAAGAGACTTCCGGTCCACCGAGAACAATAACCAGGTGTGGCGCAACGCGCTTGAGCGTCGCGACCAGGCGGCAGGTCTCTTCTACGTTCCATATATAGACGCCGAAGCCGACGATCTTCGGCTGCGCCGCCAGGATGCGTTCAACCATCTCGGTTGTCTTCGCACCGATCACGAATTCCTGGATACGCGTCCGCGTCTGCAGCTCCCCCATATTGGCGAGCAGGTAGCGCAGGCCCAGTGAAGCATGGGTGTAGCGGGCGTTAAGAGTGGAGAGCAGGATCGTCATGATGGAGCGTGAAGCGCGAAACCTCACATTTTACTCTTGCGCGACCGGCGCTGGTCGGCTATAGTTCTGTCCCTCGCAACGCAGCACTGTTTAAACAGTAAGCGAAACGAGAAAAAGAAGGGGTTGACGAGTTGCACGCTGTACCGCATAATCTCGCTTCTCTGCTGCTGACGAACACAACGCTTCGTAACACAAAAGCAGCGATCTTTAAAAATCAACAGTCGATAAGTGTGGGCGTTTGACGATATGCCCGGACCTTCGGGTCCGATGCTCAAAATATACGTTATAACGCTCGCACAAAATTAAACGTAATCTCGAAAGAGATTTCGTCAGTATTTTGAGTGAGTGACCTCGGTAGCAATACCGAAAAACAGAGATTGAACTGAAGAGTTTGATCCTGGCTCAGATTGAACGCTGGCGGCATGCTTTACACATGCAAGTCGAACGGCAGCGCGGGCTTCGGCCTGGCGGCGAGTGGCGAACGGGTGAGTAATATATCGGAACGTACCCAAGAGTGGGGGATAACGTAGCGAAAGTTACGCTAATACCGCATACGATCTAAGGATGAAAGCAGGGGACCGCAAGGCCTTGTGCTCCTGGAGCGGCCGATATCTGATTAGCTAGTTGGTGAGGTAAAGGCTCACCAAGGCAACGATCAGTAGCTGGTCTGAGAGGACGACCAGCCACACTGGAACTGAGACACGGTCCAGACTCCTACGGGAGGCAGCAGTGGGGAATTTTGGACAATGGGGGCAACCCTGATCCAGCAATGCCGCGTGAGTGAAGAAGGCCTTCGGGTTGTAAAGCTCTTTTGTCAGGGAAGAAAAGGTCGTGGCTAATATCCACGACTGCTGACGGTACCTGAAGAATAAGCACCGGCTAACTACGTGCCAGCAGCCGCGGTAATACGTAGGGTGCAAGCGTTAATCGGAATTACTGGGCGTAAAGCGTGCGCAGGCGGTTTCGTAAGTCTGTCGTGAAATCCCCGGGCTTAACCTGGGAATGGCGATGGAGACTGCGAGGCTAGAGTTTGGCAGAGGGGGGTAGAATTCCACGTGTAGCAGTGAAATGCGTAGAGATGTGGAGGAACACCGATGGCGAAGGCAGCCCCCTGGGTCAAAACTGACGCTCATGCACGAAAGCGTGGGGAGCAAACAGGATTAGATACCCTGGTAGTCCACGCCCTAAACGATGTCTACTAGTTGTTGGGTCTTAATTGACTTAGTAACGCAGCTAACGCGTGAAGTAGACCGCCTGGGGAGTACGGTCGCAAGATTAAAACTCAAAGGAATTGACGGGGACCCGCACAAGCGGTGGATGATGTGGATTAATTCGATGCAACGCGAAAAACCTTACCTACCCTTGACATGGCAGGAATCCTGGAGAGATCTGGGAGTGCTCGAAAGAGAACCTGCACACAGGTGCTGCATGGCTGTCGTCAGCTCGTGTCGTGAGATGTTGGGTTAAGTCCCGCAACGAGCGCAACCCTTGTCATTAGTTGCTACGCAAGAGCACTCTAATGAGACTGCCGGTGACAAACCGGAGGAAGGTGGGGATGACGTCAAGTCCTCATGGCCCTTATGGGTAGGGCTTCACACGTCATACAATGGTACATACAGAGGGCCGCCAACCCGCGAGGGGGAGCTAATCCCAGAAAGTGTATCGTAGTCCGGATTGTAGTCTGCAACTCGACTACATGAAGTTGGAATCGCTAGTAATCGCGGATCAGCATGTCGCGGTGAATACGTTCCCGGGTCTTGTACACACCGCCCGTCACACCATGGGAGCGGGTTTTACCAGAAGTAGGTAGCTTAACCGTAAGGAGGGCGCTTACCACGGTAGGATTCGTGACTGGGGTGAAGTCGTAACAAGGTAGCCGTATCGGAAGGTGCGGCTGGATCACCTCCTTTCTAGAGTCGGCATCAGACTCAAACGTTCACACTTATCGGCTGTTGGAACAAGATTTCAAACGTAAGCGGCCGCGCTTAGGTTTGAACTTTATGTTCATCGTTCTTTAACAATCTGGAAGAAGTAAAAGTTTTATTAAGCGATATCGAAAGATATTACTTAGGGTAGTAGTAAAACTCATCAAACACAGTAGTAAGTGCTTGAACTTATAGCCGTCAAGGTTATAGGGACAAGTGAATAAGTGCACATGGCGGATGCCTTGGCGATTACAGGCGATGAAGGACGTAGAAGTCTGCGATAAGCTTCGGGGAGCTGACAAACAAGCTTTGATCCGAAGATTTCCGAATGGGGAAACCCGGCCTTTTAGGTCATCACTCACTGAATACATAGGTGTGTGAAGCGAACGCGGCGAACTGAAACATCTAAGTAGCTGCAGGAAAAGAAATCAACCGAGATTCCCAAAGTAGTGGCGAGCGAAATGGGAAGAGCCTGTACGTGATAGTCGTTTGGATAGTGGAAGCCTCTGGAAATAGGCGCCATAGCGGGTGATAGCCCCGTACACGAAATCCAAGCGGTGGTACTAAGCGTACGACAAGTAGGGCGGGACACGAGAAATCCTGTCTGAACATGGGGGGACCATCCTCCAAGGCTAAATACTCGTAATCGACCGATAGTGAACCAGTACCGTGAGGGAAAGGCGAAAAGAACCCCGGGAGGGGAGTGAAATAGATCCTGAAACCGTGTGCATACAAACAGTCGGAGCCTCGTAAGGGGTGACGGCGTACCTTTTGTATAATGGGTCAGCGACTTACATTCAGTGGCGAGGTTAACCAGATAGGGGAGCCGTAGAGAAATCGAGTCCGAACAGGGCGCCAGTCGCTGGGTGTAGACCCGAAACCAAGTGATCTATCCATGGCCAGGTTGAAGGTGCGGTAACACGCACTGGAGGACCGAACCCACTAATGTTGAAAAATTAGGGGATGAGCTGTGGATAGGGGTGAAAGGCTAAACAAACTTGGAAATAGCTGGTTCTCTCCGAAAACTATTTAGGTAGTGCCTCAAGTATCACCGACGGGGGTAGAGCACTGTTATGGCTAGGGGGTCATCGCGACTTACCAAACCATTGCAAACTCCGAATACCGTTGAGTGCGAGCTTGGGAGACAGACATCGGGTGCTAACGTCCGGTGTCAAGAGGGAAACAACCCAGACCGCCAGCTAAGGTCCCAAAGATTGGCTAAGTGGAAAACGAAGTGGGAAGGCTAAAACAGTCAGGATGTTGGCTTAGAAGCAGCCATCATTTAAAGAAAGCGTAATAGCTCACTGATCGAGTCGTCCTGCGCGGAAGATGTAACGGGGCTAAGCCAGTCACCGAAGCTGCGGATATCCGCAAGGATATGGTAGGAGAGCGTTCTGTAAGCCTGCGAAGGTGTCTTGTAAAGGATGCTGGAGGTATCAGAAGTGCGAATGCTGACATGAGTAGCGATAATGCGGGTGAAAAGCCCGCACGCCGTAAGCCCAAGGTTTCCTGTTCAACGTTCATCGGAGCAGGGTGAGTCGGCCCCTAAGGCGAGGCAGAGATGCGTAGCTGATGGGAAGCAGGTTAATATTCCTGCACCGTCGTATGATGCGATGGGGGGACGGATCGCGGAAGGTTGTCTGCCTGTTGGAATAGGCAGTTCCTGGTTCATAGAAGGCGCTTAGGCAAATCCGGGCGCGTAATTCAAGGGACTGGGACGAGCGGGCTTGCCCGTGAAGCAATCGGAAGTGGTTCCAAGAAAAGCCTCTAAGCTTCAGTCATACGAGACCGTACCGCAAACCGACACAGGTGGGCGAGATGAGTATTCTAAGGCGCTTGAGAGAACTCGGGAGAAGGAACTCGGCAAATTGGTACCGTAACTTCGGGATAAGGTACGCCTCGGTAGCTTGACCACTTTACTGTGGAAGGGCGAAAAGGTTGCAATAAACTGGTGGCTGCGACTGTTTAATAAAAACACAGCACTCTGCAAACACGAAAGTGGACGTATAGGGTGTGACGCCTGCCCGGTGCTGGAAGATTAAATGATGGGGTGCAAGCTCTTGATTGAAGTCCCAGTAAACGGCGGCCGTAACTATAACGGTCCTAAGGTAGCGAAATTCCTTGTCGGGTAAGTTCCGACCTGCACGAATGGCGTAACGATGGCCACACTGTCTCCTCCCGAGACTCAGCGAAGTTGAAGTGTTTGTGATGATGCAATCTACCCGCGGCTAGACGGAAAGACCCCATGAACCTTTACTGTAGCTTTGCATTGGACTTTGAACCAATCTGTGTAGGATAGGTGGGAGGCTTTGAAGTGAGGACGCCAGTTCTCATGGAGCCATCCTTGAAATACCACCCTGGTTTGTTTGAGGTTCTAACCTTGGTCCGTGATCCGGATCGGGGACAGTGCATGGTAGGCAGTTTGACTGGGGCGGTCTCCTCCCAAACGGTAACGGAGGAGTTCGAAGGTACGCTAGGTACGGTCGGACATCGTGCTAATAGTGCAATGGCATAAGCGTGCTTAACTGCGAGACCGACAAGTCGAGCAGGTACGAAAGTAGGACATAGTGATCCGGTGGTTCTGTATGGAAGGGCCATCGCTCAACGGATAAAAGGTACTCTGGGGATAACAGGCTGATTCCTCCCAAGAGTTCATATCGACGGGGGAGTTTGGCACCTCGATGTCGGCTCATCACATCCTGGGGCTGTAGCCGGTCCCAAGGGTATGGCTGTTCGCCATTTAAAGTGGTACGTGAGCTGGGTTTAAAACGTCGTGAGACAGTTTGGTCCCTATCTGCCGTGGGCGTTGGAAATTTGAAGGGGGCTGCTCCTAGTACGAGAGGACCGGAGTGGACGAACCTCTGGTGTACCGGTTGTCACGCCAGTGGCATTGCCGGGTAGCTAAGTTCGGAAGAGATAACCGCTGAAAGCATCTAAGCGGGAAACTTGCCTTAAGATGAGATTTCCCGGAGCCTTGAGCTCCTTGAAGGGTCGTTCGAGACCAGGACGTTGATAGGTCAGGTGTGGAAGTGCAGTAATGCATTAAGCTAACTGATACTAATTGCCCGTACGGCTTGTCCCTATAACCTTGACGGTTATGTAGCACTTACCGTGTTTGAGAACACTACCCCAACTTTACTTCTTCCCGATTGCGCAGCGCGCCAGATGCGCTGCACACAAGTCATGCTTGATGACCATAGCAAGTCAGTCCCACCCCTTCCCATCCCGAACAGGACCGTGAAATGACTCTGCGCCGATGATAGTGCTGCAACCAGTGTGAAAGTAGGTTATCGTCAAGCTAGTTATTCCTGGTGACGCGCCCCGCGCGAGCCAAGTACCGGTCAGTCTGATGACCATAGCAAGTCAGTCCCACCCCTTCCCATCCCGAACAGGACCGTGAAATGACTCTGCGCCGATGATAGTGCTGCAACCAGTGTGAAAGTAGGTTATCGTCAGACTAAGTAATAAGCCAAAAAGGCCCGCTGAATAGCGGGCCTTTTTGCTTTTGTGTCATCGGCATGTCACTTCCGCTATTTAAGCTGCGCCTTTTAACTCCAAAGGCCAGCATGAAAACCCTGTCGCTCCTTCCCCTTGCACTCGCCCTTGCCGCTTGCGGCGGCGGCGGCAGCGATGAACCCGTCAAACTCTCCGTGAATGGCAGCTTCGTGGACGGCGCCGTTGAAGGTGCGGACTATGTGGCCGGTACGGCTCCTAAGGCCGTAACCGGGACCAAGGGCGAGTTCACCTGCAAGGAAGGCGACTCTGTCAGCTTCAGCGTGGGCGGCATCGCTTTGGGCAGCGCTGCTTGCGCGCCGATCATCACGCCACTGCAGCTGGCAGGCGTGACCGACGTCAAGGACGTCAAGGTGGTCAACCGCCTGCTGGCACTGCAACTGCTGGATGAAGACAATGATCCGTCGAACGGCATCAAGATCACGCCTAATGTGAAAACTGCGCTTGCAGGCAAGGCCGCCGATTTTGGCGCCGCTGCCGCGGACTTCAATAAGGCTATGGCCGCAAACCTGCTTGCCGCCGGCACGGCCTATGCTGCGCGCGGCGTCGACGAAGATCGCCGCCAGTTGGTGCGTGAACACTTCGAAGACACGCTGGCCTCCAAAGTTGGCACGCCGGTGCAGGAGACCTTCGCCCAAGCCGCTGCCACCGTTACCGTGACGCGCTACCAAGTGCAGGCCGCGAACAGCTTCTACATTCCTTACGAAGGCAGCAATGCCAAGGTCAAGGCCGATTTTCCACTGGGCTTCCTGCCATCCTATGGATCCGCGCTGGCCTTCAAAGGCACGACTGCCAACGGCGACCTGGAGTTCTACGGGATGACCGACCGCGGCCCGAACGGCGACGGCCCGAATGTCCCGACTCCGGGCGGCAGCGGCACCATGGGCGCCAAGATCTTCCCATCGCCGGGGTTTACGCCATCGATCGGCATCATCACGGTCGGCAAGGGTGGCGCCGTGCTTAACTCCTCGCTGCCGATCAAGGTCTCGGCGAGCGCCAACAGTTCCGGCCTGGCCATCCCGGCGGGTACGCTGGGCAATTCCGCCGAGGTGCCTGTCTTCGACGCGATGAAGTACGACACCACGACCAAGGCGGTATTCAGCGCTAACGGGCTCGATACTGAAGCCATTGCCTTCGACAAGAAGCGCAATGCCCTGTGGGTGTCCGACGAATACGGCCCCTTCATCGTGAAGATCGACGCCACAAGTGGTGTGATCCAGTCCCGCTATGCACCGGGCAGCGGCCTGCCTGCCATCTTCGCCAAGCGGCGCGCCAATCGCGGCATGGAAGGCATGGCACTCGATACCTCGACCGACAAGCTGCATGGCTTCCTGCAAAGCCCATTAAGCGATGGCAGCGCGCCGTATTCGGTGAGCGGCAAGAGCGAGCAGGTGGAACGCTTTGCGCGCTTCACCCGCTGGATTGAGTTTGATCCGGCGACCGGCACCACTGGCCGCATGCTTGCTTATCCCCTGAATGGCGCCGATTACGCCGACGGCCGCACCGGCAATGCCAAACTGGGCGACATGGCCGCACTCGGCAATGGCAAGTTCATCGTGATCGAGCAGGGCTCCGCACCGGGCGGCAAGGTATTCAACAAGCTGATGCTGGTGGAGATCGGCAGCGCTACCGACATCAATGCCGCGGCCTACAACCCGGCCACCTCCGACCTGGAAAAGAGCTCGATGGGCGCGGCCGCGGTAAACGGTGCCGACTGGTCCAAGGTTGTCACCCTGAAGAAGACGATGCTGCTGGACCTGAACGCCATCGGCTGGCTGGCCGAGAAGGCCGAGGGCCTGACCATCGTCGACGGCAGCACTATTGCACTGGCCAACGATAACGACTTCGGCCTCAAGACCAAAATCTTCACGCCAGCCGGCGAGGAAGTGGCCAATGCCGATGTCACCAAGTGCAATGCCGATGCAAACGGCGCCATCATCACCAGCAACGCAACCGGCTGCAATGCGGCCAACAGCATCCGCGTTGCGCGTGGCGACGATCGTGAGCGTCCAAGCCGCTTGTGGCTGATTAAGTTCTCGAAGGCACTTAACACCTATTGATGTTCGTGCGCCGCCTCCCTGTCGGCAGCAGCATAATGCCGACAGGGAGGTGCGCGATGATTGAACTGGACGGTTCGACGGGCGAAGGCGGTGGGCAGATCCTGCGCACGTCGCTGACTTTGTCGATGATTACCGGTCAGGCTTTTCGCATCCGGAATATCCGTGCCAATCGCCAGCCGCCTGGCTTGCGGCGCCAGCACCTGTCGGCGGTACGCGCGGCAGCGATCGCCTGCGGTGCCACCGTCACCCACGCCGAAGTCGGCTCGACTTCACTGGAGTTCACGCCCGGCCGTGTGACCGGCGGCGTGTATGACTTCGATATCGGCACTGCGGGCAGCACCACACTCGTGCTGCAAACCCTTATCCCAGCCCTGCTGTTCGCTGAACAGCCGACTGTCGTCACCGTCAGCGGCGGAACGCATAATCCCAAGGCGCCGCCTGCCGAGTTCCTGCAGCGGGCCTATCGCCGAGTGCTCGCGGCCATGGGTGTGGACGTCTCGATCGATATCGAGCGTTATGGTTTTTACCCCGCCGGCGGCGGCAGCATCTCAGCCAACGTCTGGCCATGCAAGCAGCTGCGCCGCCTTGATTTGCTCGACCGGGGCGGCTTGCAGGAGGCATTCGCGCAAGCGATTGCCGCGCGCTTGCCAGCACAGGTGGCGCAGCGGCAGTACGCGACCGTGCGCAACCTGCTGGGATGGGAGGGCAATCAACTGCGCGAAGTGCTGTCGCCGCCCTCGGACAGCCCGGGCAATGCGATCTTGCTGACCATCGAGAGCGAAACGGTGACGGAAGTTTTCTCCGCCATTGGCGACCGCGGGGTGCGCGCCGAGGCTGTCGCGCGCGAGGCGACGCTGGAGGCGCGCCGCTACCTCGCTTCCGGCGCTGCGGTGGGCGAGCATCTTGGTGACCAGGTGATGCTGCCGATGGCGCTGGCTGGTGGCGGCGCCTACACGCTGGACCACGTATCGCAGCATGCGATCACGAATGCGGAAGTGATCACCCATTTCCTCCCGGTGACGATCGGTTTCGAGCAGGGCGAGCGCTTCAACACCTGCCATGTGCGTGCCAAGATCTAGCTGACCTGGTCCCATTCCAGGCCAAAGCGGGCCAGGTATTTCTTCAGGCGGTCGGCATCGTTCGGCTTTGCCTTGCCAAGACGCGAGGCTGCGAACAGCTTGCGCCCGGCATCGGACATGGTTTTCGACTGGCGGCAAACGGCGATCACGGCTTCGAGCTGCACGCGGTCGAACAGGTCGATTTGGCCGAGGGCCTCTTCATCGAACAAGCCGTCAAGCGTCGCCGTCGCCTTGACGCCTTCTGCCAGGGGGCGCCATTGGCGCTGCAGGCGCGCCACCTCCGCAGTGACGATCGGTGCCGTGATGCGGCCGGCATCGGCAAGCGTTGCCATGCGTGTGACGGAGGCCGACAGGTCGCGAAAGTTGCCATTCCATAGCGCGTCTGGCGAAGCAGCAAAACGCATGTATTGCTGGCGTGCCTCGGTATTGAAACGCACCATGGAGCCGTTCTCCGCGCCGAACTGCGCTAGCAGGTAGTCCAGGTTTGGCTCGATATCTTCCGGCCGGTCGCCCAGGCCGGGCAGGGAATAGGTCCACAGGTTGATGCGCGCGAAAAGGTCTTCGCGGAAGCGGCCCGCCGCTACTTCACGCCCCAGGTCGCGGTTGGTGCCGGCGATGAGCTGGAAGTCGCTGCGCACTTCGTGGTCGCCGCCCATCGGCAGGAAGCGCTTCTCTTCGACCGCCTTGAGCAGCATGGCTTGCTCGTCCAGCCCCAGTTCGCCGATCTCGTCGAGGAACAGCAAGCCTTTGTGCGCAGTGCGCAGCAAGCCCGGGCGGTCCGATGCCGCGCCCGTGAACGCGCCTTTCACGTGGCCGAACAGGGTCGAGCCGGCGCCGTCGCCGTGCAGGGTGGCGCAGTTGATCTCGACGAAAGCGCCGTCGAGCTGGTGGCGCGCTTTCTTCAATTCGTACACGCGGCGCGCCAGGAAGGATTTGCCCGCACCGGTTGGTCCCATCAGCAGCATTGGCGCGCGCGACCGCGCTGCCACGTGTTCGATCTCGTCGATCAGGAGGTTGAACTGCGGGTTGCGCGTGGCGATGCCGGACTTCAGGAATTCCACGCCTTCGCGCTGCGCATTGGAGAAGCGCTGCGCAATCTGGTCGTAGCGCGACAGGTCCAGGTCGATCAGCACGTAGTCGCCGGTCTTGCCGGGGGCCGCGCGGCGCGGCGGGGAGGTCTGCAGCAGTCGGCCAGGGAAGTAGCGCGCTTCCGTCATCAGGAACAGGCAAATCTGCGCGACGTGGGTGCCGGTGGTGATGTGCACCCAATACTCCTCGTTCTCGGTATCGAAGTGGTAATGGCGCGCGAAGTCGAAAAGCTGGCTGTAGACGTCCTCGAAGTCCCACCAGTCGCTGATCGGCAGCGTGTGGCGCTGCACGACGGTCTCCGGCGAGATGGCGTGCATATCCTCTTCGATCTGCCGCGCCAGGCTGTCGTGATGAGCGCTGGCCAGCAGCTCGAAACGGTCGACGACCAGGTCTTCATGCTGCAGCAGCGAGACGCTGGGACGCCATTTCTCCCAGCGCGCGGAAGTGCGCGGTCCACCGTCCAATTGCGTGCCGAGGAAGCCGAGGATGACTATCTTCTTTTTCATTGAGTATAAATATTTATCTTTTCGGATAATTTATCACAACAGTCGATTTCCATGAATCTATATTTATCAAGTACTTAACAAGCTGGCACACCCTTTGCAATAGATGAGATACGCAAAGACGAAAGGAGATCAAAATGGCGGAATCACAAATCAAGGCTTGGACCATCAGCGCCGGCGCAGTCGGCAGGAAACCCGTAAAACGCAGCTACGGCGGCGTGAACGCGGCGATGAATATTTCCACCAGCCGCCGCCACACAACCGTCAGCTGGCATGCCGAGCCGCTCCCCGGCAAAGGCCGCACGGTGTGGAATGGCGTGGTCTCCAACCTTGTCGGCGCAGATTAATCGTTAGAAGATGAGAACTATGATGAATGATAAAGAATTCGAAGTAATGGAAGTATCGGGCGGTAGCCCGGTAAAGATGTGGACCAAGGGCGTGCCGGTGGAATCGGAAGCGCGCCAGCAATTGGCCAACACGGCCAAGATGCCCTTCATCTACAAGCATATTGCGGTGATGCCGGACGTCCACCTGGGTAAGGGTTCGACCATCGGTAGCGTGATCCCGACCCTGGGTGCGATCATCCCGGCGGCAGTCGGCGTGGACATCGGCTGCGGGATGATGGCCGCCAAGACCACCCTGAATGCGCGTGACCTGCCGGACAACCTGGGCCCGCTGCGCAGCGCGATCGAAAAAGCGATCCCGCACGGCCTGACCCCGAAATTCCGTGGCCGCGATCGCGGTTCATGGGAGAACCCGCCATCGGCCGTTGACGTGGCGTGGGGCCAGTTGAAGGACGAATTCGACGTGATCTGCGAGAAAACGCCGAAGCTGAAGAACACCAACAACTACCGCCACCTGGGTACCCTGGGTTCGGGTAACCACTTCGTCGAAGTGTGCCTGGACGAAGAGGGCTCGGTGTGGTTCATGCTGCACTCCGGTTCGCGCGGTGTTGGTAATGCCATCGGTTCCCACTTCATCGAACTGGCGCAAAAGGATATGCGTACCCATATCGCCAACCTGCCGGACAAGGACCTGGCCTACCTGGAAGAAGGGACCCAGCACTACGACGACTACGTGGAAGCGGTGGGATGGGCGCAGAAGTTCGCCCGCATGAACCGTGAAGTGATGATGCAGAACCTGATCGCCTCCGTGCGTACCGTCATTACCAAGCCGTTCCAGACGCACGTGGAAGCAGTGAACTGCCACCACAACTACGTGCAGAAAGAGCGCCACTTCGGTAAGGACGTGCTGGTGACCCGTAAAGGCGCGGTTTCGGCGCGCGCAGGCGAACTGGGGATCATTCCGGGTTCGATGGGGGCAAAGAGCTTCATCGTGCGCGGTAAAGGCAACCCTGAGAGCTTCAACAGCTGCAGCCACGGTGCCGGCCGTACCATGAGCCGTAACGAGGCGAAGCGCCGCTTTTCGCTGGAAGACCAGGTGAAAGCGACGGAAGGCGTCGAGTGCCGCAAGGACGAAGGGGTGATCGATGAAATCCCGATGGCCTATAAGGACATTGAAGCTGTCATGAAGGCGCAGGAAGAGCTGGTTGAAGTTGTGCATACCCTGAAGCAGGTTGTATGCGTTAAAGGATAAAGAACAAGAATGATTGAAATTGATGGATCCCAGGGGGAGGGCGGCGGCCAGGTGCTGCGCACCGCGCTGACGCTCTCGATGATTACCGGCCAGCCGTTCCGTATCTCGAACATCCGGGCCAACCGCTCGAAACCGGGCTTGATGCGGCAGCACCTTGCATCGGTCAAGGCGGCGACGGAAATCTCCGGCGCGAAAGTTGAAGGCGACACGCTGGGCTCGACCAGCCTGATGTTCGAACCGGGTGCGATCAAGGCCGGCGTATATGAATTCCAGATCGGTACGGCCGGCAGCTCGACGCTGGTGCTGCAGACCGTGGTGCCGGCGCTGTTGTACGCCTCGGGCGAGTCCGTGGTGCGCGTCAGCGGCGGCACCCATAACGCCAAGGCGCCGCCTGCGGAATTTCTGCAACGCGCCTACGGCCGCGCCATGGCCGACATGGGCGCGCAAGTTGAATTCGTGCTTGAGCGCACCGGGTTTTACCCGGCTGGCGGCGGTGCGGTGCGGGCCACCGTGAAGCCGCTGGCGGCCTGGCGCCAACTGGCGCTGGAAGCGCGCGGCGAGCGGCGCGAAGCGTATGCCGAGAGCCTGGTCGCCGCCGTTCCGGCCGGCGTGGCAAAGCGCGAGCTCGATTGCGTGGCAAGCGCCATGGGTTGGTCGGGCGACCAGTTGCGTTTCCGCACGCTGCCGGACAACTGGGGGCCAGGGAACGCGCTCCTGATCACACTCGATCACGAACACGTAACGGAAGTCTTCGTCGCCTTCGGCGAAAAGGCCCGGCGTGCGGAAGAGGTGGCGCGCGATGCTGTGGCGCAGGCGCGCCGCTTCATCGCCTCGGGTGCCGCGGTCAGCGAGCATCTGGCAGACCAGTTGCTGGTCCCGATGGCGCTGGGCGGCGGCGGCAGCTTCACCATGGACGTGCTGTCGCAGCACACCCGCACCAACGCCGAAGTTATCGCACGATTCCTGCCGGTTTCGATCACCTTCGAGAAGCGTGATGCGTGCAGCTATTGCGAGGTTAAACCTGGATAAGCTGGTGCCGCACCCGCGATTTCGCGGGAAGCCTCCCCGTGCGCAACTCAAGCTCACTGAGCAGGAGGTGCGCGGATCCTACTGGCGCTACTCGGATGCGCATATTCTTCCGGCCACCGCCCTTCGGGCCGACTTGAGTGTACAGCGCTACGCGGTTTTTCCGCGGCCGTACTACGTGGACATGCTGAAAACCTGTGTCGAGTGTTCGCGGGCGTTCATTTTCTTTGCACGCGAACAGCGCTACTGGTATGAGACGCTGGGCTTCTACATTGATGTCGACTGTGTGCGCTGTGTCGAGTGCCGTCGCAAACAGCACACGGTTAAGCGCCATAGGGAGCGATACGCAGAGTTCCAGGCGCGGGAATCGTTGTCGCGTAAAGAAATGATGCATTTTGTTGATGACTGCATTTTTCTATTCCAGCAGGGGAGGCTGAAGAACCGTTCCCATTTGGGAAAAATCAAAAACGCGGCGCTGAAACAGATACCTGAATACGCTGGAACCAAAACGCTCCAGCTATTGCTGCAATCCTCCCGCACGATTGGCGAATTAGCTAGCTAATTTGGTTACTCCGTGGCAAAATTTGGCCTCGTTGTATTTAATATAACTTTGCTGGACCCGCCATGAACAAAAAGACTCTGGCCAAAATCGCCGCGGCAGTTGTTGTCGTTGCCGGCGGTGTTTTCGCCTACCGGGCTTTTGGCTGGGGCGCCATGAACGGCCCCGTCAACAGCCTGAAGATCGACCTGTCCAAGCCGGACGCGCTGGTCGTCACCAAAAGCCTTTCCAGCCTGCCGCGTGATCTGCTGACCGTGCCATTGGCGCGCGACGTGCTGCGCGAAGACTTCCTGTTCTATTACGAACAGACCGAAGACCGCCTTGGCCTGAAAGGCAGCCTGCGCCGCATCGCCTACGAGCATGAACTGGGCTGGGGCGACCAGTTGATCCGCATGGTGCTGGACGAGCCGGCGGAAGTGGCCATGTGGCGCGATGCCGATGGCTCACTCAAACACTACGTGATCTCCGTTTCGCGCGGCAAGCTGGCGCGCGTGCTGGAAGAAGCGGGCAAGGTGGCGCTGAAGGATGCGCAGCTCACCATTGCCGGCGAATTGCGGGTCGATGGCGACAAGGTGCCTGTGTACGCGTTGAACTACGCCTACCAGCGCAACCTGCTGTTCGCAGCACACGGCGAACGCATGGTGATCCTGTCCCATCCCGGCATGCTGTATGGCTCCGACCGCACCGAGAGCGACGACACGGCGCAAGAAACCGTCGCCAAGCTGCTGGGGAAAAACTCTGCGCAGCAGAAGGTCTTCCACGACCAGTTCCACTTTGAGAAAACGGCGCAGGACGGGCACAGCATCGCCATCAAGGCCGATTTCCTCTCCTTTGGCTATCAGCCTTTCTTTAGCGGCCTGGAAGCGCTGCGCTTCGATTTCAGCAAGGGCGCCTGGCGCTCGCAGGTACTGCTCGACGCGGCCAAACTGCCGAAAGACGGCTATGACAGCAGTGCCCTGTGGAGCGCGCTGCCCTATAACCCCAGCAGCTGCTTCACGTTGCCGGTGGATTGGAACAGCCTGCAGCCGGTGCTGAAAAGCATAAGCGGCAAGACCAGCCAGCCGGTGCTGCCGCTGGCGACCGAGCTGAGTGGCCCGGCCGCTGCCTGCTGGTACGGCAGCTCCCGCCTGCATACGCCGGTATTCGTCGCCAACCGTGCCGGCGGCAATGAGGCGCTGTTCGAAAGCCTGTTCCAGGCCGCGATCCGCGACGGCAAGGGTGTCCAGAAGCAGCAAGGCAGGAAGGGTGAATTGCGCTGGAACGGCTCGGTTTCCACTGCGCAGGGCGAAACCACACCGACACTGGCTGTCAGCGGCAATACCGTGGTGTTCTCGGCGGACGGCAAGCTGGTCGACCAGGTGCTGGCCGTGAAGCGCAAGGAAATGCCTGCCGCTTCGGACCTGCTGCCCGACGCCAAGCATACCGTGGGCCTGATTGCGCCGGCTTCGCTGGCCAGGCTGATCGAACAAGAGAGCTTCAATACCCTGCCGAGCCAGCGCGAGCCTGTTCTGCGCGGCGCGGTCGATTCGCATCTGGTGCCGCGCCTGCAGGCGCTGAAAAAGTACCCGCCTTACCGCATGGTGCTGAAGTCGGTCCCGGCCAAAGGCGTGTCATGGCAAGCACTGGAATGGCAGGCAGCAGGAAAATGAAACGGCGCAGTACCTTGCGCCTGCTGGCCGGGTGTGCTGCTGCAGTAGCCGCGCCCCAGGTGCTGGCGCTGACGAGCGCCAGGGACACGCAGGTGCGCCTGTCGCAGGCGCAGTCGCGCGCCTTCCAGGCGTGGATGCTGCGCATCATCAGCGCCCAGGTCGAGCAAGGGCCTTCGCCGCGCTGGCACCACCGCGACTGCGCGGGGCTGGTGCGATTTGCGGTCAACGAAGCCCTGTCCGTGCATGACGCCAGGTGGATGCGCGCCAACGGCATTGCAAGCGACCACCGCCTGCCGCCGGAACTGGACCTGACGCCGCAACAGGCAGCCCTGCGCAACCGATGGGTGCAAGGCGAGGGCAAGGTAGGCCACTTCGTCACGGCGCTGGCGCTGGTCCAGCACAACAGCCGCTTCGTGGCGCGTGAACTCAGCCAGGCGCTGCCCGGCGACCTGCTGTTCTACGACCAGGGCGACGAACAACATCTGATGGTGTGGATGGGGGCGCATATCGCCTACCACACGGGCACCGTCACCCCAACCGACAACGGTCTTCGTACCGTCGATATTCAACAACTAACGACATGGAAGGACACGCGGTGGCAACCAGCGGTCAACAATCCCAACTTCGCCGGCGTATTCCGGCTGTCATTTCTGTCCTGAAGCTGTGCCTCGCAGGCTTGCTGGCGCTGACCGCGCTGGCGGGCGCGCAAGCGCAGGAGACGCCGTCCAGCGGTTATCGCCTGTTCAAGGGCGAGCCTTTCTTCCTGCTGTCCGATGCCAGCTATGGCAGCACGGACGAGGCGCGCGTACGCCTGGAGGTGCCGGGCCGCGAAATGGGCCGCTCGCAGCTTGAACAGTATTCCGGCGCCGATATCGTGGTTTATCGCGTGCCGCAGCCGCTGGAATTCCTGAAGAAGCAGCGCAACCTGCACCGCGTGCAGGTGGATGGCAACTACCAGGGCGAGGGCCTGGCCAATGCCCTGAGCTTCCTGTGGGACACATGGTGGAAGCAATCGCGCATGGCATGGCGCCGGATCTTCTCGTCCGAGGCACGCCACGCCGTGACCAGCAGCCAGCCCAAGCTGGCGACGAACGGCGAAGCCATGAAGCGCGCCACCGTGTTTGCCAACAACCCGCAGTACAAGCCGATCAAGGGCTTCGAGATGGTGGACAGCTTCCGCTATCCGATCTGGCAAGCCAAGGCGATCGAGCCGCCGAAGGGCGTCAAGATGGACGGCTCCAGCAGCGAATTCATTGCCGGCAATAGCGGCAACGTGATGATCCCGGTCGGCAAGCGCAAACCGGGCCTGTACCTGGTGGAGGCCATTATCGGCGAACACCGCGCTACCACGCTGGTATTCGTTTCCGACACGATGGCAGTGACCAAGGTGTCGTCCGGCCAGATGCTGGTCTGGGCTGCGCGCCGCGACAACAGCGCCGCCGTGGCCGATGCCAGTGTGATGTGGACCGACGGCACGGGCGTTCTCCAATCCGGCAAGACTGCCAGGGATGGCGTGGTGTCGATGGAGCGCAGCAGCCCGGAACACACCTATGTGATCGGCGAAGACAGCAGCGGTGGCGTGTTCGTGTCGGAGAATTTCTACTACGACAGCGAAATCTATAACACCAAGATTTATGCGGTGACGGATCGACCGCTGTACCGTCCGGGCGATGAAGTGAACGTCAAGTTCCTCGGCCGCGAATTCAAGTCCGCGCGCCTGTCGCAGGCTGCCGCGGCGGCGCCTGTCGGCTTGACCGTATTCGATCCGAACGGCACGCCGGTGCTGACCCAGACCCTGCAACTGTCCGCTGAAACCGGCACCGAAACCCGCTTCCGCCTGCCGGAGCAAGCCACCGCCGGCGGCTATGAGCTGCGCTTCAGCTACCGGGACGGCCTGTATGGCGCTGCCTTCCGCGTGGCGGAATACGTCAAGCCGCACTTCGAGATCAACGTCCAGCCGGCCAAGCCGGAATTCAAGACCGGCGAAAAGGTCAGCGGCACCATTTCGCTGCGCTACCCGGACGGCAAGCCGGTCAAGAACGCCAGGCTGTCGCTGTCGCTGCGCGGCCAGCAGAACAGCATGGTGGAAGGCGAATTGCGCTACAGTGGCCTGTTCCCGGTCCAGTTGAAGAACGAGGAAGCGGAAACCGACCGCAGCGGCGACTATTCGTTCACGCTGCCGCCGGCCGCCGATCCGTCGCGCTATGTATTGACCGTGATGGCAACCGACGGCGCGGCTTACCGCGTCAAGGCTACGCGCGAGCTGATGATCGAGCGCTCCACCAGCAGCTACCAGCTGAAGGCGGCGCGCTCCTTCTCCGAGCCGGGCCAGCAGGTGCATTTCGACCTGATTGCGGACGGCCAGGGCGCGGTACGCCCGGTACGCTGGGAGATGGTGCAGCTTGAAAAGCAGGAAAAGACTGAAGGCAAATTCGATCCGGCCGCCAAGGGCTGGGACGTGAATTTCGCCAAGCCGGGCTCCTACCAGCTCTCGCTGCGCGATGAGCGCGGCAACCTGCTGGCGGGCGCCAGCCACTGGGTCAGCGGCGAGGGCCTGCAGGCGGCACCGGGCAGCATCGAGATCGTGATGGACAAGGTACGCTATCGCCCGGGTGACACCGCCGAAGCACTGGTCACCTTCTCCGATCCGGTGGACCAGGCCTTGCTGACAATGGAACGCGACAAGGTCGAGCAGTACGGGTTGATGAACGGCGGCGCCGGCTGGTACCAGGCCAGGCGCGTGGCTAAGAACCAGTGGCGCGTGCGCATTCCGGTAAAGGAAGAACACGGCCCGAACATGACCTTCTCCGTGGCTTATACCCGTAACGGCGACTTCGTGTTCCAGAACGCGGGCCTGCAGGTGGTCGAACCGCGCATCGCGCTGAGCTTCAAGACCGATAAGGAGGTCTACCAGCCGGGTGAAAAGGTCACGCTGGACGTGACGGCGCAGATGGATGGCAAGCCGCTGTCCACCCTGGTGGCGCTGGGCGTGGTCGACGAAATGATCTACGTGCTGCAGCCTGAAATCGCCCCCGATATCGCGGACTTCTTCTACCACCCGCGCCGGAACAATGTGCGCACCACGGCCAGCCTGTCCTTCATCAGCTACGATATGGCGCAAGGCCGCCGCGACAACGTGCCGGCCCGCCATAACTACAACGAACGCGGCGTAAAAGTGCTGGAGCGCCCGCGCCGCGACAACATCGATACCGCCTTCTGGGCGCCATCGCTGAAAACCGATGCCGACGGCAAGGCGCGCGTCACCTTTATCATGCCGGATGCGCTGACGCGCTGGCGCATCACGGGCCGCGCCATGGATGCGCAAGGCCGCGTTGGCCAGCGCACTGGCTACCTTCGCTCCGACAAGTCCTTCTACACCAAGTGGACTTCGCCGGACTGGCTGCGTACCGGCGATGCGCCGCGCGCCTCCGTCGCCATTTTCAACCAGACCAGCGAGACCAAGACGCTGGAGGTGACACTGTCAGGCGGGCCGCAGCCGAAAGTGGAGAAGCTGTCGGCAAAACCCGGCGTGAACTATGTCGAATTCCCGGTTGCAGTAGGCAGCGCGCCGCTGCGCCTGGAAGTGAAGCAGGATGGCAAGCTGGTTGATGCGCTGGACACCAGGGTGCAGGAGCAGCCTGCCGCCTGGAGCAGCCCGCGCAGCATGAGCGTGACGCTGACCGGCGCCGACAACGCGCTGAAGCTTCCGCCTGACGCGCGCAATATCCGAGTTTCGTTCGCGCAAGGCGCTGCAAGCCACTTTGCCCGCATCGCCGATGACCTGATCGACTACCCGTATGGCTGCGTGGAGCAGACGGCCAGCCGCCTGATTCCCCTCACCATGGCCACGCAAAGCATGCCGGCCGATGCGGGCCCGGTACGCGAGCGCCTGATGGCGATCATGCAGGCGCAACGCCTGCGCCTGGTTTCCATGGCCGGCCCGAACGCGGTCTTCAGCTGGTGGGGCCCGGCTACGCAGGGCGATGCGCTGATGACGTCCTACGCCTATTACGCAGACTGGTACGCTTCACGCGCGCTGCGCCTGGAACTGCCGGGAGAGCACTGGAACAACCTGGTCAGCGTCTACTCCGAGCATGGCAAGGACATTGGCCCGCTGGAGCGCGCCATGAGCCTGTGGATGATGCACGAAATGGGCTTGCCGACCAGGACGCTGGCGGAAAGCCTGGTGGCCGATGCCGCCAGCCTGGAAGTCGGCTCTGCGGCGCGCCAGCAGGGCCTCACCAGCAGTGTGTTGCTGGCAGGTGGCCAGGACAGCGTGACCCGCGCCATGGCGGTCGGCCTGACGTCCGTCGTGGCGGTGCAGAACGGCGTCGCCCTGCCGGCATCGCTGCAGCAGCAATTGCCGCAGGCGTGGGCCGTTCTGCGGGCTTCGCCGGCACCGGTGGCGCAGGCCCTGCTGATGCTGGCCGGCGAGTTGCCTGTATCGCAGGCGGACGCCGTGCTTTCATCCGTGCGTGCCGACATGCCAACCATGGACCGTGCACTGACCCTGGTGTGGGTGCAGAAGAAGCTGGGTGGATCGCCTGCTGCGAGGCCGCCGGTAGCTGCCCTGGAAGGCGCATGGCAGCAGATGGATAGCCGCAGCGGGCAGCCGGTATGGCGCTGGACCGACGCCAAGGCGCTGCCGGAGCAACTGAAGCTGGCGCAAGCGGCGCCGTCCGGCACCGTCGCCATCGTGCAGTACGACAGCCGCGCCGCCGAGGCGCATGCGCTGGACGTCGGCATCGAGCGCCGCATCCTGCGCATGAAGGCTGGCTCCAAGGGCTACACCATGGAACCGGTCAAGCCGGGCGAGGCGCTGCGCACGGACGAACTGTACATGGACGAGATCAAGCTCAAGGCCGGCAGCGCCGCGCATCGTTTCGGTCTGCTGGAAGTGGCCTTGCCGCCCGGTGCATCGGTTGAATCGACTACCTGGGGCATGAAGCTGGCCGGCGACGAACCGGTGCAGCTGGAGCGTGCGCGCCACGTCGAGCGCCGCGACGGCTATGCCGTGCCGATTGAGCCACTGAGCGGCGAGGTGGTCGTGCGCCACCTGCTGCGCTTTGGCCAGAAGGGCAGCTATACCCTGCCGCCGGCCCGCTTCCACCGCATGTACCAGCCGGAGCAGAAAGCCTTCGAAGGCGGCGGCAAGGCCATGCGCGCGCTGAAGGTCGAGTAATGCTGGCACGCCTGCTACCCGCCTTGTTGCTGGCCAGCGCCGCACCCGTCGCGGCTGCGGCCTCGCTCGACCTGGCATGGTGGCGTGACGGCAAGGTCCAGGCGGTGCAACTGCAGCAGCGCAACGCATCGGCGGTGCAGCCGCTGGCCGCCAGCACGGAAATCCCGCTGGGCAGCCTGTGGAAGCTGTTCGTCTACGTGTATGCGGTGGACAGCAAGCTGCCTATGCCCGACTACACTTGTGGCGGACGCAAACAGGAGGAAGTGTATTGCTGCGAAGCCGGCAGCAGCGTGGCACGCGACGCCGCGCTGGCGCAATCCTGCGGCCTGTTCTTCGCGGCGGAACGCCTTGGCATCACACAGCGACCGTGGCAGGATTATTGGACGCGCCGCCTCGGCCGCGCACCAGCCGGTGAATTCGCCTGGCTGGCCGATCCTGCACGGCTGGAACCGGGGCGGCTGGTGACGCTCGGCAGCCTGCTGCGTGTGCTGGGCAGCATCCCTGCCGCGAGCCGCGCAGAGGCGGAAGCGGCCTTGCTGCGCGTGGTGCTGGACGGCCGTGGCGCAGGCAGCGTGCGCTGGTTCGGCAGCCAGCTTCGTGTAAAGACCTATTCCTGGCACCATCCCAAGCGCGCCGATGCCCGGCTGGGCGGTGCTGCCGGATGGCTGGCCGACGGCACTCCGGTATGGTTTGGCGGCAGCGGCAGCAGCGCCGGCATCTTCGAGAAATGGGCGCCGCAGATTGCCGCCGCATTGCCGCCCGTGCAGCCGGCGGAAGACAGCGGCTGTGTCGTTGTCGACTACTTCACCCGCTATCCAGTCCGGGCAGTGCGCAGCTCCGACGGCCAGGCGGCGCCGGGCGCGCTGAACGGCCGCTACGTGGTGCAGTTCGAAAACGGCAAGAGCCTGCCGATCCGCAGCAATGGCGAGCTGTCCCTGTCCACCAGCGCGAATGGCAAGCTTCAGCTTCGCGGCCGCATGGGCGTCAACGAATATGTGGCGCGCGTGATCGACCGCGAAGCCAGCGCCACCGAGCCGGAAGCCGCGCGTGCCTTTGCCATCGCAGCCCGCAGCTACCTGCAGCAGAATGCGCGCCGCGCTGAATCCTGCCAGCACATCGCGGACAGCAGCGCCACGCAGCGCGTCAGCCCGAATCCGGCCAGCGCCGGCGCGCTGGAAGTCGCGCGCTGGACAGACCAGTTGGTGCTGGACGGCGCGCAGGTGCGCTACCACAGCAACAAAGCAGGAATCAACGTCCTGGCCTGGAGCGACGCGCAGGCGCAGGCGCGCACCGGCAAAGGTTTCGACGACATCCTGGCAGCGGCCTATCCCGGCACCACGCTGGCCATTGCGGGAAATACAGGTACTACCTGCGCGCGGCTTGCGAAGAACGAGCAGTGGCTGGCGTATGTCCTGCCGCGCTGGGAGAGCATGCTGCGGCGTGAGGAAGGCTACGAAGCGCCCCCGCAACTGCCGGCCGTCTGTGCCATCACTGCCGGCTCGCCGTATTCCGAACAGTCGCGTAACCGCATCTTCATGCGGCCCCTGGCCACCCGCGAGGACCGCATCACGCTGGCGCACGAGTACCTGCACATCGGACTGCGGCGCCATCCGCGCGGGCAGGATGAAGACTATGTGGAGCGCATGGCGCGCCGCCTGAATGACCTTTCACTGGAGGCCAAGTGAAAACACACATCCGATTCGTATCCGCACTGGCGCTGGCGCTGGCCGCCGCGCCGTTGGCGGCGCAAGACAAGACGCTGACCGCGCCGGTCGGCGGCTGGAACCGCGCCGGCATGACCGATAAATCCGGTGAGCTGGCCGTCAGCTACCCGTATTCCTTGATCGACCGTGGCGCGCAGAAGAACCGCACCATGATCCGTGGCCAGCTGGCCAGGATCAGCACCAAGCGGCCGTTCCATCAACTGGTTGTGAACGGCAACCCGACACCGCTTTACACGGACGATGAGGGCCGCTATGCGCGAGGCTATGCCTTCGGTTCCGGTTCCAACAGCGTCGAAATCCGTTCGCCGGACGGCAAATCGCTGAAGCGCATGCAGTTTTACGAGGCGGACAACAGTCGCCCGCAACCGCGCCTGCGCATCATCGGCGCCTGGGACGACAATCAGGCTGAGATTGACCTGCACATTGTCACGCCGGACGGCCAGCACGCCTTCTTTGGCCATCCTTTCCTTACCAATGGGGGCGGGCTGGATGCGGACAGCGTCGATGGCCCCGGTCCGGAAATGTTCACCATGGCCTCGCCCCTGCGCGGCACTTACCAGGTGTGGGTGAACTACTGGGGAAACTTCGGCAGCTCCGGCTATCACTTTGACGAAGCCACGCGCCAGCGGCCCATTATCACAACGCGCATCACCCTCGTCTTCAACGAAAACACGGCTGGCGAAAAACGGCAGGATTTCGTTGTCCCCCTGCGTAAGATCGGCGACCTGACCCTTGTTAAATCCTTTGTCTATTGAACACATGAAGAAACTCTGCCTCCCGCTGTTGCTGCTGCCCGCCTGCGCCTTGGCGCAAGTGAGCATTGAAACGCCCAAGGGCGGCTGGCGCCATTCGGGCGGCAGCGCGGAGCAGTACAGCCAGACCGTGAATTACCCGGCATCCGCCGTCAACATGCAGCCAGGGCAGTCCGAAACGGCGCAGATCCGCGGCAAGATAGCGGGTGCCGGCCGGAGCAAGCCGGCCAAGCTGATCGTCAACGGCGTGGCCATGCCGGTCGAGTTGCAGGAAGACGGCAGCTTTGCCCGTCCTTACATCTTCGGCCCCGGCTCGAACGGCGTCGAGGTGCGTTCCCCCGACGGCAAGAGCCGCGCGCGCAGCCAGTTCTACGACAGCTATAGCGGCAAGACCAGGTCGCGCCTGCGGGTTGTGCTGTCCTGGGACAGTCCGGGCACCGACGTCGACTTGCACGTGGTGACGCCCAATGGCGGCCACTCCTGGTTTGGCCAGCGCATGCTCCCCGACGGCAGTGGCCTGGATGTCGACGTTACCGGCGGCTATGGCCCGGAAATCTACTCCAGCCCGTCGCCGGCCAAGGGCAACTACCACGTCTACGTCAATTACTACGGCGGCAATTCTGAAAAGCAGGTCATTACTGTTGCCACGGTGTCGATCATCAGCAACGAGAATACGCCGAGCGAGAAACAGCAAACCTTCATGGTGCCATTGCGCGCGCCGGGAGAACTGACCCTGGTGAAGTCCTTCGTGTACCCCTAGAACTGGTACCGGGCAGAGATGCCTGCCGCCCAGTTTCTGCCAGGCGCCCCTTCGTAATAGCGCTTGCTGGCATCGCCGACGATGACTGATCCGACATAACGCTTGTCCGCCAGGTTATTCAGGCGAACGAATTCGCTGACGCGCCATTCTCCAACCTCCTGGGCTGCAGTCAGGCGAAGATTCAGTACCCCGTAGCCAGGGGCGGCCCGCTCGGTATTGCTGTCTTCCGCGTAGACCTTGGCACTTGCGACGGCTTCCAGCGCGGCGCCCCAGCGGCCAGCGCTTTCCCGCCAAGCCAGTTCACCGAAACCATAGGCCCGCGCTACGCCGGGCAGGCGGGCGCCATCCTCATAGGTGGCGCGCAGTGATGTCAGGGCAACTCGCGTGCTGAAGCCGGCGCCCAGTTCAGCGTCGAAGGACACTTCCGCGCCCTTTCGTACAGTACGCGCCGCATTGCGGTAGCTGGTACGTCCCCCGGCCGAGGAGTCCACGACCAGCTCGTCGCTGGTACGAATTTCGAAGACGGCAGCATCGATCCTGGCGCCTGGCGCCAGGACGGCCTTGGCCCCGCCTTCGACGTGCTTGCTGCGCGCGGGCCGGAGGCCGAAATTGAATCCTGCGCCGCCTGCAGAGTAGAACAGCTCGTTCAACGTCGGCACTTCGAAGCCCCGTGCGGCGCTGGCATACAGGTTTAGCGACGGGGTCGCGCGGTACAGCACCGCCGCCAAGGGCGTGGTCTGGCTGAAGCGCAGCTTGCCGCTGTCGTCGCCATTGCTGGTAAAGCGATCTGCAACGGATACGCGGATACGGCTGTGTCGCAAGCCTGCTGTCAGTTGCCAGCGTTCGCCCTGCCATTCGGCCTGGGCATAGGGATCGGCATTGCTTACCGAGTCTTCCTCGTCGCGGCGCAGCCGGCCCTTCACTCCCAGCGTGGTTCCAGAGAAGTTCTCGTAGCCCTTGCGGTCGTCTTTCGAATTCCCATACTCAATGCCCACTGACGTTGTGAGCTTGCCACCGGCAAGCGCCCGCACACTCTGCCATCGCACTTCGCCTCCATGGAAGTCGCGATCGAAGTCGACGACGCCGCCAGAATGTGTCGCCGGCGCCTGGAAGCCCCGCGAGAAAGATTGGTACTGCACCACCTGGCGGTTGCCTGCATAGGCAGTGAGCAGCAGCGTGGCGTCGCCGATCGGCTGCTCCCAGGTGATCCCCGCCTGCTGGTGGTCGATGCTCTTGCGCGTGTCGTAGCGCTCGGCCAGCGTACGTTTGGGTACCGCGGTGTCGGTGGCATCGGTCTCGCCGGCGCGGGGATCGCGTTGCCAGGTCGCCCACGTAACGCCCAACGGGTCCTGCGTATCCTTCTGCCGCAAGCCATTGGCGACCAGCGTTAGTTTTCCGTCGCCGCCCAGGCGCATGTTGAGCTTGGCGTGCGCCTGCTCACGCGTGGCAGCGCTGTGATGGCGAAAGCCGTCAGTGTGGAAGCGCGACGCATCGAGTGCGTAGCCAATACCAGCGGCTTTGCCCTGGGCAGATATGTCTATCTTATGTAAGCCGTCGCTGCTGGTGGCGATGCTGGTTTCCACGCTCGGTCGGCCCTTGCCTTCGCGGGTGAACAACTGGATGACTCCGCCGGAGTGGTTGCCGTACAGGGCGGAGAAGGGGCCACGCAGCACTTCAATACGTTCCGCCATATCAAGATTGAAGGTTGCAGCCTGTCCTTGGCCATCCGGCATGCTGGCCGGGATCCCGTCCGCAATAAGGCGTACGCCGCGAACGCCGAAAGCGGAGCGTGCCCCAAAGCCGCGTGAGGAGATCTGCAGATCCTGGGCATAGTTTTGGCGGTTCTGCGCCACCAGGCCAGGTACGGCCGCGAGGGATTCTGAAGCATTGACCCGCAATTGGCCTTCGCGAATGCGGCCGGCATCCAGCACATCGATCGCGGCCGGAACGTCGAAAACGGCTCGCTCCGAGCGCGTGGCACTGACAACGACGACCGGCACCTGATCAGGTATTTGAATATAAGGCATGGGCGAAACTATACATCTCCCCTTGCGGAGGCGAATTTCGTTTGCTATAGTTCTGTCCCTCGCAACGCAGTGCCGCTAACGCGGTAGAGCGAAACGAGAAAAAGAAGGGGTTGACGAGTTGCACGCTGTACCGCATAATCTCGCTTCTCTGCTGCAACGAACACAACGCTTCGTAACACAAAAGCAGCGATCTTTAAAAATCAACAGTCGATAAGTGTGGGCGTTTGACGATATGCCCGGACCTTCGGGTCCGATGCTCAAAATATACGTTATAACGCTCGCACAAAATTAAACGTAATCTCGAAAGAGATTTCGTCAGTATTTTGAGTGAGTGACCTCGGTAGCAATACCGAAAAACAGAGATTGAACTGAAGAGTTTGATCCTGGCTCAGATTGAACGCTGGCGGCATGCTTTACACATGCAAGTCGAACGGCAGCGCGGGCTTCGGCCTGGCGGCGAGTGGCGAACGGGTGAGTAATATATCGGAACGTACCCAAGAGTGGGGGATAACGTAGCGAAAGTTACGCTAATACCGCATACGATCTAAGGATGAAAGCAGGGGACCGCAAGGCCTTGTGCTCCTGGAGCGGCCGATATCTGATTAGCTAGTTGGTGAGGTAAAGGCTCACCAAGGCAACGATCAGTAGCTGGTCTGAGAGGACGACCAGCCACACTGGAACTGAGACACGGTCCAGACTCCTACGGGAGGCAGCAGTGGGGAATTTTGGACAATGGGGGCAACCCTGATCCAGCAATGCCGCGTGAGTGAAGAAGGCCTTCGGGTTGTAAAGCTCTTTTGTCAGGGAAGAAAAGGTCGTGGCTAATATCCACGACTGCTGACGGTACCTGAAGAATAAGCACCGGCTAACTACGTGCCAGCAGCCGCGGTAATACGTAGGGTGCAAGCGTTAATCGGAATTACTGGGCGTAAAGCGTGCGCAGGCGGTTTCGTAAGTCTGTCGTGAAATCCCCGGGCTTAACCTGGGAATGGCGATGGAGACTGCGAGGCTAGAGTTTGGCAGAGGGGGGTAGAATTCCACGTGTAGCAGTGAAATGCGTAGAGATGTGGAGGAACACCGATGGCGAAGGCAGCCCCCTGGGTCAAAACTGACGCTCATGCACGAAAGCGTGGGGAGCAAACAGGATTAGATACCCTGGTAGTCCACGCCCTAAACGATGTCTACTAGTTGTTGGGTCTTAATTGACTTAGTAACGCAGCTAACGCGTGAAGTAGACCGCCTGGGGAGTACGGTCGCAAGATTAAAACTCAAAGGAATTGACGGGGACCCGCACAAGCGGTGGATGATGTGGATTAATTCGATGCAACGCGAAAAACCTTACCTACCCTTGACATGGCAGGAATCCTGGAGAGATCTGGGAGTGCTCGAAAGAGAACCTGCACACAGGTGCTGCATGGCTGTCGTCAGCTCGTGTCGTGAGATGTTGGGTTAAGTCCCGCAACGAGCGCAACCCTTGTCATTAGTTGCTACGCAAGAGCACTCTAATGAGACTGCCGGTGACAAACCGGAGGAAGGTGGGGATGACGTCAAGTCCTCATGGCCCTTATGGGTAGGGCTTCACACGTCATACAATGGTACATACAGAGGGCCGCCAACCCGCGAGGGGGAGCTAATCCCAGAAAGTGTATCGTAGTCCGGATTGTAGTCTGCAACTCGACTACATGAAGTTGGAATCGCTAGTAATCGCGGATCAGCATGTCGCGGTGAATACGTTCCCGGGTCTTGTACACACCGCCCGTCACACCATGGGAGCGGGTTTTACCAGAAGTAGGTAGCTTAACCGTAAGGAGGGCGCTTACCACGGTAGGATTCGTGACTGGGGTGAAGTCGTAACAAGGTAGCCGTATCGGAAGGTGCGGCTGGATCACCTCCTTTCTAGAGTCGGCATCAGACTCAAACGTTCACACTTATCGGCTGTTGGCATATAAAGAACAGCAATGTTGGGGCTGTAGCTCAGCTGGTTAGAGCACCGTGTTGATAACGCGGGGGTCGTTGGTTCGAGCCCAACCAGCCCTACCAGCACCATGTAGTAACTACGGGGGATTAGCTCAGCTGGGAGAGCACCTGCTTTGCAAGCAGGGGGTCGTCGGTTCGATCCCGTCATCCTCCACCAATTACTGTTCAAACGTAAGCGAATAGACGTTTAGGTTTGAGTAGTACCGTTCTTTAACAATCTGGAAGAAGTAAAAGTTTTATTAAGCGATATCGAAAGATATTACTTAGGGTAGTAGTAAAACTCATCAAACACAGTAGTAAGTGCTTGAACTTATAGCCGTCAAGGTTATAGGGACAAGTGAATAAGTGCACATGGCGGATGCCTTGGCGATTACAGGCGATGAAGGACGTAGAAGTCTGCGATAAGCTTCGGGGAGCTGACAAACAAGCTTTGATCCGAAGATTTCCGAATGGGGAAACCCGGCCTTTTAGGTCATCACTCACTGAATACATAGGTGTGTGAAGCGAACGCGGCGAACTGAAACATCTAAGTAGCTGCAGGAAAAGAAATCAACCGAGATTCCCAAAGTAGTGGCGAGCGAAATGGGAAGAGCCTGTACGTGATAGTCGTTTGGATAGTGGAAGCCTCTGGAAATAGGCGCCATAGCGGGTGATAGCCCCGTACACGAAATCCAAGCGGTGGTACTAAGCGTACGACAAGTAGGGCGGGACACGAGAAATCCTGTCTGAACATGGGGGGACCATCCTCCAAGGCTAAATACTCGTAATCGACCGATAGTGAACCAGTACCGTGAGGGAAAGGCGAAAAGAACCCCGGGAGGGGAGTGAAATAGATCCTGAAACCGTGTGCATACAAACAGTCGGAGCCTCGTAAGGGGTGACGGCGTACCTTTTGTATAATGGGTCAGCGACTTACATTCAGTGGCGAGGTTAACCAGATAGGGGAGCCGTAGAGAAATCGAGTCCGAACAGGGCGCCAGTCGCTGGGTGTAGACCCGAAACCAAGTGATCTATCCATGGCCAGGTTGAAGGTGCGGTAACACGCACTGGAGGACCGAACCCACTAATGTTGAAAAATTAGGGGATGAGCTGTGGATAGGGGTGAAAGGCTAAACAAACTTGGAAATAGCTGGTTCTCTCCGAAAACTATTTAGGTAGTGCCTCAAGTATCACCGACGGGGGTAGAGCACTGTTATGGCTAGGGGGTCATCGCGACTTACCAAACCATTGCAAACTCCGAATACCGTTGAGTGCGAGCTTGGGAGACAGACATCGGGTGCTAACGTCCGGTGTCAAGAGGGAAACAACCCAGACCGCCAGCTAAGGTCCCAAAGATTGGCTAAGTGGAAAACGAAGTGGGAAGGCTAAAACAGTCAGGATGTTGGCTTAGAAGCAGCCATCATTTAAAGAAAGCGTAATAGCTCACTGATCGAGTCGTCCTGCGCGGAAGATGTAACGGGGCTAAGCCAGTCACCGAAGCTGCGGATATCCGCAAGGATATGGTAGGAGAGCGTTCTGTAAGCCTGCGAAGGTGTCTTGTAAAGGATGCTGGAGGTATCAGAAGTGCGAATGCTGACATGAGTAGCGATAATGCGGGTGAAAAGCCCGCACGCCGTAAGCCCAAGGTTTCCTGTTCAACGTTCATCGGAGCAGGGTGAGTCGGCCCCTAAGGCGAGGCAGAGATGCGTAGCTGATGGGAAGCAGGTTAATATTCCTGCACCGTCGTATGATGCGATGGGGGGACGGATCGCGGAAGGTTGTCTGCCTGTTGGAATAGGCAGTTCCTGGTTCATAGAAGGCGCTTAGGCAAATCCGGGCGCGTAATTCAAGGGACTGGGACGAGCGGGCTTGCCCGTGAAGCAATCGGAAGTGGTTCCAAGAAAAGCCTCTAAGCTTCAGTCATACGAGACCGTACCGCAAACCGACACAGGTGGGCGAGATGAGTATTCTAAGGCGCTTGAGAGAACTCGGGAGAAGGAACTCGGCAAATTGGTACCGTAACTTCGGGATAAGGTACGCCTCGGTAGCTTGACCACTTTACTGTGGAAGGGCGAAAAGGTTGCAATAAACTGGTGGCTGCGACTGTTTAATAAAAACACAGCACTCTGCAAACACGAAAGTGGACGTATAGGGTGTGACGCCTGCCCGGTGCTGGAAGATTAAATGATGGGGTGCAAGCTCTTGATTGAAGTCCCAGTAAACGGCGGCCGTAACTATAACGGTCCTAAGGTAGCGAAATTCCTTGTCGGGTAAGTTCCGACCTGCACGAATGGCGTAACGATGGCCACACTGTCTCCTCCCGAGACTCAGCGAAGTTGAAGTGTTTGTGATGATGCAATCTACCCGCGGCTAGACGGAAAGACCCCATGAACCTTTACTGTAGCTTTGCATTGGACTTTGAACCAATCTGTGTAGGATAGGTGGGAGGCTTTGAAGTGAGGACGCCAGTTCTCATGGAGCCATCCTTGAAATACCACCCTGGTTTGTTTGAGGTTCTAACCTTGGTCCGTGATCCGGATCGGGGACAGTGCATGGTAGGCAGTTTGACTGGGGCGGTCTCCTCCCAAACGGTAACGGAGGAGTTCGAAGGTACGCTAGGTACGGTCGGACATCGTGCTAATAGTGCAATGGCATAAGCGTGCTTAACTGCGAGACCGACAAGTCGAGCAGGTACGAAAGTAGGACATAGTGATCCGGTGGTTCTGTATGGAAGGGCCATCGCTCAACGGATAAAAGGTACTCTGGGGATAACAGGCTGATTCCTCCCAAGAGTTCATATCGACGGGGGAGTTTGGCACCTCGATGTCGGCTCATCACATCCTGGGGCTGTAGCCGGTCCCAAGGGTATGGCTGTTCGCCATTTAAAGTGGTACGTGAGCTGGGTTTAAAACGTCGTGAGACAGTTTGGTCCCTATCTGCCGTGGGCGTTGGAAATTTGAAGGGGGCTGCTCCTAGTACGAGAGGACCGGAGTGGACGAACCTCTGGTGTACCGGTTGTCACGCCAGTGGCATTGCCGGGTAGCTAAGTTCGGAAGAGATAACCGCTGAAAGCATCTAAGCGGGAAACTTGCCTTAAGATGAGATTTCCCGGAGCCTTGAGCTCCTTGAAGGGTCGTTCGAGACCAGGACGTTGATAGGTCAGGTGTGGAAGTGCAGTAATGCATTAAGCTAACTGATACTAATTGCCCGTACGGCTTGTCCCTATAACCTTGACGGTTATATAGCACTTACCGTGTTTGAGAACACTACCCCAACTTTACTTCTTCCCGATTGTTGACAAGTCATGCCTGATGACCATAGCAAGTCGGTCCCACCCCTTCCCATCCCGAACAGGACCGTGAAACGACTCTGCGCCGATGATAGTGCTGCAACCAGTGTGAAAGTAGGTTATCGTCAGGCTCTTATTAGAAAAGCCCGCTAGGCATGTGCCAGCGGGCTTTTTGCTTTGAGCGGGTCTGACCCTGCGGGTCAGACCCTGGATTACCGGTTCTGGCTGAAATTTTGCGCTTTCGGCAATATTTGGTTAATATTGCCAAATGAATATTAAAAAGCCCCTGCGCTGGCTGGCGATCGTCGCTGGCCTCTTCACCCTGCTGCTGGCTGCCCTCGCCTTACTCGCACTCTATAACTCGCGCTTTGAGCTGAATCCGCATGGCGTGCATCAGCGCCTCTATGTCCCGATCGGAAAAGGTTATGCCAAAGTTGCGATGTTTGCCGGTACAGGCGATAGCGCATCTTTGCCTGGCTTCCTGGACGGTCCGATTGCGCGCAAGGCGCCTGACGGTAGCTGGTCGGCAAGCTGGTTCTGCGAAGACCGCGTGCATAGGCAACAGATCAATGCCTCCCAACTGATCATCAACTGCGCTGGCAAACGTACTACTTACCCGATCGGCGCGGCGATGCCGGAAGTGGCGGGCGTCATGCCTATGCCGGACAAGGTCGCGGTATTAAGCGATATCGAAGGCAACCTGGCATTCCTCGATGGCGCGCTGGCGAAGCTGGGTGTGACCGACAGCGCCGGCGCGTGGGCATACGGGCAAGGTCGCCTTGTGATTGCCGGCGATGTGGTGGACCGAGGCCGCGACGTATTCGCGGTGCTGTGGCGCCTGTATTCGCTGGCGCAAGAAGCGCAGCGTGCTGGCGGTGGTGTACATATGGTGCTGGGAAATCACGAGCAATACATCCTGCGCGGGAACACTTCGCGCGCGCACCTGGAGCACCTGTATGCACTGGGCCAGATGGGCGGTGCAGTGTCCGCATTCGCCGATGATACCGTGATAGGCGCCTGGCTGCGCGCGCAGCCCGTAATCCTGCAGATCGGCAGCGTGCTGTTTACTCACGGCGGCATTAGCAAGGCGACTGCCGACAGCGGACTGACCGTTCAGCAGCTGAATGAAGCAATGCGAAATTACTGGAACGGCACGCCTGCGGCCAAGCCGGCGCTGGACGCAGTGCTAGGCCGTGGTGGTGTGACGCAGTACCGCGGCTATCTGGATCAGGAGAGCGGACTGGTGTCAGCGGACGAGGTCCAGCATGTGCTGGCGCGTTTCGGTGCGTCGACTGTAGTAGTTGGGCATACGCTGGTCGACAAGGTAACCATGCTGCACAATGGCCGGGTGATCGCTGTCGACGTGAACACCAACGAAGCCGAGGACGAAGCGCTGGTGTTCGAGCAGGGTAAACCGCGGGTCGTTACCGTTGTCGACCGCGGCCTGCCGCCGGAACAGGATCCACGCGGCCGTATGCGCGATTTCCAGTTCGCCTCTGCACAGGACTGGCGGGCTGTGGGAGGGGCAGTCTGGCGCAGCTTCGAGCTGGCCAGACTGCCGCATCCCTACTAAGTCCAGTTTCGCTGGGGCTTTACCGCAGAATCACGCCTGCAATGACCGCCAGCAGCATGGCGCCGAAATAGCGCAGCCACTTACCGCTGTAGTCTCGCCAGGCCAGCACAGCCAGCACGGCCGCAACGACGAACGGTAGCGGCGTGCGGAAGTTCAGGCACAAGGTAATGGCGAAGTAGAGCTGGATGATGATGGCCACCCATGGACGGCCGGTGAAAGTCCCGCGGCCGCCTCGCGCCTGGGCCGGCGCTGCTGCTTCGGAAACCGGCCTTGCTGCAGGCCGCGAGGGGCCGCTGGTGGGAGAGGCAACTTTCTGCGCTGCCGTGACCTTCTCCAGCGTAAGCTGCTGCTGCGTCTTTTCCAGGACAGGCGCAGGTGGCGCTGCGGCCTGCCAGAAGCCCGCCCAAGGTTCCTTGCCTTGCGCTGACAGGGCGCGGAAACCACTGCTGCGGCGAACGACCTGCGCACTCTCGGGCTGAGCTTGCTGGACCCACTTCGCGCGTGCTGCGCGTACCTGCTGCAGCAAAGGCACTCCTTTTGCTGCATCGACCATCTTGATGAACTGCGCATAGCCCTCGAGGGCATCGATCACATCTTCATTACCATTCCATTGCTTGCCGGCCGGACCGTCCTTTTCGACCTGGAACAGGGTCGCACGAAAGCGTCGCAAGGTGTCGCGGTCCAGGGAAAGCTTCCTGTTGACCACAATGCCGGTGACGCTCTGGCAATGCGCATCGCTCATGACGTGCTGCTTATCAGGGTGCGGCGTAAAGCCCTCGTCGGCGATGATCTGCTTCACGCGCCACAGCAGCTTGCCCGCCAGCTTGCGTGCGGCGGCATCGCCGGAGAAAGTCAGGTCGTCGGCATAGCGGGTATAGGCAAAGCCGAGCTTTGCTGCGCAGGCTTGCACGCGCGCGTCGAGGCGACGGCACAGGATGTTGGTCAGTGCAGGGCTGCTCGGCGCGCCCTGCGGCAGTGCGCGCTCGCCGGTCGCGACGAAGAACTTTTCGCCATCCACGCTGACTTCTTCGGTAGGCGATTCGGTGCAGATCAGGCCGAGCGTGGTCGCCAGTTGTTCGCTATAGCCAAGCTCCCTGAACACCCCCTTGATGCGCGGCAGGCTGACGGAAGGGAAGAAGTTTTTCAGGTCCAGGTTGACCACCACGGCCTTGCCGACGTGGGGCTGGGCGTTGCTGACAATCGAGCGACCCGGAATGAAGCCGTGTGCAGCGTCGTGCAGCGGCACCTTGGCCAGTATGTTGTCCAGCACCCAATACTGCAGGCGCTTCACACGCGGCATCGGTGCGGAGATGACCCGCTCGCCGCCGGTCTTCTTTGGCATAGCGAAGCGGCGGTAATGGCTGACGCGCGAAACACGGCGTTCGAAGCTAAGGAAGCGCAGCTCGGGCAGCGTAACACCCATGGCGTGCGCAAGCTCGCTCGCATTGTGCATTGCGGGAAGCGACCAGCGTGCCAGTTTCCCGGCATTGCTTTCGGTATCGTTCAAGCCGGCGGATACGCCTTCGCCCAGATAGAGCAGTTCGGTCGACCGCCGCTTGTGCCATGCGCTCGCGCGCTCAAAACGTTCTCGCGCGCGCTTTTGGCGGGTTTCTTCGCGGCGCTGCCGCGCTTTGGCCAGGCGCTCCTTGCGCATCGCCTTGAGTGCCTGTTCCGGGTCCTGGATGGTACGCAGCTCCTGCCCCAGGCGATGCAAGGCGCTACTGAGCTCCGCCTCGCGTTTTATCAATTCCTCCAGCTCGGTGGGCTGGCCGCTATTGGCAGGCCAGAAGCCAAGGCGCTGCATCTCGCCAAGCACGACTTCCTGGCGCGAGCTGTTACGCAGGCGCTCCATCAATTCGGCGCGGGTGGTGACTGGCTTGGATTCGTTGGCGCTCATTGCATGGCCTCCTGGCGAGGCGAGCGCAAAAGATGCAAGCACGGCGGGATTGTCATCGAAGAGCCTTTAGGACTGGGGCGCTCCACTCGATGCCATACGGCACCGGTGCGGCGAATGGACTGCAGGGCAGTCACACCGTCTTGCCGCACCGGTGTCTGTATGGCACTGTGAAGAGCGTGCCAGTGGCGCATGGGAAGAGCTGAATACGTGAACGGCGATCCACCGTTCGGTTTGCAAGAGCCATCCCGCCGTGTTTGCTGGAACGAGTATATCAGTTCATTTGCATTTTTCATATCAATCGCCTTCCTCAAGCCGCCTGGTTCCGTGACATGCGCAGCGCGAGCATGTGTGCGCAAGGACCTTTGTGCATGCGGTTGTAAGTGAAGAAGTTGCACTGGCAGGCGCCATCGACGATGCGTTCGTCGGCGTCCAGCCGCAGCATGACCTGGTACTGGCGATCGCCTTGCCGGGCCAGGGCACTTAGCCGGATGCCGCCATCGGCCACTGCTTCGACTGAGTGCTTGCTTATTGCGTGAAGCGCGACCAGCTTCCGTGCCTCCTCCTCCTCGGGGCTGGCGAAACGCAGCGTGTCCAGCGGCAGTGGATCGCGGGCCAGTTCGCGCAGGCGGTAGACTTCATCGACCATGTCGTAGATCACCCGCCCGGCCTGCGTGTACAGGGTCAGTGCGCGTTCGACCATCATGCGCTCCAGGCCGGTGTCCAGCGATAGCTGGGCGCTGGTGGCGAACCAGCGCTTGCCTAGTGCGATGAATACTTTTTCCTTGCTGTCGTTGTCGATCTCGCCACGCGGCGCGAGAAGGTCGAACTGGCCGGCATGCGACCAGTCGTTGGCGGTCCAGCCCGAGAGGCCCAGCGTGAACTGCATGTCGGGCATGTTGGCGATCCAGAAGCTTGGCAGGCCGCTGCCCATCAGGTGCACTGTGAAGCTGTGGGCGACGGGAATCAGGCGTTCGAGCAGCAGCAGGCGGCGGCGTCCCCAGACGCGCACTTCCTCGGCCACGCTGCCCTGGTAAATGGAGCGGCGGCAGACTATTTCTTCGTTCCACGGCTCGAATATCGCGCGTACGGGTTGGCCCGGCGCCAGCACGAAGCGGATCGAACGTGGACCGGCGCGTTCCTTCTTGCGCCGCATCTGCAGGCAGAAGTTGTGCACGTCCATCGGGTGCAGTTCCAGCCGGCGCGCCACCATATTCATGGCGCTGCTCACCTGCAGGAAGCCGCGCACCCACGTGTCGGGAACTTCGATCTTCTGTTCGATGAATTCGGGATCGTCCGCGGTCTTGACCTGGAAGCCGCTCGGGTCGATCGACAGCCTGGTCTCCTTGTAGTCGCGTATTTTCTGGAACTCGCCGTACAGGCTTTCCGAATAGTCGATATTGGTGGTGCCGCAAGCGAAGTCGCCGATTTGGCCGAACACATTGTGGCTGCAGCTCAGCGAGGCGTAGCTCGATTCGTCGCGGCTGAAACACTCGAAAAACACGCGGTCCGGATGCACGGTGATCACCGGGTCGAGCGCAATCCACAGTTCGCGATTGGTCTGGTACAGGTAGTTGTAGTACCTGGACTGGGCATCGTAGAAGGGCTTCATCAGCCTGGACTTGCGTTCCCTCAGCGCCCGCATTTCGGATTGCAGCGGCTGCAGCTGCTCTCTCAGCTCGCTGCCGCGAGCCTGGAACTGGGCCAGCATCAGTTCTTCGTTCTGTGCGACCCATTCCTTGTAGGCCATCTTGTCTTTTGGCTGGTAACGCTGGTCGGCTACCACCACATCGTGCAGGGCGGAGATCGCTTCGCGGAACGGAATGTGCTTGTTGATGCTGGCGACGAAATGGGTCGGAGCGCGCAGGGTGTCCGGCACAAAGCGCATATCGGTCGACGCTGCGCTGTTGCTGACGTAAGTCTCGCCGTAGTAGCGGTACTGGAATCTCATGTCTTGCTTCCCCGGTCGGCGATAGCTGCCGGCGTATGGATCGTGATGGCTGCAGGCAGGTCCGGATACCGCTGCTGGATGGCGCGCAGGCCTTCGATGTATTGCGCCTTGTCGGCGATGGCGACGGTGAGCACCTGGCGTGCGAACAGCCTGGCGACGAAGCCGGCGATCTCCTCCGACAGTTCGGCCTGCGCGCGCAGGAATGCCTGCACGCGGCTTTTGACGACGCGGCCGCGATTTACCTGCGACAGCACGCTGAGAAAATAGGGCTCCATGCGCTGCAGCTTGTGCAGGTCGCCGGCGCAGGCGCTCTCCAGCCAGGAGCTGACGAAGAGCTGCATATTCGCCGAAGGATGCTGGCTCAGCTTATCCAGCAACTCCGTCACATCGCCGACGTCGAAGTGCCTGGTGATCATGGCGCGGCCGAAGCGTTGCGCTGCCGGGTCCTGGTGGTCGCACAGGTTTACCAGCAGCAGCGGCGTCCAGTCGTCGCGGGTGCAGGCATCGTTGAAGAAGGCCGCAGCGAATTCGCGGCTGTCGTCGAAACGGCTGTCGAATATGCGCAGGGCGGCTTCCATCTGGCCGCGCACACGCTGCGGGTGGGACCGGTAGGCTTCGAACGCCCATTGCCGTACGCTGGCGGTGGGGTTGCGGCCGAACGCCGCCCATGCTGCGACGTCAAACTGATCGTACCGGAAGCCCGGCAGCAGGCGCGCGCCGAGCAGTAGGGCGCCTTTGCTGCGCGCGGCCAGCAGGCGCGCCAGCAAGGCAGTATCGGCCAATTGCTCCTCGTCCTTCAACGGCCCGGTGATCCAGGCCACCAGGTCGGCGAGCATGCCATCCCCGGTTTCGCTGCGGAACAGGGCATCGAGCAGTCCGGCCAGCAGCGTGCGGCGGAACCCGCCATCGGTGGCTGCCAGGCGCTGGATAACCGGGTCGACGCCGCGCCGTATGCGCGCTTCCGCGCTGGTGGCAAAGGCGATGATCAGGTCCGACTGTGCGGCCAGCACCTGGTCCGGCAGCGTACCGAACAGTCGTACCGCGGCGCCGCGAACATCGGCGTCTTCATCTTTCAGCAGCATGGCCAGCCTGGAGCCGGGCAGCATTGCGGTCGGCGCCGGGTGCAGCATCAGCCACTCGCAGGCCAGCAGGCGCACGGCAGCCAGCGGATGGCCAAGCAGTTGCAGCAGGCGCTCGTAGGGGGCGCCGGCGGCCGCATCGCGCAGCGGATTCCCGATCAGCCAAAGCAGGTCGGCGGCGATTGGCGGCACGGCGTTGCGCGCATCGTCGAAGTCGGCGCAGTTGTCCAGCCAGTCGAGCAGTTGCATGACGATGGCTGGCGCCTGGCCGGGCAAGGTGGCTGCAACCTGGCACAGCATGCGGCCCTGGTGGCGCACCGCTTCCAGCGGAGCGCAGGCGATGGTTGCGACCAGCAGCGGATCGGCCGCGTAGCGCAGCGGGTCGCGCGCGATGCAGTCCAGGGCGTACCGGGTCGCTTCCGGCAAGGTGCACTGGATCAGCAACAGCAGCCAGTCGGTCGACGGGGTGCCGGGCTCGAAGCGCTGGCGCGCCACCTGGAAGGCAAAGCGCGCCGTCGACAGGTAGGGGCTGCGCAGCAGGTCGCGAATAACGCCGGGTTCCAGGGTCGCGCAGAATTCCCTGTTATCGGCCAGCGCACGCGCCGCAAACTCGTGCACCCCGGCGCAGCGGCTTTGCTGCATCAGCGAGAGCAGGGCCTGCGGCTGCGCATCCCACAGTTCGGGGAAGGCCTCCTGGCGCCTGTCATCGGCCTGGATCGGGTGCGGCTGGTACCAGCTGGTGCCGTGGCGGTTGCTGAGCCAGTGCCCGCGTGCGCGCAGCATGCGGTTGAAGACCATCCAGTGGCTGTAGCCGTCGTAAAAACGTCCGCCGCGCGCTTTCGGCTGGCCGGCATCGCTGTCGTCCATTGCGGCCAGGACGCCGAGCGCCATGCGGATGTAGGCTGGATCGGCGTCCTCGCCCAGGCGGCGCAATGTGCGCCAGCCGCGCCGGCGCAGGTAGTCCCGGGTACGCAGGCTGTAAGCCACCTTGCTGTCCGGGCGGGACGCCTCCTCGGCGTATCTGCCGTAGGCGCGCCGCACGTAGATCCACTCGCTGCTGCTGGTGTGGGGATCGGTGTCGAAGCGCTGCTGGAGCAGGCCAAACAGCTCGGCGTCGCCGGCCATTTCGGCCGCCTTGTAAATGTGGCGCACGGCGCGGAAAGTCCCGGCGCGCAAACGCATCCGCTTGAGGTGGCTGCGCAGGACGCGGCGCGCCAAGGGATGACTGAGGGCTACCTGGTGCAGTTGCTCGAGCCAGTCGGGTTTGGACAAGCCCTGCCACTCGTCGTCGCCGGCGGCGATCGACTGCAGCTTTTCTTCGTCCTGCTGGTCCCAGGCGCTGCGCAGGACAGCCGGCCAGTCGGCCAGCAGGCGCGCCGCGTGCGCCTGCAGCGCGGCGCTATCGGCCAGCATCAGCCATGCTTGCAGCGCGATGCGGCGCACGGCACCGGTGCTGCCGCGCGCATGCAGCTCCTGCATGGCGATGGCGGCGCCGGGGTCTCCACAGCGGCCGATGGCCCAGGCCAGGCAGTAATCCTGCATGGCGTCGCCGCGTGCGATCAGGTCGACCATGGTGGGGACGGCGCCGCGCAGGCGGCGTTCGCCGATGCGCCAGATGACGCGGTTACGGTGGTGCTGGTCCAGCTTCTTCCAGTGACCGGGCTGCAGTTGCTGCAGCAGCGTGACGGCGGCAGGATCCGGCGGTTGCTGTGGCGGGGGTGAGGTTGGGGCGGCGCTTTGCGGCATGGCCGGTTCCGCAGCGGACGCCGGATCGCTGAAGCCCTGTGCCGTGCGTTCGATCAGGGCCAGCTCAAACAGGGTTTCGGCTGCTTGCCAGTCGACCGGCTGCGGGGTGCGCGTGCTCTCGCGCCATTCCTCGCCGGTGCGGCCCTGGCGCAGGTTGACCAGGTAGCGGCCCGGCGATCCTGCCACCTCGCACAGCTCGATCTCGCAATGGATGATGGCGTCTTTTTGCCTGCGAACCAGGCTGCTTTTCCGAATCAGCTTCACTGTAGTGCGGGCCTTGACTTGAAATGCGGTTACTCAACAGGACGATGGTAGCCAATCCTGAAAGTGTTTGCAAATAAAGCAATGCCTACATCGGCTTGAGCAGCGCTTCCATCAGCGGTTCGCAGGCTGCAGCCAGCCTGTCCAGGCTAGCTTCGCGCAAGGCGGCGGTGTCGACGGTGTGCTGCGTCGCCAAACCGGCCCAGCGCAGCAGGGCGCGGCCGGCCTGCGGGTGATCGAACAAGCCATGCAGGTAGGTGCCGAGCACCTGGCCGTCGGCGGAGATGGCGCCCTCCGGCCTGCCTTCGATGTAAAAAGCCGGCTGCGCCAGCGCGGAGCCGTTTGAAACGCCCATGTGGATTTCATAACCACTGACCGGCGCATCGTCGAAGGCGCATTGGCCGGTGACCTGCGCCAGGCGTTTGTCGCGCGTGAGTTCCGTTTGCAGGTCCAGCAGGCCGAGTCCTGTCTCGCTGCCGGCCCGGCCTTCCACGCCATGCGGGTCGTTCACCAGGGTGCCCAGCATCTGGAAGCCGCCGCAAATGCCGATCACCTTGCCGCCGTAGCGCAGGTGGCGCGCAATCGCCTGCGGCCAGCCGCCTTCTTTCAGTGCGGCGAGGTCGTCGCGCGTGTTCTTGCTGCCGGGGAGGACCAGCAGGTCGGCGGGCGGGATCGCTTCGCCCTTGCGCACAAAGCGCAAGTCTACGCCGGGGTGGGCGCGCAGCGCGTCGAAGTCTGTATGGTTGCTCATGCGCGGCAGGCTTGGCACCACCACGCGGAAGGCGCCGCGCTCTGCCTGCGCCGCCTGTACCGCATCTTCGGCATCGAGATAGAGCCCATGCAGGTAGGGCAGCACAGCCAGTACCGGCTTGCCGGTCTGCTGTTCCAGCCAGTCCAGCCCGGGCTCGAGCAGCTTGATGTCGCCGCGGAAGCGGTTGATAACGAAGCCGATGATGCGCTTGCGTTCGCTTTCGGACAGGCAGGACAGGGTGCCGACAATATGGGCGAACACGCCGCCGCGGTCGATGTCCGCGCACAGGATGACGGGACAGTCGGCAGCTTCCGCGAAGCCCATGTTGGCAATGTCGCGGTCGCGCAGGTTGATTTCGGCCGGGCTGCCCGCGCCTTCCACGACAACGGTTTCGAATTGCGCCAGCAGGCGCTGGTGAGACTCCAGCACGGCAGCCATGGCAATGGTCTTGTACTGGTGGTAGTCGCGTGCATTCATGTCGCCGCGCACCTTGCCGTGGATGATGACCTGGGCGCCGATATCGCTGCTTGGCTTGAGCAGCACGGGATTCATATCCGTGTGTGCCGGGACACCCGCGGCAATCGCCTGCAGCGCCTGTGCGCGTCCGATCTCGCCACCGTCGATCGTGACAGCGCTATTCAGCGCCATGTTCTGCGGCTTGAAAGGAGCGACGCGCACGCCGCGCTGTTTCAGCAGGCGGCACAGGGCAGCGACGATGGTGCTCTTGCCGGCATCGGACGTGGTGCCCTGGACCATCAGGGTGCGGTAAGGGAAGCTCATTTTTCAGGGCGGTGCTTACGGGCTTCTTCCAGCTTTTCGCACAGGACGGCGGTGCCGGCGATCATGCGCGGGCCTGCACGATTGAGCAGGTTGCCGTCGATCGTGAACAGGTTGTCCTGCCGTGTCGCCTTGAATGTCTTGTAGGGGCGCCACAGGTTGACGCCGCCGTAGTCCTTCTCCGCCGTGGCGAAGACTGCTTCGGGATCGGCTTCCAGCACGGCTTCCATGCTGACGACCGGCGCCGTCACTTTCTGATCGGCGAAGATGTTCTGGCCGCTGCATACTTTCAAGGCGTCGCTGACGATATGTTCACCGTTCAGGGTGTACAGCGGCTTGTCCCATACCTGGTAGAAGACGCGCACCGGGGGGCGGGCGGCGTATTGCGCGCGCAGTGCGGCCAGCTTCTGGCGCAGTTCTTTCGCTGCCGCGTTGGCGGCGGGTTCGGTGCCGAGCAGCTTGCCCATCTTTTCCAGGTTGTCGGCGATCTGGTCCAGCTTTTTCGGTTCGCTGTGGAACATCGGGATGCCGAGCTGGCGCAACTGGTCGATCTGGCGCTCCGAAGTCCCGTGGCGCCAGACCACCAGCAGGTCCGGCTTCATTGCCAGCAGGCGTTCCATATCGACCTGGCGGTTGTCGCCGACGCGCGGAACCTGCTTGGCCGCTTCCGGATAGTCGCTGTAGCTGACTGCACCCACGACCTTACCGGCGCCGCCGGCCGCGAACAGCAATTCGGTGACGTGCGGCGCCAGTGCGACGACACGTTGCGCCGGCTTTTGCAGGGTGACGGGTTTGCCGTCGTCGTCATTGACGGTGATGGCGGCATGCGCAGGGAGTTGCGCGGTGCACAGGGCGGAGATCAGCAACAGCTTTTTCATTGGTTTTCCTTGGTCCATTCGTTCAATGCACGCTCGAGGCGCTGCCAGCCGGCTTCGCCGGGCGGCAGTCCGATACGGATGCCGCGCGCTGCATCGCGAAACAGGCGCACCCAGATGCCACGGCGCGCCATGTGGTCGTGAAACTCTTCGACGCGCGCTTCCGGCCACCATTGGAACAATGCCGTGCCGTGGCTGGCGATGCCGTGGCTGGCAAGCAGCTCGCGCAGGCGCGTACCTGCCGTTCGCAGTTCTTTCTGGGTGGCGCGTTGCCAGCTGCCATCCTCCAGCGCGGCGCGTGCGACTTGCTGGGCGGGGCCGCTGACGGCCCACGGGCCGAGCAAGTCAGCCAGCGGCGTGAGGATATCTTCTCGCGCGGCGACGAAGCCCAGGCGCAGGCCGGCCAGGCCGAAGAACTTGCCGACCGAGCGTAGCACGATGAGGCCTGGCGCCTGCGTGGCGTCGGCGATACTGTAGCTGCCATCGGTGTCGGCGAACGCTTCGTCGACCACCAGCCAGCCGCCGCGTGCCGCCAGCGCTCCGGCCCAATCGAGCAGTGCCGCGCGCGGCACTACCGCACCGGTTGGGTTGTTCGGGTTGCAGACCACCAGCACGTCGGCAGTGGCGGCGGCGCCTGCCAGCCCGCTGTACGGCACGGCGCCAGCCTGGTGGCCGTGCTGCGACCAGTGGTGCAGGTGCTCGGCGTAGCTGGGGCTGGCGACTGCCACCCGCGACGGCGCGCGCAGGCGGGGCAGGGCCTGGATGGCTGCCTGTGTTCCTGCGACGGCCAGCATGCGCGGCGCTCGGTAGTAGCGTTGTGCGGCTTCCTGCAGCGCCGGATCGTGCTCGGGCAGGCGGTGCCAGGCGTCGAAGGGCAGTGCTGGCGCTGGATAACCGTTGGGATTGAGGCCGGTCGACAGGTCGAGCCAATCGGTTCGGCCGTAGCGTTGCGCCGCTTCGCGCAGCTTGCCGCCGTGTTCAAGCATGATGTACTCCATAGGCAATGGCGAGCATGATGGCCATCCACAACCCGGTCGTGTTGCGCACCAGGCGCCAGGCGCGCGGAATGTCGGCGGCCGATGCTGTGCTGCCTTCGCCCAGTGGCGGCCGGTGTTCGATCTCGCCGCCGTAGCTCGCGGCGCCACCCAGTTGCAGGCCGAGTGCGCCGGCGCCGGTCGACATGACCGGGCCTGCATTAGGGCTGCTCCAGGCCGGGGCCTGCCTGCGCCAGCAGGCCAGTGCGCGGCGCGTGCTGCCGGGGCCAGGCGCCAGCAGGGCGTAGCTGAATGCGGTCAGGCGTGCCGGCAGGTAGTTGAGGACGTCGTCGATGCGGGCGGCGCTGCGGCCGAACAGGTTGAAGCGCTCGCTGCGGTAACCCCACATGGCGTCGAGCGTGTTCGCCAGGCGGAACAGCAGGGCGCCCGGAGCGCCGGCGATGGCGAACCAGAACAGGGTGCCGAAGACGGCGTCGTTGCCGTTCTCCAGCATTGATTCGGTGGCTGCCTTGGCGAGATCTGGTTCGCTGGCATGCGCCGTATCGCGGCTGACGATGCGGGCGGTCAGGGCGCGCGCGGCCGGCAGGTTCCCGGCCAAGAGCGCATGGCCGATGGGAAGCATGTGGTCGCGCAGGCTGCGCAGGCCGAGGCAGAAATAGAGGATGATCGCATGCAGGGCTGCCTGCGCTGCGACCGGCAGCGCTTGCCCGAGTGCCCATGCGGCCAGCATGGTGGGCGGCAGGACGGCGAGGGTCCAAGCCAGCGCGCCGCGGGCAAAGCGGGCGAAAGGCGCAGCGGGTGCGCCTGCATCGCTGGCGCGGGGACGGTTCAGGCGTTTCTCGATGACGCCGGCCAGGCGGCCGAAGCCGACCAGCGGGTGGAAGCGCGGCACTTCGCCCACGATGGCGTCGAGCAGGACGCCGGCCAGCAGCGCGCCGGCAAATACGGTCCAGTCCAGGCCTGCCAGCAGCATCAGGCGCCTTTCAGCATCAGCGGCAAGCCTGCCGCGACAAAGGCGACGCGGTCGCATACGGCGGCAACCGACTGGTTCAGGCGGCCGGCTTCGTCGGCATAGCTGCGCGACACGGCGCCCCAAGGCACGATGCCCATGCCGACTTCATTCGAGACCAGCACGACGTCGCCGCGCTCGACGGCCAGCTCGCCCAGCAAGGCCGCGCGCTGCTCATGGAAGAGGGCAGGCAGTTCGACCGTGCCGACCTCCGGATAGTGCGTGCCGTCGCTGAACATCAGGTTGGACAGCCACAGCGTGAGGCAATCGACCAGCACCAGGCGCTGCGGCGCACGCCATGCGGCGAGTGCGGCGGCAAGGGCGACCGGCTCCTCAACGGTATGCCAATGCGGCGGGCGCTGTGCGCGATGCAGGGCGATGCGGGCCGCCATCTCGGCGTCGCCGGCGGCAGCGGTGGCGATGTAGACCACCTCCTTGCCGGAAGCCGCGGCAAGCTGCTCGGCATGTGCGCTCTTGCCGGAACGGGCGCCGCCGAAGACCAGCGTGCGCGTCATGCCGCGCTCCGCGAGAACATGGCTGCCACCGCGGCGGGGTTGGAGGGGAAGTAGCCGTGGAAGTACGACGCCTGCAGCGACCCTAGGCGGTATACCGCTTCTCCTGCGGCGCCGCTTGGGTGCTTTTGCGTTGTCGCGGCGGCCGGCTCGCCGGTTTCCAGGCGCGAGTAGTGGAAGGTGTGGCCGCGCAGCGGGCCGAGCGGCGTGGGCATCGCCTGCGCGCCCAGGCCGGCAAGGCGGGGCTGCATGGACACCTTGCCGGGCAGCAGGCCGGCCATTGGCCAGTCCTTGCCCTCCTTGTCCTGCAGCGATTCGGCGATGGCCATCATGCCGCCGCATTCGGCCACGATCGGCAGGCCTGCGGCGTGCGCGGCGCGCAGCGAGGCTTGCCAGCGCTGGCCTGCGGAGAGTTCGGCGGCGTGCAGTTCGGGGTAGCCGCCGGGCATGTAGATGGCCGTGGCCCCGGCGGGCACCGGCTGGTCCGCCAGCGGCGAGAAGTAGTCGAGCCGTGCGCCCAGCGCTTCCAGCACGGACAGGTTGGCAGGATAGAGGAACATGAAAGCCGCATCGCGGGCGATGGCGATACGCGTTCCGTCGAGCGGCCGTCCAGCCGGCGTGCCGCCGTCCGCGCCGCGGCCGTCCGCAATGTGCGCTTCTGGCAAGGCATCCCATGCTGCCAAGTCGAACGTCAACTGGTCGGCCAGCGCATCGAGCAGTTCATCGAGGCCGGCGACTTCGTCCGGCAATACGAGACCCAGATGGCGCTCGGGCAGCGAAACCGCCTGCTTTGGCAGGGTCCCCAGCAAGGGAATCTCGCGCAGCGAGGCCGCCACCATGGCCGCATGTCCCGCGCTGGCAATCCGGTTCGCCACCACGCCCGCCATGGCGACCGGCCCATAGTCGCGCAGTCCGTGCACCAGCGCCCCGGCAGTCTGCGCCATGGCGCCTGCATCGATGACGGCGAGCACGGGCAGGCCGAATTCGCGCGACAGGTCGGCGGTGGAGGGCGTGCCGTCGTAAAGGCCCATCACGCCTTCGACCAGGATGGTATCGGCCTGCTCGGCCGCCTCGGCCAGCAAGGTGCGGCAGCGCTCAGCCCCCACCATCCACAGGTCGAGCGATTCGACCGGCGAACCGCAAGCGCGAGCCAGTACCATCGGGTCGATGAAATCCGGGCCGCACTTGAAGACCCGCACGCGGCGCCCGGCGCGTACCAGCTTGCGCGCCAGCGCCGCCGTGACCGTGGTCTTGCCCTGGCCGGAGGCGGCAGCGGCAATCAGTACGGCGCGGGCTACCATTCCGTCCCCGGCTGCGCCGCGATGCCGGCCTTGAAGGCGTGCTTGACGACGGTCATCTCGGTGACGGTATCGGCGACGTCGATCAATTCCTGCGGCGCGGCGCGGCCGGTGACCACGGCGTGCTGCATCGCGGGACGGTCCAGCAGGTCGGCAATCACATCGTGCACGTCCAGGTAGCGGTACTTCAGGGCGATGTTCAATTCATCCAGCACCACCATGCCGTAGGATGGATCGCGCAGGAAGGCGCGCGCCTGATCCCAGGCCTGCTGCGCCTTTTCGATATCGCGCTCGCGGTTCTGGGTTTCCCAGGTATAGCCTTCACCCATGGCGTGGAAGCTGCACTCCTCCGGGAAGCGGCGCAGGAACTGTTCCTCGCCGGTCGACATGGCGCCTTTGATGAACTGCACCACGCCCACCTTCATGCCATGTCCCATGGCCCGCATTGCCATGCCGAAGCCGCTCGAGCTCTTGCCCTTGCCATTGCCGGTGTTGACGATCAGGACGCCGATATTCTTGTCGGCCGCCGCGATCTTCGCGTCGATGATCGCCTTCTTGCGCGCCATGCGGTCGCGGTGGCGGTCGTTGATGTCGTTCATTGGGGGCTCCCGGGAATAAAAATGGTGCGTTCGCCGTGGCGGATGGTTTCGATCGGATGGTCGAGGTATTCGCCGAGGACGGCCGGCTGCATGACCTCTTCGACCGGCCCGGCCAGCCAGCGTCCGTCGCCCATCAACAGCAGGGCGTGCGACGACACGCTGTGCGCCAGCGTCAGGTCATGGCCGACCATCACCACGGTCTTGCGCTGCTCGCGGCACAGCCTGGAGAGCAGGGACATCACGCTGACCTGGTGCGCCAGGTCCAGCGCATTGGCCGGTTCGTCCAGCAGCAGCAGGGGCGTATCCTGTGCCAGCATGGCAGCGATTGCCACGCGCTGGCGCTCGCCGCCGGACAGCGTGCGTACGTCACGCGCCGCCAGGTGGTCGACTTCCATCGCAGCCAGTGCGGCTATGGCGGCCTGGTGGTCGTCGCTGTTCTCCCAGTACCGGTTATCGTGGTAGGGGTGGCGTGCGGAGAGCACGGTTTCGATCACGGAATATGAGAAGGCGTCGTTGCGGGCCTGTGCCAGGAAGGCGCGCTTGAGCGCCAGTTCGTGCAGCGGCCATTCGCCCAAAGCGCGGCGGTCGATGCTGACATAGCCCTCCTCTGGCTGGCGCAGGCCGGCCAGGGTGCGCAGCAAGGTGCTTTTGCCGGCGCCGTTGCGGCCGATCACGCTCCAGCATTCGCCGTCGCCAACCTGCCAGTCCAGCTTTTCGACCAGGGTGCGCTTGCCCATGGCAAGGCGCAGTTGATGGGTGCCGATCATCTTATTTCCTCAGGCGGTGCAGCTGATACAGGAAGACCGGGGTGCCGACCAGCGCGGTCACCACGCCTGCCGGCAGCTGCTGCGGCGCGATGATGGTGCGCGCCACAGTGTCGGCCAGCACCAGGTAGGCGCCGCCGACCAGTGCGGCGCTTGGCACCAGCAGGCGATGGTCCGGGCCGAAGGCGAAGCGGCAGGCGTGCGGCACGATCAGGCCGACAAAGCCGATGCTGCCGGCGGTCGTCACGGCGCTGGCGGTCAGCAGGCCGGAACAGAAGAACAGGCCCTTGCGCAAGGCGCCGACGCGGATGCCCAGCGTAGCCGCAGCTTCCGCATGCAGCGCCATCACGTTCAGGGAGCGGGCGGCGCGCAGGGCGAATGCCAAGCCGCCGGCCAATACGATCCATGGCAGCCAGCGGATCGGGGAGCCGGACAGGTCGCCGATCAGCCAGAACACCATGGTGCGCAGGCGGCTTTCCGGCGCAATCGAGAGCATCAGTGTGACCAGGGCGACGCAGCCGGAAGACAGGATCACGCCGGTCAACAACAGCAGGGCCGTGCCGCCTTCCGCCGCGGTGCCGCCGCGCAGGTCGCGCCGGGCCAGGAAATACAGCATCATCGATACGACCACAGCGCCGGCGAAGGAGGCCGCATCGACCATCCATGCGGCGCACATGAACATCAATGCCGCCAGTGCGCCGACCGACGCGCCGGAAGAAATGCCCAGTACAAAAGGATCGGCCAGGGGATTTCGCAGCAAGGCCTGCATCATGACGCCGGCCAGCGACAGCGAGGCGCCGGTGACGAAGGCGGTGGCCGCCCGCTCGGCGCGCAAGCCAAGCAGGTGGCCGGGCAGGGAGGCCGGTTGCCCGCTGATGAACTCCCGCAGCGCGCCTGGCATGTCGGCCAGCGGGATGCTGACCGATCCGATCATGCCGGCGGCCACCAGGCTGGCCAGCGATAACAGCACCAGCAGGATGACGACGGTGACTGCGCGCAGGCGCAGTTTGGCGGAAAGAGGATGCATAGCGGGCAGCTTATCTCATTTATCTGTAGCCGTAGCGCAGGCCGGCATACACGGTGGACCCGGCGGTGGCGTAATTGCGCGCCAGTTCATAGCGCTTGTCGGCCAGGTTGTTCCAGCGCAGGGTGGCTGTCCAGGCGCGGTCGAACTCCCAGGCCGCATACAGGTTCAGCAAACCGTAGCCGCCCAGGCGGTTGCGGTTGGCCGTATCGTCGAAGCGGTTGCTGGAAACCTGCCATTCGGCGCCGCTGCTCAGCCTGCCCGCAGTATATTCCAGCGCCACATTGCCGTGGCGCTTGGCGCGGCGTACCAGCAGCTTGCCGGTACCGTCGTCTTGCGGGTTTTGCAGGTCGGCGTTGGCGGACAGCGTGAAACTGCCGCCCAGTTGCCGGCGGGCCGACAGCGAAATGCCTTCCAGCGTGGCCTGGTTCACGTTGTAGGCGCAACCGAAGCGGAAGCCGGGCAGCGGGCAAGGAGCGGTGTTTACCAGCAGGTCGGTCAGCTTGTTGCGGTAAGCCACGGCGGCCAGTGCGGTGCCGGCCTGCTCGAAGTGGATGCCAATCTCGCGATTGCGGCCTTCTTCCGGGCGATTGGCCGGCAGGCCGTAGCCGGGGTAGTACAGCTCATTGAAGGTGGGCGCGCGGAAGCTGGTGCCATAGCTGGCATTGACGCGCAGGCCCGCCGTGATGCGGTAGCCGTAGCCAAGCGAGCCGGAGTTCTTTGATCCATACTGCGAGCTGTCGTCGTTGCGGATGGCAGCTGCCAGCAGGTGGTCGCCGCGCTTCATGTTGTAGCTGGCGGCCCAGGAGATGGTGCTGCGCTCGCGCACCAGGGCGGCGGTATTGGATTCGATTTCCTCCTTGCGGTGTTCGGCCAGCAGCTGCAGGCTGTCAGAGCCCAGAGCGATATCGTTCTGCCAGCTGAACTGGGACTGCCTGGTATCGATCTGGCTGGCGGTGGCGGTGAAGCTGCCGGACTTGTCGCGCGACTGCGCCACCTGGGTCGTCATCTGCCAGGCGTCCATCAGGCGATTGCGCGAATACACTGCAGCGGTGCCTAGCTTTTGCGTGCTCCACGCGCGCACTTTGGTGCCGCCGTCAAAATCCGCTTCCTGGTCGCTGTGCAGGAACAATGCGCCCAGTTCATGGCCGCGCGCGATCTGCCATGCCAGCTGGCCGTTGGCGTGCTTGCGGTCGTAGCCGTCGTCGTCGCTGTTGTAGCTGGTGCTGCCCGGCAGGGTGGCGGAGAAGCCGTCGGATCGCTCCCTGCCTGCGCTGAGCGCATAGCTGAAGGCGCCGGCGCTGCCGGAAATGCCGGCGGTGCCGGAACGCGTGCCGTACGTGCCTGCCAATACGCCGGCATCCAGCGCCAAGCCGCCCTGGCCTTTTTTCGTGAAGATCTGCACCACGCCGCCAATGGCGTCGGCGCCGTACAGCGTGCTCAGTGGGCCGTACACGACCTCGATCCGCTCCACTGCGCCCAGCGGAATCGCGTTCCATGCGGCCGCGCCGCTGCTGGCGGAGCCGATGCGCACACCGTCGATCAGTACGATCACCTGGTTGCTGTTGGAACCGCGCAGGAATACGCTGGCATTGCTGCCCGGGCCGCCGTTGCGGCTGACTTCAATGCCGCGCTGGCGCTGCAGCAGCTCGGTGATGGAACCGGCGCCGCTGCGCGCGATTTCTTCCGGGCCGATGGTCAGCGTGTCGCTGATGATGTCGCGCGCTGCCTGCGGCGTACGGGTGGCTGTGATCAGCACGGAGTTCAGTACGGGAGCCTGGGTTTGTGCCTGGACGGCAGGTGCGGCAACAGCCAGTGCCAGCGACGCGAGGGCCGCTTGCCGGGTGACGGGAAAAGACATGACAACTTTCGTAACGGGCCGCCGGCCCACGTCCCCGTAAGCCGGCATGAACAGGAACGGGCGCAGGGCGCGTTCCCACCTGGTCTGGCCGGTATCCGGGCTGGCAAGTCTGGCGGCCTGGCCTTCCCATGCTTTCGCACAGTGGCCGTGAGGTCGCTGCCGCACATTGAAGGCGGCACTTGCTTACCGTTGCGGGGGCAGCACACGTTGGCTGTCAGGGGACAGCGCCGTGTTTCCCGTTTAACTGCATTCGAGAGTTCGATTGCGGGCACCAAAACCCCGCCATTATACGGACTTGGCTGGCCAGGACAAGCGCAGGATCCCGCAATACTTGATGTGGTTTGGTTTGGCGGCGGCCTGCAGCAGGGGGGCGCCGGCGGCGATGGCCGCCATCAGGCGCATGGTGCCGGCGTGGCAGACGATAATGGCGTCGTGCTGCAACCCGTCGAGGAAGGATTGCACGCGGCCTGCCACCTCGCGCACGGTTTCGCCGCCGCCAGGGCGGTAATCGAGCAGGTCGGCGGCCCAGGCGTCGACCTCGGCGTGCGCGACTTCGGGCCAGCGGCGCAGCTCCCAGGCGCCGAAATCCATCTCCGCCAGGCGCGCGTCGGGCGTGAATGCGCCCAGCAGGGAAGCCAGGGCCGTGCAGCGCTGCAGGGGGCTGGAATACAGGCGGTAACCCCGCGCGAGGGCGTCGGCTAATTGCGGTGCCAGGGCGGCGTGGCCGGCGGCGAGGGCGGCCGCCTCGGCCGGGATGTCGCTGCTGCCGTAGCACACGCCCGGCGCCACGTCGGGCTGGGGATGGCGGACGAGGATCAGTTCCACAGGCAGGCCAGCACGCCGAGGTAGAACACGGCTTCCGTCAGCTGCTGGACAGCGCCGAGGCAGTCGCCCGTATAGCCGCCCAGGCGTCGCCGGAATTTGCGCGCCAGCCAGAGAGTCGCCAGCAGCATGCCGCCCAGGCCCACTGCCAGCGCGGTAGCCGTCAGCCAGCCGGCGCAGGCTACTGCGGCAGCAGGCAGGGCCGCCGTCAGCGCCGCGATGGCAAATTCACCGCTGCGCATCTCCTGGGCCAGCGGCTTGGCCTTGCCCTCGGCACGCGCATAGTCCATCCGCCAGATCAGCGAACAGGCCATAAGGCGCGACAGCGGGTGCGCCGCCAGCAGCGCGCCCAGCACCGCCAGTTTCGGCATGCTGGCCAGCGTGGCGACCTTGGTCGCCAGCATCAGGCCGATACCGATGGCCCCATAGGCGCCGATGCGCGAATCCTTCATGATTTCCAGCACTCGCTCGCGCGTGTGGCCGCCGCCCAGGCCGTCGCAGCTATCGGCGAAACCGTCTTCGTGGAAAGCACCCGTGGCATAGATGCCGGCGGCGGTGGACAGCAATACGGCAACCGCAGGCGGCAGCACCAGGGCCGCCGCCGCGTAAACTGCGCCCGCAATCGTCGCCACGACCAGTCCAACTGCCGGAAAATAGCGCGAGGCATGGTGCAGCCACGCGGGCTCGAAGCCTACCCAGCGCGGAATCGGAAGGCGCGTGAAGAATTGCAGTGCGATGAAGAACAGACGCAGCTGCTGCATCGGCCTTACTCGGATTTCTCGCTGACCTGGGCCGACTCGAACGTCGCCATCTGGTTCAGGAAGTTGACGGCGGCATGCAGCAGCGGCACGGCCAGTGCGGCGCCTGTGCCTTCTCCCAGGCGCAGGCCCAGGTTCAGCAGCGGGCGGCCGCCCAGGAAATCGAGCATGCGCTTGTGACCGTTTTCGTCGGAGCAGTGCGAGAACACGCAGTAGTCCAGTACCGCCGGCTGCACGCGGGAAGCCACCAGCAGGGCGCTGGTGACGATAAAGCCGTCGATCAGCAGCACCATGCGGCGCTCGGCAGCTTTCAGCATGGCGCCGGTCATCATCGCGATCTCCAGGCCGCCGAAGGCCGCCAGCGCCTGCAGGCCGCCTTTTGCGTCGGCATGCAGCGCCATGGCCGCTTCGATCACGCGCTGTTTGTGCAGCACCCCTTCCGGCGCCAGCCCGGTGCCGGCGCCCACGCAATCCGCCACCGGGATGCCGGTCAGGCGGTGCATCAACGCTGCGGCGGCTGTCGTATTGCCGATCCCCATTTCGCCGAAGCCCAGGACATTGCCCGGCAGCCCGGCCACCAGGTCCATGCCGCATTCGATCGCTTCCATGCACTGCTGCACCGACATGGCAGGCTGCTGCGCAAAGTTGGCCGTGCCCGGGGCGATCTTGCGGTTGACCAGTCCTTCGCGCGGTCCGAAATCATGCTTGACCCCCGCATCCACCACTTTCAGCGAGCAGCCATTCTGGCGCGCGAAAACGTTGATGGCCGCGCCCCCGGCCAGGAAGTTCTCCACCATCTGCCAGGTCACATCCTGTGGGAAGGCTGAAACGCCTTCCGCCACCACGCCATGGTCGCCCGCGAACACCAGGATGGCGGGCTCGCGCACCTGCGGGCAGGTGGTCTGCTGGATCAAGCCGACCTTGTGTGCCAGTCCCTCCAGCGCGCCCAGGCTGCCCAGCGGCTTGGTCTTGTTGTTGACGGCATGCTCCAGCCGGGCCGCGAGGGCTTCGTCCTTGAGTGGGGTGATGTGTGGGATAGTCATCGCGGAATTATAATGCCGGTATGCGCATACTTATCATTGAAGACAATAAGGATATTGTCGCCAACCTGTACGGCTTCCTCGAGCCGAAGGGGTATGTGCTGGATACGGCAGCCAATGGTTACGGCGGGCTGGCGCTGGCCACCGAGCATGAATACGACGCCGTGGTGCTGGATGTGATGCTGCCCGGCCTGAATGGGCTGGAGCTATGCCGCAAGCTGCGCGGGGAGCTTGGCATGGCCACGCCGGTGCTGATGCTGACCGCGCGCGATACGCTGGAAGACAAGGTGGCCGGCTTCGAAAGCGGCGCCGACGACTACCTGGTCAAGCCTTTCTCGCTGGTGGAGCTGGAAATCCGTCTGCGCTCCCTGGTGCGGCGGGCCCGAGGTGCACAGGGCGCAGCGACGGTGCTGCGGTTCGGCGGCCTCACCTTCGACACCGGCAATTACGAAGTACGGCGCGCCGGCCGTTCGCTGGCGCTGACCCGCACCGGCTACATCATTCTCAGGTGCCTGATGAAGGATGCGCCGCACGTCGTCACGCGCGACGCGCTCGAGCACGAAGTGTGGGGCGACGCGCGGCCCGACAGCGACGCACTGCGAACCCATATCCATGCGTTGCGCCAGGTGCTGGACAAACCATACCCATTCGCCATGCTGCGCACGATCCCGGGCATCGGCTACAAGCTGGTGGATTCGGATGACGAAAACTGAATCGCTGCGCCGCCGCATCATCGGCGCCTATATGGCATTCGCAGTTGCGGTAACGCTGGTGTTCGCGGTCATCGCTGCCCTTGCCGTGGAAGGCATCGAGGAGAAGCTGGTCGACGAACGCCTGAAGGAAGTCGCGCTGTGGGCTGCGCCGCGCCATGCCGGCGGCATGCCGGTGCAAATGCCGGCAGGCCTGAGCTTCCACCATGGCGCCGACATTCCCCGCTCGCTGCGGGGGATGGCGCCAGGCGTGCGGGAAATCACCGTGGACGGCGTCGACCTGCATGTACTCGCCGGTAGTGACGAGCGGGGCCCGTTCGTGGTGGTGGACCACGACAGCGAGTACGAGAAGATTGAGATCGTCGTGTACTCGATGTTCGCCGCCGGCTTTCTCGCGTTCGTAGCCTGTTCCCTGATCATGGCGCGCTACCTTGCCAACCGCATCGTCGGCCCCATCACCACCCTGTCGCAAGCGGTTGAAGCGCGCCGGGACGACCTGCCCTGCCTGGAGCGGAACGACGAACTGGGTACGCTGGCGCGCGCTTTTGCCGGCCGCACCGGGGAGCTGAAGCAGTTCCTAGACCGCGAACGCTTCTTCACCGGCGACGTAAGCCATGAGCTGCGCACCCCGCTGACGGTGATCAGCGGCGCCGCGGAGGTAATCATGTCGCATACGGATGGCGAGCCGTCGCTGCATGCGCCGGCGGAGCGCATCTACCGCGCCGCGCGCGAAGCCAGCGATGTGACAAGCGTGCTGCTGCGGCTGGCCCGCTCGCCGCAGGGCATGGAAGCGCCCGGGCAGTCGGCCGCCGAACTGGCCGAATCTGAAGCGGCGCGCTGCCAGGCGCTGGTCGCCGGCAAGCCCGTGGCCCTGCGCTACCAGGGTGGCAGCGACTTCACCGTGCATGGTTCGCGCGAACTGCTGCAAGCTGCCATCGGCAACCTGCTGCGCAATGCCTGTGCCTACACAGAGCAGGGCGAAGTCCTGCTGCGGCTTGAGCAGCGCGCAATCGTGGTGGAAGACACAGGCCCCGGCCTGCCTTCAGCCGCCATGGCGCGGCTGCGCGGAGAATCCATGCCCGAAAGCGATGGCGCATCGTCTGGCAGCGGGCTTGGTCTCGGCTTGGTGCAGCGCATCTGCAAATATCTCGGCGCCGAGTTGCAAGTCCGGCATCGCGATGGCGGCGGCACCCGCTTCGATCTGCGATTTCCCGTTTGAGTAACCGGATTTAACGCAAACTTAACGCGGCCTTTACGCGGTCTTTACCTGGCAAAGGCTATCGTGCGGGGATGAAACTTCCTCGCATTCACTCAGCCTGCCTCCCCCTTGCCGCCGCATCTTTCCTGGTCCTGGCTTACAACATCAGCTTCTGGAAGGGCTTCATGGCGGCCACGGGAGGATTCCGCGCCTCCAACCTGATGCTATACCTGGGATCGATGCTTCTGTTGGTCCTTGTCTTCAATGGCATGCTGTCCCTGGTGAATTACCGGCGCCTGTTCAAGCCCGTAGTCATTGGCCTGCTGGTCGTCTCCTCGCTCACTGCCTACTTCATGTCGCAGTACGGCATCGTGGTGGATGCGTATATGGTGCAGAACGTAATGGAAACCGATGCGCGGGAGGCGGGCGAGCTTTTCAGCTGGAAGCTACTGCAATCCGTCGTGCTTCTTGGCTTGCTGCCCTCCTGGCTGGTATGGCGGCTGCCGGTATGCTATTCGCCGCTGCGGCGCGCAGTGGCGGTGAACGCCGGCCTCCTGGCAGCGTCGGTACTGCTGGCCACCGGCCTGCTGTTCCTACTGTTCAAATCCCTTGCGCCGGCCGTGCGCGAGCATCGCGAGCTGCGTTTCATGCTGACGCCAACCAATGTGTTCCAGGCCGCCAATGGCTATCTTAAACAGAAGTGGGCGACGCCGGCCATTGTTGCGCCGCTTGGCACCGATGCCGCCAAGGGGCGCTTATGGGCCGCAGCCGGTGCCAGCCAGCACACGGTGACCGTGATCGTCGTTGGCGAGACCGCGCGCGCCATGAACTTCTCGCTGAACGGCTATGGGCGCGCCACCAACCCCTATCTCGTGCAGGAGCGCTCGCTGGTCAACTTCAGCAATGTGAGCTCCTGCGGAACGGCGACTGCAGTCTCCGTCCCGTGCGTCTTCTCCGACTTGACCCGCGAGGGCTACTCCGAAGATAAGGCGCGCAGCAAGGAGGGATTGCTGGATGTGCTCCAGCACGCAGGAATGGAGGTCCTCTGGCGCGACAACAATTCCGGCTGCAAGGGCGTATGCGACCGCGTGCGCGTCGAGGACATGTCCAAACCCGTCGCCGGCAACGCGTTCTGCAATACGGAAGAATGCTATGACGAGCGCTTGCTGGAAGGTTTGCCCGAAATGATCCGCAATGCGGGCAAGGACCTGGTGGTCGTGCTGCACCAGAAAGGGAGTCACGGCCCGGCCTACTGGAAGCGCTATCCGGCAGGATTCGGCAAGTTCGGACCGGTATGCCAGACCAATGAGCTGGAGCAGTGCTCGCGCGAATCGATCACGGCGGCTTACGACAACAGCATCCTGTACACCGACTACTTCCTCGATAAGACAATCAAGGTATTGAAAGAATCCGGCGTGCCCGCCTCCATGCTGTACTTCTCCGACCATGGCGAGTCGTTGGGCGAGAAGAACATATACCTGCATGGCGCGCCGTACATGTTTTCGCCGGAAGAACAACGCAAGGTGCCGATGGTGCTGTGGATGTCCGATAGCTTCAGCCAGCGCTTCCATGTCGACCGCAGTTGCCTGGCGGCGCGCAGCAGCCAGCCGTTCTCGCACGATAACGTCTTCCACTCCACGCTCGGCATGCTGGACGTGAATACTGCAGTTTACAACCCGAGATTAGACTTGTTCCACGCCTGTATCCATGATGTTTAAGTATTACCGCAGCGTGCTGGCGCTTGCAGTGTCGGCCGCCCTGATCCTGTGGCTCGGCCAGTCCACAGATATAGACCTGCGCCTGGCCGACCTGGCGTTCGACCGGCGACAAGGTATTTTTCCCCTGCAGCACGCCTGGTTTGCCGAGAAGTTCAACCACGTGATCCTGAAAGCCATGCTGTCCGTCCTTGCCGGTGGTGCAGTGGTGGTGGCACTGTGGGATGCCTGGCGTCCGAACCTGCTCTGGCCCCCATCCCGTCGCCTCGGGGTGCGTGTGGTCTCCATGTCGGCGCTCAGCGTCCCGGCAGTGATCGGCCTCCTGAAGCGGGCCAGCTCGTCGCATTGTCCGTGGGACCTGGAGCGGTATGGCGGCAGCGCACCCTATATACGTCTGCTGGAACTGATGCCTGCAGGTATTGACCCGGGACACTGCCTGCCCGGCGGGCATGCCTCCAGCGCCCTGTGGCTGATCGCCGTGTCCGCGTTCTGGTGGCCTGAACGGCCGCGCAGGGCGCTGGGCGCAGGCGCATTGATGATGGTATTCGCCCTGGGCGTCGGTTTTGTGCAGCAACTGCGGGGCGCGCACTTCCTCACGCACACGCTGTGGTCGGCCTGGGTGGCCTGTGCAGTCGTGATGGCGAACTATTCACTTGCAAAACACCAGGCGTTTGGTTATAGTTCTGTCCCTCGCAACGCAGCACTGTTTAAACAGTAAGCGAAACGAGAAAAAGAAGGGGTTGACGAGTTGCACGCTGTACCGCATAATCTCGCTTCTCTGCTGCTGACGAACACAACGCTTCGTCGAACAAACAGGCAGCGATCTTTAAAAATCAACAGTCGATAAGTGTGGGCGTTTGACGATATGCCCGGACCTTCGGGTCCGATGCTCAAAATATACGTTATAACGCTCGCACAAAATTAAACGTAATCTCGAAAGAGATTTTGTCAGTATTTTGAGTGAGTGACCTCGGCAGCAATGCCGAAAAACAGAGATTGAACTGAAGAGTTTGATCCTGGCTCAGATTGAACGCTGGCGGCATGCTTTACACATGCAAGTCGAACGGCAGCGCGGGCTTCGGCCTGGCGGCGAGTGGCGAACGGGTGAGTAATATATCGGAACGTACCCAAGAGTGGGGGATAACGTAGCGAAAGTTACGCTAATACCGCATACGATCTAAGGATGAAAGCAGGGGACCGCAAGGCCTTGTGCTCCTGGAGCGGCCGATATCTGATTAGCTAGTTGGTGAGGTAAAGGCTCACCAAGGCAACGATCAGTAGCTGGTCTGAGAGGACGACCAGCCACACTGGAACTGAGACACGGTCCAGACTCCTACGGGAGGCAGCAGTGGGGAATTTTGGACAATGGGGGCAACCCTGATCCAGCAATGCCGCGTGAGTGAAGAAGGCCTTCGGGTTGTAAAGCTCTTTTGTCAGGGAAGAAAAGGTCGTGGCTAATATCCACGACTGCTGACGGTACCTGAAGAATAAGCACCGGCTAACTACGTGCCAGCAGCCGCGGTAATACGTAGGGTGCAAGCGTTAATCGGAATTACTGGGCGTAAAGCGTGCGCAGGCGGTTTCGTAAGTCTGTCGTGAAATCCCCGGGCTTAACCTGGGAATGGCGATGGAGACTGCGAGGCTAGAGTTTGGCAGAGGGGGGTAGAATTCCACGTGTAGCAGTGAAATGCGTAGAGATGTGGAGGAACACCGATGGCGAAGGCAGCCCCCTGGGTCAAAACTGACGCTCATGCACGAAAGCGTGGGGAGCAAACAGGATTAGATACCCTGGTAGTCCACGCCCTAAACGATGTCTACTAGTTGTTGGGTCTTAATTGACTTAGTAACGCAGCTAACGCGTGAAGTAGACCGCCTGGGGAGTACGGTCGCAAGATTAAAACTCAAAGGAATTGACGGGGACCCGCACAAGCGGTGGATGATGTGGATTAATTCGATGCAACGCGAAAAACCTTACCTACCCTTGACATGGCAGGAATCCTGGAGAGATCTGGGAGTGCTCGAAAGAGAACCTGCACACAGGTGCTGCATGGCTGTCGTCAGCTCGTGTCGTGAGATGTTGGGTTAAGTCCCGCAACGAGCGCAACCCTTGTCATTAGTTGCTACGCAAGAGCACTCTAATGAGACTGCCGGTGACAAACCGGAGGAAGGTGGGGATGACGTCAAGTCCTCATGGCCCTTATGGGTAGGGCTTCACACGTCATACAATGGTACATACAGAGGGCCGCCAACCCGCGAGGGGGAGCTAATCCCAGAAAGTGTATCGTAGTCCGGATTGTAGTCTGCAACTCGACTACATGAAGTTGGAATCGCTAGTAATCGCGGATCAGCATGTCGCGGTGAATACGTTCCCGGGTCTTGTACACACCGCCCGTCACACCATGGGAGCGGGTTTTACCAGAAGTAGGTAGCTTAACCGTAAGGAGGGCGCTTACCACGGTAGGATTCGTGACTGGGGTGAAGTCGTAACAAGGTAGCCGTATCGGAAGGTGCGGCTGGATCACCTCCTTTCTAGAGTCGGCATCAGACTCAAACGTTCACACTTATCGGCTGTTGGCATATAAAGAACAGCAATGTTGGGGCTGTAGCTCAGCTGGTTAGAGCACCGTGTTGATAACGCGGGGGTCGTTGGTTCGAGCCCAACCAGCCCTACCAGCACCATGTAGTAACTACGGGGGATTAGCTCAGCTGGGAGAGCACCTGCTTTGCAAGCAGGGGGTCGTCGGTTCGATCCCGTCATCCTCCACCAATTACTGTTCAAACGTAAGCGAATAGACGTTTAGGTTTGAGTAGTACCGTTCTTTAACAATCTGGAAGAAGTAAAAGTTTTATTAAGCGATATCGAAAGATATTACTTAGGGTAGTAGTAAAACTCATCAAACACAGTAGTAAGTGCTTGAACTTATAGCCGTCAAGGTTATAGGGACAAGTGAATAAGTGCACATGGCGGATGCCTTGGCGATTACAGGCGATGAAGGACGTAGAAGTCTGCGATAAGCTTCGGGGAGCTGACAAACAAGCTTTGATCCGAAGATTTCCGAATGGGGAAACCCGGCCTTTTAGGTCATCACTCACTGAATACATAGGTGTGTGAAGCGAACGCGGCGAACTGAAACATCTAAGTAGCTGCAGGAAAAGAAATCAACCGAGATTCCCAAAGTAGTGGCGAGCGAAATGGGAAGAGCCTGTACGTGATAGTCGTTTGGATAGTGGAAGCCTCTGGAAATAGGCGCCATAGCGGGTGATAGCCCCGTACACGAAATCCAAGCGGTGGTACTAAGCGTACGACAAGTAGGGCGGGACACGAGAAATCCTGTCTGAACATGGGGGGACCATCCTCCAAGGCTAAATACTCGTAATCGACCGATAGTGAACCAGTACCGTGAGGGAAAGGCGAAAAGAACCCCGGGAGGGGAGTGAAATAGATCCTGAAACCGTGTGCATACAAACAGTCGGAGCCTCGTAAGGGGTGACGGCGTACCTTTTGTATAATGGGTCAGCGACTTACATTCAGTGGCGAGGTTAACCAGATAGGGGAGCCGTAGAGAAATCGAGTCCGAACAGGGCGCCAGTCGCTGGGTGTAGACCCGAAACCAAGTGATCTATCCATGGCCAGGTTGAAGGTGCGGTAACACGCACTGGAGGACCGAACCCACTAATGTTGAAAAATTAGGGGATGAGCTGTGGATAGGGGTGAAAGGCTAAACAAACTTGGAAATAGCTGGTTCTCTCCGAAAACTATTTAGGTAGTGCCTCAAGTATCACCGACGGGGGTAGAGCACTGTTATGGCTAGGGGGTCATCGCGACTTACCAAACCATTGCAAACTCCGAATACCGTTGAGTGCGAGCTTGGGAGACAGACATCGGGTGCTAACGTCCGGTGTCAAGAGGGAAACAACCCAGACCGCCAGCTAAGGTCCCAAAGATTGGCTAAGTGGAAAACGAAGTGGGAAGGCTAAAACAGTCAGGATGTTGGCTTAGAAGCAGCCATCATTTAAAGAAAGCGTAATAGCTCACTGATCGAGTCGTCCTGCGCGGAAGATGTAACGGGGCTAAGCCAGTCACCGAAGCTGCGGATATCCGCAAGGATATGGTAGGAGAGCGTTCTGTAAGCCTGCGAAGGTGTCTTGTAAAGGATGCTGGAGGTATCAGAAGTGCGAATGCTGACATGAGTAGCGATAATGCGGGTGAAAAGCCCGCACGCCGTAAGCCCAAGGTTTCCTGTTCAACGTTCATCGGAGCAGGGTGAGTCGGCCCCTAAGGCGAGGCAGAGATGCGTAGCTGATGGGAAGCAGGTTAATATTCCTGCACCGTCGTATGATGCGATGGGGGGACGGATCGCGGAAGGTTGTCTGCCTGTTGGAATAGGCAGTTCCTGGTTCATAGAAGGCGCTTAGGCAAATCCGGGCGCGTAATTCAAGGGACTGGGACGAGCGGGCTTGCCCGTGAAGCAATCGGAAGTGGTTCCAAGAAAAGCCTCTAAGCTTCAGTCATACGAGACCGTACCGCAAACCGACACAGGTGGGCGAGATGAGTATTCTAAGGCGCTTGAGAGAACTCGGGAGAAGGAACTCGGCAAATTGGTACCGTAACTTCGGGATAAGGTACGCCTCGGTAGCTTGACCACTTTACTGTGGAAGGGCGAAAAGGTTGCAATAAACTGGTGGCTGCGACTGTTTAATAAAAACACAGCACTCTGCAAACACGAAAGTGGACGTATAGGGTGTGACGCCTGCCCGGTGCTGGAAGATTAAATGATGGGGTGCAAGCTCTTGATTGAAGTCCCAGTAAACGGCGGCCGTAACTATAACGGTCCTAAGGTAGCGAAATTCCTTGTCGGGTAAGTTCCGACCTGCACGAATGGCGTAACGATGGCCACACTGTCTCCTCCCGAGACTCAGCGAAGTTGAAGTGTTTGTGATGATGCAATCTACCCGCGGCTAGACGGAAAGACCCCATGAACCTTTACTGTAGCTTTGCATTGGACTTTGAACCAATCTGTGTAGGATAGGTGGGAGGCTTTGAAGTGAGGACGCCAGTTCTCATGGAGCCATCCTTGAAATACCACCCTGGTTTGTTTGAGGTTCTAACCTTGGTCCGTGATCCGGATCGGGGACAGTGCATGGTAGGCAGTTTGACTGGGGCGGTCTCCTCCCAAACGGTAACGGAGGAGTTCGAAGGTACGCTAGGTACGGTCGGACATCGTGCTAATAGTGCAATGGCATAAGCGTGCTTAACTGCGAGACCGACAAGTCGAGCAGGTACGAAAGTAGGACATAGTGATCCGGTGGTTCTGTATGGAAGGGCCATCGCTCAACGGATAAAAGGTACTCTGGGGATAACAGGCTGATTCCTCCCAAGAGTTCATATCGACGGGGGAGTTTGGCACCTCGATGTCGGCTCATCACATCCTGGGGCTGTAGCCGGTCCCAAGGGTATGGCTGTTCGCCATTTAAAGTGGTACGTGAGCTGGGTTTAAAACGTCGTGAGACAGTTTGGTCCCTATCTGCCGTGGGCGTTGGAAATTTGAAGGGGGCTGCTCCTAGTACGAGAGGACCGGAGTGGACGAACCTCTGGTGTACCGGTTGTCACGCCAGTGGCATTGCCGGGTAGCTAAGTTCGGAAGAGATAACCGCTGAAAGCATCTAAGCGGGAAACTTGCCTTAAGATGAGATTTCCCGGAGCCTTGAGCTCCTTGAAGGGTCGTTCGAGACCAGGACGTTGATAGGTCAGGTGTGGAAGTGCAGTAATGCATTAAGCTAACTGATACTAATTGCCCGTACGGCTTGTCCCTATAACCTTGACGGTTATATAGCACTTACCCGTGTTTGAGAACACTACCCCACTTTTACTTCTTCCCAGATTGTTGACAAGTCATGCCTGATGACCATAGCAAGTCGGTCCCACCCCTTCCCATCCCGAACAGGACCGTGAAACGACTCTGCGCCGATGATAGTGCTGCAACCAGTGTGAAAGTAGGTTATCGTCAGGCTCTTATTAGAAAAGCCCGCCAGGCATGAATGCCGGCGGGCTTTTTGCTTTGAGCGGGTCTGACCCTGGTTTGCCGGTTTTGGCTCAATTAGCGAAGCGGGACGCCCGCCAGATAAGCCAGCACCCCATTGACTTTCGAAAGTTGTATCCGAGACAAGCAACCAAAATATGTCTCAATTTGTAGAAATTTTGACTCAGCCTTCATACCCCGATAGTGTTAGATTTCCCTATAACACCCCACCTCATCGGGACATTTGGAGACAAAAATGGAATTTCGCAAAAGCCTGATCGCAGCCGCGATCGCCATGGTTGCTGCACAAGCCAGCGCCGCCCCAAGCTTGATGGCCAGCCCGGTTGCCTTCTCCGCCCAGGAAAAAGCGCGCCTGGTCTCCACCCTGAACGGTGAGCGGGGTAAGTATGGCCTGGATGCCGACCATGGCTACTCGATCGCCAGCCAGCATCCTGGCGAACAGGGTAGGGCAATCAGCCGCGTGAACCACACCTACAAAGGCGTTCGAATCTTTGAATCCGAAACCGTTGTAGTCACCGACCAGGGCGGCAATATCGTCAGCGAATCGGTCGGCGAGCGGCGCCAGGGCCTGTCGGCCAAGCGCTTCGACGTCAAGCCTTCCATTAGCGGCAAAGCTGCCATCGCCAAGGCAAGCCGCAGCGTACCGCGGGGCGGCGCCGCGATCGATCCGCCATCCGCCGAGCTGGTGATCTTCCCGATGATGAAGACTGTGCGTGCCCCCGGCGCCGAGAACAAGGCCGAGGCAGACCTGAACGCTGTCGACGTGCAGGACGTCGTTGCCGGCTATGAGCTGGCCTATCTGGTGAAAACCCGCAACCACGGCGCCTTCCATGACACCGTGATCAGCGCACGCGACGGCCGCATCCTCGACCAGTGGAACGCGATGCAGAACGTGGTCGGCATCGGCCACAGCCAGTACAACGGCGACGTTCCGATCAACACCACCCTGTCCGGCGGCGTGTACAAGATGATCGACGGCAGCCGCGGAACCGGCGGCGCCTTCGGCGCGATGGCAATCACCAATGCGAACCATGGCACCAGCGCCGGCGCAGTGTACAGCAACGCCACCAATGAATGGGGCGACGGCAAGCAGTACATCGCCGGTGGCAGTACCACCAATGCCAACGGCCAGACCGCTGCAGTGAATGCGCTGTGGGGCCTGATGAATACCTACGATATGCACAAGAATGTGCTGAACTGGTCTTCACTCGACGGCAACAACACCTCGACCTACATTGCTGTGCACGTCAACACGGCCTACGACAACGCCTACTACTCCGATGGCTGCAAGTGCATGTTCATCGGCGATGGCGGCAGCTACTTCAACAACCTGGGCTCCATCGATGTGATTGGCCACGAAATGGGCCACGGCATCACTGCAGCGACCTCGAACCTTACCTATCGCGGCGAATCAGGCGGCCTGAACGAGTCGTCCTCCGACATTGCGGGCGAAGCGGTGGAAGCCTACGCCCGCGCCGGCGGCACCGGCACTTCGCTTCCCGTCCCGTCGAGCAACGACTGGATGATGGGCAAGGAAATTTCGAAGTCCGGCAACCCGCTGCGCTGGATGTACAAGCCAAGCAAAGATGGCAAGTCGCCTGATGCATGGAAGTCCACCATCAAGCGCCTGGACGTGCACTACAGCAGCGGGCCTAACAACCGCATGTTCTACTTCCTGGCCAAGGGGTCCAGCGCTACCGTGGGCAGCGACACCTACTCCCAGTACCTGACCCAACAGCCGAAGGCGATGACCGGCATCGGCATCGACAAGGCTTACCGTATCTGGTTCCGCGCGAACACCACCAAGTTCACGTCGTCGACCAACTACGCAGACGCTCGTTTGAAAGTGCTGGCAGCAGCGCAGGAACTATACGGCGCCAACAGCGTCGAGGCGAAAGCAGTCCAGCGCGCCTATGCTGCCATTAATGTGGGTGCCGACGTGGCAGAATAAGCCGCGCAGCGACGCACAGGAACCGCCGGGGAAACCTGGCGGTTTTTTTTTTGCGCGTCGTGACAATGTGTGATTGTGCAACGGTCACTTGTTGGCAAAATGCAAGTCATGAACAGTATTTTTACGGCGCAGCTGGGATACGCAATGGCTGCCTTGTACGTGCTGCTGGGTGTTGTTTCAACGGGTGTGGGATTGGCGCTTGGCTCGCGTACCAGCCAGTTGCGCGACCAGGTCAATGCCTGGTGGTTCATCTTTCCTGTTGTGAGTTGCGGCTTGATTCTTTACCCGGTGGGTGCGCCTTTGCTCGCACTCGTCATCTGTGGCCTGGCCGCGCGCGAACTTGCGCCCTATTGCGGAGCAGCGTCCGGCCGCTTCCTTGGCGTCGCCATCGCAAGCCTCCTCGCAGCGGCCGGCGCCGGCGCTTACTCGCCTTTCTCGGTGCCGGCGGCGTTTGCACTGGCCGCAGTTGCCGCAGCCGTGCGCTGCTGGCGCACGCATGAACCGGCCGCGTTGCCCTGGCTCCTGTTCGCGCTGACCTGCTTCGGCATCAGCTTCGTCCCCGCCTTTGTCTACCTGCCGTTCGGGCCGACGGAAAACCTTTCCTGGCTGTTCTACCTGTTCATCGTGACGGCCTTGAACGACATCGCCCAATTCACCAGCGGCAAGCTATTCGGGAAGCAAAAAATCGTTCCACAGATTAGCCCGCAAAAGACCTGGCAAGGCTTGTTGGGAGGTGTTGTGGTTTCCGTCCTGCTGTCGCTTGCTTTAGGCGCCTACTTTGGCCTGGGCCAGCAGGCCTGGCTGGCCGCGATCGCTGTGCTGCTGTCGGTCGGCGGTTTCGCCGGCGACGTGATGTTCTCCGCGGCGAAGCGCAAGCTTGGCATCAAGGACTTTTCAAACCTGATCCCCGGCCACGGTGGGATGCTGGATCGCGCCGACAGCCTGGTGGTAACGGCCCCTTCGCTTTACCTGTTGCTCATTTATCGATAAGGAAAAAAGAATGAAAGTTGAACGAGGCCTTGCCTGGAGCGAGATCCAGTCCGGTTTTGAAGCGGCTGACGGCACGCGCCTGTTCTACCGGAGCTGGATGCCGCTGGCGCCACGCAGAGGAGCACCGCGTGCACTGGTCTTCCTGCATCGCGGACATGAACATTCCGGCCGTATCGGCACGCTGGTCGAGCAGTTCGGCTTCCATGGCGACTGGGCGTTCGCTTACGACGCACGCGGGCATGGTTACTCGCCGGGCGAACGCGGTTCGGCGCCAAGCTTCGCCACCATGGTGGAAGACCTGGATACCTTCGTGCGTCATATCTGCAGCAAGCATGGCTTTGCCATCGAGGATGTGCTGGTGGTGGCCAACAGCGTTGGCGCGGTCGTGGCGGCGACCTGGCTGCATGATTATGCACCGGGCGTGCGCGGCCTGGTGATGGCTGCTGCGGCCTTTGCAATCAAGCTATACGTACCGTTGGCCAAGCCGGGCCTGCGCTTTGCTCGGCGCTTCAAGCCGGAACTGTTCGTGACCAGCTATATCCGCCCGACCATGCTGACTCATTCGGCTGAGCAGGCACGCGCCTATGGCGAGGATCCGCTGATCGCCAAAAGCATTTCGGCCCAGATCCTGCTGGAACTTGCCGATACGGCGCAGCGCATCGTGCACGATGCCGCCGCCATCGACACGCCGGTCCTGATGCTGGCTGCGGACCAGGACTATGTCGTGCATGAAGCGCCGCAGAAGCTCTTCTTCGAGCGGCTGTCGTCGCCGTTGAAACGATATGTCAGGCTGCAGCGCTGCCGCCATGCCATCTTTTACGAGGAAGATACTTCGGCCGCGATGCAGGCCAGCCGCAGCTTTATCGAAGAATGCTTCGCGGCCAAGCCTGCATCACCGGTGCGTTTCGCGGCAGCCGATCGGGAGGGGCAGGGGGCGCGGCGTTACGCCGCGTTGCTGAACAACCAGACCGGCAGCGCGCTGACGCGGGCATGGTTTGGCCTACAGCGCAATATGCTGAAGGTTATGGGGCCGCTGAGCGATGGCATGAAGATCGGCCTGCGCCATGGCTTTGATTCGGGCGAATCGCTGGATTATGTATATCGCAACCAGGCGGGCGGCAAGCTTGGCTTCGGCGCCATGATGGACCGCGGCTACCTGGATGCTGTGGGCTGGCGTGGCATCCGCCTGCGCAAGATGCAGATGCAGCAGATGCTGGCGGAGCAGATCGCGGCGCACCAGGGCCCGGGCCCGGTGCGCATCCTGGATATCGCCGCAGGTTCCGCACGTTATGTGCTGGAGACCATCAAGCGCTTCCAGGACCGCGAGATCGAAGTCACGCTGTGCGACTACGAGCAGCACAACCTGGACCAGGCGAAGAGGCTGGCGGAGAAGCTGCAGGTCGGTGCCCGCATCGAGTACTGTCGCCGTGACGCGTTCAGCGCCGACAGCTACAAGGACCAGGAAGGCCGCTACGACATCGCAGTCGTATCAGGCTTGTATGAGCTGTTCAGCGACAACTCCCTGGTCTTGCAGTCGCTGTGCGGCGTTGCGGGAAGCCTGCGCGACGGCGGCTGCCTGCTGTATACCGGCCAGCCGTGGCATCCGCAGCTGGACATGATCGCTTACACCCTGACCAACCATCGCGGCGAGCCATGGCGCATGCGCCCGCGCGCGCAGGCCGAGATGGATGGCCTGGTTGCGCTGGCTGGCTGCCGCAAGCTGCGCACCAGGATCGGACTGGAGGGAATCTTTACAGTGTCTCTGGCGGAGAAAGCATCAGTGCCTGGCGCACCCGATTAAAAACGGTCACCAGCGACAGCAGCAGGACCGCGGCAAGCAGGGCGTTGTGCCAGAACTGCGCAGCGCCCATCCATTCGAGCAGGCCAAGCAGGCCGAAGGCGAAGGCGCGGTCGCTCTTGCCCATCGGGCCGTCGAAGCGGCGGGCAACGCCGATGCTGGCGGCCAGCACGCCGGCAAACTCCGCCAGCAACGCGAACACGACCACCAGCACCACCAGCTGCGCCGAGACTCCGGCCAGCAATGCAACCGGCAGGTACAGTGCGACGTCGGATAGCTGGTCGCACAACTCGTTCAGCAAGGCCCCCAGCGCTGTCTTCTTGCCGGTGGCGTTTGCCAGCATGCCGTCGACGGCATTCAGGGCCATGCGCAGCAACAGGAAGAAGGGCAGGCCCAGCCACAGGCCGAGGCATTGCGGCGCCAGTGCCAGCGCCGCACCGTAGCCGATGGAAAGCATCATCGCGGCCAGCGTGACCTGGTTCGGGGTAATGCCGAGCCGGCTGAGCAGCTTGAGGAATGGGCGCAGCAATTGCTGGAAGCGCGGTTTCAGCTGGTAGATCGAGATGCGCATGGCGTATAAGAGTTAAGGTAGATCCGGGCGATGAAAAGGCTGCGGCTGTAGCCCATGGCGCAATGCAGGTAGACTGGGCGGCCGTGCCGGCGCTCCGCGTCGATGGCAGCCAGGATAGTTCGAACCTGCTTGCGGGTGGGGGCCTGCAGGTCCAGCAGGGGCAGGTGCCGGTAATGGCCGCGGCGCAGCAGTTCGGTTTCGCTGAGTTCTGAGCTTAGGTCGATGATGCTGCACCCAGGCGGCAATTGCTGTGCTTCGCCGGCGCTCAGGCGGCGGCCTACCCACAAGCCGTCGGTCGCCATTGCGAAAGGCGGCCTGCCGCGATGGCGCCAGCGCACCAGCAGCCAAGTGGCGGCGTAGCCGGCAAGGTAGGGCCAGAAAAGAAACCAGATCCAGGCCGGATGCCGGCCGTGCTCTTTGCGCAGGAAGGCCGCGTTGCGGCGGGCGTATGCCAGGGCTACCAGCAGCAGGCTGGCTGCAATGTAGAACCATGGCCAGGCTGGCGCGAACAGGCAGGCCGCCAGCAGCGCCAGTCCCGCCATGATGGCGTAGTAGAAGGAAACGCTTTGCCGGGCGGACGCGCCGGGACGCACCAGCCGGCAGGCGGCGAAGGCGAGCACCATGCCGCCCGCGATATCGGCCACGGCGTGCTGCCAGGTCAGCAGCGTGCTGGCGCCGACCAGCAGCAGCCAGCAAGCCAGTGTGGTACGCCAGGCACGGCTTGCGAGGGCCGGCCGCAACGCAAGCCATAGCAGGATGCAGTAGGTAATGTGCAGGGACGGGAACTGGTTGTACGGCCGATCCGAGACGTCCAGCAAGCCATAGGCTAGCTGGAGGAAGCCGTGGTCGGGGACGACACGGCCGGCGGGAAAGCGCGCAGGGAAAAGGGCGAAGACCAGGCTGGCTGCGATGGTGGAGAGCATCAGGCGGCGGCTGTACACGCGCAGCGCGTCGCCCTTGCGGACCTTGAAGAAAGCCCATGCCAGCAACGGGACCGAGCTCGCATAGGGGATGATCATCCACGGCAGGAAAGGAATGGCCTGCTCGAACGGAAACGCCAGCGTGCGCTCGACCTGCGCCGTTTCGGCAGCATGGTTCGTGAGCGAATAACAAAGCCCGAACAACAGGGCGTTGATGATCAGGTGCATGAGTTGCATTCATGGCATTATGTCACGCGATATGAGCGAAGATCAAAAGTACGAGCGCTGCATGGTGATGGCGGGTGGAGGATTCCGCTTCGGCTACTACCTGGGCATGCACGCAGCCGCGGAAGACAGCGGCATGGCGCCCGATATCATCCTCGCCAGTTGCGGCGGTTCCCTGGCGGCTGCCATCATTCATGCCTTGCCCGACGCCGCCCAGCGCAAGCAGTGGCTCGCTTCCCCGGAGATGTACCGGTTCATGTGCGGCTTGCGCGCAGCGCCCCACGTGCGTGCATTGCCGGTTCTGGGTGCGGCGCTGCTGCGCGGCTTATCGCGCGCGCGGGCAACACGCGTCCCGGACGTATTCGGCGACTACATGTTCGAGCTGCCGGAAACGCTACCGCTGCCGCCGGAACAAGCGCAGCCGTCGCATGGCACGGCGCTCGCGATCGTCGCCGCGAAACTGCTGTTCGGCCGGGACCAGGCAGGCCAGCCGCGCGGCGACCGTGCCCTGTTCGCGGAAGTGCTCCTCGGCCCGGAGCGTGCATGCCAGCTGCTGCGGGGATGGCAGGCGCCGGCCAGTTCGCCTGCCTGGAGCTGCGGCGCGGTGGCGCCCGGGCTATTGCTCGACAGCGCCATGCCTGTGGCCGACGCCGTGCGCAGTTCAATCACCGATATGCTGTACTTTGCCTGCCACCAGCATGGCGGCGAGCACTATATGGGCGGCGTCATCGACCTGTTCCCGATCGAGATCGCGCATGGACTGGCCGGGCATGTGACGATGGAGGCCAAGGCGCCATTCGGGCAGGTGCTGGCGATTCCAGCGCTGCGCAATGTGCTCGGCATCGATGGCAACGCGCGGCTGAAGCACGTGCATGGCCAGCACGCCCACGCCTGGGTCGATACCAGCGATATCTCGAGCGCTCTGCGCGGCAGCGGCATGCAGAAGCGTATTGACTGGCTGGGCAACCGCATCAGGCTCGGGATGCCGCCCAGCCTTGCAGCGTATGAAGAGGATGTCGAAGCGCAATGGCAGTACGGCTACCAGCGCGGCATTGAAGCGTACGCCAGTCCGGGCCTGCGCCTGCGCCACGCAACAAGGTTCAACAGGGGAAGCACATGAAGGTGATGATTATCGGCGGAACCAGCGGCATCGGGCTGGCCCTGGCAGAGCATTACGCGCAGCAGGGCGCCGTGCTGGCATTATGCGGACGCGATCCTTCGCGGCTGGATGGACACCCCATTACCGCGCAGGCAGGCCTGCGCCGCTACGGCTTCGACATCGGCGAACGCCAGGCGGTGTTTGATGCGGTGGGCGATTTCGCCGAAGGCGGCCTGGACTTGCTGGTCGTCACCGCCGGACAGTATGCAGACGCCAGTGCGTTGGCGCAGGACCCGATGCGCAGCCTGCCGGTGGTGCGTACCAATGTGTCCGGCCTGTGCCACGCCTTCGATGCGGGCGCGCAGGCCATGCTGCGCAACGGGCGCGGCCAGATGGTGGCCGTGGCGTCGATTGCCGGGCTGCTGCACGAGTATCCGAACGGATCGCTGTACAGCGCAAGCAAGCGCGCGGCAATCGCCATCAGCGATTCCTACCGCAAGGCGCTGGCGCCGCATGGGATAGCCGTGACGGCCGTGGTGCCGGGCTACGTCGATACGCAAAAACTGAGGGAGCTGAACGGGGGAAGCGCGCAGCGCAAGCCATTCCTGCAGACCGAAGAAGAAGCCGTGCGCCGCATCGCCCGCGCGATTGCGGGCAGGGAAGCGCGCTGCATATTCCCCTGGCAGCTGCACGCCATGGTGCGTGTGTTTAACCTGCTGCCAAAGGGACTGCAGCGCTACCGCAAGAAGTGATCAGTAGCGGTAAGCTGCTTTCAGCATGAGGATGTCGACGCCGCTGTTGGGCCTCTTGATGCCGCCATTGGAGTAATGCTGTGCCTTGATGGCGACTTCCCACTTGTCGAACACATAGCCAACGGCGATATGGTCGCCGAACTGGAAGGCAGTCGACAGGCCGTCGTCATTGTTGTTGTAGGTCTTGGACAGCAGGTGTGCGCCGATGCCGCCTTCAACGTAGAAGCCCTTCTTGCTGGTATTTTCGAAGCGGATCACCGGGGTGAAGCCGACGTCGAAGATGTTCTCTTTATCGCCGGGTACGTTGTGCCACTGGCGCGCCTGCCAGAAGCCAACGCTGGCGTCCCAGTAGCCGGTGAGGTGGGTGCCATTGGACTTGAACCAGCTCCATTCGGGCTTGAAGTCCTGGGTGGCGCCCAGGCGCACCATGCGGATTTTGGAAGCGGAACCCGCTTCCACGTAGGCGGAATCGAGGTCGAAGGCGAAAGCGGATTGCGCTGCCAATGCCGCGGCAGCAACAGCGAACAGTTTTTTGATTTGCATGTTTTTCTCTCTAGTCCTTGCCACAGTCTTCATATTTGCTGAGGCAATGCCGGCAATTTTACTTTCGTTCTGAATTTTTTTCAGGCGACCCCATAATTGTTAGAATCACTGCAATCTTGGCATATCTGGAGCTTAATGTGGCGCATCCTCTGCGAATTGCATTTCTTGGCATCGGCTTGATGGGCGAGCCAATGGTCCTGCGCCTGCTGGCGGCAGGCTTCAAGGTGACGGCATGGAACCGCACCGCCGGCAAGGCCGGCGTGCTGGCCGCAGCCGGTGCGGATCCGGACGACGTGCTGCCGCATGCCGTGGCGGACGCGGCGGTGGTGGTGTCGATGCTGTCGGCCGGCGCTGCTGTCGGCGGCGTGATCGAAGCGGCGCTCGATGCACTGCGCCCGGGCACGCTGTGGATCGACATGAGCTCGACGCGCCAGGACGAGGCGCAGGCTTTCCATTCGCTGCTGACGGCGCGTGGGCACCGCTTTCTCGATGCGCCGGTGTCGGGCGGCGTGGGCGGCGCGCAGGCGGGTACGCTGGCCATCATGGCTGGCGGCAGCGCTGCCGATTTCGAAGCGGCGCGGCCGGTGCTGGAAGCAATGGGCAAGCCGAAACTGGTCGGCCCGGCCGGCAGCGGGCAGGTGGCAAAACTGTGCAACCAGCTGATCGTTGGCGGCACCATCAATATCGTGGCGGAGGCCTTGCTGCTGGCGCAGGCGGCAGGCGCGGATCCGGTGGCGGTGCGCGAAGCAATCCGTGGCGGCTTTGCCGAGAGCCGTGTGCTGGAGGTGCATGGCCAGCGCATGCTGGAGCGGAATTTCCTGCCGGGCGGCCAGGTGCTGACGCAGCTGAAGGACCAGCACAATATCCTGGCCGCGGCGGCGGCGGCAGGCGTGGCGCTGCCGGTCACCAGCCTGGTGACCGAGCGCTATGAATCGATCAAGGATGTGTATCCGCGTGCCGACCATTCAGCCGCGCTGCTGGCGCTGGAGCGGTTGAACGATGGCGTGCGCGTCGGCACGCAGGCCGACAAGCTGCCCTGACGCGGCCTTAGCGCGCCTGCGGCAAGGCGGCCTCCGCCAGGTGCACCCAGAAGCTGGCGCCGATCGGCAGCAGGCGGTCGTTGAAGTCGTAGCTGGCGTTGTGCAGCACGCAGGGTCCCAGGCCATGGCCGCCGTCGCGGTGCTCGCCTTCGCCGTTGCCGATGAAGATGTAGCAGCCAGGCTTCTCCTGCAGGAAGAAGGCGAAGTCCTCGGCGCCCATGGTCGGCTCGACATTGGCGTCCACCATGGATTCGCCGACGACCGCTTTCATGACGCCCACTGCGAACTGCGTTTCCCTGGCGTGGTTCACCAGCGGCGGGTAGTTGCGGCGGAAAGTGAATTCCACTTCGGCGTCGAAGGCTGCGGCAATGCCCGCCGCCAGCGACTGCATGCGCTTCTCCACCATGTCCAGTACCTCGGTGGTAAACGTGCGCACGGTGCCGACCAGCTTCGCATCGTCGGGAATCACATTGGTGGCGCTGCCAGCGTGGATCTGGGTGATCGACAGCACGGCCGTATCCAGCGGGCTCTTGTTGCGCGTGACGATGGTCTGCCAGGCTTGCGCAATCTGCACTGCGATCATGATCGGGTCGATGCCCTTGTGCGGCTGGGCCGCGTGGGCGCCCTTGCCGCGCACGGTCACGTGGAATTCGTTGGACGAGGCCATCATCGGGCCTTGGCAAGCGCCCAGCGTGCCCTGCGCCATGCCTGGCCAGTTGTGCATGCCGTAGATCGCATCCATCGGGAAGCGCTGGAACAGGCCGTCCTTGATCATTGCCCGCGCGCCGGCGCCGCCTTCCTCGGCCGGCTGGAACACCAGGTAGACAGTGCCGTCGAAGTTGCGGTGTCTGGCTAGGTGGTGCGCCGCGCCCAGCAGCATGGCAGTGTGGCCGTCATGGCCACACGCATGCATCTTGCCGGGGTGCCTGGAAGCATGGGCGAAGGTATTGATCTCCTGCATCGGCAGCGCATCCATGTCGGCGCGCAGGCCGATGGCGCGTCCGGACGTGCCGTTCCTGATGATGCCCACCACGCCGGTCTTGCCCAGGCCGCGCTCGAAGGGAATGCCCCATTCGGTCAGCCTGGCGCACACGACATCGGCAGTACGTTCTTCTTCATAGCAGAGTTCCGGGTGGGCATGCAGGTCGCGTCGGATCTGCTGCAACTCGGATTGAAACGCGATAATCGGGTCGATCAGTTTCATTATTGTTCTCCATCGGTGTTGCCATTCTAGCCTCCCGATGCGATTTTCTGGAATCGTTTACGATACTGTTTTCAGCCGTCGCCAAACCAGATCAAGATGTCATCCACACAAGTCCGCGCCACCTGCCCGCACGATTGCCCCGATACTTGCGCCCTGCTCGTCACCGTCGAGGATGGCGTGGCGACCGAGGTGAAAGGCGATCCGGATCACCCGACCACCGCCGGCGTGCTGTGCACCAAGGTTTCCCGCTATACGGAGCGCACCTATTCGCCGGACCGCCTGCTGTACCCGATGCGCCGCGCCGGCAAGAAGGGCGAGGGCAAGTTCGAGCGCATCAGCTGGGACCAGGCGCTGGACGAGATCGCAGCGCGCCTGAAGCCGCTGGCAGCAGCCGAGCCGGAAGCCATCCTGCCCTACAGCTACGCGGGCACCATGGGCCTGGTGCAAGGGGAATCGATGTCGTCCCGCTTCTTCCACAAGATCGGCGCCTCGCTGCTGGACCGCACCATTTGCGCCACGGCCGGCGCCACCGGCTACAAATACACGGTGGGCGCCTCGATCGGCACCGATATCGAACAATTCCAGGACGCCAAACTGCTCATCATCTGGGGCGGCAACCCGATTGCGTCCAACCTGCATTTCTGGACCCGCGCCCAGGAGGCCAAGCGTCGCGGCGCCAGGCTGATTGCCATCGACCCCTACCGCTCGTTGACGGCCGAGAAATGCCACCAGCACATCGCCGTCCTGCCGGGCACCGACGCGGCGCTGGCGCTGGGCCTGATGCATATCCTGGTGCGCGACGACCTGCTGGACCATGAATATATTGCCGACTACACGGTGGGCTTCGAACAGTTGCGCGAGCGCGTGGCGGAATGGACGCCGCAGCGCGTGGCCGAGACCTGCGGCATTACCGTCGAGGAAGTGGAGGGCTTGGCGCACGAGTATGGCGCAACTGCCAAGCGCGGCGAACCGGTCGCCATCCGCTTGAATTACGGGGTGCAGCGGGTGCATGGCGGCGGCATGGCCGTGCGCAACATTGCTTGCTTGCCAGCGCTGGTAGGGGCTTGGCGCCACGCCGCGGGCGGCGTGCAATTGTCGGCCTCGGGCACCTTCAGGAAAAACCTGGCCGCCCTGCAGCGCCCGGACTTGCTGGCGAAACAGCCGCGCACCATCAATATGACCACCATCGGCGATGACCTGCTGCGCCCCGCCTCGCCCGAGTTCGGCCCCCAGGTCAAGGCAGTCATCGTGTACAACTCGAACCCGCTGGCGATCGCGCCGGATTCGTCCAGGGTGCAGGCCGGCTTTGCGCGCGAAGACCTGTTCACGGTGGTACTGGAGCATTTCCAGACCGACACCGCCGATTATGCCGACATCGTGCTGCCGGCGACGACGCAGCTCGAGCATACCGACGCCCACAGCGCTTACGGCCACCTGTACATGATGGCCAACAATCCGGCCATCGCACCGATGGGCGAAGCGAAGCCGAACACGGAAATCTTCCGCCTGCTGGCCGCGCGCATGGGTTTCGACGATCCCTGCTTCCGCGACAGCGATGATGCCCTGGCATCGGTGGCATTCGTACAGTTCGACTGGGAGTCACTCAAGCAGAAGGGCTGGCAGAAACTGGAAGTTCCAGACGCACCCTTTGCATGCGGCAATTTCCCCACAGCTTCGGGAAAATGTGAGTTCTACTCGGAAAGCATGAAGCGGGATGGCCTGGACCCGCTGCCGACCTACATTCCCAACTACGAATCGGCGGTATCTACCCCCGATCTGGCGGCAAAATACCCGCTGGCGATGATATCTCCCCCGGCGCGCAACTTCCTGAACTCGACTTTTGTCAACGTGCAAAGCCTGCGCGCCACGGAGGGCGAACCGCAGCTCGACATCCACCCTGACGATGCGGCAACACGTGCTATCAACCACGGCGATATGGTGCGCATCTTCAACGATCGTGGTTCCTTCGTGTGCAAGGCACGCGTGACGCCGAAGGCCCGCCAAGGGTTGGTGGTAGGGCTGTCGATCTGGTGGAAGAAGCTGGCCGGCGATGGCAAGAACGCCAATGAAGTGACCAGCCAGCGGCTGACTGACATGGGTCGTGCACCGACGTTTTACGATACACTGGTTCAAGTCGAGAAAGCCGCCTGAGAATGATTTATGCGCACGTTAGCACACCTGAAACTGCGCGCCAGATACCTGGCGACGGCGGGTGTGTGCGCCGCCCTCCTGGCCGGTTGTGCGCAGTTCAAATATTACTTCCAGGCTGCCCAAGGCCAGTACGCGCTCTGGTCTGACGCCCGTCCGGTCGACGACTGGATCGGCGACCCTGCCACCGATCCCAAGCTCAAGGCGCGCCTCGAAAAGGCCAAGCTGATCCGCAAGTTCGCGGTCCAGGAACTCGGCTTGCCGGATAACGCCAGCTACAAGCATTACGCGCCGCTGAACCGGCAATACGTGCTGTGGAATGTGGTGGCCACGCCGGAGCTTTCGCTGCGTCCCGTGCAGTGGTGCTTCCCGATCGCAGGCTGTGTCAGCTATCGCGGCTATTACGACAAGGCCGATGCCGAAGCCTATGCCGAAGAGCTGCGCAAGGAAGGCAACGACGTGCAGGTCGGCGGCGTGCCGGCCTACTCCACGCTGGGCTGGCTCAGCGACCCCCTGCTGTCGACCTTCATCAACCACTCCGACGCCGAGCTGGCGCGCCTGGTCTTCCACGAACTGGCGCACCAGGTGGTGTACGTGCAAGGCGATTCCAAGTTCAACGAAGCCTTTGCCTCCGCGGTGGAAGAGGCCGGCGTCAACCACTGGCTCGCTCTGTACGGCAACGACGCCATGCGCGAAGCCTATGCACGCTACAACGTGCGCCGCCAGGACTTCCTGAACCTGCTGGTGAAGCATCGCCAAATGCTGGCGGATAACTATGCCAGCAAAGCCAGCGCCAGGAAGAAACGTGAGGAGAAGCTGCGCATCTTTGCCGCACTGCAGGACGAATACAAGGTCCTGAAGGCAAATTGGGGTGGCTACAACGGCTATGATCGATTCTTTGCAGAACCGTTGAATAATGCCCATTTGGCATCTGTTGCAACCTATAATGATCTGCTGCCAGGCTTCCGCGCCTTGCTTTTAAAAGAAAAGGCATTCCCGCAGTTTTATGCTGCGGTGCGGAGCATGAGCAACCTGCCATCGGTGGAACGGCATGACAGGCTGCATGAACTGGCGCGCTCAATGGCGCAAGCCACTGAACCCACGACGGCGGCCGCTGCCAAGGTAGCGGGCACCGTCAATTGAAGCAAGATCGATGCTGCTCTGCAGCACGGAGGCCCGCTAGAGTACGCGTTCCAAATCCTGAAAATAGCTTGCCGTGTGTCATCCCGCACGATAGCATCTAGAGTGCGGGAAAGCACGGCCGTTCTATTTTCGCAAATAAAATATATAAAACTGAGACAAAGAGGCACAGGATGGAAAAAATCTGGTTGAAGTCTTATCCCCCAGGCGTTCCGAGTGAAATCGACGCGACGCAATACCGTTCCCTGGTTCACCTGCTTGAAGAATCGTTCCAGAAGTACGCGTCGCGCAATGCCTTCGTGTGCATGGACAAGTCCATTACCTATGCCGAACTGGACCAGCACTCCAGGCGCCTGGGCGCCTGGCTGCAAAGCCGCGGCATGAAGAAGGGCGCACGCGTGGCAGTCATGATGCCGAACGTGCTGCAATACCCGATCGCCATCGCGGCCATCCTGCGCGCCGGCTACACCGTCGTCAATGTCAACCCGCTGTACACGCCGCGCGAACTGGAACACCAGCTCAACGACTCCGGCGCGGAAGCCATCATCATCCTTGAGAACTTCGCGACCACCCTGGAACAGGTGCTGCCGCGCACCCAGGTCAAGCACATCATCGTCGCCAACATGGGCGAAATGCTGGGCGGCTTGAAAGGCATGATCGTCAACTTCGTGGTGCGCAACGTGAAAAAGCTGGTGCCGCCGTTCTCGCTGCCGAACGCGGTGCGCTTCAAGGACGCGCTGGGCCACGCCCGCAGCATGAAGCTGACGCCTGTTGAATTGCGCCATGAGGACGTGGCCTTCCTGCAGTACACGGGCGGCACCACCGGCGTGTCGAAGGGCGCCACCCTGACCCATCGCAACATCATCGCCAACCTGCTGCAGATGCAGGCCTGGTCGGCGCCGAAGCTGGCCGACCTGCCGCCGGATGAACGCACCATCATCTGCGCGCTGCCGCTGTACCACATCTTCGCGCTGACCGTGTGCGCCATGTGGGGCATCCGCGAAGGCGGCTTGAATGTGCTGATCCCCAACCCGCGCGATATCGGCGGCTTTATCAAGGAGCTGGCCAAGTACCGCTTCAATATGCTGCCGGCCGTAAACACGCTGTACAACGCGCTGCTGAACCATCCCGATTTCTCGAAGCTGGACTTCTCCGGCCTGAAGGTTGCCAACGGCGGCGGCATGGCGGTGCAGAAGGCGGTGGCCGACAAGTGGCTGGCCGCAACCGGCGTGACCATCGTCGAAGGCTACGGCTTGTCCGAGACCGCACCGGTGGCGACAGCCAACCGCTTCGACAGCACCGAATTCTCCGGCATGATCGGCTTGCCGATTCCTTCCACCGAAGTGACGATCCTGGACGATGCCGGCAACGAAGTGCCGCTCGGCACCCCGGGCGAAATCGCCATCCGCGGCCCGCAGGTCATGGCAGGCTACTGGAACCGTCCGGAGGAAACCGCCAAGGTCATGACGGCCGACGGCTACTTCAAATCCGGCGACGTAGGCGTGATGGATGAACGCGGCTACGTCAAGATCGTGGACCGCAAAAAGGACATGATCCTGGTCTCCGGTTTCAATGTGTACCCCAATGAAATCGAAGACGTGGTGGCGGCGCATCCGGGCGTGCTGGAATGCGCCTGCATCGGCGTGCCGGACGAGCACTCCGGCGAAGCGGTGAAAGTGTTCGTGGTGAAGAAAGACCCGAACCTGACCGTCGAAGCGTTGATGGAGCACTGCAAGCAAAACCTGACCGGCTACAAGAAGCCGAAATATATCGAGTTCCGCACCGAGCTCCCTAAAACCAACGTTGGCAAGATCCTGCGCCGCATGCTGCGCGACGAGAAGCCTGCCGACGACAAGAAGGCCGCGTAAGGCGGCAAGGCACACGAAAGGCAATACGATGGAAAAAATCTGGCTGAAGTCTTACCCTGAAGGCGTTCCCGCGGAGATCGATATTTCGCAGTACCGCTCCGTGACCCATCTGATGGAGGAGTCGTTCCAGAAGTACGCGAGCCGCAACGCATACGTCTGCATGGACAAGTTCCTGACCTACTCCGAAGTGGACCAGCTGTCGAAGCAGTTCGGCGCCTGGCTGCAGTCCAAGGGCCTGAAGCCGGGCGCGCGTGTCGCCATCATGCTGCCTAACGTGCTGCAATACCCGGTCGCGCTGGCGGGCATCATCCGCGCCGGCTACGTGGTGGTGAACGTCAATCCGCTGTACACCCCGCGCGAACTGCAGCACCAGCTGAACGACTCCGGCGCCGAAGCCGTGATCGTGCTGGAAAACTTTGCCACCACCGTGCAGCAAGTCGTGGCATCGACGCCGGTCAAGCATGTGATCGTGGCGTCGATGGGCGACCTGCTGGGCGGCCTGAAAGGCATGATCGTCAACTTCGTGGTGCGCAATGTGAAAAAGATGGTGCCGGCCTGGAATATCCCTGGCCACGTCAGCTTCAAGCAGGTGCTGTCCGAAGGTTCGCGCATGACCCTCAAGCCGGCCGACCAGAAGCCAGCCGATATCGCCTTCCTGCAGTACACCGGCGGCACCACGGGCGTGTCCAAGGGCGCCGTGCTGTTGCACAGCAACGTGGTGGCCAATATGCTGCAGAACGAAGCCTGGCTGCAAATGGCGCCGAGCAACAAGCAGATGGTCTTTGTAGCCGCGCTGCCGCTGTACCACATCTACTCGCTGACCATTTCCTGCTTCATGGGCTGGAAGCTGGGCGGCATGAACATCCTGATCCCGAACCCGCGCGATATCCCCGGCTTCGTGAAGGAGCTGGCCAAGTATCCGGTGACCGTGTTCCCGGCCGTGAACACCCTGTACAACGCGCTGCTGAACAACCCCGACTTCTCCAAGCTGGACTTCTCCAGCTACAAGATCTGCAACGGCGGCGGCATGGCCGTGCAGCAGTCGGTGGCGGACCGCTGGCTGAAGGTGACGGGCACCCCGATCATCGAAGGCTATGGCCTGTCCGAGACTTCGCCGGTGGCAACTGCCAACCGCGTCGACATCAAGGAATTCACCGGCACCATCGGCGTACCGATTCCTTCCACTGAAGTTGCGATCCTGGACGACGATGGCAAGGAAGTGCCGCTGGGCTCGGCCGGAGAAATTGCCATCCGCGGCCCGCAAGTGATGGCCGGCTACTGGAACCGTCCTGACGAAACCGCGAAGTCGATCACGGCGGAAGGCTTCTTCAAGACCGGTGACGTCGGCATCATGGACGAGAAGGGCTTCGTGCGCATCGTCGACCGCAAGAAAGACATGATCCTGGTATCGGGCTTTAACGTCTATCCGAACGAAGTGGAAGGCGTGGTGGCTGCACACCCAGGCGTGCTCGAAGTGGCTTGTGTCGGCGTACCAGACGCCAATTCCGGCGAAGCGGTGAAACTGTTCGTCGTGCGCAAGGATCCGAACCTGACGGCAGAAGTGCTGCTCGAGTTCTGCAAACACGAACTGACCGCGTACAAGAAGCCGAAGTACATTGAATTCCGTGATGAACTGCCGAAGACCAACGTCGGCAAGATCCTGCGCCGCCAACTGCGCGACGAGAAGAAGGCAGCATAAGCCGGCGCGTTTGATCTGGCGCAGTGTATGGCTCCGGCCCGGCTGTAGAGTGGAAAGCACCACCTGGGCAGCCTCCGGAGACCATATGGGCCTTCTTTACAACTTCACACTCACCCTCAGCACCGAAGGCCGCCGCGCATTGCGACAGCGCGAAGGCCTGCGTGGCTATTACGAAGTCTCCCATCCAGGCATAACGCCCGAGCAGGTTGAAGCAGCTTTCGACCTGTCCGTGCGCAGCGCGGAACGCGCAGTCCAGCGCCAGGTCAGCCACCATCCCCTCACCCAGGCGCAGTTCGATGCGCTGGTCAGCTACACGCACAATCTCGGCGCCGGCGGCGCGATGCTGGTGCTGCGCCGTATCGATTGCGGCGATCTCGATGGTGCGGCGGACGCCATGCTGCGCAATATCAGCGCGCCCGTTGGCGGCCGCCTGTTGCCGCACGCCGGGCTGGCCGCGCGGCGCAAGGAAGAAAGCGCGCCTTTCCGCGCCTAGCTTTCCCGGCGCGCGCCGGGCTTGCCGTCGGAAACGGAAAACGACGCCAGGGTGGACAGGCCGCTGTTCGCATCGCGCACATTGTCCAGCCCCTGGAACGCTACCGCCGCCCGCTCGGGGCGCAAATCCAGCAGCATGAAACCGCGCCTGTCGCTGCGGCCGTAAAGCATGTCGCGATTCATGTCGACGTATTGCTGCGTGCGCGCCTGCTGGCGCGAACTGGAGGTGACGGAGGTGCCGCAGAACTCTGTCGCCACCACCGGATTGCCGGCGCCGGCGGCGCGCGCAGGCTCGCGCCGCAAGTCGGCGGCAAAGAAGGTGTGCACGTCGCCGGAAAGCACCAATGGATTGCGTGCGCTGCGCACGGCTTCCAGCAGGCGGGCGCGCGCCGCGGCGTAGCCATCCCAGCCATCGGTCCAGAAACGGCCATCGCTGTCCCTGGCCAGGGGGACCTGCGTCAGCTGTGCCATCAGCGTTTGCTGCGCCAGGATGTTCCAGCGTGCTGTCGATTCCCTGAGGCCTTGCGCCAGCCACTGTTCCTGCTCGCCGCCCAGCATGGTGCGGCGCGGGTCGGCCAGGGCCGGGCAGGAGCGGCGATAGGCCGAGCTCGAGCCGCCGCGCCCCTTGGGCTGGCAGGCGTGCGTCGAACGATACTGGCGCGTGTCGAGGACATGCAAGCGCGCCAGCTGTCCCCAGTCGTAGCGCTGGTAGATGCGCTGGGCGCGCAGCGGCTGGTGCTCGAAATAGGCCTGGTAGGCGGCGGCGCGGCGCCGCTCGAAGTCCGGCGACAGCAATTCGTCGCGCGTCGGGCTGTAATCGTTGGCCACTTCGTGATCGTCCCAGGTCACCAGCCACGGCGCGGCATGGTGCGCGGCCTGCAGGTCGGGATCGCTCTTGTACTGCGCATAGCGCGCGCGGTATTCGGCCAGCGTGAAGCTCTCGTTGCGGCGCAGGGCCGTGCCGGGATGGTGCAGGCTGTAAGGCCCCCATTCATAGATATAGTCGCCGAGGAAGGCCACCAGGTCGGGCGCGGACCGCGCGATATGGCGGTGCGCGGCGTAATGGCCGAACTCCCAGTGCTGGCAGGATGCGACGGCCAGCTTCAGCGCGGCCGGCATGCTGCCGGGTGCCGGCGCGGTGCGCGTGCGTGCCACCGGGCTCACCGCATCGCCAAGCATGAAGCGATAGAAGTACCAGCGGTCCGGCTCCAGTCCGCGCACGTCGACGTGCACGCAATGGGCCAGCGCCGGCGCGGCGACTGCCACACCGCTGGCCGCGATGCGGGAGAAGCCTTCGTCGTGCGCCACTTCCCAGCGGACCTGCTGCGCGATGGACGGCATGGATGCGGCGTTCAGCGGATCGGGCAATAGCCGGGTCCAGAGAATGACCGAGCCGGGCAAGGGGGCGCCGGAGGCAACGCCCAGCGAGAACGGATAAGCGCCGTTGGCGGCGCTGCGTGCCTGTGCGGGCAGGTGGGGCGCCAGCACTGCCAGCGCGGCCACGCGGGCCGCAGCCTGGAGCAGGTGCCGGCGCGCGTCGTGCATGGGTTACAGCAGCGATTCGAGCGGCGGCACCGGGCGCGGCTTGCGGTCAGGACCGGTGGCGACATAGGTCAGCGTGGCCTCGGTGACCTTGACGATGTTGGCCTGCAGGCGATTGCGCTCTGCGTACACTTCGACGTTGACGGTGATCGAGGTGTTGCCGACCTTGACGATGTCGGCGTAGAAAGTCAGCAGGTCGCCGACGAAGACCGGGTGCTTGAACAGGAAAGAGTTGACCGCGATGGTGGCGACGCGGCCATTGGCGCGGCGGGTGGCGGGCAGGGAACCTGCAATGTCGACCTGGGCCATGATCCAGCCGCCGAAAACGTCGCCATAGACGTTGGCATCGGACGGTGCGGGCATCACACGCAGTTCAGGCATTTTTCCAGGAGGGAGGCCGCGGGAGGTTTGTTCTTGGGAGGTCATCGCAAATTCTCATGAAGGACTACAATTGATGGGATTTTAAACCAGCCAGCCCACGCACGTATGCGACGCTATCCGAATTCCCCGCCGCCGCCGGCCCCGTCCGGCCGCGGTTCGCGCGGCGACATTGCCACTCTGAAAACATTGCTGCCCTACCTTTGGGTCTACAAATGGCGCGTGCTGGCAGCGCTGCTGGCGCTGGTCGGCGCCAAGGCTGCCAACGTCGGCGTGCCGGTCGTGCTCAAGCAGTTGGTCGACGACATGACCATCAAGCCGGGCGACCCGCGCGCCTTGCTGGTGCTGCCGCTGGCGACCCTGGTGGCGTATGGCCTGCTGCGCCTGTCCACCACCATGTTCACCGAGCTGCGCGAATTCCTGTTCGCGCGCGTGACGCAGCGCGCCGTGCGCACCATTGCACTGAAAGTGTTCCGCCACCTGCATTCGCTGTCGCTGCGCTTCCACCTCAACCGGCAGACCGGCGGCATGACGCGCGATATCGAACGCGGCACGCGCGGCGTCAGTTCGCTGATTTCCTACACGCTGTTCAACATCCTGCCGACGCTGGTCGAGATCACGCTGGTGCTGGGCTACCTGGTCATGCATTACGACATCTGGTTCTCGGTGATCACCTTTTCGGCGCTGGCGATCTATATCACCTTTACCATCGTCGTGACAAACTGGCGCACGCATTTCCGCCGCACCATGAACGACCTCGATTCGAAGGCCAGCACCAAGGCCATCGACTCGCTGCTGAACTACGAAACGGTCAAGTACTTCGGCAATGAGGACTACGAAGCCAACCGCTACGACGAGGGCTTGCAGCGCTACGAGAAGGCGGCCGTCAAATCGCAAACCTCGCTGTCGCTGCTGAACACCGGCCAGTCGGCCATCATTGCCATTGCAGTCACCCTGATCCTGTGGCGCGCGACGCAAGGCGTGATCGACGGCACGATGACGCTGGGCGACCTGGTGCTGGTGAACGCCTTCATGATCCAGCTCTACATCCCGCTCAACTTCCTCGGCGTGATCTATCGCGAAATCAAGCAAAGCCTGGCCGACATGGAGCGCCTGTTCTCCCTGCTGGACGAGAACCGCGAAGTGGATGACGCACCACATGCCAGGCCTTTGCAGCCGCAAGGCGCGGAAGTGCGCTTCAACCACGTCGACTTCAGCTACGAGCCGAAGCGCCAGATCCTGTTCGACGTCGACTTCGCCATCCCGGCCGGCAGCACGACGGCCGTGGTGGGCCATAGCGGCTCGGGCAAGTCGACGCTATCGCGCCTGCTGTACCGCTTCTATGAAGTGAACAGCGGCAGCATTACCATCGACGGCCAGGACTTGCGCGACGTCACCCAGCACTCGCTGCGCCATGCGATCGGCATCGTGCCGCAGGATACGGTCCTGTTCAACGACACCATCGAATACAACATCGCCTATGGCCGCCCCGGCGCCAGCAAGGACGAAATCGTTGCCGCCGCGCGTGCCGCGTCGATCCACGACTTTATCGCCAGCCTGCCGGACGGCTACGAGACCATGGTCGGCGAGCGGGGCCTCAAGCTCTCGGGTGGCGAAAAGCAGCGCGTGGCGATTGCGCGCACACTGTTGAAGAACCCTGCCATCCTGATCTTCGACGAAGCCACTTCCGCGCTGGACTCCAAGTCCGAGCAGGCGATCCAGGCGCAGTTGAAAGAGATCGCAAAGAACCGCACCACGATGGTGATCGCACACCGGCTGTCGACCATCGCCGACGCCCAGCAGATCCTGGTGCTGGATCACGGTAAGATTGTCGAGCGCGGCACGCATGCGGCGCTGCTGGCACGCGAAGGACTGTACGCCCAGATGTGGGAGCGCCAGCAAGCGCGCGGCGAGCAGGAGCAGGCGACGCCGGCCAGCGGCGAGTTGGTCAACTGACGGGAGGACGGGGATGGCGGTGAAGAAGGTTCTGGCGATAGCCCTCGCGGCAATTGGAGTACTGGCAGTTGCGGTCGGCGTCAACACAGCGCGCAGCGGCAGTAGGCAGCTGGTGGCAGGGACGGCGCCCGCTCTCGCGATAGACGAGGCCGCCGCCGCGCAGCGCCTGGGGGAAGCCCTGCGTTTCGTGACCATTTCCGATTACAAGGACGCGGACGCCAACGCCGCCGAATTCGACAAGCTGCACGCTCACCTGCAAGCCAGCTTCCCCCGCCTGCACGCCGCGCTGAAACGCGAGAACGTCAACGGCAAGGCCTTGCTCTACACCTGGCAGGGCAGCGACGCCAGCGCCGCGCCAGTGATGTGGATGGCGCACCAGGACGTGGTGCCGATCGCACCGGGCACGGAAAAGAACTGGGAGCAGCAGCCCTTCGCCGGCGTCGTGCGCGATGGATTCATCTGGGGCCGTGGCTCCTGGGACGACAAGGGCAACCTGTACGCCCAGATGGAGGCCATCGAAATGCTGCTGGCGGCAGGCTTCCAGCCGCGCCGCACCGTCTACCTGGCCTACGGCGCGGATGAAGAAGTGGGCGGCAAGCGCGGCGCCGCAAAGATTGCCGAACTGCTCAAGTCGCGCGGCGTCAAACTCGAATACGTGTTGGATGAAGGCCTGATGATCGTGCACGGCATGGTGCCCGGCCTGCAGCCAGGCGCCGCCATGGTTGGCGTCGCGGAGAAAGGCTACGCCAGCTACAAGCTGGAACTGGAAACAGCGCCGGGCCACTCCTCGATGCCGCCGCAGGACACCGCCATCGGCATGATGAGCAAGGCCCTGGTTGCGCTGGAAGCGAACCCGATGCCGGTACGCATGGCGGGCCTGCCGCAGCAAAGCTTTGAAATGATGGCGCCCGAAATGACGGGCATGAACCGCGTCGCGCTAGCGAACTTCTGGCTGTTCAAGCCCATGCTGGAAAGGATGCTGGCCAGGACGCCGAGCACGAACGCGCTGATCCGCACCACCACCGCGCTGACGCTCGTCAATGCCGGCGTCAAAGACAATGTGCTGCCCGGAACCGCCAGCGCCACCGTCAATTTCCGGCTGCTGCCGGGCGACACCCTGGCAGAAGTAGAACAGCATATGCGCCAGGTGATCGGCAACGACAAGGTGCGCATTACACCCGACGGCGACTTCAACACCGAAGCCTCGCGCGTGGCGCGCCATGACGGCGCGGCATTCACCGCAGTGAACCGCACCATTCGCCAGGTATTCCCCGACGTTGTCGTAGCGCCCGGCCTGATGATCGGCGCCACCGACTCACGCTACTTCGACGGCATGAGCGACAGCGTGTTGAAATTCGGTCCCGTGCGTGCCCACCCGGAAGACCTGCCGCGCTTCCACGGCACCAATGAACGCATGTCGGTGAAAGGCTACGCCGACATGATCCGCTTCTACCACCAGCTCCTGAAGAACAGTGCATAAAGAAAGTCGGGGTCAGCTCCGGCAATCGGACAAATCGCAGCGCGATTTGTCCGATTGCCGGAGCTGACCCCGACTTTTATGTTGGAGGCCTGTTGTTTTAAGGCAGTGGGCGGTCGGCCAGTTCGCGGTCGTCGGTGGCAACCAGTTCGCCTTCCCACTTCGCTACGACGGCGGTTGCGATGGAGTTGCCCACTACGTTGGTGGCGGAACGTGCCATGTCCAAGAAGTGGTCGATGCCGAGCAGCAGCACCAGGCCCGCTTCCGGGATGTTGAACTGCGCCAGGGTCGCGGCGATCACCACCAGCGATGCGCGCGGTACGCCGGCCATGCCTTTGGACGTCAGCATCAGTACGGCCATCATGGTGATCTGGGTGCCCAGGTCCATATTGATGCCGTAGGCCTGCGCGATGAACACCGTCGCGAAGGTGCAGTACATCATCGAGCCGTCCAGGTTGAAGGAGTAGCCGATCGGCAGCACGAAGGCGGCGATGCGGTTACGTACGCCAAAGCGCTCCAGGCCTTCCAGGGTTTTCGGGAAAGCGGCTTCGGAGGAAGCGGTGGAGAAGGCCAACAGGGTCGGTTCTTTGACTTCCGACAACAGCTTCATCACGCGCCTGCCCAGGAACAGGAAGCCGGCGAAGATCAGGATGGCCCACAGTACGGCGATGGAGAGGTAGAACTCCGCCATGAATACGCCGTAGGTTTGCAGCACGCCCACGCCGCTCTTGGCGATGGTGCCGGCAACGGCGGCAAACACGGCCAGCGGTGCGAACTGCATCACATAACCGGTTACTTTCAGCATGATGTGCGCAATGCCGTCCACTGCGTCGACCAGCGGTTCCGCCTTCTTGCCCACGGCCGCCGCTGCGGTGCCGAAGAACAGCGAGAACACCACAATCTGCAGAATCTCGTTCTTGGCCATGCCGTCGATGATCGAGGATGGAATCAGGTGGGTGATGAACTCTTTCAGCGACAGGCTGGAAGTCTGCAGCGTGGCAGCTGCGGCAGCGCCGCCAGTCGGGATATGGCCCAACAGTGCATCGCCCGGACGGAAGATGTTGACCATCACCAGGCCCAGCGTCAGCGACAGCACGGACGCGATGAAGAACCAGCCCAGGGTTTTCATGCCGACGCGGCCCACTTCCTTAGTGTCGCCCATGCGCGCGATGCCGACCATCAGGGTCGAGAACACCAGCGGCGCAATGATCATCTTGATCAGGCGCAGGAACATGGTGGTAATGAGGGACATGTATTCCGCAAAACTGGTCGCTTGTGGCGCCGGTTGCGAGACATTGATGGCGTAGCCGGTGAGGATACCCAACGCCAGGCCGACGAGGATATAAGTGGTCAGGCGGTTTTTGTTGGCCATAAGCAAGATTCCTGAAGTAGGGTGGATTTGCCGTTAGAATGAATAGCGATTTGATGAGCTATTAAGCAAGTCCCGAAGTATCCTTGCGGTTCTAGGCCACTGTCAAGCAAGAATAAACCTGCTGAAACACGAAAAAGATGATCGCAATTAAAGACTTAAGTAAATGGTTTGGCAACTTTCAGGTGCTGGCGGAATGCAGCACCGAGGTCGCCAAGGGCGATGTCATGGTGATCTGCGGACCTTCGGGCTCGGGCAAATCGACCCTGATCAAGACGGTCAATGGCCTGGAACCGTTCCAGAAGGGTGAAATTATTGTCGATGGGACATCAGTCGGCGCCAAGGGTACCGACCTGTCAGCCTTGCGCGCCCGGATCGGCATGGTTTTTCAGAATTTCGAACTGTTTCCCCACCTCTCGGTGCGCGAAAACCTGACCCTGGGCCAGGTCAAGGTGCTGCGCCGCTCGCAGGACGAGGCCAACGAAAAGGGCCTGAAGTACCTCGACCGCGTCGGCCTGCTGGCGCACCAGGACAAGTATCCGAACCAGCTCTCCGGCGGCCAGCAGCAGCGCGTGGCCATTGCCCGCGCCCTGGCGATGGACCCGATTGCCATGCTGTTCGACGAGCCGACGTCCGCCCTGGACCCGGAAATGATCAACGAAGTACTGGACGTGATGATCGGCCTGGCGCAGGATGGCATGACCATGATGGTGGTGACCCACGAGATGGGCTTTGCCCGCAAGGTGGCCAACCGCGTGGTCTTCATGGACCAGGGCCGTATCCTGGAGGACTGCAGCAAGGATGAATTCTTCGGCGCGCCGCGTTCCGAGCGCGCACGGGACTTTTTAGCGCGTATCATCCACTAACAGGGCGGGCCGTTGTCCCCGCCAGCGGAGGACACCATGACCTGTCTGCGCCTGCTTCCCCTTCTTTGCCTGGCCGCCGCGGCCCACGCGGCCCACGCGGCCAATGCCCAGGAAACCACCGGCACGCTCGCCAAGATCAAGCGCACCGGCCAGATCGTGTTGGGCGTACGCGACGGCTCCATCCCTTTCTCTTATCTTGATGACAAGCAGCAGTACCAGGGCTATTCGGTCGACCTGTGCCTGAAAGTCGTCGAGCACCTGAAGACGCAGCTTGCGATGCCGGCGCTGAAGGTGGCTTACAACCCGGTCACTTCCGCCAACCGCATCCCCCTGATGGCCAACGGCACCATCGACCTCGAATGCGGCTCCACCACCAATAATGCGGAACGCCAGCAGCAGGTTGCGTTCGCATCGACCATGTTCGTGATCTCCAGCCGCCTGCTGGCCAAGAAGTCGGCCAACATCCAGACGCTGGACGACATGAAGGGCAAGGTGCTGGTGGCTACCGCCGGCACCACCACGCTGAAGCAGATGACGATTCTGAACAACGAGCGCAAGCTGGGCATGAAGATCCTGATAGGCAAGGATCATCCTGAGTCCTTCCTGATGCTGGAGACGGGACGGGCCGAGGCGGAGGCCAATGACGACATCCTTCTTGCGGCGCAGGTGGCCACGTCCAAGGCGCCGGTCGATTTCGCCGTCAGCAAGGAGGCGATGTCGGTGGAACCCTACGGCATCATGATGCGCAAGAACGATATGCCCTTCAAGAAGTCGGTCGACGAGGCGCTGCGCAAGGTCTACCAGTCCGACGACATCCTGCGCATCTACAAGAAGTGGTTCATGAGCCCGATCCCGCCGCGCGGCGTGAACCTCAATTTCCCGATGCCGGCAACGCTGAAGGCAGTGCTGGTCAAGCCGACCGATTCGCCGGACCCGGCAGCATACCGGTAGCATGCACTACAACTGGAACTGGGGCATCTTCTGGGAGCTGTCCCCGGACGGTGTGCACAGTTATTGGGATACCTTGCTATCCGGCCTGGCGTGGACGCTGGCGACCTCGCTGGCCGGCTGGGTGATCGCGCTGGCCCTGGGCATCGCTGTCGGCACCCTGCGCACCGTGCCCCACCGCTGGCTGCGCCGCTTCGCCATCTGCTGGGTGGAAGTGTTTCGCAATATTCCGCTGCTGGTGCAGATGTTCCTCTGGTACTTCGTATTGCCGGAACTGCTGCCGCGCGCGGCGGGGGACTGGCTCAAGGCGCTGCCGAATGCGCCTTTCGTGACGGCCGTGCTGTGCCTGGGATTCTTCACTTCCGCGCGCGTGGCGGTGCAGGTGGCGGCCGGTATCAATGCGCTTGCCGGCGGCCAGCGCCTGGCAGCGCTGGCGCTGGGGCTCTCGAGCGTGCAGGCTTACGAGTATGTGCTGCTGCCGCTTGGCCTGCGCATCGTGCTGCCGCCGCTGGCCAGCGAATTCCTCAACATCATCAAGAACAGTTCCGTTGCGCTCACCATCGGCCTGATGGAGCTGACAGCCAGCGCGCGCTCGATGCAGGAGTTCTCTTTCCAGTTCTTTGAAGCGTTTGCCGCTGCCACGGCGATCTACGTTATCGCCAACATCATTGTCGTCGCCGGCATGACGCTGCTTGAGCGGCACCTCGCACTGCCCGGCACCCTGGGCGCCGAAGCGCGGAGGGCTGCCTGATGTTTGCCAACTTTGACTTTGGCGTGATTGCCGGTTCGTGGGTCTACCTGTTCGAGGTGGGCATGGCGTTCACGCTCAAGCTGACCGTGCTGTCCATGCTGGGCGGCGTGGCGCTTGGCACTTTGCTGGCGATGGCGCGCCTGTCGCCGCTGCGCGTGCTGTCGCTGGCCGCTGCGGGATACGTCAACCTGGTTCGCGCCGTGCCGCTGGTGCTGGTGATTTTCTGGTTCTACTTCCTGGTGCCTTACATCGCCGCGTGGATGATCAGCGCCTCCGAGCCGGTCAAGGTCGGCACCTTCGTGTCGGCCCTGGTCACCTTCACCCTGTTCCAGGCGGCCTACTACTGCGAGATCATGCGCGGCGGCATACAGGCCATTCCGAAGGGACAGGTCCAGGCGGCGCAGGCGCTGGGCATGAATTACTGGCTAACCATGTCGAAAGTAGTGCTGCCCCAGGCGTTCCGCAACATGCTGCCGGTGCTGCTGACGCAGACCATCGTGCTGTTCCAGGATGTGTCGCTGGTCTACGTCTTGTCCGTCCCCGACTTCGTCGGCGCGGCCAGCAAGATCGCCCAGCGCGACGGGCGGCTGGTCGAGATGTACCTCTTTGTGGCGCTGGTGTATTTCATCCTCTGCACGCTCCTGTCCTGGCTGGTGCGCCGCATGCAGCGGCGTATCGCGATTATTCGCTGATTTCGGTCGAAAGATTGCGGCGCCAGGTCTTTCGCCATGTTTCAGGATGTAGCAGAGGTGTACCGCATTGTTTTCGCGTCTGGTTTGCAGCTTGCCCGATGTGTACCATGTAGTGCATGAAGACGACTAAACTTTCGGTTGGCGCCTTGCTGGTGCTGGGAGCGTTCGGCAGCGCGCAGGCTGCGGGAAGCGTGGTGGCAGACCTGGCGCTGACGCAGGCCACGATTGTCGATGTGGCTTCGGGTCACCTGGTGCAAGGCAAGGCGGTGCTGCTGAAGGGCGGCGACATCATTGCGGTTGTCGACAACGCAAAGTTGAAAGACTTCTCTCCAAAGCGAACCGTCAGGCTGCCGGGCAAATACCTGATGCCGGGCCTGTGGGATACCCACGTGCACTTCGGCGGCGGTCCCGCCCTGGTCGAAGAGAACAAGCAGCTGCTGGGCCTCTACCTGGCCCACGGCATTACCACGGTGCGTGATTGCGCGGGCGACCTGTCCGACACGGTGCTCGACTGGCGCGACCGGATCAACCAGGGCAAGCTGGTAGGCCCGACCATCTTCGCGTCCGGGCCGAAACTGGAGGGCTACAAGCCGCTGTGGAAGGGCACCATCCAGGTCGGCACGCCGGAAGAAGTCAGCAAGGCGCTGGACTACCTGCAGTCGCGCAGCGTGGACTTCGTGAAGATCACCGAGAACACCATGCAGCCGGAAATCTTCCTGGAAGCCGTGCGCCAGGCCAAGGCGCGCGGCATGCAGACTTCCGGCCACCTGCCGGTGCAGCTCACTCTGGACCAGGTAATGCAGGCAGGCTTGGGCAGCATCGAACACCAATCCTACGCACTGCGCGGCGCAACCCCGCGCGAAGCGGAATTGACGGCCCAGGTCGCGGCAGGAAAGATCACCGGCCGCGAGGCCATGCGCGCCAGCGTGGAAAGCTTCGACGAAGCGACTGCACGCGCCACCTTCCGCCGCATGGCTGCAGCCGGCATGTCGATCACTCCGACCCTGGTGGGCTCGCAAGTCACCGCCTACCTGGACCAGGACGACCATGCCAACGACCCATACCTGAAATACATCGGCAAGGGCCTGCGCAAGACTTACGAATGGCGCGTGCAGCGTGCGGCCAAGGATGACGCGGCCGCTATCGCCTATCGCCACGCCTCGTACGAAAAAGCCGCCTCTCTGCTGCCGTTGCTGCAGCAGGAAGGCGTCAACATTATTGCCGGTACCGATGCGGGTTTCCTGAATTCCTTCGACTACCCTGGCCAGGGCTTGCACGACGAACTGGGCATCTTCGTCAAATACGGCCTGACGCCGCAGCAGGCGCTGCAAGCGTCGGTGATCAACGGTCCGCGCTTCCTCGGTAAGCAGGAGCGCTATGGCGCCGTTGCCAAGGGCAAGGCAGCCGACCTGCTGGTGCTGGACGCGAATCCGCTGCAGGACATCGCCAACACCCGCAAGGTTCGCATGGTGGTCAGCCATGGCAAGGTCTACGACCGGCGCCAGCTGGACGCGATGCTGGAAACGGCGCGCCGCTACGCGGAGGAGCACCCGGCGCCTGCCGCCGATTAAGCGGCGCCGCGCCAGGCTTTCCCGATTTTCGCGACGTCGATCTTCTTCATATCCATCATTGCGTCGAAAGCCCGCTTGGCCGCTGCGCGATCCGGGTCGGCAATTGCCTCCGTCAGGATGCGCGGCGTGATCTGCCAGGACAGGCCCCAGCGGTCCTTGCACCAGCCGCAGGCGCTTTCCTGGCCGCCATTGTCGACAATGGCGTTCCATAAGCGGTCGGTTTCTTCCTGGTCGTCGGTTGCAATCTGAAAAGAAAACGCTTCGCTGTGCTTGAAAACGGGGCCGCCATTCAGGCCGATGCACGGGATGCCGGCGACCGTGAACTCGACTACGAGAACGTCGCCCTGCTTGCCGTCCGGGTAGTCTCCCGGTGCCCGGTTGATTGCGCCGACTGCGCTATCTGGAAAGGTTTTTGCGTAGAAGGTAGCGGCATCCAGTGCATCGCCGTCGTACCACAGACAGACTGTATTCTTGCTAGCCATCGCTTGCCTCCTCAAAGGATTGCGGGGGAAGCGCCAATATCGCACATTCTCGCGGCCCCTGCGGTACAGCAGGTAAAATGGCGGGATTCGTTTTAAAGGAAAGCCTGCCGCCATGAGTGACTTCGAGATCCCGCACAGCATCACCATCACCCGCCCAGACGACTGGCACCTTCACCTGCGTGACGGCGCCACCATGGCCAGCGTCCTGCCGGACACCGCGCGCCAGTTTGGCCGCGCGATCGTGATGCCAAATTTGAAACCTCCAGTCACCACCGTGGCGCAGGCAGCCGCCTACCGCGACCGCATCCTGGCCGCCCTGCCGCAAGGCATGGACTTCGAGCCGCTGATGACGCTCTACCTGACCGACAACACCTCGCCGGACGAAATCATCCGCGCCGCCGACAGCGGCTTCGTGCACGCGGTCAAGCTGTACCCGGCCGGTGCCACCACCAACTCCGACGCCGGCGTGACCGACCTGGCCAAGTGCTACAAGGTGCTGGAAACCATGCAGGAAGTTGGCATGCCTTTCCTGGTGCACGGCGAAGTGACCGACCAGGATATCGACCTGTTCGACCGCGAAGCCGTCTTCATCGAGCGCGTGATGCGCCCGCTGCGCAAGGACCTGCCGGCCCTGAACATCGTATTCGAACACATCACCACCAAGGATGCCGCGCAATACGTGGCGGAAGCGGAAGGCCCGATCGCGGCCACCATCACCGCCCACCACCTGCTCTACAACCGCAACGAGATCTTCAAGGGCGGCATCCGCCCGCACTACTACTGCCTGCCGGTGCTGAAGCGCGAAGAACACCGCCTGGCGCTGGTGACTGCGGCGACCAGCGGCGATGAGCGTTTCTTCCTCGGCACCGACTCCGCGCCGCATGCGCAGGGCGCCAAGGAAGCGGCCTGCGGCTGCGCCGGCTGCTACACCGCGCTGCATGCGATGGAGCTGTACACCGAAGCCTTCGCCCGCGCCGGAGCACTGGACAAGCTGGAAGCCTTCGCCTCCCTGAACGGCCCGGCCTTCTACGGCCTGGAACCGAACAAGGGCACCATCACCCTAAAGCGCGAGCAGTGGACGCTGCCGGCCGACCTGCCGTTCGGCGATTCCAGGCTGATCCCGCTGAACGCAGGCGAAACGATCAACTGGAAAATGGCCTAAGTGTTCCAGGAGATCGACTGGTCCCGCGCCTGGTACGCCTCGGTGCGGGATGCCGCCTCCCGCGTCGACCTCTCCCTGCCCAGTGTTGTCGGGCCGTTCTGCGAACAGGCGGCCGCGCTGGCGCTGGTCAACCACGCAGGCCAGCCGTTGCGTTTCGTGCCGCAAGCCGCCCTCCCTGAAGGAACGGCATACGAAGAATTCATCGGGGCCACCGGCCAGGTGCCGACCCGCGACAACCTGCACGACTTCTTCAACGGCCTGGTGTGGCTGACTTTCCCCCTCGTCAAACGCCAGCTCAACGCCCTGCAGGCGGCGCAGATCGCGCTGGACGGCGTAGGCAAGTCCCGCGGTCCGGCGCGCGATGCTGCTACTATCTATGACGAAAACTCGGCGCTGCTGGTCGTGCGCGACGACGCCGAAGGCGCAGCCCTGGTCGATGCCTTGCGCAACCACCGCTGGAGCGAAGCCTTCGTGCAGCGCGCCGCCATGTTCGGCAGCGACGCGGAGGTCTGGCTGTTCGGCCATGCGCTGATGGAGAAACTGGTGGCCCCTTACAAGGCGATCACCGCCCACACCCGTGTAGTGCTGGCCGGCGGCGATTACTGGTCGCTGGACGGCGCTGGCCGCCGCGCCTGGCTGGACCGCGACGAGGCCGCGCGCCTGGCCGGCGAGGGTTTGGCCAAGGGCGGCTTTACACCGCTGCCGGTGCTGGGCATTCCCGGCTGGTGGCCGCAACAGGATGACGCTTTTTACGCAGACGACACGGTATTCCGCCCCAAGCGGAAGTCCGCTTGAATAGGAGCTTTGAATGGACAAGATTATTCGCTGGGGCATCCTCGGCACCGGCAAGATTGCCAAGGCCTTCGCCACGGCGCTGCGCGAGGTCCCTGATGCCGAACTGACGGCCGTTGCGTCGCGCAGCTTAGATAGCGCTACCGAGTTCGGCGGGGAGTACGGCGCCAAGCGTGCCCATGGCAACTACCAGGCGCTGGCCGACGATGACGGCGTGGATGTCATCTACATCGCCACCCCGCACGCCATGCATCACGAAAACGCCATCATGTGCCTGAAGGGCGGCAAGGCGCTGCTGGTGGAAAAGGCGTTTACCCTGAACCGCCGCGAGGCGCAGGAAATCGTGGACCTGGCGCGCGAGCGCAAACTGTTCGTGATGGAAGCGATGTGGACCCGCTTCCAGCCTGCCATCCTGGAAGCGAAGCGCATGATCGACATGGGCGAGATCGGCAATGTGCGCAACCTGCAGGCCGACCTGGGCTTTGTCGCCGATGCCGGTCCTGAGCATCGCCTGTTCAACCCGGCGCTGGGCGGCGGCGCCTTGCTCGACCTGGGCATTTATCCGCTGTCGATGGCTGCCTTCTTCCTCGGCCGCGTCACAGGCGCGCGTGGCTATGGGGAGCTGACGCCGGCGGGCGTCGACGTGCAGGCCAATTTCGTACTGCACCACGAGGACGGTTCGCTGTCGGCCTGCAGCTGCAGCCTGAATGCCCGCACCCCGGCCACGCTGAGCGTCTGCGGCGACAAGGGCTTCCTGCGCTTGCACGGGCGCTTCCACCATGCCGAGCGCTTCACCATCGCCCTGAACGACGGCAGCGAGCGCGAATTCCATTTCCCGCGCATCGGCAACGGCTATGCGCATGAAGCGATGGAAGTGGGGCGCTGCCTGCGCGAGGGTTTGCTGGAAAGCCCGGAAATGCCGCTCGATGAAACCGTCGGGTTGATGGGCGTACTGGATGAGCTGCGCGCCCAGCTTGGCGTGCGTTACAGCGTCGATTGAAGCACGGATTGACGCGCGCGCCACACGCGACAACTCTTTACAAAAAACCATTAGCCCTTCAATTGCCATAAAGTTATTATCGTATTTTTAACTTTCGTTGGAGGGTGGTATGCATCATGCAATCCTGAAGCTGGCAGGCGGGGCAGCGCTGGCACTGGCATCCAGCGCCGCGTCGGCACACTGGGTCACTACTGACCTTAAAGTAACCGGCGTCATCCAGGAGGTACCGGGACCGTCGGCCCGTTGCCCCTCCAATTTCGGCGGCACCATCACGGGCCACGGCACCAGCCCCCTGCTGGGCCGAGTCGCCTACGTCGCCAGCGACTGCATCACGCCGGATGGTGCGATCTACAACTTCAACCGCGGCCGCATGATCCTCATGACCGTGTCCGGCGACCAGATTTACGCCGACTACAGCGGCCAGTTCGTGCCGACCGGCCAGGGTACCAACTACGTCTTCAACGGCGCCACCTTCCAGATCGTTGGCGGCACTGGCCAGTACATCTTTGCCACCGGCGGCGGGCAGTTGCAGGGCGGCGAGGACATGGTGACCGGCGTGGGCAACATCATCCTGAGCGGCCGCATGAGCTACTGGAAGCGTTAAGGCGGTTTTGGCGGGCCGCCAGCAGGATTCGACGGCATCCTTTACACTGGCTCTCTTAGCCAGCCAGGATGCCGCCATGACCAGCAATGAACGCCAACTCAATCTCAAGACGATCCTGATCACGACCGGCGTCGTGCTGACGCTGTCGATGGGCGTGCGGCACGGCTTCGGCTTCTGGATGCAGCCGATTTCGCAGGCCAACGGCTGGACCCGCGAGACCTATTCGCTGGCGCTGGCCCTGCAAAACTTGCTGTGGGGCGCCTTCGGCCCCTTCGCCGGCATGGTGGCGGACCGCTGGGGCACCCAGCGCGTGGTGATCGCCGGCGCTTTCTCCTATATGGCCGGCCTGTTGTGGATGGCGACGGTGACCCAGCCGACACTGTTCATCATCGGCTCCGGCGTGTTCATTGGCCTCGGGCTGGCATGTACCGCCTTCGGTGCGGTGAGCGGCATTATCGGCCGTGCGGCGCCGATGGAAAAGCGCTCCTGGGCCTTCGGCGTGTCGGGCGCGGCCAGCTCCTTCGGTCAGTTCCTGATGATGCCCATCGAACAGCAGTTGATTTCTTCGATCGGCTGGCAGCAGGCCTTCTACGCCCTGGCCGGCTTGGTCTTCCTGCTGATGATTCCGATGACGGCCTTCCTGCGCGAGCCGAAACACGAAGCGGCAAGCGGCGGCGCCCACCAGAGCGTGGGCGAGGCCATGCGCGAAGCGATTGGCAACCGTTCCTTCCTGCTGCTGGTGGCGGGGTATTTCGTGTGCGGTTTCCAGTTGGTCTTCGTCGGCGCCCACCTGCCGGCCTACCTGAAGGACCAGGGCATTGCCACGCCGGGCGTGGCGGTGATGGCGCTGGCGCTGATTGGCCTGTTCAACATTTTCGGCTCCTTCACCGCCGGCCAGCTGGGCGGCCGCATGCCGAAGCGCTACCTGCTTTCTTCAATCTACTTCGCGCGCTCGGTGGTGATCGGCCTGTTCCTGTTGGCGCCCCTCTCGCAGTGGTCGGTCTACCTGTTTGCCGCCGCAATCGGTTTCCTGTGGCTGGCCACGGTGCCGCTTACCAACGGCATCATTGCCGGCGTGTTCGGCTTGAAGCATATGTCGATGCTGGCAGGCGTAGTCTTCCTGTCGCACCAGGTGGGCAGCTTCATTGGCGTGTGGCTGGGCGGCTACCTGTTCGACAGGCTTGGCAGCTACGACGTGGTATGGGGCATTACACTCGGCCTGGGAATTGTTGCCGGCCTGGCCAACCTGCCGATCGACGAGCGTCCCCTGGTGCGCAGAGCAGCCGGCCTGAAGGCGGCCTGACATGAAGCAGCGGCTGCTCCGCATCGGCCTGTGGGCGCTGGGCGTAGCCGTTCTGGCGCTGGCTTTCATCGCTTATTTGCAGCCGGCCTTCATGCTCGACCTGGCCAACCGCATCTATCTTTGCTTATAATTCTGACAATGCCTAGTCCCGTTATCTGTCCCAAGTGCAGCCATGTGCGGCCGCCTAATGCCACCAATCCAGAATGGCAATGCCCTGCTTGCGGTGTTTGTTATACCAAAGCCAATGAATCAACCCCATCTGCGGTGGGACGCTATGCGTCCGCGCCCGTGCAAGTAAAGCAGGGATGGGATTGGGGGCCGCTGATCAAGATCGTCCTCGTCGTGGCGGTCGGATGGGGCATTAACCAGGGCATATCGCATTTGCGCGGCCCGGACGCTTCCGGCAGCACGGCCGCGGAAACGGTCGGGGAGCGCTTGCAGTCAGCCGCAGCGGGGGCGAAGCCGACCGACATCGTGCTGTATTCCGCGCCATGGTGCGGCTATTGCAAGGAAGCGAAAGCGACCTTTGCTGCCAACGATATCCCTTATACGGACTGCAATGTAGAAGGCGACCTGTACTGCAAGGACAAGTTCGACCGCCTGCGCGGGACAGGCTTCCCACTGTTTGTCGTGCGCGGCAAGCGGCTGCAAGAGGGCTTGAACTACAACGCCTTGATCTCTGCCCTGAACGCGGAAGAGCCGCGTTAAGCGTGCCTGCGGGTCTTGCTGGCTTTCTGGGCAACCTGCGTTTTCTTTTTCGAAGTCCTGGTGCTGGCAACGCGCGTGGCTTTGACCTTCTTGCCCTTGCTCGCTTTGTGCGGCGCCGGCGGGACTTCTTCCACGCCGGTGCGCTTGGCACGCATGGCCGATGGCAGTGCTTTATCTTCCAGGTCGGCCAGCATGAAGCGGTTCGGGTCGATGCGGGTGCCGTCCTGGTAGGCTTCCAGGTGCAGGTGGGGGCCGGTGGCGCGGCCGGTGGCGCCGGAAAGGCCAATCAGTTCGCCGGCAGCCACGGTATCGCCGACATTCACATTGCGCTTGTTCAGGTGCGCGTACAGCGAGCGCAGTCCGCCTTCATGTTCGATCACCACCACATTGCCGTACTTGCGGTCGCCCAGGTAGCCCATGCTCGATGCCACCACGGTGCCGCTGTCGGTTGCCATGACCGGCGTGTTGTGCGGCACCGAGAAATCGATGCCGCCGTGCGCGCGTCGTCCACGCGCGGCGCCAAAGAAGCTGCTTACGCGGCCGCCTTCCAAGGGCAGGCGCCATTGCTGCTGGAGCGACTCTTTCGCTTCTTTCTCTTCCTTTGGCAGCGGAAGGTCCAATGGTTCAGGCATCGCGGCTGCAGGCTGCAAGACGTTGGCGGCGGCCAGCATGGCCATCAGGAGGATGTTGGTGAACTTAGACATAGCGGGCGAGTTTCGCATAATAAGATGCACTCTGGCAAATTCGTAAGGAACAGACAATGTTTCTTTCGTTAGTTGAAGTTCTGCTTGTAGTTGAGCCGCAAGATGGCGCCGCCGCGTGTGCTGATGGTGGACTGGCGCCAGTCGAGGACTTGATATCGGCTGCTGTCGGCGCGGTCGGGATGCAGCACGTCGGATAAGGCAAGGCGCAACTCTTGCTGCGGCGACAGCTTCCAGGTGGCGCGCAGGTCCAGCTTGCGCTGGTAAGCTGCGGTGGAAACGAAGGCGGCCGAATCGCGGCTAGGCCCGCCTGCTTCGTAAGAGAACTCGGCATCGAGCGTGAGTGCGGCGCGCTTGTAGCTGAGGGCTGCAGTGCCGCTCAGCGGGGTTTGCGCAGCGAGGCGGTTGCCGGGCCCGGGCACGCGGTCAAGCCGGGAACGGTTGAAGGTGGCATTTGCGCGCATCGATAGCGCAGCGGTGAGCGGCATGCGCAGCTCCAGCGTCAGGCCATGCGTGCGGGCGCCGCCATGGTTGTCCGGCATGCTGACCCAGCGCCCGCCGTCGTGGTACAGCGTGGACAGGATCACGTTGTCGATGTCGCGTGCGTAGATGTTGGCACTGAGCAGGCTGTCCTTGGCGAAATAGTAGTCGATGCCGGCGTCGAGGCCCCAAGCCAGCTCGGGGCGCAGCGCAGGATTGCCCTGGGTGTCGGGATTGGTCGGGCTGTTGTTATTGTCCGATGTGAAGCGGCGCGGAATCAGGTCGAGCATATTGGGCGCCTTGTAAGTGCGGCTGGCACCAAGGCGCAGTTGGGTGTCGCCAGGCAGCTTGCGCATCCACCCCAGCACGGGGCTGACGATGGCGCTGCGCTGGCGCACCGATGGGGTGTTGCGGTCGTGCGCCTCGGTGTGCATGGTTTCCCAGCGCAGGCCGGCCGACCATGAGTCGGCATCGCGCTTCCATTCGTCTTGCGCAAAGGCTGCCAGGCGTTCGATGCGCCCGTCATAGCGGTCGTCGCGCAGGAAGTTCAGCGCGCCGGCATGGCTGTATTCATGCTCGATGCGAGTTTGCATGCGCTGCATGGCGGAGCCGTCCCAGCCCGCGACCAGGGCGTGGCCGTTGCCAAGCGGGTGGGAATACTTGCCGCCGTAGTTGAAGCCATGTTCGCGGATATCGCCATCGACATGGCGCAGGGTCGGGCCGGGACCGGCCAGCGGCAAGCCGGCGAAATTGAAATCGGAGCGGCGCGGCGCCGTGCTGCCGCCCAGCTTGAATTCCCATTGCGCACCGCTGGCCAGGGGGTGTTGCCAAGTCAGCTCGCTGCGCAGGAAATAGCCGCGCGCCAGGAAGCGGCTGCGCACCTCCGCAAAGTCGCCTGATGCGCCGAGTTGCACTTCTTCCAGCGAATGGTAGGTGATGTCGCGGCGGTTGATGATGGCGATGGTTTGCAGCGCGAAGCTGTCGCCGCCGGCCGTGGTCCAGTTCAGCCGCGGACTGAGGTTGAGCGATTCGCCGACGTTTTCCTCATGCGCGCGGGTGACGCGTAGCATGCCGGGCGCGCTGTCGGTGATGCTCCGGCCGGCGGGCGTGCTGCTGCGCGACAGCACGGCACTGATATTGTGCGACCAGCCGACTGCCTTGCCGGTGGACTGCGCGGCAAGTCGCGGCGACCACGCTCCGTGCACGCTGTCCGCTCCCAGCTGCATTTCCTGCATGGTGCGGCTGGCGGATTTGCGCAGGATGATGTTGATGGTGCCGGCGATGCCTTGCGTACCGAGGACGGCGGAAGCGCCGCGCAGCACTTCGACGCGCTCGATCAATTCCGGCGCCAGGCTGTCCAGCGAGAAGCCGCTGGGGGCGGGCTGTCCGTTCAGCAGGACTTGCGTGTAGCCCTTGCCCAGGCCGCGCATGCGGATGCCGGCGCTGTCGCTGATGGTGATGCCGGGCAGGCGGCGCAGGGCGTCGGCCACGGTACGGTCGCCGTTGGCGGCCAGCTCTTCGCGGGTCAGCACCACGGTGCTGGCCGTGTCTTCCTTGCGCTGGTCGAGGCGCGCCGATTTGATCTCGACAACGGGCTGCGCAGGCGCGGCTTGGGCTGCCAGCGCAGTGGCCAGCATGAATGCAGTGTTCTTCATTTCGATTCCTCAGGACGAGCGCCGCCACTGCCGGGCAGCGCGCGGCATATGTCCTGGCGCGGCGGGATTATTTAGCTGGCGCGGCTGGCTTTCAGGCGTTGCAGCGCGGTGCGGGTGGCGTCGGCTTCGAGATTGCCCAGCAGGGACTGCGGGTCCATGTTCCGGCCATTGCGGCTGACTTCCATGTGCAGGTGAGGGCCGGTGACTTTGCCGCTGGCGCCGGAAGTACCGATCTGCTGGCCGGCGGCGACGCGCTCGCCTTCCTGCACCAGGCGCTTGTCCATGTGGGCATAAAGCGAGCGCAGGCCGTTGGCATGTTCGATAGCGACCAGTTCGCCCCACTTTGCCTCGCCCATGTAGTTGCTGGTTGAGGCTACCACGATGCCGTCCGCTGGCGCGACGATGGGCGTGCCTATGCGGGCGGCGAAGTCCATGCCGCCATGCAGGCGGCCGGTCAGCGCATGCAGGATGCCAAAGAAGGCACTCACACGCAGGCGCTCCATCGGGGCTTGCCAGTGTGGCAGGCCGTCCCGGGTTTGGTCCTCGCCTGGCAGTGCGCCGGCATGGGGAGCGGCCGGCGATGCCGCTGCCAGTCCGGCGGGCGCTGCGGCGGCCACGGCGTCGACGCGCCAGGCCAGCGCCGGTTGCAGCAGGACGCTTGCGGCAAGCAGCGAAGGCAGCGCGGCCCAGGCCAATGCGCCAGCCACCGCGCGCGGCAGCGCGGGCACGCCGTCGCGAATCATGCCGATGCGGGCGGCCACCGTGTCCACTACCCGGCCACCGAAGGCGAGGGCGGCGCCATGGCCGGGCATGGCCTGCATGCGCATTTGCGCGAGCAGTGCGCTGGCATAGGCGCGGCGCTGTGTGGCGGGACGGTCTTGCAGGACGGTGCGGTCGCAGCCCAGCTCCTGCGCCCACGCCATGCGCTGGCTCAGGCGCGCCACCATGGGGTTGAACCATTGGATGGCTTGCAGCAGGAAGCTGGCATGCATCCACAGCGGATCGCGGCGGGCCAGGTGGGTCAGTTCGTGCTCGACCACCAGGCGCTGCTGGACAGGATCGAAATCGCGCAGGTGGCGCGGCAGCAGCAGGACAGGTCGGCGCAGGCCAACCAGCATCGGCGCAATCGGGGCCTCGATTTCGCGCACTTCGGGCAGTTGGCGGTGCAGGCTGGCGAATCCGGGGTGGGCGGCCAGCTCGAAACGGTCCAGCCGCTGGGAGGCTGCCAGCAGCGCGCAGAGGCGGCGCCTCGCCTGCAGCCAGCGCGCAGCCGCCAGCAGAAGGCCGGAACCATACAGCGCGAGCCAGAAGTAGCCCAGCCAGAGCAGTGCTGGCGCCGGTTCGATCGGCGTCGCGCCGTGGCCGTCGAACGCCGCGTCCTCACCGGCAATGGCGCCGCTGCCATCGCCGTTGGTGGCGCCGGCTTGCAAAGCATTGCGGCCCGTGCCATCGGCCAGCGTGGCGTTAGCCAGCACGGCGGGCAGTTCAATGGCAGGCACGATGCTCAAGCGCGCAGCGCCGGGGAGCAAGCCAAGCGCCAGCGTGCCGGCAACGGCAGCGATGCCCAGCAGCCAGGGCGCGCGGCGCGCTTCCAGCGCGGGCCAGGTCCGGGCAACGCCGCGCAGCAGGAGCCAGGTACAGGCGCCGGCCAGCAGGCTGGCGATGCTTGCCTGCAGGAAAGCCAATGCAAACATCGCCTTACTCCTTGTCTTCAGGCCATTCGCTCAGCAGCTGTTCCAGCTCTTTCAGCTCGTTCTGGTTCACCAGTTTGGAGCCTGTGAACATATTGACGGGCAGCGGGGCGTTCATTTCCATCACCCGGTGGCTGAAATCGTGGGCAAATGCAGCCAGTGTTTCAACCTTTTCCAGTACTGGTGCGTATACGTTCATACCGTGGACGCAATGCAGGCTGATCATGCCTTTTTCCAGCATGCGCTCCAGGGTCTTGCGTGTGGACGAGTAGGACCAGGCCAGGTCCTCTTCCACGCGTTCATGGATTTCACGGGCGCTGAGCGGATGCTGTTTCCAAAGTGCCTTGAGCAGCGTTAACTCGGTAATGGATGGAATGGCCATGGGGACTCCTTGTGACGTATGACGGGATTGTGCGACATCTGTCGCATGAAGGCAAGGGGTTTATGCGACACGTGTCACATAATGTATCATTGCGGATATGAAGAAGATTGCAACAATTATCACGGTAGTTGCCGTTACTGCTGCCTGCGGCGGCAAACGGCTGACCGAAGCCGAGGTGCGCGCCGTGATGGGCAACGTGGAAACGTCGGTGCAGCGCCACGATGCTGACCGCCTGATGGCCAATTTTGCGCCGAACGCGATGATCATGGTTTCGATGCCGGGCAGGGGCGGCGGCCTGTCGCGCATGAGCGTCGCCGAGTACAAGTCCATGCTGGAAGAGCTGTGGAAGGTGCAGCTCCAATCAAGCTATGAGGTCAGCAACCGTGAGGTATCGCTGGCAGCCAATGGCCGCAGCGCCACCGCGCGCGACGTGGCGAAAGAAGTCGTGCTGCTGCCGGGAGAGCGCATGGAGTCGCTCAGCAAGCAAAAGGCCGAAATCGCGCTGGTCGATGGCGTCCCGCGCATCGTTTCCCTGACTGCGGAAGTGGAATCGCTGGTCGCAACACCAACTGGAAGGAACTAATCCATGGCTACAACACCGACCTTTGCTGCGCTGGTGCTGGCACTTGCGTGCGGCGTTGCCGGAGCATCGCCGGCCGATACCGCACTCGCAAATGGTGCGCTGAAAGCGTCCGGCGCGGACGTCAGCTTGCTGCAGAACCTGGGCGGCAAGCTGGAGAAATCCTGTGCGCGCAATAAATACGGCTTGTCCGAAGCGGAGTGCTTAGCCCGGATTGACCAGCGAGGCGACCTGTGCGCGAACCAGACAGCGACCCGCTACCCCGGTCAGATTGGCAACACCGACCGTATGCAGGTGATCGTGCAGGCTTACGTTAGCTGCATCTTCGAGCGCTGAGCGGCAAGCTGGCGCGCGGCGCGAGCAAGCCCATAAATAGCAAGCCGGCAGCAAGCATGCCGTAGGCGTGGGGTTCCGCCACCGGGGAAATAGTGAGCACTGTTTGCGGTGTGCTCATCCAGCCCCATTCCTCGTAGTGCTGCTGCGCGCGCGTCACGAAGGCGACGCCTGTATCCGTGTCGTACCGAACTTCCGACCAGTACCAGTCCGAAGCGCTATGCTCCCAATACGAAATGTGGTTGGCGCTGAATGCCAGGTCGCCACCGATGGCGTATGAGAATGCTCTGACGCCGCACGGCGCAGGGGCGGAAGTGGTGCAGCCGAGCAGCTCAGTACCGTTGATATGGAGCGCGGTCAGCTCGGATTTCTCCAGGATGTGGTCACCGTTTGCATCGACGCCTTCAAAAGTGCCGCGGACCAGGACGTCGATAAAGCGGTTGTGCAGGTAGTCGTAAAACCCGCCCCAGGAAAAATCCCAGCGGCCCGGTGCAGCCTGCGCCAATGTCGTGGAGGCGGCCAGCAGGATGCCGCAGATCGATTTCATCAGCATATCCACTCCTCGTTTGAGGTGAGCGGAAAATTTAGCAGCAGCGCCCGCAAGCGGGCGCGCGCTTTGTCAGACTTTCAGGAACTCTTCGCGGCCGCCCAGCCAGCGTTCGAGGTGCGCCTCCACTGTGGCATTGTTGGCGGGCGTTGCTTCGTGCAGCAGGGCGTGCGCCACGTCGCGCGCCTGGTCCACCAGCCAGCCGTCCGTTTCCAGGTCGGCGAAGCGCAGCATGGCCTGGCCGGATTGGCGCGAACCCAGGAATTCGCCGGGGCCGCGGATCTCCAGGTCGCGCCGCGCGATTTCGAAACCGTCCGTGGTTTCGCGCATCGTCATCAGGCGCTGCTTGGCAACTGGCCCGAGCGGGCTTTGGTACAGCAGCAGGCAGACCGAAGCCGCAGAGCCGCGGCCCACGCGGCCGCGCAGCTGGTGCAGTTGCGACAGGCCGAAGCGTTCGGCATGCTCAATCACCATCAAGGAGGAGTTCGGCACGTCGACGCCGACTTCGATCACGGTCGTGGCAACCAGCACGTGCACGTGGCCGGCGGCAAAGGCATCCATCACTTCGGCCTTTTCGGCCGGCTTGAGGCGGCCGTGCACCAGACCCACGCGCAGGTCGGGCAAGGCGGCGGCCAGGGTTTCGTAAGTCTCCGTTGCGGTCTGCAGTTGCAGCGCTTCCGATTCTTCGATCAGCGGGCAGACCCAGTAAGCCTGGCGCCCCTCCAGCGCGGCAGCATGCACGCGGGCGATCACTTCGTCGCGCCGGTTCTGGTCGACCACCGCAGTAACGATAGGCGTGCGGCCAGGCGGCAGCTCGTCGATCACCGATACTTCCAGGTCGGCATAGTAGGTCATGGCCAGCGTGCGCGGAATTGGCGTGGCGGACATCATCAGCTGGTGCGGCACATGGTCGCCATTGCCCTTGTTGCGCAAGGTCAGGCGCTGGCCGACGCCAAAGCGGTGCTGCTCGTCCACGATCACCAGGCCGAGCTTGGCGAACTGCACGGTATCCTGAATGATGGCGTGGGTGCCGATCACCAGTTGCGCTTCGCCCGATTCCACCAGCGCGCAGGCGGCTTCCTTCTCCTTTTTTTTCAGGCTGCCGGTCAGCCACGCGACCTTTACGCCCAGCGGCTCGAGCCAGGCGGCGATCTTGCGGAAATGCTGGTCGGCCAGGATCTCGGTTGGCGCCATCAGCGCGGCCTGGTAGCCGCTGTCGATGGCCTGCGCAGCCGACAGCGCGGCCACGATGGTCTTGCCGCTGCCCACGTCGCCCTGCAGCAGGCGCTGCATCGGATAAGGCTGCTTGATGTCGGCGCGGATTTCCTTCAGCACGCGCTGCTGCGCTTTCGTCAGCTTGAACGGCAGCGAGGCTTCGAAGGCGGACGATAGCGCGCCGGCCTTGCCCAGTACGGCGGCGCCCTTGGCGCGGCGCGCGCGCTGCGCCCGTTTCAGCGAGAGCTGCTGCGCCAGCAATTCATCGAACTTCACGCGCGTCCAGGCCGGGTGGCTGCGGTCGATCAGGGCGTTTTCATCGATCTCCGCCGGCGGGTAATGCAGCGTGCGCACTGCCGCCTCGAGCGGGTGCAGGCGCATGGCCTTGAGGATTTCCGGCGACAGGGTGTCGGTCCAGTCGACGCGTTTCATGGCGTCGGCGATCGCGCGGCGCAGCACCAGTTGCGACAGCCCTTCGCCGGAAGGATAGACCGGCGTGAGGGAGGTCGGCAGCGGCGCGCCCTCGTTCACGATCTTATAGGCCGGATGCACCATCTCGGCGCCGAAGAAGCCGTGCCGTACTTCGCCGCGGGCCCGCACGCGGGTGCCTTCGGCCAGCTGCTTGACTTGGCTGCCGTAGAAATTCATGAAGCGAAGCTGGATATCGCCTGTCTCGTCGGCGATATGCACCAGCAACTGGCGGCGCGGCTTGTAGGCGATCTCATTGGACGTGACCACGCCTTCCACCTGTGACACTTCGCCGCCGCGCATGCAGGCTTCGCGGATGGTCAGGACTTCCGTCTCGTCCTCATAGCGCATCGGGAGATGCAGCACCAGGTCCATGTCCGAGCGCAGGCCTAGCTTGGCAAGCTTGCTCTCGGCGGTGGCGGCAGGTTTTTTTTTAGCAGGCGGCTTCGTTTCCGGCATTTTTGCGTGATTTTTGGGCAGGTGTCGTAAAATAGAGGGTTGCCCAACAGTTTTAGTAGTCCAACAATGTACTCGCTATCCGACTTCGATTTTAACTTGCCCCCAGAGCGAATTGCGCAATTTCCGCTGCCGGACCGCAGCGCGTCGCGCCTCCTGCACGTGGATGGCAAGATCCTGCACGACCGCCAGTTCATCGACATCGTCGACCAGCTCCAGGCTGGCGACCTGCTGGTGATGAACAATACCCGTGTGCTGAAGGCCCGCTTCTTCGGCGTGAAAGAGAGCGGCGGCAAGGTCGAAGCGCTGGTGGAACGCGTGCTCGATACCCGCACCGTGCTGGCCCAGGTTCGCGCCTCGAAGTCGCCCGGCCCCGGCGTGAAGATCCGCCTGGCCGATGCCTGCGATGTGACCGTCGGCGAGCGCGCCGGCGAGTTCTACACCCTGCATTTCGAGGCCGACGTGTTCGACCTGATCGAGCGGTACGGCCGTTTGCCGCTGCCGCCGTACATCGAACACGCGCCGGGCGAAGTGGACGAAACCCGCTACCAGACCGTGTTCAACAAGGTGCCGGGCGCCGTGGCCGCGCCGACCGCCGGCCTGCATTTCGACGAAGCCTTGCTGGACAAGCTGCGCGCCAAGGGCGTGAAGTTCGCCTATGTGACCCTGCACGTGGGCGCCGGCACCTTCCAGCCGGTGCGCACCGAGAACCTGGCCGAGCACAAGATGCACACCGAGTGGTACACCATGCCACAGGAAACCGTGGACGCCGTGCGCGCGGCGCGCGCCGCCGGCCGCGACGTGGTGGCCGTGGGCACGACTTCGTTGCGCGCTCTGGAATCGGCCTCGCAAGGCGGCAGCCTGGAAGCAGGCAGCGGCGATACCAACCTGTTCATCACGCCGGGCTACAAGTTCAAGACCGTAACGCGGCTTATCACCAATTTCCACTTGCCCAAGTCCACCCTGCTGATGCTGGTGAGCGCTTTCGCAGGCTTTACCGAGATCCGCCACGCCTACCAGCACGCGATCGCAAACGAATACCGCTTCTTCAGCTATGGCGACGCCATGCTGCTGACTACAAGGAATACAGATGCTTGAATTTAAACTGATCAAGAAGGACACCACCGGCAAGACCCACGCCCGCCGCGGCACGGTCAGGCTCAATCACGGCGAGGTGCAGACCCCGATCTTCATGCCGGTCGGTACCTACGGTTCCGTCAAGGCCATGTCGCCGCTGGAACTGAAGGAAATCGGCGCCCAGATCATCCTCGGCAATACCTTCCACCTGTGGCTGCGCCCTGGCAACGACGTGATGTCCAAGTTCGGCGGCCTGCATGGCTTCATGGGCTGGGACAAGCCGATCCTGACCGACTCCGGCGGTTTCCAGGTGTTCTCCCTGGGCGAAATGCGCAAGATCACCGAGGAAGGCGTGACCTTCAACTCGCCGATCAATGGCGACAAGCTGTTCCTGTCGCCGGAAATCTCGATGCAGATCCAGCGCGTGCTCAATTCCGACATCGTGATGCAGTTCGACGAATGCACGCCGTACGAGATCGACGGCCGCCCGGCCACGCTGGAGGAAGCAGCCAAGTCGATGCGCATGTCCCTGCGCTGGGCCCAGCGCTCGATGAACGAGTTCAAGGCCGGCGAGAACCCGAACGCGCTGTTTGGCATCGTCCAGGGCGGCATGTACGAAAACCTGCGCGACGAATCGCTGGAAGGGTTGGAAAAGATCGATTTCCCGGGCCTGGCCATCGGCGGCCTGTCGGTTGGCGAGCCGAAGGAGGACATGATGCGCATCCTGCAGCATGTCGGCCCGCGCCTGCCGGAAAACAAGCCGCACTACCTGATGGGCGTCGGCACCCCGGAAGACCTGGTGAACGGCGTGGCCAACGGCGTCGACATGTTCGATTGTGTGATGCCGACCCGCAATGCCCGTAACGGCTGGATCTTCACCCGCTTCGGCGACGTCAAGATCAAGAATGCGCGTTATAAGGATGACAAGGAGCCGCTGGACCCGACCTGCTCCTGCTACACCTGCCGCAACTTCAGCCGCGCCTACCTGCACCACCTGCACCGCGCGCAGGAGATCCTGGGCGCGCGCCTGAACACCATCCACAACCTGCATTACTACCTCGACATCATGCAGCAGATGCGCGATGCCCTGGATGCGGACCGCTTCCCGGACTGGGTGCAGCAATTCCACGCCGACCGGGCCCGTGGTATTTAAAAAACGGCAAGCCGCCTATATATAGGTGGGCAGCACATGCGGTGCTAGAATACACCGCTTGATTTTTACCCAACTAGAATTTTGGAGTCACCGTGATCATTTCCAACGCATACGCTCAAACCGCAGCCGACGCAGGCGCCATGGGCAGCCTGACCACCTTCGCACCACTGATCCTGATGTTCGTGGTGATGTACTTCCTGATGATTCGTCCTCAGCAAAAGCGCGCGAAAGAGCAGAAAGCCATGATGGAAGCCCTGGCCAAGGGCGACGAAGTCGTCACCATCGGCGGCATCCTGGGCAAAGTGACCAAGGTCACCGAGCAGCACGTGACCATCGAAGTCTCCCAGGGCACCGAAGTCGTCGTGCAGAAGCACGCCATTTCCTCCCAGATGCCGAAGGGCACCCTGAAGAGCCTGTGATAACCGGCGCGGGCGGCCTCGCAAGAGCAGCCGCCCGTTTTGTTATTGCCTGAACGCTGAAGACTATGAATCGTTATCCAATCTGGAAATACATCCTTATCGTCGTGGTGGTGCTGCTGGGCGCCCTGTACACGGCGCCTAACTACTTCGGCCAGACACCTGCCCTGCAGATCACCAGCGCCAAGTCCACCGTCAAGGTGACGACCGAACTCGCGGCCCGGGTGGACACGCTCCTGAAGCAAGCTAACGTCAAGAATGACGGCGTGTCGCTGGACGGCTCCGGCATGCACACCTATGTGCGCGCCCGTTTCGCCGACACCGACACCCAGTTCAAGGGCCGCCTGGCGCTTGAAAAAAGCCTGAACCCCGATCCGAACGACCCGACCTATATCGTCACCGTCAACCTGGTGTCGAATACTCCTGACTGGATGCGCGCCGTGGGCGCACTGCCAATGTACCTGGGCCTGGACTTGCGCGGCGGCGTGCACTTCCTGATGCAGGTTGACACCCAGGCAGCAGTGACCAAGCGTATCCAGGGCACCCAGGCTGCCATCAAGAACCAGCTGCGCGAAAAGAACATCCGGGCTATTGTCGACCGTGCGGGCGACTCCGTCATCGTCAAATTCCGCGAAGATGCGTCCCGCCAGCAGGCCAAGAGCATGATCGTCGAGCAGCAACCGGACATGAACGTGGTCGAAGCCGCCGAAGGCGACGAACTGCGCCTGGTCGCGACCCTGAAGCCGGCCGCCCTGAAAGCCACCCTGGACAACGGGGTGCAGCAGAATATCGCCACGCTGGGCAAGCGTGTGAACGAACTGGGCGTATCCGAGCCGGTGATCCAGCAGCAAGGCGCCGACCGCATCGTGGTGCAGCTGCCAGGCGTGCAGGATGCCGCGCACGCCAAGGACATCATCGGCCGTACCGCCACCCTGGAAGTGCGTATGGTCGACGAGAGCGTTACCCCGGGCACCGAGCTGACTGCCACCATTCCGTACAACTCCGACCTGTTTACTGTCGGCAAGGGTGTGCCAGTCGTGCTGTCCAAAGACGTTGTGCTGACCGGCGACTACATCTCCAGCGCCACCGCTACCTTCGACCAGAACCAGCAGCCAGCCGTCAGCATCGACCTGAATGGCGACGGCGGCAAGAAGATGCGTGACGCGACCCGCGACCGCGTCGGCAAGAAGATGGCCATCGTGCTGTTCGAGAAGAAGAAGGCCGAAGTGCTGTCCGTGGCAACCATCCAAAGCGAACTGGGCAGCCGCTTCCAGATCACCGGCATGGGCAATGCGGAAAACTCCGCAGAACTGGCGCTGCTGCTGCGCGCCGGCGCGCTGTACGCCCCGATGGAAGTGATCGAGCAGCGTACCGTGGGCCCGGCACTGGGTGCGGAAAACATCAAGAAGGGCTTCGATTCCACGATGATCGGCTTCGCCGCCATCGCGGTCTTCATGATTGGCTACTACATGATGTTCGGCGCCTTCAGCGTGCTGGCGCTGGCCGTCAACCTGTTGCTGTTGGTTGCCGTACTGTCGCGCCTGCAGGCCACCCTGACCCTGCCGGGTATCGCGGCAATTGCGCTGGCGCTGGGTATGGCAATCGACGCCAACGTGCTGATTAACGAACGTATCCGCGAAGAGCTGCGCAACGGCGCCAACCCGCAGTCGGCGATTGCCGCCGGCTTCGAGCACGCCTGGCACACCATCCTGGACTCCAACGTGACCACCCTGATCGTGGGCCTGGCGCTGCTGGTGTTCGGTTCCGGCGCGGTGCGCGGCTTTGCCGTGGTGCACAGCCTGGGCATCCTGACCTCGATGTTCTCCGCAGTCTTCGTTTCGCGCGGCGTGGTGAACCTGTGGTACGGCCGTAAGAAGAAACTGCAGTCGCTGTCGATCGGCACCGTCTGGAAACCTGCGAATTAAGGAATAGAGATGGAATTTTTCCGCATCCGTAAAGACATCCCGTTCATGCGCCACGCGTTGATCTTCAACGTGGTTTCAGCGCTGACCTTCGTAGCGGCGGTGTACTTCCTGGTCACCAAGCAACTGCACTTCTCTGTGGAGTTCACCGGCGGTACCGTGATGGAAGTGAAGTATGCCCAGGCGGCCAACCTGGAAAGCGTGCGTAAAACGCTGACCGGCCTGGGCTACCACCCTGAGGTGTCGAGCATCGACACCGCGCGCGACGCCATGATCCGCCTGCCTAACGTTCCCGGCACTACCGCCGCCGATACCGCTGCCAAGGTGTTCGGCGAGCTGTGCAAGGCCGAGCAGGGTACCGTCAAGCAGGTCGACAAGGTGACCGACAAGGGCGCCCATGAAATGAAGAGCGCCTGTATGCACGCCGGCGGTTCCGAAGGCGTGTCGCTGCAGAAGGTTGAATTCGTCGGCCCGCAAGTCGGCGAAGAGCTGGCGCAGAACGGCCTGAACGCCCTGGTCATGGTGGTCATCGGCGTGATGATCTACCTGGCCATCCGCTTCGAATGGAAATTCGCGGTGGCTGCGATCATCGCGAACTTGCACGACGTGGTGATCATCCTGGGCTTCTTCGCCTACTTCCAGTGGGAGTTCTCGCTGACCGTGCTGGCCGCCGTGCTGGCAGTGCTGGGTTACTCGGTCAACGAATCGGTGGTTATCTTCGACCGGATCCGCGAGAACTTCCGCAAGCAGCGCAAGATGACCGTGCACGAAGTGATCGACAACGCGATCACCTCCACCATCTCGCGTACCATCATTACCCACGGTTGTACCCAGATGATGGTGCTGTCGATGCTGTTCCTGGGCGGCCCGACCCTGCACTACTTCGCCATCGCGCTGACCATCGGTATCTGCTTCGGTATCTACTCTTCCGTGTTCGTTGCAGCTGCCGTGGCCATGTGGCTGGGCGTGAAGCGCGAAGACCTGATCAAGCCGATCAAGGAAAAAGACGAGACCGACGGCGCAGTGGTTTAAGCGGCGCGCAGCCAAAAACGAAAAAATGGGGACGTACCCTTTGGGGTACGTCCCCTTTTTATTCGTTCTATGCGCTCTCGCGCGCCATCAGCGTGAAGCCAAGGTCGATGCGCTGTGCCGGAATGTCGTTGCCGCGGATCGCTGCCAGCAGCAGGTTGGCGGCTTCGAAGCCGGTCTGGTAGCGCGGCGTGCCGATCGTGGTGACCGAAGGCTTCATCCACGCCGATGCGGGCAAGTCGTTAAAGCCGCAGATCGCCAGTTGTTCCGGCACCCTGATGCCGCGCCGCTGGCACTGGAAGATGGCGCCGTGCGCCAGGTCGTCGTTGCAGCAGAAGATCGCATCCAGGCCCGGCATATTGGCCAGCATGCGTCCCAGCAGTTCGGCGCCCAGCGCAATGGTGGACGGATCGGGGCACATCAGCTCCAGCATCGGGTCGGCCAGGCCGGCTTCTTCCATGGCTTTGCGGTAGCCGTCGCCGCGCTTCAGCGTGCGTTCATCGAGCTGCGCTGCCATGTAGCCGATGCGCTTGCGGCCTTTGTCGATCAGGTAGCGCGTGATGGTATAGCCGGCATCCTCCTGCGAGAAACCGACCGACATCGCGCCCGGCTGCGAAGACAAGTCCATCATCGACACCACCGGCACGCGCGATGTGGCCAGCATCTGCTGCACGCGCGGGCTGTGCGTCATGCCGCACAGCAGGATGCCGTCCGGGTTCGACTGCATATAGGTTGCCAGCAGCTTCTCTTCTTCCGCATCCGAGTAGCGCGTATTGCCGATCAGGATCTGGTAATTGCACGGGTCGAGCGCATCCTGCACGCCGGCCAGCACCGCGGTGAACACCGCGTTCGCCAGTGACGGCACCAGCACCACGATCACCCGCGATTGCGCCGAGGCCAGCGCGCGCGCGGCGCGGTTCGGCACATAGCCCAGGTCCTGCACCGCTTTCTCCACGCGTTCGCGCAGCAGGGACGACACCAGCTCGGGCTGGTTGATGGCGCGCGATGCCGTCATGGGCGCGACGCCGGCGCGGGCGGCGACATCGGACAGCGTGACTTTGCCGAGTGCGCGGCTTTTGGCAGCAGGGCTCTTGCTGGAGGGATTCTTGGTCATGCGTGAATTATAACTATGTTAAGCTGCACGCCTCGTAAAATGGGGAGCAGCAATGAGCCGTACCGGCCGCCTGTTCCAGCTCATGGATGCCATGCGCGGCAGCCGCCGTCCGGTGACTGCGGCCGCACTGGCGGAAAAGCTGGGAGTATCCGAACGCACGATTTACCGCGACATGCAAACCCTGGCCGAACTCGGCGCACCGGTGGAAGGTTCGGCCGGCCTTGGCTACCTGCTGCGCAGCGGCTTCTTCCTGCCGCCGCTGATGTTCGACACGGACGAACTGGAAGCGCTGGTGCTCGGTGCGCGCTGGGTGCGCCGCCAGGGCGACCCGACACTGGCACAGGCTGCGGACAACGCGCTGGCCAAGATCGCCACCGCCACACCCAAAGACCTGCGCGACGACATGGCCGACACCAGCCTGTGGGTGCCGCTGATGCGCGACACGCCCGAGCACGACGAATTCGTGCGGCCCGCGCGCGAAGCGATCCGGCGCCAGCACAAGATGCGCATCCAGTACAACGATGAAAACGGTTCCTCTTCCGAACGCACGGTGTGGCCGTTTGCGCTGGCCTTCTACGAAGGCCGCCGCCTGCTCGCGGCCTGGTGCGAGATGCGCAAAGCCAACCGCCACTTCCGCATCGACCGCATCGCGCGCGCCGAGGCGCTTGCAGAGCGCTACCCAAAATCCCGCCATGAGCTGCTCAAGGTCTGGCGCGAGGAGAACGCGATCAACGAAGACTCCTGACAGGAACTGTCAGGAGTCTTGGTTACGATAGGCGCATTCGATCAACCCACCCGGGAGTTTTACGATGCGCCTTTATCACAACCCACTGTCCTCCAACGCCCGCCGTGTCTTGCTGGCTGCAAGCCAGATCGGCATCAAGCTGGAAGAAGTGTTCATCGACCTTGGCAACGAAACCGACCGCGCTCGCCTGAAAGAGGTCAACCCTTGCGGCAAGGTGCCGGTGCTGGAAGACGACGGCCTCCTGCTGTGGGAGTCCTGCGCCATCATGCAATACCTGGCCGACAAGCACGGCGCCACCGATGTCTATCCGGCCGGCCTGAAAGAGCGCGCCGATATCAACCGCTGGATGTTCTTCGGCGCCCAGCACTTTTCGCCGGCGGTCGGCATCCTGACCTGGGAATACCTGTGGAAGAAGTTCGTCACCGGCCAGGACCCGGACCCGGTCGAGATCAGGAAGGGCGAGGAGCTGGTGCGCGAGCACGCGGCAGTCCTCGACCAGCACCTGGCCACGCGCCAGTGGTTGAGCGGCGACAAGCTTTCGCTGGCCGACCTGGCCGTGGCCGCGCCCCTGATGTACCTGGGCCGCGCGAAAATTCCGGTCGAGCAATACACGCATATGCTGGCTTGGCTGGAACGGGTCCAGCAATTGCCGGCATGGCAGCAGACCGAGACGCCATGGCCTTTTTAAGGTTTGTGTGAGTTGACGCACAGAGTGTGGCTGGTCCGGAACATAAGATGGAACCGTCTCTTTCAGGACATCCCTAGTTTTGGACTTGGCCCACTCTTTCGAGTGGGCATTTTTTCTGAAAGAGGCATCATGCAAAACATCCGCGTACTGAATTCCACCATTGCCTATCGCGAGCTCGGCGAACGCAGCGCGCACGCCGTGATCTTCTTGCACGGCAATCCAACCCACTCCTTCATCTGGCGCGACATCATGCCGCATGTGGCCGCCAGCGCGTGGTGCCTGGCGCCGGACCTGATTGGCTTCGGCGCTTCCGGCAAGCCCGATATCGCCTACAGCTTCCTGGAACACGCGGCCTATCTGGAAGCGTTCCTGCAGCAGATGGCGATCGAGGAATTCACGCTGGTCGGGCAGGACTGGGGCGGCGCGCTGGCCATCCACCTGGCAGCCCGCTATCCCACCAAGGTGCGCGGCGTAGCGCTGATGGAATTCGTGCGCCCCAGCCCGACATGGGAAGATTTCCATCCGCTCGAGCAGGCGCGCGAACGCTTCAAGCTGATGCGCGCGCCGGGCAGCGGCGAAGAGTTCGTGCTGCAGCAGAATTTCTTTATCGAACAGATGCTGCCGAAGGGCGCGCTGCGCCCGCTGACGGCGCAAGAGATGGACGCCTATCGCGCACCGTTCCCGACGCCCGAATCGCGCAAGCCGATGCTGGCCTTCCCGCGCATGATGCCGATTGCCGGCGAGCCGGCCGATGTATACCAGCTGATCGAACACAACGAAGCGGTCATGGCCACGGCCCAGTACCCGAAGCTGATCCTGTTCAGCCCGCACGGCGTGCTGACCCCGCGCCCGGTCGCCGAGCGCTACGCAGCGAAGTGTGCAAACTGCAAGCTGGTCGAGCTGGGTGAAGGCACGCACAATCTGCAGGAAGACCATCCCGAAGCCATCGGCCGCGCCATCGCCGCCTGGCTGCCAAAATAAAAGTCGGGGTCAGCTCCGGCAATCGGACACGGGCTCAGCCGCGCGCGGCTGAGCCCGTGTCCGATTGCCGGAGCTGACCCCGACTTTTCAAATGAAAGAAATGTATTCAACCAACAGTTGAAGCGCACAGATCGGTGCGCGCTTGCCCTTGCCTGGCAGACTCTATAGCATGGTGTCATCAATCGAGGGGACAGATATGCGAGCATCTGCACTTCCCACCACCGAGCAGGTCGACCGCTGGCAGGCCATGCGGCAAAAGGCCTTCAAAGCGGTGCCAGAGGGTGGCCGTACCATCACTTACCTTGGCAAGAAATTCCACGTCTATCCGAATACCTTCTGGCCCTTTCTCGACAGCCAGCCGCTGGTGCGCAGTTTCCGCATCAAGCCTGGCGAGAGCGTGCTCGATGTGGGGACCGGCTCCGGCGTGATCGCGGTCTTTGCCTGCTACCAGGGGGCGTCGCGGGTGCTGGCGCTGGACGTCAATCCGGCAGCCATCCGCAGCGCGCGCCACAACCTGAAGGAACACGGCTTTGAGGGTGTGATGGAAGTGCGCCGTTCCGACCTGTTCGAGAAAGTCGGCGACGAGCAGTTCGACGTCATCACCGCCAACCTGCCGTTCCGTGACAAGCCGGCACCCGACGTGGTGGCGCGCTCGCAGTGGGATACCGACTTCCGCACCAACACCCAGTTCTTCGAACAGGCCGCACGCTACCTGAAGCCCGGCGGCCGCATCTATTTCGCGCACTCAAACTTCGGTGCGGTGGAAGAAGTGCGCCGCCTCGCCAAGCAGGCCGGCTTCAGTATCCGGCTGATGGCCCGCAGCGCGGCCGAACGCGACCAGGAACGGCAGTTCTTCGCCTTCCTGATCAAGCCTGCGGCAAGGCATGGACGGGCTGCTTGACTCCGTCCGCCAGTTGCGGGCCGTGCCGCATGCGCCCTGGCGTGCACAGGTAAGGCGCGTGGCAGTGGTCCTCACCAGCTCGCGTTCGGGATCGACCTTGTTCAAAGCCGTATTGGCGCGCCATCCCGGCATCGCCAGCCTCGATGGCGAAGCGGAGCCATTCCTGGCCTTGAGCGGCGATGGCTTCGGCTACGATCCCGCATGCGGCAGCGATGCCATCGCGCGCCTGCGCAATCCCGACGCGCTGGCCGACGAAATTTTCGACAGCCTGACCGTGCCGGAAGGCGGCATCGCGCCCTTGGCAGAACTGAAGGCACGCTGGCGCAAGCGCTTGCTGCTGCAATTCCCAGCGCTGTTCACCCAATCGCTGGCCTATGCCCATATGGAGCGCGCCCTCGACGAGGCGCTGTTGTTCAGCCAGGCCACCGATGCGCCGGGCGAGCATGAATTGCAGCACGCGGTGCTGGGCGCCGTCTTCTGGCGTGAGCCGTGGCGCCGCGATTACTATGATGGCGAGCAGGGCCCGGGCGAGCGGCGGCCGTTCAGCGAGCCCGCCAAGATCGAAGAGCCGCCTTTTGTATCGCCGGCCATGCATGCCAGGCATTTCACGGAAGACGATGCGGCCAGCAAGGTACTGTTATTCAAGACGCCGTCCGATGCTTATCGGATCGGCTTGTACGAGCAGTTGTTCCCGCATGCGCAGGTGCGCTACCTGCACCTGTCGCGCAGCGCGGCTGCCTGCGTCAATGGCTTGATCGACGGCTGGCTGTCGCCCACCGGTTTCCATGCCCACGATATGCAGAAGCACGGTGTGACCCTTGGCATTGGCGGCTATTCGGAACAGTGTGTGGGCGGCCAGCGCTGGTGGAAATTCGACCTGCCGCCGAACTGGCGCAGCTACGTCAATGCTCCGCTGGAGGAGGTGTGCCTGAACCAGTGGCTGTCGTGCCACAGCCATATCCTCGACAGCGGCGTGAATGCGCTGCCGGTGCGTTTCGAGTCCTTCCTGGCCGACCCGGCGGCCGTGCTGGAGCGGGCCTGCGAATGGCTTGGCCTGCCGCCGATGCCGCAGCCGCCAGAACTGCCGGTGACCATGGCCACCGACGCGCCGGCGCCGGGCCGATGGCGCAAGCGCAGCAGCCAGCTGTTGCCGCTGGCGCAGCGCGCGGAAGTGGCGGACATGATGCACGCGCTGGGTTATGGCGCGGCGCCGGAGCAGTGGCAATGATCCGCCGCTTCCTGGTGCCCTACCTGATGGGCAAGCGGCGCGATGGGCTGCAGCGGGTGCAACTGCTGGACTCCGAGTCCTGGGCCGTGCTGCGCTCGCCGCAGTCGACCGCCACCGAGCTGGTGGATAAGGATGAACAGATGCGCAGCATGGGCCGGGTGTATGCCGTGCTGGCCGGGCATGTTGCTGCGGCGGCCGAGGCGGGCGACCTGCCGCTCAGCATCTCGGGCGATTGTGTGTCCACCATGGGCGTGATGGCCGGCCTGCAGCGCGCCGGCCGCGAGCCGCAACGCATGCTGTGGCTGGACGCGCACGGCGACTTCCACACCTGGGCCACCACCCACACCCAGTACCTGGGCGGCATGCCGCTGGCCATGCTGGTCGGCCGCCAGGACCGGCGCCAGCACCGGCGCGACAGCATCGCCGCGCTGCGCGAAGCGGTCGGCATGCGGCCCTACCCGGAACAGAAGGTGCTGCTGTCCGACGCGCGCGACCTCGACCCCGGCGAGGACCAGGCGCTGGAACAGTCGGCGATCATCCGCTGCACCCTGGACCAGGTATTGCGTCACCTGTCGCCGCACGAATCGCTGTACGTGCATTTCGACACCGATGTGCTGGATGAAGCGCAGCGCATGCCGGCGCTTAAGTACCACGTACCGGCAGGGCCGCGCGTGGAGGAAATGGCGGAGCTGTTCCGCAGCCTGCGCGGCTACCCCTTGGTGGCAGTGTCGGTTTCGGCCTGGCACGCGGAACTGGACGCCGGCGACCAGGCTGCCCGCATCTGCCTCGCGCTGCTGGATGAACTGCTGCCCGGCGGGCGCAGCACGCCGCGCGAGCGCAACTCGGCTAATACCAGTTCGACGCAACCGGCCAGGCTGCCGCGCGCGGTGTCGAGCGATAGCTCCGGCGCCAGTGGTGCCTCATAAGGAGCGGATACGCCGGTGAACTGCCGCACCTCGCCGGCGCGTGCGCGTCGATACAGGCCTTTGACGTCGCGCTGTTCGCAGACTTCGAGCGGGCATTTGCACCAGGCCTCGATGAAGTCCCCATCGGCCTGCATGGCGCGCACGCGGGCGCGGTCGGCACGCAGCGGGGAGATGAAGGCGGCCAGCACGATGATGCCCGCTTCCGCAAACAGGCGGGCAGCCTCGCCGGCACGACGCAGGTTCTCGCTGCGGTCTTCCGGGGAGAATCCGAGGTCGGCGCACAGTCCCTGGCGCAGGCTGTCGCCGTCCAGCAGAACGGCCTGGCAGCCCGCATGGAACAGGCGTTCTTCGACGGCGCGCGCCAGCGTTGTCTTGCCGGCGCCGGACAGGCCGGTAAACCAGACCACCGCGCCACGATGGCCGTGCACTTCTTCGCGCTCGCGGCGCGATATTTGGGAAGAGTTCATGATGCGACTATATACGCGATACAGGAGGGCAGCATGCGCACGGTATTGATCGTCGGCGCGGGTTTTTCGGGTGTGGCGTGCGCGATACAGATGCTGCGCCTCGCTGGCCGGCAGCCGATGCGCGTATTGCTCCTCAACCGCAGCGGGCGGCTGGCGCGCGGCATGGCGTATGGCACGCAAAGCCCGCAGCACCTGCTTAATGTGGTGGCGGCCAATATGAGCGTGCTGCCCGATGAGCCGGAACACTTCGTGCACTATGCCGGCATGCGCGACAGCCGCGTCAGCGGCACTTCCTTTGTTCCACGCAGCGTCTACGGCGACTACCTGGAATGGGCGCTGCAACAGGCGCGCGACCAGGCGCCTGTTGCGGCCCTCGACTGCATCAGCGGCAGCGTGTGCAGCTTGCAGACCAGGACTGGCGGCGGCCTGGCAGCGATGCTGGAAGACGGCCGTTGCATCGAGGCGGACCGGGTGGTGCTGGCGTTCGGGCACCTGCCGGCGCCGCCGCCGGACCTGGCGCAGGGTTCCCTGGCCGGCAGTGCGTGCTACGTGGCAGATCCGTGGCGCGCGGACTTGCTGTCCTCCATTGGCGTGCATGAGCCGGTGCTGCTGCTGGGCTCCGGCCTCACTGCCGTGGATATCGCGCTGCAGCTGCTGCGCCGAAACCCTGCGCAGCGCCTGCACGCGCTGTCGCGGCACGGGCTGCTGCCCCAGCCCTGCAAGCTGCCGTCCGGGCACCTGGCGGGCAGCACGCTGTTGCGCGACGAGGCGCCAACCGTCCGGGCTGCCATGCATGCCTTCATGCAGCAGGTGGAGCGCCTTGAAGCCGTGGGCCTGGACTGGCACGATGCGCTGGCGGCCTTGCGCCCGCAGTCTGCGCGCATCTGGCGCGCTTGGCCCGCGGCCGAACGGCGCCGTTTCCTGCGCCATGTGCGTCCCTACTGGGAGGTGCACCGCCACCAGCTGCCGCCAACGGTGCAGGAGGAGTTGGCGGCGGCCTTGGAGCGCGGCGCCTTGCGTGTAAGCGCAGGACGTATGCTGGGCATCCGCGACGAGGCGGAACTGGCGGTGCTGTCGGTACAGCCGCGCGGCAGCGAAGCGTGCATCGAGTTGCGCGCCGGCCGCATCATCAACTGCACGGGCAGTTGCGCCAGCCCGCGCCGCGCCGCGGTGCCGCTGGTGCAGCAGCTCCTGGCCGATGGCTTGATGCGCGCCGACGCGCTCGGCCTCGGCGTGGAGACCGGCGCCGACTGCGCGGTGCTTGGGGCAAATGGGCAGCCGACACCGGGGCTGTACTACATCGGCCCCTGGCTCAAGGCTGGCTTCTGGGAGGCGACAGCGGTACCCGAGCTGCGCCAGTTCGCGGCCACCATAGCCCGCGCTTGCATGTAGAATTGGCAATCCTCAATCACGCCGGAGCATGTCGATGCGAGCTGTATTGCTGTTTGCAAGTGTGTTGTTGTCAGGTGCCGTGTTTGCGCAAGATGCGGCCTCGGGAGATTCCGCGAAAACTGCGGCCAGCGAATGGCTGGCGCTGACCGATGCCGGCAGTTATGGCGCAAGCTGGGACAAGGCCGCCCCGGTGTTCCAGGACGCGATCAACAGACCGGGATGGGAGCAGGCGCTGCGCCTTGTGCGCATGCCCTTGGGCGCGGTGAAATCGCGCCAGTTGACCAGCGCCCGCTTCACGCATGACTTGCCGAACGCCGCGGCAGGCGACTACTTCGTCCTGCAGTTCGCCACGCAATTCGAGAACAAGCCCGGCGCAGTGGAAACCGTCACCCCGATGAAGGGACCGGACGGCAACTGGCGCGTCTCAGGCTACTTCATTAAATAAAGTCGGGGTCAGCTCCGGCAATCGGACAAATCGCAACGCGATTTGTCCAATTGCCGGAGCTGACCCCGACTTTTATCAGTGAAGCAAGGCGGAAGTGAGGGATTTCACTTCTTCCGCCGACTCTTCCATGATGCTGGCCAGCGTGCCGTCGCCGATCGCGAAGTCGATGGTGCTGGCGGCGGCCACCGAGGTTGCGCCTGGACGGGCGTGCAGCGGCGAGGCGATCGGCGACAGGTCGTTGGCCAGCAGCAGCGTGTCGCCCAGGTTTTCCGGCGGCAGCGCGCGCATCCCTTCCCACATCGCTTCCACGGCCTTCATCACATTCTCGGGAATCATCAGCTTTTGCAGTACGCCGCGGCCGATCGGCACCTCGCCGTAGGTGGTCCATTCTTCCGGATCGCCTTCCATCGCCTCGGGATAGGCTTCGGCCTGCGACAGCATGTAGAAGCCGCCCACCTCGTGCACGATGCCGGCAAACATGGCGGTGTCGGGGTCGACGTGGGACACGCGCCGCGCAATCACCTGCGCCAGCGCCGCCACGTGGGCGGTATGTTCCCACAGCTGGTTGGCCTTGGCCTTGAGCAGGGGATTGCGGATCTTGGTGCCGAGCTGGCGCACGATCACCGAGGTCACCAGCGACTGCAGGGTGCGCACGCCAAGGCGCTGCACCGCCGTTTTCACGCTGGAGATCTCCATGCCGGAACGGTTATAGGCCACCGAATTGGCAATGGCCACCGTGCGCGCCGCCAGCAGCGGGTCGGCCTGCACCAGCTTGGCTGCCAGGTCGATGTGGCAATTGTCGTCGTTCAGCGCGCGCTGCAGCTTGATCGACGCGTCGATATTGGTGGGAAATGTAAGCTCACCGCGGCCCGCTTGGGCTGCAATTGCTTTGAAGGCTTCCAGTCTGTCCATGCGAAAATTATAAGCAGAAATTGCCCTGCGGAACTAGGACAGGGTGGTTATTTTGATGAAAAAACTGGCTATGCGCCCGGCTTAGCCTTCGCCGAAGATGGCGTCGCACCCTTCCACGGTGCCTTCGACATCTCCCAGCTCGTCGACCAGTTCCAGGTCTTCGAGTTCTTCAACTGCATTGGTGAAGCTATTGTGCTTGGTGGCACCGATCAGGCGGTAGATTTCACCGTCTTCATTGCGGATGCCAATCAGCAGTTTTTCCTTGCGCACCAGGTCGGCGCTGGTGCTTTCCAGCAGCAGGTTGCCGGTGATGTGCTTGTCGAATTTGGCTGGCTTGATGCCGTCCAGCAGGGTGGTCTTTAACATTCTTCTCGTTCTTTATAGTGGTGTACCGGCACTGATTGTGGCCTTCAGCCCGGCCAGGGTGCGTTCCAGGGCTTCATAATCGGCGTCGCTATAGTCGGAAAACAACTGCACGCCTTTAGCGACAATAACAGGAAACACCTCGGCAAAGAGCAGTTCGCCCGCCGGTGTCAGGCGGACAAAAAAGGAGCGCTTGTCGTCGGCATTGCGTTCCCGTTCCACCAGGCCCTTCTGTTCCAGGCGTTCGATGACGCCGGTCAGGGTGCCCTTGGTGATCAGGGTGCGTTCGCCCAGCTCCTTGTAGCTCATGCCCGGGGTGTTGCCCAGTGTGGCAATGATATCGAATTGTGCGTGGGTGAGGCCAAGCTGGCGAACATGTTCGCCGGACCACCTCTCAAACCCTTGCATGCATTCGGCCAGCAGCCGGATGCTTTTCAAATATCGTTCGCCCATGACACCGGATTATAGCGCCCGCCAGCCTCGGCCTCCATCGGTTACTATATGCAAACTATAACAAGCGGGTGTTTTCGCCATGCCCCTTCACGCACGCGGTATCCTTGCCCTGCTGGTGGTGACCATCGTCTGGGGCACTACCTTCCCGGCCATGAAGGACATGACCGACAAGCTATCGGCCAACTGGATCGTGGTCTCCCGCTTCGCGATTGCCGGCGTGCTCCTGTCCCCCTTCCTGCTGCGCGCCAAATGGCGCGACCTGCATTACGGCTTCCTGGCCGGGGTGCTGCTGTTCTTCTGTTACCTGACCCAGGTCGAAGGCCTGAGCCTGACTTCCTCCAACCGCAACGCCTTTATCTGCGGCCTGAATGTGCTGGTGGTGCCGCTGCTGGGCATCGCCATGGGCAGGTGGCCGGACAAGCGCATCGTACTGGCGCTGCTGCTGGCCGTGGGCGGCCTGTCCGCCCTGTGCTGGGAGGGCAGCTTCACCTGGAGCCGCGGCGATTCGCTGGCGCTGGCAGCGGCCTTCCTGTTCGGCCTGTACATCGTGGTGATGACGCAGTTCTCGCGCAAGGTCGAGCGCCTGATGACCCTGACCGTGGCCCAGATCTGGACCGTGGCCCTGTTCGCCGGCTTGTGGATCCTGCTGCGCGAAGTGCCGCGCGGCGTGATCGATGTGCCGCACGACGCGTCCGATTACTACAGCTATATCTGGCAGGGCCTGGTGAGCTACAAATGGAACCTGATCTACCTGGGGCTGATCGCCACCGCAGCCATCATCTCCCTGCAAACCTGGGGCCAGCGCCATGCCACGGCCAATGAGGCGGCGGTGATCTATGCCTTCGAACCGGCCAGCGCGGCCATCTTCGGCTATTTCTGGCTGGGCGAGACGATGGGCCAGATGCAGCTGCTGGGCGCGCTACTGTTGATCTCCGGTATGATTGTCAGCCAATGGAATACCCCTGAGCGACCGGCGTCGGCGCTTGTCCCTGAATAGAAGATGTCATTTGCTCAACTTAGCCGCCTGACCCGGGAGCAGCCGCTGCGCGTGCTGCTGGTGAACGCGGGCGAACCGGATAGCCTGGCCTGGTCCGGTTTGGCCCAGCCGCTGCGGCTGGCCCAGCGCATCCTGCATGGCAGTTTCCTGCTTGACGTGGCGACCCCGCCGCAGGTGGCCGGCATGGCCGGCGACTGGCACCTGGCCCTGCTTGTCGCAGACGAGGCTGCGGCGCGTCCCGCCGATGGCGAGCTGCGGGCTGTGATCGAGCGTTGCCGAGCGGCGCAGTATTGGGGTGGCGTGGGCGCGGGCGTGCTGTGGCTGGCCCAGTCGGGCGCGGCGGGCGGCGCGCGTATCGCCTTGCCGTGGGGGCTCTATGCGGAAACCGAGGATGTCACCGAGCGCGCCATACTCACACCGAATTTGTTCGAGATCGATGGCCGGCTGATTTCCTGCTGCGGCGGGGCGGCTTCGCTCGATTTTTCGCTGACCCTGATCGAGGCGCTGTTCGGCGCCAATGTGCAGGCGGAGATCAAAGAAGCGCTGTGCATCGACCGCGTGCGCTCGTCGGAGGAGCGGCAGCGGGTGGCCCTGCAGGCGCGTTTCGGCGCGCTGCAGCCCAAGCTGTCGGAAGCGGTAACCCTGATGGAGGCCAATATCGAGGAGCCGCTGTCGACCGACGATATCGCCGGGCTGGTGGGCCTGTCGCGGCGCCAGCTTGAGCGCTTGTTCAAGCAGTACCTGGGCGCGCTGCCCTCGCGCTACTACCTCGAGTTGCGCCTGCAACGGGCGCGGCAATTACTTTTAGAAACAAACCATTCCATTGTGCAGGTTGGGCTGATGTGCGGGTTCTCGTCGGGGTCACACTTTTCCACGGCGTTTGGCACCCTCTTTGGCAATACCCCGCGCGAAGAGCGGCAGCGCAGACTGAACCGGTAGACCGGTGTCTGACCCTGCGGGTCGGACACCGGGTGGCCGGTTTGGACAATTTTGAAAATCCTTGTCGCAGATTCAAAAGAGTTTTAGCATCCCCGCTTTTACAATGCAGTACACCTTACCATTGATGGGGATTTGCTATGAACGCCAAGCTTGACTCGACTGTTACCACCCGCCCTGTAACCCGCGCCACCTTTGACGAGGTGATCGTCCCGACTTACGCACCTGCCCAGATGGTGCCAGTGCGAGCGGCGGGCCTGGACCTGTGGGACCAGAACGGCAAGCATTACCTGGACTTCACCTCCGGCATCGCCGTGGCATCCCTGGGCCACTGCAACCCGATCCTGGTGGAAGCGCTGACCCGGCAGGCCAACACCCTGTGGCACCTGGGCAATGGTTACACCAACGAGCCCGTGCTGCGCCTGGCCCTGGCCCTGACCGAAGCCACCTTCGCCGACCGCGCCTTCTTCTGCAACTCCGGCGCAGAAGCCAACGAAGCGGCCCTGAAGCTGGCCCGCAAGGCCGCCCACGCCAAGTACGGCGACAAGAAGCCACGCATCGTGTCCTGCCTGAATTCCTTCCACGGACGCACCCTGTTCACCGTGTCCGTCGGCGGCCAGGCCAAGTACACCGAAGGTTTCGAGCCGCTGCCGCCATCGATCGACCACATTCCTTATAACGATATCGAAGCGGCCAAGGCTGCCATCGGCGACGACGTGTGCGCCGTGATCGTTGAACCGGTGCAGGGCGAAGGCGGCGTGATGCCGGGCAATCCGGAATACCTGAAGACCCTGCGCGAGCTGTGCGACAAGGTCGGCGCCGTGCTGATCTTCGACGAAGTGCAGTGCGGCATGGGCCGTACCGGTTCCCTGTTCGCCTACCAGGGCTACGGCGTGACCCCGGACATCCTGACCTCGGCCAAAGCGCTGGGCAACGGCTACCCGATCGGCGCCATGCTGACCACCGACGAACTGGCCAAGCACCTGGCGGTGGGCACCCACGGCACCACCTACGGCGGCAACCCGCTGGCGGCCACCGTGGCGCTGACCGTGCTGGAAACCATCAACCAGCCGGCCTTCCTGGCCCGGGTGAAAGAAGCGTCCGAGAAGCTGATCGGCAAGCTGGAAGGCCTGGTGCGCGATTTCCCGCAGGTGTTCTCCGCCGTGCGCGGCGCCGGCCTGCTGCTGGGCCTGGTTGTGGCCGAGCCGTTCAAGGGCCGTTCCAAGGATATCCAGCGCGCTGCTGAAGCGCAGGGCCTGATGATCCTGATCGCCGGTACCGATGTGGTGCGCCTGGCGCCGGCGCTGGTCGTGTCGGATGCGCAGATCGATGAGGCGGACCGCATCATCCGCCTGGCGGTTGCTGAGCTGACCAAGGCTGCCTAAAACCGGTAACCCGGTGCCTGGCCCACAGGGCCAAGCACCCAAAGTGTCAGACCCTGTGGGTCTGACACTGGTTTACCGGTTTTCTGTTTTAGAGAAGAATAAAAGAGGAGCACCCCCATGTACGTAGTCCGTCCGGTAGAAACCGCCGACATCGCCGCCCTCGAATCACTGGCCGCGGTCAGCATGCCGGGTGTCCATACCCTGCCGAAGACGCGCGAAAAGATCGAGCAGGCAGTCGAGCGTTCCATCGCTTCCTTCTCCGCCCACGTCGACATCCCGAGCGAAGAGTCCTATATGTTCGTGATGGAGTCGCTGGCCGACAAGAAAATCGTCGGCACCGCCGCCATTCACGCCTCCGCAGGCTCGAACGGCACCTACTTCTCCTTCCGCAACGACGTCATCCAGCAAGTCTCGCGCGACCTGAACATCAGCCACAGCGTGCACGCGTTGACGCTGTGCTCCGAACTGACCGCCTACTCGCAGCTGTCCGGCTTCTACGTCGACGCCAGCGTGGCGCAGCGTCCGGAGGCTGCCCTGCTGTCGCGTTCGCGCCTGCTGTACGCCGTGCAGGCGCCGCACCGTTTCGGCGACCGCTTCTTCGTGCCGCTGGCCGGCCTGACCGACGAAAACGGCGGCTCGCCCTTCTGGGATGCGCTGGGCCGCAAGTTCTTCAAGATGGACTTCCTGGACGCCGAGCGCGTGATCGGCGGTGCCCGTAACCGCACCCTGATCGTGGAACTGATGCCGCACTACCCGGTCTACGTACCGCTGCTGCCGGGCGACGCGCAAGCCGTGATGGGCCAGATCCATCCGAGCGGCGAGCTGGCCTTCAACCTGCTGACCTCCGAAGGCTTCGAGGCCGACGAGTACATCGACATCTTCGACGGCGGCCCGATCCTGCAGGCGCACAAGCATACGCTGCGCACCTTCTCTTCCTCGCTGCCGCGCCGCGTGGCCAGCGCCGAAGGCACGCAAGCCAGCGATGCGGTGGCGACGTATGCCGTATCCACCGGCCCCGACCAGCGCTTCCGCGCGGTGACCATCAATTGCGCACCGCTGGAAAATACCGATACCGTCTGCCTGTCCAGGAGCGCCCAGGAAATCCTGCGCGTGGAAGAGGGCGACACCGTGACCTGCGTCCGCATTTAAGAACGAGAATACCTATGCTAGTTGTACGCGCCATTAAAGCGAATGACCTGGACGGATTGTTCAACCTGGCCAGCCAGGTGGGCACCGGCATGACCACGCTCAAGCCGGACATGAAGATGATGGGCGACCGCGTCGCCGTGGCGGTGGCGTCCTTCGCCGAAACCATCCCGCCGGAAGAACGCGACTACATGTTCGTGATGGAAGACACCGACACCGGCCGCCTGGCCGGTGTGTGCGCCATCAAGGGCGCGGTCGGCCTGACCGAGCCCTTCTACAACTACCGCATCGGCACCCTGGTGCACTCCAGCCGCGAGCTGAACGTGTTCACCCGCATGGACACGCTGTACCTGTCCAACGACCTGACCGGCTGCTCCGAGCTGTGCTCCCTGTTCCTGCACCCGGACTACCGCCAGGGCAACAACGGCAAGCTGCTGTCCAAATCGCGCTTCCTGTTCATCGCCCAGTTCCCGCACCTGTTCGAGCAGAAGATCATCGCCGAGATGCGCGGCTACCAGGCCGATGACGGCAGCTCGCCGTTCTACGAAGGCCTGGGCCGCCACTTCTTCAAGATGGACTTCCACCATGTGGACGACCTGACTGCACTGGGCAAGAAATCCTTCATCGCCGAACTGATGCCGCGCCAGCCGCTGTACGTCGACTACCTGCCTGTCGCAGCGCGTGAGGCGATCGGCAAGGTGCACCAGGCCACGGCGCCGGCACGCCGCCTGCTGGAGCAGGAAGGCCTGCACTACGAAGGCTATGTCGACATCTTCGATGCCGGTCCGGTGCTGCAAGCGCGCGTGTCCGAACTGCGCGCCATGCGCGACAGCGAACTGGCGTCCGTCACGCGCGACACCGATACCGCGCATGCCTGTGCACTGCACACCACCGAACCATACCTGGTGTCGAACACGGTCATGCAGGACTTCCGCATGATCCTGACCGACGCCAATCCATCCGACGGCGGCATCGACCTGTCGTCCGAAGAACAAGCACTGCTGCATTGCCACTCCGGCGACACCGTGCGCACCCTGTCTCTCAACGTGAGGAAGAACCAGAATGTCTGAACTGAGCAATTTCATCAACGGCCAATGGAAAGCTGGCCACGGCGAGACCATCGTGACCACCAACCCGGCCACCGGCAAGAACACTTACTCTTCGCAGGAATCGACCGCCGATGACGTGGCGGAAGCCGCGCACGCTGCGCGCGCCGCCTTTGAGGCATGGGCCTACCGTCCGCTGGAAGAGCGCATCGCCATCGTCACCAAATTCCGCGACCTGCTGAAGGAAAACGCGGAAGACCTGGCGCAGACCATTTCCGAAGAAGTCGGCAAGCCGCTGTGGGAAGCGCGCACGGAAGTCACCACCATGGCCAACAAGGTGGACATCTCGATCACCTCCTACGGCAACCGTACCGGTGAGACCCGCAACAAGGTCGCCGACGGCGAAGCAGTGCTGCGCCACCGCCCGCACGGCGTATTCGGCGTGTTCGGTCCTTACAACTTCCCCGGCCACCTGCCGAACGGCCACATCGTCCCTGCGCTGATCGCGGGTAATACCGTGGTGTTCAAGCCTAGCGAGTATGCCCCGCGCACCGCCATCAAGACAGTGGCGCTGTGGGAAAAGGCCGGCGTTCCGGCGGGCGTGATCAACTTGGTCAACGGCGGCCGCGAAACCGGCATCGCGCTGGGCCAGAATGCGGAAATCGACGGCGTGCTGTTCACCGGTTCGAGCCAGACCGGCGCCGCCCTGCACAAGCAGTTCGGCGGCCAGCCGGGCAAGCTGCTGGCGCTGGAAATGGGCGGCAACAACCCGCTGATCGTGTGGAATCCGACCGATATCGATGCCGCCGTCTTCATGGCGGTGTCGTCGTCCTTCATCTCCGCCGGCCAGCGCTGCACCTGCGCGCGCCGCGTGATCGTGCAGAAGGGCGAGCAGGGCGATGCCTTCGTCAAGCGCTTCGTGGAAGTGGCATCCAGGCTGGGCGTAGGCGCTCCGGCGGCCGAACCGGCGCCGTTCATGGGGCCCGTAGTATCGGCCGCCGTGGCCGAAAAGCTGGTGCAGGCGCAGGCCGATATGGTGGCAAAGGGCGGCAAGCTGCTGCTGGAAATGCGCCAGCTGGAACCTGGCACCGGGTTTGTTTCGGCCGGCATCGTCGACACCACCGATGCCAAAGGCATTCCTGACGAAGAATGGTTCGGCCCACTGGCCCAGATCATCCGCGTCGACGATTTCGACGCCGCGATCCGCGCTGCCAACGACACCGGCTACGGCCTGGCGGCAGCCCTGCTGTCGACCGACGAATCGCTGTGGCAGAAGTTCCAGGTGCGCGCCCGCGCCGGCATCGTGAACTGGAACCGCCCGACCACCGGCGCGGCCAGCTCGGCACCGTTCGGCGGCGTCGGCAAGTCCGGCAACCACCGTCCTAGCGCATACTATGCGGCGGACTACTGCGCCTACCCGGTCGCTTCGATCGAGAACGGCGCCCTTGAAATGCCTGCCAAGCTGTCGCCTGGCATGAACTTCTGAGGATGGCCATGCCTACTGCACGCGAATACAACTTTGACGGCCTGGTTGGGCCGTCGCACAACTACGCCGGCCTGTCGTTCGGTAACGTCGCTTCATTCAACAACGTCAAGAGCGCGTCCAATCCGAAGCAGGCTGCCTTGCAGGGCCTGGCCAAGATGCGCGAGCTGGCCAGGCGCGGATTCGCACAGGCGCTGCTGCCGCCGCAGGACCGCCCCAACTTCCGCCTGCTGCGCAGCCTGGGCTACAGCGGCACCGACGCGGAGGTGATCGCGCAGGCGTACAACGATTCGCCCGTGGTGCTCGCTTGCGCCTATTCGGCCTCGCCGATGTGGACCGCCAATGCCGCCACCGTCAGCCCGTCGGCCGACACCAGGGACGGCCGCGTGCATTTCACCGCTGCGAACCTGAACAACAAGCTGCACCGTGCCTTCGAGCACGTACAGTCGGCCCGCGCCCTGCGCGCCATTTTCAAGGACGAGCGCCATTTCGCCGTGCACGATGCGCTGCCTGGCACGCCGGCCTTCGGCGATGAAGGTGCTGCCAACCATACCCGCCTGTGCGACCAGCATGGCAAGCCTGCGGTGGAACTGTTCGTGTACGGCCGCGTGGAGTTCGATCCCACTGCGCCGGCGCCGAAGAAGTTCCCGGCTCGTCACACGCTGGAAGCTTCCAAGGCGGTGGCACGCCTGCATGGCCTGGATCCTGCGCGCTGCGTTTTCGTGCAGCAGAATCCGGACGTGATCGACCAGGGCGTGTTCCACAACGACGTGATCGCGGTGGGCAACGGCAATGTGCTGTTCTACCACGAGCAGGCCTTCGCCGACGAGCAGGGCGCGCTGGCGTCGATCCGCGCTGCCATGCAGGGCGTCGGCGCCGAATTGGTGGCGATCCGCGTGCCGACCGCTGAAGTGTCGGTGGCCGATGCGGTGGCGTCTTACCTGTTCAACACGCAGTTGCTGTCCAAGCCCGATGGCAAGATGGCACTGGTCACGCCGCACGAATGCCAGGAGATCGCGGCGGTTGCAGCCTTCCTGGAGAAACTGGTGGCTTCCGGCGGCCCGGTCGATGAACTGATCCACTTCGACCTGCGCCAGTCGATGCGCAACGGCGGCGGGCCTGCCTGCCTGCGCCTGCGCGTGGCGCTGACGGACGAAGAAGCGGCGGCCATGCACCAGGGTGTGGTGATGACCGAAACGCTGTACCATACCCTGGTCGCGTGGGTCGAGAAGCACTACCGAGACCATCTGGAACCGAAAGATTTGGCAGATCCGCAATTGGCTGTCGAAGTGCATACCGCTTTGAAAGAGCTGGAACAGATTCTGGGCCTACCCGGCCTGTACGATCTGTAAGAAAAAAACCGGTGAAGCGGTGTCTGACCCGCAGGGTCAGACACCGCTCCGTTCGAATGCGTCGGTGCAAGCAGCATCGTTGGCCGGCGAGCAGCCGGTGCCTGACCCTGTGGGTCGGACACCGGTTTACCGGTTTGGAAAACAAGATACCTACAACGTATTTGGAGAAGCAGATGAAACAAATGCCACAAGAGTTGCGCAAGCAAACGCTCGAACTGGTCAAAGCCAGCGGCCCGATCGCCCAACTGATCGAAGCCTGGCTCGGCTCCCTGGACGACGAAGACCTGGCCGACCTGTCTCCCGGCAGCCTGGCGCCGGTCCTTGTGGAAGGTTTCACCCAACTGGCCAAGCGCACCGGTTCCGGTTGCCAGATCGCCAAGCTCCAGTACGATGAAGCGCGCGGCGGCCGCGCCACCGCGCTGCTGATCGTCAACGACGACATGCCCTACCTGGTCGACTCCATCGTGATCGCCATGCGCAAGCTGCGTGTCGGCTCCAACGGCGTGCTGAACGCCGTGCTGCCGGTTCGCCGCAGCGCCGATGGCAGCGTTGAAGCCGTCGGCCAGAAGGGCGACAAGCTCGAATCCATGGTCCTGTGCCTGCTGTCAGAAAAACTGGAAGACGGCCCGCTGAAGGAACTGACCGACCGCATCGAAATGGTGGCGCGCGACGCCGCCGTCGTGAAGCGCGACCTGGCTGCAATGAAGGACCGCTTCACCGCCGTCGCCACCGAATCCGCCGGCCACGGCGAAGAAGGCCAGGAGGTGGCAGCCTTCCTGCAGTGGACCCGCGACGAAGGCTTCGAAGTGCACGGCTACGCCTACTACCAGGTGAAGCCGGGCGCACGCGAGCTGGAACGCGACATCCCTAGCCGCATCGGCGTGCTGCAGGACACCGCGCACCCGATTTACGGCACCTGCCTGGCCAATATCCCGGGCGACTTCGACACCCTGTCCAAGCGCGCCCATACCCTGTCGATCGTCAAGGCCGACGTGGGCGGCACGCTGCACCGCGACCAGTCGCTGGACTTCATCGGCGTGCGCCACACCGACGGCAAGGGCGCCATCCTGGGCGAGCATTGCTTCGTCGGCCTGTTCACCCGCGCCGCCAACCTGACCCCGCTGGCGCGCCTGCCGTTCGCCCGCGGCCGCATCGCGCAAGTGCTGAAGATTGCCGGCGTGCGCGAGACCGGCTTCCGCGCTGAGAAATTCATCGAGATCCTGGAATCGCTGCCGCGCACCGAAGCGCTGGAAGCGGAACCGGAATGGCTGGCAGAAGTGTGCGGCGCCGTGGTGTCGCTGTACAAGCAGCCGCGCGCCAAGGTGTTCGCCCGCCGCGACGTCTACGCCCGCCACCTGAACGTGCTGGTCTACCTGCCGCGCGAACGCTACTCCGCATCCGTGGCGCACGCGCTGGCGCGCGCCCTGCAGGAAAGCTCCGGCGCCACCCACGTCAGCTCGCAAACCCTGGTGTCGGACGGCCCGCTGGCCCGCCTCTACCTGATCGCCCACGCCGCGCGCTATCCGCTGGACCTGGAAAGCGATATCCAGCGTCCGCTGCTGACGGTGCTGGATGGCTGGCATGACCAATTCTCCGTACTGGCCGACAAGGTTGGCGAAGAGCCGCTGCGCAACAGCCTGCGCAAGCTGTGCTCCACGCTGCCGGTCGACTACGTGGCAGCAACGCCGCCAAGCGTGGCCTTCCATGACCTGGACAAGATCCTGCGCAATGGCGTGGACGAGCGCGTCGCAGTGCGCGTCGAACTGCCTTCCGAAGGCAATGCCGCCACCACCATCCGCCTGTATTCGGTGGAGCGCGTGCCTGCGCTGTCGTCGATCCTGCCTGCGCTGCATAACGCCGGGGTAGCCATCGAGCGCGAGTCGGCCCACACCATCCGCACGGCGGACGGCAAGAAGCACTTCGTGACCAGCCTGGCCGTGGATGCGCAGAGTGCCGCCGAACTGTCGCGCCCGGGCGTGGTACAGGTGGCGGAAGACCTGTTCAACGCCCTGTTCAACAACGAAGCCGAAGACGGCCGCCTGAACGGCCTGGTCGTGGAAGGCGGCCTGCGCCTGCGCGAAGTGCAGCTGGTGCGTGCCTACATGAGCTACTGGCGCCAGGCCGGTACCCAGTTCACCGTGCGCTACATGGCGGAGATCCTGCGCCGCCACCCGGCACTGGTGAAGGAGCTGGTCGATGCATGGAAAGAGCGCTTCGACCCGGCGCTGCCGGAAGCGACCCGCATCGCCGCCAGGGACAAGCTGCTGGCCATCAAGGGCCGCCTGTCCTCGATCAACCACGCCGACTCCGAAGTAATCTTCGCGGCCATGATCGACCTGATGCTGGCGACCCTGCGCACCAACTACTTCCAGAATGCGGGCCAGGGCGACAAGATCATCTTCAAGTTCGACACCAGCAACCTGCACCTGGTGCCGGAACCGCGTCCATTCCGTGAAATCTATGTGTTCTCTCGCCGCTTCGAAGGCGTGCACCTGCGCGGCGGCCCGGTCGCCCGCGGCGGCCTGCGCTGGTCGGATCGCATGGAAGACTACCGCACCGAGGTGCTGGGCCTGGTGAAGGCGCAGATGGTGAAGAACGCGGTGATCGTCCCAGCCGGCGCCAAGGGCGGCTTCGTCTGCAAGCAGATGCCGAAAGACGCGCCGCGCGACGTGATCGCGGCGGAAGGCGAGGCCGTCTACCGCCTGTTCATCGCCAGCCTGCTGGAGATGACCGACAACCGCGTGCTGGGCAGGATCGTTCCGCCTGAAGACACCGTCCGCTACGACAACGACGACCCGTACCTGGTGGTGGCTGCAGACAAGGGCACCGCGACCTTCTCCGACATTGCCAACAGCATTGCCGTGAAGCGCGGCTTCTGGCTGGGCGACGCCTTTGCATCCGGCGGCTCCAACGGCTACGACCACAAGAAGATGGGTATCACCGCCAAGGGTGCGTTCGAAGCGGTCAAGCGCCACTTCTACGAGATGGGCCACGACATGAACACCACCCCGTTCACCGTGGTGGGTGTGGGCGACATGTCGGGCGACGTATTCGGCAACGGCGTACTGCTGTCGCACCAGATCAAGCTGCTGGCGGCCTTCGACCACCGCCACATCTTCCTCGACCCGAATCCGGACACCGCGAAATCCTTCGCCGAACGCCAGCGCATGTTTGCCCTGCCGCGCTCCTCGTGGGACGACTACAACAAGGACCTGATCTCGAAAGGCGGCGGCGTGTTCCCGCGTACCGCGCGCACCATCGAGCTGTCGCCTGAAGTCCGCGCCGCGCTGGACATCCAGGAAACTTCGCTGACGCCGGAGGAACTGATGCACCGCATCCTGCTGGCGCCTGTAGACCTGTTCTACAACGGCGGTATCGGCACCTACATCAAGTCCTCGGCCGAGAGCCACGCGCAGGTGAAAGACCGCGCCAACGACAATATCCGCGTCAGCGGCAATGAGCTGCGCTGCAAGGTGGTGGCGGAGGGCGGCAACCTGGGCGCAACCCAGGCCGGCCGTATCGAATTCGCCCTGGGCGGCGGCCGTATCTTCACCGATGCGATCGACAACTCGGCCGGCGTGGATTGCTCCGACCATGAAGTGAACTGCAAGATGTGGCTGGACGTGGAAGTCAACGCCGGGCAGACCACCGAGGCGGCCCGTAACCAGCTGCTGAACGACATGACCATGGAAGTGGAGCGCCTGGTCCTGCGCGACAATACGCAGCAAACCCGTTTGCTGGTGCGTGAATACCAGGCCCAGTCCGAAGCGCATGTGCAGGACGGCTACGCCGACCTGATCGCCGACCTGGAAGAAGAGGGCGCGCTGTCGCGCGAACTGGAACACCTGCCAAGCGTGGCCGAACTGGCGCGCCGCAAGGCCGATGGCCGCGGCCTGACCACGCCGGAACTGGCGGTGGTCATCGCCAACGTGAAGAACCGCTACAAGCGCCTGCTGTCGGCCATGCCGCTGACGGACGAGGGCTGGGCAGAGAACGTGCTGCGTCCTTACTTCCCTGAGCAGCTGGTGGCAACCCGTCCTGCGCTGAACCATCCGCTGTCGAACGCCATCCTGGCGACCGTGCTGGCGAATGAAGTGGTGAACCGCTGCGGCCCGCTGATGATCCGCGACCTGGCAACGGCCAACAACTGCTCCGAGCAGGACGTGATCCTGGCCTGGGGCCAGGCATGGTCCGCGCTGGACCTGGCGCCAATCTTCGACACCCTCGATGCCGATGCGCTGGCGGTGCCGCGCAACGTCGCAATGCGCGCCGATGCGCGTACCCGCGCCATGCTCAAAGCGGTGATGGAGGGCGTGCTGGGCGTGCCGAAAGACCAGCTGCGCGGCGCCGGCATCGCCGAGCTGACCAAGCTGTTCGCCGACCCTGCCACCGTGCGCAAGATGGCGGCCGATGTGCAATCGGAAGCGGCAACCCACACCGGCTTGCGCGCCGAATTCGTGCAGGCGTGGAATGCCGTGGATGCGCTGGAAGGCGTGGCCGCGTTTGTGTTTGCGGCGCTGTCGGTCAAGCGCCCCGCGGGCATGGACCTGCCTGGCTTCCTGGCGGTGGGCATGGCGCTGCGTTCGCAAGCCGGCATCGATACGCTGGAGCGCGGCCTCAAGCTGCCGGCGATGTCGAAGTCGCAGGAACACCTGCGCAGCTATGCGCAGCAGGCGTTGCGCCGCACCCAGCAGAAATTGCTGTCGCAGGTGCTGGCACGCGCCACCAACGGCCACGATGCGGTCGAAGCGGTCGAGCTGGTGACGTGCACGCTGGGCCTGTCCGGCTACGCGGCATCGGCCGACCTGGAGCAGGCGATGCTGGATGTGTGGGCGTTGTCGGAGGCGGTCAATGCTGTCGGTATGGCAGCCTGAAACATGATAAACCGGTGAATCGGTGTCTGACCCGTAGGGTCAGACACCAGCCCGCAGCCGCCGCGTATCAGTGTCGGACCCTGCGGGTCTGACACTGGTTTACCGGTTTTGGCGGAGCAGAAAAGAAACAGCAACAAAGAATGGCAGACTATCAAACAATCCCCCCCGCAGTGCGCGCCCTCGCCGAAGCCAACTTCAGCGCGGTAGCCAACAGTTTCACGAACGCCGGCTTCAAGGTCGGCCAACCCGCCGACGGCATCCTCACCATCCGCAGCGAGCAGCCCGGACGTCCCGCCGTCCTGGTCTCGGTCGGCGTGCACGGCGACGAAACCGGCCCGATCGAGCTGGTGGCCTACCTGCTCGACGCCCTGGCGCAAGCACCGCAATCGCTGCAGGTCGACCTGATGCTCTGCGTCGGCAATATCGGCGCCATCCGCCAGGCCAAGCGCTTCATCGATGCAGACCTGAACCGCATGTTCCGCGCCGAACGCGGCACCCTGGCCGGCACCGCCGAAGCCGCACGTGCCGATGTGATGATCGCCGCCACCAGCGACTTCTTCGCCACCGCCGGCAAGGAGCGCTGGCACCTCGACCTGCATACGGCAATCCGCCCAAGCGCTTACCCAACCTTCGCCATCGTCCCCGACCTGATCGCGGACGAAGCAAAGCGGCAGCTGGTTGGGTGGCTGGGCGAAGCGGCCATCGGCGCCATCATCATGAACCCCTCGTCGGCCGGCACCTACAGCTACTACAGCGCGGAGCACCACGCCGCCGCCGGCACCACGATTGAGCTGGGCCGCATCGGCACCCTGGGCAAGAACGACCTCACGCAGTTTGAAGATGCGAAGCTTGCCCTGGACCGCCTGCTGCGCGGCAAAGCCCCGGCACAAGCCGCCAGCGAGCCGCACGTCTTCAAGGTCGCCCAGAACATCATCAAGCTGAGCGACAACTTCAAGATGGCCTTCGGCAAGGAAACGCAGAACTTCACCGCGCTGAAGAAGGGCGAGGAAATTGCACGCGACGGCGACACGGTCTACACCGTGCAGCACGACGAAGAACTGGTGGTCTTCCCCAACCCCGACGTCCGCATCGGCCTGCGGGCCGGAATGATGGTCACACGCGTGAATTGATGGATTGCGCTACACTTCCCGGATACCCACCGGAGAAGGAGTAGCGCATGTCACTGTCCATGTACAAAGTCTCCGCGCCCGTTTTCGTGCGCGGCCTGAACGTGATGGCAAGCCTGCTGCGCAAGGCGCAGGCCCACGCGGAAGAAACCGGCAAAGTCCCGGACACGCTGCTGTCGGCACGCCTTGCCGACGATATGCTGCCGCTGACCGCCCAGGTGCAGCGCGCCAGCGATACCAGCAAGCTCTCCATCGAGCGCCTGAGCGGCATCGCCGCGCCGAAATTCCCAGACAACGAAAGCAGTTTCGAGCAGCTGCAGGAACGCATCGCGAACACGATCGCCTACATCGAGAGCGTGGGGGAGGAGCATTTCGCGAACAGCGAAACGCGCGAGGTGGCACTGAGTTTCGGCAGCTTCAAGCCAACCTTCACTGGCGAGAGCTATCTGCTGACTTTTGCGCTGCCGAACTTCTATTTCCATGTCGTGACGCTGCACGACATCTTGCGGAACCAGGGCGTCAAGATCGGCAAGATCGACTACCTGGGTCCCTACGAAGGCTAAAAGCTTACCTGCAGCGCGTAGGTGGCGGCCATGGTCAGCAGGAGCACGCTCGCTGAGATCGCCTTCATCGGATTGAAGCGGGACGAAACGGTCGGGATTTTTCGGTACATGGCTGGCTCCTTCTCAGTAGCGGTTTTGCATGCTTCGCAGCTTATCAATGCGTGCCGCACCCAGCTAGGCGTAAGCCTGTATCAATAGTAAGTACTTGTAACTTTATGAGCCACCTGTTCTCCCCTTATTCACTGGGGCCCCTGGAGCTGGCGAACCGCATCGCCATCGCGCCCATGTGCCAATACTCCGCCCACGAAGGCCTGGCGACCGATTGGCACATGATCCATTACGGTCACCTGGCGCTGTCAGGCGCCGGCTTGCTGATCCTGGAAGCGACGGCGATCTCGCCTGAGGGCCGCATTTCGCCGGCCGACCTGGGCCTGTGGTCGGCTGCGCACCAGCAGGCGCTTGCGCCCATCGTGCAGGCGATCCGCCGCCATGCGCCGATCAAGCTGGCCGTGCAGCTTGCCCACGCGGGCCGTAAAGCTTCCAGCGCACCGCCGTTCGAAGGCGGGCACGCCCTGGCACCGGGGCAGGGTGGTGGCTGGCAGACGGTTGCCCCTTCAGCGCTGCCGCATGCTGCCAGCGAACCTGCGCCGCTGGCGCTCGACGACGCAGGCCTGGCCAAGGTCAGGGCCGATTTCGTGGAAGCCGCGCGGCGCGTGCATGCCCTTGACATCGATGCCATTGAGCTGCACGGCGCCCATGGCTACCTGCTGCACCAGTTCCTGTCCCCGCTGGCCAACCGGCGCAGCGACCGGTACGGCGGTTCGCTGGAAAACCGCATGCGCTTTCCACTCGAGGTGTTCGATGCGGTACGCGCCGCGCTGCCGCGTGAAACGGCGATCGGCATGCGCGTGTCGGCCTCGGACTGGGTGGCGGACGGCTGGGACATCGAACAATGCCTGGCGCTCGCGCAGCAGCTGAAGCGGCGCGGCGCCGATTTCATTCACGTCTCGAGCGGGGGCGTCTCGCCGCTGCAGCAGATCCCCCTTGGCCCGGGCTACCAGATCCATTTTGCGCAGCGCATCAAGGCCGAAACGGGCGTGCCGACGATTGGCGTGGGCCTGATCACCGAACCGCTGCACGCCGAAGCGATCGTCGCCAACGGGCAAGCGGACATGGTGGGCCTGGCGCGCGCCATGCTGTTCAACCCGCGCTGGCCATGGCAGGCGGCAGCCGCCCTGGGGGCGCAGGTTGCTGCACCGCCGCAGTACTGGCGCTCCCAGCCGCGCGAACTGAAAAACCTGTTCGGCGAAACGCGCCTGGGCCAGCGTTAACCGGACGGCTCCGTGGGGCGCCCGCCACGGTTGCCATTCCTGCATCAAAATCCTTTAGGTACAGCAACTGCGAGGTCTTATAATCGTGGGGTTTTTTTGTCCTGAAGGATATGCCTGTGAATCAATCGCTGGTCCAGAAGCTGACCCGTACCAAACCGGCCCCGGTGGATACGGATGCCGGCACGAGCCTGCACGGGGAGGGCCTGAGCCGCTCCATCGGGCTGTTTTCGCTGACGATGATCGGCGTCGGCGCCACGATCGGCACCGGTATTTTCTTCACCATGGTCGAAGCGGTGCCGAAAGCCGGTCCTTCCGTAGTGCTGTCCTTCCTGCTGGCGGCGCTGACTGCCGGCCTGACCGCGCTGTGCTACGCCGAACTGTCGTTCCGCGTGCCCGCCGCCGGTTCGGCCTATTCCTTCGCCTACCGCACCCTGGGCGAGTTCATGGCCTTCATCGTCGCCTTCTGCCTGCTGCTCGAATACGGACTGGCGGCCAGTGCGACAGCGATCGGCTGGTCCGATTACCTGAACAACTTCCTGGTCAACGCCTTCCACTGGCAGATCCCGGAAAACCTGCGCACGCCGATGATCGTCTCGACGCCGAACGGCACGGTGTGGCATATGGATCACTTCAACCTGCCGCCCGTCATCCTGGTCACGCTGTGCTGCTTCCTGCTGGTGCGCGGCGCCAAGGAATCGGCCACCGCCAACGCCATCATGGTGATGATCAAGCTGGCGATCCTGATCTTCTTCTGCGCCGTCGCCTTCACCGGTTTCGACACCAATAACTTCACCCCATTCCTCAAGCCTACGGCTGGCGAATGGCTGCCGGGCGCGAGCGGCATCGCTGCCGCCGCGGGCACCGTATTCTTCTCATTCATCGGCCTGGACACCATTGCCACGGCCGGCGAAGAAGTGCGCAACCCGAAACGCAACGTCCCCATCGGCATCATCGCCGCGCTGCTGCTGGTGACCGTGTTCTACATGCTGGTCGCCATGGCCGCCATGGGTGCCCAGCCGGCGCACATGTTCGAAGGCCAGGCCGCCGGCCTGTCCGTCATCCTGCAGAACGTAACCGGCAAGGCTTGGCCTGCGCTGGTGCTGTCGGCCGGCGCCGTGATTTCGGTGTTCTCCGTGACCCTGGTGACGATATACGGGCAGACCCGCATCCTGTACGCGATCGCCAAGGATGGCCTGGTGCCGAAAGCTTTCCAGAGCGTGAATCCGAAATCGCACGCCCCGGTCAGCAACACCGTGATCGTCAGCCTGGTGGTCGGCGTAGTGGCCGGCCTGGTCGATTCCACCTACCTGTGGGATATGGTGTCGATGGGTACCCTGACTGCCTTCATCGTGGTGTCGGTCGCCGTGCCGGTGCTGCGCTCGCAGGAACGCGCAGCGGGCACTTACACCAAGGGCGGTTTCCGCGTGCCTTTCGGCCCGTATCTGGTTCCGGGCCTGAGCATCCTGGCCTGCGGCTACCTGATGTTCAACCTGTCGCACGCCACCAAGGTGATTTTCACTATCTGGATGGTGGTGGCGGTGCTGACTTACTTCATCTACGGCATCCGGAACTCCAGGCTTAACAAGGCATAAAAAAGCCCAGGCGGGGCCGCCCGGCCCCGCCATCGGCGACCACGCGTCGGGTCGCCGGAATCCATCCCGCCGGCGCTGTCGCCGCCAAATGCGTTCCCCCGCTGGTTGACCCGGTTGCATGGTCGTGGCATCATTGCATTTAGATGAGTGGGCACTCATCTAAATGCGGCGCTGACAGATGCAAACAAAATTCTCGGAACTGAACGTCAGGAAGAAAGCCGGCCTGGTATTGCTGGCGATCGTCCTGCTGTACTGGATTGCGTTTCCGGTGCTTCCCTTCCTCGATATTCCAAACAAGCTCGTGGTCCTTTCCGCCATCGTCGTGATCGGGGAGGTGCTGATGCTGGCCGCGCTTGCGCTGCTGGGGAAGGAATACTGGGCCGATATAAAGAAATGGACCCGCCAGTCGCTGGCGCGGCTAAAGAAATCCAGCACGGACCGAACATAGACCAATGCGCATCCTTTCAATCTTCATCTTTGCAGCCGCCGCCAGCCAGCATGCCACCGCAGCGGACGTCGTGCCGCTTGAATTCGTCAACGGGATCCCCTTCCTCAACGTCTCGGTCGGCGCCACGTCGTCTCGCATGATGTTTGACTCCGGCGGGCGCCTGGGCATTTCCGTTGCAGCGGAAACCATCGCCAAGGCCGGTTCGGTCCAGCTGCTTGATGAGAGAAAGAAGTTCAAGGACCTGTATGGCAACTCGTATGAAACGCCGCGTCTTATCGTGCAGCGAGTCGTCGTGGGCTCCACTATGCTCGCGCCCGTGCAGGGTCAGGTCCACGTGCAATGGGGCGGCGCGCCCGAAGGCCCCGAAGCGGAACTGACCAAGGCGCGTGCCGGCGGCGCTATCGGCCTTGAAGCCTTCGCGAATTTCCCGCTGATGTTCGATTACAAGCAGCGCACCATGTCAATCCTCGATGCGAGCGAAGTTGTCGAACTCAGGCAGCCGAAGTGGCGCGCCCTCGATCTCAAGTACGGCAGCGAGGGGCCACTGGTGATGCTGGCGGTGGATGGCAAGCAGCTTAAATTTGTGCTGGACACCGGCGCCCAGATGAACATCATCAAGTTTGGTGCGGCATGCAATACAACCCAAGCGTGCGAGCTGCGCGACATGAGCGGGGCGCTGAACCTGAGCATGAAGATCCAGCGCGTCAAGCTTGATGGCGCCCCGTTCGACGGCATCCTTGGCGCGCCTTTCTTCCGCAGCCATCGCGTCGTGTTCGACGTAAAAGGCGGGAAACTGTACGTCGCCCCAATGTGATAGTCGGAGGAGTTTCGGCGATGTCCGGCTGCCATGCCGCCGCAACAGACGCAGTAGCCGCATCAGGCACGCGGCTATATGCCGGCATCGTGTTCCCTGCTGGAGCGCTGGTCAAATAGGCGGAAGTCCGTGCATGGCGCGGGCTTTGTTGCATTCAGCAGTGTATTCGGTGAATTCGCGGCAGGTGGATGAGCGCTCGGCATAAATGGTGCAGCCGACCTCCTTGCCCACTTCACCTGAAAGCGCAATGCAGCGCACCGGTTTCGCTTCCGTACCGCGCATGGCGGCACGGTGGGGTGTGATGGGGACCGTCAGGTGCGCGGGGACTGCTTCACCCCAGTAAAAGGAAACCCTGAAACTGGCGCAGCATGCGCCGCAGCTTTGACAGTGCGACATCTCATCCCTTGATCAGCGTTTGCGACGTGCGAATTATCGCTTCGCGATAAACGATGATTCTATCCGCATCCGCCTGGACTGGGCAAAGGCGCGATCCGCGGCCCCGACTACGCCGCCGCGACCGGGGCATACTTCAAGGCCGCTTAATCGCTCCTGGCTACGTTGCGTACGATCGCTTCGCTGTGAACGATGATCTTATCCGCATCTGCCTGTAGCAGGCGGATGCGCCGCTGCACCAGCGGCCAGCCGGACCATGCGACTTCCGGTTCCGCTAGCGGTTCGCGCCGCAGCGGGGCAGCAGGAGGGGTGGCGCCGGTGTGGCGCGACAGCGCGACCGACAGCGTGCGGCATACCGAAGCGTGGCTGGTGTCCAGCATGCTATTGACCGCATCGCTCGGGATATCGCGCACATGGCGGCGCAGGATCGCGCGCAGGGCGGCCACGTGGGCCACCAGCAGGTAGTTCTGCACGATGAAGAGGTTGATGTCCTCGGCCGCGCGCTGCTTGCTTTCCGGCTCGTCCAGCATGCGCACCAGCGCGGCACTGAGCGCGGCCAGTGAATCCATCAGCCGCTTGCGCTGGATGCGGTAGATGAAGTCGTTGCGGTACTTGCCCTGCAGGAGGTCGAAGCTGGCTTCCATATAGCTCAGGTTCACCTCCAGCACCTGCTTGATCAGGCGCGGCAGCGACTGGTACTCCCAGTTCGCCAGCACGAAGCTGAAGGCGGTGGCGATTGCCGCGCCGACAAAGGTGTCCACCAGGCGCTCGGAGATCAGGTTGCTGCTCGGCGCCACCAGGTACATCCACAGCAGGATCATCACCGATACCGCAATCGCCGCATAGCGGTAGCGCAGGTAGATGAAGGTCGGCGTGGCAATGGAGGACAGCACCAGCACGGACAGGATCGCCGCCGGATGGTTCATGAACTTCAGCACGACGGCCGTGATGATGCAGCCGATCACGGTGCCGATAATGCGGTCCGAGCGCCGCTGTTTGGTCATGCTGAAACTGGGCTTCAGGATGATCACGATGGTCAGCACGATCCAGTAGCTGTGCGCCTTGTACGGCAGCATGGCGCCGATTGCCAGGCCGGCGGCAATTGCCATCGACACGCGCAGGGCAAAACGGAACACCGGCGAGTCCATGCGGAAGTGCGACAGCATCAGCTGCAGTTCGTACTTCTGCTGCGACAGGAATGGCTGCATGTCCATGTCGCGCCAGAACGGCGTGTCTTCGTACACCTTCTGGCTCGACACGTGCAGTTCGCCGATCATGCGGATGATGGCAGTGATCTTGTTGCGCTGGGCGCGCAGCACGGTGACGGCTTCGCGGCGCGGCTTGCCGGCGTCGAGGTCGTCCTGCAGGCCGGCGATCTGCTGCTCGAGCGCCATCAGCTCGGGCGAATAGTCGACTTCCGGGTAGGAGGCGCGATTGCGGGTCACGGCATAGGCCACCGACTCGATATCGCGCGCGGCCTTGTACGCGAGGTCGTGCAGGGTGCGCAGGGCGGGCGAATCGAGCAGGTGGGTGCGCAGCGCCGCGTAGTCGGTGTGGGTGGCGAGCACCTGCTCGTACAGGTCCAGCATGCAGACGTGGATCTGCACGACCACCGCGTCCTTGCGGTTGTTGTGCGCGCGCAGGATCAGGTCGCGCGACGCCTGCTGGCGGTCGGCCAGCAAGGCCTGGTGGCGTACCAGCTTGTTGAACTGCTCGGTGAGGTTGTAGCGCGTATCGTAGAAGTCGGCCTTGATGTCGATATAAGCCGCCAGCTCGAACAGTGCTTCGGCCAGCACCTGCTGCTTGATGCGGTGGCGCAGCACCCAGGCCACGCCCATGGCATAGGCCAGGTAGGCCAGGGCCCCAAGCATGAACAGGCCGGCGTGCGCGAACGATTGCGCCGGCGTCAGCACATGCTCGGTCGACATGGTCATGATGAACAGCGTCGCCAGCTGCAGCGGCATCGACTTCTTGCCATACACGACCATCATGCTGGCGAAGAAGCTCACTGCCACCAGCATGACCATCAGCAGCCAGTAATAAGGTCCGCACAGGCTGATCAGCAGGGTGACGGCCGTGCAAAGCAGCACCGATGCCATCATCTCGTTGAACTTGTGGCGCAGCGGGCTTGGCATGTCCATCAGCGCGGTGCACAGCGCGCCGATGCCGATCGACATCGCGGTCTGCGTGTCGGTCAGCCACATGGCCAGCGCAATAACGCCCACCAGGCCGGCGCCGAAGCGCAGGCCCAGATGGAAGTAATGGCTGTAGAAGAAGGTGCGGGGGTCTAGTGCGTAGTGCATGGTCCCCGTCTTACACAATCGACAGGACAGGGTAGCGGCGCCATTCCGGCTCGCGCTGTCGCTGGCAGTTGTGGAAGATGAAGTGCAGCACTGCGTCCTTGTCCTTCACCAGCGCCGGGTTGGCGGCCTTCCAGGTCTCGAACCTGGCCTTGGTTTCCGGCTCGGCGGCCAGGATGTCGGCAGCCAGGTCTTCGAACACGTAGTCGGAGATATTCTCCTTGCGTTCCAGGACGGAGTTGAAGAAGCCCCAGCGGAAGAAGGAGTCATGGCCTTGCGGTTCCAGGGTTTCAACGGCGTAGCGCGCGTTGTCCTGGTCCAGCGAAATATACCAGTCGCCCGCGCTCAGCTCGAATGCGGCTTCCCGTTTTTCGACTTCCACTTCGTCGTGGAACATATGGCCTTCGTAGGCACTCGGGCGCGAGGTGACGCTGTTGATGTGGTAGTACTGGGCCTGCATGGTGGCCGGCGCTTCGATGCGGGTCATCTGCACGCCGTTCCATTGCAGGCGCTCGACCACTTCGCGCCATTGCTGGGGAACGACATACGCCTTTGGCGCCCTGATCACGGTGTCGGCAGGGAAGCGGTTGAACCACTTGATGTCGCGCGCCCACGGCTTGCTGCGGTCGTAAGACAGGCGGATGTAGTCGCCCAGCCTGGACGGGCTGCGCTGCGCTGCGTAGCCTTTGAAATGGAAAGTGCCCGGATTCTCTTCGTCCATGCGCCAGGTGACGGCCCATTCCTTCTGCTTGCGCTGCGCGGCCCTGGTGGCGGCGCGCATGGCCTTGATCTGTTCGCCATGCTTGACGGTGAAGTTGCGCACGGTGTCGACCAGGGCGCGCATCGATTCGTAGCGGTCGGCGTAAGGCTTCAGCATATGCGTCTCCGGCATGAAGCCGATAATGTTGTGCAGCGCGGTGAAGCCGGTGGAGAAGCGTGCCGTTTCGAGGAAGTCGGCAATGCCCTCGTCCGGGGTTTCCACCACCGGGTTCACGTACGGGCAGGTCGGCCAGCCGGCGGCAGCCATGTCCTCGTAAATCTGCGGCAGCATGGTGTCGCGCAGGAATGCGCCCAGCTCGCCACCCAGCTTGTCGCACTGGGTGTGGATCAGGGTCATGGTGTAGCTGTAGTCGGCGCCGTTGGAGGTGTGGGTGTCGACCATCACGTCCGGGTCCCAGGCCGTAATGAGCTGGTTGAAGAACTTCGCGTTCAGCGTGTCGCATTTGACGAAGTCGCGGTTCAGGTCCAGGTGGCGGCTGTTGCCGCGGAAGCCGAACATCTCCGGGCCGTCCTGGTTGGCGCGCGAAGTATTTTGCCGGTTCAGGCAGCCGTCCACGTTATAGACCGGGACGAACAGCAGCACGGTCTTGCCCAGGGTAGCCAGCAGCTCGGGCTTGAAGCACAGGTCGCGCACCGTGGCCATGCAGGCGTCGATGCCTTCCGGCTCGCCGGGATGGATGCCGTTGTTGTTGAAGAAGACCGTACGGCCTTCGCGCTTGATTTGTTCGCGGTCGAAAACGCCGTCGGCGCTGACCACGCCCACATGCAGGGGGATGCCGCCGTCCGATACGGCCGCCTGTTCAAATTTCAGGATATTCGGGAAGCGGCGTGCCAGTTCTTCGTAGAAGGCGATGCACTCGGTCCAGAGGGTAGTCTGGTTTTTATTGCCTTTTTCGTAAGGCGTGAGCATTTCTTGCATGGTCTGGATCTCAGTCTTCTGCAGTGGGGGAGGTCAGCGATTTTACCACTTCAGGCCTGAATTAAGCCTTGCGGCCATTGGCCTCCACCCACTTCGCGAAAGCGGCAGCCCAGCCGGCCAGCACTTCCTTGGTCTTTTCGTTATTGACCTTGCCGTCTTCGCCGATCAGCGCGCTGCCGTTGCCGATGTAGACCTCAGGACCAGGCATGACTGGCGCGTTCAGGGTCACCATGGTCTGGCGCACGTTGTGATTGCCGGCGAAGCCGCCTACCGCGCCGACGGAGGCGGAGATCACGCCGACCGGCTTGGCGTTCCAGATGCTGTGGCCCCATGGACGCGAACCGACGTCGATGGCGTTCTTCAGTGCGCCCGGCATGGCGCGGTTGTATTCAGGCGTGGCGATCACGATGCCGTCCACGTTGCGCAGTTTGTCGCGGAAGGCGGTCCAGGCGGCCGGCGGGGTATGCGCGTCGTCCAGGTCCTGGTTGTACAGCGGCAGGTCGCCGATGTCGACGAACTCGAATTGCAGTTCGGCCGGCGCAGCTTCCACCAGCGCGTTGGCGAACTTGCGGTTCAGCGAGTCCTTGCGCAGGCTGCCGACAATGAGGGCGATTTTCTTGGTCATGGATATGGCTCCTTGTAAAACGGACAATGTACATCAAGCAGGGAAAACATGCGCGTCCTGTCGCAGGGCGTCGTACAGGAACTGGCTGAGGGCCTTGATGCGGGCCACGTTGCGCAGGTCGCGGTGGCTCAAGACCCAGAGCTGGGTGTGGAAGCGCGGGTCGGGCGGCGCCAGCTGTTCCAGGGCGCGCTCGCGGTCGGCCAGCATGCAAAGCAGCGGCGCCACGCCCATGCCGTTGCGCGCAGCATCAACCATGGTGATCAGGCTGTCGGTGCGCACGGCCACTTGCGATGGCGGCACGCGCTCGGCCAGCCATTGCGCCGCAGCCAGGTGGGACAGGCTGTCGTCCGGCGCCACCCAGCGGTGCGCCGCCCAGTCGTCACGCGCGATGCCTTCGCGTTCGGCGCGGCGCAGGTAGGCGTGGGATGCGTACAGCGCGGTCGCCAGCGCACCCACCTTGCGGCCCACCAGATTGGCGGGCGGCGTGTTCGACGGGCGCAGTGCCATGTCGGCCTCGCGCTGGGTAAGGTTGAGGAAGCTGTTGTTGACGACCAGTTGCAGTTGCACGGCAGGGTGGGCTTCCTGGAACCGGTGCAGGCAGGGCATCAGCAGGCCGTGCGCCAGCGTGTCCGTCGTGGTCAGGCGGATGGTGCCGCGCAGTTCTTCATCCAGGCCGCCGACTTCGCGCTGGGCGCTGCCGATTTCTTCCTCGATGGGGCCGAGGCGGCCGCGCAGGGTTTCGCCGGCGCCGGTCATCACATAGCCGGACTGCAGGCGTTCGAACAGGCGCACGCTGAGCGACTGTTCCAGGCTGTCGAGCCGGCGCAGCACGGTGGAGTGGTTGACGCCCAGCTCGCGCGCCGCCGCCGAGATCGAACCGCCGCGCGCAACGGCGGCGAAGTAGCGCAAGTCTTCCCAGTCAAGTTTCTGCATATTTGCGTAACCATTCTGCTGTTATTGGGAATTTTAATGCGTTTTTGCGGGGCATACACTGGTCCCCGTCAAATATCGAAAGGAGCCGGACATGCTAACCCTGTACACCGCCGATACCCCGAACGGGCAGAAGATCACCATCGCACTGCAGGAACTCGGCCTGCCGCACGAAGTGCACCACGTAAACCTGTCGGCAGGCGAGCAGCACCAGCCGCCGTTCAGCGTCATGAGCCCGAATCACAAGATTCCCCTGCTGGTGGATGACAGCACGCCGATTTTCGAATCCGGCGCGATCCTGATCCACCTGGCCGACAAGGCGGGCAAGCTGCTGCCGCCCTCCGGCGAGGCGCGCAGCGTGGCGCTGCAATGGCTGTTCCTGCAGGTGGGCCATATCGGACCGATGCTGGGGCAGTTGTGGTTCTTCCGCCATGGCGCGGCCAAGGGCAGCCCGCGCAACGAACAGGCGCTGGAACGCTACGGCCGCGAGACCTTGCGCCTGCTGGGCGTTGTCGAAGAACGCCTGCGCGACCAGGCATACCTGGCCGGGGACCAGTACACCATTGCGGATATCGCCAGCTTCCCGTGGATTCGTGCGCACCACGAACTGGGCGTCACGCTGGCCGATTTCCCGGCGGTGGCGGATTGGGTGGAGCGTATCGGGGCACGTCCGGCCGTGCAGCGCGGCCTGGCGGCAGCCAAGCCATGATCGCCGCCTGGGGCCTGTTGCTGGCTGCCGCGCTGGTGGACATCGCCATGGCAATCGCCCTCAAGCACGCCGAAGGCTGGACGCGGCTCTGGCCCAGCCTCTTAGGACTGGCATTTGCCAACGGCGCGATCGTGCTGCTGACAATGGCCTTGCGCCAGCTGCCAGTCGGCACAGCATTCGCGGTCTTTACGGGAATTGGTGCGGCGGGCGCCGCCCTGGCAGGGATGGTGGTGTACGGCGAAAGCGCCACCCCACTGCGCTTGCTTCTGATCGCCGCCATCATCGCCAGCATCGCCGGCCTGAAGCTCACTAACGGCTGAGCCCGTGTCACACCCTGGGGTCACACCCCAATCGTGACACGGGCCCAGCCGTGTAATGCTTGGGCCCGTGGGGCTTATTCGGCGGCCATTTCCTTCAGCAGGTTGTCGGCCTTGTCGATGTACTTCATGTTCCACAGCATGTAGCGCAGGTCGACCTGGATGTCGCGGGTCTTGGCCTTGTTGAAGTCCCAGTCCGAGATGATCGAGTCCAGCGTGCCGTCAAAGGCCAGGCCTACCAGCTCGGCCTTGGAGTTCAGCGCGGCGGAGCCGGAGTTGCCGCCGGTGATGTCCAGTGTGGCCAGGAAGTTCACCGGCACCGATTTCAGCTTGGGATCGACGTATTGGCCGAACTGCTTCTTGTTGATGGCGTCGAGCTGGGCTTGCGGGGCGTTGAACTCGCCTTCGCCGGTGGCCTTGGCTTTCACGCCTGCCACGGTGGTGAAGGCGGACCAGCCGGTGGTGCCGTCAGCGCCTTCCGCGCGGCCGGCGATCTTGCCGAAGGTCACGCGCAGGGTGCTGTTGGCGTCCGGGTACACGGCCTGGCCTTTCGAATTCATGAAGGCGATCTTGGCCTTCATGTAGCTGGCGTAGGCTTGCTGGATCTTGCCGGCCAGTTCTTCGTTGGCGGCTTCCTGCTTCATGCCTTCGTCGTACAGGGCGACGGCGGCCTTGATGAAGGCGTCGTTGCTGGCCTTGAAGTCTTCCGGCTTCTTGCCCAGCCACGAGGCGCGGAACTCGCCGTCTTCCAGCTTGGAACCGGCGTACAGCTTGTCCAGTGCCGCCGACAGCTCGGCTTCGCTCATGCCGGCCTTGATGCCCAGCACGGAGTCGAACACGGCATTGTGTTCGGCCGCTGGCTGTGCGTTGTACTGCTTCAGGTTGTTCAGCACGATGGCCTTGTCCACCTTGGCCACATAGGTCTTGTTGGCGCCTTTGACCGATTGCTCGATGCGCTTGACGTCGCGTTCCTGGTAGCCGGCCTTGCGGTCGGCGTTAGGCTTGGTGCTTTCGTTGGCCAGGCGGTACATCGCGCGGGCCACGGTCAGCATGGCTGGCGACGAGCGGTCGTAGAAGAAATCGCGCTTGTTCTCGGCGTCGCGCTGTGCGATCAGCTTCTCCACGGCTTCCAGGTCGGCGCCGAAACTTGCCTTGCGCTTGGCGTCGGCGTTCACCCAGGCCTTGAGGGCGGCGTGTTCGGCGCTCTTGCGCTCGAGGACATCGCTGCCTTCGTAGCTGTTCAACATGCCCTTGCGGTTCTTGTAGTAATTGTTGATGTTGGCTACGCGGCCGGCCACTTTCAGGGCCGCATCGCGGTCGCCCTTGGTTTCGCGGTCGATGATGGCCAGGGTCTCGTTGGAGTTCTGGATGAAGGCCGGGTATTCGAAGCCGAAGGTGTTCGACACTTCGGATGGCAGGCGGTGGCGGTTGGTGCGGCCCGGGTAGCCCAGTACCATCACGAAGTCGCCTTCCTTCACGCCTTCCTTGGCCAGCTTCAGGAAGGACTTGGACTCGTAAGGCACGTTGTCCTTGGAGTAGTCGGCAGCCTTGCCGTCCTTGCTCACATAGGCGCGGTAGAAGCCGTAGTCGCCGGTATGGCGCGGCCACATCCAGTTGTCGGTGTCGCCGCCGAATTTGCCGACGCCGGCGGCAGGCGCGTGCACCAGGCGCACGTCGCGGATTTCCAGTTGCTTGATCTGGTAGAACTCCAGGCCGCCGTAGAACGACGATACGGTGCAGCGGTGGCCTTCGTCTTTTTCGCACTCGGCTACCAGCGATTTCTGATTCTTCTCGATCGCGTCAACGCGCGCCTTGCCCTGCAGCTTGGCCACTTCCGGGGTGATGATCTTGTCGGTGACGTTCAGCACTTCCTTGGTCACGAACACGCGGCTGCCAGGGGCCGCCGGCAGTTCTTCAGCAAAGCTGTGCGCCACGAAGCCATTGGCCAGCAGGTCGCGTTCCTTGGTGGAGTTGACGGCGATGCTGTTGTACACGCAGTGGTGGTTGGTCACGACCAGGCCTTTCGGCGACACGAACGATGCCGAGCAGCCGCCCAGGCTCACGATGGCATTCATCGGGAATTCGGTCAGCTTGGTCAGCGAGGCTGGGTCCAGCTTCAGGCCGGCGGCTTTCAGTTGCTTGGCTACTTGTGGCAGCTGTTGCGGCATCCACATGCCTTCGTCTGCGAAGGCTGCGGAGGTGGTGCTCAGGACGGCGAGCGCGAGGAGAGATTTTTTCATGGTCTTGAAATGGTTGTAGTGGTGGCCAGCGGGCTGGGCCGCGGGCGCCCTAGAGTATCGGCATGGCGGCGCCTGGCGTCAACACCAAAAATAGGGCGTAAAGCTGAAGAAAATTCGGGAGCGGGTGAGTTGTTGCCATGTGGAAAAATATCGCCTGGCGCAAGGGCAGGTATGGCAGCGTGGTGATCGTTGCCAGCCGGAAAGTCAGGCTCGGGGCTGCCTGGCCGGCAAATTTGGCGCTGCGTGGGACCGTGGCGGCGCGCCGAGGTCGCGCGGCGGAGAAAAAAAGCCAGCGCCGCAGCGCTGGCCTGTGAGGAACTGTTGCGCCCTATCTGATGCGCCCGCGGAAGACCAGGTTCACAATCGCCAGCAGGATCACCGCCCCGAGGAATGACACTGCCAGCGACAGCACGCTGAAATCGTCCGTATTGATGGTGCCTGCCCCGAATAGCGGCGAGAGCAGCCAGCCGCCCAGGAGGGCGCCGACGATACCCACCACCACGTTGAGGAACATGCCCTGTTGCGCGTCCGTTTTCATGACCAGGCTGGCCAGCCAGCCCAGGATGCCGCCAATCACAATCCAGATAATGAAGTTCATATCCGCCCCCCTTATTGTTGATGATTCCAGTGTAGGACACGCGCGAACAGATATTCAGTGCGCGAACGTACAGATATGCAGGGCGCTGCGGCCTATCGTGTCCGGGACTCATGCAAAAAAGGGGAATTCCCATGAACACTGCAGACAAGCAATCCCGTATGGTGACTGGCCTGTTTCGTGACCGCAACAGTGCCGAGCGTGCCTGGCAACACGCCACTTCCCGCGGTTACGACAAGGACGACATCAACGTCGTCATGAGCGACGATACCCGCCAGCGCTATTTCAGCGGCCAGGCGGACACGGAACTGGGTTCGAAAGCAGGGGAAGGTGCCGGTATTGGCGCCAGCGTGGGCGGTGCCATTGGTGCCGCCCTCGCTGCCGTGGCGGCAATGGGCACCACCCTGGTGCTGCCGGGCCTGGGCATCGTGGTGGCTGGTCCACTGGCAGCTGCGTTGGCCGGCGCCGGCGCCGGCGGCGTGGCCGGCGGCCTGGTGGGCGCCCTGATCGGCGCCGGCATCCCGGAAGAGCGCCTCAAGCATTATGAAGAGGGGATCCGTTCCGGCGGCATCCTGATGGGCGTGAAAACGCGCGATTCGGTCGACGCTGCCAATATCGAGAGTGCGTGGAAGGACAGCGAAGGCGAGCACGTGGTCGGCGTCGGTGTCGGCACCACCGGCGGTGCGCTGGCCGGCGCTGCTGCCGGGTCGCCTGCCGGCGTGCCGGGCATGGTGGCCGGCGCCGTGATCGGTGGCGTGGCAGGCGCCTTTGTCGGCAAGGGCACGGCGGAAATCGTCAACCCGAAACCGGAAGACGATGAGGACGACCACAATCTGGCCACCGGCGTGGGTGCCGGCGGCGGCGCGGCGGCCGGTATTGCGGCAGGCGCGGCGGCTGGTCCGGTCGGCATGGCGGCCGGTGGCGCCATCGGCGCATTGGCCGGCGGCATGGCGGGCCAGGGCATCGGCACCCTGCTCAACCCGAGCGAGGAGCGCGTCTACTGGCAAGACCATTACCGCAACGAAGCTTATTTCAATCCGACCTTCGACTACGACGATTACGAGCCGGCCTATATGCTCGGCTACACCGCCCGCCAGCGCTATCGCGGTACGTGGGAGGAGCTGAAAGACCAGCTCGAGCAGGATTGGGAAACGGTGAAGGGAAAATCGCGCATGGCATGGGAGCACGCCAGGGATGCGGTGCGCGCGGCTTACGAGAGGGAAATTCCGTAACAGCCGCGCCCGTGGCAACCTGGGGGTCTGACCCCAGGGTTGTCACGGGCTGGCGTATTAGTCTTCCTTGATGGCTTCGACCTGGATTGCCAGCTTCACTTCGGGGGCGAAGGCGGGGGTGGCGTAGTTCAGGCCGAAGTCGGTGCGCTTGAACTCGGCGCTGGCGTCGGCGCCGCAGACTTCGCGCTTGTAGCGTGGGTGCATGATGCACTTGAACTTGTTGACCTTCAGCGTCACCGGCTTGGTCACGCCCAGCATGGTCAGCTCGCCTTCCACCGCGACCAGTTGCTCGCCGTCGAATTTGAAGCTCTTGCCCTTGTAGGTGACTTTCGGGAATTTCTCGACGTTGAACATGTCGGCGCCTTTGGCGTGGCTGTTCATCTTGTCCAGGCCGAAGTTGATCGACTCGGCATCGATGGTGATGTCCATGCTGCCGGTCTTGGCCGCGAGGTCCATCTGGATGGTGCCGCTGGTCTTGTCGAACTTGCCGCGCCATACCGACAAGCCCATGTGGTCGGCTTCGAAGCTCGGGAAGGTGTGGGTCGGGTCGATCTTGTAGGTCGCTGCGTTGGCGGCAACGGCGGATACGGCCAGCAATGCGGCGGTCAGGAACTTCAGTTTCATGGTGTCTCCAGGGGTTATTGAGCTACTACGTGGAACTTGATGGTCACTTCGTCAGCAACCATGCCGGTGTCTTTCCATTCGCCTTCGCCAATGTTGAAGGCCAGGCGCCTGATGGGCAGCGCGCCGTCGAATACTTGCTTGCCGCCATCGGCTTTGACGGTGATCGGGAAGTTCACATCGGCAACCTTACCCTTGATGGTCAGCTTGCCGCTGACATTCAGCTTGCCCGGGCCGGCGCTCTTGATGGCGGTGGAGACGAAGGTGGCTTTCGGGTATTGGGCGGAATTGAACCAGTCTTTCTTGGCAACTTCGGCGTTCATTTCCGCTTCGCCCAGGTCCAGGCTGGCGGTCTCGATTTCGACCGTGGCCTTGGAGGTGTCGGGCGCGGCGGCGTTGTAGTCGATGACAATATTGTGTTTCTTGAACTTCGATTCGATCGGCACGTTCATTTGCTTGAACACGGCCGACACGCTGCTCTTGGCGGGGTCGGCTTTCAGTACGGCGGCGCTGGCTGCAGCCGCCACGGCCAGCAGCGCGGCCAATAATACGCTTTTCTTCATGGGTGTGGCTCCAGGTTATGGCAGCATGCGCTTGAGCAGGCCGTCCTTGTCGATGAATTGGTGTTTCAGTGCTGCTGCTATGTGGCCAAGGACGACGGCGGCGAGCAGCATGTTCAGCCAGTAATGTACCGGTTTCAGGATTTCCTTAAGGGCCGGGCTGGCATCGAACAGCGATGGGATCTTGAACAGGCCGAGATAGACCACCGGTACCCCGGCGGCCGTGGTGTACAGGTAGCCGGAAAGCGGCACGGCGAACATCAGGAAGTAGAGGAGCCAGTGGCCGGCTTCGGCGGCTTTCTTCTGGCCCTGGGTCATGGAGACGGGCAGGGCGGGCGGCGTTTGCTTCAGGCGCCACAGCAGGCGGCCGGCAGCCAGCGCCAGCACGGTGATGCCCAGCCATTTGTGCCAGGAATAGTACTTGAGCTTGGTCGGGGTCAGGCCGGGGATGTCGGTCATGACCAGGCCAAGGATGAACGCGGCGACGATCAGCAGGGCGATCAGCCAATGCAGCGCGATAGCGGTTCGTGTGTAGCGTTCCATTGTGACCTTCGGTAGATAGTACGTGTTAGGACTAATATACCAGAGGGTAATGGAACTTGCTTACGGCTTGCTTAAATGCCGGGTTTAAACCGGTCGCCCCCGCGGCTGCGAGATCATACCGGGCCTGACCCTGCGGGGCAGACCCGGGTTTTCCGGTTTTAGATGGCCTTGGCCAGCGCAGCGGCAATACCGGTGTAGTTAGCCGGCGTCAGCGCCAGCAGGTGATCCTTGGCATCCTGCGGAATCGCCAGCCCGCCGATGAATGCGCGCAGCGCTTCCCTGGTAATGCCCTTGCCGCGCGTCAGTTCCTTCAACTGCTCATACGGATTCTCGATGCCATAACGGCGCATCACGGTCTGCACCGGCTCCGCCAGCACTTCCCACGACGCATCCAGGTCCGCTTCCAGGCGCGCAGGATTCACTTCCAGCTTGTTCAAGCCGCGCAGGCAGGAATCGTAAGCGAGCAGCGCATAGCCCAGGCCCACGCCGATATTGCGCAGCACGGTCGAATCGGTCAGGTCGCGCTGCATGCGCGATACCGGCAGCTTTTCGGACAGGTGCTTCAGCACGGCATTGGCCAGGCCCAGGTTGCCTTCCGAATTTTCGAAGTCGATCGGGTTGACCTTGTGCGGCATGGTGGAGGAACCGATCTCGCCGGCTTTCAGTTTCTGCTTGAAGTAGCCCAGCGACACATAGGTCCAGATATCGCGGTTCAGGTCCAGCAGGATGGTGTTGGCGCGGGCGAAGGCGTCGAACAGCTCGGCCATGTAGTCGTGCGGTTCGATCTGGATGGTGTAAGGATTGAACACCAGGCCCAGGCGCTGCTCGATCACATTCTTCGAGAATGCCGGCCAGTCGAACGTTGGGTAAGCCGACAGGTGGGCGTTGTAGTTGCCCACGGCGCCGTTCATCTTGCCCAGGATTTCCACCTTGGCGATACGGTCGATCGCGCGCTGCAGGCGGGCGATCACGTTAGCGAATTCCTTGCCCAGGGTGGTCGGGCTGGCGGTCTGGCCGTGGGTGCGGGACAGCATCGGCAGCTCGGCGTTGGCGTGGGCGATTTCCTTCAGCCTGGCCACCAGGCCGTTCAGGGCCGGCACCATCACGCCGTCGCGCGCGGCTTTCAGCATCATGCCGTGCGAGGTGTTGTTGATGTCTTCCGAGGTGCAGGCAAAGTGGATGAATTCGGAGGCGGCCACCAGCTCAGGCACGTCTTTTACTTTTTCCTTCAGCCAGTACTCCACGGCTTTCACGTCGTGGTTGGTGACGGCCTCGATCTCCTTGATGCGGGCGGCATCGGCTTCGGTGAAATCGGCAGCCAGCTTGTCCAGCAGGGCGGTGCCGGCAGCGGAGAATGGCTTGATTTCGGCAAAACCGGCCAGCGACAGCGCTTGCAGCCACGCGATTTCGACTTTCACGCGATGGTGCATGAAGCCGGATTCGGACAGGATCGGGCGCAGCTTGTCGGTTTTCGACGCATAACGGCCGTCCAGCGGGGACAGGGCCGACAGGGTGGAGTAAGGAGTTGTCATGATAATGCTGGGAAGGGAGGCGGGAAAAAACAGGATTTTACCATTGGCCGCTCACCGGCTCCCGTTGCCAGTCCGCTGCGCCTGCTATCTGGGGGCGATGCTATACTGTTGTCTAATTCTCCACTTTCAGCATCTATGAAACTAATCGGTTCTCTCGCCAGCCCGTATGTACGCAAGGTTCGTGTCGTCCTGGCGGAAAAAAAACTCGACTATCAACTGGAACTGGAAAACGTCTGGGCGCCCGACACCACCATCCAGAAACTGAATCCGCTTGGCAAAGTGCCATGCCTGATCATGGAAGACGGCTATGCGATGCAGGATTCACGCGTGATTGTCGAGTACCTGGATTCCGTCTCGCCAGTGTCCAAGCTGCTGCCGCCGAACGGCCGCGAACGCGCCAATATCAAATGCTGGGAAGCCCTGGCCGACGGCGTGCTGGATGCGGCGGTGCTGATGCGCCTGGAACGCAACCAGCGCCCCAGGGAAAAGCAGAGCGAAGAGTGGATCGCGCGCCAGATGCAAAAAGTTGAACTGGGGCTGGCGTCGATGGCCGAACGCCTGGAAGACGATCCCTGGTGCGCCGGCAACCATTATTCACTGGCTGATGTGGCCGTGGGCTGCTGCCTGGGCTGGCTGAGCTTCCGCTTCCCGGAAATCGATTGGCGCGGCAAGCATCCGAACCTGGGCCGCTTGTTTGACAAGCTGTCCGAGCGTCAGTCCTTCAAAGATACCGTCCCTCAGGCGTAAACGCCGCCCCGCATGGCAGCCAAGCCACCGTCACAGGAACGCCTGCAGATGGCGGACATTGCCCGCCTGGCGGGCGTGTCCACCTCCACCGTGTCGCGCGCGCTGGCCGGCAGCAAGCTGGTCAACGAAGAAACGCGCACCCGCATCTTGGAACTGGCGCGTTCGCTCAAGTACACCATCAATGTCGGTGCGCAGAACCTGCGGCTGAAGCAGAACCGCTCGGTAGCGGTGGTCGTGCCATCGGATGCCAAGGTGCACCAGAGCCTTTCCGACCCTTTCTTCCTGTCGATGATCGGCTCCCTGGCCGATGCGCTGACCGAGCAGGGTTTCGACATGCTCTTGTCGCGCGTGGATGCGGAGCAGCTCGATACGGCGGCCACGCCGTTCGATACGGGCCGCGCGATCGGTATCATCCTGATCGGCCAGTGGGGCCATCACGACCAATTGAACGAAATGGCGGCGCGCCATGTGCCGCTGGTGGTGTGGGGCGCCCAGATGCCGCAGCAACTGTATTGCACCGTGGGCGGAGACAACCAGAGCGGCGGCCGCCTGGCGGCCGAGCATCTGCTGGGCGAGGGCCGGCGCCGCATCGCCTTTTTCGGCGACACGCGCCTGCCGGAAGTCGAGCAACGCTACCGCGGCTATTGCGCGGCCTTGCAGGCGGCCGGCATCGCGGTCGATCCGGAACTGTGCGTGGCCGCGTCCTTCCTGCCGCAGGGCGGGCGCGAGGCGGTGGCTGATCTGGCGCGCCGCGGCGTGCCGTATGACGCGGTGTTTGCCTGCTCCGACCTGCTGGGCATGATGACCATTAACGCCTTGCGCGAGCAGGGGCGCACGGTGCCGGGCGATGTGGCGGTGGTCGGCTATGACGATATCGAGCTGTCTTCCTATTTCCATCCTCCCCTGACCACGGTGCGCCAGCCCGTGCAGGAAGCAGGGCGCGCCATGGTGGCGGCCCTGCTGGCGCAGACCGAAGGCCGGGCGGCCTGCTCGGTCGAACTTCCTACCTCCCTCATCCGGCGCGCCAGTTCGCGCTGATTGCAACCGATTGCATTTTTTCTCTCACCTGTAATAAGCTGCGCTGTTTGATTTTCGATTTTTGTTTTGCAATCGATTGCAATTTACCAAAAGCTGATGAATAATGAGGCATCTGCAGATAAACAGACGCGGCCAACGGCCGATGAATAAGCCCGATCAACGGAGGAGACAATGGTTTTACGTACAGCCCAGCGCGGCTGCATGGCTGCTGCCATCGCTGCCGCATTCGCCCAACCTGCCATCGCCCAGGAAGCCGTTCCGCAACCTGCGGCAGCCGACGGCCAGGCTGCCGCGGCCGCCGCCCCGGTTGCCGCCCCGGCCGATGGCCTGAAACTCGAGCGCGTGGTCGTGACCGGAACCGCCAGCCGCAGTTCCAAGATGCGTTCCAGCGTCTCGGTCAGCACCATGGAATCGGAAGCCATTTCCCTGGCCGCCCCGACCAGCGCTGCGGAAGTGCTGCGCTCGGTGCCAGGCGTGCGCGCCGAATCCTCGGGCGGCGAGGGCAATGCCAACATCACCGTGCGCGGGGTGCCGATTTCCGCCGGCGGCGCGCGTTATGTGCAGATGCAGGAAGACGGCCTGCCGCTGCTGCAATCGGGCGACTTCAACTTCATCACGCCCGACAGCTACGTCAAGATCGACGGTGCGCTGGACCACCTGGAAGTGGTGCGCGGCGGTTCCGCCTCCACCCTGGCCACCAACTCGCCGGGCGGGATCATCAACTTCATCAGCAAGACCGGCGAGCAGCAGGGGGGCAATATCGGCATCCAGCGCGGCCTTGGCTACGATGAGACCCGCTACGACGTCGATTACGGCGGCCGCCTGACCGGCAAGACCCGCTTCTTCATCGGCGGCCATTACCGCACCGGCGAAGGCCAGCGCAATACCGGCATGAGCACGCAGGAAGGCGGACAGATCCGCGGCAACATCACGCAGGAATTGTCGAACGGCTGGATCAGGCTGTCCTTCAAGCACCTGGACGACAAGGCGCCGACTGCGCTGCCGGTGCCGGTGCGCGTGAGCAACGGCCGAATCAGCGAAATTCCCGGCATCGACCCGCGCGACACCACCTTCTATTCGCCATACTGGAGCAGGGATATTGCGCTGACCAGGGAGAACGGCAAGGCATCGAGCAACGTCAACGACGGTTTGCGCGTGAAAAGCGACAGCTTCGGCATTGCCGCTTCATTCGACCTTGGCAATGGCATTACCTTGAGCGACAACTTCCGCAAGGCGAAAAACCGCGGCCGCTTCCTCGGCGTTTTCCCCGCCAATAACGGCGTTGCCGGCAATTATGTGGTCGCCACCGGCCCGGACAAAGGCAAGGCCTACAACGGCCCGGCCTTCTCCGCCGTGGTATTCAACACCTCGATCGACAACGCCGACAACACGCTGAATGACCTGAAGCTGGCCAAGACCTTTGCCATCAACGGCGGCAAGTTGACCGCCACCGGCGGCTTGTACACGTCCCTGCAGAAGCTTGGCCTGACATGGAACTTCAACGAATATCTGATGCAGCTTAGCGGCGACAAGCCGGCCTTGCTGCAGACTGCATCGAGCACACCCGGCTACGTTGGCCCGGCATGGGGCGGTTGCTGCATGCGCGCCGTCGACATGGAATACAAGCTGCTCTCGCCCTACCTGAACGTGGGCTGGGAAAAAGGCCCGCTGAACTTTGACGCCAGCGTGCGCCAGGACCGCCAGCGCGCCAGCGGCACCGCCAATATCGCCACCGACGGGCTGTTCTACGAGCCGGCCAGCGAGCAACTGGTCGACTACAAGATCCACCATACCTCGTATTCGGTCGGCGGCAACTACCAGCTCAATCGCGACCTGGCATTGTTTGCTCGCGTCAGCGATGGCGTGGCCTTCAATGCTGACCGCATCCTGTTCGGCACCCCGCTCGACGGCAGTGCGCCGATCAATATCAATACCGTGCGCCAGGTGGAGGGGGGCGTGAAATGGCGCTCCGGCAGCACCAGCGCCTTCCTTACCCTGTTCCGTGCCAAGACCGACGAATCGAACTTCGAAGCCACCACCCGGGTCAGCACCGCCAACCGCTACGACGCCAAGGGCGCCGAGCTGGAGGCGGCGTGGAGCCTGGGCGACTTCCGCATCAACGGCGGCCTGACCTGGACCGATGCCGAAATCGTGGGCGCGGCCGCGGGTCAGGAGGCCACCATCGGCCGCACGCCGCGCCGCCAGGCCCGCATCACCTACCAGGTCGCGCCGAGCTACAACGCCGGCCCGCTGACCGTGGGCGGCAGCGTGGTCGGCACCGGCCGTTCCTGGGCGGACGATGCCAATACCATCAATATGCCTGCCTTCCACACGGTAAACCTGTTTGCGCGCTATCAGTTCAACCCGCAACTGAGCCTGTCGCTGAGCGCCAACAACCTGTTCAACAAGATCGGCTATACCGAGGTTGAAGGCGACGGCCATGCCGCACGTTCGATCGGCGGCCGCGCCGTGAAGATGGGCCTGAATTATTCCTTCTGACCTGGAAAGCGCAATGCCGATGTCTTCATCCCTCCAACACTTGCTCAACGCCGTGCCGGCGGCGCGCCGTGCCGAAGCCGAACGCCGTTATGCGGCGCACGGCCCGGCGCTGCGCAGTTGCCTGCAAAGCCTGTACGGCGGCACACCAGGGTTCGAGGAGTGGTATGGCAGCCTGCTGTCCACCATCGGGGAATTGCACGGCGCGCGCAGCCCGGCGCTGGCGGCGCTGGATACGGCGCGCACCGCGCAGCCGGACTGGTTCCTCGGCCAGCAGATGCTTGGCTACTGCGGCTACGTGGACCGGCTGGGCGGCAACTTGCGCGGCGTGGCGGCGCGCATACCGCACCTGCAGGAACTGGGTGTACGCTACCTGCACCTGCTGCCGTTCCTGAAGATGCGCGAAGGGGAAAATGATGGCGGCTTTGCAGTCGCCAGCTTCGAGGAGGTCGACCCGCGCTTCGGCAGCAATGCCGACCTGGAGGCGCTCACCGCCGATTTGCGCAGCGCACGCATCAGCCTGTGCGCGGACTTCATCCTGAACCATGTGGCGGACGATCATGCCTGGGCGCGCGGTGCGCGCGAAGGCGACGCGCGCTTGCGCGGCTTCTTCCATGTGTTCGCGGACCGATCGCAGCCGGATGCCTATGAACGCACCCTGGGCCAGGTTTTTCCGCAGGCGGCGCCCGGCAACTTCACCCATGTGCCGGCGCTCGATGGCTGGGCATGGACCACCTTCTATCCCTACCAGTGGGACCTGAACTGGGCGAACCCGGAAGTGTTCGCCGCCATGGCTGCCACCTTGCTGCGCCTGGCCAACCGGGGGATTGAAGTGTTCCGCCTGGACTCAACGGCATTCCTCTGGAAGCGGGAGGGCAGCAACTGCATGAACCAGCCGGAAGCGCACCTGATCCTGCGGGCCCTGCGTGCGCTGGCGTCCATCGCCGCGCCGGGCGTGCTGCTGAAGGCGGAAGCGATTGTGCCGATGCGCGAATTGCCCGCTTACTTCGGTGCGGCAGCGCAGCCGGAATGCCATCTTGCTTACCACAGCAGCCTGATGGCGGCGGCCTGGGGCGCGCTGGCGGAGCAGGATGCCGGCCTGCTGCGCAGTGTAGTGGCCGGCACGCCGCCGCTGCCGCCGCACGCAAGCTGGCTCAGCTATGTGCGCTGCCATGACGACATCGGCTGGAACGTGCTGCGGGCGGAAGCCGCCGAAGGAGGGCGCGATCCCCGGGCCCGCCTGGCCGCCATTTCGCGCTTCTTTGCAGGCGCCGACGGCAGCTATGCAAGCGGCGAAGCATTCCAGAGCAGCGACCCGGACGCGGCGCACGGCAGCAACGGCATGGCCGCCAGCCTGGCCGGCCTCGAAGGATGGGGTGGCGCCGGCGCGCAAGCCGAAGCCGAGGAGCAGGCCCTGCGGCGGCTGAAGCTGCTGCACGGACTGGCGCTCGGGTTTGGCGCGCTGCCGGTGCTGTACATGGGCGACGAATTGGGCCAGGCAAACGACTACAGCTTCCGCCAGCGTGCTGACCGTGCAATGGACAGCCGCTGGCTGCAGCGTCCCATGCTGGACGAGCAGCGTTTCGCCCGGCGCCACGACAGCGGTACCCAGGCCGGCCGTGTCTATGCCGCCTTGCGTGGCCTGGTGGCTGCCCGCCGGCGCATCCCGGCACTGGCGGCAGGCGCAGAGCGCTCGCTGCTGCCGTCAGCGCCGGCGGTGCTGGCGCTGCAGCGTGGATCGGCCTTCCTTGCGCTCTACAACTTTTCGGGCAGGCCGCAGCAGTTCGCGCTGCCTGGCCAATGGCGCGACGCCCTTGAAGGCGGCGTAATGCGCGGCGAGATTACCCTGGCGCCCTGGGCCATGCACTGGCTCGAGCGCGACAACCAGAAATAATGATGGAGACAGCCATGTGTGTGGCAATGTTCGGCGAAGCCCTCGTCGATGATTTCGGCAGCGAACAGGTAGTCGGCGGCGCGCCTTTCAATGCGGCGCGCAACCTGGCCGCCCTCGGCACGCCGGCGCTGATGATTACCCGCATCGGCCGGGACGCCAATGGCGCCGCCGTGCGGGCGGAATTCGAGCGCTACGGCATGGCGCAATGGGGCTTGCAAACGGACCCCACCTGGCCCACCGGCCGCGTCGTGGTGGAGCGCGGCCAGCATGGCCATGCCTTCCACATCCTGCCCGGCCAGGCTTACGACCATATCGAGGCTGCCCCGGCGCGGGCCGCCTTCGAACCGGCCAGGCCGCAAGTGCTGTACTTCGGCACCCTGGCCCAGCGCCACCTGACCTCGCGCACTGCCCTGATCGAGCTGCTGGAGGCCAGCCAGGCCACGCGCTACCTCGACCTGAACCTGCGCGAAGGCCAGTACACGGAGCGCAGCGTCTATGAATCGCTGCGCCATGCCGATATCCTGAAGGTCAACGAAGACGAGCTGGCGGCCTTGCTGTCCTGGTACGCGCCAGGCGGCCCGCAACTGGTGCGCGCCCACGATCCAGGGCTGCCCCCGGCCTGCTCGCTGCTGATCGAAAAATTCAACCTGCAGGCCATGCTGGTCACCCTCGGCCCGCGCGGCGCGATGTATATTGGCGCAGACGGCCGGCTAATCCGCGAGCATGGCAATGAGGAACCGTACAAGCTGGTGGACACGGTAGGCGCCGGCGACGCCTTCTCCGCCGTCTTCCTGCACGGCTATGTGCAAGGCTGGGAGCTGGCGCTGACCATGGCGCGCGCCAACGCCTTTGCCGGCGCTGTTTGCAGCCTGTCCGGCGCCGTGCCGCAGGACCTGGCGTTTTACGAACCATGGACCCAGCGCTGGCAAGCCGCAGCGGAAGGAGCCACGCGATGACGCAGCACAAACCGCATCTGTCGTTCCGGCAGATCGCCAACATGAACATCGGCTTCTTCGGCATCCAGTTCAGCTTCGGCCTGCAGCAAAGCAGCATGAGCCCGATCTACAAATACCTGGGCGCCGATGAAGCCAGCCTGCCTTACCTGTGGCTGGCCGGACCGGTCACCGGCCTGCTGGTGCAGCCCATCATTGGCGCCATGAGCGACCGCACGGTAAGCCGCTGGGGGCGCCGCACACCGTATTTCCTGATCGGCGCCCTGATTTGCAGCCTTGGACTGCTGGCCATGCCCTTCAGCCCCGTGCTGTGGATGGCCGCCGGCCTGCTGTGGATACTCGATGCGGCCAACAACGTGACCATGGAACCGTACCGCGCCTTCGTCAGCGACCGCCTGGCAGTGCGCCAGCATTCGCTCGGCTTCCTGACCCAGAGCGCTTTCACCGGACTGGGGCAGACGCTGGCCTACCTCACGCCCTCGATCCTGGTCTACCTTGGCACCAGCCGCGACGCCGTCAACAGCCACCAGATCCCCTACACTGTGATCGGCGCCTTCCTGCTGGGGGCCGTGTTCTCGCTGGCGTCGGTGCTGTGGAGCTGCTGGACCACGCCCGAGCTGCCGCTGTCGCCGCAGGAGGAAGCGGAGCTGCGCGCCAGGCCCGCCGGCTGGCGCCATACCCTGCAGGAAATTGCCGATGCGCTGCGCGAGATGCCGTCCACCATGAAGCAGCTGGCCGTGGTCAAGCTGTTCCAGTGGTATGCCATGTTCTGCTACTGGCAGTACATCATGCTGGCACTGGCGTCGTCCATCTACAAGACATCGGATCCGGCGTCGGCCGGCTTCCGCGAAGCGGGCCTGCTCAACGGGCAGGTAGGGGCTTTCTACAATTTCGTCGCCTTCATCGCCGCCTTTGCGCTGGTGCCGTTCACGCGCCGCTTCGGCCCCAAGCTTACCCACAGCGTCTGCCTGGCGGCGGCCGGCATCGGCATGCTGTGCATTCCGCTGATCCGCGAACCGCTGCAGTTGCTGTGGCCTATGCTGGGCATTGGCCTGGCCTGGGCCAGCATCATGGGCAATCCCTATGTGATGCTGGCGGGCAGTATTCCTCCTGAGCGCACCGGCGTCTACATGGGCATCTTCAATCTGTTCATCGTGATGCCGATGATCATCCAGATTTTCACCTTGCCACTGTATTACCACCGCTTGCTGCGCGGCGATCCCGCCAACGTGGTGCGCCTGGCTGGCGCGCTGCTGCTGTGCGCTGCGGTGGCCGTGCTGTTCGTCAAGTTGCGGGCCGCACGCCCGCTGCCCGCTAGCGCCTCGCACCAGGAAGCTGTTTTGCTAAAATAGCCCGAGCCGAACAACGAGGGGAGGGCAGCGATGTCAGAGCGAGTACTGGTATTTGGCGAAGCCCTGCTGGACGACTTTGGCGACCAGCAAGTCGTCGGCGGCGCCCCGTTCAATGTGGCGCGCAACCTGGCCGCGCTGGGCCTGCCCGCACTGATGGTGACGCGCGTCGGCAACGACAAGCACGGCGACCAGGTGCGGGAGGCGTTTGCGCGCTTCGGCATGAGCACCGAAGGCTTGCAGCACGGGCCGCAGCCGACTGGCCGCGTGCTCGTCGAGCGCGACGGCAACGGCGGCCACCGCTTCCACATCCTGGCCGAACAGGCTTACGACCATATCGAAGCGGCAGCCGCAGTCGATGTGATGCGGGCCTTCTCCCCCGACACCGTGTACTTCGGCACCTTGGGCCAGCGCGAGCCGGCTTCCCGTGCTGCGCTCAATGCCGTGCTGGATGGCGCCGACGAGGCCGAACATTTCCTCGACCTGAACTTGCGCGACGGCGCGGACGAATCCGTGGTGTTTGCCGCGCTGCAGCGGGCCGACATCCTCAAGGTCAACGAGGACGAGCTGCAGGCGCTGTTCTCATGGTACTGCCACACCTGCCCCGACACGGTGGATATCGATTGCGCCGCCGTCGAAGCGGAAGCGCGCGCCATGATGCACAACTTTTCCATCAAGGGCTTGCTTGTCACGCTGGCAGAGCGCGGCGCCATGTATTTCGGCGCCGATGGAGCGCGCGTGGCCGGGCGCCCCGACGGCAAGCCGGGCCGGTTTGTCGATTCGGTCGGGGCCGGGGATGCGTTTGCCGCGGTGTTCCTGCTGGGCCGTGCGCGCGGCTGGGAGATGCAGCTCATCCTGGAGCGCGCCAACGCTTTCGCCGCCGCAGTGTGCGGCATGGCGGGCGCGGTAGCGCCGGATCCGGTGTTCTACGCGCCCTGGCGCTCGGCCTGGGGCCTGGATTAAGCCGCCGCCACCTTGCGGCGCGTCTGGATCATTTTCCAGCCATTGCCGGACGGGTCGCGGAAGCCGGCATCCACCGTACCGTAGCGTTCCACCGGTTCCTGGGTGAATTCCACGCCTTTCTGGTGCAGCTTGTCGTAGACGGCGAAGCAATCGTCCACTTCCAGGACCATCGGCGGCATGGCGCCCTTGGCAACCAGCGCGTTCAGCGCCTGGGCGGTGGCCGCATCATGGACTGGCGCGCCCGGCACGTACAGGCCAAGCTGGAACGATGGCTGCTCAGGATGCTGCACGGTCAGCCAGCGGTAGTCGCCATTGCGCACGTCGGTGTGGACCTTGAAGCCGAGTTTGTCGACATAGAAGGCCAGTGCTTCATCCTGGTCGCGTACATACAGGCCTACGGTTTGAATACCTTGAGTCATGGGGTGGTCTCCTTTAAGTGAGACTCCATTGTAGGGACGCTTTCCTGGCGCCGCTTCTCCGAAACTGCCATTGTGAGGTCGGGACGGTGCGCCGCGCTGAGCACGCAGGCGGGGACCCGGCCGGCCTGCCCAGCCTCGGCGCGTACCTGGTCCCGGATGTCGCCCGGGTTTTTGCCGGTGATATCGCGGAAGGTGCGGCCGAATGTGCCGATGCTGTTCCAGCCGGTCGAATAAGCGATATCGGTGACGGGCAGGTCGGTTTCGCGCAGCAGCGTCACGGCGCGTTCGATACGGCGCGTGAGCAGGTAGCGGTGGGGAGGCAGGCCGAAAGCCTCCTTGAACGAGCGGGCGAAGTGCGTCGGGGAGACGCAGCTCACTTCCGCCAGGCGGCTTACCGGCCATTCCTCGTGCGAGGCGCCGTCCATCCGGTCTTTTGCGCGCAGCAGGCGGCGCAGCAACTCCGGACTCTGGCCGGGCATTACTCAGCTTCCGACATCTGCGATTGCAGGTAGTTCTGGATGCCGATCTTGCCGATCAGGTCGATCTGGGTTTCCAGCCATTCGATATGCTCCTCGGTATCCTTCAGGATCTCGAGCAGCAGGTCGCGCGATACGTAATCGCCGACTTTTTCCGACTGCGCAATGCCTTCCTTGATGGTCGCATGCGCACCTTTTTCCAGCTTCAGGTCGGCGGCCAGCATTTCTTCGGTGTTCTCGCCGATCAGCAGCTTGTGCAGGGCTTGCAGGTTAGGCAGGCCGTCCAGCATCAGGATGCGGTCGATCAGGCGGTCGGCATGCTTCATCTCGCCGATCGACTCGTCGTATTCTTTCTTGCCCAGCTTGTCGAAGCCCCAGTGACGGTACATGCGCGCATGCAGGAAGTACTGGTTAATCGCCGTCAGCTCGTTCGTCAGCTGTGCATTGAGCAGACGGATAACGTCTTTGTCGCCCTTCATGGGGTTTCCTTCTTATTTGGTTGGGAATAATGGCATTTTGCCACGAAGCAGGGCGCCAACCTAGTCATGCGGGCAACATAGGATTGCTAACGACATTGCTAATGCAAATGAAAACTATTATCATTTGCGTTTTATCCCAACAATTCAGAGTTGTTCATGTCCTTTATCAAGAGCCGCAAGCATTCGCCAGCTACGCTCGCAGCCATCGCCGCCTCCCTGGCGCTGCCGGCAGTCCACGCCGAAAACAGCACCGCCCCGGAAAACAAAATGCACGAAGTGACTGTCACCGGTCACAACGGCACCAACTTCCAGGTCAAGCAGTCCGCTTCCGAAAAATTCACCGCGCCCCTGCTGGATACCCCGAAATCGGTCACCGTGATCCCGACCGAAGTGCTGTCCCAGACCGGCTCGACCTCGCTGTCGGACGCGCTGCGCATGGTGCCGGGCATTACCGTGGGTGCGGCCGAAGGCGGCCAGCCGGTGGGCGACAACCTGTTCATCCGTGGCTATAACGCCCAGACCGACACTTATATCGACGGCATCCGCGACAGCGGCTCCCAGTCGCGCGAAATTTTCGCGCTGGAGCAGATCGAGGTGGTCAAGGGCCCGAACTCCGCATACGGCGGCCGTTCCTCGGCAGGCGGCGGCGTGAACATGGTCTCCAAGACTGCCAAGGCCGACAACTTCATCAACGCCAATGTGGGCGTGGGCACGGCCGATTACCGCCGCGTGACCGCCGACATCAACCGCACCCTGGGCGACAATGCTGCCGTGCGCCTGAACGTGATGGGCCACGACAGCCGCGTACCGGGCCATCACAAGGAAGCCAAAGGCGACCGCTGGGGCTTCGCCCCCTCCGTGGCCTTCGGCCTGAGCGGCGCGACCAAGGTCAACCTGAGTTACTACCTGATGAAGTCCAGCGAAATGCCGGACGCCGGCCAGCCGTACAACAATCCATTCACCAGCGGCGCCAATATGTCGAAGAACGGCAATGGCACGCCGGTATCGGTGGCGCGCGACACCTTCTATGGCCTGGTGGAGCGCGATTTCCGCGACACCGAGTCCAACATCGGCACCATCGACATCAAGCATGACTTCGGCAACGGCCTGGCCTTGCGCAACGTGACCCGTTCGGCCAAGACCGAAAACCACTACGTGTATACCCTGCCGGACGATTCCAAGGGCAACGTGGCACTGTACGGCACCGTATGGCGCCGCCACAACAGCCGCCTGGTGCAGACCGACTCGCTGGCCAACACCTCGGCCCTGACCGGTTCCTTCACTGCTGCCGGCATCAAGCACAGCTTCACCGCCGGCGTCGAGTTTTCGCGCGAGCTGACCGATCGCCTGACCTATCTGTTCACGCCGGGCACCAACAACCCGCTGACCAAGTCGACCACCTGCCCGACCGCCGGCGCGGCAACCCTGTACAACTGCACCACCCTGGCCAACCCGAACCCATACGATCCATGGAGCGTGGGCCAGGTACGTTCCGTGGCGCCGAACAACACCGACGTGCACACCAACAACCGTTCCGTGTATGGTTTCGACACCATCGAATTCAGCCCGAACTGGCTGCTGAACGTGGGCCTGCGCTGGGATGGCTACCGCAGCAAGCTGCACACCAATGCCAACACCGCCGTCACGCCGGTGGTCGCTGCGGTCAATGCCGAGAACAAGTCCAGCTTCGTCAGCACCCAGGCCGGCCTGGTGTACAAGCCAGCCGCCAACAGCAGCATCTACGTTTCTTACGGCACCTCGTCCACCCCGCCTGGCAATGACAGCGGCGACGGCACCGACGCGCTGTCCGCGGCGGTCGCCAACCTCAAGCCGCAGGAAAGCAAGAACTTTGAACTGGGCACCAAGTGGGAAGTCAGCGCACGCCGCCTGTCCCTGAGCGCAGCCATCTTCGAAAGCCGCATGGACAACGCCCGCGTCACCGCACCGGACGGCACCACCCAGAACGTCGGCAAGAAGTCGGTCAAGGGTATCGAGTTCGGCGCCAGCGGTGCCATCACCACCAACTGGCAGGTGTTCGGCGGCGTGACCTTCCTCGATGCGGTAGTCGATGACAACGGCTTCGTCAACACTGGCACCACTGCGAAGCCGGTGTGGAGTCCGTCCCCGTTCAACGGCAACAAGTTCCCGGGCACGCCGAAGAAGAGCGCATCGCTGTGGACCTCGTACACCGTGCTGCCTGGCCTGATCCTTGGTAGCGGCCTGAGCACCTCCGGCAAGGTATTTGGTAACATCAATAACACCAAGTACGTGCCTGGCTACACCCGCCTCGATGCAATGGCGAGCTACGACGTGAACAAGAACATCAACCTGCAGCTGAACGTGCAGAACCTGACCGACAAGTTCTACTTCGACAAGACCTCGTCCGGTCATTACGCCGGCGTGGCCCCGGGCCGCTCCGCCACCCTGACCGCGAACTTCCGCTACTAATATGATGCTGCATATCCCCGGCGTGCTGACGCCGGAACAAGTCAAGACCTTCCGCCAGCGCCTGGCCGCCGCCGAATGGATCGACGGCCGCGCCAGCGTGGGCTCGCAGGGGGCGCAAGTCAAGCGCAACCGCCAGATCGCGGAAGGGACGCCGCTGGCGCTGGAGCTCGGGGATATCATCATCAAGGCATTGGCGAAGAACCCGCTGTTCTATTCGGCGGCATTGCCGCTGAAGATCCTGCCGCCATACTTCAACAGCTATGCCGGCGGAGAGACTTACGGCCTGCATATTGATGGCGCGATCCGCCATATGGTGGGGTCGTCCGACGTGATGCGTTCGGACGTTTCCACCACGGTCTTCCTGTCGGATCCCGAAGAGTATGAAGGCGGCGAGCTGACCGTCATGGACAGCTATGGCGCGCATGAAGTCAAGCTGCCGGCAGGCGATGCGATCATCTATCCGGCCAGCAGCGTGCATCGCGTGAACCCGGTGACTGCCGGTGAACGCGTGGCGTCCTTCCTGTGGACGCAATCGATGGTGCGCGATGACTGGAAGCGCAGCATGCTGTTTGAGCTGGACCAGAACATCCAGAAGCTGCGCGCCGCGCATGGCGATGATGAGGCTACCGTCGGACTGGCGGGACACTATCACAACCTGCTGCGGATGTGGGCTGACCTGTAAAAACCCGTAAACCGAAACGCAAACGCCGCGGACTTCGAACGAAGCACGCGGCGTTTTCGCATAGGTGCCAGACCCTATGGGTCTGACACCGGTTTTAGGACATCTGGAAGTTAATCGGCACAACCACATACACCGGCTGCGCCTTGCCATCTTCCACATACGGCTTGAACAGCGCGCGCATGACAGCGGCGCGGCCCGCTTCGTCCAGGTTGTTGAAGCCGGAAGATTTCTGGATCGCTGCCTGCTCGGCATAACCCTTCTCGTTCACCAGCACGCGCAAGGTCACCACGCCCTGTTCGCCCATGCGGCGCGAAACCGACGGGTATACCGGCTGCGGTGCGCGAATATACTCCACGGCGGAAATCACGCGCGGGCCGGCTGGAGCGGCAGGAGCCGCAGGCGCAGGGTCGGCCGGCGCAGCCACCACCGGCGTTGCCGGTGCAGCTTCAGTCACACGCGCTTGCGATGGCGGCAAGGTGATGGTGTTTTCAATCACGATCGGCAGCATCGGCAGCGGAGGCGGGGTGATCGAAGGCGCTTTCGGTGCGATGTCCACCGTCTTGGGCTGCGACGCGGGAGGCGGCGGTGGTGGTGCAGCCACGAAAGTGACGTTGACCACTTCAGGAATGCGGTCCACGAGGCGGTGCATGGTGCCGTTGATAAAGGCATAACCGAGGACTGCATGCAAAGCGACGACCGCTGCGATCTTGGTCAGCTTGGCGCCGCCATCACCGGCGCCGAAATCGCCGCCAGCCGGGAAAGTCATCGATTGCATAGAGCGCTCCTTACACGGTGAGTGTTGGGCGCTTGAGCACAGTCTCCTGTATTCCGCTGCCCAGATGTTCGTCCAGCACTTCCACCGCATAGCTGAGGCAGTTGCCGCAGCAGGTGGCCACGCCGAGCGCTTCGCGCAACTCGTCCATGGAGCTGATACCCATATCTATGGCTTGACGGATTTCTCGATCAGAGATGTTGTTGCAGACACAAACGATCATTTCAGAAATTACCTTCTGGCTAAGATTGCGATTCCGTTATTGAGAATCATTATCATTACGGTTCCCATTCTACCCGAACAGGGCTACAATGCAAGCGAAATTGAAAACCATTCTCATTTATAATGATGCGGTTGTATGTCCCCCTGGAAAGTTCGCCATGACCCTTGCGCCAACCCTGATCAAGCTTGATTCCCTGCCGGTGGGGCAGAGCGGAACGGTGGTACATATTGCTCCGGGCAACCCGGAAGACACCGAGGACGGCGCCGACCTGGCGCGCCGCCTGATGGAGCTGGGCTTCGTGCCCGGCGAACGGATCCGCATGCTCAAACGCGGCCTGCCGGGCGGCGAACCCCTCGCCATTAAAGTAGGCAATGCCACCTTTGCCTTGCGCCGCTTCGAAGCCGCGCTGATCTCGATCCAACCGGAATAAATGTAATGGGTGCAGTAGAAAAGGCCGCGCCAGTCGTCGCGCAGCAGCCAATGGTCGCCCTGCTGGGCAACCCGAATTGCGGCAAGACCGCATTGTTCAACCGCCTGACCGGCGCACGCCAGAAGGTCGCCAACTATGCCGGCGTCACCATCGAGCGCAAGGAAGGCCAGTTCACCTCCGGCGCCGGCAAGCATTACCGCCTGCTCGACCTGCCGGGCGCATACAGCCTGTCGGCCCACACCCCGGATGAAATGATCACGCGCGACGTGGTGGCCGGCCTGCGTGAAGGCGAGCGTTCGCCCGACGTGGTGGTCTGCGTGGTCGATGCCACCAACCTGCGCCTGAACCTGCGCCTGGCGCTGGAAATCCAGCGCCTCGGCCTGCCGATGGTGCTGTGCCTGAACATGGTCGACGTGGCCAGGAAGCGCGGCATTGTGGTCGATGCGGCAAGGCTGTCGCAGGAACTGGGCATGCCGGTGGTGGAAACCGTGGCCGTGAAGAGCGGCGGCGAGAAAGCCCTGGTCGATGCACTGGACAGCCTGTGGCCATATTATGAAAGCGCGGCCAAGCCGCTGTCCGCGATCGATGCCGTGAGCGTCGAGGAAACCCAGCGCGAGGTGCGCCGCATCATGGCGCTTGCGGTGAAGGACGCGGACGACCGCGGCAACCGTTCCGAAAAGATCGACCATTTCGTGCTGCATCCCTTCATGGGGCCGATCATCCTGGCCGTGCTGATGTTCTGCGTGTTCCAGGCCGTGTTCAGCTGGGCCGAAGTGCCGATGGACATGATCAGCGGCGGCGTCGAGCACCTGGGCGCCCTGGTCCGGGAGCATATGGCCGACGGCGTGCTGCGCTCCCTGCTGGTCGACGGCGTGCTGGGCGGTGTCGGTGCTGTGCTGGTATTCCTGCCGCAGATCCTGATCCTGTTCTTCTTCATCCTGGTGCTGGAGGATTGCGGCTACCTGCCGCGCGCAGCCTTCCTGCTGGACCGCCTGATGGGCGGCGTCGGCCTGTCGGGCCGCGCCTTCATTCCGTTGCTGTCCTCGTTCGCCTGCGCCATTCCCGGCGTCATGGCGGCGCGCACCATCCAGAATCCGCGCGACCGCATCGTAACCATCATGATCGCGCCGCTGATGACCTGTTCGGCGCGCCTGCCGGTGTATGCGCTGGTGATTGCCGCCTTCATCCCGGAGCGCGAAGTGTGGGGCATGTTCAACCTGCAAGGCCTGGTGCTGTTCTGCCTGTACTTTGCCGGCATCATCTCCGCCATGGCTGTCGCCTGGGTCATGAAGCGCTCCATGCGCGCCAAACGCAACCAGCCGCTGATGCTGGAACTGCCGGCCTACCACTGGCCGCATATGCGCAACCTGGTCATCGGCCTGTACGAACGCGCCAAGATCTTCCTGATGCGCGTCGGTACCACCATCCTGACCCTGATGGTGCTGCTGTGGGCCCTGTCCAGCTTCCCGGGCGCACCGGAAGGCGCGACCCATCCGCCGATCTATTACAGCGTGGCCGGCATGCTGGGCCGCGCGCTGGAATACATCTTCGCGCCGATCGGCTTCAACTGGCAGATCTGCATTGCGCTGGTGCCGGGCATGGCGGCGCGGGAAGTGGCTGTCGGCGCGCTGGGCACGGTGTATGCGCTGTCGCAGACCGGCGACGAGCTGGCGAACACCTTGCTGCCTGTGATCCAGGCAAGCTGGGGCCTGCCCACTGCGCTGGCGCTGCTGGCCTGGTACGTATTCGCGCCGCAGTGCCTGTCCACGCTGACCGTGGTGCGGCGCGAAACCAATTCGATGAAGTATCCGCTGCTGATGGCTGGCTATATGTTTGCGCTGGCCTACACCGCCACCTTCATCACATACCGCGTCGCCCTGGCGCTGGCGGGCTGAACCATGTGGCAGGAAATCATCGTCGGCATCATCGTGGCAGCCGCCGCGCTGCACGCGGCGCGCAAATACCTGCCTGCCGCATGGCGCCAGCGGATTGTCCATGTATTGTCGCGCCGCGGCCTGCCGCAGGAAAAGCTGGCGCGCTTCTTCAACACGGAATCGAGCTGCGGCAGCGGCTGCGGTTCCTGCGGCGGCTGCGGCGATTCTCCCGCGCCGCCAGCGCCCCCATCCGGCGGCGGCCCGGCGCGCCGCGTCATTACGCTGCACGTCCAGCGCTAGCCCGCCGATCTCCTGAAAGCTTGACGCAGGACATGTGAAGCCCCAAAAGGGGTACCTACAATGCCACTTATCGCAAGCAGCATTGTGGAGCCATCGTGGCCTGGAGCAGGAGACAATTCGCCAATATAGTCAGGATCGCATTGTTTGCGATGCTGGTGGCGGTGTCCGCGCCAACCCTATCCACCTTGCTGTCGGCCGCCTGCGGCGACAACAGCGCCGTCGATTGCCACGCCAAGCCGACAGCCCACCACATGGTTCAGAAGTGCGGCTACTGCATGGTACAGGCCGACCTGCCGCCTGTGCCGCCGCCATTCGCCGCCATTGCGTTGGCGCTCATGGCGCCTTCGCGCGCCGAACCCGCGTTGCAGGCGCCTGCAGCGCTGCCCCAGCAAGGACCTGTGGCGCCACCCTCGCGCGCCCCGCCTTCAGCTTGATCTTTCCCGCGTAGTTCCCCCGGCTTTGCATTGCACGCGCCCCTTTGGCTGCGCGGTTGCAAGGCCCCCGCTCGCAAGAACAAGAAAGGAAGCATCATGAACACCCGCCTCATTCCCCTGGCCGCCGCTGTGCTGGCCGTGTTTTCGACGCCAGCACTGGCCGACCACGTAGGGGAATCGCCGCTCAAGCTGGTTGGCACTGTCGTCATCGCCGGCACCAATCCGACCTCGCTGCCGACCCAGATTCCGACCACCATCGAAGGCATCACCCGCGCCCGGATCGAAGACCAGGTCAACGCCAGCGATGCGGAAGACGCCCTGAAATACCTGCCTAGCCTGCTGGTGCGCAAGCGCTATATCGGCGACTACAACCACGCCGTGCTGTCGACCCGCGCCTCCGGCACCGGCAACAGTGCGCGTTCGGCAGTGTATGCGGACGGTGTGCTGCTGTCGAACTACCTTGGCAACGGAGCCACCTTCGCGCCACGCTGGGGCATGGTGGCGCCGGAGGAAATCGAACGGGTGGACGTGCTGTACGGCCCATTCTCCGCCGCCTACGGCGGCAACTCGGTGGGCGCGGTGGTCGATTACCAGACGCGCATGCCGAAGCAGTTCGAAGCCCATGCCCGGGTCGGCTACGTGGTCCAGCCTTTTGGGCTGTACGGCACGGACCAGGACTTCCGCGCCAGGCAAGCGAGCATGTCGCTGGGCAGCCGCCACGGCGCCTGGTCCTGGTTCTTCAGCGTGAACCGTACCGACAGCGACGGCCATCCGCAAACCTATACCAGTCGCGTGATCGCCAGCGGCGCGGCGGGCGGCGCCGGCGTGCCGGTAACGGGTGCCGTGGTGGGCAAGGACCGTACCAATCGCGACATCTATATTCTCGGCACGGCCACCCAGTACAGCACGGTGCAGGAGCACGCCAAGTTCAAGCTGGCTTACGACTTTTCGCCGACCGTGCGCGCCAGCTACGCGCTGGGCTGGTGGCAGAACGATTCGGATGGCACGCCCAACAGCTACCTGCGCGATGCGGCGGGCAGGCCGGTGTACAGCGGCCCGGTATCGATTGCTGGCCGCAGCTTCACCCTGGCTGCACCGGACTTCAATTCATCGCGCGAAGAACTGCGCCACCTGATGCACGGCCTGACGGTGAAGAGCAACACCAAGGGCGTCTTCGACTGGGAAGTGGCGGCCAGCCTGTACGACTACAGCCGCGACATCCTGCGCGCACCTGCAACGGCACGCCCGGCTGCTGCCACCGGCGGCGCCGGCCGCATCGTCGACCAGGGCGGCACCGGCTGGAGCACGCTGTCGCTGAAAGGCGTCTGGCGTCCCGGCGGCATGCGCGGCGCGCACATCGTCGATTTCGGCTACCAGCGGGCGGCATACAAGCTGTCCACCCTCGAACGCGCCACCAGCGACTGGCTGAACGGCTCCCCCGGCGCGCGCAACCAGGCCTTTTCCGGCCGCACCAGCATCGACAGCCTGTACCTGCAAGACACCTGGAGACTGGCGCCGGACTGGAAGACCGTGCTCGGCGCGCGCTTCGAGCACTGGACCGGCCGCGACGGCGAGACAGCCAACGCCAGCACCGTGGTGCGCCACGCCCGGCGCAGCGAAAACCATGTGTCCCCCAAAGCGGCACTGGCCTACCAGGCCAGCGACGACTGGACCATCAAGGCGTCCACCGGCCGCGCCGTGCGCATGCCGACCGTATCCGAGCTGTACCAGGGCGGCATCAACAATGCCGGCACCCTGATCAACAACGACCCCGGCCTGAAAGCCGAACGCTCCTGGACCACGGAGCTGAGCGCCGAGCGCCTGGTGGGCAGTTCCGCACTGCGCCTGACAGCCTTCTTCGAGCGCAACAGCGACGCGCTGTACGCGCAGACCAATGTGCTGGTCACGCCGAACGTGACCAATGTGCAGAATGTGGAGCTGATCCGCACCCACGGCCTGGAAACCGCCTGGTCGAACGAGGACGTGCTGGTGGAAGGCCTGGACATGCAGGCCAGCCTGACCTGGACCGATTCCAAGATCAAGCGCAACGCCCGATTCCCCGCCAGCGTCGGCAAATGGCAGCCGCGCATTCCGGAATGGCGTGCCAGCGCGGTAGCGACTTATCGCGTGAACGACAAGCTGAGCGCCACGTTGGCTGCACGTTACAGCGGCAAGCAGTATTCGACCCTGGACAACACTGACGTCAACGGCTTCGCCTACCAGGGAGCGAGCAAATACTTCACGGTCGACATGCGCCTGCGCTACCGCATCGACCAGCATTGGAGTGCCGCCTTCGGCATCGACAATGCCAACAACTACAAATACTGGAACTTCCATCCCTACCCACAGCGCTCTTACACAGCCGAGGTGAAATTTGATTGGTAATGCCCTGGAACTCGGCGAGTTCGAATTATGGTGCCACCCGCATGTGGCGGCACGCGATGGCAGCATCGCCTGCGTGCGGGCCGACGTGCGCTGGCGCCGGCAGGACGGCAGCCTGGCCGCAACGCCCGCCACCCTGGCCGCGCTGGCCGGGCCGGCCGCGCGGCAGCTCTTCGTGCTGCATATGGTGTGCGACGCGCTGGCCGCGTTGCGCATGTGGCACGCGGAAGGCTTCGAACTGGACCTGGTGCTGGCGCTGCCGGTACCGCAGCAGGTGCTGGACGATGCGGCCACGCGCGGCGCGGTCGCGGACTTGCTGGCCCAGGCGGGCTGCGCTCCGTCCCGGCTGGCGCTGCGTGGCGGCACGGGTGGCGCAGGCAGCGCGGACGAGAGGGCGGGCACGCCCGGCGGCGGACACGCGGCTGCCCCATGCTGCGAGGTATCCGACCTGCTCGACTGGCTGCGCGTGCGCGATGCCGATTGCGCGCAGGCGGCGGGAACATTCATCGCCTCGCCGCAGCCGGTGCATGTGCTGCCGGCCACGCTGCGGCGCTGGCAGGCCAGCTATTCGGTCATGAGCGCGGCCGACGCCTTCAGCTGAAGTGCACCTGGCCGAAGAAGCCGTATTGCAGGCTCTGTGCGATGCGGCTGGCCACGATGCGGAACTCCCCGGCCACAGCCGGCTCGAACAGCCGGTCGACAGTAGCCTGGAACAGCGCCAGCCAGCGCTGGAAATGCTGCGGCTGCACGCCCGGCAGCGCCATATGCTTGCCGTAGACATTGCCCTGGAAGCTCTTGGTGCCCAGCATGGTGGTGCTCCAGAACTCCACCATGCGCGCCAGGTGCGGTTCCCAGTCGTCGATGGCCGCCTCGAATACCGGCCCCAGTTCAGGGTCGGCGCGCACGCCGTCGTAGAAGGCGTGGACCAGGCGGTGGATCGATTCGGGCGTCAGGGGCAGCATGCCGGCCAGTATACCTACATCTGGCGGAACCTGCGGACGAAGGCTTCGGACACCGGCAACTGCTCACGGCGCTTCTTGAGCATGATGGCCAGTTCGCCATCGAGCTTGGGACCGATGCTGGCGATGTGCAGGGCGTTCACCACCGTGGAGCGGTGGGTTTGCCAGAACTGTTCCGGGTCCAGCTCCGCCACCAGTTCCTTCAAGCTCTTGCGGATCAGCAGGTCGGAGTCGGCCAGGACGACGCGGGTCGACTTGTGCGCCGCCTGGAAGAACACCACTTCGTCCACCGTGATCAGGCGCAGCGAATTGCCCGCCGCCGCGGTGATCCAGCGCAGGTGCCGCGCTGGCGCGGACGCCGCGTCCAGCTCCTCGAGCAGGCGGCCCAGGTCGGGCGGCGCTTGCGGCAGCCGGCATTGCAGCCTTTGCACGGTCTGCGCCAGGCGCTCGGCCATGACCGGCTTGAGCAGATAGTCGATGGCGCCGCGCTCGAAGGCTTCCAGCGCATGGCTGTCGTACGCGGTAACGAAGACGATGTGGCAGCGCTCGCGGATGATGCGCGCCACCTGCAGGCCGCTGGGGTCGGGAATCTGTATGTCGAGGAAGACGATGTCGGGCTGCTCGTCCATCACCATGCGCAGCGCCTGTTCGCCGTCGCGCGCGTGGCCGACCAGGCGCAGCTCCGGCCACAGGGCGTGCAACTGTTCGCGCAATTCATCGGCCAGTTCGGCTTCGTCTTCGACAATCAGGGCGCGCGGAGCCAGGGTCATTTGTTGCGCCTCAAGGCTTGGCGCAGGCGGCCGATCAGCTGGTCCAGCATGGCCGCGCCTTGCGCCGGGTCGTTGGCATAGCCGGCCTGGACCGCGCGCAGGTCGGCTGCAACGGCTACCGGATCGATGCGGGCACGCGCGGCATGCAGCGCGGCCTGCGCCATTTGCCGCGTCAACAAGGCACGCCTGGCCAGCATGCCGTCCAGGCGCTGCTGGTCCGCCAGGCGCTGCAGGTAGAGCAGGTAGAGCCAGCCGAACAGGCCGCCCCACAGTACGATGCTGAGCCAGGTTTCCAGGAATCCGCCCATGGACTGGCCGGAAAGCGCGACAGTGCCGTGCTCCAGCGCCTGCTCCAGGATCCATTCCAGGCGCGACAGTGCCGCGCTGGCCACCGCCAGCACCAGGACGAAGCGCAAGGGCTGCTGCAGCAGCAGTGCAGGCCGCCGCGCCGCGCCACGCAGTGCCAGCATCAGCGCGCAGCCGAGCACGCAATAGATGGCAAGCTGCGCCGCCAGTTCCCTTAGCAGGGCAGCCACCCCGTTCTCGGCCAGGAAGGCGGGCGCATGGTACAGGCGCGACAGCACGGCATTGACCGCGCCGCCCAGGGCGAACAGCATGGTGGCGCGCTTATGCCGCATGGCCGGCGATGGTCAGGACGGCGCGCACGCCGCAGGGCTGGCCGGGCTGCACCAGCAGGCTGGCGGCATTGCCGAAGGCGCTGCGCAGGCGTGCCCGCACCGTGCTTAAACCGAGGCCGCTGCCGGACTGCTGGCGCAGGCCGACGCCGTCGTCAGCCACTTCGATATGCAGGCCGCCGCTGTGCTGGCGCACCGCCACGTTCACGCGCCCGGTTCCGGCCTTGGGCGCCAGCCCGTGCCGCACCGCGTTCTCCACCAGGGTCGCCAGCACCAGCGCCGGCAGGCGATGTGCGCGGCAGGCGGGCGGCGCGGCGATGGCGTGCTCCAGTGAAGCGCCGAAACGGTAGCCGAGAATATCGAGGTAAAGCTGCACCAGATCCAGTTCCTGTCCCAGCGTCCAGTTGTCCTGGCGCAGGGCCGGCGCGGCCGATTCGAGAAAGGCCACCAGCGCGTCCATCACGACCGCCGCTTGCGCCGGGTCGGTGCGGTAGCGGCGCTTGACCAGGGCCAGGGTATTGAACAGGAAATGCGGCTCGATCTGCGCCTGCATCACGGCCAGTTCGGCGCGCTCCAGCTCCGCCGCCAGACGGTCGGTCTCGGCCTGCAGGCTGAGCGCGGCATCGTGCCGGCTGCGGGTACTGCTGCTGGCCCACAGCCAGCAGTAGGCCAGCAGCGCCACTGCCGTGACTTTGTAGGCGATGGCGTACAGACCGGTCGCGGTGACCGGACGGCCCATCGCCCAAGGGAAGAGCACTGCATAGACCAGACCCGTCAGCGCGGCCAGCGCGCATAGCAGGAGCAGGCTGCCGGCCAGCATGCGCAGCAGCGGCGTGTGCAGGCGGCGCGCCAACCAGGGTGTGGCGCGGCTGGCGGCCAGCCATACGGCTATCCCGGCGCCGGCAAAATACAGCAGGCCCAGCCCCATGCGCCAGCCCAGGTCGCTCCAGCTGCCACCGTTGATCCAGAAGCGCGCGTTGCCCTGCAGGTGCAGCAGTACGCTGGCCAGCACAATGGCCAGGACTACGCGGGTGCGGCTCCAGGTATGCGTCATACGTAAGCAAATTTGGATCAGGTGGCGCATTATGCATCAGAAGCGGCGGCGTGGCGATTTTGCTAACGGATCGACAGCGACGGCTGCAACAGGTCGGTGATGGTGCGCGCGATGGTCAGCGCGCCAGAGAGGTCGGAACTGGTGGCGCCGCTGTTGGTCAGGACAATGGTGCTGAAGCGCTCGTCCGGCCAGCGCCGATACTCGGCGATGAAGCCGCCCATGCCGCCCGAGTGTTTCAGCAGGGCGTGCCCATTGACGGTGAACAGGAACCAGCCCAAGCCATAGGAGGAGCCGCCGCCCGCATCGATGTGCGGCTTCCACATTTCGGCCAGGCTGGACGCCTTGAGGACATGGTTGCCGTACAGCGCGTTATCCCATTTCGCCATGTCCAACACGCTCATTTCGATGCCGCCCGCGCCCAGGGCCGGCCAGCTGTAGCGGTAAGGGGTCATGATGTGTTCGCGCAGCGCCGTGCCGTCCGGCCGGTAGCCGATGGCCGTGCCGGCCTTGGTGTTGGCCGCGTCGAGCTTGCGCGCCGTGCTCATGCCAAGTGGGCGGAACACGCGCTGCTGCAGCAGCTCCGCATAGTCCATGCCGGCCACCTTGGTCGCCAGCATGCCTAGTACGTCGTAGCCCATATTGCTGTATTCGAAGCGGGCGCCGGGCGCGGCATGCAAAGGGAGGGCGGCAATGGCGGCCACGCGCGCGTCATCGCTGCCGGCCATGAAGCTGTCGAAGCGGCTCAGGATGGCCGGGTCGATGGCGTCGTTCGGGCCGTCGCCCGGCACGCCGGACGAATGGCTCAACAGGTGGCGGATCGTGAGGGTGCGCCAGCCGTCCGGCAAGCCGCTGTAATACTTGCCCACCGTGTCATCCAGGGCCAGCTTGCCATCTTCGGCCAGCAGCAGGATCGCGGTGGCGACAAACATCTTGCTGATGGAGCCGATCTGGAAGCGGTCTTCCGGCCGCGCCGCGGCGCGCGTTGCCAGGTTGCTGTAGCCATAGCCCTTGGCGTAGAGCACTTGCTGGTCTTTCAGGACCACGACCGTGGCGCCGGGCAGGTTGAATTTCTTCAGGGCCGCCTGGACGGTCTGGTCGATCTGCGGGTTGGCGGCCTGGGTGCTGCCGACCGGATTGGTGCTCACCTCCGGCAGGTCGGCGATACGGAAACTTTGCTGCCCCTGGCCTGACAGCTGCTGGTCGGCAGGGCTGCCGCCACCGCCGCCACCGCAGGCAGCCAATAGGGCAAGGGTAACGGCGGCCGCGATGGCGGCACGCGACATTCGGTGCGACATGCTGCTCCTTTCTTAGATCGGGTGACAAGGTCCGGCCAGCTTAGCGCCGCGGCGCAGCGCCGCCTGCGCGCAGTGGACGAAGGCCGGTTTCGCGGGATTGAAGGCGGCAAAAACAGGAATGAAAAAGCTGATAAGCTTGTGGGACTTACAACCCTGTGGAGTGCGCCCATGATCATCGTCCATCACCTCAATAACTCTCGTTCGCAGCGTGTGCTGTGGCTGCTGGAAGAGCTGGGGCTGGCATACGAGATCAAGCACTACCAGCGCGATCCGAAAACCATGCTGGCGCCGCCGGAATTGGCCAGGGTGCACCCGCTTGGCAAGTCGCCCGTCATCGAGCATGAAGGCAATATCGTCGCCGAGTCGGGCGCCATTATCGAGTACCTGGTGGAGAAGCACGGCAACGACCGCCTGGTGCCGCCGGCCGGCACGCCCGACAAGCTGCGCTGGCGCTACTTCATGCATTACGCGGAAGGTTCGCTGATGTCGCCGCTGTTGATGAAGCTGGTGTTCGACAAGGTCGAATCGTCGCCGGCGCCATTCTTCGTCAAGCCGATCAAGAGCGCCATTGTGCAGAAAGTGATGTCGAGCTTTGTGCAACCCAATATCGACCGCCACCTGGCTTACCTCGAATCCGAACTCGCCAACCGCGACTGGTTCGCCGGCAACGAGTTCAGTGCGGCCGATATCCAGATGAGCTTCCCGCTCGAGGCGGCCGCTGCGCGCGGTGGCCTGGGCGCCAGCCACCCGCGCCTGCAAGCCTTCCTGCAGCGCATCCACGCCCGCCCGGCTTACCAGCGCGCCCTGGAGCGTGGCGGTCCCTATGAACTGCTGCGCTGATGCTTAGTGTAAAATCCAATATAACTTAGTTGCTAAAACACACTAAGTGGCTTATGATGTTCCTGCTTGATCGAGAAAACCAATAACAAGAAAGGAACATCACAATGATCAATCGAGAAATCCGCTCGCGCATCGCGCAGGAAACCCTGGCCATCATGGAGGTCGGCGGTTACGAAAATGCGCTTGGCAATTATGTCGATCTCGCGGACGCCCTTGGACGGGCCAAGGCAGGCACAGTCCATTACAAGGGCGGGGCGCTGGGACAACTTCTGGGAAACCACAGCGGCGGCCGGTCCTTTGCGACCAGGTTTGAGGTGCGCAACGAATCGACGCTGGCGGCAGCCCGCCGCCTTGTCGAACTCGGTCACGCCGATCCGCTTTGCCTGAACTTCGCTTCGGCCAAGAATCCTGGTGGCGGATTCCTTGGTGGTGCCGAGGCGCAGGAAGAGAACCTGGCAAAGTCTTCCGGGCTGTACCCCTGCATCGCGCAGAAGCCCGAAATGTACGAGGCAAACCGCGCGCACAAGTCGTGCATCTACCTGGACGACATGATCTATTCGCCCAAGGTGCCGGTATTCCGCGACGACGATTACGGCCTGCTGGATGAACCATATTTCGCCTCGATGGTCACCGCGCCGGCCGTCAATCGCGGCGCTGTCGCACGCAACGAACCGCAGCGTCTTGGCGAGCTGGAAGCGGCCATGCTGGCCCGCATTGATATGCTGCTGGCACTAGCCGTACACCACGGTCATACAGCGCTGGTGCTGGGTGCCTGGGGTTGCGGCGTGTTCGCTAACCAGCCTTCGGACATGGCGCGCTGGTTCGCCCAGCATTTGCTGCGCAACCCCAAGTACCGCAACGCATTCGCGCACGTGGTCTTTGCCGTGCTTGACCGCAAGGGCGCATCGGTTGCCGCCTTCGAAACGCAGTTCACGGGAGAAGAATCGAAATGAGAAATGTCGTCGAGCTTTGTGAGCACATACAAAACCATGGGCAGCCCAGGATGGTCCTGTTCTGGGGACATCGGCCGTCGAAGAACGGCGTCGTCACGAAGACTTGCTTCAGCCAATGGTTTGAGGCAGGGTTCGTAATCGATGGCACCCGCTACCCGACGGCCGAGCATTTCATGATGGCGGAGAAGGCGCGCCTGTTCGGCGATACCGCTGCGCTGGGCCGCATCCTGCAATCGCCCAACCCGTCCGTGGCCAAGGCCGCCGGCCGCAATGTGGAAGGCTTCGATGAAGAGGTCTGGGCGGAGAAGCGCTGGGATATCGTGGTCAAGGCCAACCATGCGAAATTCTCGCAGAACCCACCCTTGCGTAAATTCCTGCTCGCCACGGGAGAGCATGTGCTGGTGGAAGCCAGCCCGGTCGACTTCGTCTGGGGCAGCGGCTTTGCTGCGGACTCGCCGCATGCGGAAAACCCGTCCGAATGGACTGGCATGAACCTGCTTGGTTTCGCCTTGATGGAAGTGCGTTCGCGCCTGAGATAGGCCGAGAGCAGGTAGCTGTGCGGTAAAATAGCGGCATGACGGGAAGATTGTTGGCCATTGATGGGTTGAATATCGTGCGGCGTGTGTATGAGGCAAGTCCGGAACCGGACTCCGACCTCAAAGCCGAGATCGCCATGCGCCATGCGTTCAACGCCTTCCAGCGCCTGGTCAACGGCCACGAACCCACCCATATCCTGCCCGCCTTCGATTACGGCGGGCCGACCTGGCGCCACAGCCTGTACAAGGGCTACCGCGAAGGCCGCCAGCCGATGCCGGAAGTACTGCGCGAGGCGCTGCCCCAGTTCTACATGCAGCTCACCAATATCGGCATGTGCCCGATTGCCATCCCCGATGTGGAAGCCGACGATGTGATCGGCACCGTGGTCACGCGCTGGCTCAACGAAAACCGTGGCGAAGCGGTGGTGGCCACCACCGACAAGGACCTGCACTGCCTGATCGCCGAAGGCGCCCGCATCTGGGACCATTTCAAGTCCGAATGGCACGACCGCGCCTGGGTCGAACAGAAGTGGGGCGTCACACCCGGCATGCTGCCGGACCTGCTGGCGCTGATGGGCGACGAGACCGATTCGATTCCCGGCGTCTCCAACGTGGGCGTGAAGACCGCCGCCAAACTGTTGCGAACATACGGCACTCTGGACGCAATCATGGCCGGTGCAGGCATACTGAAGGACAAAGTCGGCGAAAGCCTACGAAAAGAGCGCGAGATGCTGTATCTTTCTCGTCAACTGGTACAACTGAAAACGGACGTCCGGATCGGCGTGAGCTGGAATATGCTGGCCTGGGACCGTTATACCTCCTGATGTTAAAAGCGGTTCTCATCGACAGCAGCGCCATTGCACGCGGCCTGCTCAACACGGTGCTCCTGGACGGCGGCTACGACGTGGTCGGCCAGGCGCACACTTGCCTGGCTGGCAATGTGCTGCTGATCAAGCACCAGCCCCAGATCATCTGCGTTTCGCGCGACTGCATCGAAGCCGATGAGCCGGCCATGCTGGCCATGCGCAAGGAATGGCCGAAAGCCATGATTTTCATGGTGTCGTCGGAGTTCGACCAGGCCACCATCCAGAAAGCCCATGCGATGGGCGTCAACGGTTATATCGTGAAGCCGTTCAACGCGGGTACGGTACTGAAGACCATCCGCAACACCGTCATCGCGGCGGTAAAGCGGCAACAGAAAGCGCAGGCCGACGCGCAAGGCGCCAGCCCGGTTGAGGGATCAGACGAAGTTTGAGCCGTTGATGATGCCGCCGCCCAGGCAAACGTCGCCGTCGTACAGCACGGCCGACTGGCCGGGGGTGACTGCCCACTGGGCTTCCATGAATTTCAGCGCGAACTCGCTGTCGCCGCTGGCGGCCACGTCGCAAGGCACGTCGGCCTGGCGGTAGCGGGTCTTGGCGCTGACGCGGCCGGCTTCCGGCGCGACGCCGGCAACCCAGCTTGCCTGGCCGGCATGCAGCGCTTCCGACAGCAGCCAAGGGTGGTCGTGGCCTTGCACGACCCACAGCGTATTGTTCTCGACGTCCTTGCGCGCCACATACCAGGCGTCGCTGGAACCGTCTGACTTCTGGTAAGTCTTCACGCCGCCGATGCCGATGCCCTTGCGCTGGCCCAGGGTGTAGAAGGACAGGCCGACGTGCTCACCCACCACCTTGCCGTCCGGGGTCTTGATCGGGCCCGCCTTGTAGGACAGGTAGCGGTTCAGGAATTCGCGGAACGGGCGCTCGCCGATGAAGCAGATGCCGGTGGAATCCTTCTTGGCCGCATTAGGCAGCTGCAGCTTCTCGGCGATTTTGCGCACTTCCGTTTTCGGGATTTCGCCCAGCGGGAACAGGGTCTTCGACAACTGCGCCTGGTTCAGGCGGTGCAGGAAATAGCTCTGGTCCTTGGTGTGGTCGACCGCTTTCAGCAGCTCGTGGCGGCCGCTGGCGCTGTTGTGGCGCACGCGCGCATAGTGGCCGGTGGCGATCAGGTCCGCGCCCAGGTGCATGGCGTGGTCGAGGAAGGCTTTGAACTTGATCTCCGCATTGCACAAAACGTCCGGGTTCGGGGTGCGGCCGGCCTGGTATTCGCGCAGGAATTCGGCGAACACGCGGTCCTTGTATTCGGCGGCGAAATTGACGGCTTCGATGTCCACGCCCACCACGTCGGCCACGCTGGCCGCGTCGATCCAGTCCTGGCGCGAGGAACAGAATTCGGAATCGTCGTCGTCCTCCCAGTTCTTCATGAACAGGCCGACAACTTCATAGCCTTGTTCTTTCAGCAGCCAGGCGGAAACGGAGGAATCAACGCCACCGGACATGCCGATGACAACTTTTTTCTTAGTCATGATGCGAGGGGTGTTGCAAATTTTCCAAAATAGAAGAAATCTTCAGACTTCTTCAAACACCGACACGTGGGTGTGCAGGATTTCCAGCGGGGCACGCTTGCCGGCCAAATATTCGTCCACGCAAGTCAGCAGCAGGGGGCTGCGGTGGCGTTCACGGCAGGCCGCGATTTCATCGCGCGTCATCCAATGGGTGCGCAGGATGCCCTCATCCAGCGGCCGATCGGGATAGTAGGTGCCAACTTCGCCGCAAAAGGCAAAACGCAGGAACGTCACCAGCTGCCCGGTACGCGCCGAGCGGTAGCGCGACATATACATGCCGACCAGGGCAGTCGGCGTGAAATCGTAGGCGGTTTCTTCCAGGGTTTCGCGGATCACGGCCTGTTCCAGCGATTCCAGCGGATCGAGATGGCCGGCCGGCTGGTTGAGGCGAATGCCGTCACTGGTTTCTTCCTCAATCAGAAGAAACTTCCCGTCGCGCTCGATGACGGCGGCGACTGTGACATTCGGTTTCCAGGTGCGCGGCATGTTAGTCCATCCTCAGAAGACCCGACATTGTAGCCTGATCTTGCCCCCTTCGTTGTGACCACGGTGTGAAATGCTTGTGCATTGCAACAATTCGGCACAGGTAATGTTGGCCGTAGAACATTTCATGTTAGATTTTAGTCAGTTTTTCCCACTATTTGGAGGCAATATGAAGATTGGCGTACCGGCCGAATCAAGGCCGGGGGAGACCAGGGTGGCGGCAACGCCCGAGACGGTCAAGAAACTAGCAGTCAAACACCAGGTGATAGTGCAGGCGGGAGCCGGCATTGCCGCTTCGGTGACGGATGAAGCATATGCCGCTGCCGGCGCCACCATTGGCACCGCGGCAGAGGCGCTGGGCGCGGAAATAGTACTGAAGGTACGCGCCCCGAATGCCGAGGAGCGCGGCCTGATGAAAGCGGGCGCCGTGCTGGTCGGCATGCTGAATCCCTTTGATGGGGAAAACACTGCGGCCATGGCGGCTTCCGGCCTGTCCGCGTTTGCATTGGAAGCTGTGCCGCGTATCACGCGTGCCCAGTCGATGGACGTGCTGTCCTCCCAGGCCAATATCGCGGGCTACAAGGCCGTGATGGTTGGCGCGAATACCTACCAGCGTTTCATGCCCATGCTGATGACGGCAGCGGGCACCGTGAAAGCTGCCCGTGTGCTGATCATGGGCGTCGGCGTGGCCGGCCTGCAAGCGATTGCCACCGCCAAGCGCCTGGGCGCCGTGATCGAAGCGTCCGACGTGCGCCCGCCAGTAAAAGAGCAGGTGGAATCGCTCGGCGCAAAATTCATCGACGTGCCTTACCTCACCGACGAAGAGCGCGAGATAGCGCAAGGCGCCGGCGGCTATGCGCGCCCGATGCCGCCCGAGTGGATGAAACGCCAGGCGGAACTGGTGCATGAACGCGCCAAACAGGCCGATATCGTCATTACCACGGCACTGATCCCGGGCCGCCCTGCGCCGGTGCTGATCTCCGAAGAAACCGTGAAGGCCATGAAGCCCGGCTCGGTCATCGTCGACCTGGCGGTGGAGCAGGGTGGCAATTGCCCCCTGTCAGAACTGGGCAAAACGGTCATCAAGCATGGCGTGCACATCGTCGGCGAGCCGAACCTGGCCTGCCACGTGGCGGCGGATGCTTCCGCCCTTTACGCGCGCAATGTGCTCGACTTCCTCAAGCTGGTCTTCGACAAGGAGGACAAGCTGGTCATCGACCGCGAGGATGAAATCATCAAAGCAACGCTGGTCTGCCACGGCGGCGAGCAGTTGCGGAAATAGGAGAGACGAATGGAAGTCAGTCACACCATCATCAACCTGATCATCTTCGTGCTGGCCGTGTATGTGGGCTACCACGTGGTCTGGAACGTCACGCCGGCGCTGCATACGCCGCTGATGGCGGTAACCAATGCCGTATCGGCCATCATCATCGTGGGTGCCATGCTGGCGGCCGCGCTGACCGAGGGCCTGGTTGGGCAAATCATGGGCACGATCGCCGTGGCGCTGGCCGCGGTCAACGTGTTCGGCGGATTCATGGTCACCCAGCGCATGCTGGAAATGTTCAAGAAGAAGGAGAAGAAGGCAGCGCCTGCGGCAGGCGCCGCAGCTTCGGCCTCGGCTGAGAAGGAGGCCAAGGCATGAGCTTCATCACCATGAACCTTGTCACGATGATGTACCTGATCGCGTCGGTCTGCTTCATCCAGGCACTGAAAGGGTTGTCGTCGCCGGCATCGGCACGCAAGGGCAACGCCTTCGGCATGGCCGGCATGGCGATTGCCGCCCTCACCACCATCGCCCTGATCATGCGATTGAAGGCCGATGCGGCCGAAGCGAACCAGGCGGCGGAGGCCCTGGCATCCGCAGCGCGCGCGCTGGGCATGGACGTGCACGCGCGTTCCGGCTCCGGCGGCCTGGGCTTCGGCCTGGTAGCGCTGGGCGTACTGGTGGGCGGCGGCATCGGCGCCTTCCTGGCCAAGCGCGTCGAGATGACCAAGATGCCGGAGCTGGTGGCGGCAATGCACTCGCTGATCGGCATGGCGGCAGTCTGCATCGCCATTGCGGCGGTGGCAGAGCCGCACGCCTTCGGCATCGCTGCACGCGGCCAGGCGCTGCCGATCGGTAACCGCATCGAACTGTTCATCGGCACCTTTGTCGGCGCGATTACCTTCAGCGGCTCCGTGATCGCCTTCGGCAAGCTGGCCGGCAAGTACAAGTTCCGCCTGTTCCAGGGCGCGCCGGTGGTGTTCAGCGGCCAGCACATGCTGAACCTGGTGCTGGCACTGGTGATGGTCGGCCTGGGCCTGGTGTTCGTGTTCAGCGGCGGCAGCGAGCCGGCCTGGACCCCGTTCCTGATCATGACGGCAATCGCCTTCGTGCTCGGCGTGCTGATCATCATCCCGATTGGCGGCGCCGACATGCCGGTGGTGGTGTCGATGCTGAACTCCTACTCCGGCTGGGCGGCAGCGGGCATCGGCTTCTCGCTGAACAACTCGATGCTGATCATTGCCGGCTCGCTGGTGGGTTCTTCGGGCGCCATCCTGTCCTACATCATGTGCAAGGCGATGAACCGCTCGTTCTTCAACGTGATCCTGGGCGGCTTCGGCGGCGACACTTCCGCGGCGGCGGCAAGCGGCGCGCAGGCGCAGCGCAACGTGAAGTCGGGCTCGTCCGACGACGCCGTGTTCCTGATGCAGAATGCCGAAACCGTGATCATCGTTCCGGGCTACGGCCTGGCGGTGGCGCGCGCCCAGCACGCGCTGAAGGAGCTGGTCGAAAAGCTGGGCCACCACGGCGTGACGGTGAAGTACGCGATCCACCCGGTCGCCGGCCGCATGCCGGGGCATATGAACGTGCTGCTGGCCGAAGCCGAAGTGCCGTATGACCAGGTGTTCGAGATGGAAGACATCAACAGCGAGTTCGCCCAGGCCGACGTGGTGCTGGTGCTGGGCGCGAACGACGTCGTGAACCCGGCCGCGAAAGACCCGAAATCGCCGATCGCCGGCATGCCTATCCTGGAAGCGTACAAAGCGAAAACCATCATCGTCAACAAACGCTCGATGGCATCGGGCTATGCAGGCCTGGACAACGAGCTGTTCTACATGGACAAAACCATGATGGTCTTCGGCGACGCCAAGAAAGTGCTGGAAGACATGGTCAAAGCCGCCGAGTAAGCGGGCCAGCGCGTAAGCACGGCCCAGCCCGTGTCACACCGTGGGGTGTGACCCCAAGGTGTGACACGGGCTCTTCTGTTCTAGTGGGCGGGCTTGGCGCGCTGGCGCTGGAATTCGCTGATCTGCGCGGCGTAGCGTTGCTGCGAGGCCGGGGTGTGCCAGCTGTTCTGCGCTTTGATCATGGCGGCGGCGCCTGCGGCCGTGCCGACAATCTGGTCGATCCGTTTCACGGTCGCCTTGCCCCACGCGTTGCGCGGGCAGGCAATGCCGCCCAGCATGGGCCGGTTGTTTTGCGCGATCGGCACGGTTTTCAACGCGCCGATCTCTGGCTCGGACTTGCTGGCGTATTGCAGGGCGTAGTCGTAGTCGAGCGTGTAGTCGGCGCGGCCGCGCGTGACCAGCTTCAGCACGTTGCGGCCGTAGTCGCCGACCGACGTCGACTCCATCCTTGAACTGGCAGGCCGCTTGGCCAGCAGTGCGTCGACCGCGGCGCCGTAGCTGCGGCGCTCCACGATGATGCCGCGCAAGGCGGGATGGGCCAACAACTTCTCCAGATCGACTTCGCCTTGGGCGTTCAGCGGCAGCCGCGGCAAGGTGCTTTCCTGCGCCACCAGCTGCAGCGGCGGCACCAGGTTGGTGTTGACGAAGTAGGCCAGCCTGTCCCGCTCGGCATTGCGCAGCGCGGCCACCACGCAGGCGCGCTCGCCGCGCTCGACCATCAGCCAGGTGCGCTTGGGATTGGCGTAGATGAAGCGGTGTTCGGCGTCCGGCCAGTGGGTGCTGAGGTAGAGCACGATCTGGTCGGCGATACCGGTGGTGGGCTTGCCGCCCACCGGCATGGAGGCGGGCGGGATGTCTGGCATCAGCCAGGTCATCGTGTCGCGCGCCTGCGCGGCCGGCAGCAGCAGGGCGGCGAGCAGCGCGAGTGCGGGGCGCATGTTGTCCTTTAGCGGCGGCCGTACATCATCAGCTCGGCGAGCACGGCGCGCGCCGGGGCGGCAACGTCGATGGCGGCCAGGCCCAGGCCGAGCAGCGGCTGCAGCACCGATTCATTGGCGAAGATGCGCGCCATGGTGTCGGTCAGGCGCACGGTCAGCTTGCGGTCCTGGCGGCGCCGGGTGGCGTATTGCTCCAGTGTCTGCAGCGTGGCGCCGCGGGCCAGGGCGCGCGCCAGTTCGGCGGCGTCGCGCAGGCCCAGGTTCAGGCCCTGGCCGGCTACCGGGTGCAGGGTCTGCGCGGCATTGCCGATGGCGACGCTGCGTGCGCTGCCGGTGACGCCGGCGTTCAGGCCGAGCGGGAAGGCCAGGCGGCGCGTGGCTTGCGTGAACTTGCCGAGACGGTCGCCAAAGGTCTCGCCCAGCTTGGCGAGGAAGGCGGCATCGTCCAGCGCCAGGATGGCCTGGGCAGTGGCGGGACGGGCGCACCAGACCAGCGAGTAGCCGTCGTCCTGCGGCAGCAGGGCCAGCGGGCCTTCGCTGGTAAAGCGTTCGTAAGCGCGGTGCGCCACCGGGGAGCTGGTGCGTACCTGGGCGATGATGGCGCTCTGCTGGTAGTCGCGTGTTTCGGCCTTATCGGCCTGTTCGCCGAACAGGCCGCCCTCCGCCTGCACTACGATGGCGGCGCGCAGCACGCGCGCGGCCTGGCCTTCGCGTTCGAGATGCAGTGTGACGCTGTCGGCCGCTTCGTCGCTGCCGCTGACGCGCACCGGGCGCAGGACGGCGACGCCGAGGCGCTCGCAGACAATGCCCAGCACCTCGACGATGGCGCCGTAGCGCGTCACGTAGCCCAGTGCCGGCAGCTTGTGTTCATCGCGCGTGATCATGCTGCGGCCGAACTGTCCGCGCCGCGAGACATGGATTTCGTGGATGGCGGTAGCCGTGATCGGCCAGGCGCCGATGTGTTCGAGGATCTGGCGGCTGCCGTAGGACAAGGCCAGGGTGCGCGGATCCTGCATGGCCTGTTCGAGCGGCTTGGCATCCACCAGCACGACGCGGGCGGCGTCCACGCCGCGCTTCACCAGCAGTGCCGCCAGTGCCATGCCGGCCGGGCCGGCGCCGCAAATGGCGATATCGTAATCAATCATTTCATCAAAGCTTCAATCTCGGCCACCGTCTTGGGCGCGCCGCCCGTCAACAGTTGAAAGCCGTTGTCGCTGACGATCACGTCGTCCTCGATACGGATGCCGATGTTCCAGTACTTTTCCGGTACGCCTTCGGCCGGGCGCACGTAGATGCCCGGTTCCACCGTCATCGCCATGCCCGCTTGCAGCAGGCGCGACGGCTTGTCTTCGTGCCCCGCGTCGCGGTACAGGCCGACGTCGTGCACGTCCATGCCGATCCAGTGGCCGGTGCCGTGCATGTAGAACTGCGTGTACTTTTTTTCGGCCAGTACTTCGTCCAGCGTGCCTTGCAGCAGGCCGAAGTCGAGCATGCCCTGCGCCAGCACCCGCACGGCGGCGTCGTGGGCGTCGTGGTACTTGCGGCCGGGCTTGATGGCGCCGAAGGCTGCTTGCTGCGCGGCCAGCACCAGCTCGTACAGCTCGCGCTGGGCGGGGCTGAAGCGGCCGTTGACCGGGAAGGTACGGGTGATGTCGGAGGCATAACCATCAAGTTCGCAGCCGGCATCGATCAGCACCAGGTCGCCGTCCTGGCTGCGGCGGTTGTTGGCGTTGTAGTGCAGTACGCAGGCGTTCGGTCCGGAGGCCACGATCGGCGTGTAGGCCGGGAACTGGGCGCCGTGGCGGCGGAATTCATGCAGCAGCTCGGCTTCCAGCTCGTACTCGAAAACGCCAGCGCCGCGGCCACCGGCGAAGCGCATCGCGCGCGCGTGCGCGCCGGCCGAGATTTCGCCGGCGCGCAGCATGATGGCGCTTTCGTGTTCATCCTTGAACAGGCGCATTTCGTCGACCAGCGGCGGCAAATCGCGCAGCACGGGCGGCGCGCTGGTGCCGCTGCGCGCCAGCTTGCGCACGCCAGCCAGCCAGCGGCGCTGCTGCTCGTCGTTCGCCGCGCCGCGGCCCAGCGGGGCGTACAGGGCGCTGGCGTTGGCGAGCTGGCGCACCATGTGTTCATCCAGCACGCCGATCGGGAAGGCGAAATCGAAACCGAAGGCTGCGCGTGCGGCGTCCGGGCCGTAGCGGTAGCCGTCCCAGATTTCCGACTCCAGGTGCTTTTCGCGGCAGAACAGGATGGCCTGTGCCGCAGCGTTGCCGCGCGGCGCCACCAGCACCAGCACCGCCTCCGGCTCGGTAAAGCCGGTCAGGTAGTAGAAGGAGCTGTCGTGGCGGTAGGGGTATTCGGTGTCGGCGTTGCGCGTCGCTTCGGGCGCGGTGCCGATGACCGCTACGCTGCCCGCTTCCATCTGGGCCAGCAGGCGTGCGCGGCGGCCGGCGTAGGGCTTCATGCGTTCAGCTCTTCCAGTTGGCGCACGGTGCCGACGTTGACCCACTCGTCCTGGTAGATCTCGCCGCCGATGCGGCCCTGGCCGGCATATTCGAACAGCAGCTTGCCCAGGCCGGCTTTCTCGCCGGGCGTGATGCCGCCGAACATTTCGGGACGGTACACGCCGATATTGGCGAAGTTCCACTTCGGCGCGCCTTCTCCGGAAACGGTGTACAGGTTCAGCGCGAAGTCGCCCTCCGGGTTGTGCCAGGGGTTGGGCGTCAGCCAGATCCAGGCGATGTCGCGCACGTGGGCGGGATACGGGGCGCCGCGGTGGTCCTTGTCCTTCAGGACCTCCAGCGCTTCCGAGAAATCGAAATGCGGGCAGTAGATGTCGCCCGAGAGCACGAGGAACGGTTCGTCGCCCAGCAGGTGCAGGGCGTTGGCGATGCCGCCTGCCGTTTCCAGCGCCTGCGCTTCCGGCGAATACCGGATGTGCGCGCCGAACTGCGAGCCGTCGCCCAGCGCTTGCTCGATCATGTGGCCCAGATGGGCGTGGTTGATGACGATGTCGGTGATCCCGGCGCGTACCAGGTTCAGGATATGCCACACGATCAGCGGACGGCCGCGCACTTTCAGCAGCGGCTTGGGGCAGGTGTCGGTCAGGGGCCGCATGCGTTCACCGCGGCCGGCGGCGAGAATCATGGCTTTCATGCGTCGTCCTCAGAAGGTGTAGCCGACTTGCGGCGCGGTGCCTTCCAGCGTGTCGAGCAGCTTGATCAGCGGCTTCAGTTCGCGGTAGCGGTTGGCGGTCTTGCGCACGTATTCCATCACGGTCGGCAGGTCGCCCAGGTAGTGCGGCTTGCCGTCGCGGTAGTTCAGGCGGCAGAAGATGCCGAGGATCTTCAGGTGGCGCTGCAAGGCCATGTACTCGAAATCCTTGTAGAAGTCGTCGAAGTCCTTCTTCACCGGCAGGCCGGCGCTGCGCGCGTGCTGCCAGTAACGGATCAGCCAGTCGAGCACCAGTTCCTCGTCCCACGACACATAGGCGTCGCGCAGCAGCGAGGCGGCGTCATAGGTGATGGGGCCCCACACCGCATCCTGGAAGTCGAGGATGCCGGGGTTGCCCTCGTCCATCCACATCAGGTTGCGCGAGTGGTAATCGCGGTGCATATACACCTGGGGCTGGGCCAGGCAGTTGCCCAGGATGGCTTCGAACACCTTGTCCAGCTCCTGCTGCTGCTTCTCGTTCAGGGTGGTGGCCAGGTGCTTGCCGATGTACCACTCGGGGAAGATATTCAGCTCGCGCAGCATGAAGGCGCGGTCGAATTCGGGCAGCACGCCCGGCTGGCTGGCTTGCTGGATCTTGACCAGGGACGACAGCGCTTCGGCATACAGGGTGGCGGCCGAATCGTGGTTTAAGGCTTGCAGGTAGGTGGTGGTGCCCAGGTCGGACAGCAGCAGGAAGCCCTGTTCAATGCTTGCGGCGGCAATCTTCGGCACCGACACGCCGGCAGCTTGCAGCAGCTGCTGGACCTTCACGTAGGCGGGCACGTTTTCCCGCTGCGGTGGCGCGTCCATGGCGACCAGGGTGGCGCCGTGGGCGGCGCGCTGTGCCGGCAGCACGTCGACGCGGAAATAGCGGCGGAAGCTGGCGTCCTCGGAAGCCGGGCGTGCCGATGCGGCGTCCACCAGGCCGGTGCCCTGCAGCCATTCGGTGAGCTCGGCAAGGCGTGGATCGGCGGCCGGGGATGGTGAATTAGACAATAAAGACATTAAAGCAGCCTGCGAAATCCAGTCAGTGGTAAAGATTCCCATATAATAAGGGATTCACATTAAAAAATCGCCTATATGGTGTTTCACGCGTCCTACCCATGACCCGGTTCCTGGCACCCCCCAACTCCAAGCGCTGGGCGTTCGCCTTGACCGCCATTGCTGCCGCCACCACGGCAATGTCCGCCCATGCACAGTCGCATCCCGCAGCCAAACGTCCGCCGCACGTGGAAGACAAGAATGCTCCCACCACCGTGCGCGCCGAAGACATGTCGGGCCGCCCGGAACGCGACCTGCGCCTGATGCGCGACGTGGAAGTCGTGCGCGACAAGACGCGCGTGACCTCCGATGCGGCCAGCTTCCAGCAGGTGGAGCAGGAACTCGAGGCCAAGGGCAACGTTCGCCTGTGGCGCTTCGGCGATTATTACACCGCCGATGAACTGAAGCTGAACCTGGAAACGGCACGCGGCTATGCGCTGCAGCCGACCTACCAGCTCGAAACCAATAATGCCCAGGGCAAGGCGCAGCGCATCAACTTCCTCAACGAGGACGAAGTCCAGGTGGTGGACGGCACCTACAGCACCTGCCAGGGACCGAACCCGGACTGGTACGTGAAGGCGCGTTCGCTCAACCTGGACCAGGGCCGCGACGTCGGTACCGCCGGCGCCACGCTGGTCTATTTCAAGGACGTGCCGATCCTGGGTACGCCGGCCATGTCGTTCTCGCTGTCGGGCGCGCGCCGCTCCGGCTGGCTGCCGCCGACCCCTGCCTATTCTTCGCGCGGCGGGGCGGAACTGCTGGCGCCGTACTACTTCAACATTGCGCCCAACCGCGACCTGACGCTGTACCCGCGCTATATTTCGCGCCGCGGCCTGCAACTGGGCGCGGTGGCCCGCTATATCGGCGAGACCGACGCCGGCAATTACTACGAGGGCAGAACCCTGCTCGAGTACCTGCCGAACGACAAGGAAGCCAACCGCGACCGCTGGCAGCTGCATACCGTGCACACGCAGAACCTGTCCAAGGACTGGACCTATGGCTGGAACCTGCGCGCCGCTTCCGACAACAACTACCCGAACGACTTCTCCAAGACCGTCTCGTCGTCGGTCGAACGCCAGTTGCTCAAGGAACTGCGCACCGACTACGCCGGCGAGTTCTGGAGCCTTACTGCGCGCGCCCAGAAGTACCATGTGCTGCAGGACCCGGCATGGCCGGACGATGGAGGCGTGTTCGTGACACGACCCTATGACCGCCTGCCGGCCATCAACCTGCACGCGGCGCGCTATGACGTCGGCGGCTTCGATTGGCAGCTCGATTCAGAACTGACCCGCTTCTGGCACCCTGAGATGATCAAGGGTAACCGCCTGGTGGCCGTGCCGCAGCTTAGCTACCCGATCATCGGCGCCTCCTACTTCGTGACGCCGAAAGTGATGATGAACGCCAGTGCCTACCAGCTTGAGGCCTTCGGCAACGATCCATCGCGCTCGCTGCAGCGCACAGTGCCGACTTTCTCGCTCGATTCGGGCCTGGTGTTCGAGCGTGACGCCAAGGTGGGCGGCAAGCAGCTGACCCAGACCCTGGAGCCGCGCCTGTTCTATGTCTACACGCCGTACCGCAAGCAGGACCAGTTCCCGAACTTCGACACCGCGCCTGCCACTTTCAACTTCTCGCAGATTTTCAGCGAGAACCGCTTCGTCGGCTCCGACCGCATTGGCGACGCCAACCAGGTGACCGCGGCCGTGGTATCGCGCTTCCTGGAGTCTTCCGGCGCCGAACGGCTGCGCCTGGCGTTCGGTCAGCGCTTCTACTTTGCCGACCAGCGCGTGCAGATCGACAATTCCACGCCGGTCAACAGCACCCGCTCCGACATGCTGCTGGCGGCCACCGGCCGCATCTCCAGCTCTTGGGGCATCGACAGCCTGGTGCAGTACAACCCCAGCACCAGCAAGGTCACCACCTCGAATATGTCGCTGCAGTACACGCCGGGCACCTACAAGGTGCTCAACGCCGGCTACCGCTATGTGCGCGACAGCTTCAAGAATGCCGACCTGTCGACCCAGTGGCCGATCACGGACAAGTGGTTCGGCGTGGGCCGCGTGTCATACTCGCTGCGCGAACGCAAGATGCTGGAAAGCGTGGTGGGGCTGGAATACAACTGCGATTGCTGGGTATTCCGCATGGGGGCGCAGCGCTTCGTCACCTCGGCCAAGAAAACCTCGACCCAGTTCTTCTTCCAGCTCGAGCTGAACGGCCTGTCCAAAATCGGTTTCGGCAACCCGCTGGAGGTGCTGAAAAACAGTATCCCTGGCTATCGCCGCGTCAATGAAGGCATGCGTTAAGCTTTCGATTTCATCAACACTGATACATGAGCGTTTCAGATATGCACCCGATCAAACTAGCTGTTGCCCTGCTGTGTGCTTCCCTGGCCGTCCCGGCCCTGGCGCAGGACGCCAAGCCGGCCAAGCCGGCCGCACCGGCCGCCGCTGCCAAGGCGGCGCCATCGAAGGGCTTCACGCCGCCGGGCCAGTCGGCCAATACGCCGATCGACGCCATCGCCGTCATCGTCAACGATGAAGTGATCACCCAGCGCGAACTGAACGAACGCGTGGCCACCATCGTGGCCCGCATGCAGCAGCAGAAACTGGCCTTGCCTGACGCCGGCGAACTGCGCAAGCAGGTGCTCGAGCGCATGATCGTGGAGCGCGCCCAGCTCCAGCTGGCCAAGGAAATGGGGGTGCGGGTCGACGACAATATGCTCGACCGCGCCATCGCCCGCATCGCCGAGCAGCAGAAGATGACGGTGCAGCAGCTGCGCAACCAGATGGAGAAGGAGGGCACCACCTTCGCCGCCTTCCGCGAAGAGATCCGCGAAGAGATCGTGATGCAGCGCCTGCGCGAGTATGAGGTCGACAACAAGATCAATATCGCCGAAGCGGAAGTGGACAACTTCATCGCCGCCGAAAAAGCGGCAGCGTCCGAGCAGTTCGAGCTGAATATCTCGCAGATCATGGTGCGCATCCCGGAAAACGCCGCGCCGGAGGTGATCGGCCAGCGCCAGAAGCGCGCCGAGGAGGTGCTGCGCCAGCTGCGCACCGGCGCCGACTTCGCCAAGATGGCCGCCACCTATTCCGACGCCTCCGACGCGCTGCAAGGCGGCGCGGTGGGCTGGCGTCCCGGCAGTGCGCTGCCGCCGATCTTCGCCGATGCGCTGAACAAGCTGAAGCCGGGCCAGAACACACCGATCATCAAGAGCGCGGCCGGTTTCCACATCCTGAAGCTGGTCGACAAGCGCAGCATGGCCGAAGCGGCTGCGCAGGAGACCGTGCAGCAGACCCACGCCCGCCACATCCTGCTGAAGGTGACGCCGACCATGAGCGCGGCCGACGCCAAGCGCAAGCTGCAGGAACTGAAGGAGCGCCTGGACAACAAGGCCGCAAAATTCGAGGAACTGGCGCGCCTGTTCTCCAACGACAGCAGCGCCAGCAAGGGCGGCGACATGGGCTGGCTGTATCCGGGCGACACCGTGCCGGAATTCGAGCAGGCCATGAACGGCCTGAAGCTCGGCCAGGTATCCGAGCCGGTGGAAACCTCCTTCGGCTACCACCTGATCGAAGTGCTGGAGCGCAAAACCGACGACGTCTCGAAGGAAAAGCAGCGCGCCGCCGCCCGCAACGCCCTGCGCGAACGCAAGCTGGTGGAGGCGGTGGAAGACTGGCAGCGCCAGGTGCGCGACCGCGCTTACGTCGAATTCCGCGACGAGTCGCTGAAATAAGCAGGCGGGGCACACCATGAGCGCCAACCTGCAAGCACGGCGCCCGGGTGTGCGCCCCGTCGTTGCCATTACCACCGGCGAGCCGGCCGGCATCGGGCCGGAAATTGCCATCCGCGCGGCGTGGGCCATGCGCCACCAGGTCAACGCGGTGCTGGTGGGCGATGCCGCCTTCCTGGCCATGACCGCGTCGGCCATCGATCCCGGGATCCGCGTCAGCGCCATTTCCACCATGGCCGCGCGCAACGCCGGCCTGCCGCACTTCGGCGCCGACCGCCTGTGCGCGCTGGACATCCCGCTTGGCGCCCACGTGCAACCGGGCATACTGGACAAGGAAAACGGCCGCTACGTGCTGGCCACGCTGGACGCCGCCATTGAAGGCATCCGCGCCGGCTGGTTTGAAGCCGTAGCCACGGCGCCGGTGCAGAAATCCACCATCAACGATGCCGGCGTGCCGTTCTCCGGCCACACCGAGTACTTTGCCGAGCAGACCGGCACCGCGCGCGTGGTGATGATGCTGGCGGGCGACGCCGATGGCATGCCCCTGCGCGTGGCGTTGGCCACCACCCACCTGCCGCTGAAGGACGTCAGTGCCGCGCTCACGCAAGAGAGCCTGGCGCAGACGCTGGACATCATCCACGCCGACCTGCGCAGCAAGTTCGGCATCGCCGCGCCGCGCATCCTGGTGACCGGCCTGAACCCGCATGCCGGCGAAAACGGCTACCTGGGGCGCGAAGAGATCGACACCATTACTCCGGCGCTGGAAGCGGCGCGCGCGCGCGGCATCGACGCACGCGGGCCGTACCCGGCCGACACGCTGTTCCAGCCCAAATACCTGAAGGACGCGCACTGCGTGCTGGCCATGTACCACGACCAGGGCTTGCCGGTGCTGAAGTACGCCACCTTCGGCCACGGCGTCAACATCACGCTCGGCCTGCCGCTGATCCGCACCTCGGTCGACCACGGCACCGCGCTCGACCTGGCCGCGCAAGGGCTGGGCCGCGCCGACTGCTCCAGCATGCAGGCCGCGCTGGAAGCGGCGCTGCAGATGGCCCAGGCCAGCCAATAAGAAAGACAGAACATGAAACACATTGCCCGCAAACGCTTCGGCCAGAACTTCCTGCAGGACGACCGCGTCCTCGGCGACATCATCGATGCCATCGCGCCGGCCGCCGGCGACACCATGGTGGAAATCGGCCCCGGCCTGGCCGCCATGACCGACCTGCTGCTCAAGTCGCTGCCGCACATGCACGTGGTCGAGCTCGACCGCGACCTGGTGGCGCGCCTGGAAAAGCGCTACCCGCGCGAAAAACTCACCATTCACGCCGGCGACGCGCTGAAGTTCGATTTCGGCTATATTCCCGTGCCGGAAGGGAAGAAGCTGCGCGTGGTGGGCAACCTGCCGTACAACATCTCTTCGCCGCTGCTGTTCCACCTGGCCGAATTCGCCCCCATCGTGCAAGACCAGCATTTCATGCTGCAAAAGGAGGTGGTGGAGCGCATGGTGGCCGAGCCGGGCAGCAAGGCCTACAGCCGGCTGTCGGTAATGCTGCAATGGCGCTACCGCATGGCCATGCTGTTCATCGTGCCGCCGGACGCCTTCGACCCGCCGCCGAAAGTCGATTCGGCCATCGTGCGCATGATCCCGATCGAGCAGCCGCTCTCCTGCGACCCGGCGCGGCTGGAAACGGTGGTACAGAAAGCCTTCTCGCAGCGGCGCAAGGTGATCCGCAATTGCGTGGCCGGCATGTTTACCGAAGAGCAACTGCTGGCGGCCGGCATCAACCCGCAAGACCGGCCGGAAACGGTGCCGGTGGCAGCCTACGTGGCACTCGCCAACCTTCCAGTTTAAAAGTCGGGGTCAGGTCCGGCAATCGGACAAATCGCAAAGCGATTTGTCCGATTGCCGGACCTGACCCCGACTTTCAACTTAGCGGGCGGTGATCAGTTGCAGCACCTGGCTGGCGACGCGGTCCCAGGTGAATGATTTCGCATACTCCAGGCTGCTGGCGCTGACCTCGCGCCAGTAGGCGGGCTGCTCGAATTTCAGGATTTCGCTGCGCCAGGCTGCCGCATCGAGGTGGGCGGGATAGCGTGGATAATCCTTGGCCCAGATCTTGATACTGTCCAGTTCGTGCGTCAGGACCGGAATCCCGGCGGCCATCCCTTCCAGGATGGTCAAGCCAAAACTCTCGAGATCGGTCGGGTGCAGCAGCAGGAAGGCTTGGCGCAAGCGTGCCAGCACTTGGTCCTGGCGCTGGCGGCCGTGGAAAGTCATGCCGGGCGCATTGCCGTACCTGGCCAGCAAGCCGTCCAGCAGGGGGCCGTCGCCCACGATATCGAGGTGGTAGCCTTGCTGGGCCAGGCCGCTTTGCATGAAGAAGTCGGCCAGCCAGTCGACATTCTTGCTGCGGTCCAGGCGGCCGATGTACAGCAAGCGCTTGTCGGCCGGGTAGGCGGGCGGGCGGGCCGGGAAAAAGTTGTCGCCGACGCCCAGCGGCAGCGACGCAATCTCGAGGCCCCATTTGCGCCGGGTCTTTTGCGCCGCCCGGTAGCCCAGGTAGAACACCTCCGCGGGTGGCACATGGCGGAAGAATCCCCGCATCGATACGCCAGGCAGGAAATGGCGGAACCGACCGCGCAGCGCCGGGTAGCGCTTCGACAGCAGGTAGGCATCGGCTTCATAGAAGGTCACGATGTAATCGTAGCGCGCCAAGTCCATACCCGACTGCTTGAGCGCCCGGAAGAAGCTGTAGCTCTCGATCTTGAAGCGGCTTGTCATCAGGATCTTGCTGAGCACATGGTTCAGCGTCGAGTCGCGCGCCACGAAGGGCAAGGTCAGCAGCTCCACGCCGTCGAGGTCGATCAGGCGCTGGCGGCCGTCGCCAGGGTCACCGCTGAGCAGCGTGATGCGCGCCTGGTCCCGCAGGCGCTGGCAGAACTGGCTGACCACGGTCTCCGTGCCGCCGATGTAGGCGGCGACGGTGGGGCAAATGAACAGCAGGCGGGGTTGGTGATCGTGGTTCAAGTGCTGCCTGCCTTCCATTTGGGGGCGGCAAACATCAGGGCGCCCTGCAGGCCGAGGAACAACATGACCCAGGCGCGGCTGACCGAGCCCATGAATACGGTATTGGTGAAGCTGCACAGGATGAGGATCAGGGCAAACGCCAGGACCACCCCGCCCTCGAAGCTATGGCGCCGCTGCCAGCCGGTCCAGAACACAGCCGCATACAGCCAGACCAGGGCCAGCAGGCCGAAAATCCCGTAAAACGAGGCGTAGAACAGGAAGGCGTTGTGCGGCTCCACGAATGCCTTGCCTTCCTCGCCTTGCGCCTGGCTGGCCCAGGCGGCTTCAAAACCTGCCGCGCCGCCGCCCAGCAGGGGATGCGCGCGGAAGACGCCCCAGGCGGTCTTCCACATTTCCAGCCGGTAACCCAGCGAGGTTTGCGTGACATTTTGCTGCAGCAGCTGCATATCGCTGGCCGCGTCCTTGATCCGTTTTTGCACCGTGGGCGCCATCAGGAGCGCAACGCAGGCGATCACGCAGAGCAGGACGGCCTTGGTCCGGTTCTGCTTGGTGAACAGGTTGGTGATGATGAAAGGCAACAAGACCAGCACCACCCACATGCCGGTGCGCCCCATGCCGGAAGTCAGGCCGGCGAAGAACAGGATCATGCCCGCAATATAGGCGGCCCGGATCCCCTTGCTTGTTTCATGTTTATACAGAATCGACAGCAAAACCACGCCAATTGCCAGGAACTGCGAGTACAGGATGTAATTGGCAATCAGGGACGGCGGGTCGAGTGGCCACCAGCCCTTGTACGGGAGCTGGGCGTACAGGAAGCCGACGAAGATGCCGCATACCAGCGCGCGCAGCCAGGGCAGGATACGCATCTGGCTGGCCGCCAGGGAGGTCATGAGCGCAATGATCCAGTAGTAGCTGGTTTCGGCTTGGATCACCAGTTTGCTGCTGGCAGGATGGAGCAGGGGCGACAATACCGGCAAGGCGGCGAGGATCGCCGCCGGCGCGATCCAGGGCAAGGTGCGCCAGCAGCGCAGCGCCCGTGCGAAGCCGCCGCCCGCCACAAACAGGATGAAGGCAAGCGCCAGCGCAATGAACAGCAGTGCCTTGGACAGGGGAAGAAAGAAGAATGCTACCGCGTAGGCGTTTTGTGTTGCATTCAGCAGTTTTACCGGTTGGCCCTGGTAGCCGTCTGAGGTCATAAATTTTTCCGGCAATGCCGCTTGGATCTTGAAACAGTAGGCGACTATAGCTCACAAATATCGCGCGCATCAAGACTGGCCCGGTTCGGGTGCGGCCGGCGCTGGACGAAAAAAAAGCCCGCTCAGGGAGCGGGCTGAATCCATTTCTGTTAAGAAGTGGAGGAGACAGGGAGAAGTATGCTGCGTCGCGGCATATTGTTCCAATTTATTTTACGAATCCCAGTCATTCCATTTTCTTATATCACGATTTGGCTTTGCAAATCACCTTGACGTTGGTGCGGGGGGCATCGCCCATCACGCCACTGCCGTTTTCCACACTGCAAGACAGGGTATCTGGCTGGGCCAGCACCGTGATGCCGTAAGCGGTGCCGACCGGGATAGTGCCCGGCACGGTAAAGCTGGTGGCATCCTTGGCAATTGTGATGCTGCCGCTCGAGCTGCCGTTGACCAGCACCAGGCCGGTGGCATTCAAGCCTTCCACCGTGCCGCCCAGGGCGTAGGCGTTCTGGCTGCAGCTGATGGCAATATTGATGCTGGTGGTGTGGCCGGCCGACCCGTGTTCGGTGCCGCCCAGGAAGCCGCAAGTCATGTGCTCTGGCTGCTGCTTGATGCTGACCCGGTATTCGGTGCCGTAGCTGATGCTGTTCGGGAAGCTGAAGCTGGTGGCGCCGGCGTTGATGCTCAGGTCGTTGCCGCCATTGTTCTGCAGGATCAGGCCGTTGTTGGCCAGGCCGGTGATGGTGCCGCCGAGGGTGAAACTGGCTTTACCGCCGCAGGCGGCCAGGGCTGCGGCCAGCAGGGCCGCGGCAATCAGTTTGGTTTTCATGAGGATGCCTTCTTAGCTGGATTTGGTAACGCAGGTGACTGTCACGTCAACGACAGCGTTGGCGGGCATGGTGCCGGCGCCCAGGCCGTTCCCGCCGCCGCTGACGGTGCAGGTCTGGCCGGTCGGGTGGTTCAGCACGGTCACCCCATACACCGTATTGTTGCCGATCGGGCTGGCGAATTGCCACGGGCCGTTGGCGGTCACGCCCAGGGTCTGGGCGCCGTTGGCCAGCACCAGGCCGCTGCCGTTCAGACCGCTAACTGTGCCGCCCAGGGGGAAGGCATCGGGGGTGCAGGTCACGGCGGCTTGCTGATAGGTGTAGTAATTGATCTTACCGGTATTGTTGGCCAGTTTGCACGTCACGTTGGCCGGCGCGGATTTGATGGTGATGTTAAATGGCGCGTCCGGTTCCATCAGGGTCTTGAAGTAATACATGCCGTTGCCGGTGCCGGTGATGACCAGGTCGTCGCCGCCATTGTTCTGCAGCACCAGGCCGCTGCGGTCGATGCCGATGACCTGCACGCCCAGGTTCAAGCTGCCGTTGCCCTTGCCGCCACAGGCGGCCAGGCCGGCGACGCACAGCAGCGCGGCGGCAGCAGACAGATACTTACTCTTCATTCCACGTTCTCCAGTCGGTTTCGCGCCTTGCGCGGACAAATCGGCGCCTATTTTAGTGCATTTGCTACTTCTATAGCCGATTTGGCCAGCTTTTCCCTTGTAACAGCTTGCAACCGCGGCGCGGTACAATGCGCCCATGAAGCCGAAAGCCATCCTGTTCGACCTGGACGACACCCTGTGGCCGATCGCGCCCGTGATTGCCGAGGCGGAAGTCACGCTGCACGCCTGGCTGGCGGCCCATGCGCCGAAAGTGGCCGCGGCGTGGTCGATCGATGCCTTGCGCGCGCACCGCGCCGAACTGGCGGCGGCCCGCCCGGAACTGCTGATCGACCTGGGCCAGCTGCGCCGCGCCAGCCTGCAGGCGGCCTTTGCCGCAGCGGGCGAGGACGCGGCCCATGTCGACAGCGCCATGGCGCATTTTTTTGCCGCGCGCAACGCGGTGACGCCCTACGACGATGTACTGCCGGGCTTGCTCAAGCTGCGCCAGCATGTGCAACTGGGTACGATTTCCAATGGCAACGCCGACCTGGAAGTGATCGGCCTGGCCCACCATTTCCAGGTTTCGCTGGCGGCCGCCCATTTCGGCGCGGCCAAGCCGGCGCCGGACATTTTCCGCGCCGCCTGCCAGGCGCTGGGCGTGGCGCCGCACGATGCGGTGTACGTGGGCGACGACCTGGCGCTGGACGTGGCCGGGGCGCAGGCGGCCGGCCTACGCGCGGTGTGGATGAACCGGCATGGCGCCACGCTGCCGGAAGGGGCGCCGCGGCCGGACGCGATTTGCGCCACGCTCGATGAATTGCTTGCGTGGCTGGAACAACAGTTGGCAGAATAGAGCCATGCATCTCGATCTCCGCGCCCAAACCCTGCTCAAAGCCCTGGTCGAGCGTTACATTGCCGACGGCCAGCCGGTGGGCTCGCGCGCCCTGTCCAAGATTTCCGGCCTGGAGCTGTCGCCGGCCACCATCCGCAACATCATGGCCGACCTGGAAGAGCAGGGCTATGTGGCCAGCCCGCATACCTCGGCCGGCCGGGTGCCGACCCCGCGCGGCTACCGCATCTTTGTCGACACCCTGCTGACGGTGCAGCACATCGACGAACGCGCGGTGCAGGCCGGCCTGCAGGCGGCCTCGCCGCAGCCGCAAAAGCTGATTGCCAACGCGGCCCAGATGCTGTCCTCGCTGACCCAGTTTGCCGGGGTAGTGCTGGCGCCGCGCCACGAGTCGGTGTTCCAACAGATCGAATTCCTGCGCCTGGGCGAGAAACGCGTGCTGCTGGTGATCGTCTCGCCCGGCGGCGACGTGCAAAACCGCATCCTGCTGACCGACGTCGACTACACCCCGGCCCAGCTGCAGCAATCGGCCAATTTCATCAACCAGCATTATTCCGGGCTGTCGTTCGAGGATGTGCGCGGACGCCTGCAGCACGAGCTGCGCCAGTTGCGCGACGATATGGGGCGCCTGATGCAGGCGGCGGTGGAGGCCGGCAGCGCGGCGATGGCCGAATCGGCCGAAGACATGGTGATCGCCGGCGAGCGCAACTTGCTGTCGGTGGCCGACCTGTCCTCGAATATGAGCTCGCTGCGCGCGATGTTCGACCTGTTCGAGCAGAAGACCGGACTGATGCAGCTGCTGGACGTGTCGTCCAAGGCTTCCGGCGTACAGATTTTCATCGGCGGCGAGTCGCAGCTGGTGCCGATGGATGAAATGAGCGTGGTGACCGCGCCCTATGAAGCCAACGGCAAGATCGTGGGCACGCTGGGGGTGATCGGACCGACCCGCATGGCGTACGAACGGGTCATCCCGATTGTCGATATTACGTCGCGGCTGCTGTCAAACGCGCTCAGCAACCACTAAAAAATAAATGGGGACGTACCCCATTTATTTTTCGAAGAAAAATGGGGTACGTCCCCATTTATTTTTTCAGTGCTTGTGCGGGCAGTTGACCTTGGTGCAGCTGCCGTAGATGGCCAGCGCGTGTTCGGCAATCTTGAAGCCGCGCTCAGCGGCGATGCTTTGCTGGCGCTTTTCAATCTCTTCGTCGACGAATTCTTCGACCCGGCCGCAATCGAGGCAGACCAGGTGGTCGTGGTGCGAGCCTTCGTTAAGCTCGAAAATCGCCTTGCCGCTCTCGAAATGGTTGCGGTTGAGCAGGCCGGCCTGCTCGAACTGGGTCAGCACGCGGTACACGGTGGCCAGGCCAACATCCATGTTCTCGGCCAGCAGCAGCTTGTACACGTCTTCTGCCGTCAGATGGCGCACGGGGCTGCTCTGGAAAATGTCGAGGATCTTCAGGCGCGGCAGGGTAGCCTTGAGGCCGGACGCCTTCAGGTCGGTAGGGCTGTTACTCATGTTTGCTAACGTCAGTTGCGGGAAGTGCTTTATGATATAGCGTTTTAGGCACTTCTGCTCACGGAATTGAGGTATGCATACTATGCGTTTGACCCCGCTGTCTTTGTTGCAACGTAGCACTGCGCTGCTGGCTGCTGCCCTGTTGGCGGCCTGCGCCAGCAAGCCAGCCACCGTGGCCCCGGTGGAAGCCTCGCAGGGGGCCCAGACCACCCAGATCAGCAAGACGCAGAAATTCCTGTGGTTCTTCTCGCCCTACCGGCCCGACATCCAGCAGGGCAATTTCGTGTCCAAGGAAATGCTGGCCCAGCTCAAGAACGGCATGAGCAAGGACCAGGTCAAGTTCCTGCTAGGCACCCCGCTGATGGCCGATGCCTTCCACGGCAAGCGCTGGGATTACCCGTTCCGCCTGGCCAAGGGCAATGGCGAGCTGACCACCAGCACGGTGGTGGTGTTCTTCGACAAGGATGACAAGGTGGAACGCTTCGAGGGCGGCGACCTGCCGACCGAACAGCAATACATCGAGCGCATTGCCGGCCCGATCAAGGAATTCAAGAAGGCCGAGGACGCCAAGGGCAATCTGGCGCCGGGCAAGGCGCCGCTGCCGGGCGGCCAGGAATCGGGCACCAGGCAGTAAGCATTGACAGCATTAAGGAATTAGCAAGATGACGCAACTGAATATCGCCATCGCCGGCGCCAGCGGCCGCATGGGCCATATGTTGATCGAGGCGGTGCAGAAGGCGCCGGCGGCGCGCCTGTCCGGTGCGCTGGACCGCGCAGGCGCGCCGGCCCTGGGCAGCGACGCGGCCGCCTTCACCGGCCAGCCCGCGGGCGTGGCCATCACGGCCGACCTGGCCGCCGGCCTGGCCGGCGCCGACGTGCTGATCGACTTCACCCGCCCCGAAGGCACCCTGGCCCACCTGGCTTACTGCGCCGAGCATGGCGTGAAGATGGTGATCGGCACCACCGGCTTCGACGAGGCGGGCAAGGCGGCTATCGCGGAAGCGGCCAAGCGCACGGCGATCGTATTCGCGCCGAACATGAGCGTGGGCGTCAACGTAACGCTCAAGCTGTTGGAGTTTGCGGCCAAGCAGTTCGACCTTGGTTACGACATCGAGATCATCGAGGCGCACCACCGCCACAAGGTCGATGCGCCGTCTGGCACCGCGCTGAAAATGGGCGAGGTGATTGCCGAAGCGCTGGGGCGCGACCTGAAGCAATGCGGCGTGTTCGCGCGCGAAGGCGTAACCGGCCCGCGCGAGCCGTCGCAGATCGGCTTTGCCACCGTGCGCGGCGGCGACATCATCGGCGACCATACCGTGATGTTCGCCACCGAGGGCGAGCGCATCGAAATCAGCCACAAGTCTTCTTCGCGCCAGCACTACGCCAACGGCTCGCTGCGCGCGGCCGCCTTCCTGGCCGACAAGAAGACCGGCTTGTACGATATGTACGACGTGCTGGGCCTGAACGGTTGATGGAGCACTTCACCTTCGCCAGCTACTGGCAGCGCGGCGATGCGATCAGCCACGCCGTGGCCTATTTGCTGCTGGCGATGTCGCTCGCGTCCTGGTTCTTCATCCTGTGGAAGGGCTGGGCCTCGTGGCGCATCCGGCGCGCGGCGCCGGTGGTGCAGGCGTTCTGGGATGCGCCGTCGGTGGCCGACGGCGTGGCGCTGATGGCCGTGCGCGACCAGGAGGGCATCTTCGCGGCAGTGGCGCAGGCCGGCGCGCACCAGCTGGCGCATGCCAGGAGCGGCAGCATCGGCGCCGAGATGGCGCGCTCCGAGCAGGTCACCCGCGTGCTGCGCGATGCGATCCATGTCTCGACCACCCGGCTCGAGTCCGGCCTGACCCTGCTCGCTTCGATCGCCTCGACCGCGCCGTTTGTCGGCTTGCTGGGCACCGTGTGGGGCATCTACCATGCGCTGGCGGCGGTGTCGGCGCAGGGCACGGTGCAGATCGACAAGGTGGCCGGGCCGGTGGGCGAGGCCCTGATCATGACCGGCGTCGGCCTGGTGGTGGCGATACCGGCGGTGCTGGCGTATAACGGCTTTAACCGCATCAACCGCATCACGCTGTCCGAGCTGGACGCGTTTGCGCACGACTTGCACGCTTACCTGGCCAGGGATTGAACGGATGGCATTCGGCTCCTTCAACCATCACCGGCAGAAGGAATCCATGGCGGACATCAATGTCACGCCGATGGTGGATGTGATGCTGGTGCTGCTGGTGATCTTCATCATCAGCGCGCCGATGTTTACCAATGCGGTGCAGCTGGAGCTGCCCAAGGCGCAGGCCAAGGCTTCGCAGCAGCAAGCCGATAGTGTGAGCTTGGCTATCGATGCCGCCGGCACGGTCTACTGGAATAACGCTGCCTTGCAGGCCGGGGAGCTGGAACAGCGCCTGGCCGAGGCGGCGGGCCTGCCGCAGCAGCCAGAATTGCAGCTGCGGGCGGACAAGGATACCCGCTATGAAGTGGTGGCGCAGGTGATGGCGGCGGCGCAGTCGCATGGCCTGACCCGCATTGGGTTTGTCACCGATCCGAAGGAAAAGAAATAATGGCTATTGCCACATTAAACGGCGCCGCGATCGGCGATGAGGCGGCTTTCCACGCTGCCTGCCAGGCGGAACTGGGATTCCCGTCGGGCTATAGCGCGACCATCGATGCCTGGGTGGACTGCCTGTCCTACCTGCGCGATGAGGACAATATGACCAGGTTCAGGCTCAAGCCCAATGAGGTGCTGGAGATCGTCATTACGGAGGCGGCGAAGATGCCGGCGGATCTGCTGGAAGAGATCACTTACTGCGTTGGCGGGATCAACGAGCGTTATGACGATTACGGCGAGAAGCCGGCGTTGAAGCTGACCTTGCGCTAAAACCGGCAATGCAGTGTCAGACCCTGTGGGTCTGACACAGGCTTACCGGTTTTGCTCGCCCGGCGCCAACGTCAACACGTCGAAGCCGGTCTCGGTGACTGCCACCATATGCTCCCACTGCGCCGACAGCGACCTGTCGGCCGTGACGACCGTCCAGCCGTCGGGCAGCGCGCGCGTGGCATGCTTGCCCGCATTGATCATCGGCTCGATGGTAAACACCATGCCCGGTTCGAGCAGCAGGCCGGTGCCCGGACGCCCGTAATGCAGCACCTGCGGGTCTTCGTGGTACACCATGCCGATGCCATGCCCGCAATAATCGCGCACCACGCTGTAGCCGGCTGCTTCGGCCAGCTTCTGGATGGCGTGCCCGACGTCGCCCAGGCGGTTGCCCGGCTTGACTGCGCGGATGCCGGCCCACATCGCGTCATACGTCACCTCGCACAGCTTCTGCGCTGCCTTGGACGGGGTGCCGACGTAGTACATGCGGCTGGTGTCGCCGAACCATTCATCCTTGATGACGGCCACGTCGATGTTGATGATGTCGCCATCCTTCAGCACCTTCTTGGGCGATGGGATGCCATGGCAGACCACCTCGTTGACCGAGGTGCACACCGTGCCGGTAAAGCCGCCATAACCGACGTTGGCCGGGATGACTTGCTGGGTGTTGACGATGTAATCGTTGCACAGCTTGTCCAGCTGGGCGGTGGTGACGCCCGGCTTGACGTGCGGGGCGATGAAGCTCAGCACGTCGGCTGCCAGCTGGCCGGCCACGCGGGCCAGCTCGACCTGGTCGGGCGTCTTGATCAGGATGGATTTGTTATTGCGTTTGCGCATAGGGGGTGCATGGTATCACGTGACCTTGGCCCTGTCGAAATGCGGGTTTTCAATCAGGCCCAGCAAGTTGCCAAACGGGTCGGCCAGTTCGGCCACCAGGATCCGTTCACCCACTTCCTGGATGTCGGAGTGAATGCTCGCTCCCAGGGTCACGATGCGTTCGACTTCCTTGGCAATGTCTTCCACGCCCCAATAGGCCTGGACGCCGTGTTTGACCGGTTTGCCATCTGGCACCAGGCCGAGCTCGAAACCGCCGATTTCAAAGCCGACGTAGAACGGTTGGTCGAAGTAGGGCTTGGTCTGGAAAACTTTGCTGTACCAGGCTTTGCCGGCTTCCAGGTCGGGGGTAGGGTAAATTGCAGTGCGCAGGCCTTTGATCATGGTGTTCTCCTCTGTTGGCGGGTTGATGGGCGCATCTTGCCATGCCGGTCGCTGCCACGATTGGAAAAATGGAAACTAATCGAGCAGGAGGTCTTCTGCGCGGCGATATGCCTTGCGCCGCTCTTCGCAGTCGGACCTCAACTGAGGCGCAAGCAGGGTCCCAGCGGGTAAACTGCGCGGCGGCGACGGTGACGCCACCTGTGGCGTCAAGGCTTGCGGTGGCGTGGCGGCCGCTGGCGGCGCGCCCGTGCGCTTGGCGGCACGGCGTTCATCGGCCTCCAGCGCGAAGGAAGAGCTTCTTCCAGAAATATCCGCGCTGGCCGGAAGGTTTGGCGAGCTCGCGTTGATGGTGCAGCCAGTTGCGGATGGCCAGATCGGCCAGAGCGGCTGGATCGACTTCATGGTCATGCTCGCTTTGGAAGTCGAGCAGGGCGCGCAGTGTGGGCGCCGAAATGGCGATACAAAGATTCGGTGTCATTTTCATCTCCGTCGCGAGAAAGTGCGTTTTTTGCCCTAAATTGGCCTGACCAAACCGCTATTTCGTGCGATTTTCAGGTCTTTTCCGTGATTTTTTCCTTTGGACAGCCGAAATCACGGAAAGTTCCCAAAAATCGCAAAAAATAGCGGTTTGGTCAGGCCAATTTGGGCCCAAAAACGCACTTTCTCGCGACAGCGCCGGGCGACTCACCCTTTGCCTAAATAGGCCTCAGGAGAGGTGCCGGTGAAGTCCTGGAAATCGCGGATCAGGTGGGATTGGTCGAAATAGCCGCTGTCGAGGGCCAGGGTGGCCCAGTCGTGACCATGCTGGGCGGGCGCGGCAGCGAGGGCGGAAGCGCGGGCTGTCCGGAAGCGACAGATGCGGGCAAACAGCTTGGGCGACAGACCGACATGGTCGCGGAACTGGTTGGCGAGGTACTGGCGTGAGACGCCAAACGCCGCCGCCAGTGATTCGACGCGCAAGGCCCCGCCGCTGGCTTCAAGCTGTGCCACTGCGCGCAAGGCGAGCGACTGGCCGGCCGGCGCAGTAGCGGCCACGCGGGCCGCAAGCGAGCTGGCGGCGCGGGCGCCGGCTGGGGCGAGCGAGAGGCGGGCGTAGAGTGCCTCGGTCAGCAGTGCCAGGCGTTCGGCATCGCTGCGCGCCACCGACCACAGTGTGTCGCGCAGCCGCTCGGCCATCGGACGGTCCCATAGCAGGTCGAGGTCGGCGCGCTGGTCGACCAGCCCCGCCTGCGGCACCGGCCCGATGAACACGCTGGCCGCCCCCGGCCGGAAGCGCACCGCCACCGTGCGCAGCCGGCGCGCAGCCGGCACATCGAACCAGGTGCTCATCATGCCGACAAAAAAGGCCGCCCCGCTGTCCTGCCACAGGATGTCGGTGCAATTATCGGGCAGCACCCGGTGCAACACCGGGGCGGGAACGGTCGCCGGAACAGGTGCGGCCGAGGCCTCGGACAGCCACAGGCAGTCCACCAGGCCGGCCAGCCCGGGCGGGGGAGGAAATTCCTGATATCTCATTCTGACGCGCCGCACCAATGCATTGTTATAATGTCCGGTTCATATCCTCTCATTTTAGTGCGCTCCATCATGCAAGAAAAATATAGTCCAGCAGAAGTCGAAAAAGCCGCCCAATCGCACTGGAAGGCGATCGACGCCTACAAAGCGGTCGAAAACGACCCGCGTTTCCCTAAGGGCAAGTACTACGCCTGCTCGATGCTGCCTTACCCGTCGGGCAAGCTGCACATGGGCCACGTGCGCAACTATACGATCAATGACGTGATGTACCGCTACCTGCGGATGAACGGCTACAACGTGCTGATGCCGATGGGCTGGGATGCGTTCGGCATGCCGGCCGAAAACGCCGCCATGGCCAACAACGTGCCGCCGGCCAAATGGACCTATTCCAACATCGACCACATGAAAGAGCAGATGGAGTCGATGGGCCTGGCGATCGACTGGTCGCGCGAGATGGCCGCCTGCAAGCCGGAATACTACAAATGGAACCAGTGGATGTTCCTGAAGATGCTGGAAAAAGGCATCATCTACCAGAAGACCGGCACCGTGAACTGGGACCCGGTCGACCAGACCGTGCTGGCCAACGAGCAGGTGGTCGATGGCAAGGGCTGGCGTTCGGGCGCGCTGATCGAAAAGCGCGAAATCCCGATGTATTACGTCCGCATCACCGACTACGCCGACGAGCTGCTGGACTACGTCGACAACAAGCTGCCAGGCTGGCCTGAGCGCGTGCGCATCATGCAGTCGAACTGGATCGGCAAGAGCACCGGCGTGCGCTTCGCCTTCCCGCACCAGATCAAGGGCAGCGACGGCCAGTTGATCAACGACGGCAAGCTGTTCGTGTTCACCACCCGTCCCGACACCGTGATGGGCGTGACCTTCTGCGCCGTGGCCGCCGAGCACCCGCTGGCCGCCCACGCCGCGCAGAACAAGCCGGAACTGCAAGCCTTCATCGCCGAATGCAAGATGGGCTCCGTGATCGAAGCCGATATGGCCACCATGGAAAAGAAGGGCATGCCGACCGGCCTGTTCGTCACCCATCCGATCAGCGGCGAACAAGTCGAAGTCTGGATCGGCAACTACGTCCTGATGACCTACGGCGACGGCGCCGTGATGGGCGTGCCGGCGCACGACGAGCGCGACTTCGCCTTCGCGAAAAAATACCATCTGCCGATCAAGCAGGTGATCGCCGCCGAAGGCCAGTCGTATTCCGACGAGGCCTGGCAGGAATGGTACGGCGACAAGGCCGTCTCCGTGGTCACCAACTCCGGCAAGTACGACGGCCTGCGCTACCACGAAGCGCTGGAAGCGATCGCCGCCGACCTGGCCGCCAAGGGCCTGGGCGAGAAGAAGACCACCTTCCGCCTGCGCGACTGGGGCATTTCGCGCCAGCGCTACTGGGGCACCCCGATCCCGATGATCCACTGCGAATCCTGCGGCTCGGTGCCGGTGCCTGAAAAGGACCTGCCGGTGGTGCTGCCGGAAGACTGCGTGCCGGACGGCACCGGCAACCCGCTGAACAAGCATGAAGCCTTCCTCAAGTGCGACTGCCCGAAATGCGGCAAGCCGGCGCGCCGCGAGACCGACACCATGGACACCTTCGTCGACTCGTGCTGGTACTACATGCGCTATACCTCGCCAGGTTCCGACCAGGCCATGATCGACGAGCGCAACGACTACTGGATGCCGATGGACCAGTACATCGGCGGCATCGAGCACGCCGTGCTGCACCTGCTGTACGCGCGCTTCTGGACCAAGGTGATGCGCGACTTCGGCCTGGTGAAGTTCGATGAGCCCTTCACCAACCTGCTGACCCAGGGCATGGTGCTGAACGAAACCTACTTCCGCGAGGAAGCCTCGGGCAAGAAGCACTGGTTCAACCCGGACGACGTGACCCTGACCACCGACGACCGCGGCCGCCCGGTGTCGGCCGTGCTGAAGGCCGACGGCCAGCCGGTCAACCTGGGCGGCATCGAGAAGATGTCCAAGTCCAAGAACAACGGCATCGACCCGCAAGTGCAGATCGAGCAGTACGGTGCCGACACCGCGCGCCTGTTCACCATGTTCGCCTCGCCGCCAGAGCAGACCCTGGAGTGGTCCGGTTCCGGCGTGGAAGGCGCCAACCGCTACCTCAAGCGCGTGTGGAACTTCGGCTACGCCCAGCGCGCCGCCATCCGCGCCGCCGGTTCGCCGCTGGCCGCGGTGGCCGCCACCGACGACGGCAAGGCGCTGCGCCGCGAGGTGCACAAGGTGCTGCAGCAGGCCGACTACGACATCAAGCGTATCCAGTACAACACCGTGGTGTCGGCCTGCATGAAGATGCTCAACACCCTGGAATCGGCCAAAGGCGTGGAGCCTGCCGTGCTGGCAGAAGGCTACGCCATCTTCCTGCGCCTGCTGAACCCTGTGGCACCGCACATCACCCACGTACTGTGGCAGGAAATGGGCTATGCCGGGGACATCCTGGATGCCGCCTGGCCGCAGGTTGACCCGGCCGCGCTGGAGCAGTCCGAGATCGAGCTGATGATCCAGGTGAACGGCAAGCTGCGCGGCTCGGTGAAAGTGCCGAAGGCCGCCGACAAGGCCGCCATCGAAGCGGCCGCGCTGGCCGAGGAAAGTGTGCAGAAGTTCCTGGAAGGCGCGCCGAAGAAGGTCATCGTGGTACCGGGCAAATTGGTCAATATCGTGGTGTAAGGCAAAGATGACGACGACTCTGAAATCCCGCGGCGCGCTGCGCCGCACGATGCTGGCGCTGAGTGTGCTGGGCATGGCTGCCGTGGCCACCGGCTGCGGCTTCCACCTGCGCGGCTCGGGCGGCACGTATACGCTGCCGTTCAACGCCATGTATGTGGGCTTGCCGGAGTCGTCGCCGCTGGCGATCGAGCTCAAACGCAATATCCGCGTCAACGGCCACACCACCGTGGTGTCGAGCAAGAGCGAGGCCGACGGCGTGATCGAGGTGATGACCAATCCGGAAAAGACCCGCACCAAGTCGATCCTGTCCCTGAACAGCAATGGCCGCGTGCGCGAATACCTGCTGAGCTACAACATCCTGTTCCGCGTGACCGACCAGGCCGGCAACGAATTGCTGGCGCCGACCAATATCGTGCTGGGCCGCCCGATCACCTTCAGCGAAACCCAGCTGCTGGCGAAAGAGCAGGAGGAAGCCTTGCTGTACAAGGACATGCAGGCCGACCTGGTGCAGCAGATGATGCGGCGCATGGCCGCCATCAAACCGGGCAAGCCGGCGCCGGCGCCCACCCCGTCCGGCGTCCTGCCAGGCGTGCTGGCGGCGCCCGACATGGTCGCCCCCACCGCGCCGGCCGCGCCGCCGGTCCGCTAAAGGCGCGCCATGCAGTTGCGCGCCGACGCCCTGGACGGCCACGTCGCCAAGACGCTGGCCCCGCTGTACGTGATCACCAGCGACGAACACTTGCTGGCGCTGGAGGCGGCCGACAAGATCCGCCGCGCGGCGCGCGCGCAAGGCTACTCCGAGCGCGAAGTGCTCACCGTCGAGCGCAATTTCAAGTGGGGCGAGCTCTTGGCCGCCAACCAGGCCATGAGCCTGTTCGGCGACAAGAAGCTGATCGAGCTGCGCATCCCGACCGGCAAGCCGGGCAAGGATGGCGGCGCCGCCCTGCAAGCTTACGCGAAAGACTTATCGCCCGATAACCTCACGCTGATCACCCTGCCCAAGCTTGACTGGCAGACGCAGAAGGCAGCGTGGGTGGCGGCCTTGCAGCAGGCCGCCGTGTACATCGACATCCCGAACATCGAGCGCAATGCGCTGCCGGGATGGATTGCAAACCGCCTTGCCGCACAAGGGCAGAGCGCGGAGCGCGCCAGCCTGGACTTCATCGCCGACCGCGTCGAAGGCAACCTGCTGGCGGCACACCAGGAAATCCAGAAACTCGGCCTGCTGCACGAGCCGGGCAAGCTGGCCCACGAACAGGTGCAGGACGCCGTGCTCAATGTGGCACGCTACGACGTGTTCAAGCTGTCCGAAGCCATGCTCTCCGGCGACACCGCGCGCCTGATCCGCATGCTGGAAGGCTTGAAAGGCGAAGGGGAAGCGCTGCCGCTGGTTCTGTGGGCCGTCTCCGAAGAAATCCGCACGCTGCTAAAATTAAAGGCAGGCATGGCCCAGGGCCGTCCGCTGCCGGCGCTCCTGAAGGAATACCGCATCTGGGGCCCGCGCGAACGGCTGATGGAGCCGGCGCTGCGCCGCATCTCGCTGCCCACGCTGGAGGCGGCAATGCAGCAGGCCGCCCAGGTCGACCGCATGGTCAAGGGCTTGCGCGCCAAGGCGTTCGCCGGCGACCAGTGGGACGCCATGCTGCAGCTGGCACTGAAGGTCGCAAGAGGGTAAACAAATGGACATCAAGCAGTACATGCAAGACATCGGCCAGCGTGCCCGCGCCGCATCGCGCGCCATGGCACGCGCCGACAGCGCCACCCGCAACCGCGCCTTGGCGCTGATTGCCCAAGCCATCGAACGCGAAGCACCGGCCTTGCGCGCGGCCAACGAGCAGGACCTGGCCGCCGCCCGCGCCGCCGGCCTGGCGCCGGCCATGCTGGACCGCCTGGCGCTGACCGACAAGGCCATCGCGACGATGGTGGAAGGCCTGCGCCAGATCGTTTCGCTGCCGGATCCGGTGGGCGAAATCTCGAACGTGAAGATCCGCCCATCCGGCATCCAGGTCGGCCAGATGCGCGTGCCGCTGGGCGTGATCGGCATCATCTACGAAGCGCGCCCCAACGTGACCGTGGACGCGGCCGGCCTGTGCATCAAGAGCGGCAACGCCACCATCCTGCGCGGCGGCTCGGAAGCGATCCACTGCAACCGCGCCCTGGCGCGCCTCGTGGCCGAGGGCCTGCAAGGCGCCGGCCTGCCGGCCGATGGGGTGCAGGTGGTCGACACCACCGACCGCGCCGCCGTGGGTGCCCTGATCACCATGCCGCAGTACGTGGACGTGATCGTGCCGCGCGGCGGCAAGGGCCTGATCGCGCGCCTGATGGAGGAAGCCACGGTGCCGATGATCAAGCACCTGGACGGCATCTGCCACGTCTACATCGACGCCAAGGCCGACATGGCCAAGGCGCTGGAGATCGGCTTTAACGCCAAGTGCCACCGCTACGGCACCTGCAACACCATGGAAACGCTGCTGGTGGCGCGCCCGATCGCGGCCGAAGTGCTGCCGCAGCTGGCCGCGCGCTACGCCACCGAGCAGGTCGAACTGCGCGCCGACGCCGAAGCGCACGCCATCCTGGCCGCTGCCGGCTATCCGCACCTGGCGCACGCCACTGAAGAAGACTGGGCCACCGAGTACCTGGCGCCGATCCTGGCCGTGCGCGTGGTGGACGGGCTGGACGCCGCCATCGAGCATTGCAACACCTGGTCCTCCAAGCACACCGAAGCGATCGTGACCGAGGATTACAGCGCCGCGATGCGCTTCCTGCGCGAAGTCGATTCCTCGTCGGTGATGGTCAACGCTTCGACGCGCTTTGCCGACGGCTTCGAATACGGGCTGGGCGCGGAGATCGGCATTTCCAACGACAAGCTGCATGCGCGCGGCCCGGTCGGCCTGGAGGGGCTGACTTCCCTGAAATACGTGGTATTCGGCCACGGCGAAACGAGGAAATAAAGAATGCTCTGGATTAAAGCGCTGCATATCGTCTTCATCGTGTCCTGGATGTCGGGGCTGTTCTACCTGCCGCGCATTTTCGTGAACCTGGCGCTGGAAACCCCGGGTCCCGCGACGGAGCGGCTGCTGACGATGGCGCGCAAGCTGTACCGCTTCACCACCATGCTGGCGCTGCCGGCGGTGGTGTTCGGGATCTGGCTGGTGGTGCTGCAATACGGCGCCAAAATGCCGGGCTGGCTGCATGCCAAGCTGTTCGTGGTGTTCCTGCTGCTTGGCTACCACCACGCATGCGGCTCGCTGCTCAAGAAGTTCGAACGCGGCGTCAATACGCGCGCTCATGTGTTTTACCGGTGGTTCAATGAAGTACCGGTGCTGCTGCTGCTGGCGATTGTCATCCTGGTGGTCGTCAAGCCTTTCTAAAACCGGTAAACCGGTGTCAGACCCACGGGGTCTGACACCTGGCCCCGGGACAGCCGCGTAGCGGTGTCTGACCCTGCGGGTCAGACACCGAAGTACCGGGTTTGATTTTTACAACGGATAAAGGGTCCCCCAAATGCCATCTTATTTCTGCCCATGCCCGCGCGGCCTGGAAGCCGCCCTGGCGGAAGAACTGACCGAAATCGCGGCCATGAGCCCGACCATGAAGGTCCACAACCATGTCCCCGGCGGCGTGCACGCCTCCGGCGACCTGTACGACGCCTACCGCATCAACCTGCACTCGCGCATCGCCTCGCGCGTCTTGATGCGCATGGGCGTATGCCACTACCAGAACGAAAACGACATCTACGACCTGGTGCTGGGCCAGCCGTGGGAAGAATGGTTCGGCATCCACCACACCATCCGCGTCGACGTCACCGCCATCAAGTCGCCCCTGAAGTCGCTGGAATTCACCACGCTCAAGATCAAGGACGCCGTGTGCGACCGCTTCCGCGACATGTACGGCAAGCGTCCCTCGGTCAACACGCGCGAGCCGGACATGCGCATCTTCGGCTTTCTCGACCAGCGCCAGTTCATGGTCTACCTCGACACCTCCGGCGAAGCGCTGTTCAAGCGCGGCTGGCGCAGCGAAACCGGCGACGCCCCGTTGCGCGAAAACCTGGCCGCCGGCCTGCTGCGCGTCTCGGGCTGGAAGCCGGGCGTGCCGCTGTTCGACCCGATGTGCGGCTCCGGCACCATCCTGTGCGAAGCGGCGCAGATGGTGCAGGGCATCCCGCCCGGCGCCCGGCGCCGCTTCGCCTTCGAGAAATTCCACGACTTCGATCCCGAGCCGTGGCAGAAGATGAAGACCGATTTCAAGCCCAACCCGCTGCCGGCCGAGCCGACCATTTTTGGTTCCGATATTTCCGGCGACATGGTGGCGATGGCGCGCCACAACCTGAAGAGTGCCGGCATCCTGTTCGAGGTGCCGCTCAAGCAGATCGAAGCGCAGCAGGTGCAGGCGCCGACCAAGGAGCCCGGCATCCTGCTGACCAACCCGCCGTACGGCGAGCGGATCGGCGTACGCGGCGACGCCAGCCTGGAAGAGGACGAGCTGGCGAAAAGCTTCTACAGCGCCTTCTCCACCACCCTGAAGCAGCGCTTTTCCGGCTGGACCGCCTACCTGTTCACCGCCGACCTGGGCTTGCCGAAGATGCTGCGCCTGAAGGAGTCGCGCAAGACGCCATTTTTCAACGGCGCGCTGGAATGCCGCCTGTTCCGCTTCGACATGGTGGCCGGCTTCAACCGCAAGGCGCAAAGCGACGCGCCAGCCGAATAAGCGCGCAGCTGCCGAATGTCCACTTCGGGGTCAGGAACAAAGGTGGACATTTCCTGCGAAAATGTCCACCTTTGTTCCTGACCCCGAAGTGGACATCCGATGCTTTCGACGCCTACCCCTCCGCCGTCTGCCGACGCCCCTTCCAGCATCCCCGAGCCGGAGGCGCCGCAGCGCAAGCCCCTGGGACCGGGCGCGCTGGCGGCAGTCCTGGCCAGCCTGTCGATGCTGGGACCATTCTCGATCGACGCCTATCTCCCCGCATTCCCCAATATCCAGGCCACGCTGCACGCCACGCCGATCGAGGTCCAGCAATCGCTGACCGCCTACATGCTGGCCTTTGCCGGCATGGTGCTGTGGCACGGCGCGCTGTCGGACGCTTTCGGCCGGCGCAACGTGATCCTGGTGTCGCTGGTGGCCTTCCTGCTCGGCACCGTCGGCTGCGCCGCCGCGCATTCGGTGCAGTACCTGTGGTTCTTCCGCGTGCTGCAGGGCGTATCGGCCGGCGCCGGCGTGGTGGTCGGCCGCGCCATCATCCGCGACCTGTATGCCGACGCCGCCGCGGCACGCTTGCTGTCGCTGGTGACCATGATCTTCTCCATCGCACCGGCCATTGCGCCGGTGCTGGGCGGCTTCATCGTCAAGTACTCCGACTGGCGCACCATTTTCCTGGCGCTGGCCGGCTACACGGTACTGTTGTTCATCGTCTGCTACCGGCGATTGCCCGACACGCTGCCGCGCGACAAGCGGCAGCCGTTCAACCCGCGCTACCTGTGGCGCAACTACCAGGCCATCCTGTCGGCGCCGCTGTTCCATTTGAAGACCGGCGTGGTGGCCTTCAACTTCGCCGGCCTGTTCCTGTACATCACGGCTGCCCCGGTGGCGCTGCCGGCCCAGCTGCACCTGGGTCCCGAGCAATTCGCCTGGCTGTTCGTACCGGCCGTTTCCGGCATCTTCCTCGGCGCGCTAGCGGCCAACCGCATTGCCGGCAAGACCAGCTTCGCGCGCCAGATCGGTATCGGCTTCTGTTTCCTGATCACGGCTGCCACGGCCAACCTCGGCTACCACCTGCTGGCCGCGCCCGCGCTGCCGTGGAGCGTGCTGCCGCTGTTCTTTTACACCTTCGGCATGTCGATGGCGGCGCCGGCCGCGACCCTGCTCGCGCTCGACCTGTTCCCGCACATCCGCGGCACGGTGGCCTCGGTGCAATCGTTTGCCACCACCTTGCTGGGCGCCCTGGTGGCCGGCGTGCTGGCGCCGCTCGCCTCGCATTCCTTGCTGTGGCTGGCGGCCGGTCAGCTGGCGCTGACGCTGTGCGCGCTCGGGCTATGGTTGACGGCGCGCGCACTGCGGCGCAAGATAGTGCCTCTTTGAAAATTTAGTTTGTATAAAGCAAATATCTACCAAGAATGTAGTGCTTTCTACACAAATGCAATTTATTGCCGTCAGAAATTTGTATTGCTATTAAGTTATAGTATATTTATGCCAATTTGCGTAGTGGATTGCAAGCCGGAAGACAGCCGCTAGGACCCATGCAACATCCCGACCAAGACATCCGCAATCGTTTGCTGATCGCGCGCCTGCCTGCCATGCCGCAGATCCTGATCAAGCTGATTGAACTGCTGCAAGCCGATGACGCCGGCATGCCGGAGCTGGCTGCGCTGATCGCCAAGGATGCCGGGATCGCCAGCAAGATCCTGGCCGTGGCCAACAGCTCGGCCTACCAGCGCCACCAGCGCACGGCGGGCCTGGAGCAGGCCCTGGTTGCGCTGGGCACCGACACCATCAAGACGCTGGTGATTTCCGAGTCGGTTTTCCAGACCTTCAACAACTTCCCGCACAGCGGCAGCACCGACCTGCGCGCCTTCTGGAAAGGCTCGCTGACCACCGCCGTCCTCGCGCGCGACATTGCGCGCGCACTCGACTACCCGCACGTGGAAGAAGCCTACCTGGCAGGCCTGCTGCACAATGTCGGCCGCCTGGCGCTGCTGGCCACCGCGCCCAGGGAATACGCCTGCAACTTCACCGCGCGCGACGACGAGGCGCTGTGCGCGGTGGAACTGCGCACGCTGGAAATCACCCACGCCGAAGCGGGCGCCTGGCTGATCGAGCGCTGGAACCTCGACTCCTTCCTGGCCGACTCGGTGCTGTACCACCACGAGCCGCTGGCGCGGCTGGCCGCGGCGCATCCGCTGATCCGCATCGTGCGCCTGGCGCACCAGCTGTGCCACCACGCCGACGCGCCGCAGGCGGCAGCCGAAGCGGCGGCACTGTGCGGCATCGAGGACGACCAGCTGGACGCTTTCGCCAGGTCGGCCGCGCGGCAGGTGGCGCGCGCGGCCGAAGCGCTGGGCATCGACCTGGCCGGCGCCGACGACCTGCCGGCGCCGGCCGCCGCGCCGCCGGTGCCGCTCGACCCGGTGCAGGCGCGCCTGTCGCAGGAAGTGCGCAATATGGTGCTGGTGCAGGAGATGGGCCAGAGCTTCGCGCGCCAGCAGGGCGAAGCGGGCATGCTCGACGCCATGACCCGCTCGGCGCGCATCCTGTTCGACTTCGAGACCACGGTGATCCTGCTGGAGAGCCCCACCGGCCACGCGCTGCAGGGCGCCGGCACGGGCCAGGCGCAGCAGCGCCTGTCCGAATTTGTCGTGCCCCTTGGCAGTCCCGGCCTGCTGGCCGACGCCGCCAATGGCCGCCAGCTGGCGTTTGCCGCGCGCGCCGGGGCCTGCCTGGGCATCGCCGAAGAACAGCTGTTGCGCATCGTCGGCAGCGAAGCGCTGGTCTGCCTGCCGCTGGTGGCCGGCCAGCGCTGCCTGGGCATGATCGTGGGCGGCGTGCCGGCCTGGCAGCTGCCGCTGCTGCAAAAGAAGGCGCGCTTGCTGCAAGCTTTCGGCAGCCAGGCCGGCAACGCCCTGGAAAACGCCCTGTCCGAGCGCGGCCACGTCCGCCGCCAGGTGGCACACGTGGCCGAGGAATACAGGGAGGCGTCACGGCGCGTGGTGCACGAAGTGAACAACCCGCTGTCGATCATCAAGAACTACCTGTCGGTGCTGGACGCCAAGCTGGCGCGGCGCGAGCCGGTGGTGGCCGAGATGTCGATCCTGAACGAGGAAATCGACCGCGTCGGCCAATTGATCAACGGCCTGGCCGAGCTGCAGCCTTCCGACGGCGGCGGCGTGGCCAATGTGGCGCGCGTGGTGGAAGACGTGCTGCGCCTGTTCCGCGCCACCGACTTCCTGCCGGCCTCGCTGCAGGTCATCACGCGCATGCAGGACGGGCCGCAGGAAATCGACGGCGACGCCGACCTGCTCAAGCAGATCCTGCTCAACCTGGTCAAGAACGCGATCGAGGCGCAGCCGGGCGGCGGCCGCATCGAGCTTGCCAACCGCGGCCTGGTCAACCGCGAGCGCCGGCTCTACGTCGAGCTGGTGGTGAGCGACGCCGGCCCCGGCCTGGCGCCGGACGTGCTGGCCAAGCTGTTTACCGCCGTGCAGAGCAGCAAGCCAGGGCAGCACCACGGCCTGGGCCTGTCCATCGTGCACAGCCTGGTCAAGAAGATGAACGGCATGATCAGCTGCCGCAGCGGCGCCAACGGCACGTCGTTCGAACTCCTGCTGCCGGCCCGCGGCAGCACCGGCCAGCTTGCCCCGGCGCCGGCGCGCGGCGTGGTCGATTCCGTATAAGGCCCGCATGAACACGCTCATCCCGACGCCACCGGCACCGGAATTCCAGCCACGCCTGCTGCTGGTGGACGACGAACCGCGCCTGCTGTCTTCCCTGTACGAGCTGCTGCGCGTGCAGGACAGCTACCGGCTGGTGACCGCCGCCAACGGTGCGGAAGCGCTGGCGCACCTGAGCCGCCAGCAGTTCGACCTGCTGCTGCTGGACCTGCGCCTGCCCGACATGAGCGGCCACGACATCATGGACTTCGTGAACGCGCGCGAAATCGACTGCGACGTGATCGTGATGAGCGGCGAGGCCGGCATCGAGGCAGCCATCGGCGCCCTCAAGCGCGGCGCCTACGACTACCTGCGCAAGCCGTACAATCCGCCCGAGCTGCTCAAGACAGTGGAAAACGCGCTGCAAAAGCGCCGCCTGGCGGTGGACAACACGCGCATCGCGCAGCGCCTGGAAAATTCGGAAAAGATGTACCGCTACCTGGTGGACAGCTCGCCCGACATCATCTACACCTTGAACCACGAAGGCTGCTTTACCTTCGTCAACGACCGCGCCTACCAGCTGCTGGGCTACGCGCGCGAAGAGCTAATCGGCCGCCACTACTCGGTGCTGGTGCACGAGGAAGACCAGGAGCGCGCCCGCTATGTGTTCAATGAGCGCCGCGTCGACGAACGCGCCGCGCGCAATGTGGAGCTGCGCCTGAAGTGCAACAACAGCGCCGCCGGCGACCGCACTTTCAGCAATACCCTGATGACCATTTCCGTGAACGCGATCGGCATGCACGTGCCGGGCGAGGAAATGTCGCGCCACGAATTCTTCGGCACCTACGGCGTGGCGCGCGACATCACCGACCGCAAGCGCGCCGAGGAGATGATCTCCTACCAGGCCTACCACGACATCCTGACCGACCTGCCCAACCGCATCCTGTTCAAGGACCGCCTGGGCCTGGCCGTGATCCAGGCCAAGCGCAAGCTCACCGAGCTGGCCGTGATGTTCATCGACCTGGACCGCTTCAAGCTGGTCAACGACACGCTGGGCCACGTGAAAGGCGACGAGCTGCTGCAGCAGGCCGCGCGGCGCCTGAAGGAATGCCTGCGCAAGGGCGACACGCTGGCGCGCCATTCCGGCGACGAGTTCACCATCGTGCTGCCCGAGCTGCGCGACCGCGCCGACGCCACCGCCATCGCCGACAAGTTCCAGGAAGTGCTGCAGGCGCCGTTCGACCTGGATGGCCATATGGTGCACATTTCGGCCTCGATCGGCATCGCGGTCTACCCGAACGACGGCGACTCGATCGAAGAGCTGCTGCGCCACGCCGACATCGCCATGTACCAGGTCAAGGCGCAGGGCAAGAACGGCCACAGCTTCTACCATCCCTCGATGCAGGACATGTCGCACCAGAAGATCGCGCTGGAGCGGGCGCTGCGCAAGGCGCTCGAGAACAACGAGCTGGAAATGTATTACCAGCCGCAGGTCGACATGGCCAGCGGCCGCATCATCGGCGCCGAAGGCCTGATGCGCTGGAACCACCCGACGCGCGGGCTGCTGTCGGCCGGCGAGTTTCTGCCGTTCGCCGAAGAGAACGGCCTGATGCTGCCGATCTCGGACTGGATGATCGGCGCGCTGTGCCGCGACCTGCTGCGCTGGAACGCGGCCGGCGCCGACAACATCCGCCTGTCGCTGAACCTGTCGCCGCAATACCTGGACCGCGGCGACTTCTTCGAAAAGATGCGCAATGCGCTGGCGCGCCACCAGATTTCGCCGTCGCAGATCGAAGTCGAGATCACCGAGAACATCTGCATCCGCAATCCGCAGTACGCCATCGAGCAGCTGAACAAGCTGTGCCAGCTGGGCGTATCGGTGGCCATCGACGATTTCGGCACCGGCTACTCCTCGCTGTCCTACCTGCACCGCTTCCCGATCCACACCATCAAGATCGACCAGAGTTTCGTCAAGGAGATCCACGACGAGCATGGCCACTATCCGGTGATCCTGGCCATCATCTCGATCGCGCGCGGCCTGGGCCTGCACCTGGTGGCGGAAGGGGTGGAGACCGAAGTGCAGGCACGCTACCTGGCCGCCAACGGCTGCGCCACCATGCAAGGCTACCTGTACTACCGTCCGGTCGCGCTGAGCGCCTTCATGCAGGTGCTGGCGGCACAGAACCAGGCGGATGCCCGCGCCATCGCCATGCCGGCCGGCCTGCGCCTGGCAAGCCAGGCATAAGCGCCGATGCAGCGTCCCGCAACAATGGAAGCTGCCGGCAGCGGCGCGCCGGCCAGCCAGGCGCAGGACGTCGCCGAATTCCTGCGCGTGCGCCAGCTGGCCGAGCGCGGCGTGGCCAATGCCCAGCACAGCCTGGGCTTCATGTACAGCAACGGGCAGGGCGTGGCGCAAAGCCACGAGCTGGCCGTGGCCTGGTACCGCCAGGCCGCCAACGCGGGCCTGGCGCACGCCCAGTACAACCTGGGCGTGATGTTCCAGAAAGGGCAGGGCGTCGACGCCGATTTCGCCGAAGCCGCGCACTGGTACCGACTGGCCGCCGAACAGGGCTATGCGGCCGCCCAGTACAACCTGGGCTGGCTGTACGCCAAAGGGCAGGGCGTGCCGCACGACGCCGAGCAGGCACGCTACTGGTTTGGCAAGGCCGCCGAGCAGGGCGATCCCGGCGCGCAGAACAACCTGGGCATGATGTACGACAGCGGCCGGGGCGTGCCGCAGGATTTCGCGCAAGCGATCACATGGTACCGCAAGGCCGCCGAGCAGGGCTACGCGCGCGCCCAGTTCAACCTCGGCCTGCGCTACGACAACGGCCAGGGCGTGGCGCAGGACGGCAAGCAGGCGCTGGGCTGGTTCCGCAAGGCCGCCGAGCAAGGCTACGCCGCCGCCCAGTTCAACCTGGCGCTGCGCTACGACCAAGGGCAGGACGTGCCGGCCGACGCCGCAGTCGCCATCAAGTGGTACACGCTGGCGGCCGAGCAGGGCCACGCCAGCTCGCAGTTCAACCTTGGCCTGATCTACGACAACGGCCAGGGCGTGCCGGCCGACGCAGTGGCGGCGCTGCAGTGGTACCGCCGCGCCGCCGAACGGGGACACGCCGGCGCGCAAAACAACCTGGGCCAGCGCTACGAGCACGGCCAGGGCGTCGCGCAAGACTACCGCGCGGCCGCGCAATGGTACCGCAAAGCCGCCCAGGCAGGCCAGCCGGCCGCGCAATACCACCTGGCCCAGTTGTACGCACAAGGGAACGGCGTCGGGCCCGACCAGCAGCAAGCCATCTGCTGGTACCGCAAGGCCGCCGAGCAAGGCCACGCGCAAGCCTGCTTCACGCTTGGCCTGCGCTACGACAACGGCCAGGGCCTGCCGCGCGACTTCCAGCAAGCGTTGGCCTGGTACCTGGCCGCCGCGCGCCAGGGCCACGCCCGCGCCCAGCTCAATGCCGGCCTGATGTTCCTGTCCGGCCAGGGTACGCCAGCCGACGCCGAGCAAGCCCGGTACTGGCTGACGCAGGCCGAGCGCAGCGGCCAGCCCGGCGCCGCCCGCCACCTGGCCACCCTGCGCGCCACGTGAAAGTCGGGGTCAGCTCCGGCCATCGGACACGGGCTCAGCCGCTAGCGGCTGAGCCCGTGTCCGATTGCCGGAGCTGACCCTGACCCTTCCCCTCATATTTTGCAGACACGCACCATCGATATCAGTTCGATAAGTGCGTGTTTGATATCTGTCAGATGGATCGAAGGCGGTTGGGCCTCATTAATCCAATGCATCGCCAATGACAGGATTGACAGAGTGCTGGCAGCCTTCGCGCGACTGCCGTAAGCGACACTGAAACCTGTTTTGCGAGCGGCGAGTCCGATAAGCCAGAGTGCGTAGGTGAGCAATGTCCCCAGCAAGAGCAAAATAGCCAAGCGCCGCAATGTGTGGGTCTGACTAAGGCGTAATCCCATTCCCCACTGCGCGTTCTTGAGGTCGCGGAAGGTTTGTTCGATCTGCATGCGGCCAGCGTAAATGTTGGCGATTTGCTCGGCATTGAGTGAGGCGAGCTTGGGTGAAACGGCGAGCAACCATGGCTCGCGTTGTCCCCGACTATTCTTCTTGCTGTGGCAGCTGCGTGCCGGCTTGCCTATCTTGGTCAATCGGCGCCGCCCCTTTGGGTGGCGTTTCAGCAGCACAAGCCGGCACAGGACAGGATTAGCGCGTGTGTAAAAGTATTGGCCCAGGTCGCGCGCATGGGCGCTGGCCTGTGCATAGAGCGTCTTGCAGCCAACCCAGCCAGGACTGTCGTGCCAGCGCACCATGTCGCGATTGCGGATCCTCCCCACCCAGGCAAATCCGAGCTGGTTTAACAGCTTGAACCAACTGGCGCGAAAGCCGGCATCGGTGATGATGATGGCCCGGCTGCCCGGTGGAAGTATGCTGCGCAACGATTGTAGAAAGTGTTGATGCACAATCGGTGAGCCAAGCTTGGCGCAGGGGTGGGTTTCCTCATAGAGGGTGAACGCACGCCCTTTGACGATGGCTGCTGCCCGTAGCAACTGAATGCTGCTATCGTCTCGTACCGCCGACCAGTCCACAGCAATCTGCACACCAGGCTGGCGGATCACACGGCGAGCCAGCGCACGGTACACGGCATGCTTTTCCTGCGCCAGATGGGGGTTACTCAACAGCCGATCACAGCATTTGATGCGATGGCGCAACTGCGTCGCCGAAGCCAGCTTCTTCCCCATGCGCACCAGACTTAGGCCACCATGCAACGCCGCTGTCGCCACCTTGGCCAAGCATGTCCGCCGCTTGGCATGCATGTTCGGACATTCCTGATCCAATAACCCCTGTATGATTGCATGTGCATGCATGGCTTATTCCTTTCCCTCGCAGTTTGGACGCTACGAATGAAAGGGGTGACACAGCCATGCATGCGCCGTTTTTGGGATTGAAAGTTAACAGCTTCCTTCAACGTTTACAACAAAAATATGAGGGGAAGGGTCAGGAGCTGACCCCGACTTTCAATTTAGCGGCGACGTGGCGCTTGCGGGGCGGCGCTGCCGCGTTTCTCGATGTGACGGAAGACGATGCGGCCTTTATTCAGGTCATACGGCGACAGTTCCAGGGTGACCTTGTCGCCGGCGATGATGCGGATGAAGTTTTTCTTCATGCGCCCGCCCGTGTAGGCAATCAGCTTGTGGCCATTGTCCAGGTCGACGCGGAAGCGTTGCTCCGGCAGGATCTCGGTGACCACGCCGTTCATTTCAATGAGTTCTTCTTTTGCCATGCTGTGTTCCTTTGCGATTGGGAGGGCGAGGGGACGAAAAAAAAGCCCGCGTTGTTGCGGGCTTCGTTTCAATGTAATGCCAATGTTTCAATCGCTGCTACAGCCCGTGCTATCTGCACGGTGCGAAGCGGTCAGCCAATGCTATCTGCAAGGTGCCGGCCTGTGACCAATGTTTGGTGCTACAGGGTGAAGTTCTCGAGTACCTCACCGCGGAACGCAGTATAACACGGTTTTTGTGCGATGCACAAATTTTATTTTCCTGGTGCGCTCAGCGGTAACCTTCCGCTTCAAACGGGTAGGAATAGATGTTTTCGATGAAGCGTTCGCCTTCCTTGGCCTGGCGCGCCAGGTAGAGGCGCTTGCCGTGCACCCACGGCGTGAATTCGGCTTGCGCGGTGTTGAACGGGGCGCCGATATTCTTTGGCGCGCTCCAGCCATGCTTGCCGTTGAAGCTGATGTACAGGTCGACGTCGCCGGCGCCGCCTGGCACGTCGGAAAAGTACAGCAGGTAGCTCTGGTCGGCGGCAACGTAAGGGTTCGATTCGCGCCAGGGTCCGGTATTGACCGGTTCCGCCAAGCGTTCCGGCGCGGCGTACTTGCCGTCGACGCGGCGCGAGCGCCACAGGTCGGACTTGCCTTCGGCGCCGTTCTTCATGAAGTAGATGGTGCCGTCGGCGGCAATCGAGCCGGACGATTCCGATTCATCGCTGTTGATGGCGTGGCCCAGGTGCAGCAGCGGCCCCCAGCGGCCATCCTGCAGCGCCACCGAGTAGATGTCGAAGCCTTTGCGGGCGGGCTTGTCGGGCACCGGGCGGTTGGACTGGAAGATGATCGACTTGCCGTCCGGCGCGAAGGCCGGGTCGATGTCGCGCGAGCCGTCGGTGGCGGAGAACGGCACCGGCGCAGGCTTTTGCCACTTGCCGTCCACCTTGTGCGATTCCACGATCAGCAGCCTGGTTCGGGCGCCGCCCGATTGCACCCACAGCGCATGCTGGCCATCGGGTGACAGCGTGAAGCCGAACACGCCGTTGTCGGACACCAGGCCCGGTTCGAACATGCCGTCGCTGGGCGAGGCGGCAATTGCGGTTGCTAGCAGCAGGGCGGAAATATTCATCTAGATGATTCCTCGTTGTCCGAAGTGCAGTGCCATGGTGAGGCAATTGCCGCAAGCGGGCAACACCTTTCAGCGCGCGAAGTGCGCTTCGATTTCCTCCAGCGTCTTGCCCTTGGTTTCGGGCAGCAGCAATGCGGCGGCCAGGAAGTACACCACCGTGCAGCCGGCCCAGAAGAAGAACATCGCGGCGTAGCCATGGCGGCCGACGGTCGGCAGGAAGACTGCGGCAATCGTGGTGGAGACGAACTGGTTGACCAGCAGTGCGATGCTCATGCCGTTGGAGCGGATGCGCGTTGGCATCAGCTCGGACAGCGCGAGCCACACGCAGACGCCGGGGCCGACGGCGAAGCTGGCCACGAACAGGCAGATCGCCAGCGTCACCTGCCAGCCGTGCGCCACCGAAGGCAGGGCGCCGATGTGCGCCTGCTCGATTTTGAGCGGGGCGCTGCGGCCTTGCGCCGGATCGGCGAACGGGTTCAGGTGCAGGCGGCGGAAGAAGGCGCCGATGACGCTGTCAGCCTGCACGGTATCGTCGCGCGCCAGCACCATCGGCGCCAGCGCCGGGTCGTCGCTGCGGCGGGTCTGGACGTTGGTGAACGGGCCATAGGAATAGGCCACGGTCAGCAACTGCGGCGTGGCATCGGCACCGCCTTGCGCGCCCAGCGCCTTCAGGGTGCTTGCGTCGAGCCGCAGCGACAGGGTATCGCCTTTGGCCTGCGCGGCCACGATCGCGCTCACGTCGCGCTGCCCGCTTTCGGCGCTGCGGAACAGCAGGCCGGCGGCCAGCAGGGCCAGCACGATGCCGCCGCTGCCCAGCATCAGCAGGAATTTGCGGCCCTTGCGGTCCACCAGCAGCACGGCCACCACGGTCATGAGGGCGTTCAGCAGCTTGAGCCCGACGTCGGCCATGTTGGCGGTGGCGCCGGGCAGGCCGGCCTGGTTCAGGATGTTGACCACATAGGCCAGCACGGAGTTGATGCCGGTGGCCTGGGTACAGGCCAGCACCAGGCAGGCCAGCAGGAAGGGCAGCACGTAGCGGCGGCTCAGCAAGCGGTCGTCGGCGGCCAGAGCGCCGGCACGGCCGCTTGCGCTGCGCGCTGCGGTCACGCCGCCGCGGCCGGCAACGACGCCGCGCGCTGCGGCGATGTCGCCTTCGCTGGGCGTGCCGGCCGCCGCGTCGCGCACGGCCACGCCGGCTGCAGCTTGCATGTCGCGCAGCTCGAACTCGGCTTCGGTGGCGGCGCGGGTGCGCAGCAGGGTGCTGCGGGCTTGTTCGATGCGGCCGCGCTGCACCAGCCAGCGCGGCGATTCCGCCAGCAGCACGCTGCCGAACGTGAACACCAGGCCCGGGGTCAGGCACATCCAGAAGATGCTGCGCCAGGCGTGGTCCTTGGCGGCGAAGACGGCGGCGGCGCGCGCCGCTTCGGGTAAGGCCTGAGCGGCTTGCGTTGCGCTTTCCACATGCTGCGCCTGCACCAGGCCGATCACGGCCGCCGCCACCAGGCCGACGGTGAGCAGGAGTTGGAACAGGGCGGCGCCACGGCCGCGCTGCTCGGCGCGCAGGCATTCGGCCAGGTACAAGGGCACCACCACGCCGATCAAGCCGCCGCTGATGCCTTGCAGCAGGCGCCCCAGCAGCAGCGCGGTATAGCCGTCCGACAGCGCGATCAGGGGAATGCTGATGGTGAACAGGGCGCCGGCCAGCACCATTGCCCAGCGGCGGCCGATGGCGTCGGCAATGGCGCCGGCAAACAGGGAAGAGAGCACGGAGCCAAGCAGCACGGCAGCAACGATGAAGCTCAGTTGCTGCGCGCTCAGCTTCCACGCGACCGAGGCGGTGGATTCAAGGTAAGGCAGGGCGCCGGCAATGATGCCGACGTCGATCCCGTAAAGCAGGCCGCCCATCCCGGCGATAAAGAGTAAATAGCGCATGGATAAGGCCTGCATCGGGTCTCCTGGTATTGTTATGAGAGTGGAATGGCCTCGCCTTCAACGAAGACGGCCACGGGGTGTAACGACTGGTCCAGCACGACAATGTCGGCCCAGGCCCCCGGCGCCAGGCGGCCGCGCTGCGACTCGCCCAGGTAATCGGCAGGGAACAGCGACAGGCGCTGCGCAGCTTCCGCCACTTCCATGCCCAGGCTGACGAAGTTGCGTAGCGCCTGGTCCATGGTCAGCACCGAGCCGGCCAGGGAACCGGTGGCAAGGCGCACGCAGCCCATGCATTTGAAAACGCGCTGGGTGCCGAGCGCATACTCGCCGTCCGGCATGCCGGTGGCGGAGGTGGCGTCGGTGACGCCGTACAGGCGCGGGATGGCGCGCAGCGCGGCGCGCATGGCGCCCGGGTGCACGTGCAGCAGGTCTGGAATGATTTCGGCATATTCGGCGTGCGCCATGGCCACGTCCACCATGCCCGGCTCCTTGTGGCTCATGCCGGTCATGCCGTTGAACAGGTGGGTGAAACCGGCGGCGCCGGCGCGCATGGCAGCCACGCCGTCGTCGTAGCTGCCGGCGCTGTGGCCGATCTGGACGCGGATGCCCATCTGTTTCAGGAGCGGGATCAGTTCCAGGTGGCCCGTCACTTCAGGCGCCAAGGTCAGCACGCGGATCGGTGCGATGGCGTGGTAGCTCTCCACCAGGGCGCGGCTGCCGGTCACCACGTCGGGCGGCTGGGCGCCCAGGCGGCGGCGGTTCAGGAACGGGCCTTCCAGGTGCACACCCAGCATGCGCGCGCCGTGCTGCGGGCGCTGCGCGATGACGCCGGCCAGGCCTTGCAGGGCGTGGCGGATCGAATCCTCCTTGGCGGTGAGCGTGGTGCCGAGCAGCGCGGTGGTGCCGTGGCGCGCATGGCTGCGCGCCACCACGGCGCCGGCGTCGCCGCCTTCCATGATGTCGACGCCGGAAGCGCCATGTACGTGCAGGTCGATGAAGCCGGGGATGATGGTCAGGCCCTCGCCTGCCGCGGCCGCGCCTTCGGTGATGCTGGCGATGCGCTGGCCGAAGGCAATGCTGCCGTTGATCCAGCCGTCGGGGGTGAGGATGCGACCTTGCAGCATTGCCTTACTCCGCGACGATCACTTCGATGCCGCGCTTTTCCAGCCCTTCGCGGTATTCCGTGCTGATGCTGGCGTCGGTGACCACCGTGTGCACGCGGTCGAGCTGCACGATGCGGTGCAGCGACACGCGGCCGAACTTGGAAGCGTCGGTCAGCACGATGACTTTTTTCGCGCGTTCCACCATCTTGTGGTTCAGGTTTGATTCGGCCTCGTGGTGGGTGGTGATGCCGAACTGCAGGTCGAAACCGTCGACGCCGAGGAACAGCTTGTCGAAGTTGTAGGCCGACAGGCAGGCTTCGGCCTGTGCGCCTTGCAGCGACAGGGATTGCTTGCGCAGGCGCCCGCCGGTCAGGATCAGGTCCACGCCCGGGGCATCGGCCAGCTCCCATGCGATGTTCAGGCCATTGGTCAGCACCGTCACGTCGTTGGCGCCGCGCAGGTGGCGCGCCAGCGAGATGGTGGTGGTGCCGGAGTCGATGATGACGTTGTCGCCCGGCTGCACCATGCGCGCGGCCAGCAGGCCGATCTGCTCTTTCTGCGCCTGGTTCAGGGAATCCTTCTGCCGAATCGTGTGCTCGGTCGGCGGGGTGCGCGCCAGGAGGGCGCCGCCGTGGCTGCGCTGCACCAGGCCCTGGGATTCCAGCACACTGAGGTCGCTGCGGATGGTGACGGCGGAGACGCCAAGCTTGTCCACCAGGTCGGCTACCTGGACCGAACCATTTTGTACGATCGCCTGCAGGATGGTCTCGCGGCGTTGGCTGGTATTTCGCATGTCTTCTGTCGCTGGGTGTAAAAACGTCGAGCTTAACAGAAGGCGGCTGCCGCGTGCTCGGCGGCGGCATTGGCGCTGCATGCCCGCGCGTACTGCGCCAGCACGCGGCCGATCTTGTGTTCGAGCAGGGCTTGCGGCGCGGCGGCCAGCTCGCCCTGCAGCACGGCGAGGAACTGCTCCGGCAGGTATTGGCTCAGCAAGGGCAGCGGGATGCGCCGGCCGGCCAGGTTGGCGAACAGCTGGCTGACGGCGGCCGCCACTGCCGGCTCGCCCCAGTAGTAGCGGCAGCGGTCGGACAGGCCATAGCGGCGCATCAGGCGCTGCTGCGCGGCGCTGCCCGGGTAATGCTGTTGCCAGTGGCGCGGCTTGGCCAGCATGACTTCATCCAGCACCTCCATCAGGCGCGACGCCTTTTCCTTGCCGAGCAGGGCTTCTTCGATCAGGCACAGTGCCAGGAAACCTTCGCGCAGGGCGAAGGTGGCGGCGGGTCCCACCTTGAGGATGGCGTAATGGTCGCGCACCATGGCGTGCAGCCCCGATTCGCGCTGGTAGTCGGTGGAGTGGGCTTCGAACACCAGGCCAGGCTGGCGGGCGACAAAGGCGGACAATTGCGCCGCTGCTTCCGCGTTGTAGTGCTGAACATTGGACTGGTCGAAATCGACGCCCGGCTGCACCACCATGGCCACGACGCGCTGCCATGCAGCGTCCAGCCCCGCTTCGGCGAAGGCGCGGCGGTGCACCGCCAGCGTGCGTTCGGCCGCCTGCGGCGCGGTGACGGCAAGCGCCTGCTCCAGCGAAGCTTCGCCGCCCGGCACCGGCACCTCGGTGCCGATCACGTATACCGGCGGCGGCAGGCCGGCGCGGGCCGCAGCCTGTTCGGCGACGGCGGCCAGGCGCACTGCGCGTGCCGCCACCGTTTCGTCGCTCAGTAGCGCCGCGTCGTCGGCGCAGCGCATGCTGCAATCGAGGTGGATCTTGTGGAAGCCGGCCGACACATAAGCGTCGATCAGCACGTCGGCGTGCGCCATCGCGCTGGCGGCGTCCAGCGCTTGCCAGGCGTTGGGACCCAGGTGGTCGCCGCCGAGCACCAGGCGTTCGGCCGGGAAGCCCTGTTCCTGCGCCAGGCGGTGCACGTAGTCGCGGAATTCGGCCGGCTTCATGCCGGTGTAACCGCCAAACTGGTCCACCTGGTTGGAGGTGGCTTCCACCAGCAGGGGCGTGCCGTACCGGGCGGCCACCTGCATGGCGGCGCGCAGCACGGTCGGATGGCTGCAGCAAACGCTGTACAGGCCGACCGCCTGGCCGGCGCGATGCGCCTCGACGGTTTGCAGGACTAGGGAAGGTGGGGCAGGCTGGTTCATGGTCTTCTTACCTGGTTTGTTGGCGCGCCAGCAGGGCGGCGCCGCGGGCCCCGCCGGCGTCGCCGAAGCGCGGCGGCAGCACCGGGGGCGGTTGCACGCCGCGGAACAGGTGGCGGCGCATGGCCGCCGGCAATTGCTGGTACAGGTGCGACAGCTTGGACAGGCCGCCGCCCAGCACGATGGCATGCGGGTCGTAGGCCAGCACCAGGCCGGCCAGCGCGTGGCCCAGCAGGTCGAGGTGGGTCGCCAGCGCCTGCGCCGCCAGTGCATCGCCGTTATTGGCGCGCGCCACGATGGCCAGCGGCTGCGCGCCGTCACCGCCGATGTGGGCGTGCAGCTTCGACAGGCCGGGCCCGGAAACATAGCGCTCCAGGCAGCCTTTCTTGCCGCAAGGGCAATCCAGCACGGGCAGTTCGTAGAGGGTCAGCAGCGGCGCGGGCACGGTCCAGTGGCCCCATTCGCCGGCAATGGCGTTGAAGCCGCGCTGCAGGCGTCCTTCGACGCAGTAGCCGCCGCCTGCGCCGGTGCCGAGGATGGCGCCAAACATGCTGGGCAGGCCGGCTGCCGCACCGCCCTGTGCTTCCGACAGGGCGAAACACTGGCAGTCGTTGCCGATGATGACGGGCCGCGCCAGCGCCTCCTGCAGCGCGGCTGCCACCAGGCGGCCGTTCAGTGCCGGCACATTGGAGCTGAGCTGGCGGCCGGTGGCGCTGTCGATCACACCGGGCAAGCCGACGCCGACCGCGGCGGGCGTGGCTTGCGGGCCAATTGCCGCATCGCCGCGCGCGACCAGGGCGGCGAGGGCTGTGACGAACGCATTGAAATCGGTGCCGGGTGTGGCGACGCGTTCGCGGAACACTTCCTGCAACTGGCCGCCGGCATCGAGCCACGACACCAGTTCGATCTTGGTGCCGCCGATGTCGATGCCGTGATAGCCGGTTTGCTCAGAACTGGTCATGGCGGTAGATGGTGACGCCCTGTACGACGCGGTTGACGGTGCCGTCGGCGAAGGGATTATCGGGTGCCAGGCCCAGCGCGGCCGACTGGTGCAGGGCGTATTGCTGTGCCATCAGCAGCCACAGCGGCGCCAGCCAGGCATCGGGCAACTGCGCCGGCAGGGCGGGTGCGGCGACCGAAATGTCGCCATCCGTGCCGACGGTAACCAGCGCGCCGGCCACGCCATCGCGGCGCAGCTCCTGCAGCAGGTCCTCTTCATAGCGGCGCGCCAGTGCCTTGCTGCTGCGGAACAGCACGACCAGCGACTGCTTGTTCAGCGCCGATTTCGGGCCGTGGCGGAAACCGAGCGCGGTGTCCGACATGGCCAGTACGCGGCCGCCGGTCAGTTCCAGGATCTTCAGTGCAGCTTCCCTGGCCAGTGCTTCCAGCGGGCCGCTGCCCAGGTAGACCACGCGTTCCACCGGCTGCGCCGCCAGCGCGGCGACCGTTGCAGCCCAGCCGTGCAAAGCGGCGTCGCCGGCTTGCGCCAGGGCTGCCAGGCGCTCCTGCCATCCGCCTTTGCCCAGTACGCACAAGGCAGCCAGCAGCATGCAGGTGAAGCTGCTGGTCATGGCAAAGCCGCGGTCGCAGCTGGCGGCAGGCATCAGCAGGTTGAACGTGCGTGCGTCCGTATCGCCCGTGCGCGCCAACTGGCCTTGCGCGTTGCAGGTGATGTTCAGGAAGCGCGCCTCGGCTACCACCTCGCGTACCAGCTCCACCGCAGCCAGGCTTTCCGGGCTGCTGCCGCTGCGGGCGAAGGATACCAGCAGGGTCGGCGCCTGCGCTTCGAGGTACAGCTCCGGGTGGGTCAGCAAGCTGGTGGTCGCTACGGCGCGCACCTGTGCCGGCCAGGCGGCGTTCAGTTCATCGGCAATGATCTCGCCCACATAGCAGGAGCTGCCGGCGCCGGTCAGGATGACGCGCTGCTGTGGATTGTGCAGGCAGCCGCCGAGAAAGGCGGCAAGGTCGGCGGCGCGGCCTGGCAGGCTGGCGCCCAGTTCGCGCCACAGGGCCGGCTGCTGCGCAATCTCTTCGGCGGTGTCAAGGCCGCGGATGTCGCGCCAGGCTTGCGGATCACGCTGGAGGAGGGTAGTCATCGAAAAAAGAAAAGTTGTAAGTTCGCTGAAAGCATAAATAAACTATTTCGAAAAGTCAAATACGAAAGAAAAACGAAAGCTACCGCGCCGGGTGCCGCGGTCGAAACGCCGGTCGCGGCCGGCCGTTTCAGCATGTTGCGTTGCGCGTTCGCTACTAAGTGAAAGGCTTTGCGCGAGAAAAGTGCTAAAGCGAAAGAAAAAACAGCGCTAGTTTCGAGTAAATGTGCTGTTTTCTTTCTTTTTGTTGACCTTTTTTGCTTTTATTCCTAAAGTACGTCCATCAAAACGAAAAAACCTTGCATGTTAGGCAGGCTTATGAAGAGACTCACCCGCACTGCAATCGCAGCTGCCGCTATTACCCTGGCCAGCGGCGCCGCCCTGGCCGCACCGCTTGGAAAGCTGCGCAGCCTCACCGCCGCCCCGGCTACCGGTGCAGGGGGGCCGTCCTGGGACCTGCTAACCGAAACCGGCGCCATCGTGCGTGTCAGCCTGTTGCAGGAGGACGTGCTGCGCATCTGGGCTGGACCGCAAGGCAGGCTGGCCGATGCCGGCGACAAGGCGGCCGCGATCGTGGTCGGCAAGCCGGCCGTGCATGTCGAGCATAGCCTAAGCGAACAGCCCGGCCATGTTTCACTGCGCACCGCCAAACTGACGCTGCGCATCGAGCGCAACCCGGTGCGTTTCAGCCTGTTCCGCACTGGAGAAACGCAGCCGCTGTGGCGCGAAGTGCAGCCGCTGGAGCTGGGTGACAAAGCCAGCGTGCAAACTCTGTCCAGCGACCGGGCCGAGCGCTTCTTTGGCGGCGGCCAGCAGAACGGCCGCTTTGAATTCAAGGGCCGCCAGCTCGACATATCCTATTCCGGCGGCTGGGAAGAGGGCGACCGCCCAAGCCCGGCGCCATTTCTTATGAGCTCCCGCGGCTGGGGCGTGCTGCGCAACACCTGGTCCGACGGCAGCTACGATTTGCGCCAGCATGATGTGGTGGCCCTGCAGCACGCCGAGCCCCGCTTTGACGCCTACTACTTCGTCGGCAAGGACGTGCGCGACGTGCTGGCGCGTTATACCGAATGGACCGGCCGCGCGCGCATGCTGCCGCGTTGGGCGCTGGAATACGGCGATGCCGATTGCTACAACGACGGCGACAACGTGAAGAAACCGGGCACCGTGCCGAAAGGCTGGAGCGATGGCCCGACCGGCAGGACGCCGGACGTTGTGGAATCGGTGGCGCGCAAATACCGCGAGAACGATATGCCCGGTGGCTGGATCCTGCCGAACGACGGCTACGGTTGCGGCTATACGGACCTGCCGGAGACCGTGCGGGGCTTGGCGAAATACGGCTTCCGTACCGGCCTGTGGACCGAGAACGGCGTCGACAAGATCAAGTGGGAAGTCGGCGCCGCCGGCAGCCGCGCGCAAAAGCTGGACGTGGCCTGGACCGGCAAGGGCTACCAGTTCTCGCTGGACGCCAACAAGTCCGCCTACGACGGCATCCTGGACAACTCCGACAGCCGCCCTTTCATCTGGACCGTGATGGGCTGGGCCGGCACGCAGCGCTATGCCGTGGCGTGGACTGGCGACCAGAGCGCAAGCTGGGACTACATCCGCTGGCACGTTCCGACGCTGGTGGGTTCCGGCCTGTCCGGCCAGGCGTATGCGACCGGCGACGTGGATGCGATCTTCGGCGGCAGCGCGGAGACATACACCCGCGACTTGCAGTGGAAGGCGTTCACGCCGGTCCTGATGGGAATGTCGGGCTGGTCGGCCAATGCGCGCAAGCATCCGTGGTGGTTCGATGAGCCTTACCGCAGCATCAACCGCCGCTACCTCAAACTCAAGCTGCGCCTGACACCCTATATGTACACGCTGGCGCGCGAGGCGGAACAGACCGGCGCGCCGCTGGTGCGCGGCCTGATGTGGGACTATCCATCCGATCCCGCCGCCTTCACCGAGGCGCACAAGTACCAGTTCCTGCTCGGCCGCGACATGCTGGTGGCGCCAGTGTATCGCAGCCAGGCGGTGTCGCAAGGCTGGCGCAAGGCGATCCACCTGCCACAGGGAACCTGGTTTGACTACTGGGACGGACGCCAGGCGACGGCCGGCGCTGCGGGCCGTGACCTCGACCTGCAGGTCACGCTCGATAAGCTGCCTGTCTTCGTGCGCGCCGGCGCCATCCTGCCGATGTACCCGGAAGTCCTGTACGACGGCGAAAAGCCAAAGGATGTGCTGACGCTGGACATGTATCCGCACGGCGAGTCCTCGTTCACGCTGTATGAAGATGACGGCAATACGCGCCAGTACCAGCAGGGGGCGTTCAGCCGGCAGGTGCTGCGCATGCGCGAGTCGGGCGCAGGCGCGGCTGCAGGCGGCGCGCGCGTCGACGTCGACATCGCGCCGGTCGAAGGCAGCTACGCGGGCCAGGAGGCCCGCCGCGGCTACGTCCTGCGCATGCTGACCCGCCAGCGTCCATCGGCCGTCACCGCGTCCGCTCCCGCAAGCCGCGCATTGCCGGCACACATGGAGCGCTCGGCCTATGACGCAGCGGCCGAAGGCTGGTACTACGATCCGCAAGAGCGCACCGGAACGCTGCACGTGAAGACGGCAAGTCAGGACATCCGCCAGCCGCTGCAAATCACCGTACAGGGCGCGCAAACCCTGGCCGCGCAAGACGACAGCTTCCCGCAAGCACCGGAGTTTGGCCGCGCGCTGGCGCCGGACGCGCTCTTGGTGGTGAACCGTCCCGCCGAAGAACCCGGCCACCCGCTGGAGAACGCCTTCGACGACAAAACCGCCACCTGGTTCCGCACTACCCGCAACCAGTCGATCCGCACCGGCGCCCACGAATGGACCATCGGCTTCACCGAGCGCCGCCTGGTCGACGGCATCGAGATCGCCCCTCGCAGCGACGAGCATTGGAAGCATGGCCAGGTGCGCGATTACGAAATCTACATCGCCGATACCAATGGCGAATGGGGCAAGCCATACTTCACCGGCCGCCTGAAGCTGCAGAAGGAAACGCAAACCATCAGCTTCCCGGCCACTGCCGGCCGCTTGCTGCGCTTCCGCGTGCTCAGCACGCAAAACCCGGAAGGCGAAGGTGCTGCTTCCACCGATCCGATGGTCACGGCCGCAGCGCAGGCGCCCGCCAAAGCGATCAACGCCATGCAGCCGGCGGAAGTAGGGCCGATCGCGCTGTCCGCCTTCCGCATCCTCGAACATCGTACGAAAGAAGGCGCCGAACAGCAAAGCTTCCTGTCGGACCTGTCATTGCCGAAAGGCGTCGTGCGCGATCGCCCGGCCGGCAAGAGCAAGGAAATGCGCATGAACGGCCTGTGGTTCCGCAAAGGCCTGGGCGTCGGCCCCGCCAGCCGCATCGACCTGCAACTCGAGGGCAGCTGGAACCTGCTGCGCGCCGACCTTGGCGTGGACGATAGCTGCCGCAGCGCGGGCGGCCTGCAGTTCCAGGTCTGGAGCGGCGACCGCCTGCTGTACGACAGCGGCCTGGTGAGCGCGCCAGCTGTCGTCAAGCCGGAAATCGATGTACGCGGGTTGAGGCAACTCAGCCTGCGCACGCTGGGTGCGCGCGGCGCCCAAGCCGCCCAGGTTTGCGGCAACTGGGCCAATGCCGTACTGCTAGGCACAGAGGGTGCCACCGTCCGAACGCGCTGACCGCATATTTTCGTCACTAAGAACGAACCCCTCTTCGGACCGGGGAGGGCGTTTTGCAAACTAAAAAAAGGAGATGCAAGTGGAACTGAAGAAATTGATCGCTGCACTGGCAGCTATTGGATTCGCCGGCGGCGCCCTGGCAGCCGATGCGGCGGAAGACAAGAAGGACGACAAAGGCGAAAAGGTCCACCGCGTCGAAGTGACCGGCTCCAGCCTGAAGCGCATCAACGCCGAAACCGCCTCGCCGGTGCAAGTGATCGATGCCAGGCAGATCGAAAACATGGGCGCGCGAACCCTGATGCAAGTGCTGGACAACCTGCCGGCCGCGCGACCCGCGCAGCAAGACTTCCGGTCCATGTTCACCGGCTCCGACGGGGCTTCGCAAGCCAACCTGCGCGGCCTTGGCGCGCAAGGCACGCTGGTGCTGCTGAACGGCCGGCGCCTGTCCTTCTACGGTGCACCGGCCGGCTTCCAGACCATGTTCGTCAACATCGACTCGATTCCGGCGGCGGCGATCGAGCGCATGGAAATCCTGACCGACGGCGCCTCCGCAGTGTACGGATCAGACGCGGTGGCCGGCGTGATCAACGTGATCACCAAGAAGAACTACCAGGGCCTGGAGGCGAAGGTCAGCACTGACCATTCGCAGAAAGTGTCGGCTTATGGCGAGCACCAGGCCAGCCTGGTGTACGGCAAGGGCGACTTTGGCAACGACGGTTACAACGTGATGGCTTCCCTGAACATGTACCAGCGCGACCGCATTGCGCTGGCCGACACTTATGACAAGCGCCCGGACTATTTCTACGTCAACAATCCTAACTTCATCTCCAACTTCCGCATCGGCGTTGGCAGCGAGCCTGGCCAGACGAATCCTGGCACCTTCTTCGTGTTCGATCCGGCCAAGAACAACGCTCGCACCCAGCGCGCGGTGACCGGCTGCACCACCACGATCACCGAGGCATCCGGCACTCGCTGCGTGTGGAACAACCTGCCGTACTCGTTGGACACGGGACCGACCTCCGACCGCGCGACCGGCTTCCTGTCCGGCCGAAAAAAGATCGGCGACGACCTGGAAGCATTCGCGGAAGCCGCCTTCACCCACGTCAAGCTGCGCGGCGAAAACGGCCCGCGCGCCTTCAACAGCGGCACCACCAACAACTGGTTCTCGCGCAACACCGGTACCAGGCTAAATACGTTCGTGCAGCCTTATCTCGGCCCAAACAATGTGTACCTGAAGGGCAAGCTTGATTCCGACATGGCAGCCAAGATGGGCGGCGCGGCGGGCCTGAACTACATCCTGCAGGACGCGGTCGGCCACTTCGGCCAGAAAAACCTGGACGACAACTACCGTGTGCTGACGGGCCTGAAAGGCCACCTCACCGGTAGCTGGGACTTCGAGACCGCGCTGGGCGTGGCGGGCAGCCACTCCACGCTATACCAGACCATCAACATCAACACCAAAGGCTTCGAGAAGGCCTTCGGGCCCACCACCAAGGACCCGGTCACCGGCCGTGTCTACATTGCCGACAACCCTGCCTACAAGTTCGGCGAAATCAGCGAAGCCAATGCGGCCCTGATCCGCGAAGCCTACCCGACCTTCGACATCCAGTCCTGGACCAAGCTGATTACCTTCGACGCCAAGGTGGAAGGCACGCTGTTCAAGCTGGGCGAGCGTGAAGTGCGGGCAGCCTTCGGCACCAACCTGATGCGCGAAAGCTTCGATACTCCCGGCAACGCCGATGCCGCGAATGGCCTGATCACGCAACAGGGCGGCTCCTGGTTCGACGGCAAGCGCACGGTCAGCGCGCTGTTCGGCGAAGTGGTGGTACCGGTGACCGACACCCTGGAAGTCAACGCCGCGGCGCGCCTGGACAAATATCCGCACTTCTCCGCCAACCTGGCGCCTAAAGTCGGCGTGCAATGGCGCGCCCGTCCCGAGGTCATGCTGCGCGGTACTTACTCGGAAGGCTTCCGCGCACCTAACCTGGCCGAATCGGGCAGCGGCGGCGTCTTCGCACAGGTGGGCGGCATCCGCGATACCGTACGCTGCGACGAAACCAATGCCATTGCCAAGCTGCTGCAGATGTCCGTCACTGCGACCGACCGCGACCTGGGCAAGACCTTGTTGAACTCCAACTGCTCGACCACCGTGGGCGGCCTGACGCCACCCAATCCGAACCTGACGCCGGAAAAAGCCAAGATCTCGACCTTGGGCCTGGTGCTGCAGCCGGCCAAGGACGTCAGCATCTCGCTCGACTACTGGTTTGTCTATCGCCGCAACGAAATCGTGCGCCAGGACTTCAACCAGCTGTTCACCGACCTGGTGGACAGATACGGCGCAAGTCTGGCCGGGACCGACAAGGCAATCCGCAATGACCTGAGCGATGCCGACCACGCGAATATGGCGGCTGTGGCCACCATGTGCGCCAATCCCGCCAATGCCGCCGTCTGCACCGGCCCGCTGCCGAAGTACTCGGTGGGCAACCTGGGTGGGCTGATCAACTCCTATTCGAACCGCGGTCGCACCCTGCTGGACGGTTTCGACATCGATGCGCGCGCCCGCTTCTCGCTGGGCGAATACGGCAAGCTGGGTACCGGTGCGGCCTTCACGATCCGCAAGCGCGAAACCTACAACTATGAGGATGGCGGCGGCTTCTCCGGCAACTACGTCGGCTACTACGATTCGCCGCGCCTGCGTGCCACCTTCAACGCCGACTGGACCTACCAGAACCTGGTCACCAGCCTGTTCGTGAACTACACCGGCAAGGCCAAGTGGGCATACGGCGAGTACGACACCGACAACTATCCGGAAAACTGCACCGCCGGCGGCGTGGCGCTGCCGGACAAGCTGTGCGGCGGCCAGCCTTCGCACTACACCGTCAACCTGGGCTTCAACTGGAAGCCGGTCAAAAACCTGGACCTGGGCCTGAACATCAAGAACGTGACCAACAAGAAGCCGTACTACGACCCGAACGGTTGGGAAGGCTACAACCACCAGCAGAACCTGTTCGGCCGCATTTTCTCGCTCTCGGCCAGCTACAAATTCTGGTAACCTGCGACCCAACCAAAGAGGCAAAGACTAGATGGACAAGCAATTCAATCGACGACACTTCCTCACCGCCGGCGCGGCACTGGCCGGCAGCCTGCTGCTGCCGTCAGCCTTTGCGGCCGGCAGCCGCGAAAAGCTCAGGCTCGGCATGATCGGCACCGGCATGCGCGGCCAGGTGCTGCTGCGCGAGCTGGTACGCCGCGACGATGTGGAAGTGGCAGCGCTGTGCGATATCGAACCTGTCATGCTGGGCAAGGCCCTGGCGCAGTTTGAGAAGGCGGGCAAGCCGAAACCACGCACCTTCGGCGAGGGCGGGGACACGCACGCATACCGCCGCATGCTGGATGCCAAGCAGCTGGACGGCGTGATTATCGCCACGCCATGGGAATGGCATGCGCAGATGGCGATCGACGCCATGCAAGCCAGGGTTGCCGTTGGCTGCGAAGTAGTGGCAGGCATCACCCTGAAGGATCATTGGGACGTGCTGGACACCCAGCTCCGGACCGGCACGCCCTACATGTTGCTGGAGAACGTGTGTTACCGGCGCGACGTGATGGCGGTGCTGCAGATGGTGCGCGCCGGGCTGTTCGGCGAACTGGTGCACCTGCAGGGCGGCTACCAGCACGACTTGCGCGCAGTGAAGTTCAACAACGGCGACCCGGACAAGCCATACGGCGGCGGCATCGAGTTCGGCGCCAAGGGCTGGTCGGAGGCGAAGTGGCGCACCGAACACTCGGTGCAGCGCAATGGCGAGCTGTATCCAAGCCATGGCATCGGCCCGTGCGCGATGTACGCCAACATCAACCGCGGCAACCGCTTCACCCGCATCAACACCTTTGCCACCAAGGCGCGCGGCTTGCACGACTACATCGTCAAGCAGGGCGGCGCCGAGCATCAGAGCGGCAAGGTGAAATTCAGCCTGGGCGATGTGGTATCCACCACGCTGTCCTGCGAGAACGGCGAGACCATCATCCTGCAGCACGATACCTCGCTGCCGCGCCCGTATTCGCTGGGCTTCCGCGTGCAGGGTACCAACGGCCTGTGGATGGACGTGAACCGCTCCATCCACATCGAAGGCAGGAGCAAGCCGCACCAGTGGGAGGACTTCCAGGCTTACCAGGACAAGTTCGATCACCCGCTGTGGCGCAAGTATGCCAGCCAGGCGGCGGGTGCCGGCCACGGCGGCATGGATTACTTCGTGATCCACGCTTTCGTGGAAGCGCTGAAAGCGCGCGCGCCGATGCCGATCGATATCTACGACGCGGTGACGTGGAGCGCCATCACGCCGCTGTCCGAGCAATCGATCGCGCAGAACTTCCAGACGCTGGACTTCCCCGACTTCACCCGGGGCCAGTGGAGCAAGCGCAAGCCGATCTTCGCTTTCGACGAGCGCTACTGATGAAGCGCACAGGAATATAGCGCTGGCGTCCCTTTGCATCGGCTTGGCCGCAGCCATGGGCCGCGGGCATGCCGGCAATGCCAGGGTGACTGGGGCCGGCTGCCCGACAACGGCGCCGCAGGACCGCGTCGGCCAAGCACGTTCCTCACCTTAACCATTGCTTCACGTCGATGAGGTAGTATTGCCATTCTCTTAACCAAATGGAAAGAATAAGAGGATGACGAAGCGAGTGATTTCCGCCGTGGTATTCAGCCTGCTGGCGGCAAGCGCCTGGGCGCAGGAAGAAGTCCCGGCACCTGAAGGCGAGAAGGTCGTAATCACGGGCCAGCGCCCCGGCCCGGGCTTGTGGAAGGTCAGCAAAGGGGAGCACGTGATGTACGTTTTTGGCGACTACTCGCCGCTGCCGATCAAGATGGACTGGCGTTCCAACGAAGTGGAATCCATCATCGCCAGATCGCAGGAGTACCTGCCGAAACCATCGTTCGGCATCTCGGTCGGCTGGTGGGGCGGTATCAAGATGCTGCCTTTTACGATCGGCATGAAGAACAATCCGGACGGCGGCAAACTGATCGACGTCCTGCCTGCCGAAACCTACGACCGCTGGCAAGCGCTCAAGACCAAATATATCGGCAAGAACGACAGCATTGAGCGTGAACGCCCAATGTTTGCCGCCGACACGCTGTATCGGCAGGGGCTGGAAAAGAATGGCCTGACCCTGCATACCGGGGTGCACGCGAAGCTCGATCAGCTGGCAAAACAGTACAAGGTGAAGATCACTTCCAGCAACTTCCACACCGAGCTCGAAAGTCCGGGCGAGGCGCTGCGCGCATTCAAGAACTCACCGGGAACGGACGTGCTTTGCTTCGCCAGGACAGTGGATCGGCTCGAATCGGACCTCGACGCAATGCGCGTACGCGCCAATGCATGGGCCGTCGGCGACATGGGGAAGATCACGTCCCTGGACTTTGCCGACCGCGAGGCCGCCTGCACGGACGCAATTCTGAACAACGATGCGTTCAAGTCGAACGAAAAGCTGAAACAGGCCAAGGAAACCATGCGCAAGAACTGGCTGGCCAACGCGGAGCGTGCCCTGGAGGCCAATCATTCGACCTTCGCCGTGCTGTCGCTGGCCCACCTGCTTGATCCGAAAGGCCCCCTGGCCGACTTGCAGTCGCGCGGCTATAAGGTGGAGGCGCCCGAGTAAGCGCCGCCGCGCGTCGTCAGGCGCGCCCGGTCTTGCTGCCGTTTTGCGGCGGCAGCTTGAACACTTCCAGCGCCTTGGCGACGGCCTGCGCCTGCAGGTCCAGCACGCCGGTGGCGGCGGCAGCTTCATCGACCATCTGGCTGTTCTGTCGCGTCACTTCGTCCAGTTGCACGATGGCGTCCTTCACCTGGTTGACGCCATCGCTCTGCTCGCGCGTTGCGCCGCGGATATCGCCCATGATGGCGGCTACGCGGCCGATCGCAGCAATCACCGCATCCATGTCATCGCCGGCTGCGGTAGCCACGCTCGCGCCGCCTTCGATCTTGTCGGCCGAAGCGTCGATCAGTGACTTGATGTCCTTGGCGGCAGCAGCGCTGCGCTGCGCCAGGCTGCGCACTTCGCTCGCAACGACCGCGAAACCGCGGCCGCTCTCACCGGCACGCGCCGCTTCCACTGCGGCATTGAGAGCCAGGATATTGGTCTGGAAAGCGATGCCGTCGATCAGGCCGATGATGTCGGCGATCTTATGCGAAGACTGGCGGATCTCGTCCATCGCCGTCACCACCTGCGCAACGGCCACGCCGGTGCGTTCGGCCAGCGCGGTTGCTTCCTTGGCCACGCCGTTGGCCGTATTCACGTTGTCGGCAGTCTGGCTTACGGTGCCGGTGATCTGGCCCATATGGGCCGAGGTCTGTTCCAGGTTGGCAGCCTGCGCTTCGGTGCGCGCTGCCAGGTCGGCGTTGGCGGTGCGCACTTGCGTGGTCGTGCTGCGGGTGAGCGCGAAATTGCCGCGGATGTCGCCGAGGATCGATGCCAGGTTCAGGTTTAACTGGCGCACAAAGGCCTGCAATTGACCCAGTTCATCGTGACGGTCAACCGCCATGCGCGTGGTCAGGTCGCCGCCGGCGAGGATGCGGGTGGCGTTGATGCAGGCCTGGACCGGGGCCACAATCGCGCGATGCAGGTTGTACCAGCCGTACAGCGCCAGTGCCGCCAGCAACAGCGCCTGCAGGTGAAGCGCGAAATCGGAATAGGGCAATACGGCATGCAGCGCCATCGACAGCGCCAGCAGTATCATGCTGCCGAAGCACAGCGCCATGCGCTGCGACAGCGAAATATCGCGCAGCGCATTGGTGATCTTCTTGCGGCCGCGCGGTGCGGCGGCGCCGCGCGCGATGCGCACGCCGTCCGGATTGGCCCCCTTTACGGTGCGGTACAAGATTTCTGCATCCTTCACCTGCTCGCGCTTGGGCTTGGTGCAAACCGACATGAAGCCCGTAGTGCGGTTCTTCTCGATCACCGGCGTAACGTTCGCGATGCACCAGAAGCAGCCGCCGTCCTTGCGGCGGTATTTGACCAGGCCGCGCCATGGTTCGCCCGACATCGTGGTGCGCAGCATGTCTTCTTCGACTTGTGCCGGCATGTCCGGGTGGTAGAGTGTCTTTTGCTGGCGGCCGACCAGGTCCTCGCCGGCGAAGCCGCCGGCCGCGATGAAGGTCGAATTGGTGTAGGTCAGGCGGCCCTGCAGGTCGGTGGTGATGACGATGGGTTTGCCGTCTTCAAGCAGGGTTTCGTGTTCGGCTGCGGTGAGTGTGCTGCGCATTTTGACACTTTGTTTCGGTTGGGAAAGATCGCTGAGAATACTAGCAGATCGACGACTGGCCGCGCCGGAAGGCGTGGCCATTTCGTGGTTTTTCCGCCAAAACAGTTGTCGATGAATTAACTTGGCACTTGCATCGCAAAGCCGACGCCAAAGCGGTTCCAGGCGTTGATGGCGCCGATGACGAAGGTCAGTTCGGACAGTTCCTGTTCACTGAATTGGGCGGCGACCGTGCCGTACACTGCATCCGGCGCACCGTTTTTCGGCAGCTCTGTCAGTGTTTCGGTCCATAGCAGCGCGGCGCGTTCGCGTTGGTCGAAGAAAGGCGTTTCGCGCCAGGCCGGCAGCGCCAGCAGGCGGCGCACATCCTCGCCGCGCTTCAGCGCATCCTTGCTGTGCATGTCGATGCAATAGGCGCAACCATTGATTTGCGAAGCGCGGATCTTCACCAGCTCGCGCAGGCTGGCCGGCAGCAGCGATCCGGCAATCGCCCGCTCCAGGCCCATCATGGCCTGCATGGCATTTGGGGCGGCTGCGTAGTAGTTAATGCGTTTCATGATATCTCCTGAGAAGCGATGACTCCACTTTAGTCTGGACGAGAATGCGGATAAACTTCAGCTTATCGTTTTGAATGTACGGGAAATCGAACAATCATGGCTTTTGACCGCCTGGAGGCGATGCGCGCTTTCTGCCGCATCGTGGAAGTGGGGAGTTTCGTCGGCGCGGCGGAAGCGCTGGGCGTGCCGAAGACCACCGTCTCCGGCCAGATCCAGGCACTGGAGGCGCACCTCGGCATGAAGCTGCTGCACCGGACCACGCGCCGCGTGTCGCCCACTACCGACGGCGCGGCCTACTACGAAGGCGCCCGCGCGCTGCTGGACGATCTCGATGAACTGGAGTCCGCGCGCCACGATGCGCGCGGCCGCGTGCGGGTTGAAATGCCTTCGCCGGTCGGCACGGGCCTCATCATTCCCGCCTTGCCGGACTTCGTGGCGCGCTACCCGCAGGTGCAGCTCGATATCGGTTGCGGCGAGCGCGTGGTGGACCTGGTGCAGGAGGGGATCGATTGCGCCTTGCGCGGCGGCCCGGTGGCGGACCAGGACCTGGTCGCACGGCCGGTGGGGAATATGCAGTTCTGCCTGTGCGCCGCGCCTGCCTACCTCGCATCGGCGCCGCGGCTGTCGGCGGTGGAAGACCTGCCCGCACACCGCTATCTTGGCTTTGTCTTCGCGGCCACGGGCCGGGCCCACGTCCAGACGCTGCTGCGCGGCGAACAGCGCTACAGTATCGACCAGATGCCGGCAATGCGCTTTAACAGTGCTGCGGCATATGTCGCGGCGGGCCTTGCGGGCCTTGGCATCCTCAATATCCCGCGCGCGGAAGCCGCGCCGCACCTGCGCAGCGGCGCGCTGGTGGAAGTGCTGGCCGACTGGCGCCTTGGCAGCATGCCCATCAGCCTGGTCTACCCGTATGCGCGCCGGCTGTCGTCGCGCGTGCGCGCCTTTACCGACTGGGCCACCGCCCTGATGGCCAGCGACCCATTGTGGCGTTAAGGCTTGACGACCCTGGCGCCCGCCAGTCTGGCCACGCCGGCCAGCGTGGTCTGCGCCGCGTTCAGGCCAAGCAGGAAGTCCTTGTCCGAATAGCTCGAATACAGGTCGGTTGGCTGATGCCAGTGCGGGTTCCAACCTGAGCCAATCTGCTGCCCGCGTTCGTTCTCGCGCAGTGAGATCGATGGCACCAAGTCCATGAACGGGGTGGAGTCGGTGTTGGTCATATGGAAGCCGACTGCAGCCGGGTAGTTGGTCGCGTACTTGTCGTTCGCCGCGCGGAACTCCCACGCCAGCCTGGCCGAAGCATCCGCCTGCTTCGAATCGGACTGGAACTCGATGTTGACGTCCGCTTCCGGACGCTGTTCTTTCGGCAGCACGTAGACCGGTTGGCCTTTGGCATCGAGCACCGGCTTGCCCGAGTCATCGAGTTTCGGGACCGGCATGCCATGGTCGAACAGCATCATGTCGTGCTGGATCATGCCCAGCCAGCGCGGCTCGGGATACTTGCCCGAGCCTTTGGGCGACTCGATGCCCTGCAGGTTCTTGCGCTGTTCGACGTAGGCAGCGGCGCCGTGCAAACCGGTCTCCTCGTTGTTCCACAAGGCGAAGCGGATCGAGCGATCGGTTTCCACGCCCGGCGCGCTGAAGATGCGGGCCAGCTCCATCACCAGCGCGGTGCCGGAACCGTCGTCGTTGGCCGCCTCGCCAAAACCGATGCCGTCCATGTGGGCGCTGACGATATACATCTCATCGGGGCGGGTCTTGCCGATCTTGGTGCAGTACACGTTCTCGCGCAGCGAGGTGCCCTTCGGCGTTAGTTCCGCGTTCAGTGCGCGCAGGCGTTCGTCCGGCTGCTTCATCGGATCGGTATTGACGCCGGTTGGCGCGCGGTTGCCGAACAACGTGCTGCCGCCCTGGCCTGGAGGGCCGCCAGCGCCGCCGCCTGCCGCCACCGCAGGCTTGCCGCGCACGGCCGGTTCGGTAAATTGGTACTGCAGCCGCTCCACATTGGAGCAGCCGTAGGCCTTCAACTGCGCCTCGATCCAGTCCAGTGCCTGGCGATTGCGTGCCGTGCCCTGGCGGCGGTCGCCGAACCTGGTCAGGCTCTTGATGGTGGCTTTGTATTTTTCCAGTTCGAGCTGGCTCACCAGCGTGGAGATCGGATCGGCAGCAGGTGCCGACTGTGCATGGGCGTTCACTGCGAAGGCCAGTGCGATGCTGAGGGCTACGGTTGGTTTCATTGAATGTCCATCCGGTTGATTGGGTCCGGGCATTTTGCACCTTGCGCGCCAGTCACAGCTTGAATTTTCAATGGGATATATAACGTTACATTCGGACACAGAGACGGTTGTGATACTGTTGCTAGTCGCCGATTTATTTGAGGAGGTATGCCATGGGTATTCTCGATTCGCTGGCGGGCGAAGTGCTGAGCCAGTTCTCAGGCGCTAGTCATCCGGCAGGAATGCTGGAAGAGGTAACGTCGATGCTCAACGACCCCAACACCGGCGGCTTGCAGGGATTGGTGAAGACGTTCGAGCAGGGTGGTATGGGCGGCATGATCGCCTCATGGATTGGCACGGGCGCCAACCAGTCCATCAGTGCGCAGCAGATCCAGGCGGTGCTGGGCAACGAGCAAATGCAGGCCATCGCCAGCCGCCTCGGGCTCAACACGCAAGACGTCGCCGGCCACCTGGCACAAATGCTGCCGCAAGTGGTCGACAAGCTGACACCGGACGGCACAATTCCTGGCGCCGGCGGCGGCCTGGGCGCAGCGCTGGCAGGATTGTTCGGACGCACCTGACAAGATGCTCTGGGAGGTTGCCAATGTTGCTAAAACCCGAATAGAATGCGGTGCACGCGGGTGTAGTTCAATGGTAGAACGGCAGCTTCCCAAGCTTCATACGAGGGTTCGATTCCCTTCACCCGCTCCATGCCGCTTCAATTCCCACCTCCTAATGCCAGCCATGAAGTCAATCGGCCGTTCCTGATGAGGTCTCGAAAAAGGGTGCTGAACATGGCATGATGTTGCAATGATTTCAAGCCAACTTCTATTTCTCTTCAGCGCACTCGGCGCGGTCAACGGGATTTTCCTGGCGTGTCACTTTTTTACTCGCCGCACCCATCGGATGGCGAACCGCATGCTGGGCGTCTTGCTGCTGGCGGTCGGCGTCCGCACCGTCAAATCGTCTTTCTACTACTTCAACCCTGATCTCGCTGCCGGCTTCGTGCAGATCGGCATCTCGGCATGCCTGTTTATCGGACCGCTGACCTACCTGTATGTGGCTTGCTATCTCGCGGACGTGGCCCAGAGCACGGTCGGCAAACAGTGGCGTTGGCACCTTTTGCCTCCCGCTTTACTTGCCGGGCTAGGCGTGTTCCTGCCGTTTTCCGATTACCCGTATGTCTGGCGTTGTGCGGTTACTGGCATACATGTTTATTGGCTTGGATACCTGGTCCTGGCAGGCCGGCTCCTAATGCGGGCGCAAGCATTTAACCGGCAGACCATCCTTCTGCAAAGTGTTTACTTCAGCAGCTGGATTATCCTGATTGCTTACGCCAGCACAAGATTTACATCCTATATCGTCGGCGCACTTTCTTTTACCTTTACCATTCACGTCACGATCCTGACGTATTTCCTGCGTTCCGATGCCAAGCCGGAGCCAACAAAAAACGATAAGTACCAGAATCGGAAGCTGGCAGAGGCTGATGCCCGCGCCATTCTAGGCTCGCTGGATGAGTTAATGCGCAGCGAGAAATTGTATTTGAATCCTAATTTAACACTTGCCCTGCTGGCCCGCAAAGCCGGCAATTTGCAAACTACGATCTCGCAGGTCATTAACGATAATCTCGGTAAGACTTTCAATCTTTATATTAATGAGTTCCGTATCGAGCATGCGAAGGAACTGCTGGTCCGTGAGTCACACCTGAATATGGAGCTGGTTGCCGAGCGCAGCGGCTTCAACTCCAATTCCACGTTCTTCTCAGCTTTCAAGAAGATAGTCGGTCAGACCCCCGCAAGTTACCGCGCGGAGTTCGTTTCGTAGCACTACGAAATCATGTATCCGGAGTCCGAAATCATGCTTCGGGATTTCGGGCGACCGCCTTGCCGCTAAGTTGTCAGCTCCATCCACAACTTAGGATCAAATCATGAATCGATGCGTTTTTCCGGGCGCCCTCCTTGGTGCTTTCCTTTCCCTCTGCTTGCCAGCGCTGGCTGAAACAGATACTGAGCAAATCAGCCAAACGCTAAAGGACTACTTTGACGGCACTGCGAACGGCGAACCGGACAAACTGAGAAAAGCCTTTCACCCGGACTTCAAGCTGCATGGTGTTAATGATGCGAATGAGCTCATGGTCCGCTCGGGGGAGCAGTACGTGGCAGGCGTGACGCCGGGTAAGAAAGTCAACCGTATTGGTCGGATCCTGGCGATTGACGTGGAAAAGAATGCGGCAACTGCAAAGGCTGAGATTCTTGTTCCGAATTACAGGATATATACCGATTACTTCTTGTTGCTGAAATACCAGGGCTCCTGGAAGATAATCCAGAAAAGCTTTACGTGGAAAGAAGTTCCAAAAGACAGCAAGAAAATCCTGTTCGTCACATCCAACCAGCATACCTACGGCAATACTAATCTCAATACCGCCAACCATTTCGAAGAGATCGCGGTTGCCTATGACATCTTCAAACGGAACGGCTATACCGTCGACTTTGTCAGTCCCGATGGCGGTGCTATTCCACTGGGTTATATCAAGACCTCCGACAGCGTACAGAAAGAACATTTGTACGATCCCGCGTTCATGACCCTGCTGAAAAACACCAGCAGGCCGGAACAGGTCAACCCGGACGATTACAAGGCGGTCTATTTCAGCGGCGGTGGCTCGGCCATGTTTGGCGTTGCAGAGAACAAGGGCATCCAGCACATCGCAGCAAGGGTCCATGAGAATGGCGGCGTGATTTCGGCTGTCTGCCACGGAACCGCGGGGATAGCGCATCTGAAAGACCGGGATGGCAAGTCCATCTTCCTGAACAAAAAAGTGACTGGATTCCCCGATATGTTCGAAGACACCAAGGCTGACTACTACAAGACCTTCCCGTTCTCGATCGACAAGGAGATCAGCAAGAACGGCGGGACCTTCGTCTATTCAACGAATTTTGGGGGCGATTTCCACATCGCTGACGGCAAGATCATTACGGGGCAGGATCCTTCCGCCACCGCATCGGTCGCACAGAAAGTCATCAACACCATTCAGGCAAATTAAGGAGACGCGATGAAAGCCATTTACTTAGCGGCCAGGCCCCTGCTGCTTGCATGCCTGCTGTCCTTGCCCTCCGCGGGCCACGCAGGAAATGATATCGATCAGGCATCGGCACAAGCAATCGAGAAGATCTTTGAAGAAGTTGACTCCCCCGACAAGCCCGCGCTGGCGATCGTCGCGCTCAGGAACGGAAAGCCGATCTACGAGAAGGCCTTTGGAAGCGCTGACCTGGAGCACAAGATCCCGGCAACCGTAGACACCAAATTCCAGGTCGACAAACTGGCGTGGGAGTTTGTCGCGATCGCCACGCTGATGCTGGAGGAGCAGGGAAAAATTGGGCTCGACGAGGATGTCCGGAACTACCTGCCCGACATGCCGGATTTCGGCGCGAAGCTCACGGTCAGGCATTTGCTGAGTTCAACTGACGGCTTGCACGGCTACAAGGTGTTGCGATCGTTGGCGGGATGGGAGTCCAGGGAACCCGAGCAGCACAAATCGGTCCTGAGGTTTATCGGCAAGCAGAAAGTGTTGAACTTCAAGCCGGGACAGGCGTACTCCCCAGGCGGTGATACGCGCTTTGTCGTACTGGCCGCGATTGTAGAGGCGGTTTCGGGGCAGGCATTCGACGTCTACTGCCGGGATCGCATCTTCGCTCCGCTGGGAATGTCGAATACCTTGTTCGTCTATGACGCCGGTATTCCTTTGCTGAACACGGCCGTACCGTATCGCATTGGCGCAAACGGAACCTACAAGAAGGACTATGGCAGCGGCTACGTCGCCGGTCCGACCAACCTTTACACTTCCGCCAGGGACATGGGCATCTGGCGCGCGCACCTTTCGTCCAGGGCTCCCGGCGTCCAGTCGCTGCTCGAAAAGCTGGAATCGCCCATACGGCTCGACGGCGGCGCGGTTGTGAAGGATATTTCCAGTATTTCGAACTACGGCCAGCAGCATGTAGGGCAGGAGCGCGGTATTCGCAAGGTCTACCAAGTGGGGACTTCAGGCGGGTATGCGAGTTCCATCTTCCGATTCCCCGGCCAGGACTTCACGGTAATCACATTGAGCTCCGGCCTGTCTTACAGCGGAAGTTACGGCATGCGCCTGGCAACCGTTCTATTGAAGGACCATTTCCCGCAACCTTCAACGATCGATTACGCCAAGATCAAGTCCGTCAAGATAACGGCCAGGCAAATGCAGAAGTACGAGGGAGATTACTGGAATCCCGTGCGCGCCATTGCCGCAAAAGTCTACGTCAGGGACGGCGCACTGCATTTCAGCAGGACCGAAGGGGCAGAAGGGCGCGAGATGCTTCCATTGGGGGACGCAGTTTTTCAGGTGAAGGTCGATGGCGACGATACATTCATCATCAAATTCGTCGAAACGCGATCAGGCTTGGACCTGCAATTCACGATGGACGGCAGCGACCCGATTGTTTACGAATCCTACAAGCCGGCTCAATATACAAAAGACGAACTGGCGCAATTCGCCGGAACCTTCTACAGTGATGAACTGAATTCTTCCTTTGTTCTTGATGCAGGGCCTGGCGGGCTTACCGCAAACAATATCCGGGTAGGCACGGTACAGTTAAAACCGACGAATCCCGACTTGTTTGCTGGGGACAAGCGCTTCATGGCCGGAATTCGATTCATTCGGGGCAAAAACAGGGCGATCACCGGATTCCAGGTCGTCGTCGATGAAGTTCGGAACCTTGTATTCCGGAAGCTGTAGGGCAGTTACTGACTGCCAGCGCTGCTCTTGCCAAGATTGCCTGAACCCCGCGTAGCATGCGGGGCAACTCCAACTCCTCTTTGTCCATGGCCAATTTGAGCTTTCAGGTGATACCGTGCGCTGCCACACGCATCCAGGCGGTGGATGCGTGTGGCAGCCAATCTTTTTCCCGGCATACCCATGAACAGTTCGGCATTGGCCTGCTCACGCATGGTGGATCGAAGTCGATCAGCGGCTGCGGAATGGTGGAGGCGACCGCTGGCGATGTGATCACCGTGAATCCGAATGAGGTCCACGACGGTGCGCCGCTCGGCGATGGGGGCCGTAGCTGGAAGATGCTGTACCTGGAACCGGGCTTTGTGGGGGAATTGCTGCGCGAAGCGGATACCGGCATCGGCGGCGCTTCGCTTGAATTCAGGGCGCCGGTATTGCAGGAGGCCGGCCTGGCGGCTGGCTTCGTGCGGGCATATGCAGCTGCCACCTCGGCACTGCCGGGGGCCTGGCTGGCGGCCGAGCACCATTTGCTCGATCTGATGGGGCGGACCTTGCTCCGGCGCCGCGCGGCGGTCGCGCTTGCTGCCGCGCCCACTGCTGTTGCCCAGTCGATGATGGAAGACGACCCCCTGGCCGACTGGTCGCTGGCCGAATTGGCCGGTGCTTGCGGCTTGAGCCGCTTTCAGTTGGTGCGGTCGTTTTCCCGCAATACGGGCTTTACGCCGCATGCATTCCTCCTGCATCGCCGCATCCTGCTGGCGCGCCGTTTGATTGCCGGCGGCATGGCGCTGGCCGATGCCGCCGCTGCCAGCGGATTTGCGGACCAAAGTCATATGACCCGGGTATTCACGCGCAAATATGGCGTCACTCCGGGCGCGTTCGCAATTTCGTTCAAGACCTGAATTCGCCGGATGGTATAGCCTGCAGCTTTCTCTCATGGAGGCTGCAAATGGTGGGATATCTGTATTGCGCGCTGGCGATGGTCACGGTCGGCAGCACGGTCATTGCCAGCAAGGTGATCGCAGCGGGACTGCCGCCGTTCACGGCGACGGCACTGCGCTTTCTGGTGACGCTGCCGGTGTTCCTCGCCTTATGCTGGATGCTACGCGCGCGCTGGCCACGGATCGGGCGGCGTGATGCCGCGTTGCTGGTGCTGCAGGCCGGCGCGGGGAGCGTTGGCTATACGGTGTTGCTGATTTCGGGGATGTCGTTCACCAGCGCGGCTACAGCCGGCGTGCTGGTCGGCACGCTGCCGATTGTCACCGCAGCCTTCGCGGTACTGGGCCTTGGCGAGCGGCCGACACTGCGGCTGCTAGGCGCAATCGCGTTGGCAGCGCTAGGGGTGCTGGTTGCGAGCGGCGTGAGTTGGCCGTTAGCCGGGACGGAAAAAGGCGCGGAGGCGACGCATGCCTGGGCCGAGGCAGGGCAACTGTTCGGCATGGCGCTGGTCCTGGCCGCAGTGGCGTGCGAGTCCTTCTTCATCCTGCTGAACAAGCGCTTGCGCGCGCCGATTGAAGCGCTGCCGCTGTCGACGCTGATGTGCGCCCTGGGCCTGCTGCTTGCGGGAGGCGCGTCGTTGGCCATCGAGCGGCCATGGCAGATCAGCATCAGCGCCAGCGCCTTGCAGGCCGTGCTGTATTACGCGCTGGTGCCGACGGTGCTTGGCTTCGTGCTGTGGTATGCCGGGGCGGCGCGCATCAGCGGGGCCGAGGCCGCGTTGTTCACCGCTTTGTCGCCGATTTCCGCGACACTGCTCGCCAGCACCGTTCTGCATGAAGCCATCGCAGCGCCTCAGTTGGCGGGCATGGCCTGCGTGCTGGCAGCGGTGGCGAGTCTTGCCTGGAAGCGTCCTCCTTATGGTAGGGTTGAGACTTTGTAACCAAGGAGGTGCGCCGTGAGCATCACAAAACAAGTATCGACCCTGCTGGCCGGCCTGGCGCTCGCCGCCAGCGCTTTTGCAAATCCATTGGACGCGTTGACCGAGAAGGAAGCCGGCGGCGGCTTGAAAGCTGCGCTGGAAGCCGGTTCGGTGGCGGCGGTGGGCAAGCTGGGCGTGGAAGGCGGTTTCCTGAACAACGACGCGGTGCGCATCAAGCTGCCGCGCGTGCTGGAAAAAGCCCGCCCGATCCTGGAAATGACCGGTCACGGCGAACAGCTGGAGGAGCTGGAAACCGCCATGAACCGCGCTGCGGAACAGGCCGTGCCGCTGGCCAAGCCGCTGCTGGTCAATGCGGTCAAGTCGATGACGCTGAGCGACGCGAAGGCGATCCTGACCGGCGGCGAGACCTCGGTCACCGATTTCTTCAAGGAGAAGACTGCGGCACCGCTGGCAATGAAGTTCAAGCCGATCGTCAAGGGCGTAACGGACAAGTCCAGGCTGTCCGCCCAGTTCAATGGCGCCATGGCGCAGGCCACCAAGTTCGGCCTGGCGGCCGAAGACCAGGCAAGCGTGGAAAGCTACGTCACCCAGCGCGCGCTGGATGGCCTGTTCCTGATGATCGGGGAAGAAGAGAAGAAGATCCGCGAGAACCCGATTTCCTACGGCAGCAAGGCGATTTCCAAAGTCTTCGGCCTGCTCAAATAAGGGTCCGGCCGCGCGGATTGCGCGCTTGCGCGGCTGAGTTCAGGACTTCCAGCTGTCCTGATTTGAATACCTGCTGGTGCTCGCCGTCGCTGTCGTGCCAGCGGCACAGCACGTCCTCGTCATCATTCCGGCCAGTGCGGCCGGGCGTGGTGCGAATCACCAGCATCTTATGGTGCCAGCCGATCGGTCGCACCGCATCACCTGCCTTTGCCCGTTCGCGTTCCATGGTTCCCTCCTGCAAGCAGCAGCAACCATGATACGCCTGCCGGGAAAGGCAGGGCGCCCGATCAGGAACCGACCAGTTGCACCGCGTCGACCTGCAGGCGGGTGGTGGTGATGTTGTTGGATTTGGTAATGCGCGCTGCCTTGGCCTTGTAGGCGGTCTTCTCAATCGGCTGCACGAACCAGGTGCGCGGGCCGCGCTGGTCGGCTTTCACGCTGTGGACGCCGGACCAGACGGTATTCCAGTTGCCATCCGTGTCCTGCAGCTCTACCTTGGTAATGCCTTCCAGGCCATAGGATTCGGCTACTGCGACCCGCAGCTGGGTTGCGTTGACCGGTTTTTCGAAGGACACCTCCAGCGAATCGAAGCCGATGTCGCTGTCCTTGGTGGACCAGTAGTTGCCATCGACCTTGCCAACGGCTTTCGAGGCGTTATAGGTCTCGCTGTAATTCGAGCTGGCATTGGCCGCGCTGGCCCACTGCGCGCCAGGATCGGCCATATAGCCTTGCTCCATATTCGAGTAATCGAGCTTGGCCTGGCGCTGGGCGACCTCCCGTTGTTCGTCGCTCATGTTTTCGGTGGAGATGACCGGGGTTGGCAGCGGGTTGTTGCCGGCTGGAGCAGCAGCCACTGCGGCGGCCGCCGGGGCAGCGGCAGGTGCAGGCGCCGGGGCCGTGGCAGGGGCGGCAGCCGGTACTGCCTCAGGTTCCGGGGCCTTTTTGGAGCATGCGGCCAGCAGCAGGACTGGCAACAGCAGGGCGAATTTGGTCTTCTTCATGGGCATCCTCTGCGGAATTATCAAAAACATAAAGCCGCAATATGGCATAGGGATGCCAAAAACTCAATTGTGCGTGGGGCGGTTACGACAGGTTGACGTCGAGCCAGACCGCATACGCCAGGCGCTTGCCTTGGTACACCTGGCCGCCGCGGATCACGGCGTCGGTCGAGGTGAGCTGGCCCGTGATTTCCTGGCGTGCCAGCATGGTGCGGAAGGCCGCCGCATCTTTCGGTGCCAGGTAGCCGACCATTTCATTGTTGAGGAAGACGGCCACCGCCTTGTCTTCATAGGGATTGTTGTCGTCCGCCAGCAGCAGCGCCTTGTGGCGGGCGTCGGCTGCGGCTTCACCGTGCTCGCCGGCCAGGGCGCGGATGGTATCGGAGTAGCGCGACTCGCCCAGCACTTCAAGCTGGAAGCGGCCCTCGTCGGTCCAGTGGTGCACCGGCTCGCCCTGGGGCAGCGGGGTGTAGGAACCGCCCACCGGTTTTCCCGTTGGCGCAGGCGCGGCTTTCGGAGCGCCTTTCAGCAGGAAAAACAGCGTTACCAGCGCCAGGACGATAATCAGGATATTCAGTGCGAGGGCCATTGCAGGGGCTTCCTAAGGGGACAAGACCCGCTATTATCGCAGGCCGGGCCGGAAAACCGGAATGGTATAATCGTCCCTTTTCCTTGCACGTTCAGCCATGTCTTCCGAATCCACGCCAAAGGGCAAAATGCTCTATGACCCGACCGAACACCGCATCCGCAGCTTCGTTACGCGTGCTGGCCGCCTGTCCACGGGCCAGGAACGTGGACTGAAGGAGTTCGGCCCGCAATTCCTGATCGAGCACAACAAGGAGGCGCTGGATTACGAGAAGGCATTCGGCCGCAAGGCGCCGGTGATCCTGGAGATCGGCTTCGGCATGGGCGGCACCACCGCCCACATCGCCAAGGTCATGCCGGAGAAGGATTTCATCGGCGTGGAAGTGCACACGCCGGGCGTGGGCAGCCTGCTCAAGATGATCGGCGACGAAGGCATCACCAACCTGCGCGTGATCCAGCACGATGCGGTGGAAGTACTGCGCGATATGATCCCGGCCGGTTCGCTGGCAGGCGTGCATATCTACTTCCCTGATCCCTGGCACAAGGCGCGCCACAACAAGCGCCGCCTGATCCAGGCGCCATTCGTGAAGACCCTGTGCGAGCACCTGGCCCCGGGCGGCTACATCCACTTGGCGACCGACTGGGAAGACTACGCGGTGCAGATGCTGGATGTGCTGAGCGCTGAACCAGCGCTGCAGAACACTGCCGAAGGCTACGCGCCGCAGCCGGCCTACCGCCCGCTGACCAAGTTCGAGAACCGCGGCCTGAAGCTGGGCCACGGCGTGTGGGACCTGGTGTTCACGAAGAAGTAAGCTTGGCACCGGCCGGCGTCCTGGCCCGCGCCGGCATGAAGGCCAGCAGATTGCCCCCGATGACCAACAGTAGCCCGGCCAGCGCCATGCTGCTCCACTGGTAGCCTTCGAAGACGGCGGACACCGTCAGCGCCACCACCGGGAACAGCACCGTGCAGTACGCCGCGCGGTCCGGCCCGATCCTCCCCACCAGCAGCAGGTAAGCCGTAAAGGCAACCACCGACCCCGGCACGGCCAGGTAGAGCAGCGCGCCGATATAGCGCGGGCTTGGGTCGAAGTTGAACGGCATGCCGAGGGCCAGTGCGCCCAGCGTCAGGATGGTGGCGCCGCACAGCATGGCCCAGGTGTTGGTCAGCCAAGGCTGCATGCCGAGCGCCTGCATGCGGCTCGAAAGCAGGTTGCCGGTCGAGAAGCACAAGGTGCCAAGCAGGGCCAGCCCCAGGCCGGCCAGCATGCCGGCATCGTCCCAATGCCCCTGCATCGAAGGCAGGAACAGCAGCACGATGCCCGCCAGCCCCAATACGGCGCCGCCCAGCACCTGCGGGCGGATGGGCCGGTTCATGAAGAGGCGGCCATTGAGCGCATTCCAGATCGGCGCGGTTGAAAACACCACCGCCACCAGACCGCTCGGCACCCACATCGTCGCGTAGTAGAAGCACAGGAAATTACAGCAGAACAGCGCCAGGCCTTGCGCCAGCAGGTAGCGCCAGGCGGAGCGCGGCGGCAGCAGCCGCTGCCTGCGCACGAGCAGGATCAGCATCAGCAGCAGGGCCGCAATCCAGAAACGATAAGCGATCGACACCGGCGCAGCGACAACGCCGAGCTGGAATTTGATCGCGATCCAGGTGGTGCCCCAGATGAGCACAGTGGTGAGGTAGAGGGCAGTATTCATGCCCTCAGGATGACCTCAATGCGGCTGCCAGGGTTGTCTGATCTTGCTGCTTTGCCGGTTATGACCTGGCCGTTGGCCAAAGGAGCGCCTGGGCCACAATGACGGTGTCGCCGTCGAACGTCACGGAAGGCGAGCCGTGGAGTGCATATCCAAGTGCGAGCGCCTCGCTGACGCGCCGGCAAAACTTCGCATCATCCGGACCCGTCAGGACTCGATAGATTGGCAGATCGTCTGGAGGTGTTTTCATCGACATACTCTTTCACTAGGCGGGAAGCAGTTGCTGTTGCCCAGCATTATGGGCCAATGCGCGGCATGCCGCACAGGCCTGGCCGGTCTCCATGCCTTATACCCCTATGTCGAAGCACGGCGCCGCGCGAGGACCAGTGCCGAGAGGCCAAGACCGAGCAGTGCCAGCGTATCGGGGAGAGGCAATTGCTGCGCCGGCGCGGTGTCGACATTGATCTCGGCGAAGCCCACGCCTTGCGTACCGCCGTCCTGGTCGATGTTGAAGACGACCGAGGTCACGTCGCCCATGCCGGCGATGGCCAGGGTGCCGGTGCCTGACAAGGTTTGCGTGGCGCCGTTGGAGCCGGTCAGGGTGAGCGAGCTGGCGCCATCCAGGTAAGCCGCGATATTGGCGCTGACCAGGTTGAAGCTGGCCCCGAAGAAGTCCAGCACCCAGCTCACGTCGTCGGCATTCTGGAAGCCATTATGGATGCCGAGGTCGCCAATGTAATTGGGATCATAGTGGTCGCCGGCACGAACCATCCGGATGCGAAAGCCGTCTTCGGTGTAGGTGTCAAACACGGCCGAGCCATTGTTGTTGGCATTGCTGCCGCTGGTCAGGTCAAGCTGGAGCGGGCTGGCCTGCACTGCGGAAAACGCGAGTGCCAGGGCGGCCAGGCAGGCGAGCTTCTTCATCGATATTCCTTTCAGAAGAGTAGTCTGGTTGACAGTATTGCTTCAAATGCAATAAGCAATATCTGTTCCCTGTGCCTGCAAGTTACTGATTATGATGGATTCGTGGTTTCTGCGTCCCTGCCCTCTGTAAATCTTTCCGACAGGCCTTTGTCTGATCTTGCGCAAATCGCCGGGGGCGGCCGGCTGGGCGAAAGGGGCCGTGCTAGACTTTTCCGCGTGAAGCTACCGACTGGACAACTTGAGCAGGCCGTTGCGCGTAAGCGCGGGGGGACGGCGGCGCGCGCGGCACTGGCGGAGAAGCCGGGCGATGCGATGTCGCACGCCGTGTTCCGTACCATGTCCGGCACCGATGCGACGCTCGAGCGTTTTGCCTGGCTGGGCGATGGCCTGGCGGCAGCGGTCTGGCATCGCAGCACGGAAGAGGAGCTGACGGAGTACCGCCAGCCGGGACACCACACCTTGTCCTGCTACCTGGGCGGCGGCTATAGCGTCGAACGCGAAGGCCTGCCGGGCCAGTACGGCGCGCCGCAGCGCCTGTGCTCCCTGCCGGACTGGCATGAGTCGGAGTGGGTCGTGCGCGGCCAGTTGCGCATGCTGCACATCTATTTCATGCCGGCGCATTTCACCCGGCGCGCGGTGGCGGAGCTGGACCGCGAACCACGCGAACTCACGCTGCAGGACCGCACCTATTTCGAAAACCCGTGCCTGGTGCAGTTGTGCGGCAACTTGCTGCAGCAGCCGTGGGTTGACGCCGACCAGCTGCTGCGCGCCAACGAAATCACGCACGAGGCCTTGAGCGAACTGCTGCACGCGCAGTCGATGAGGCAGCCCGGCCTGCGCCTGCGCGGCGGCCTGGCGCCCCTGGTGCGGCGCCGGCTGCACGAGTACATCGAAGCCAATCTCGACCAGAACATCACACTCGGCATGCTGGCGCAGCTTGCGTGCATGTCGGAATTCCACCTGGCGCGCATGTTCCGCATCAGTTTTGGCATGCCGCCCTCGGCCTGGATCGCGGCGCGCCGCATCGAGCGGGCGCGCGGGCTGTTGCGCGCGGGCCGCCTGCCGTTGCAGCAAGTGGCGCAAGCTTGCGGTTACGCCGACCTCAGCCACTTCAGCCACCGCTTCAGCGACGCCGTCGGCGCACCGCCGGGACGCTACCGGCAGATTGCTGCCGGGCTCAAGTCTTAGGCTTGTCGTTGCGCTGCGCGCGGTTGGCGCAGCTGTGCGCAATCTTGCCCGGTCCAGTGCAGGCTAAGCGCTCACGCCCATGCCGGGAGAAATGCCATGCCCAAGCGCGCCGGTTTGCCGTTCGCCGTGTTGCTGTGGCCTTGCATTGGGGGCGCCCCGGTACCGGCCAGCTGCCATGCAACCGCAGGACATTCATGATGCCGGCATGCTCGTCGCGCGCTGCAGCCTGGCGGCTTGCATCGCGCTATAGCGCGCAATGCTATCGCGGCGATGCGCACGATTTGAGGCGCCACGCGCGCGGCCGGCAGCGTCGGCGCAGCATTAGCTCCTGTCCAACCAACAGGAGGTTGCCATGCCCAAGTTCGCTCGAATGTTGCTGTCTGCGCTGGCGCTGCTGGCATGCACGGCACACGCACAAAGTGCGCCCTCGTACCATGCCGTCAAATTTGACGCGCAGTTCCGCCCGCAAATACTGAACGACCTGGGCCAAGTCGCCGGCATGGACCAGGATGGCAGACCGGCCATCTGGAACCCTGACGGTTCCATCCTGAAGTTGCCCGGCGCCGCCAGCGAGGTCACCATCACTGGCTTCAACAACCAGGGCACGGTTGTGGGCAATGCGCTGCTCCCGGGTTACAGCCTGCCGCAGCCGGTGGCCTGGCGCAATGGTGGTTCAGTGGAGCGCCTGCCCTTCGATGGCCTGGGTGGCTACACCACGGGCATCAACAACCGCGGCGACATCATCGGCCATATGGCCGGCGCTTCCAACACCGGGTCGGGCCAGGTTGGCTTCATCCAGTGGGGCGACGGCAGTGCGGCGCAGCTGTTTGACGAGTACAAGCCGGAAATGATCAACGACCGGGGCCTGGTGCTCGGACAACGCAGCGATGCATGGGGCCTCAGGCGCTGGCAGGACGGCGTCTTTGGTGACACCCTGTATAACGATCTCCACATTAGCGGACTCAACAACGAGGGCCGCATGTCGGGCAGCCATGACGCCATGCATGCATTTTCGATGGTTGAGCGGGATGGCCTGCGCGAGCTGCAGGATCTATGGTCGGGCTCTGCCTCCGACCTCAACGATGCTGGCAGCGTCGTCGGCTTTACGGAGTGGAGCAATCACGCCATGCTGTGGTTTGACGGGCGTGCCTACGTGCTCGACCACCTTTGGCACGATGTCCGATATTCGGAGTGGTCCCTGCTCAATGCATGGGACATCAACGCCAGCGGCGCGATTCTCGCTAACGGCTTCGGCCCGGCAGATGCGGCTTTCCTGCTGTCGCCGGTGCCCGAACCAGGCGCTGTCATGCTGCTGCTGGCAGGACTCATGCTGTTGGCGCTGCACAGGCTCCTGCAGCGCAGGCTGTTGAGCCGTATGCTGTCGACGTCCTTGCTGGCATTGTTGGCCTGCAGCACGTATGCGCAGGAAGCGCCCACCTACCGCGCACTCAGGTTCGACGGAACCTTCGCGCCGAAGTTCCTGAATGACGCTGGCCAAGTCGCGGGTATCGGCCAGGACGGCAAGGCGGTCATCTGGAGTCCCGGCGGCTCGGTCGTGCGCCTGTCCGGTGTTATCAACGATTTGAGCATTACCGGATTCAATAGCCAGGGCACGGTGATCGGCAACGGCATCATTCCCGGGTTTGCGAAACCGCAGGCGGTCATGTGGCGAAACGGTGGCGCAATGGAGCTGGTGCAGAGCGCGGGATCGGGCGGCGTCGCTGCCGGCATCAATAACCGCGGCGACATTGTCGGTTACAACTACGACGCGCGCGCTACGGGAACCGGGTCGGTCGGCTTCATCCAGTGGGCCGACGGCCGTGCGCCACACCGGTTTGACGACTACGTTCCGACCATCATCAACGACGTGGGCATGGTCCTTGGCAGCCGTACCGACGAATTCGGCTTCCGCAGCTGGCGCGACGGCGTCTTCGGCAATGACCATACGCCTTACGACTTTTACGCCAGTGCGCTGAACAACGAGGGCCGGCGGGCAGGCTACCAGGACCATGGGTACGCCCACACCCTGCTCGTGAACGGCACGGAACGGGATTTCCGGCAACTGTGGTCGCGCTATGCCTTCGACATCAACGATGCCGGCAGCGTCGTGGGTGAAACCGCCTATGAGCGCGCCATGCTGTTGTACCAGGACCGGCAATACGTGCTGGACCACCTGTGGAACGAGGAACAATATGCCGGCTGGTTCCTGGAACGCGCCTGGGACATCAATGCCAGCGGCCAGATCCTCGTCAACGGGGGCAATGAATGGGACCAATATGCGACGTTCCTGCTGTCGCCTGCGCCGGAGCCGGCGCAGGGCGTGCTGTTGCTGGCCGGGCTGGCGCTGCTGGGCAGCTTGCGCTTCAGGCCAGGTCGGCGATCAGCCTGACGATCTCGTCGCCGTAGGAAACCAGCTTCTTTTCGCCCACGCCGGAAATGCCGCGCATCTCGCCCAGCGAAGCCGGGCGCACCTTGGCGATTTCACGCAGGGTAGCGTCGTTGAAGATCACGTAGGCCGGCACGCCGTGTTCGCGCGCTGCGCCCATGCGCCATGAGCGCAGGCGGTCGAAGATGCGCTGCTCGTTGCCATCCAGGCTGGTTTCCTCGTAGCCCTTCGGCGCCGAACTGCGTTTCTGCCTGACCGGTTTCTGGTACTGGCGCAGTTGTACTTTCTGGCCGCCCTTCAGCACCGGGCGCGCGGCGTCGGTCAGTTTGAGCGAGCTGAACTGTTCGTGGTCGACAGTGACCAGGCCCAGTGCGATGACCTGGCGCAGGATGGCGCGCCATTCCTGTTCGCTGCGGTCGGCGCCGATGCCGAACACGGACAGCTTGTCGTGGTGCCAGGTCTGGATGCGTTCCGATTCGGCGCCGCGCAGCACATCGATCACATGGCCGGCCGCAAAGCGCTGGTCGCAACGGTAGATGGCAGACAGCAGTTTCTGCACCGGCACCGTGCCGTCGAAGGACACCGGCGGAATCAGGCAGGTATCGCAATTGCCGCATGGCGTGGCAGGCTCGCCGAAGTATTCCAGCAGGCGCACGCGGCGGCAGCTCAGGGTCTCGCACAGGCCCAGCATGGAATCGAGCTTGGTCGAGAGCACGCGCTTGAAATTCTCGTCCGCTTCCGACTCGTCGATCATGCGCCGCTGCAGCACCACGTCCTGCAGGCCGTAGGACATCCAGGCGCTGGCGGGCATGCCGTCGCGGCCGGCGCGGCCGGTTTCCTGGTAATAGCCTTCGATCGATTTCGGCAGGTCGAGGTGGCAGACGAAACGCACGTCCGGCTTGTCGATGCCCATGCCAAAAGCAATGGTCGCCACCATCACGATGTTTTCTTCGCGCAGGAAGCGCGCCTGGTTGTCGGCGCGCACCGTATGCTCCATGCCGGCGTGGTAGGCCATGGCGCGCACGCCGTGCTCGTTGAGGAATTCCGCCGTCTCTTCGACCTTCTTGCGCGACAGGCAGTAGACGATGCCGCAGTCGCCCGCATGTTCGGCAGTGATGAAGTCCAGCAGCTGCTTGCGGCCGTTGGTCTTCTCGACGATCTGGTAGCGGATGTTCGGGCGGTCGAAGGACGACACGAATTGCGCGGCGTCGGTCAGCGCCAGGCGGTGGATGATCTCGGCGCGGGTCTGCTGGTCGGCGGTGGCGGTCAGCGCAATGCGCGGCACGTTGGGGAATTGCTCGTGCAGCACCGACAGCTTGATGTATTCCGGGCGGAAGTCATGGCCCCATTGCGACACGCAATGCGCTTCGTCGATGGCGAACAGGGCGATCTGCGAATCCTGCAGCAGGTCGAAGCAGCGCTGCGTCAGCAGGCGCTCCGGCGCCACGTAGAGCAGGTCGATCTGGCCGGTGCGCACCAGGCGCTCGATGCGCGCCGCTTCCTCGTAGGTCTGGGTGGAATTGAGGAAGGCCGCGCGCACGCCCACTTCGGCCAGTGCGTCGACCTGGTCCTGCATCAGCGCGATCAGGGGCGACACCACCACGCCCACGCCGTCGCGCAGCATGGCCGGGATCTGGTAGCACAGCGACTTGCCGCCGCCGGTGGGCATCAGCACCAGGGCATCGCCGCCGTTGCCGACATGCTCGACAATCTGCCCCTGCTGGCCGCGGAAGGCAGGGTAGCCGAATACGGTCTGCAGCAGGTGCAGCGCGCGCTGGCTGGTGTCTGGCTGGTCCATCTTGTCGGTCATTCGTGCCAGGTGACCACGCCCGTGTAGGCGGTGACCAGGACTACCACGCCAAATACGATGCGGTACCAGGCGAAGAAGGTGAAGCCGTGGGTGCTGACGTAGCGCAGCAACCAGCGCACGCACAGGAAGGCCGAGACGAAGGCCGATACGGTGCCGACGGTGAATACCGGCAGGTCGGCTGCCGACAGCAGTGCGCGCTCCTTCCACAGCGAATAGAAGGTGGCCGAGAGCAGGGTCGGGATGGCAAGGAAGAAGGAAAACTCGGTTGCCGCCTTGCGCGACAGGCCCACCAGCAGGCCGCCGATGATGGTGGCGCCGGAACGGCTGGTGCCGGGGATCAGGGCGAACGCCTGGGCGCAGCCGACTTTCAGTGCGTCGCCGATACTCATGTCGTCGACGGTCTGCACGCGCACGGTGACCGGGTGCAGGCGGGCGCGGCGCTCCACCCACAGGATGACGACGCCGCCGACGATGAAGGCCAGCGCCACCGGGGCCGGATGGAACAGGACGGCCTGGATGCTTTCGCTGAACAGATAGGCCAGCACGCCGGCCGGGACGAAGCCGACCAGCACGTTCAGCGCGAAACGCTGAGCCTTGCGCTCGTGAAAGATGCCGGCCAACACCTCGCCGATCTTGCGGCGGTATTCCCAGATCACGGCCAGCATGGCGCCCCCCTGGATCACGATTTCGAACACTTTCATCTTCTCGCCCGTGAAGTCGAGCAGGCTGCCCGCCAGGATCAGGTGGCCGGTGGAAGAAATCGGCAGGAATTCTGTGAATCCTTCGACCAGACCCATGATCAGGGCCTTCAGCAGGAGAACGATATCCATTGTGATTTTGTTAAGTGAATCGATGGGAGGACGCGGGCGGCATGCTGCGCGGGCACGAAGCTTACCATGAGCGTCCTCCGGCGACGCACATAATCCAAGGTTAGCCCCGTTGCCCGGGCGCCGGTTTGCGCTGCATCAGGAGTGGACCCGCACCAGGCGGCTGCTGGCGGCCACCAGCAACAGCGCGCCGCCAAGCACGGAAAAGGCCAGGTTCAGGCTGGACAGGTGGGCCACGAAACCGATCAGGGCCGGGCCGGCCAGGATGCCGGCGTAGCCGATGGTGGTGATGGCGGCAATGGCCAGGCTGGCCGGCATGGCGCGCTGGTTGCCGGCGGCAGTAAACAGGATGGGCACGATGTTCGAGGCGCCCAGGCCGACCAGCACGAAGCCGGCCAGCGCCACGGCCGGCGTCGGCGCGGCCACTGCCGTGAAGAAACCGGCGGCGGCGCACAGGCCGCCTGCCAGCAGCACGCGGCGGCCGCCGCAGCGGGCCACGACGCGGTCGCCGGTCAGGCGGCCCACCGTCATGGCGATGGCAAAGGCGGCGTAGCCGAGGCCGGCGCGACCTTCTTCCAGGCCGCGTTCGGCGCTCAGGAACACGGCGCTCCAGTCCAGCATGGCGCCTTCGGCCAGGAAGACGATGAAGCACAGGGCGCCGATGAAGATCACGGCGCCATGCGGCATGACAAAGCCTGGCGCGTCGCCTGCGCCCGCTTCCGGCTGGTGCAGCAAGTCGGGCGCGGCGCGCCACAGCAGGAGCACGATCAGCGCCGCGATGGCCAGGCAGGCGCCCAGCGGCCCGCTGCCAAGCCACAGCAGCAGCGCCATGCCGCCTGCGCCGGCAAAGCCGCCCAGGCTGAACATGCCGTGGAAGCCCGACATCAGGGCGCCGCCGCTGGCCTTTTCGACCATCACCGCCTGCACGTTCATGGCCACGTCCATGGTGCCCAGCGCAGCACCAAACACGAACAGCACCAGCCCGAGCAGGATGGGGGTCGGCGCCAGCGCCAGGCCGGGCAGGGCCAGGCAGACCGCCAGCGCCGACCACAGCACCACCTTGCGGCAGCCAAAACGCGCCGCCAGCGCGCCGGTCAGCGGCATTGCCAGCAGCGAGCCGAGGCCGAGGCACAGCAGCAGCAGGCCGAGCGGGCCTTCCGCCAGCTGCAGGCGCTCCTTGGCATAGGGCACCAGCGGCGCCCAGGCGGACATGGCCAGGCCCGCCGTCAGGAAAGCCAGGCGGGTGGAGCGGCGGTGGCGGTGGTCGATGGTTTGGTTCATGGCTGAACATTCTAGCCGGGAATCGTTTCCAATGCCGGCGGCAGGCGTGTTCAGGGTGCGGTGGCCAGTTCGAGCGCACTGAGCCAGTGCATGGCCTGGCTGCGCGTTTCGCCGCACATCTCGGCCGAGGGCTGCAGGCCGGCGCAGAACGCCGGGCGCTCAGGCTGGCCGAAAATCTTGCAGCGTGCATCGTCTCCCAGTTGCACGCAACGCACCCCGGCCGGTTTGCCGTGCGGCATACCGGGAATCGGGGAAGTGATCGAGGGCGCCGTGCAGCAGGCGCCGCAGGCTGGGCGGCATTGGAAACTCATGATGGGGCGATATTTTACCGCGTCGGCCACCCCAGCCAGCGCATGGCCTGCTCGCGCGACTCGCCGCACACCGCTTCGTCGGCGCTGAATTGAACGCACACGAGGGGGCGTTCGGGCAAGCCATACAGCTTGCAGCGCCTGTGTGAATCGAGCTGGATGCAGGGCACGCCGGCCGGCTTGCCATCTGGCATGCCGGGGATCGGGCTGGAGATTGCGGGCGCCGTACAACAGGCGCCGCAGTGTGGACGGCACGGGATCGGGGTGCGGTTCACAGCCGTGTTTGCGGCGCTGCCTTGCTAGTGGATAACGTGGTGCGTGCGGCTGCCGAAGGCTTTCAGGGCATCGGACAGCGACACTTCGATCTGGCCCAGGTGGGCATCGGCCAGCACCCAAGGTTCGCCGTCCGCGGCATGGCGTTTGGCCACTTCGCGTTCGACCATGGCCGCCATGCGCTCGTGCAGCACTTGCTGGTAGCGCGGCGAATCCGGATTCCCAGCCTGGGCACGGGCATACATATCCGCCCCTTCCCACAGTTCCTGGATGCGCTCATCCCCAAGTCCGGAGGCGGCTGCCAGGACTTGTAATGTTGTCTTGTTATGCATTTTTACTCTCCCAGACACGTTCTTTGACGCGTACTTAGCAGTAAATACCTAATTCTCACGAATTACCAATCATTTCGCAGAAGTGGATCTTTATAACAACAGTCGTTATTTTTCTGGCTAGATTGTCCGCCCAGCGCCGTCTGCTAGAATGGCGCACGTTTATGTGATTGGTGCCTTCCTGCAAGCCTGCCGGGAGGTGAAACGGGAAGCCGGTGCCGCGCGGGATTGCCATCTTGCGCCAGTCCGGCGCAGCCCCCGCTGCTGTAAGCCGGACGAAACTGGCCAACGCCACTGTGCATCGCACGGGAAGGCCAGGCCAGCGGAGGATGAAGGCGAGCCAGAAGACCGGCCAGTCACCTTGATTGTGCGAAGCCCGGGGTGTGGTTTTGCGTGCTCGGAAATCCGCTGTGCCTACCATTACCTTTGCCCGGACCATCGCAGTCCTGCTTTGTGCATTCGCTTGCATGCCTGCCAATGCCGCCGTGCTGTTTGCCGTCGTCACCGAACGCGCTGCGCCTGTCGCCATCGAGGCGGCGCACCGCCACCTGGCGGCCCATCCGCGCGACCGCATCGTCCTGCGCACTGCGGCGCAGTGGATGGCGGCCGACGACAAGCAGGCCGCCCAGTGGCTGGCGCAGGCCGACAGCATCCTGGCGGTAGCGCTGTTTGGCGACCCGGCGCGGCGCCTGAAGGAAGCCTTGCCGCGCCACGCCCGTGCGCCAGCGACAGTGCTGGCCATGAACGGCGAGGCCACGCTCAGCCTGCTGTCGCGCGGGCGGCACGGCAACCTGCAAGGATTTTCGCCGGAAACGCTGCGCCAGCTGTCGACCGAGCAGCCGCCGCAAGCAGCGCTGCAGGCGGCCAGGGCGCGCCCCGCAGCGGCCCAGTGGCTGGCAGCCCGCCAGCTATGGCAAGCCGGTGGCCGCGACAACACGGCGGCCTTGTTCGCCCACTTGCTCGACCCGTCCGCCGCCCTGGCCGAACCGCTGCCGGAACCGGCACTGCGCCTGCGCGCCGGCCAGCGCGAACTGCACGATGCGGCAGCGTGGGGCAGGGCGGCGCAACTGGGCCTGCAGGCCCGCCCCACGGTGGTCGTGCTGGACCTGTCGAACATGGACGGCGCGGTGCCGGATGCCGTGTGCCGCCGGATCGAGCGCAACGGCCAGCAATGCGTGCAGGTGCTGCCGCGCTGGGGCGGCGCTTCGCGCGAGGCCCTGGAGCGCTTGCCGGAACTGATTGCGCCCGCCGTGCCGGCCGCCATGGTGGTGCTGCAGGACTTCGTCGTGGGTGCCGCCGAAGGACGCGAGGCCGTCAGCGGCGCGTTCAAGAAGCTCGACATTCCCTTGTTCAAGGCGATCCGCCTGTCCGACCGCACCGCCATGCAATGGCGCCTGTCGCCGGACGGCCTGCCGCCCGATTCGGTGCAGTACCGGGTGGCGCTGCCGGAGCTGCAGGGCATCGGCCAGCCTGTCGTGGTGGCCGCGCTGGGCGAGCCGCAGCGCGACAAGCTGACCGGCATCGAGAACCGCCCGCCGGTAGTGCTGGCGGCGGAAACGGAACGCCTGGCCGCACGCGTCGACCGCTGGCTGGCGCTGCGTGCCAAGCCGAACCGCGACAAGCGCGTGGCGCTGGTCTACTACAACCACCCGCCGGGCCGGCAGAACATCGGCGCCGACAACCTCGACGTGCCGGCTTCGCTGTTCGACATGCTGCACGCACTGAAGGACGCCGGCTACGCGGTCGGCGCATTGCCGGACTCGCCGCAAGCGCTGCTCGAGCGCATCATGGCGCACGGCGTCAACTTGCCGGAAGACCGCGGCGCCTTGCGCGAGCTGGCGCCTTCCGTGAACAGCGTCAGCGCAGCCGATTACGCGAAGTGGTTCGCGACGCTGCCGCCGCGCGTACGGGGCGAAATGAGCAATGGCCTGCTGGGGCGCCTGCATGCCGACGTGCTGGAAGCGGAAGCTGCCGGCGAATGGGTGCTGGGCCGCAAGCAGGCCGAAGTCGTGATCAAGGAATTGCAGCACCTGGTGGAAGGCGCCGGCCATCCGCAGCGCCAGGCGGCGATCCGCGACCTGGCCGCGCTGGCCGATGGCTATGCGGGCTGCCTGCAGGCCAGGGCGGCGCGCCGCTGTGCTGCGCTGGAGCCCTTGCGCCGCCGCGTGGCCGCCTACGGCATCGAAGGCCTGAAGGGCTGGGGCGCGGCGCCCGGCAAGATCATGGTCGAGGGCGGCAAGCTGCTGGTGCCGGGACTGGTGTTCGGCAACGTGTTCATCGGTCCGCAGCCGCCGCGCGGCTGGGAAGTCGATGAAGAACTGCTGCACGCCAACACCAGCGTGCCGCCGCCGCACCAGTACCTGGCCTTCTACCACTGGCTGCGTGACCGCTTCAAGGCCGATGCGCTGGTGCATGTCGGCCGCCATTCCACCTACGAGTTCTTGCCGGGCAAGGCGGTCGGCCTGTCGGGCGACGATTTTCCCAGCCTGATCGCGGGCGACCTGCCCGGCATTTATCCCTACATCGTGGACGGCGTCGGCGAAGGCACGCAAGCCAAGCGCCGCGGCCTGGCAGTGATGGTCGACCACCTGACTCCGCCATTGGCCTCGACGCCGCTGTATGACGAACTGCTGTCGCTGCGCCAGATAGTCGAGAGTTACGAGGCCGCCAGTTCGGAAACGCTGAAGGCAAAGGCGGCGCAGCTGATGCGCGAACGCGTGGTGGCCCTGAACCTGAAGGCGGAACTGGAGGCGTCGATGGCCGACGTGCTGGCCGTGCGCGGCATCGGCTTCGATGCCGCCGACGATGATCTGCTGGCGCACGAGGTCGGGCATTACCTGACCAAGCTGCAGGAAAAGTTCATGCCGCACGGCCTGCACATTTTCGGCCGCCCGTGGAAGCAGGAGTCCATCGAACTGATGCTGGAGTCGATGAAGAAGGGCGGTATCGACGATCCCGAGGTGGCGCGCAAGCTGGCCGCTTCGCCGCTGAATGAAATGCGCGGGCTGCTGGCAGGCCTGGACGGCCGCTTCATTGAACCGGGCAAGGGCAACGATCCCTTGCGTTCGCCGGAAGCGCTGCCTACCGGCCGCAACTTCCATGCGGTCGATGGCGATATCCTGCCGACCAGGATCGGCTACCAGATGGGCTCCAGCCTGGCGGCCAAGGCTGCCGCGCGCGAGCGCTCCGACGCCGGCAGCGAAGGCATCTTGCTGTGGGCATCCGACGCTGTGCGCGATGAAGGCGTGATGGTGGCTTTCGCGCTGGCCATGATGGGCGCCGAGCCGGTATGGAACGCGCGCGGCATCGTCAACGACGTGCGCCTGGTGCCGGGAGCTGTGCGGCGCGATGCGCTGGTGACCACCTCCGGCCTGTTTCGCGACCTGTACCCGAACCTGATCCGCCTGGTCGACCGCGCCGGGCGCATGTCGCTGGCCGCTTCCGCCGCCGGCATCGCCGAGCGGGAGCCGGCATTGCGCGAAGCCCTGGAGGCGGCACTGGCGCCCCTGGGCGGCAGCGCCGGCGGCGGCACAGGTGCGAGCGCCGCCTGGGGCCGCGAGCCCACAACGGGCAACCGCGTGGCGCGCGAATGGCTGGTGCGCGTGCGCGCCTTGCAGGCCGGCGGCATGCCGCCGGCCGAAGCCGGCCGCGCCGCCGCTCAGCGCATCTTCGGCAATGCCCCCGGCGCCTACGGCGCTGGCGTCAACCGCCTGACCGAACGCTCCGGGGCCTGGCGCGAGCGCGACGAAATCGGCAAGGCCTACCGCAACCGCATGGGCCATGCCTACGGCCTGGACGCCAGCGGCGAGTCGAGCCACGCCGCCTTCGACGTTGCGCTGGACGGCATCACGCGCACCTACCATGGCCGCGCCAGCAACCTGTACGGGCTGCTCGATAACAACGACGCCTTCGATTACCTGGGCGGCCTGTCGCTGGCCATCGAGAGCCGCACCGGCCGCGTGCCGGAGGCGCTGATCCTGCAGCACGCGCAGCCCGGGCGCGCCGATGTTGAACCGCTGGCCTCCGCCATGCTTGGCGAGCTGCGTGGCCGCTTCCTGAATCCGGCCTGGATCAAGCCCCTGATGGGGCAAGGCTACGCCGGCGCCCGCACCATGGGCCAGGAGTTCCTGGAGAACCTGTGGGGCTGGCAGGTCACGCGCCCGGACCTGGTGAAAAACTGGGCCTGGGATGAGGTGAAGTCGGTCTACTTCGACGACGCGCATCGCCTCGGCCTGCCGCAATTCCTTGGCCAGCGCCACAACGCGCACGCCAAGGCGCATATGCTGGCGATCTTCATGGTGGCGGCGGAAAAGGGCTTCTGGAAGACCGACGATGCCACCATCAGCAAAATGGGCGGCGAGCTGGCCCGCCTGGTCGCCGCCAATGGCCTGCCCGGCAGCGGCCATGCCGCGCCCGACCACCCGATGTGGCAATGGCTCTCGCCCCGGCTCGACCCTGCCGATGCGCAAGCCCTGGCGTCCACCCTTGCCAAGGCACGCGGCGACGAAGGCGCCACGGCCGCAGCGGCAGTCGGCGCGCTTGCGCGCAGCGCCGATGCGCCGGCCGGCTTCGCGGCGCCGGCTGACGGTGCCGGCACGGCCCTGCGAGGGCGCCCCACGGCGCACAGCGCCGGCGCTGCAGGCGGCGTGGTGCGGGCCGAGGCCCAGGCCGCGCCGCTGCGCGCTTACGAACTGCGCGGCCTGCCGGAAGACCGGCCGCAGTCTCCCGCCGAGCGCGCCATGAAGCTGCTTGCCCTGCTGGCCGCTGCCGCGGCCGGCATCGCGCTGTTCGCAGCAGGGCTGCTGCGCGGCAGCCAAACACCTATTTACAAAGGAGTACACCAATGATCGACAACCAAACCTACGCCTGGCTGCACGACGGCGTCAGTCTCCTCCTCGCACCGGCCCTGCTGGCCCTGCTGGCCGCTTGCGCCGTGGCGGCAGTTGAAGCAGGGATCGCCGCCGGCGAACGTTTCAGCGGCCTGAAAAAACTCCGTGAGGCCGGCAATGCCGCCCACATCCAGGCCCTTGCCCGCCACCGCCTCGAACGCGCCGACCTGCTGGCCCGCATCCCGCCGATGCTCGGCCTGATGGCCACGATCATCCCCCTTGGCCCCGGCCTGGCCGCGCTCGGCCAAGGCAACCCGGCGCAACTGGCAAGTGCCGTGACGGTCGCCTTCGACGCCACGGTGCTGGGCCTGGTGGCCGGCATCGCCGGCCTGGTCATCGGCAAGCTGCGCCGCCGCTGGTACGAAGAAGCGCTGGACGCCATGGAGCGCGCAGCATGAGCGACCAGGTCCATGGCAGCGCCGCCGCCCCGGCCCGCAAGCGCCTGCGCCTGTACCGCCACCTGGACTCGCGCTTCGACGACAGCGACGAAGACCCGCGCGCCAGCCTGGTCAACCTGGTCGACGTGATGCTGGTCTTCGCCTGCGGCCTGATCGCCGCCATTGCCGGCAGCCAGGACGCGCAGCGCCACAAGCCGGTGGAAAAGGGCCGCCAGATCGAGCGCCCGGCCGCCGGCGTCACGCAAGCGGGCAGCGGCTACGACCGGGTCGGCGAAGTCTTCCGCGACCCCAAGACTGGCCAGCTGGTGCTGATCGAGCCAGCGAAAAGCCAAGCAAGCGGCGCCAGGTAAGCCCCCATCCCTTCCTGCGTCTCGCGCTGCGGGGCGCTCACTAAGCCGTCAAGGCTCAAATTAGGTACTTGCCGCCATAGAAATTAGGTGGCAGTACCGATTCCCGTTTCCCTGCCCTGGCCCACTATGAACATACCGTCGCCCCAGGCATGTCCATGCTGCGGGCGGCGGAGCGGCAGGAAACTGTCATGTGGATAGGTTCCGTGCCGCCGACATCCGGTAAAATTATATAAAAAACAACAAACGGATTCAATCCGCTGTCAGGGGGCGGTCCGCCCATAGCTCTTTCGAACAGACCCGAATATTGACAAATTTTATATACTTCGCTACATTAAATACCTATCGGTACGAAATTCGCCGAACAGGATCTCGACATTGGTTGTACGCACCTTCAGAGTTGACAGACGCCATGAACAGCCTCAGTACAGAACAGACCGCCGCCGTTGCCGCCTTCATTCAGGCTTGCCACAACGTATCGACGCTGCAGGATTTCAACACCGTCGTAGGCCCGCGCCTGCGCGACGTGCTGCCCCACGCCATGTTCGCCTGCGGCTGCATGCGCATGGCCGACCGGCGTATTGTGGAAGCGGTCAATCTCAGCTTCCCTGCCGCGTTCATGAACGGTTTTGTGGTCGAAGACAACCACTGCCCATGCCCCGCACTGCGGCGCTGGGTTGAGACGCGCAGCCCGGTATTCATCGATCCGGATTCAGCGCTGCTGCTGCCGGGCGACCGCGCCTGGCTGGCCAAGGCCGAGCGCCACGGCATCCGCAACGTTGCCATCCACGGGGTGATGAGCCTGAGCCAGGAGCATGCCTGCTACTTCACGTTCGGCAACCTTGAGCAGTGGAACCGCGAGACGGCTTTCCTGCTGCAACTGCTGGCGCCGCACTTGCATTACGCCCTGACCCACGTCGAGGAATTCGGCAACAAGCGTCCCAAGAAGATCCTCACGGAGCGCGAGCAGGAAGTGCTTAAGTGGATCTGCGGCGGCAAGTCCAACTCGGAAATGGCCTCCATCCTCGGCATCAGCTCGTGGACGGTGAAGATCCACGTCAGCAACCTGCTGGCCAAGCTGAATGCTTCCACCCGCGGGCACGCCGTGGCCAAGGCCATCTCCTCCGGGCTGATCGAAGTCTAAGCAGCCTTCAGCTGGCGCTTGCGTACGGGTGCCGGCGTGCTGGGCCAGACCGCCATCGCCGTCTCGATCACCGTCAGCAGCTTGGCCTGGCCCGCGCCGCTCTTGGCCATCACCGCCAGTCCGGCAATCAATGAGCTGAACAGGGCGGCCATGGCCTGCGGCGTCATCGCGGCCGGCAACTGGCCATCCTGCTCTGCCCGCGCCAGGCGTTGCAGCACCATCGTCTCGGTACCCTGCAGGGCCGTGCGCAATGCCATCTCCACCGAAGCAGGAATGCTCGAGCCGCCGCAATCGGCGGTGCCGTTGATGATGAAGCAGCCGCCCGGCAGGTCCGGGTCGGCCAGCATGCCGGCCAAAGAGCGCAGGAAGCCTTCCAGCGCCGTGCGGCCGTCCGCCTCGTCGTTGAGCTTGGCCGCGTGGCGCGTGATCAGCAGCGACAGGTAGCGCTGCAAGCCTTTCAGGTACAGGGCTTCCTTGTCGCCAAAGGCCGCGTACAGGCTCGGCTTGGACAGGCCCATCGCATCGGTCAGCTCGTGCAGGGAAGCATCCTGGTAGCCATGCTTCCAGAACACCTCGACCGCCCGGTCCAGGGCGTGATCGATATCGAAGGTGCGGGGACGGCCGCGTTCTCGGGGCATGGTGATCTCCAGTCGTTCGTTTGGTTGACGAATATTATACTAACCGGTATATTAAATACCTATCGGTACATAAATCAAGACGGACCGGTATTTTTCAATTTTTGCCGCTCTTCGCAGGGCGGCCTTTCAAGGAGAAGATGATGGGTAGACTGACTGGCAAAACCGCTCTGATCACCGGCGGCACCACTGGCATCGGCCTGGCGACGGCCAAGCTGTTCCTGAAAGAAGGCGCACGCGTAGCGATCATCGGCCAGGACGCGCAGCGCGTCGAAGCGGCCGGCAAGGAACTGGGCGAAGGCGTCCTGGCGCTGCGCGCCGACGTATCCTCGGCAGCGGACATGGCCGGCGTGGCGGCCAAGCTGAAATCGGTGTTCGGCAGCCTGGACGTGGTATTCGCCAACGCCGGCATCGCCCAGCCGATGCCGTTCTCGGACGTCGACGCCAAGCACATCGACAACCAGGTCGATGTCAACTTCAAGGGCGTGATCTACACCGTGCAAAGCGTGCTGTCGATGCTGAACAACCCATCGAGCGTGGTGCTGACCGGCACCACCCTGGTCGAGCAGGGCGTGGCTGGCCTGGCGGTGTACTCGGCCACCAAGGCTGCCGTGCGCTCGCTGGCACGTACGCTGTCGACCGAACTGACCCCGCGCGGCGTGCGCGTCAACGTCATCAGCCCTGGCCTGATCGAAACCCCGATCTACGGCAAGCTTGGCCTGCCACCGGAAGCGGTGCAGGAATGGGCCGGCCAGCTGATGGCAAAAGTGCCGGCTTCGCGCTTTGGCCAGCCGGATGAAGTCGCAAAAGCCGTGCTGTTCCTGGCAAGCGACGATTCCTCCTACATGATCGGCGAGAACATCCTGTTCGACGGCGGCATGGCGACGCTGTAATGCATCGAAGCCCGCTACGGCGGGCTTTTCGATGTCACGACAGGAGATAGGTCTCCCAGTGTTTAGGCGCCGTATGGCGCCTTTTTTTCGGTTCATCGCGGATGACCGGGAAGTTCGCGCCGTGCCAGCAGCGGCAAGGTCCGAATCGCCCGCTCACCCGCGAAGAGTCTTTTCACAGGTCGAGCACCAGGGTGTGGTCCAGCGAGCGGGAGCAGCAGGGCATGAACTGGTCATTGCGCGCCTTTTCCTCCTCCGTGAAGTAGCAGTCGCGATGTTCGGGGGTGCCCTCCAGGACGCCGGTAATGCAGGTGCCGCACATGCCCTCGTTGCACGAAAGCGGAATGCAGATGCCATGTTCGCCCAACACGCCGGCCACCGTCTGGTCGGCGCCGACGCGGATCACTTTGCCGGTGCTGGCAATGCGCACGTCGAAAGCGCCCGGCTCGGGCAGGTCCTGCGCCGGGGGCGCGAAGTGTTCGACATGCACGTGTGCCGATGGCCAGCCATGCGCTGCCGCGCGCTCGCGCACGTGGGCGATGAAACCTGCCGGACCGCAGACGTAGACATGCGTATCGGCGTCCGGCACCGCCAGCAGCGCGTCGGCGTTGAACAACTGGTACGGTCCCTCGTCATCGATGTGCAGCACGGCGCGGCCGGCCCACGGCGACTGGGCGATCAGGTCGAGGAAGGCGGCGCGTTCGCGCGAACGGGCGCAGTAGTGCAGCTCGAAGTCGCGGCCTTGTGCCGCCAGTTCCGCCGCCATCGCCAGCATCGGCGTGATGCCGATGCCGCCGCCCAGCAGCAAGCTGCGCCTGGCGGGAACCAGGGCGAAGTGGTTGCGCGGGGCGCTGATGCACAGCACGTCGTCGGTGACGATTTCCTCATGCATGGCACGCGAGCCGCCGCGCGACGCGGGATCGTCCAGGATGCCAAGCAGGTAGCGGCCGCGCTCCAGCGGCGAGCTGCAGATCGAATACTGGCGCACGATGCCGTTCGGCGCCTGCACGTCGATATGGGCGCCGGCAGTGAAGGGCGGCAGCGCGCCGCCGTCCAGCGCACGCAGCTCGAAGCTGGCGATGCCAAGCGCCTCTTCGCGCCGCTGCGCGACCCGCACCAGCAGCTGCGGCGCCATCGGTGCGGCTGCCATCACGCCGCCTCGGCCGGCGCGTAGGCCGCCAGCACTTCGGTCAGCGCGGCCACCAGCTGGTCGGCGTCGGCGCGCACGCGCACCACGCTGCGCAGGTACTGTTCGGTCGATCCGGCCTTGTTGCTGCATTCGCGGATCACCAGGCCATACTGCTCGAGCAGGATATCGCGTACCTGCTTGCCCGAGACGCCTTGCGGCAGTTCGCTGAACAGGAAGTTGCACTTGGACGGATAGGTCTTCAGGCCCGGTACCGTCTGCAGCTGGCGATACATGTACTCGCGGTCCTCGGCGACCTTGACGAAGCTTTGCTTGTAGAGCTCCTTGAACTGGCCGATGTTCTTCAGCACGAAGCCGGCCAAGCCGTTCACGTTCCAGTACGGGACCTTGGCGCGCAGGATGGCCGCGGCGCGCGTATTGGCCACGGCGTAGCCCAGGCGCACGCCATGCCAGCCGAGCGACTTGCCCATGCTCTTGACCACGATCACATTGGACGACTCCATCGCCAGCGCTTCCGCGCTCTCCAGGCCGGAAAACTCGATGAAGGATTCGTCGATGACCAGGCTGTCGATATCGGACAGCTCGCGCGCCATCTTGCGGATGTCGTCGCTGCTGAACCAGGCGCCGGTCGGGTTGTTCGGGTTGCAGATGACGACAGTCCGGGCGCCGGTCTCGCGCGCCCGGGCGATCACGTCGTCCGCGCCGATCACGAAGTCGCGCGCGCGCTCGCGCTGCACGAAGTGGACCGGGATGTTGAATTCCGGCGGCAGGTCGGTCCAGCGGCCAAAGGTGGGTACCGAGGTCAGGATCGGGCCGCTGCTGTCGCGGCACAGGATGGTGATGATCTCGGTGATGCCGTTGGCCACCACGATGTTCTCGGCCGGCGTGCCGACCAGGTCGGCGATCGCTTCCTGGTACACCGGCGAATAGTCCGGGTAGTACTTGAGGATATCGCCCATGTTCTGCGCAATCAGCTCCAGCATCTGCGGCGGCGGGAAGTAGGAATTGGCCGGCACGCAGAAGTCGGTCAGCTTGCCCTGGAACTTGGTGCGCGAACGGATCGCAAAAATGGACGGGTTGTGGAACCGGGTCTGGAAGATGTCCAGGTTGTTAGCAGTCATAGCATCCTCCGCTGATAATCTTGAAGTCGCCGACAATCTCGACGCTCTTGCCAAAGCGCTGTGTGATGGCGTGTTTGAGGGTGTCGCCCAGGCGGTCGCTGGCGCGATACATCACGCCCAGCACGGTGCCGCTGTGGGCGCAGTTGACGCCAAGGGCACCAAGCTCGCGGCTGACGGCCAGCATTTCGTCGAACTGCGGCTTGAGGTGGATCTGCTGGCTCAGCCTGGCGCTGGCGGTGGCCGCTTCCGCCACGGCCAGCGGGTCGGCATGGCGCAGGCCGCGCTTCAGCATGGCCAGGGCATCCTTCAGGTAGGGCTGGTTCTGGCGGTAGATGGCGCGCGCTTTCTTGCGGTCGAAGCCGATGGTGTCGATCTCGCCGCCGCAATCGACCACCAGCACATTGAGGTCGGCCGGCGCCGGCATGGAATCGATCAGGCGGCCGGTCAGGTGGTTCACTTCCGCAATGCCGGGGAAATGGACGCAGTCGGATGGTTCGATCTCGGTGACCAGGCGCGCAAACAGCTGCGCGTCCAGGCGCACCTCGGCGCTGCGGCACACGGCTTCCAGCGCGGCAGTGATGTCGGCCGAGCTGGACGCCATGCCCTTGCCGCGCGGGATGTCGCTGTGGATGGCCACCTTGTGGCCGAGGCGGAAGGCGTATTCGTGCGCGGCCAGGGAGATGGTGTCGCGGATCTTGGTAAAGCGGTTCAGGTCCGACAGGTGCAGGCCGTCGTCGGTTTCTTCGACGGTGGCGTAGGAGAACAGGTTGACCGGGCAGTTGACCAGAAAGTCCTGTTCGTCGATGGCGCCTTGCATCAGTTCACCGCAGGTGCCAGGCGCTTTCAGACGCAATGCGGAAGCTGCGTCAACGCCAATGGATGTCGCTTGCATGATGGTTTCCTTTTGGTGGGAACAACGGATGTGCGCCGGCGCGGGGCCGGCGCGTCTGGAGGGAATAGCGGATTACGCTGCGGCTTTCACTTCCTGATACAGGTTGGCGAAGTAGTCCAGCGCCTCGGGGTCGTAGTTCTTGATGAAGTCAGGCAGCGCACGAGGTTCGCCATCGAGCGCGATCGCGCGCGAGAACGGAATGGTGTCGCCGACCTGGCCCATGAAGTGGTCGACCTTGGACTGGTCGGCCTGGATCGCATGGAAAAATTCCAGGTGTTCGCGGGTGTACGGGTTGCATTCGGCGCCGTCGCACACGAAGCCCCAGTAATCCTCGTAGTCGGCCAGGCGCACCTCGTGGTATTCGGCCATCGCTTCCTCGAACGACACTTCGCCTTTCAGTACGCGGTCCAGGTAGCCTGTCACCAGTTCGGCGTCGCGCAGGGAATGGGTGATGCCCATCGCGGTCCACTGGTCCTTGAAGCTGCAGGCGTCGCCCACCAGCACCCAGCCTTTGCCATAGGTCTGGCGGTGATAGGCCACCATGCGGCCCATGGCCTTGAATTCTTCCACGCGCTTGCCCTTGGCGACCAGGTCGGCCACTTCCGGCGCCACGTAGCGGTAGGTCTTGTGGAAGTTCGCTTCCGCATCCTTGCTGAAGTCACTCCACCATGCAGTCGGCCCGTATACCAGCACCAGGTGGCGCTCTTCCATGGTCGGGAAGATGGCGGTGCCGAAGCGGCCGCGCTTGTGGATGCACAGTTCAGGCTTGTCGATGCCGCTGAAATAGCCGTAGTAGGCGAAGGTCGACTTCTCGCGCACTACGGTTTTCTCGGCGCCGACCATGCCGGCAAACTGCGACATGCGGCCATCGGCGCCAACCACCACGCGCGCACGCGCCAGCAGGGCGCCTTCCGGGCCGCTGCCGCGCACGCCGACCACCTGGCCATCTTCGATGATCAGCGACTGCACGGTGGTGGCTTCGCGCACATCGACGCCGGAAGCACGGGCTTCGTCCATCAGCACCTTGTCCAGGTAGAAGCGGCGCGGGCCCGAGTAGTAGTCGACCACGCCATGGTCGCTGCCATGCAGCTGGATGAAGCGGTCGCGGACCGCTTGGATCGGCACGCCGCCGTGTAGGCTGATGCCCTCGATCGAGACTTCCAGCTGCTTGAAGCTGGGAGTCTGCTCCAGCACCTTGCCGGCCACGCCCAGGCGGTTCAGGTAGGACATGCCGCGCGGCCAGATGAAGTGGGTCGAGTTGGTGTCGCGCGGGAAGGTGTCGCGCTCGACCATCAGTACCTTGTATCCTTTGCGGGCCAGCCAGGTGGCGGTTGGGGCGCCGGACACGCTGCCGCCCACGACGATTGCATCGAACTGTTCCATGGTGATTCCTCAGTAAGTGAAATTAGCTGGCAGGATTCAGCTGGCTTTGCGGTAGCTGAAGGCTTCGAAGGAGACGCGGTAAGTCTTGTTTTTCTCGTTATAGCGGGTGCAGTACTGGGTTGGATACCAGCCATCGGTTTGCACCGCAGCCGGCTGCTTGACCGGCGCACAATCGTCCGGCTTGGAGTCGAGATAATCCTTGCTCATCATTGGCTCGTAGAAGGTGATGCGGCCGTCGAAGGTGCCGAGGATAAAGGTATGGGTGAAGGTGCCGCCATTGAACTCCGGCGCGGTGGAATCGGCGTAGTGGTTGCCCATGTGCGCATACACCAGGTTGGTGTTGAACATGTCCGGGTGGACGTACTGCGGCGGAACCGGATTCTTGGCTTTGGCCTCGACGGCGCAATTGGTCAGGCCCGGGCAGTCGCCGGTGAACACGGCCAGCCGTTCGGTGTCGGGAATGGTGTAGAAGTGGAAGTCGAAGTGCGGGCGGTCATACACCTGGTCCGGCACGTGGCCATGCGCTTCCCAGTTGATGGTGATGTTCTTGAACTGGCTCGGGTTGGCATCGAAGTAGAGCGTGCGCGAGTGGCCGCCAACACACTCGTCATGATCGTCGATCTTGTCGTCGCGGTTCAGGTCGAGGCAGGTCTTGCCGTCGTTGAGCGGATGGTGCGGGAGGTTCTTCAAGGTCGATTCGTGGAATTCGACGCCGACGGCTTCCGGCTTGCCCTTCGGGCTGGTCTTGGTATACGCGGTGAAGCGACCGTTGCCCATCGAGGCGCTGTCGCCGTAGCGCATGCCTGGCTTGAACTTGACGGATGCTTCCTCGTCTTCGTGTGCCTGCACGTGCAGGGTGGTTGCCAGCAAGGCGATTGCGATGGCGGTAAGTTGGAGTTTCATAAGTTGGTCCTGTTTTGGTTCGTTGTCACCGGCCGCGCGCGAGGCGCGGCATCGTTTTTTTGAAATCGAGGATATGGTGACAAAACAGGATCGTGGCCACCATAGCCCACCCGGGCTAGTACTTGCAGGACGAATGGTTGCAAACGGAAAGGTTGTGCGAATCGTCCTATCGGCTTAGGAATTCTCTTATCGGCGTGCACTGTGTGATCCCATGGTGTGCACTGGCGCATGGCATACTGCGCTCTCCGATTCGATAGCAAGGAACAGGAATGGATTTTTCGCAGTCGCCCGTGCGCAGGGCTCGCCCCCTGATCGCATCCCTGGCCGTTATCGCTGCAGCCTTGCTGGTGTTGGTGGCATTGGCCTGCCAACCCTGGGTGCCTGCTGTGCCATCAACGCCGCCACCGGCCGATCCTGCCATGCTCGAAACCCACGTCAGGAAACTGTCAGTCGACTTTTATCCGCGCTCGTTCGAGCACCCTGCAAATCTGCAGCGAACAGCGGCATACATCGCCGAGCAATTCAAGAACGCCGGTGGCCAGGTGTCGATCCAGGATGTGCTGGTGGAAGGCAAGCACTATAAGAACGTCATCGGGCGCTTTGGTCCGGCGAGCGGGCGCCTGCTGGTGATTGGCGCACATTACGACAGCCACGGTGTGACGCGAGGGGCCGACGACAATGCCAGCGGCATTGCAGGCTTACTGGAATTGGCGCACCTGTTGGGCAAGTCCGGGCCGGCGCGCCCGGTTGAATTGGTGGCATATACGCTGGAAGAGCCGCCGTACTTTCGCTCACCCCATATGGGCAGCGCCTGGCATGCCCGCAGCTTGAAGTCTGCGGGCCGTGACGTGGAGTTGATGCTGTCACTGGAGACGATCGGCTACTTTAGCGACAGTCCGGGCAGCCAGGCCTACCCGCTGGCCGCGCTGAAACTCGGCTATCCGGATCGCGGCAATTTCATTGCGCTGGTGGGGCAATTCGGCGACTTTGGCCTGAGCCGTGCGGTGAAGGGGCTCATGTCGGGGGCGTCGGCGCTGCCGGTCTATTCACTCAACGCACCCAGCGCAGTGCAGGGAGTCGATTTTTCGGATCATCGCAGCTATTGGGCGCAGGGCTTTCCGGCGCTGATGGTGACCGACACGGCGTTCATGCGCAATCCGAACTATCACCGCGCCGGCGACACGTTTGACAAGCTCGATTACCAGCGCATGGCGATGGTGGTGCAGGCGGTATACGCGGTGGCGAAAGGAAAGCTGTAATCCCGCCATATTCGCGCACGGCCACGCACAAGTACGATCCCTTCAACTGCAGGCCGGCATGTCTACCTCACTTCGTAAGGGGAAACGCAGAGCGCTCGGCGAGCATAGCCCACTGCTTTTCGGTTCCATCTGCCATCGCTGCAATAGCTTTGCATTGGTCAAGGAGCTCCTGGCACCTATGTTTGGACAGCGTGATCCCTACGAAACTGCATATTTGAATCGATGAATGCGTCCGCATGCTTGCCGTTCCAGGCAAAGGCGATCTGATGTTCTGCTTCAGGGGAATAGTTGCGGACAAAGTCTCTAACAGCCAACATAGATCTCTCAGGTTGAATTTTTCCTCTGGCGGGCAGCTTCTGGCCTTCATCAACTTGCGCGGAGCTAGCCCGGTGAATAGCGAAGCACAGCGGCTGATCATCCGCGCTGGGATGCTTTGTAGTCGGACAGTGCAGTCCTTAGCGCGTTCTCTAGGTCGTCCGAGTCCTGCAATATAGCATTCCCGAGCATGGTCTGACCGCTGGATGAGGTAAGGGGCGGCTCTTGGCAGACGCCGCCGAAGGATGTTCATATCGCTCAGGTAGCTCGGAACTTGACGACCGGAAGCCGGGCAACTACTATTAATGACTCACGAGTAAGTTACCTGGAATCAACTTTTATTTAGTATGCAAGCCCCGACTGATACCAAGCCCCGCTGGGAGCGGCGCAAGGACGCGCGTCCGCAGGAACTGCTGGCGGCCGCGCTGGAGCTGTTCGTCGATCGTGGATTTGCCGCCACCCGCCTGGAGGACGTGGCGCGCGCCGCCGGCGTGTCCAAGGGTACGCTCTACCTGTATTTCGAAAACAAGCAGGAACTGTTTAAGGCCGTGGTGCGCGAAACCATCGTGCAGACCATCGGCCAGGCGGAAAGCGATGCCGCCGCCGCCCACGACACGCCCAGCGACGAACTGCTGCGCCAGATGCTGCGCCGCTGGTGGACCCAGGTCGGCGCCACCAAGGCGGCCGGCCTGACCAAGCTGATGATGGCCGAATCGGGCAATTTTCCCGAACTGGCCCGCTTCTATAACGAGGAAGTCATCGAGCGCGGCAGCGCGTTGCTGACCCGCATCCTGGAGCGCGGCGTGGCGCGCGGCGAATTCCGCCCGCTCGATCCGGCGATGATGACCAATGTACTGATCGCCCCGGTGCTGACCTTGATGATGTGGAAGCACAGCTTCTTCCCCTGCGAAACCCACGAAGGCGTCGATGCCGACGCTTTCATGGAGTCCTTCCTTGGCCTGGTGCAGCAGGGACTGGCCCCGCAAAATCCAGCTTAAATTGCCGTTTTTGGTCGTTCACCCCCCTAAATCTGCAGACTGTCGCAATTTCCCGCGATCCGTTGTCTTAATCGTTAATATGCCCACCTGACCAGACAAACGATAAAATGACGGATTATTTATCCCTCACCGAGTCAACAAAGATGAATATCGAACAAGCCCGTTTCAATATGATCGAACAGCAAATCCGCCCTTGGGATGTGCTGGATACGGACATCCTCGATCTCTTGCTGGTCGTAAAACGCGAGAATTTCGTGCCAGAAGCCTACAAGAACCTGGCTTTTGTCGACACTTTCATCCCGCTGCCGGGTGGCGAGCATATGCTGACCCCGAAGCTGGAAGCGCGCATCACGCAGGACGCGCAAATCAAGAAACATGAAAACGTGCTGCTGGTTGGCGCGGGCACCGGCTACCTGGCCGCGCTGCTGGCGCACCGTGCCCGCCACGTGACCGCCGTCGAAATCGCCCCTGAAATGAAGGCGCTGGCGGAAAAGAACCTGGCGGCAAACGGCGTTGCCAACGTGACCGTGGAACTGGGCAACGGCGCCCAGGGCTGGGCCAACGGCGCGCCGTTCGACGTGATCGTGTTCTCCGGCTCGCTGCCGGTACTGCCGGAAGCGGTGCTGCAGCAAGTGAAGGTAGGCGGCCGCATCATGGCCATCATCGGCGACTCGCCTGTGATGTCCGCGCACCGCATCACCCGCACCGGCGACCACGGTTACGACACCGTGAAACTGTTTGAGACCGATGTCAAGCCGCTCGACCTGGCGGTGAAACCTTCGGCGTTCACTTTCTGAGGGAACGCCAATGCAGCATTTGACCGCACCGGAACTGGCTGGCTGGCTCAATGACGAGGGCCGCGCCAAGCCGTTCCTGCTGGACGTGCGCGAGAACTGGGAATACGAGACCTGCCATATCGCAGGCTCGACCCTGATGCCGATGCAGACCATCCCGGCCCGCATCGACGATCTCGACGAGGATGCAGAAATCGTCTGCATCTGCCACCACGGGGCGCGCAGCCTCAACGTGGCAGCCTTCCTTGAGCATCACGGTTTCAGCAAGGTAAGCAATCTGACAGGCGGGATCCACGCCTGGGCTGTGCAGGTAGACAGCGCAATGCCGCAGTACTAGGTACTAGGCACGAAAACTAATCCTTTTTGACGACTCCAACGGAGATGCAAATGCAGAAACCCCTCCTCGCCGTGCTGGTATCCAGCGCCCTGTTCTCGCTGAATGCGCAAGCGGCCGACCTGGTCCAGGTGTACAAACAGGCGCTTGCCAACGACGCCACCTACGCCAGCGCCCGTGCTGCGCTGTCGGCCGGCCAGGAACGCACGGTGCAGGGACGTTCGCAATTGCTGCCAACTGTCGGCCTTAGCGGCAGCGTTACGAAAAACGATGGTGATGCGACGGACCGCATCAAACGCACCTCGGGTGACGTGGAAAACTACAACCACCAGATGCAGCTGCAACTGACCCAGCCCCTGTTCCGCTGGGCCAACTGGGAGAACTACCAGCAGAGCAAGCTGTCCGCCGCCGCCGCGGAAGCCGTGTTTGCACAAGCGCAGCAGGACGTGATCCTGCGCGTGTCGCAGGCCTACTTCGACGTGCTGACCGCGCAGGACAACCTGACCGCGACCCAGGCGCAGAAGGCCGCTACCACCGAACAGCTGGCATCGGCCAAGCGCAACTTTGAAGTGGGCACCCAGACCATCACCGACACGCACGAAGCACAAGCGGCGTACGACTTGGTGGTGGCGCAGGAATTCGCTGCGCAGAACGACCTGGAAGTGAAGCGCACCGCGCTGCAGCAGATCATCGGCCAGGCGCCTGGTACGCTGGCGCCGCTGCGCACCGGCGTGACCATCGCCAGCCCGCAGCCGGCAACGCTGGAGCCATGGGTGGCGGCGGCGGAAGAGCAGAACTATGGCGTGGCCGGCGCCAAGCTGAACGTAGAAATCGCCAAGCGTGAAATCAGCAAGCAGCGTGCTGGCCATATGCCGACGCTGGACCTGGTGGCGCAGAAGTCCCGCAATTCGGTGTCCGGCATTTCGCAGGCCAATAACAACGCCATCGGCGTGACCTGGAGCGTACCGATCTTCAACGGCTTCGCCGTCACCAGCAAGGTGCGCGAATCGATCGCACTGGAAGACAAGGCCCGCAACGATCTCGAGTCTTCGCGCCGCCAGGCTGCGCAGACGGCGCGCCAGGCCTTCCTCGGCGTGAACAGCGGCCTGGCCCAGGTCAAGGCGCTGGAAGCGGCCGAAGTGTCGTCCAAGTCGGCGCTGGAATCGAACAAGCTGGGTTACCAGGTGGGCGTGCGTATCAACATCGACGTGCTAAATGCTCAGCGCCAGTTGTACACCACGCAGAAGGACCTGTCGAAGGCGCGTTACGACACCATCATGAATGGCCTGCGCCTGAAGTCGGCGGCCGGTTCGCTCAAGGAGGAAGACCTGGAGCCGATCAACGCCCTGCTGCAGCACTAAGCCTCTGAACCGCCGCGGCGCCGCTCCGGCGCTGCGGCAAACTCCCCTCAGCGCAGTCCGGCTCCCTGGCCGTCGAAACTGCGTTCGATCAGTTCGATCTTGTACCCGTCCGGGTCGGTGACAAAAGCAATCACGGTGCTGCCGCCCTTGACCGGGCCCGGCTCGCGCGTGACGTTGCCGCCATTGGCGCGCACGGCCTCGCAGGCAGCCACGATGTCGGTGGCGGAAATGGCGATATGGCCGTAGGCATTGCCCATATCGTATTTCTCGACGCCGTAGTTGTAGGTCAGCTCCAGCTCCGCATGTTCCGGGTTGTGCCCGTAGCCGAGGAAGGCCAGCGTGTACTTGTATTCGGGATTGTCGCTGGTGCGCAGAAGTTGCATGCCCAGCACCTTGGTGTAGAAGTCGATGGATCGCTGCAGGTCACCAACCCGCAGCATCGTGTGTAGGATTCGCATGGCGACATTGTATTGGTTTTCTCACTCTCTCGCCGGCACCACCCGCCACACCACGTTGCCCACGTCGTCCGCCACCAGCAGGGCGCCCGTTTTATCCACCGCCACGCCGACCGGCCGCCCCTTGGCCTTGCCGTCGCGCGTCAGGAAGCCGGACAGGAAGTCCACCGGCGGCCCGGACGGGCGTCCCTCGGCAAACGGCACAAAGGCCACCTTGTAGCCGCTGAACTGCTTGCGGTTCCATGAGCCGTGCTGGCCGATGAAGGCGCCGCCTTGCCAGCTCGCGGGGAACAGCTTGGCGTCGTAGAAGGCGAGGCCGAGCGAGGCCGTGTGCCCGCCGATCGCGTAATCGGGCATCACCGCCTTCGTCACCAGGTCCGGGCGCGGCGGCTTGACGCGCGCGTCGACACGCTGGCCAAAGTAGCTGTAAGGCCAGCCGTAGAAGGCGCCGTCCTTCACCGAGGTCAGGTAGTCCGGCACCAGGTCCTCGCCCAGTTCATCGCGTTCATTCACCACGGTCCACAGCACTTTGGTCCTGGGCTCCCAGGCCATGCCGTTGGGATTGCGCAGCCCTGTCGCAAACAGGCGCGATTTGCCGGTGGCGCGCTCGTATTCCCAGATGGCAGCGCGGCCTTCTTCCTTGTCCATGCCGTTTTCGGCGACATTGCTGTTCGAGCCCACCGTGACGTACAGGAAGCGGCCATCGGGGCTGGCCGTGATGTTCTTGGTCCAGTGGTGGTTGAGCGGGCCGGCCGGCAGGTCCAGCACCTTGATGCCGGCCGCGCCGATTGAAGTTGCGCCCTCGGTATAGGGGAAACGCACCACCGCGTCGGTGTTGGCGACGTACAGGTCCTTGTCGACCAGCACCATGCCGAATGGCGAGTTGAGGTCCTTGATGAAGGTGCCGCGCGTTTTCGCCACGCCGCGCTCGTCGATATCGCGCAGCAGCGTAATCCGGTTGGCCGATGGCGTGACCGAGCCGGCCTTCTTCATCTGGTGCTTCATGATCGCACCCTTGATGCCCTTGCTGTCTTCAGGCTTGGGCGGCGCTGCCGACTCGGCGACCAGCACGTCGCCATTCGGCAGCACGTACAGCCAGCGCGGGTGGTCCAGGTCGCGCGCATAGGCGCTGACGCTGAAGCCGGCGGCCGGCAGCGGCTTGTCGTCGCCCTGCCAGCGTTCGACCGGCGCCACGTTGATGGTCGGGATCAGCTTCTTGTTCGGTTCCGGCAGGCTCGGATTGGGGCCCCAGCCCGCCGGATAGCTTTGCGCCAGCGCGGCGCCGGCGGCGATACAGGCCGCGAGGGAAAGGATGGCGGTTCGCATGCCTGGCCTCAATCGCGTTTGGTGCCGGGCAGGGGATTGGCCTGCGACGCGCTGCCGCCTTGCGGCTTTTGCAGGCCGGGCTTGCCGTGCAGGTCGGTGTCGACCAGGCCTTGCTCGATGTCCTGCGCGGCCTGGCGGATCACGCTGCGCGTCTTTTGCTGGGTCGCGCCCTGCGGCGATTCGTCGCGCTCGTGCGGCAGGCGCTTGCCGCCGCTGCGGTCCACGGGCTCCTGCGTATTGACCTTGCGGTCCTTGCTGTTCGGTTCCATGGTGTCGTCCTCCTTGGCCCATGGTAGCGAAGCCAGGTGCCTGCGGTCGCCAGTTTGACGTAGCGCAACTTCCTGGCTTGAAGGTGAGAAAGGGAGAGCTTGGCGCACTTGCTTTTGCGTTATGTTGGACCACCGTTCCCAACACGTAAGGGAGACTTCCATGCAACTGGCAAAGGCATTCATGACGCTATGCGCCGCAGCGGCGCTGCAAGTTCAGGCAGCTGCGCTGCCCAAGCTCGACATCAAACGCGACCAGACTTCGGTGTCGGGGCTGTCTTCCGGCGCCTACATGGCGGTGCAATTCCATGTCGCCAATTCATCCTTCGTCAAGGGGGCCGGGATCGTGGCGGGAGGCCCGTACTATTGCGCGCAGGACAGCCAGGAGACGGCAACCGCTATTTGCAGCTGTACCGGTTTGTTGACCTGCAGGCCGGACCAGGCCGCGCAGTTTATCCCGCGCCTGGTACAGATTACCGACCAGCGCGCCAGCCAGAACCTGATCGATCCCACCAGCAACCTGGCCGCGGCGCGCGTCTGGCTGTTTGCCGGCAGCGCGGACAATGTGGTGCCACCGTCCGTCATGCAGGCGCTGGACAGCTACTACAAGAACTATGTCCCCAGCGCCAATATCGCCCTGGAACGCAGCATCCCGGCCCAGCATGCGATGCCGACCGATTCGTTTGGCAATGCCTGCGCGTTCCGCGGCGATCCCTTCATCAACGACTGCGACTTCGACGGGGCGGGCCAGTTGCTCGAGTGGATCTATGGCAGCCTCAATCCGAAGAATACGGGCACCTTGACGGGACAGTTGCTGTCGTTCGATCAAGGCCAGTTCCTGGCCAATCCGACGGCCCATGGCATGTCGGCCAACGGCTGGGTATATGTACCGGCTTTCTGCGCGCAAAACGGCGGTTGCCGGCTGCATGTCGTGTTCCACGGCTGCAAACAGTATCCGGATGCGCCACTGGCCACCGGCCCGGGCGGCAAGTTCGGCGATACCTTCGCACGCCACAGCGGCTACAACGCCTGGGCCGATGCCAACCATATCGTGGTGTTGTATCCGCAGGCCAACGCCATGAATAGCGGCACGCGCCTGCCGCGCTCGAACCCGAATGGCTGCTGGGACTGGTGGGGATATGGCGATGCCGACTACGCGGTCAAGAGCGGGCGGCAGATGGCGGCAGTCGGGCTGATGGTCAACCGCCTGGCGGGCATGGCGACGCCACCGCCGCCTCCCGGTTACTGCGGCAAGGAAACCGTCGGCAAGCATGTTGCGGCGGGACGTGCCAGTTCGCTGTTCTTCTGGTGGTACTTTGCCGCCGGTTCGGGTGATTACCTGGGCATGGATGCGGGCGCGGAAGCGACGCTGCAGGAATCCCCGCCGGGCGTCTTCACGAAGGTGGCCGCCTGTCCGCCGCCCCCGGCTTAGCGGTGGGGCAAGGTGCAATTCTTGCTGGAAATCTGTAGCATTGCAGGAATGGAAACCACAACCGCCTCCCAGTGCCGCAACTGCGGCGCGAACACGACCGGCAACTACTGCCATATGTGCGGGCAGGAGACGCACCTGCACGCACCCAGCTTCAGCGAGTTCATGCATGAATTCATTGGCCACTACGTTGCCCTGGAAGGACGCTTGTGGGGGACTATTTCGCGCCTGCTGTTCCGCCCCGGCCTGCTGACCGCCGAGTACCTGGCCGGACGCCGCAAGCGCTATGTCGAGCCGTTGCGCCTGTACCTCTCGCTGAGCATCATCTTTTTCGCGGTGCTGAAGTTCAGCGATGCCGGCGTTGCTACGGTTGACCCCCGCCCATTGCCGCCTGGGGCGACGCAGCAGGTCGTGCCGGCGAAGGAACAGCCTGCCATTGTCAACGAAAGGCTGCAGCAGGTGCTGGAAAAGCAGACGCCCGGCATCTCCCACGCCATCGAGCGCTTCGACAAGATGGATGACCGCGCGAAGAGCGCTGTGATGCAGGCGGGCTTCTATAAGTACGCGCCCTATGCGATTTTCCTGCTGATGCCGATCTTTGCGTTATGGCTCAAGTTGCTCTACCTCGGCACCGGCAAGAAATACGGCGAGCATATGCTGTTCGCGCTGCACACCAATGCATTTGCGTTCGTGATGCTTGGCGTGTTCATCTTCCTGCCAGATGGCTTCCTGAAGTTTGTGACCCTGTGCTGGGTGGCCGGCTACCTGCCGTGGGCGATGCAGCGTGTCTATCGGAAGGGGAAGTGGGGCACGTTCTGGCGCTGGCTGCTGCTGGGCGTATTGCATGGCGTTTCGCTGGCCATCGCCATCCTGGGCGTGATGGGGCTGGGGATTATCTCCGCCCATTAAGCCGCGCAAAGGCCGCGACTTCCCGCGCGGCCTGCTCGGGCGCCGTTTGCAGCAGGAAGTGCGGCGTATCGAATTCAACGGTCCTGCCCGCCGGCTGGATGTCTGCGATCAATTCGGCCGCAGCGCGTGGAACCAGCCGGTCGCGCGCCGCGCGCAAGTACAGGACCGGGACTTCGCAGGCCGCCAGGCGCGCGCAAACATCGACGGAAAGCACCGCGCGCATGCGCGCCCGCAGTGCTGGCGTAGTCACCTGGTCGAGCGTTCGCTTGAAGGCCGCACGCATTTGGGGCGGCACCAGCCAGCCGGCTGGCAGCATCTTGAGCGGCAGAGTTCCGGCGAAGCGCTTTAGCGCCGCCAACGCCGGCCTTGGGTTTCGCGCGAACGTGCAGCACAACACCAGCCCTTGCAACTGGCCAGGGGAAGCCGCAGCAATTGAAATGGCAATCGGCCCAGAGAAGGATTCTCCCAGCATGACATAGGGCCGGTCGCCTGGGATCGAGGCTCGCGCGATTTCCTCCAGCACGTCGTATCCTCCACAGTGATCGCCCGGATAGCGCACTACCCGTACCTCAAATTCATCGCCAAGTGCCGCGATGAAGGGCTCAAACAGCTCGCCGGTACCGTCCATGCCAGGCAACAGTACAAGGACTGGCTTAAGCATGACGCCTGCGAAGCAAGCTGGCCAGCCAGAGGAAAAAGGCGGGCGTCAGCGGTAGAAGGCCAAACCCAAGGAGCCCCGCCAGAATTCCATCAATCGACAGTTTGGCGAGGAAATGCAGGACAACCATGGCGCAGATGTTGGCAGCCGCAAATACCACGGACCAGGCCAGCCATCTTGATGGCCCGGCGATCGCCAGGCCGATGAAGAATGTCACGAGGAAGGCGGCGATGGCCAGGCGCGTTTCAATTAACAGCGCCATTATGAAAACTGCTGCCAGGGGAGGCAGTACAGCTTTCACGGCCTTTTTCAGCGCTTGCATTTAGTAGTCGAACTTGGTGCTGCGGACATTTTTGCCGGCGCGCCGGGTGCGTTCAGCAGCCTGGCGGGCTTCGGTTTCGGCACGTTGGCGCTGGCGCTCTGCTTCGGCGGCTTGCGCCTTGGCGGCGCGCTCGGCGTAGACGGTGTCGAGACGGCGTTGCGACTCGAAGCGCTCGCTGATGTTCTGGAAGTGAATGGCTTGCTGACCCAGCGCCACCACCCAGGCAATCGCCAGTGCCCAAAGCACGAAGGTGTAGAACGATTGCCAAGACCCGAACGAACCCTCCAGCAGGGGCCGCGCATGACCCAGAGCGCTCTGGCCGACAAACGCCAGCAAGCCAGCCATGACGCCCAGAACCACCGTGCCAAGCAACTGCCGCTTGGCCTGCTGGCGCATCTGGTCAAGTTCGAATTGGGCTTCTGATACGGAATCCATGGCGTGGCGAGAAGGACGGGCATTAATGGTTGAATTTTACATCAACCTTGCCACCCGGAAAGCCTTCGCTCGCCCGCTGTTGAGATGGATCAGCACCCGCGATGCGGCCCGCGCCCGGTGCCTCACTCCGCAGCAGTCGGCTGCCACAGCTCGACCTTATTCCCGTCCGGATCGATAAACCAGCCAAAGCGGCCGTAGTCGAACGACTGGGCATCGCCCACCAGCGTGCCGCCGCCATCGGCCACCTGCTTCAGCGCGCCGTCCAGGTCATCCACAATGAAATTGATCATGAAGTCGCGCTTGGACGGGGCGAAGTAGGAAGTCGTGCTCTTGAAAGGACTGAACACCGTGGCGCCGTTCGACGGCATGGTGGCAGGAGCAAACGAGGCATATTCCTTGGCCTGGTCCGGCAAACCCAGGCAGGCCTGGTACCAGGCCATCAGCGCAACCGGGTCCTTGGACTTGAAGAAAATCCCGCCAATGCCCAATGCTTTTGCCATACCAGTCCCCCTTGTTATATACTGTGCAAACATACAGTATTTATTCGCGTATCGGCCAGCGTCGCAATGCATGGCATGAGCAAGCATTATGGGTTACTCTGCTGCGTGTTGCCACCCCCATATTTTGACCGAGATTGATATGTCCGTTACGCATCCGATGTACAACACGATTGCCCTGGTTGTCCGCCCGAATACCACCGGCATCGAAGAGCCGGTGCGCGATGTGCTGGACTTCCTGAAGCAAGGCGGTTACAGCGTGGTGCTGGAGGCTGACACGGCCGAACACCTCGCGATCGCGGATATCCCCTCGATGAGCGTACAGGGCATCGGCGAGCGGGCCGACGCCGTGGTGGTAATGGGCGGCGACGGCACCATGCTGGGCATCGCACGCCAGCTCGCCTCCTACGACACGCCGCTGATCGGCATCAACCAGGGCCGCCTCGGTTTCATGACCGACATCCGCCAGGAAGACATGCTGCCCGTGCTTGGCCGCATCCTCGGTGGCACGCACAAGGCCGAACGCCGCACCTTGCTCGAAGGCCGCGTCATGCGCGAAGGGAAGGCGATCTTCTTCGGCACCGCCGTCAACGACGTGGTGGTATCGCGCGGCGCCGGCGCCGGCATGGTGGAACTGAGCGTCGATGTCGACAACCAGTTCATGTACAACCAGCGTTCTGACGGCCTGATCATCTCCACCCCGACCGGCTCCACCGCTTACGCGCTGTCGGCAGGGGGCCCGCTGCTGCATCCGACCCTGGGCGGCATCGTGATGGTGCCGATTGCACCGCACGCGCTGTCGAACCGCCCGATCGTGCTGCCGGACTCCAGCGAGATCGTGATCGAGATCAAGCGCGGCAAGGACATCACCGTGAACTTTGACATGCAGACCTTCGCCAGCCTGGCAAACGGCGACCGGATTCATATCCGCCTGTCGCCCAACACCATCACCTTCCTGCACCCGGAAGGCTGGAGCTACTACAACACCCTGCGCGAAAAGCTGCACTGGAACGAATACCCCTCTACTGACGGCAAAATCTGATGCTTCGAACCCTGTCCATCCGCGATTTCGTTATTGTCGATTCGATTGAGCTTGAATTTTCCCCTGGCTTCACAGTCTTCACCGGCGAAACCGGTGCCGGTAAATCCATCCTGATTGATGCACTGACGCTGGCGCTGGGCGGCCGGGGCGACGGCAGTATGGTGCGCGAAGGCGCCGCCAAGGCCGACATCACCGCCGACTTCGCGCTGACCGAACAGGCGCAGGCTTGGCTGCAGGCCAACGAGTTTGCGGTAGAGGAGGGCGGGGCGCTGCTGCGGCGCGTGATCGATAACGCGGGTCGCTCGAAGGCCTTCATCAACGGCGTGGCCGCCACGGCGGGCCAGTTGCGGGAGCTGGGCGATATGCTGGTCGATATCCATGGCCAGCACGCGCACCAGTCGCTGCTGAAGACCGACTCGCAGCGCGAGCTGCTGGATAACCAGAGCGGCGCCAACGTACGCGAAGTGACTGCGGCATACCGCGCCTGGCGTGCCTTGTCTAAGCAACTGGAAGAATACGAAGCCAACGCGGCCAACCTGCAGTTCGAGCGCGAACGCCTGGAGTGGCAGGTGACGGAACTGGACAAGCTGGCGCCCAAGAAAGGCGAGTGGGCGGAAATCGGCAACGAGCATTCGCGCTTGTCGCACGCGGCCAGCCTGCTGGAAGGCGCGCAGGAGGCGCTTGGCGTTCTGTCGGAGGCAGAAGACCATCCGGTGCTGTCGCAGGTCACCACAATTGCGACGCGGCTCGGCAAGCTGGTGTCTGTCGATGCCGAACTGCAGCCTGTGATCGACCTGCTTGAGTCGGCACGCATCCAGTTGCAGGAATCCGTATATGCGCTGAATAATTACATGGACCGGGTAGAGCTCGACCCCGAACGCCTGCGCCAGGTCGACGCGCGCATGGAAGCGCTGCACTCCGCCTCGCGCAAATTCCGCGTGCTGGCCGATGAACTGCCGGACGAGCATGAGCGTCTGTCGGAAAAGCTCGCGCAGCTGGCCGATGCAGCGGACCTTGAGGGCTTGCGCAAGCAGGAAGAAAAGCTGAAGGCCACCTATCTCGCCTTGGCTGCGGAGCTGTCGGCAACGCGTACCGCCGCCGCGCAAGCGCTGGGCGCAGCCGTCACGCAAGGCATGCAGGAATTGAGCATGTCCGGTGGCCGCTTCGAGATCGCACTGCGACCGTGCGAGCCAACTGCCTACGGCGTGGAGCAAGTGGAATTTCTCGTGGCTGGCCACGCTGGCGTGGCGCCACGCCCGCTGGCCAAAGTCGCTTCCGGCGGCGAGTTGGCGCGTATCTCGCTGGCGATCTCTGTGATCACCTCGCACGCCACGACGGTGCCGACGCTGATCTTTGATGAAGTCGATAGCGGCATCGGCGGCGGTGTGGCGGAAGTCGTCGGCCGTTTGCTCAAGCGCCTGGGCCAGGAACGCCAGGTACTGTGCGTGACGCACTTGCCGCAGGTAGCCAGCCAGGGCAACCAGCACTTCCAGGTCGCGAAGGGAACTTCGGACAACGGCCGCACTGCCTCGCGCATCGAAGTGCTGGACCAGAAGGCCCGCATCGAAGAAGTGGCGCGCATGCTGGGCGGCCTGGAAATCACCGCCACCACGCGCAAGCACGCCCGCGAGCTCCTGGCTTCTTAAATGCGCCATGTCTTCTTATAGCTGCGTAATTCCGGTGGATTGGCGCCTGCTTTGGGAAGACGTTATCCCGGCATGGCTGTCGCTTCTCGCTGGTTCGATGACGCCGGCCGAGTTTTACGCGCGGTACTTGCCCGCGGGTGACATGTATGGGGATTTGTTCGACGATCGTTACGCTGCACCTGCCGAGTACTTATCCCTGTTCCCGGCACCACTTTGCCCGCCGTACTCTCGCGCCAAATTCCACGAATATCCCGAGTATTCGGGATATTGCGAGGCTCCGGATTCAAGCTCGTATATGCTTGAAGAAGCGATCAAGCAATCCGCGGCAGTTACTCTAATGGGCTACGACCCTTACGCTGGAGATTATTGCGCGAGTACTGACGCCCGCTTTATGGCGCGGCAGGTCGCAGGCACGAAGAACCAGTACACATTCCTCGAAACCGCATTCGAGGTGAACTGGTGCCAGGAGACCTCGCACTACAGTTATACGCGTCGGGAGAAAGGCACGTCCGCACAACTCCAGGAACTTTTTGAGTTGCTGTTTCTCTATCAGCGATTAATTCCTGGCGTTTGGTCGCCATCGGAGTCACCAATGTGGCCGGGATATGATGACCTCTCCTTCGCTGGTTACCTGTCTCCTGGTGAAGTGACGCGTCTGTGGGACGAATTGACGCGTTGGGAGAGCCGTGGCGTGGTCGAAGACGAGTTGTTTCCGTTGTTCTCCGATCGCGTCAAACGTGCTTCGGAATCCGGTTGCGGCCTGCTAACAATATACGCGGGCCTGTGAACCACCATCCTCCTCCTCTAGTCCTCGACTCCACTCGCGTGATCGCATATGACGATGCGTATGGCGGTTGGTTGGGTCCCGTCTTGGGGGGCAGACACTGCGGCATGAATGCTGGGTGGCCGGAACAGTTGCCTTTCGCATTGCGAGCTATCGGAGGATTCCGGGGGGTATCTCCTAATTCCGACTCCTTGGATTTTGCTCGCATAACCCACGCAAAGCTGCTCTTTGCTGCTCTTTCTTGCTCCTTTGCTGCTCTTTTTTGCTCTTTCGCTGCTCCTTTGTGCTCTTCTTCTGCTCTTTTTTGCTCTTTCACTGCGCTTTTTTGCTCCCAGGCGCGGGAGCAAAAAAGCGCAGCAAAGGAGCAAAAAAGCGCAGCAAAGGAGCACGAAGGAGCAGCTAAAGAGCAGCAAAGAGCGGCTTTGTGCACGATTGCGCAGCGTTGCGCAACAACGCGAAGAAGGAGCGAAAAATGGAACCTACCATCAGCATCCCGGTCACTTTCAAAGTATTCGAGGACCTTTGCAGGTTTCTTGACGGCTCGACCGTAAGCGAAGAAGTCGCGGTGGTGGCAAGCAAGGCGATCACCGCCTGGATTGAGCAGCAAAGTTTGCCGCCGCCGGAAGAGTCACCAGCCTTCCTGGGTGGATATCAGTGGAAGCATGTGTTCCTGCCAGAGGGGACCAAGCTGCGAGTTATCGTCAAGCGCAAGACATTCCATGCATTGGTGGTTGGCGACCATATCATTTTCAATGGTCACGCGACGTCGCCAGCATGCCTGGTCAATCAACTCGCTTCGACAAAACGCAATGCATGGAAACACATCTGGCTTTTACTGCCTGGCGCAACCCAATGGCAGCTGGCGCAGTCAATGCGCGAAGACCCGCTAGGGCCGAAGCCGCCGCAGCACAGGCGGCGCTGACCCTTGGGCCAGACCCTGGGGTACCGGTTTATAATGGCGCGCCCACGAATAACAAAAAGTGCCCAAGATGCCGTTCGCCAAAGAACCCGCCCTCCAGCCAGGCTCCGTTTCCAGAACCGCCGTGGTGCTGGTCAATCTCGGTACCCCTGACGAACCGACCCCCGGCGCCGTGCGCCGCTATCTGAAAGAATTCCTGTCCGACCCGCGCGTGGTCGAAATCCCGAAGGTGGTCTGGTGGTTCATCCTGAACGGCATCATCCTGCCTTTCCGTTCCAAGCAGTCGGCCGAGAAGTACGCCTCGATCTGGACCAGCGACGGCTCGCCGCTGAAATACCACACGCAAGCGCAGGCCAAGCTGCTGCGCGGCCTGCTCGGCGAACGCGGCCACAACGATGTCACGGTCGCCATGGCCATGCGTTACGGTTCCCCATCGCTGCCGGAAGTCCTCGGCAAGCTCAAGGCCGATGGCCACGACCGCATCCTGATCCTGCCGGCCTACCCGCAATACTCCGGTACCACCACCGCCTCGGTCAGCGACGCCGTGTTCGGCCACTATAAGAAGGTGCGCAATATTCCCGAATTGCGCTTCGTGCGCGACTACCATGACCACGACAGCTATATAGACGCACTGAAGAAGACCGTGCTGGCGCATTGGGAAACCAACGGCCGCGGCGAAAAGCTGGTCATGAGTTTCCACGGCGTGCCAAAACGCACGATCGATCTGGGCGACACCTACCAGCGCGAATGCATGGAAACCGCCCGCCTGCTGGCAGCCAAGCTGCGCCTGAACGAGAACGACTACCTGGTTACTTTCCAGTCCCGCTTCGGCAAGGCCGAGTGGCTGCAACCCTACACCGCGCCGACTGTGGCGCAATTGGCAAAAGGCGGGGTGCGCAAGCTGGATGTGATCTGCCCTGGCTTCACCAGCGACTGCCTGGAAACCCTGGAAGAAATCGCAATGGAAGTGCGCCAGGATTTCCTGTCCAACGGTGGCAAGGAGTTCAACTACATCCCCTGCCTGAACAGCCATCCGGCCTGGATCGCTGCCTTGACCGAGGTTGCCGAACAACACATGATCGGCTGGCCGACCATGTCGTCCATGCGCAAGCTGCGCCGGTAGCCAGTTGTTAGCACTTGCGGGTGGTGAGTGCTAACCTGCTAAAATAACTGGTTAGGGGAAGAGTTCGCTGAAGACGATCACCGCCGTGGCAAGGAAGCTCCACGCGATGATCGAAGCTGTAATAACCGGCAACTTCATGATGCGCTCCGAGGGAACGCGGCGTCCAGGCGCCGCATAGATTCATCTTAGTCAAAACCCCCGGTTTACGTATCTGCGAGCTTTGTAAAATTTGTAACTCTACAGTTACAACAACAGTCCCACCGGCGTGCGCCGGGCCTTTGCACCGGGGGGCAGAATACCCCTTGAAAAGAAAGGGGCAAGCCCCATTTCTTGCCCGTGCGTTAAGCAACAGATGTCAGATAAACACGATTTTGTAGGAGTCTTTTAGATGCAAGACCAGGAAAACCAGCCAAGCCAGAACCCGGAAGTGGAGCAGGCAGAAGAGCAAACGACTCCAGTTGAAGCCCCTGCGATGTCCGACCTGGAAGCGCAGCTGTCCGCGACCGAGGCGAAACTGGCCGAAATGCACGACGCATTCATGCGCGCCAAGGCGGAAGGCGAGAACATTCGCCGCCGTGCCCAGGAAGACGTTGCCAAAGCCCACAAATTTGCCGTTGAAAGCTTCGCCGAAGCCATGGTGCCGGTGAAAGACAGCCTGGAAATGGCGCTCAAAGTCGAGAACCCGACCCTGGAATCGCTGAAGGAAGGCGTCGAGATGACCCTGAAACAGCTCAATTCCGCCTTCGAGCGCAACCGCCTGATCGAAGTGATGCCGGCGGCCGGTGAGAAGCTGGACCCGAACAAGCATCAGGCCGTGGCCATGGTGCCTGCCGAGCAGGAAGCCAACACCGTTGTGGCCGTGCTGCAAAAGGGTTACATGATTGCGGACCGCCTGCTGCGTCCCGCCATCGTGACGGCTGCCCAGCCAAAGTAAGCACTTGAAAAGAAACACGAATTCCACATATAAGAAGTAATTAAACTTAGTACACAAGGAAGAACAAATCATGGGCAAAATCATCGGTATTGACCTGGGCACCACCAACTCCTGCGTCGCCATCATGGAAAATGGCACGCCGAAGGTCATCGAGAATGCAGAAGGCGCGCGTACCACCCCTTCGATCATCGCCTACCAAGACGACGGCGAAATCCTGGTTGGCGCACCTGCCAAGCGCCAGGCCGTCACCAACCCGAAAAACACCCTGTTCGCCGTCAAGCGCCTGATCGGCCGTAAGTTCCAGGAGAAGGAAGTCCAGAAGGACATCGCCCTGATGCCTTACGAAATCACCAAAGCCGACAACGGCGACGCGTGGATCGGCGTGCGCGACAAGAAGCTGGCTCCTCCGCAGATCTCGGCGGAAGTGCTGCGCAAGATGAAGAAGACCGCTGAAGACTACCTGGGCGAAGACGTGACCGAAGCGGTCATCACCGTGCCTGCCTACTTCAACGACTCGCAGCGCCAGGCGACCAAGGACGCCGGCCGTATCGCTGGCCTGGACGTCAAGCGTATCATCAACGAACCTACCGCAGCCGCACTGGCATTCGGCCTGGACAAGACCGACAAGGGCGACCGCAAGATCGCCGTGTACGACCTGGGCGGCGGCACCTTCGACATCTCGATCATCGAAATCGCGGACGTGGACGGCGAGAAGCAGTTCGAAGTGCTGTCGACCAACGGCGACACCTTCCTGGGCGGCGAAGACTTCGACCAGCGCGTGATCGACTACATCATCGAAGAATTCAAGAAGATCAACGGTCTGGACCTGAAAAAGGATCCGATCGCCCTGCAGCGTATCAAGGCATCGGCCGAGCGCGCGAAGATCGAACTGTCGTCCTCGCAGCAGACCGAAATCAACGAGCCTTACATCGCCATGGCGAACGGCGCGCCAGTCCACCTGAACCTGAAAATGACCCGCGCCAAGCTGGAGTCCCTGGTTGAGGAACTGATCACCGCCACCATCGAGCCTTGCCGCACCGCGATCAAGGACGCCGGCGTGAAAGTGTCCGACATCGACGACATCATCCTGGTCGGCGGCATGACCCGTATGCCTAAGGTGCAGGAAAAAGTGAAAGAGTTCTTCGGCAAGGATCCACGCAAGGACGTGAACCCTGACGAAGCCGTGGCCGTGGGCGCCGCGATTCAGGGCGCAGTGCTGTCGGGCGACCGCAAAGACCTGCTGCTGCTGGACGTGACCCCGCTGTCCCTGGGTATCGAAACCCTGGGCGGCGTGATGACCAAGATGATCCACAAGAACACCACGATTCCTACCAAGTTCTCGCAAGTGTTCTCGACCGCCGACGACAACCAGCCGGCTGTGACCATCAAGGTGTACCAGGGCGAGCGTGAAATCGCAGCGGGCAACAAGGGCCTGGGCGAATTCAACCTGGAAGGCATCCCGCCGGCAGCACGCGGCACCCCGCAGATCGAAGTGACCTTCGACATCGACGCCAACGGCATCCTGCACGTGGGCGCGAAAGACAAGGCCACCGGTAAGGAAAACAAGATCACCATCAAGGCGAACTCCGGCCTGTCCGAAGAGGAAATCCAGAAGATGGTGAAGGACGCGGAACTGAACGCGGAAGAAGACAAGAAGCTGAAGGAACTGGCCGAGTCGCGCAACCAGGCCGACGCCCTGGTGCACTCGACCAAGAAGTCCCTGACCGAATACGGCGACAAGCTGGAAGGCGGCGAGAAAGAAAAGATCGAAGCTGCGATCACCGACCTGGAAGGCGCTATCAAGAACGGCGACAAGGCCGCGATCGACGCCAAAGTGGCAGCGCTGTCCGAAGCCTCGCAGAAGCTGGGCGAGAAGATGTACGCCGACATGCAGGCGCAGCAAGGCGCGGCCGGCGCCGAAGCCGCCGGTGCGGCCGGCGCGGGTGCGGAGTCCAAGCCGGCCCAGGACGACGTGGTCGACGCCGACTTCAAGGAAGTCAAAGACAGCAAGTAAGCTTCAAATCCGGTCAATGATCTGACCTGCCGAGCGACGCATCCAGACGGGGCTCGCTCGGCTTTTTCGCATAAATTGGTACACCATGGCAAAGCGTGATTTTTACGAGATCCTCGGGGTCGCTAAGAACTCCTCCGAAGACGAAATCAAGAAGGCCTATCGCAAACTCGCGATGAAATACCATCCGGACCGCAATCCGGATAACAAAGAGGCCGAAGAGAAGTTCAAGGAGGTCAAAGAGGCCTACGAGATGCTGACCAACCCGGAGAAGCGCGAAGCGTACGACCGTTACGGTCACGCCGGCGTCGACCCGAATATGGGTGCGGGCGGCGGTGGCGGCTTCGGCGGCTTTGGCGACGCCTTTGGCGATATCTTCGGCGACATTTTCGGCGGTGGCCGCAGCCGCTCTTCCGGCCCGCAGGTGTATCGCGGCGCCGACCTGCGCTACAACCTGGAAATCACCCTGGAGCAGGCCGCCCACGGCTTCGACACCACCATCCGCGTGCCGAGCTGGGACAAGTGCGACACCTGCCACGGCTCCGGCGCCAAACCGGGCACCCAGCCGGTCACCTGCAACACTTGCGGCGGCCACGGCCAGGTCCGCATGCAGCAGGGCTTCTTCAGCATCCAGCAGACTTGCCCCAAGTGCCACGGCACCGGCAAGATCATTCCCGAGCCATGCCCATCGTGCTCCGGCGCGGGCCGCATCAAGCGCAACAAGACGTTGGAAGTGAAGATCCCGGTCGGCATCGACAACGGCATGCGCATCCGCTCCACCGGCAACGGCGAGCCGGGCACCAATGGCGGGCCGCCGGGCGACCTGTATGTGGAGATCCACATCAAGCCGCACCCGGTGTTCCAGCGCGAAGGCGACGACCTGCACTGCGAAATGCCGATCAGCTTCGCCAAGGCGGCGCTGGGCGGCGAAATCGAAGTGCCGACGCTGGATGGTAAAGTATCGTTCTCCGTGCCGGAAGGCACGCAGTCCGGCAAGACCTTCCGCCTCAAGGGCAAGGGCATCAAGGGCGTTCGCTCCGGCTATCCGGGCGACCTGTTCTGCCATGTCGCAGTCGAGACCCCGGTCAAACTGACCGACAAGCAGAAGGAATTGCTGCGCGAATTCGAGCGATCCACCACCGAAGGTGGTGCGAAGCATAGCCCACAGACCAAGTCCTTCATGGACAAGGTCAAAGACTTCTTCGAGTGAGTATATGAGCGACGACGTACTGAAGCACCTGCTGGATAACAACCGTAAATGGGCGGAGAAAAAGGTCACCCAAGACCCTGACTACTTCCGCGACCTGTCGATGGTGGCGCCGGAGTACCTGTGGATCGGCTGTTCCGATTCCCGCGTACCGGCAAACGAACTGCTTGGCCTGCCGCCTGGCAAAGTGTTCGTGCACCGCAATATCGCCAACGTGGTAGTCCATTCGGACCTGAATTCGCTGTCGGTGCTGCAGTTCGCCATCGAAGTGCTGAAGGTAAAGCACGTCATCATCGTCGGCCACTACGGCTGCAAGGGCGTGCACACCGCACTGACCGGCGGCCGCGTCGGCTTGGTCGACAACTGGCTGCGCCATGTGCAGGACGTCGCGCAAAAGCATGAGCGCTACCTCGGCGCCGCGCTGGCCGATGTCGGCAAGCAGAGCGAGCGCCTGTGCGAGCTGAATGTGGTGGAACAGGTGACCAACGTCTGCTCGACCACCATCGTGCAGGACGCATGGGACCGCGGGCAGGAACTGACCGTGCACGGTTTCGTGTACGGCTTGAAGGACGGCCTGCTGAACGACCTGGGGATGAATATCAGCTCCCCGGCCGACCTGCAGCCCTGTACTGACGCCCGCCTGGCGCAATACGCTTCCTGACCCCGGGGCCCGCACAACGCGGGCCTTTTTTCGATGCTTCCCCGTTTCGCCCTGTTGACGTGGCGGCAGCGCACGGAATCCGGCACCTGCTGGGCGGTCGCGCAAGACTTGTGACGGCCCAATGCGGTCGGTAATTGTCAAAATGCATGTACACTTGCATGCATGATCAAATTGCTATCCACTATCTGGGCGGCTCTGGCTGCCGGCAAGTCGCGGCAGGCCAGGCAGTTCAAGCCATGCCGGCATCTCACGGTGAAAGTGGGTGATGTGCTGTTGCAGCCTGCGGGTGATGGTTGGGCTGCTGCCAAAATTCTTGCAGTGGACGGCACTGCTGCGCATTACCTGACTTATGAACCCGGTGCAGACAAGCCAAACCTGGCATTCTTGGCGCAGACTGAGATCCGCTTGGCGCATGCGTTGAAGGATGCCGCCACGTTTGCGGACGGCTGGGAACTGGCCGGCAACCAGCCAGCCACTGCGCGCGAGCTGCAAGGCTTGAAGTATATGGACTTCGACCTCTATGTCCGTTTGACGGGTCAGGATGCCGGTACCATCATGCGCAGCGCCACCGAACACTTCGAACGCGCTGGGGTGCATGCCGCCGAAGGCCGCAGCATCGAAGCCATCAACGAATACGGCAAGGCGATCGAATTGTATCCAGCTTACAGCGACGCGCTGGACAAGCGTGCCTTCGCCTTCATGGAGCTGGGCCTGTATGAAAAGGCGCTGCGCGACCTGGACGAGTCGCTCTATCTCGGTCCGGAAAGCATGCAGGCCTTCTTCTGCAAGGGCGAATGCCTGATGAAGCTGGGCCATCTCGACGAGGCGGCAGCGCTTTTCACTGAAGGCCAGGAGCGCTTCCCGGAGCACGCCAGCCAGTTCAACGAATTTCTCAAGCGGACGCGCGCGTTTGCACTGACTGGCCGCCCAGCATAAGCTGGAAGTCCAGGAAATCGCGTGCCGTGCGGCGCGTCGCTTCCAGCATCGGCAGGTGGCCAATTCCCTCCATGACGACCAGCCTGGCGTTCGGCATCAAGGCCTTGGTAACTGGTGCGGCTTTCGGACTCAGGATGCGGTCCTCGCTGCCCCATACGATCAGTGCGGGCGTGTCGATCGGAGCGCTCAGTTGCGGCGATGCGACCAGCTCCTTCATGATTTCGCGATGGAGCTGGTAATCCGCGACCGCACGTTGCGCCAGGGCGTGCTTCAGGGAGTAGGGGAAGAAGGGCGGCTTCGCCATGCATGCCGCCATCAGCTGGTCGAAGTTTCGTGGCTCCGGCACCAGCAGCGGCATGCCGCCTCCTGCCAGGTATTGCTTGAAGGCCGGTGACTCGAGCGTTTCCTCGGTGCCACCCGGGGCCAGCAGCCACAGGCTCGCCACCTGCTCCGGATAACGCGTCGCATACTCGGCGGCGATGAAGCCGCCCATCGAGTTGCCTCCCATATGGCAGCGCTGTACGCCCAGCTCCGCCATAAAGGCGCGCAGGTTTTCGACCTGGGCCGCCATGTCGTGCTTGGCGGACCAATCGCGGCGCGCGTCGCCAAAGCCCGGCAAGTCGGGGATGATCACGCGGTAGCGCGGCGTGAGGAAGCGCGCGATGCGCGTGAAGTTGTCTTTGTCGCCGGCAAAGCCGTGCACCAGCAGCAGCACCTCCTGGCCCGCCCCGCCTTCCAGGTAGGGCAGGGAGGCGCGCCGCAGCGTGAGCCCGGAGCGCTTTCGCTCCAGCGCCAGCGCGGCGCGCGCCATCAGGCCTGGCAATAGCCGGTCTGCCGCTGCGAGCGCCAGTACGGCCCCGCCCAATGCGTACAGGAAGAACATTCATGCCTCCATATTGACTTGTAATTAATGCAAAATTATAGTCTGCCAAACCATCCTGGGGGCGGCAATGGATTACGACGTGGTCATCGTGGGCAGCGGCTTTGGCGGCATATGCAGCGCAATCAAGCTGAAGGAAGCGGGCATCGACAACTTCATCATGCTGGAAAAGGATGAGGTATTCGGCGGCACCTGGCGCGTCAACACCTATCCCGGGGCGGCCTGCGACATACCCAGCCACCTTTATTCATTCTCCTTCGCGCAGAACGCACGCTGGAGCCGGCTGTTCCCGCGCCAGGACGAATTGCTTGAGTACACCCGGCGCGTGGTGCGCGATTTCGGCCTGGAGCGCCACCTGCGCCTCGGCACGGCGCTGCAGTCGGCGCAATTCGACGAGACGGAAGGCTGCTGGCGCATTGCCACCAGCAAAGGCGAGCTGTCCGCGCGTACGGTGATCTTCGCAATCGGCCTGCTGGGCCGCCCCAGCGTGCCCCGTCTTCCCGGCGCCGAGCGCTTTCGCGGCCAGAGTTTCCACTCCGCGCAGTGGGACCACGGTATCGATTTGCGCGGCAAACGCGTGGCGGTGATCGGCAGCGGCGCCAGCGCAGTGCAATTCGTGCCGCAGATCCAGCCGCAGGTGCAGCAGCTCGACCATTACCAGCGCACCGCGCATTGGGTGCTGCCGCGCCCTGACCGTGCCGTGACCCGCGTCGAGCAATGGCTGCTGGACCGCGTGCGGCCCCTGCAACTGCTGTACCGCGCCAAGCACTATGTGCAATTCGAGTCGCGCGTGGTGCTGTTCATCTTCCTGCCGGCACTGGCCAGGATCATGCAATGGCAAGCCCTGCGCCACCTGAAGCGCCAGGTCGCCGACCCGCAACTGCGCGCCAAACTGGTGCCCGGCTACACGCTGGGCTGCAAGCGCGTGCTGCTCACCAATGACTACTATCCCGCGCTGTCGCAGCCCAACGTGGCGGTGCTGAAGGACGGCATCGGCGAGCTGCGCGAACACAGCATCGTCACCGGCAGCGGCGAGGAACGCCCGGTCGATGTCATCATCTACGCCACCGGTTTCGACGTCGAACATGCCTACGGTCCGATCGACCTGCGCGGCCGCGGCGGCTGCAGTTTCGCCCAGGCGCTGGAAGAAGGCGCCGGCGCCTACAAGGGCGCTACTATTGCCGGCTTCCCCAACTTCTTCATGATCACCGGCCCGAATACCCTGCTGGGCCACAACTCCATGATCTACATGATCGAGTCGGGGGTGCGCTATGCGGTGGATGGCGTGCGGCGCGTACTGCAAGAGGGCTTGCATTCGGTGGAAGTGCAAGCGTCGGCACAGGGGGCCTATAACCGCAAGCTGCAGGAAAAACTCAAAGGCACGGTCTGGCACACCGGCTGCAAGAGCTGGTACCTCGATGCGCGCGGGCGCAACCTTGTGATATGGCCGGGTTTCACCTTTCACTACCGCCACATCACGCGGCGTTTCGATATCGGCAGCTACATCGTGCGCCGCTCGGCCTGAGCCTTCGTACAATGGGCTGATGAAAGCCAGGCCGGACGAGCAACAGCCACACACGCTGGATGAGTGCCGCCGCTGCGATTTATGGCGCAATGCCACGCAGCCCGTCGGAGGGCAGGGCGCGCGCCGCGCCAAGCTGATGCTGGTCGGCGAGCAGCCGGGCGACAAGGAAGACCTGGCCGGCAAGCCCTTTGTCGGACCCGCCGGCGACTTGCTCGACGACGCGCTGGAGGCGGCCGGCATCGACCGTCGCCAGGTCTACATCACCAACGCGGTCAAGCACTTCAAATGGGAAGCGCGTGGCAAGCGCCGCATGCACAAGACGCCCGCGCAGAAGGAGGTGGCAGCCTGCCACTACTGGCTCGAAGCCGAACTGGAAAGCGTGGCGCCCGACGTCATCGTCGCCTTGGGCGCGACCGCGCTGAAATCCGTCCTGCAAAGCGGCAGCGTGGCGCTGAAGGACTATATGGGCCAGGCCGTCGAACGCGGCGGCCGCTGGATCATCGCCACCTACCACCCGGCCTACGCGCTGCGCGTTCCCAGTAGCGAAGCGCGCGCCGCCGCCCGCCAGGCCATCATTGACGCCCTGCTGGAAGCCAAGCGTCACCTCTGATACGTTGCCATTGCAGTTGCTGCTTGCTATTGTGGTGTTTTTGAACACACGTGAGTGACGTAAATGCCGGATGAAGTAGCGAATGTCTATGCCGCTCCGCAAGCGCATATTGAGGAGCGCACCGATGGGAACACGTCGGGCCTGGGCGATTTATACCCGGTGCCGCCGGAAATTCCCGGATGGTCGTGGGGCGCTTTTGCCCTGAACTGGATCTGGGCCGGCAGAAACCGGGTCTGGTTCGGGCTGATGGCGCTGATCCCCTACGTGGGTTTGATCATTGCCATTGTCCTTGGCGTGAAAGGACGCGAATGGGCCTGGCAAAAGAGGCGCTGGGACAGCATTGAACACTTCAACCGCGTGCAGCGCCGCTGGAGCATCTGGGGCGTTTGCCTGATGATCATCCCGGTCCTGGGCATCGTGGCGGCCGTGGCGATTCCGGCCTATTCGGATCGGGTTACGCACAAAGCCAACTTCATGGTCTATATGCACGCCAAGCGCGTGGCATCCCATGTCGGTGCGTTCATCGTCAAGAATCAGCGCCTGCCCGCAAGCGTGGCTGAAGCCGGCGTCACGGAGCCGCTTCCCGCTGGCGTGCGCAGCATTGAACTGAACCAGGAAACTGCGCAGCTCGAGATGACGCTGGACGGGCCGCCTGTCGCAGGGAAAGCGTTCTATCTGGCGCCAAGCGTCGACAAGGAGGGCTACGTCAACTGGCGCTGCCTGCATGGCGATGTCCCGGCCTCGCTGCTGCCGCAAGACTGCCGCTACAGTGCAGCCGATCCGTTCAGCATCAGGTAAGCATCCGGCTCAAAGGAATCGTCAATGCCGCCAGCAGGGTTTGCAGCGTGATCAGGGACGCCATCAGGCGCGCATCGCCGCCCAGCTGGCGTGCCATGATGTAGGCGTTGGGCGCTGTCGGCAATGCGCAGTAGAAACCTGCCGCCAGCGTTACCGGCTCGGATACGCCGAACATTGCGCACACGCGGTATGCGATGAAAGGCAGCACCAGCAGCTTGAGCACGCAAGTGAAGGCCAGCAGCGCCGGCCGTAAACCCTGCAGGGAAAATACCAGCCCGCTGCCGACGCTGATCAGGCCCAGCGCGAGCGCCGATTTGCCGATGATATCGAGGGTGTTCATCAGGGGCGCCGGCAAGGCCAGCCCGCCAAGGCTGAAGATCATTCCTGCCAGCGTTGCCAGGATGATGGGATTGGTTGCCAGGGTTTTCGCCACCGTGCCAAGGTTCGCCTTGCTGCCGCTCCACCACGACAGGGCCAGGATCGACACCACGTTCACCACCGGCAGGCACAGGGCCAGCGCCAGCATCACCAGCGCGGCTGTTTGCGGCTGGAAGAACAGGGCGGAAACCGCAATCCCGAAATAGCTGTTCGGCCGCATCGCCCCCTGCACGACGGAGGAGCGGCTTGGATCCGGCAGGCCGTGCCAGAACAACAGCACCAGCAGCGCGAGGCCGACCACGACAAGAGTCGGCAGCAGCGTCGCCAGCGCCAGTTCGCCCACCATCCGCCCATGGAAGTCGAGCCGCGCGATGCCGGTGAACAGCAAGGCCGGGAAGGCGATGAAATACGAGAACTTTTCTACCGAAGGGAAGAAATCGTCCGGCATCCAGCGGGACTGGCGGATTGCCACTCCCAGCATGATCAGCAGGAAGACCGGGATGATCGAGCCAAGCATCCTAGCGGGCAGCCAGTTGGCGGTCGTGCAGGCGGGACAGCGTCAGCAGGGCGGCAATGCCGCCGAGCAGCGCCGTGAACATGTCCGATTGCGTATCCCACGGGTCGCCCTGGGTGCCGAGGAATTCATCCGCGCCCTGCCCCAGCGCCACCGCCGCGCCCCATTCGATCAATTCATAAGCCGCGCTGATCGCCAGCACGATGGCAATCACCACAAAGGCCAGCATCTTGCCCGGCGCCAGGTAGCGACCGCGCAGCAGGATTTCCCGCGCCACCATGGCCGGTACGAAGCCCTGGGCGAAATGGCCGATCTTGTCGTACGGGTTGCGCGACAGATCTAACCAGTGCTGCAGGTCGAAGCCGAACGGCACCCGCGCATAAGTGTAGGCGCCGCCGATGACCAGGATGACGCAATGCGCGGCGATCAGTACATACAGCAGGTCGGTCAGGCGATAGCTGCGGTATGTCGCCGCCATCAGCGGCAAGGCGATCAGCGCCGGCGCCACTTCCATCCACCAGGTGGCGCGGTCATAGGGTGCAATGCCCGACCAGGCCAGGACGGCCAGCACGGCGGCGGCCAGCGCGAGGTGGGATCTGGAGATAGTCGTGTTCATGCGGTTCCTGTGCTTTGCGAAAAGCGCATATTAATATCAAAAACCATTCGTTTCCAACGCAATGCATGGCGCATAGACTGCTTGCATGAACTGGCAGCATTTCGACATCCGCATCCTCGATGCGCCCCTGGGTGCAGAAGTCATCGGCTACAACCTCGGGCAGGAACAGGACGACAACAACACTGTCCGCCTGCAATCGGCCCTGCGCGACCACCATCTGCTGGTCTTCCGCGGCCAGCGCGTCACGCCGCGCCTGCAGCGCGAAGCCGGCCATCGCCTGGCCGCGCAATCGCTGGCGCCGGCCGGCGAGGCGGCCCTGTTCGCAAACCTGCAGATGGCCTATGACACGCTGCCCCTGGGCTTGCGGCGCCTGGTCCACAATGCGCGCGTCGCGCAGGACGGGGCGGCGGGCGCGCTGCCGCTGGTGCGCCTGCATCCGGAGACGGGCCGCCGCGCCCTGCTGGTTGCCGATCCCGCGACCACGCGCGTGGTCGGCGCCAGCGCCGCCGAAAGCGAGGAATTGCTGCAGGAATTGCAGGCCCACGCCACCCGTCTCCAGCACCTGTACCGCCACCCCTGGATGCCGGATGACCTGTTGTTCTGGGATCAATACAGCCTGATGCCCATCCCCATGATGTAAAGCTGGCGCGGTTCTTGCAAGAAGGGAGGCATGAGCCGCCATCTACGCATCGTTTTGATTCATCCGCCGCACGAAAGTGAGGCACGCGCGCACGCCCTGCAATGCGGCCTGGCGGAGGCAGGATACGACCTGGTCGCCTCGCTGCCAGCCGATTTCCACCTGCCCGAGCACATCGCCCGCCTGCAGCCGGACATGATCATCGTCGACGCCGAATCGGATGCACGCGACGTGCTCGAACATATCGTCATTGTCACCCGCGACGAGCGTCGCCCCATCGTCATGTTCACCGAAGACGACAAGGCCGATTCCATGGAGGCGGCAATGGCGGCAGGGGTTTCCGCCTATGTGGTGGCGGGTTTGCAGCCCGAACGCATCAAGCCCGTGCTGGACGTGGCAATGGTACGCTTCAAGCGCGAGCAGAAGCTGCTGGACGAGCTGGAAGACACGCGCCTCAAGCTGGCCGAGCGCAAGCTGATCGACCGCGCCAAGGGTATCCTGATGGCGCGCCAGGGCCTGACCGAAGACCAGGCTTTCCAGAAGCTGCGAGGCATGGCCATGAACAAGAACCTGAAGCTGGCCGATCTGGCACAGCGCATCCTGGATGCGGAGGATTTGCTCGGCTGATGCACCGTTGTGGTGCGCCACCGGCAGGAGTGAAGTATGCAGATTGAAAAAGACATCGTCAGGATTGGCTTCAACCCGCTGACCGATTGCGCGTCGCTGGTGATGGCGTCCGTGCTTGGGCTGGACCGCAAGCATGGCATCCGTATCGTATTGAGCAAGGAAACCTCGTGGGCCGGCGTGCGCGACAAGTTGCTGACCGGCGAACTCGATGCCGCCCATGCGCTGTACGGGCTTGTCTATGCAACCCATCTGGGCGTGGGTTCGGCGCGGCGCGACATGGCAATCCTGATGAACTTGAATCGCAACGGCCAGGCCATCACCCTGTCGCGCCGCCTGGTGGAAGAGGGCGTGCGCGATGGCGCCGCGGTGGCCGCCCTGTCGCACGAGCGCGAGCTGCGCTGGGCTCAGACTTTCCCGACCGGCACCCACGCCATGTGGCTGTACTATTGGCTGGCGGCGCACGGCGTGCATCCGCTGCGCGAAGCGCGCGTGCTGACCGTGCCGCCGTCGCAAATGGCGAGCAACCTGGCGGCCGGCCATATGGACGGCTTCTGCGCCGGCGAACCATGGAACCACCGCGCCGTGATGGACGGCGTAGGCGTGACCATCGCCACCAGCCAGCAGATCTGGCCCGACCATCCGGAAAAGGTGCTGGCCACTACCGCCGATTTCGTACGCCGCCATCCCAACACTGCCCGCGCACTGATTGCCGCCGTGCTGGAGGCGAGCCGCTGGATCGACGCCAGTTCCGCCAACCGTATGGCGATGGCTGAGATCATCTCGGCGGTCCAATACGTCAACACCGGCAAGGACGTGATCTGGCAGCGCATCCTGGGACACTACGAAGACGGCATGGGCCGCAACTGGGAAGACGCCCACAGCATGCGCTTCCACCAGGAAGGCGCAGCCAACTTCCCTTACCTGTCGGACGGCATGTGGTTCATGACCCAGCAACGGCGCTGGGGCTTGCTCAAGGCCGCGCCCGACTACCTGGGCGTGGCGCTCAAGGTTCACCAGGTCGCCCTATATAAGGAAGCGGCTGAAATCACGGAGACGCCAATCCCCGCCGGCACCCTGCGTAGTTCGGTGTTCATGGACGGCACCACCTGGGATGGCAGGGACCCTGAGCGCTACGCCGGATCTTTCGACATTCACATGTAGCGAAGGAGTATCCATGCAGGAAGCGGCCAAACCCTTGTCAGGCGAAGTCTTCGGGGCACTGATCAACCTGTCCGGCCGCCGCCGCTTCACATCGCAAAGGCTGGTGCTATACGCCGTGCTGGCTGCGCAGGGGCAGGAAGGCGCGGCGGCCATTGCGCGCGAAGCGCTCCAGCTGTTCCGCGACGCCCACCAAATCCTGCTTTATGGCAGCGACACCCTGCCGGGAATTTTCTGCCCGCAGTTGGAACAGGCCTACCACGGCCGCGTCGACGGTGCGCGCCAGATCGCGGCCTTCATCGACCTGGCCCAGCGGGCGCTCGACAGCGGCAAGTCCGGCCCAGCGCTGGAGCAGTTGGTGGCCGCTGCGACGCCCGTGCTGGCAGTACTGAACCAGATCACCGCCATCTATGAAGAACAGTCCAAGCAGCACGCCGTCCTGATGAAGAAGCAATTGCGCAGCGTGATTACGGAAATCGAAACCATTGCCCGCCAGGCCAAGATGGTCACCTTCAACGCCCGCGTGGTGGCGGCCCGGGCCGGCCATGCGGGCCGTGAATTCGCCGTGGTGGCCGGCCTGCTGTCGAACATTACGACGGAAATCGACGACATGGTCAAGGCCGCGCTGCAGGCGGCCAACGCCTGAGTCACGCACGCCTATGCACCGTGGCGTGCTCTATTGCGGTGCACCATTGTTGGGCGCTTTGCACCGCCAGATGGCGAAAACCCGCATGCTCATGGCGCTGACCAGCGCTTTTCCCCTGCAAAGCAGCTGGCACAGCTCTTGCAACGCATAGGTCAAGGGTCGGTCTAACGGAGGATCGGCAAAACCGGACAACGGCGTCCGCGCAGCGCTGCCTTCGATGGCAGCGGCTGTGCGGACGCCTTTTTGTTTTCAGGGACAAAAACATGGCCAGCAAAGCGACCAGCATCAATCTGTTTTCTTTCTCAACGCCGCAGATGCGTGCCTTCCACCTCACCTGGATGGCCTTCTTCATCTGCTTCTTCGCGTGGTTCGCCTGCGCACCATTGATGCCCGTAATTAAAGGCGAATTCGGCCTGACCCCGGCGCAGATTGCCAACATCAATATCGCCGCGGTGGCGATCACCATCATCGTGCGCCTGGTTATCGGTCCGCTGTGCGACCGCTACGGCCCGCGCAAGGCGTATACCGGCCTGCTGCTGCTGGGCGCCATCCCGGTGCTGGGCGTGGCTGCGGCGCAGACCTATGAGAGCTTCCTGTTCTTCCGCCTCCTGATCGGCGCGGTCGGCGCCAGCTTCGTGATTACCCAGTACCACACCTCCGTCATGTTCGCGCCGAACGTGGTCGGCACCGCCAACGCTGCGGCTGCCGGCTGGGGCAATGCGGGCGGCGGCGTAGTGCAGTCGACCATGCCGATGATCATGGCCGCCATGATCATGCTGGGTGTCGGCGAAGCCATGGGCTGGCGCGCGGCCCTGGTGGTGCCGGGTGTGCTGATGCTGGTCATGGCCTTCGTCTACTACCGTTTTACCCAGGACTGCCCGGACGGCAACTACGCCGACCTGCGCGCCGCCGGCGTTGCACTGGAGGGCGGCAAGAAGGGCGGCTGGGAAAGCTTCAAGCTGGCCGCCCGCAACTACCGCGTGTGGATGCTGTTCGTCACCTACGGCGCCTGTTTCGGCGTGGAGATCTTCATTCACAATATTGCCGCCATCTACTATGTCGACACCTTCAAGCTGTCGCTGGCGCAGGCTGGCATGGCCGCCGGCAGCTTCGGCCTATTGGCGCTGTTTGCCCGTGCGCTGGGCGGCTGGCTGTCCGACAAGGCCGCGATCCGCGGCAGCCTGAATAGCCGCGTCACCCTGCTGTTCGCAATGATGCTGGGTGAGGGCATCGGCCTGCTGTTCTTCTCCAAGGCCGACAGCGTGCTGTTCGCCGTGATCTCGATGCTGGTGTTCGGCCTGTTCACCCACATGGCTTGCGGCGCAACGTATGCTCTGGTGCCTTTCGTCGACAAGCGCGCCCTGGGCGGCGTGGCAGGCATCATTGGCGCCGGCGGCAATGTGGGCGCTGTGGCAGCAGGCTTCCTGCTGAAGGGCGTCGGCAACACCCAGCAGACCCTGTGGATCCTCGGCGTACTGGTCGCCATCTCCGCCCTGTGCGCACTGGGCGCACGGTTCAGCGAAACCACCGTCAAAGAAAACGCAATTGCAGGAGCGGTAGCATGAAGATCGTCGTCATCGGCCACGGCATGGTTGGCCACCAGTTCCTGAAGTCCCTGCCAGCGGGCGGCGCCGACGTCACCATCCTGTGCGAAGAACCGCGCCCGGCGTACGACCGTGTGCACTTGTCCGAATTCTTCAGCGGCAAGAGTGCCGACGAACTGTCCCTGGTGGAGCCGGGCTTCTTCGACCGCGAAGATATGGTGCTCAAGCTGAACGGCCGCGCCGTTGCGATCGACCGTGCCCTGCGCACCGTCAGCACCAACGGCGGCGAAGTGCTGGCCTATGACAAGCTGGTGATCGCCACCGGCTCCTTCCCGTTCGTGCCGCAGATCGATGGCAAGGACCGCAAGGACTGCTTCGTTTACCGCACTATCGAAGACCTGGAAGCCATGCAGGAATGCGGCGCACGTTCGAAAACCGGCGTGGTGATCGGCGGCGGCCTGCTCGGCCTGGAATGCGCCAAGGCGCTGAAGGACATGGGCCTGGAAACCCACGTCGTCGAATTCGCGCCGCGCCTGATGGCGGTGCAGGTCGACGATGGCGGCGGCCGTGTGCTGCGCCGGAAGATCGAAGATCTGGGCGTGACGGTCCACACCGGCAAGAACACCACTGCCATCGTGGCAGGTGAAAGCGGCACCCACCGCATGCTGTTCTCCGACGGCACCTCGCTCGACACCGACATGATCGTGTTCTCCGCCGGCATCCGCCCGCGCGACTACCTGGCACGCGAATGCGGGCTGGAAGTCGGCCCACGCGGCGGCATCGCCATCAACAATCACTGCCAGACCAGCGACCCGGACGTCTACGCCATCGGCGAATGCGCGCTATGGAACGGCCAGGTCTTCGGCCTGGTGGCGCCGGGCTACGACATGGCCCGCGTAGCGGCGCGCCATATCGGCGGCGACACTACGGCTGAGTTCACGGGCGCCGACATGAGCACCAAGCTGAAGCTGATGGGCGTGGACGTGGCCAGCATCGGCGACCCGCACGCCAGGGCGGAAGGCGCGCGCAGCTATCAGTTCACCGACGAGCGCAAGCAGGTGTACAAGAAGATCGTGGTATCGGACTGCGGCAAATACCTGCTGGGCGGCGTGATGGTGGGCGATGCCGGTGAATATGGCACCCTGCTGCAGATGATGCTGAACAAGATCGAACTGCCGGAAGCACCGGAGTTCCTGATCCTGCCGCAATCGGATGGTGCTGCCAAGCCAGGCCTTGGCGTGGATGCCCTGCCCGCCGGGGCCCAGATCTGCTCCTGTAACGACGTATCGAAAGGCGCCATCTGCGACGCCGTCGCCGGCGGCGCCACCAGCATCGGCGCCATCAAGAAATGCTGCGGCGCCGGCACCTCCTGCGGCGGCTGCGTACCGCTGGTAACGCAGATCATGAAAGCGGAGATGAAGAAGCTGGGCATGGACGTGAACAACCACGTCTGCGAACACTTCCCGCATTCACGCCAGGAACTGTTCCACCTGATCCGCGTCGGCCAGATCAAAACTTTCGAAGACCTGGTCGCGCGCCATGGCAAGGGCCTGGGCTGCGACATCTGCAAGCCGCTGGCGGCGAGCATCTTTGCCACCTGCTGGAACGACTTCGTGCTGAAGAAGGAACACGCCAGCCTGCAGGATTCGAACGACTACTTTCTGGGCAATATCCAGAAGGACGGCACCTACTCGGTGGTGCCGCGCATGCCGGGCGGCGAGGTGACACCGGAAGGCCTGATCGCCGTCGGCCAGGTCGCCAGGAAGTACGGCCTGTACACCAAGATCACCGGCGGCCAGCGCGTCGACCTGTTTGGCGCGCGCGTCGAACAGCTGCCGCTGATCTGGGAAGAGCTGATCGCCGCCGGTTTCGAGACCGGTCACGCCTACGGCAAGTCGCTGCGCACCGTTAAATCCTGCGTCGGCTCCACCTGGTGCCGCTACGGCGTCGACGATTCCGTCGGCCTGGCGATCGAACTGGAAAACCGCTACAAAGGCCTGCGTACCCCGCACAAGATCAAGTTCGGCGTATCCGGCTGCACCCGCGAGTGCGCCGAAGCGCAGGGCAAGGATGTCGGCATCATCGCCACCGAAAAAGGCTGGAACCTGTACGTATGCGGCAACGGCGGCATGAAGCCGCGCCATGCGGAGCTGCTGGCTTCCGACCTGGACAAGGCTACCCTGGTGGCCTACATCGACCGCTTCCTGATGTTCTACAGCCGCACCGCGGACCGCCTGCAGCGCACCAGTACCTGGCGTGAAAACCTGGAAGGCGGTCTGGATTACCTGAAGGACGTGATCATCCAGGACAAGCTTGGCATCAACGCCGAGATGGAAGAAGACATGCAGCGGGTGGTCGATACCTACGCCTGCGAGTGGAAGGAAGCGGTGAACAATCCTGAAACGCGCGCCCGCTTCCGCCACTTCGTCAACAGCCCGGAAGCCGACAGCAATGTGGTCTTCATGGAAGAACGCGGCCAGATCCGCCCGGCTACCCTGGAAGAACGCAAGCGCATCCCAATCAAAGCCATCGCATAAGGAGACCAGCCATGCATCGTGACCAATCCGCCTCCGCCTGGACCGCCATTTGCGATGTCGACCAGATCGTGCCGAACACCGGCGTCTGCGCCCTGCTGCAGGGACAGCAGGTTGCCGTGTTCCATCTGAACGACGGCAGCGAGCCGCGCGTGTTCGCAATCGGCAACTATGATCCGAACTCTGATGCTTCCGTCCTGTCGCGCGGCCTGGTCGGCAACCTGGGCGAACGCCTGGTGGTCGCCTCGCCGATCTACAAGCACCACTTCGACCTGCAAACCGGCGAATGCCTGGAAGTGCCGGAACACTCCGTGCCTACCTGGCCGGCCCGCATCGAAGGCGGAAAGGTCTGGGTCGGGGCATGAAGCCCGCCCTGGTCGTTGTCGGCAACGGCATGGCCGGCATGCGCACCGTCGAGGAGCTGCTCAAGCTTGTGCCGGACATGTACGACATTACCGTCTTCGGCGCCGAGCCGCACGGCAATTACAACCGCATCCTGCTGTCGCCGGTGCTGGCGGGCGAGAAGACGGTCGACGACATCATGCTGAACACGCGCGAGTGGTACGAACAGAACCGCATCACCCTGCACGCCGGCGACCCTGTGGAATACATCGACCGCAAGCGCCGCCTGGTGCGCGCCCGCTCCGGCCTGGAGGTGCGCTACGACCGCCTGCTGCTGGCCACCGGTTCGCGCCCCTTCATCATTCCCGTGCCCGGCCACGAACTGCCGGGCGTACTGGCTTTCCGCGACATCCAGGACGTGGAATCGATGCTGGAAGCGGCAGGCAACCACCGCCACGCCGTGGTGATCGGCGGCGGCCTGCTCGGCCTGGAGGCCGCCAACGGCCTGCAGCGACAGGGGATGCAGGTCACCGTCGTACACGTGACCGACGCGCTGATGAACCAGCAACTGGACAAGCCCGCGGCGCAGCTGCTGCAAAAGGCGCTGGAAGCCAAAGGCCTGGCCTTTCGCATGGAAGCACAGACCAGCGAGATCGTCGGCAGCGGCCGCGTGACCGCCGTACGCTTTGCCGACGGCAGCGAAATCCCGGCCGACCTGGTGGTGATGACCGCCGGCGTGCGTCCGAACATCGAACTGGCCAAGCGCAGCGGCCTCCATTGCGAGCGCGCCATTGTGGTGGACGACACCCTGCAAAGCTTCGACCCGCGCATCTACGCTGTGGGCGAGTGCGTGCAGCACCGCCGCGCCACATTCGGACTGGTGGCGCCGATCTGGGAGCAGGCGCGTGTCTGCGCCGCCCACCTGGCAGGAAACGGACATCGCCGCTACGTGCAGCAAGTTACGCCGACCCGCCTCAAGGTGACCGGCGTCGACCTGTATTCGGTTGGCGATTTCATTGGCGGCGAAGGCAGCGAAGACCTGGTGCTGCGCGATCCGCGCCGTGGCGTTTACAAGCGCCTGGTCCTGGACGGCGGCCGCATCACCGGAGCCGTGCTGTATGGCGACGTGCAGGACGGCCCCTGGTACTTCGAACTGATCCAGAACCGCACCGACATTTCGTCGATGCGAAACCATCTCTTGTTTGGGCAGGCGCTTTGCGCGCAGGCTGCGTGAATTCATGATTAAGACGACGTGCGCCTATTGCGGTGTGGGTTGCGGTGTCACGGCGACGCCGCGTACGGATGGCGGATTCGATATTGCCGGCGACGCCGCGCACCCCGCCAACCAGGGGCGCTTGTGCGTCAAAGGTTCCGCGCTGGGGGAGACAATCGGCCTGGAAGGCCGCCTGCTGTATCCGATGATGCGCGAACGCCGCGGCGACGGATCGCTGCAGCGCGTGGCATGGGGCGAAGCACTGGACCACGTTGCCGGAAAATGGCGCGCCGTCATCGACGAACACGGACCCGATGCAGTGGCCTTCTACGTTTCCGGGCAATTGTTGACTGAGGACTATTACGTCGCCAACAAGCTGGTGAAGGGCTATATCGGCAGCGCCAATATAGACACCAACTCGCGCCTGTGCATGTCGTCGGCAGTGGCCGGCCACAAGCGCGCCTTCGGCGAAGACGTGGTGCCGGTGAACTACGACGACATCGACCATGCCGACATGGTGGTGCTGGTGGGCTCCAACCTGGCCTGGTGCCACCCCATCCTGTTCCAGCGCCTGACGCGTGCGAAGGAAGCGCGTCCCGGCATGAAGATCGTGGTGGTCGACCCGCGCCGTACTGCCACCTGCGAGCTGGCCGACCTGCACCTGCCAATCAAACCCGGCACCGATGTCTGGCTGTTCAACGGCCTGCTCAGCTACCTGTCCCGCATCGGTGCCGTCGACCCTGGCTTTGTCGCCGCCCATACCAGCGGCCTCGAAGATGCCTTGGCGGTGGCCACGCTGGCGCCGGAAGAAGTGGCGCGTGCCTGCCGCCTGAACCTGCATGACCTGATGGAATTCTACGAATCCTTCGCCGCCACCGCGAAAGTGATTACCGGTTTCTCGATGGGCGTCAACCAGTCCAGCGCCGGTACCGACAAGGTCAACAGCATCATCAATTGCCACCTGATCGGCGGTCGCATCGGCAAGCAGGGCATGGGCCCGTTCTCCATCACCGGGCAGCCGAACGCGATGGGCGGTCGCGAGGTGGGCGGCCTGGCCAATATGCTGGCCGCCCACATGGACCTGGATAATGCCGCGCACCGCGACGCAGTGCAGACGTTCTGGGAATCGCCGCGCATCGCCTCGCGTCCCGGCCTGAAGGCAGTTGACCTGTTCCAAGCCATCGAGGCCGGCAAAGTGAAGGCCGTGTGGGTGATCGCCACCAATCCCGTAGTCAGCCTGCCGAATGCCGACCAGGTGCGCCGCGCCCTCGAGCGCTGTGAACTGGTGGTCGTATCCGACGTGGTGCGCGACACCGACACCAATGCCTACGCCGATGTCCTGCTGCCCGCGCTGGCATGGGGAGAGAAGGATGGCACCGTTACCAACTCCGAGCGTCGCATCTCGCGCCAGCGCGCCTTCCTGCCCGCGCCGGGTGAGGCGAGGGCGGACTGGCTGATCCTGTCGCAGTTCGCGCTGCGCATGGGCTACGACGGTTTCGGCTATGGCAGTGCCGCTGAGATCTTCACCGAGCACGCCCGCCTCTCAGCCTGGCGTAACAGCCCGGGCGACCTGTCGCGCGCCTTCGACATCGGCGCCCTCGCCACGCTGGGCGAATCGGCCTACGACGCACTCCAGCCGACGCAATGGCCCGCGCCGGCCGGGCCTGCGCCTGCCGTACGGCCCGGCGACGCCTTGGCGGCTCCGGCACGCCCATTTGCCGATGGCCGCTTCTCGCACGCCGACCGACGCGCGCGTTTCGTCGCCACCGTGCCGCGCCCCCCCGCCAACCTGCCCGACGGCGAATATCCGATCACCCTGAACACCGGCCGCGTGCGCGACCACTGGCATACGATGACCCGCACCGGCCGCGCACCAAAGCTGGCCGATCATATCCCCGAATCCTTCATCGACCTGCACCCGCAGGACGCCCTGCTGTGCGGCGTGAAGGAAGGCGAACTGGCGCGAGTCACCAGCCAATGGGGCAGCATGATCGCTCGCGTCCAGCACGGCGGCGGCATAGCGCGCGGCAGCGCCTTCGTGCCGATCCACTGGAACAACCAGACCGCCTCCGACGCCCGTGTCGGCGCCGTAGTCAATCCGGTCGTCGATCCGGTCTCCGGCGAGCCCGAATTCAAGCACACGCCGGTGTTCATCGACCGCTTCCCGGTCAAATGGCACGGCTTCATCCTGAGCCGCGATGCGCTGGAACTCGACGCACTGGCATATTGGACCAAGGTGCAAGGCAAAGACTTCCAGCGCTACGAGCTGGCCGGGCGCAATGCCATCGAGGACTTTGGCGCCTGGGCGCGCCAGCTGCTTGGCATCCAGGACGAAGATGCCGACTGGCTCGAATACGCCGACCGCAGTTCCGGCGTCTTCCGCGCCGTGCACCTGGTGGACGACCGTATCGCACAATGCATCTTCATCTCGGCAAGGCCGGACCTGCCAGCCCGCCAATGGCTGGCCAGCCTGTTCGATAAACCGCAGCTGGAAATGGCCGACCGCGCAGCGCTGCTGGCCGGCCGCCCGATCGCCGCCGGCGCGGACGCCGGACCAACGGTCTGCTCCTGCTTCGGCGTCGGCCGCAACACCATCTGCGAGGCTATCCGCGAGCAGAACCTGACTACGCCGGCCCAGGTCACGGCCTGCGTCAAAGCCGGCGGCAATTGCGGCTCCTGCGTGCCTGAACTGAAGAAACTGCTGAGTGAGATCCGGGTGGAGGAAACCGCGTAAAAACTGCCTGTGGTAGAGTTGTCATGGGAGCGAATCATGGCGATCCGTGACAACTTTACCTACACGGACATGGATGAGTGGCTCAACGATAAACGAGTCACGGAGATTGAATGTCTGGTGCCGGACCTGACCGGCGTAGCGCGCGGCAAGATACTGCCGAGGGCTAAATTCACCGAAGTGCGGGGCATGCGCATCCCGGAAGCGGTGCTCGGCATGACGGTGACCGGCAATTCGCCGCAAGACGATGCCGCCTACGACCGCGCCATCTCGCCCACCGATCGCGACATGGTGCTGAAGGCCGATCCCACCACCATCACCATGGTGCCCTGGGCCACCGACCCCACCGCCCAAGTCATCCACGATTGCTACTTCGCCGACGGACGCCTGGTCGACTTCGCCCCGCGTTCAGTGCTCCGCCGCGTACTCAAGCTATATGAAGACAAGGGCTGGTGCCCCATCGTCGCGCCTGAACTCGAGTTCTACCTGACCGACAAGAATTCCGATCCAGACCTGCCGCTGAGAGCCCCCATCGGCCGCAGCGGCCGCGCCGAAACCAGCCGCCAGGTCTACAGCATCGATGCCGTCAACGAATTCGACCCGCTGTTTGAAGACATCTACGACTACTGCGACATGATGGGCCTTGACGTCGACACGCTGATCCACGAGATTGGCGCAGGGCAAATGGAGATCAATTTCCTGCACGGCGAACCACTGGGCCTTGCCGACAATGTGTTCTACTTCAAGCGCACCTTGCGCGAAGCGGCTATCAAGCACCACATGTATGCCACCTTCATGGCCAAGCCGATGGCTGGCGAGCCGGGATCGGCCATGCATGTGCACCAGAGTGTGCTCGATTGTCGCACGCGTAAGAATATCTTCAGCGACGCCGATGGCGCACCGTCACAACTGTTCAAGTTCTACATCGGCGGCTTGCAGCGCTACATGCCCGCCGCGCTGGCAATCGCCGCGCCCTATGTGAACTCTTACCGCCGCCTGGTACGGCACACTGCCGCGCCGATCAACATCCAGTGGGGAACGGACAATCGCACCGTAGGCTTCCGTATTCCCGAGTCCGGCGTGCAGGACCGGCGAATAGAGAACCGCATCATTGGTGCCGACGCGAATCCTTATCTCGCGCTCGCCGTCACGCTGGCTTGCGGCTACCTCGGCATGAATGAGCAGGTCGAGCCTACCGCGCCAACTACGGGTAGCGCCTACGAGCTGAAATACGAATTGCCGCAGGGCCTGCCTGAAGCGTTGCGCGCGCTTCGGGCAGAAGAGAAGCTGCATCAGGTGCTGGGCGAACGCTTCATTGATGTCTACGCCGCTGTGAAAGATCTGGAGCACCAGGAATTCATGCGCGTAATCAGCCCTTGGGAGCGCGAGCATCTCCTTCTTCACGTATAGGCCAGCCATGAACTTCAACTTTTTTGCCTCCGAAATTTCCTCCAAGCCAGTAGATGGCATCTGGACAGTCGGTTTTGCCGATTCATCGCAGGAGAACTACCTTCTTATCCAACGCGATGTGGATAATGTGGCTGGACAGCATGGCCTGAACGTCCATTACATTGAATTTGAGGACCAGTCGAGGTCCTGTTACGGTGGCATTGAACGAGTTCAGATACTGCGCGACGCGGTGCGATTCCGCCTGTCCTCCACGGGCGCGCAGCGAATCGGCATGGCGGAGATTGTCGTCTCGTTCACACTGAGCAAACCCGCGTTGGCATCGATGTCCGAGGCGTTGGCTCACATCGTTGAGCATGGACGAGTAGAAGTGGTTTAGGGTACTGATGTCGGCGGCCCAGGTTCGCGGTTTGGAGAACGATAGCCAACGCCATGGTATATTGCCTTTTTCAAAGCTGCGTGTATCGCGTCATCGACATGGAATTTCAGTTCTGGCGACTACTGCACGATGGTGGAATCGATGCCATACGTGGGGAAGTCCCGGGCGATATTTCGGTCGAAATCTCCATTCAATACCTGCGCCAACAGTTTCCCGGCGACGGGAGGGGCTTCAAAATCGAACTGACCAAGTGCAGCGAACTTACGTACTGCGAATATGACTCAGCGCCGGTTGCGGGATTTCGTGAGATCGTCGCGCTGGCGCCCGAGATCGTAAGTGTTGAAGAGTATGCGAGCCGCGTGGTTGTGAACTGCGTAATGGGCTCTCTTTCCATTGCATATGAAGGCGCGTCAGTCTACCTGGACACGGGTGAAGAGGTATCGTTTGACGACCTTTCCACCGCCAGCCGATCATATTGGAGTGCGTGGCTAGCGGGAGCGCAGGCCGGGCTATCTGAAAACGCATAATGTGAAAAGGCATGAATGGGAACCGATACTGCTCAAGTGGAACTTATAGCGAATGCTCTTTGCGAGATCCGATTGCTGCTGAGCTCCTACCTGGGTAGCAAAAACGATGCGCCACTTGATGTTCGCGTTGCAGCTCATTTAGCTTATGCCTTGCACAATGAGGCATCCACCTTAAGCGTAGGGGGAAGCTTTGACGTGACCACAGCGCTAGCGCGAAAGCGATCTGGAATCGAAAGAGATGGTCACCAGTAAGTACGACGAGGAATTCGAACTCACAAGGTATGTTGGGAAGCACTACCAGCATCTGTTCTCCCCGAATGAACAGTTCGCCGCGAAAGCCGTGCTGGCAGAAGACAAGGCCAACAGTTCCTCGCGCTTGGCAATGGCCAAACTGCTTAGGGAACGGTAGGGGGCGAAAGTGCGCCTGAGATTATGGCTGCGCTGAGTGAAGGCCCCGACGTTCTCCAACGCTGCAGGGTTTGGAGGGAGTGGCAGCAATCGGTTCAGCTCTAACTGTAATAAGAAGAAAGATCTACATGTTTCAACGTGTTCTCTCATTAGTAATTTGTGTTGGCTTTGCCACCGCTTCACTGACTGCATCAGGTCAGGACCATACAAGCTATCCTGTCGAAATAGCCGACTTCGCGCACTGGGAAAAGTTTCCTGCGGAATGTGCCGGTTATCGCCGCAGCACCGTCAGGTCCTACGCACCAGCGCTTGCCAACTACTCTGTTACATACCAGAGTTTCGGCAGCACGCTGCAAAATGCTGTCACCCTGTTCTTCTATCCACGCACGAAGGATTCTTCCGCTCAGCTACAGGCAGAGGAATCCCAGATTTTGAACGCGTATAAAGATGCACACATTGTCAATCGCCGTTCAATCAATCTGGAATCCAATGGGAAAAAGCACGATGCAACGCTAATCACGTTTGAGTTCACCGGCTCCATGGCTGAAGGTCGCAGTAAGCTCAGCTCTCAGTTGCTGATCGCTTTCCTGGAAACGAGAACGTTCAAGGTGCGCAGCACAACCCTTGCAGAAACTGGCACAGAGGCGGAGGCTGCAGTTCAGGAACTCCTTCAATGCGTTGCGTGGGCAACGTGAGGTGAGTCGGAACTGGCTAGCCGGCGAAAGTGGAACGCTAAATGCCACCCATGCAGATATATTTGATGGTGAGGTAATCGTCGATGCCATGCGTCGAGCCTTCGCGCCCGAGGCCCGATTGCTTGACGCCACCGAACGGCGCGACCTCGGTCGAGATCAGCCCCGTGTTCACGCCCACCATTCCGCTCTCCAGTCCTTCCGCCACACGCCAGATGCGGCCGATATCGCGGGAGTAGAAATAGGCCGCCAGGCCGAACTCCGTATCGTTGGCCAGCGCCACGGCTTGCTCGTCGGTTTTGAAGCGGAACAGCGGCGCCAAAGGGCCAAAGGTTTCTTCACGCGCCACCAGCATGTCGGCGCCGACGTCCGCCAGCACGGTGGGCTGGAAGAAGCTGTGGCCCAGTTCGTGCCGCTTACCGCCTAACAGCAGGCGCGCGCCCTTGCCGAGCGCATCGGCGATATGCTCTTCCACTTTTGCGACAGCCTTCTCTTCGATCAGCGGGCCTTGCGTCACGCCTTCGTCGGCGCCGTTGCCGACTTTGAGCTTGCGTACTGCTTCGACCAGCTTCGATGCGAACGAATCGTACACGGCGTCCTGCACATAGATGCGGTTCGCGCACACGCAAGTCTGGCCAGCATTGCGGTATTTGGAGGCGATAGCGCCTTCCACCGCTGCGTCCAGGTCCGCGTCGTCGAACACGATGAACGGTGCATTGCCACCCAGTTCCAGCGACAGCTTCTTGATCGTTGGCGCGCATTGTTCCATCAGCAGGCGACCGACCGCAGTCGATCCGGTAAAACTCAGTTTGCGTACAATGGGGTTGGAGGTCATCTCGCCGCCAATTTCGCGCGAGGAACCCGTGATCACGCTGAACACTCCTGCGGGTACGCCTGCGCGTTCCGCCAGCACTGCCAGGGCCAATGCGGAGAAGGGCGTGAGTTCCGCCGGCTTGACCACCATCGGACAGCCGGCTGCCAGCGCCGGCCCGGCTTTACGCGTAATCATCGCGGCAGGGAAGTTCCATGGCGTGATCGCTGCGCTGACGCCAATCGGCTCACGCGTTACAACCACGCGCTTGTCCGGCCATGGGGAGGCAAGGGTTTCACCGGCAACGCGCTTGGCCTCTTCGCCAAACCATTCAATGAAGGATGCGGCATAGGCGATTTCGCCTTTGGATTCGGCCAGCGGCTTGCCTTGCTCCGCCGTCATCAGCGCGGCCAGGTCGTCGGCATTGGCGAGGATCAGGTCATTCCATTTACGCAGGATGGCAGCGCGCGTTTTGGCCGGTGTCCTGCGCCATTCTGGCCACGCCGCATTGGCAGCCTCGATGGCGCGGCGCGTTTCGGCCGCACCCATCTTCGGCACGCTGCCGAGCGTTTCGCCGGTAGCGGGATTGGTGACGCTGATGGTTGCGCCCCCGTCGGCATCGCACCATTGGCCAGCGATAAAACACTGTTGGCGCAGAAGGCTGGGATCTTTCAGGGTCAGCATGATTCACCTCCAAAGCAAAAATCCAGTATACCGGGTATCACACTATACGGTTGCCACATTCCAAAATTGGGAATAAGATCAAACTGCACACTGATAGTTACCGAAAAACTAAACATGCGCCGCCCCATCGTACTGGTCCCCGCCTGCAGTCAGAATAAAGGCTCCCATCCCAGCTACGCCGCTCATAACAAATATGTTGATGCGGTGGCTGTGGGAGCGCGCTGCCAGCCGTTGTTGGTCCCTCCACTGGGCGACAATAGCGATATTGAAAGCCTGCTCGGCATCGCCAATGGCCTTATGCTGACCGGTGCGGCCTCCAATCTGCAGGCCAGCCTGTACGGGCAGGAAACGCTCGATCCATCGCTGCCGGAAGATCCCGCGCGCGATGCGACGACCTTGCCCTTGATCCGTGCCGCACTGGTGCGTGGTATCCCGATACTGGCCATTTGCCGCGGATTCCAGGAAGTGAATGTGGCGCTGGGCGGCACGCTGCACCAGGCCGTACACACCGTGCCAGGCTACTTCGATCATCGGGAAGACAAGGCCCAGCCGCTGGAGCAGCAGTACGCGGCGGCCCACCGCATCAGGCTTGAAAAGGGCGGCTTGCTGGCGCATATCCTCGATGGCGCTAGCGAAATACAAGTGAACTCGCTTCATGGGCAGGGCATCGATCGCCTGGCGCCGGGCCTGCATGTCGAGGCGCGTTCCGACGATGGCCTGATCGAGGCATATTCCGTCACGGGTTCTTCGGCTTTTGCGCTGGCGGTGCAGTGGCACCCGGAGTGGCGCGTCGAAGAAAACCGCGACTCCATGCGCATGTTCAGCGCATTCGGCCTTGCATGCCGCGTGCATAGGGATCGCATTCCTTAGGTGGCTTTCCTTCAGTAGTGCTGTTTTCTAAACTACCTGAGAGGAAGCTATGGCAATCCGCGAAAATTTCAGTTATACCGACATGGACGAGTGGCTCAATGAAAAGCGAGTCACCGAAATCGAGTGCCTGGTGCCTGACCTGACCGGCGTCGCACGCGGGAAAATTCTCCCGCGCGGCAAGTTCACTCAGGAGCGCGGCATGCGCATTCCTGAAGCTGTGCTGGGCATGACCGTCACCGGCAATTATCCGACCGAGGATGATGCCTATGATCGCGCCATTTCCAGCACCGACCGCGACATGATCCTGAAGGCCGACCCTACCACCATCACCATGGTGCCGTGGGCAGCCGATCCGACGGCGCAAGTGATCCACGACTGCTATTTCAGCGATGGCCGGCTGGTCGATTTCGCCCCGCGCTCAGTGCTGCGCCGCGTTTTGAAGCTGTTCGAGGATAAGGGCTGGAAGCCCGTCGTTGCACCGGAGTTGGAGTTCTACCTCACGGACAAGAATTCCGATCCCGACCTGCCGTTGAAGGCGCCCATTGGCCGCAGCGGCCGCGCCGAGACCAGCCGGCAGGTGTACAGCATCGACGCCGTGAACGAGTTCGATCCGCTGTTCGAAGACATCTACGATTACTGCGACATGATGGGTCTTGATGTCGACACGCTGATCCATGAGATCGGCGCCGGCCAGATGGAGATCAACTTCCTTCACGGCGAGCCGCTTGGCCTGGCCGACAAGGTGTTCTTCTTCAAGCGCACCCTGCGCGAAGCGGCACTGAAGCACCACATGTACGCCACCTTCATGGCCAAGCCGATGGCGGGAGAGCCCGGATCGGCGATGCATATCCACCAGAGCGTGGTCGATGCGCGCAGCGGCTGGAACATCTTCAGCAACCAGGATGGTTCGCCGTCGCAACTGTTCAAGGCCTACATCGGCGGCCTGCAGCGCTATATGCCGAGCGCATTGGCGATCGTGGCGCCCTATGTGAATTCGTACCGCCGCCTGGTGCGCCACACGGCCGCGCCGATCAACATCCAGTGGGGCATGGATAACCGCACCGTCGGCTTCCGCGTGCCGGAATCGGGCGTGCAGGACCGGCGCGTGGAAAACCGTATCATCGGCGCCGACGCCAATCCTTACCTGGCGCTTGCCGTGACGCTGGCTTGCGGTTACCTCGGCATGACGGAGATGCTCGAACCGACTGCACCAACCACCGGCAGCGCCTACGAAATGAAGTACGAGCTGCCGCAAGGCTTGCCGGAAGCGCTGAAGATACTGCGCGGAGAAGACAAGCTGCGCTTCGTGCTGGGCGAGCGCTTCATCGATGTTTATGCCGCCATCAAGGACCTGGAGCACCAGGAGTTCATGACCGTCATCAGCCCGTGGGAGCGCGAGCACCTGCTGCTGCATGTATGAGGAGGCGATCATGGACGATACCAAAACCATCCAGGCGCGCGATCACGCGCATTACCTGCACCCCTTCACCGACCACAAGGCGCTCGGTGAACGTGGCGTGCGTGTGATGGTGCGTGGCGAAGGCATCTACTTGTGGGATTCGGAAGGCAAGAAGATATTGGACGGCATGTCCGGCTTGTGGTGTGTGAACGTCGGCTACGGGCGGCATAGTATTTCGAAAGCGGTGTTCGACCAGATGGAGACGCTGCCTTTCTATAACAGTTTCTTCAACACGACCAATGTGCCCGCTGTGACGCTGGCCGCCAAGCTGGCCGAAATTGCGCCTGCGGGCTTCAGGCATGTGTTCTTCACCGGCTCCGGTTCGGAGGCGAACGACACCAATGTGCGCATGGTACGCCGCTACTGGGACTTGAAGGGCCAGCCGCACCGGCACACCATCATCAGCCGCTTCAACGCATATCACGGCAGCACCATGGCGGGAGCGTCATTGGGCGGCATGGAAGGCATGCATGCGCAGGGCGGCTTGCCGATTCCCGGCATCGCGCACATCCGCCAGCCGAACTACCTCGAATCCGGGCGCGGCATGTCGGAGGATGAATTCGGCATCGAAGCTGCGTCGTGGCTTGAGCGGAAAATCCTGGATGTCGGCCCGGAGAAAGTCGCGGCCTTTATCGGCGAGCCAATCCAGGGTGCGGGTGGCGTGGTCATCCCGCCGCGCACTTACTGGCCGGAGATCCAGCGCATCTGCGACAAATACGGCATTCTCCTGATAGCGGATGAAGTCATCACCGGATTTGGCCGCACCGGCCGCATGTTCGCCTGCGAATACTTCGACTTCAGGCCGGACCTGATCACGTTCGCCAAGGGTGTCACCTCGGGCTATATTCCGCTTGGCGGCGTGCTGGTTGGAGAGCGCGTGGCGGAGGTGCTGATCGGGCAGGGCGGCGAATTCACGCACGGCTTCACGTACTCCGGCCATCCCGTCGCCTGTGCGGCGGCACTGGAGACGATTCGCATCATCGAGGATGAAAAGCTGGTTCAGCGCGTGGCGGAGGACACAGGCCCTTACCTGGCGCAACGCTTCGCCACGCTGGGCGACCATCCGCTGGTCGGCTATGCCAATAGCTGCGGTTTCGTGGCTGGCCTTAATCTTGTGCGGCGCAAGGGCCCGGCCATCCATGGCCACGAATACTTCGATCCAAAACTCGAAGTCGGCATGGTGTGCCGCGGCTATATGTTCAACAACGGCATGATCATGCGCGCTGTGGGCGACCGCATGATCATTGCTCCGCCGCTGGTGATGGCGCGCGACCAGATAGACGAGATGGTGGCCCTGATCCGGAGCTGCCTTGACGATACACATGTGGACTTGCAGCAGAGAGGATGGATGTAAGCCATGACAAAAGAAGCGATCAATTGGCACGAACGTGCAAAGATGCTGACACTCGACGGGCGCGCGTTCGTCAACGGCGAACGCACCTGGGCACGCGCTGAGCGCAAGTTCGACAACCTCTCTCCCATCGATGGCCGTTACCTGTCGCAGACAGCGCGCTGCGACGCGGCTGACGTCGACCAGGCGGTTGCCGTGGCTCGCCGCGCCTTTGAAAGCGGACGTTGGGCGGGGCAGGCGCCGGCACAGCGCAAGCGTGTGCTGGTCAGGCTCGCAGACTTGATGATGCAGAACAAGGACGAACTCGCGCTGCTGGAAACCCTCGACATGGGCAAGCCGATCAAGTACAGCCAGGTGGTCGACGTCTCGCTCGCTGCCAATTGCATCCGCTGGTACGGCGAGGCAATCGACAAGGTGTACGGCGAGATCGCGCCAACCCCGGGCAATTCCCTGGCCCTGATCACGCGCGAACCGGTCGGCGTGGTGGCAGCCATCGTGCCGTGGAACTACCCGCTGCTGATGGCGGCATGGAAGATCGCGCCCGCGCTGGCGGCCGGCAACAGTGTGGTGCTCAAGCCATCCGAGAAGTCGCCGCTGTCGGCGCTGCGGTTGGCGGAGCTGGCAGTGGAGGCAGGCATTCCGCCGGGCGTGTTCAACGTGCTGCCCGGTTACGGCAACGAGGCGGGAGCCGCGCTGGCCATGCACATGGATGTCGATTGCATCGGCTTCACCGGTTCCACCCGCACCGGCAAGCAGATAATCCAGATGGCAGGCCAGTCGAACCTGAAGCGGGCGTGGACGGAGCTGGGCGGCAAGTCCGCCAATATCGTCTGCGCCGATTGTCCCGATCTCGACGCCGCCGTCGCCGCGGCGGTTGGCTCGATCTATTTCAACCAGGGCGAAAGCTGCAACGCGCCCTCACGCCTGTTCGTGGAGGAGTCCATCAAGGACAAATTCCTCGAAAAGGCGCTCGCGATGGTGCCTTCGTATGCGCCGGGCGACCCGCTCGACGAAAAGACCGTCATGGGTGCGATTGTCGATTCGATCCAGATGAAGACCGTAATGGGCTATATCGAAGCGGGCCGCGACGAGGGCGCGAAACTGCTCGCCGGCGGCAATGCAGTGCGCAAGGAAACTGGTGGCTTCTACGTGGAGCCGACCTTGTTCGACGGCGTGCAGAACACGATGAAGATCGCAAGGGAGGAAATTTTCGGGCCGGTGCTGTCGGTGCTGTCGTTCAGGGATCTCGACGAAGCCGTGAAGCAGGCGAACGATACGCCGTATGGTTTGCACGCAGCGGTATGGACGTCGGACATCTCGAAGGCGATCCGCACTTCGCGTGCGCTGAGGGCAGGCACAGTGCACGTCAACCAGTACGATGGCGACGATATCACGGTGCCCTTCGGCGGCTACAAACAGTCAGGCAATGGACGCGACAAATCGCTGCACGCCTTCGACAAGTACACCGAACTGAAAACGACCTGGATCCAGATCTAGGCGCCGCAGCACTTCTTGAATTTCTTGCCGCTGCCGCAAGGGCAGGGATCGTTGCGGCCGGCCTTGGCCACTTTCGGCTGGGGCGAGTGGAAGAATTCGTTGATCCGGATGACGGCCTGCGGCACCTTGGCGGCGTTCAGCGGCGCCTGGAAAGGCAGCAGTAATGCGGGCTGCTGCGCGCGCAGCGGCGCCCAGGCATCGGCTGCGATGGCGACGCCGGCCATGAAGCCGTCGCACCACGCCTCCGCCGTCCAGCTGCCGCCGCATTCATAGATCGGCTCAAAGCTGCCCGGGTCCTTCTGCATCCATAAACGCATGTAATTGTAATGGCGCACGGCCAGCGCGGCAGCTTCCTCGCTGCCGGCCGCGCCGCCCCAGGCTTCGGTCAGCCATGCCTCCTGCGCCACCTCGGCCGGACCGACCACCAGCGCCGTCAGGAAACCTTCCAGCTTGGCGACGTCCATGCTCTGCGGGCCCATTGCCGCCAGCAGGTCATCGAGCCGGTCGTACTCGTCGTCGTCAAGCGGTGTGCTCATCGCTTCAGAAGCAGTGTTCAATTGCCGGGAAGGTGCCGCCTTTGACGGCGTCGATATACGCCGACACTGCAGCCTGAATCGACACCTGGCCTTCCATGAAGTTCTTCACGAAGCGCGCCTTGCGGCCTGGGAACACGCCCAGCATGTCATGCATGACCAGCACCTGGCCCGAGCAATCAGGACCGGCACCAATGCCGATGGTCGGCATCGACAGCATGTCGGTGACTTCCTTGCCCAGCGCGGTAGGAATCGCCTCCAGCACCACCATGGCTGCACCGGCAGCCTGCAGCTTGAGTGCATCCTGCTTGAGCAGCTCGGCGCTCTCGATGGTCTTGCCCTGCACCTTGTAGCCGCCCAGCGTGTGCACGGACTGCGGGGTCAGGCCCAGGTGCGCGCAGACAGGGATCGAGCGCTCCACCAGGAAGCGCACGGTTTCAGCAACCCAGGCGCCGCCTTCAATCTTCACCATGTGCGCGCCGGCCTGGATCAGTTGCACTGCATTGTTGAATGCTGCTTCGGGCGTGGCGTAGGAGCCGAAAGGCATGTCGGCCAGGATCAGGGCATTCTTCGCGCCGCGTGCTACCGCGGCAGTGTGATAGGCGATTTCCTGCACGGTTACCGGCAGGGTGGACTGGTGGCCGTTGCACACCATGCCCAGCGAATCGCCGATCAGCAGGACTTCCACGCCGCAGCCGTCCATGAGGGAGGCGAAGCTGGCGTCGTAGCAGGTCAGCATGGTGATCTTCTCGCCGGCTGCCTTCAGGGCGTTAATCGAAGGGATGGTGACCGCCTTGGTAGGGACGGCACGCGCAGGCGCCGGGTAAGGGTTTTGCAGGTTGCCAGACATGGTATGTCCTTAAATTCGTAAAACGCTATTCTAACTGCGGAAAATGAAGTGCACAGGGGGGGGCGGGGCTGAGACTTAGAGAGGTCCTTCAAACCGGTAAACCGGGGTCTGATCCGCAGGGTCAGACCCCGTCAGCTCAGCCGCCGCGGGGGAGACCCTAAGGCCGTCGGAGGTCTGACCCTGGTTTACCGGTTTTAAAGGCGGACGATACCTTGCTCAGAAACGGAAGGCGCGAAATCGGCGGCAGGTCCCAGCCCCGGCAGCACAACATCCGGCGCCAGCTCGAGCAAAGGCATCAGAACAAACGCCCGCTGATGCATGCGCGGGTGCGGCACAGTCAGCGTGGCAGTGGAGATCCGCTCATCACCGTACAGCAACAGGTCGAGGTCCAGCGTGCGCGGGGCGTTGAAATAAGGCCGTTCGCGGCCATGGGCTTGCTCGATGTCGAACAGCCCCATAAGCAAAGCCTGTGCGGCCAAGTCGGTGCCCAGTCGCACAACGGCATTGATGTAGTCGTCGCCCGAAGAATCGATCGGCGCGGTGCGATACAGCGAAGACACCGCCTCCAGCGAAACGCCCGGCAGCTTGCGCAGGCGCTCGACGGCATCCAGCACATTGGCGCGCGCGTCGCCGAGATTGGCGCCGATGCCGACGAAGGCGGTAACCGGCATCAAGCTTCGCCGGCCGGCGCGTTGCCGGCACCGCCGCTGCGGCGGCCACGGCGCGGACGGCGGCGGCGCTTGCGCGCCGGCGCCTCGCCCTCAGGGCGCGGATTCAGGAACTCATCGTCATCCGACTCGTCGCCTTCGTCGGCGTCAGTTGGTGCGTCGGCCGGAGCGTCGTCGAGCGAGGCGGCGCGGCTGCGGCGTGCAGCAGGTTTCTTCTTCTTGCCGCCGCCGGACGACGCGGCCGACACCAGTTCGGCGCGGATAGTCTCGTCGCCTTCGTAGAAGGCAGTCCACCAGTCGCCCAGCTCGCGCTCGATCTCGCCGGAAGCACAGCGCAGCAGCAGGAAGTCATAGCCGGCGCGGAAGCGCAGGTGTTCCAGCAGCTTGTATGGGTTCTTGCCATTGCGGCGCTCGAAGCGCGGCTGCATGGCCCAGATATCGCGCATGTCGGAACCGATCTTGCGCTGGATCGCCAGCTTCTCGGTCTGCGACTCCAGCACTTCATCGGCCGCCAGGTGCAGCGCAGGAATCGGGAATTCGCCAGCCGCCTGGTAGGCCTGCCACTTCTCCAGCACCTGGTGCCACAGCAGGGAGGCGAACAGGAAGCCCGGCGACACGGTCTTGCCGGCCATCACGCGCTTGTCGGTGGAATCCAGCGCCAGCGTCACGAACTTGGTGCCCATTGGCTGTTCCAGCACCACGTCCAGCATCGGCAGCAGGCCATGGTGCAAGCCTTCCTTGCGCAGCTGCTGCAGGCATGCCAGGGCCTGGCCGGAAGTCAGCAGCTTGAGCATTTCGTCGAACACGCGCGCCGCGGGCACGTTGTCGATCAGGGGCGCCATCACGCCGATCGGCTCGGCGGTGGAGCGTTCGATGGAGAATTTCAGCTTGGCGGCAAAGCGCACCACGCGCAGCATGCGCACCGGGTCTTCGCGATAGCGCGCTTCCGGCTGGCCGATGATGCGCAGCGTTTTGGCGCGGATATCCTCGATGCCGCCGTGGTAGTCCAGCACCTCCTGCGTGGCAGGGTTGTAGTACATGGCGTTGATGGTGAAGTCGCGGCGCTCCGCGTCTTCCGCCTGCGAACCGAAGGTGTTATCGCGCAGCACGCGGCCATGCTCGTCCTTCGGCGCATTGTCGGTGGCGGTGCCGCGGAAGGTGGTCACCTCCAGCAGGTCCTGGCCGAACATCACGTGCACGATCTGGAAGCGGCGGCCGATGATGAAGGCGCGGCGGAACAGGCGCTTGACCTGTTCCGGCGTGGCGTTGGTGGCGACGTCAAAGTCCTTTGGTTTAACGCCCAGCAGCAGATCGCGCACGGCGCCGCCGACTACGAAGGCTTCAAAGCCGGCTTCCTGCAGCGTGCTGGTAACGCGGATCGCATTGTTCGACACCATGCGCGGGTCGATGCCATGGTCCTTGGCGCCCAGCACGAGCGGTTCGTTGCGGGGTCTCGCGTTCTTGACGCCCAGGATCTTGCGGATGAATTTCTTAATCATTGAACAGGTGAATTAGTGGCCAGCCTTGCGCGGTCGCGTGCTCGGACAGCTTGGCGTTCGGGTTGGTCGCAATCGGATGGCTGACGATCGACAGCAGCGGCAGGTCGTTGTGGGAATCGCTGTAGAAATGGACGCTTTCGAAGCTGTCCAGCGTATGTCCCATTTTCTCAAGCCATGCCTTGGTGTGCACGATCTTGCCTTCGCCCTGGGTGGGAGTGCCGAGCAGCTTGCCGGTGATGCGGCCGGCGGCATCGCGCTCCGGCATCGCGGCAATCACATGCTCGACGCCGAAAGCCTGTGCAATCGGCGCCACCACGAAGTGATTGGTCGCCGTCACGATCGCTACCAGGTCGCCCGCGTCGAGGTGCTGCTGCAGCAGCTTGCGGGCAGGCGGCAGGATGTTCGGCATCACCACTTCGGTCATGTACTGCTGCTGCAGTGCGGCCAGTTGCTCAGGCTCGAAGGCCGCCAGGGTTCCGAGCGAAAATTCCAGGTATTCCACCGGGTCCAGTGTGCCCGCCTGGTACTGGGCGAAGAATTCCTCGTTGCGGCGCTTGAATTCGATAGCGTCGACAGCGCCTATACGGCACAGGAACTGGCCCCACTCGAAATCGGAATCGATCGGCAGCAGGGTGTGGTCAAGGTCGAACAGGGCGAGTTTCATCATTCTTTCGCTTCCTCCTGCAGCCATTCGCGCAGCAGGGGCAGGGTGATCGGGCGTTTGGTTTCCAGGGAATACTGGTCGAGCGAGTCGAGCATCGAGGACAGCGATACCATGTCGCGCTGGAAGTGCGACAGCAGGTAAGGTAGCACACCGGGCGAGAGGGTCAAACCGCGCGCTTCCGCCATCTGCGTCAGTGTTGCAAGCTTTTCCTCGTCGGTCAGGCCGTGGATCTGGTACACCAGGCCCCAGCCCATGCGCGTGCGCAGGTCCTCGCGCACCGGCAGCACGGCCGGGGCGACCGAGCCCGCGCTCACCATGAAGGCATTGTTGGCGCGGATCTCGTTGAACAGGGCAAAGGCATCGATCTGGGCCACCGGCGACAGCTTTTCGCAGTCGTCCAGCAGGTACAGGTCCACGTCCGGCGAATACAGGAACTCGGTTTCAATCGAAAACGGCGAAATATAGCGGGCGCGTTCGCTCGAGGCGAGCGCCTTCAGCAGGTGCGACTTGCCTGCGCCAATTTCCCCCCACAGGTAGGCGAAATGCTCGCGGGAGCTGCGTTCGGCGAACTGGCGCATCAGCGCCGCCACCTCGGCATTGCGGCCCACCTCGAAGGACTCGAGGGTGCACACCGGCTCCGCACCCAGGTCAAGCACCAGTTGTTTCATTGGACTTGTCCCGGCTTTGTGGAATTTTTGCTAACGTAATCGATCTTCACACTACGCATTATAAAAGCTGCTGCGTAGGTAGTGGCGGCGGAGGTGCCGGAAACCGACCATCAGCAAGGCGGAAGCGGGCAAAGCCAGCAGTACGCCGACGAAGCCGAACAGCTGGCCGAAGGCCAGCAGGGCGAAGATCACGGCCAGCGGATCGAGGCCGATACGCTCGCCCACCAGGCGCGGCGTCAGGATAAAGCCTTCGATGACCTGGCCCAGGCCATAGATGATGGCCACTGCCACCAGCCCGCTCCAATCCGAAAATTGCAGTACCGCCGCCATCAGCGCCAGCAGCAGGCCAAGGCCAAAGCCGAGGTAGGGGATGAACACCAGCACGCCGGACAGGATGCCGACCGGCAGGGCGACGTCGAAACCTGCCACCGCCAGCGCGGTGGAGTAATAAACCGACAATACCAGCATCACCATCAGCTGGCCGCGCAGATACTGCGCCAGCAGCGCGTCCGACTCACGCGCCATCTCCATGGTGGCGCCGATATAGCGGCGCGGCACCGCGCCCGCGATGCGGGCTAGCAGTTGATGCCAGTCCAGCAGCAGGTAGAACAGCACGACCGGGATCAGCACCAGGGTCGCCAGCCAGCCCAGCACCGCGCTGCCGCCAGTGCGCACGGAATTCAGCACGGCGGTCCAGATCTGGTTGCCGCTTTCGGCCATCTTCTCCGCCACCAGGGCCCTGATGCTGGCGCCGTCGAGAGTGAACTCAACGCCCAGCTGCTGCAGGCGCGGGCCCAGCGTGTCGTTCAGCTTGGCCAGGAAGGCGGGAATTGCCGCCTGCAGCAGCGGGATTTCCTTCTGCAGCACCGGCACCACGATCAGCAGCAGCGCCAGCACGGCGGCGCCAAACAGCGTGATGACAATCGACACCGCCAATGCGCGCGGCATCCGCCAGCGCCGCAGCAGGCGTAAGCGGCACAGCTTGTCGACGGCAGGATTCAGTGCGTAGGCGAAAATGGCGGCCGCCAGGAAGGGCGTGAGCACCGGCCCCAATATCCAGAGCAGGAAGAAAAAGGCAGCCCAGACCGACACCCAGAAAAGCGTTTGTTTTTGTTCTGCCGAGAGGGGAAGGGGCATCTGCGCGGGCGTGGTCGGGACGAAGGAAGGGCTATTCTAACGCCTCTGCTGTTAAAAACACCATGCGCCGGGCCTACCAGTAGTTTAATATTTCCATAAATAAACTCTGATGTGATGCCATGCTGTCTGTCCGTACCCATGCCGCCGTAGCGGCCCTGTCCCTGGCATTTGCCGCGCCTTCCCCTGCCATGGCAGCGGACGACGGCGAAAAATGCGAAGGCTTCAACCGCTTGCTGTGCATGCCCATGGCTGCCGCGGCCAGCGTCGCCGGCGCCGCAGCCGACGCTGCAGCCGGCGTCGTCGAGGCGGTGAACTTCAAGAAGCCATCGTCCAAGGTGGTAGATGCGACGGACGAGGGCGACCTGGCCCGCATCAAGCGCTTCGACCACAGGAAGGATCCCAGCTTCGCGCCGGAAAACATGCTGGGCGTTGCCGTCACGACCTACCTGACCAAACCCGATCCGGCTAAGGACGCCAAACGCTTCGCCGTTCTCGAATACCTGGTCGGCAAAGCCGATATCTCGGGGGAACTGGGCACCGTGCTGCTGCAGGAAACCGTGAACAACGCTTACTTCACGCGCAATGCCCCGCAGGAGAGCTGGCCGCGCCGCCTGGCACTGGCCCACCTGCTGGTCAAGCAAGGCGCCAGCGCCAGGGGCATCAACCTGTCGACTTGTGATTATTGCGAAACAGACAACGAATTCCTGGCGCTGCTGATCCAGTCCGGCGCCAACCCGAATGTGCAGTCGACCAGCTATTCGGCCCTGCTCAACCGCTTTATCCGCAAGGACCAGTTCGACGCCGCCAAACGCCTGGTCGCCCTGGGCGCCGACCCCAACGGCAGCACCTGGGGCAAGCGCAGCATGCTGGTGCGCCTGGTCAGCGAATGCGACCAGGACATGACGCGCAAGCTGGTTTCGCCCGAGCGCTTCGAAGCGGAATGGCAGAAATGCGTGTCGGCAGTGACAACCCGGGTCAGCTTCGCCATCGAACAAGGGGCCGATCCGAACGGCAAGGCCAGCCCGGACAACGAGTGCCTGACCCCTTACGAGGTGGCGCTGGAAAAGAAGAACGAAGAACTGGCGCAACGCCTGGTCAAGCTCGGCGCGCGCCCGGGATTTGGGCAAATTTGCCGCTCCGGGGGCTGAAAAACGGCGGTTCCGGGGGCAAAAATGCTAAAATAGCGGACTTGCCGTATTCGGCCACCGCTTTTCCATTCTTCCGCCTCTGTTGCGACAACACCATGAGCCAACCTTCGAATGTTTCCCTGTCCTACCGTGACGCAGGTGTCGATATTGACGCCGGCGACGCCCTAGTTGAAGCGATCAAGCCATTCGCCAAGCGCACCATGCGCGAAGGCGTGATGGGCGGCATCGGCGGCTTCGGCGCGCTGTTCGAGATCAGCAAGAAATACAAGGAGCCTGTCCTGGTTTCCGGTACCGACGGCGTCGGCACCAAGCTGAAACTGGCGTTTGAACTGAACCGCCACGACACCGTGGGCATCGACCTGGTGGCCATGAGCGTGAACGACATTCTGGTGCAGGGCGCCGAGCCACTGTTCTTCCTCGACTACTTCGCCTGCGGCAAGCTGAACGTGGCCACCGCCACCGACGTGATCAAGGGCATCGCCAAAGGTTGCGAAATCTCCGGCTGTGCACTGATCGGCGGCGAGACCGCGGAAATGCCATCCATGTACCCGGACGGCGAATACGACCTGGCCGGCTTCGCAGTGGGCGCGGTTGAAAAGTCGAAGCTGATCGACGGCTCCAAGATCCAGCCGGGCGACGTGGTGCTGGGCCTGGCTTCTTCGGGCGCCCACTCCAACGGTTACTCCCTGGTGCGCAAGATCATCGAAGTGGCCAAGCCGGACCTGGAAGCCGATTTCCACGGCCGCAAGCTGGCCGACGTGCTGATGGAACCAACCCGCATCTACGTCAAGCCGCTGCTGGCGCTGATGGAAGCGATGGAAGTCAAAGGCCTGGTGCACATCACCGGCGGCGGCCTGGTCGAGAACATCCCGCGCGTGCTGGCCGACAACCTGACCGCAGAACTGGACGGCGCCTCCTGGACCATGCCGCCGCTGTTCAAGTGGCTGCAGCAGCACGGCGGCGTGGCCGACGCAGAAATGCACCGCGTGTTCAACTGCGGTATCGGCATGACCGTGATCGTGTCCGCTGAAAACGCCGACGCAGCCGTCGCCCAGCTGACCGCAGCCGGCGAGACCGTCTCCCGCATTGGCAAGATCCGCACCCGCGCCGAAGGCGAGCACCAAACCATCGTTGTATAAATAAATGGGGACGTACCCCATTTTTTTGTCCACTTTGGGGTCAGGAACGATAGTGGACATTTTCCGGCGGAATGTCCACTTAGGTTCCTGACCCCAAGGTGGACTATTTCCGCGTGAAATCCATGATCCAGTTGGTTTGCCAGCTGGTGCCATCATCCCAGGAATAGGCTTGCTCCCAGCGCGCCTGGCGCTCGCTGCTGCGGGTCCAGGTGAAGCGTACGCGGGCCGTGCGGCCCTTGTAGACCTCCTCTCCTTCGAAGCGTCCCACGCCGTCGGCATCGAAGCGGCCGACCACCGGCGGCAGCAAGGTGCCGGTGGCGGGATCGAGCCCGCCGTCGCGGTTGGTCAGCCAGTAGATGCTCCAGCGCCCGGTGGCCGGATCGAATACGCGCAGCGTCATTGCCACGAAGCCGGGACGCCAATTGCCCAGCGGCCGGTATTCGTCATAGTTGCCGATGCCGGCCGGCAGCGCATGCACCAGGTTGCTGGCGCTGAAGCTCTCCCATGGGCTGTCCGGGTTGGCGTAATCGGACTGGCGGCGGTTCTGTACCGTCCAGTCGCCGTGCAGGAAGTCGAAGGCGTGCCGGGCACGTTCGATGTCGGCGCCCGCCGCAGCCGTCCCGCCCACGGCGCCAGCCGCGCCACTTGCCGCCAGGGCCAGTGCCCCAATCAGTTTTTTCATGCTTGTCTCCTGTGTCAAAGAGCCACCATGCTAGGCGGCCAACAGGCGAGAACTTGCCCTATATGACGTGCGGTATCTAAATCCGATACCAAGGGGATTTCCTTAGGCCGCGCCGCAGGCCCAGCGCGATGATCGCGTCCTGACAAACAAAAGGACACGCCATGCTCACCACTATCTTCATCGTCTTCGCCGCCTGTTTTGTACTGGAGCGCCTGCGCCCCGGATGGAAGCTGCCGCAGGTTCGCACCTGGCCGGTGCGCGTACTTGCCATCAACGCCGTGCAGCTCGGCGTAGTCCTGCTGGCCGGCGTGAGCTGGGAGCGCTGGGCCTCGCAAGGCTCGCTGCTGCACCTGTCCGACCATGTCGGCCCGGTGGCCGGAGGCCTGCTGGCCTACTTCATCGCCACCTTCGTGTTCTATTGGTGGCACCGGATGCGCCACGAATCGGACCTGCTGTGGCGCCTGTTCCACCAGATCCACCATAGCCCGCAGCGCATCGAAGTCATCACCTCCTTCTACAAACACCCCGGCGAAATGATCGTCAACTCGATCATCGGCAGCTTGCTGGTATATGCCTTCCTTGGCCTGTCGCCGGAAGCGGGCGCGGTCTATACCTTGTGCACCGCGCTGGGCGAATTCTTTTACCACACCAGCGTCACCACGCCGCGCTGGGTCGGCTGGTTCTTCCAGCGGCCCGAGATGCATCGCATCCACCACCAGTACGGCCGCCACAAGAATAACTACGGCGACATCGTGTGGTGGGACATGCTTTTCGGCACCTATGAAAACCCGGCGAAGTTCGAATCCACCTGTGGCTTCGATCCCGACAAGGAAGAGCGGCTTGCCGACATGCTGGCCTACAAGGACGTACACCGGCAAGGCTAAAAACATATAATCCTGTCATGCAAAATATGACATCGCGCCTTCTTCTTGCCGCAATCCTTGCGGCATTCGCCACGCAGTCATCGGCGCAAACCGTGCCAACTGGCCCCAGGTGCGACGGCGCCGCAATGATTGTTTGTGCCCCCATCGCCGCGGCGGTCATTGCCAGGAAAGCGCTGCAGCAAGGTTCGACAGACCGGCGCCTGGCAGCCGCGCTGGAGCAAGGCGATGCGGACAAAGCGCAGCGTTTGCTGAAGAAAGCAATGCGCCGTAAGCCGGACGCTGAAAAGATGCCCTACCTGGATGCCGCTGCCCAGGCCTATCTGAAGGATAAGGAAGCGGCAAAGCAGCCGGCAAGGCTGGAGATCGTCAACTACATTCTCGGGAATATCGACCTGCGCGGCGAATACGGCAGCTCGTTCCTGCAAAAATCGATCGCGGATTTCCATTACACATACGAGTCATCCGAAAAATATGCGGAGCGCCGGCTGGCCCTTGTCCAGGCGGCACTCGCACACGGTGCGAGCGCCCGCAACGTCAGCCTGGGCAATTGCAGGCATTGCGAAGCCGACGTGGAGCTGATCCCTTTGCTGGTCAGGAACGGGGCCCATATCGCAAGCAGTGCTCCCTTGTTGACCAGTCTGGTCGAATTCGGATACTACGACGCCGCGCGCAGGCTGATCGAGCTTGGCGCGGATCCCGACGGGGCAATCTACGACTGGCGCGGCCCGCTGCACCACGTCGCCGAGCGCTGTGCACGCTGGAACTTTGGTGACGGTATGCCGCCGCAAGAGCTTGAGCGATTGCGGCGGCAATGCGCGGAAACCACGATATCGTTCGCCCGGTTCGCGATCGGGCGTGGCGCCGACCCGGACGGGCGCTCTTCCGTGCAAACGCTCTGCGACACCCCGTACTCGCTGGCGCTGCAGGGCGGTAACAAGCCACTGGCGGAGACCTTGCGTACGCTGGGCGCCGACCCCGGCTACTCCCAGCGTTGCAAGCGGGACGCTCCGCCTGGCGCGGTACCTTGAAGTATCAGCGCAGCGGCAATGCGATCGGCCGCATCGGCGCCGCATCGGCACCGCGCAGCTTGAGCGAAGCGCCGATAAACGCAAACTCATATACCTTGTCGCGCGCCAGTTCCTCCAGGTTGACCAGCTCCATGATCGGCACCCCGTGTTCGGCCAGCAGGTAGGTGTGGACCGGGATGTAGTTGTCCTTGGCCTCTGAAGGGAAGGCTTCGAAACTCAGGTTATCCGCGCCCACCACCATCGCGCCATGCTGCTCCACCAGGAAGCGCGCCGCATCCAGGCCCATGCCCGGCGGGTTCTGCATGAAGGCGTGCGCCTTCTCGAACTGCTGCATGCGGCCGGTGCGGATCAGCACCACGTCGCCCTTCTGCAGCCGCACTTTCTGCCTGGCCAAAGCCTCGGCCAGGTCCTTGCCGGTCACGCGGTAGTTATCCGGCAGCATGGAGACTCCTTTGGCCGCCGCCACGTCGATCAGCACCCCGCGCGCCACGATCGGCGGCAGCTTCTCCGCCCCGGCCACCTTCCAGCCACGGTCGCCCAGGTGCTCGGAAGCCTTGAAGCCGTTCCAGATCTTGCCATTCAGGCCGAAGTGATTCAGCGCGTCGATATGGGTGCCCATATGCGCGTACATCGAGATCGCGCTGCCCGAGTAGCTGACGTGCTGGTTCATGGCCTTGCCGGTTTCCATCGGGTCCGACAGCACATTGCCGTGCGGCGTATGGGTCATCCACATCAGGTAAGGCGGATCGCCGGCCGCCTGCCAGCTCGGCATGCCGACAAAATAGTCCACCGACAGGTCATACGCACGGCCGCCACTGATGCGGGCCAGAATGGCCGCACTGGACGCCTGGGTGACCAGGTTGAGGCGGCCGATTTCATCCTTCGGCCCCCAGGGACTGGTGCCCGGTTCGGCAGCCATGGCATGGGCGGACAGCAGCAGGGCGGCAAGGGCACTTGCGAGTTTCATCTTGGTTCCTTTGAAAGAAATGACAGTGAAGCCAGCATATTTGATTCTGCTGCTAAGATAATCAGGCGTTTTTGATAAAGACTTTTTACCTGGAGGATCGAATGGACAAGCTGGCGGCCATGCACGCCTTTCGCCGCGTAGTCGAGCGCGGCAGCTTCAGCAAGGCAGCCGAGGAGCTGGGCCTGTCGCCGGCGGGCATCGGCAAGCAGGTGCGCTGGCTGGAGCAGGGCCTGCACGCCGCGCTGCTGTTGCGCACCACGCGCACCATGCGCCTGACCGACACCGGGCGCGCCTATTTCCAGGAATGCTGCCGCCTGCTGGACGAGCTGGACGAACTCGAGCGCAGCACCAGCGGCGAGCAGGCCGCCATGAAAGGGCGGGTGCGCATCAACGCCCCGATGTCGCTCAGCCTGACGGTGCTGGCGCCGCTGCTGGCGCGCTTCATGGACCAATACCCGGAGATCGACGTCGAGCTCACCATGGCCGACCGTCTGCTCGATGTGGTGGCGCAAGGCTTCGACCTGTCGCTGCGCGTGCGCACCACGCTGCCCGATTCCTCGCTGGTGGTGCGCTCCGCCGGCAAGGTGGAGCAGTGGCTGTGCGCATCCCCGGCCTACCTGCGCCGGCGCGGTGCACCGCAGCGGCCGCACGATCTGCTGGCGCACCGCGCGCTCGCCTTCCGCCTGGCCGAAGCGCCTGGCCTGTGGCGGCTGGAAGGTGAGGGCGGCATGGCCGAAATCGAACCGCCGGTGCGCATGTGGCTGGACAACAGCCTGATGCTGGGACAGATGCTGGCGGCCGGGCAGGGCATCGGTTCGCTGCCCTCATTCATCGCGCGGCCCATGCTGGCGCAGGGTGCGCTGGAGCGCGTGCTGCCGGCCTGGCAGCTGCAGCCGCGCATCGCCTACATCGTCTACCCCGGCAACCGCCACCTGCAGACCAAGGTGCGCGCCCTGTCCGACTTCCTGGCGGCGGAGCTGCCGGCGCTGCTCTAGCGCTTGAGGATCTTCGGCACCGGGGCCGGGCGCAGGCGGTAGGCGTCCGGCATGCCGGAACCGAGCAAGGGACGCAGGTACATGCGGAAGGCATCGGTCACGCCGGTACCCTTCTCGTCGATGAATTCATCTTCCATGGTGCGAGTCTTGCCCGCCACCGCTTCCAGCGGCAGCAACTCGTAATCGGCCGAATAGAAACCGGTGCGCTTGATCGCTACCGAACCATTGCGTTCGCCCCACATGGCGAATTGCACGGCCTTTTCGCCGACCTCGCGTGCCTCGCGCTGGTCCACATCGGATACGCAGCCGATGAAGGAGCGCTGCAGGTAGCCGAAGGTGTCGCCGCGCACCCGTTTGATGCCCAGTTTGTCCTTGATCTCATCGCACAGCAGGTCGGCCAACGCACCGGTGCCGGAGAGCTGCACATTGCCATGCGCATCGCGCTCCACCTCCTTGGCCAGCAAGGTGGCGATCGGCTCGCCGGAAGCATCGTGGATGCCTTCGGACACCGCCACCACGCAGCGCCCGTAGCGCGCATAGTTGTCCTTCACGTCGGCCAGGAATTGCTCGATCGAGAACACGCGCTCCGGCAGGTAGATCAGGTGCGGCCCATCGTCCGGGAATTTTTTGCCCAATGCCGAAGCGGCAGTCAGGAAGCCGGCATGGCGGCCCATGACCACGCCCACGTAGACGCCCGGCAGCGAGGCGTTATCGAGATTGGCGCCGGCAAAGGCCTGCGCCACGAAGCGCGCGGCGGAAGGAAAGCCCGGCGTGTGGTCGTTGCCCACCAGGTCGTTGTCGATGGTCTTGGGAATATGGATGGCGCGCAGCGGATATCCCGCAGCCTGCGCCTGTTCGGCCACGATGCGCACCGTATCCGAGGAATCGTTGCCGCCGATGTAGAAAAAGTGTTCGATCTCGTGCGCCTTCAGCACCTTGAAGATTTCTTCGCAGTACTTCAGGTCCGGCTTGTCGCGCGTCGAGCCGAGGGCGGAGGAGGGCGTGGCGGCGACCAGTTCCAGGTTATGGCTGGTCTCCTGCGTCAGGTCGACGAATTCCTCGTTGACGATGCCGCGCACGCCGTGCAGCGCGCCGTAGATGCGCGTCACATTGCGAAAGCGCCGCGCCTCGAGCACGACGCCGACCAGCGACTGGTTGATCACGGCGGTCGGACCGCCCCCTTGTGCGACCAGGATTTTGCCAGACGACATCGCGCTGCCTCCTTCGGTTGAGTGACGGACGAGCCGCCAGCTTACTCCGTTTTCGGCTTCACACCGATATGCTTGTCGAGGAATTTCTCGACGCGGGCCCAGAAATCGATACGGTTCTCCGGCAGTTGCCAGCCATGGCCTTCCTTCTCGTATTCAACCCATTCCACCTGCTTGTTATTCTTCTGCACCGCGTCGCGCAGGCGGATGCCGTGCACCAGCGGCACGCGCAGGTCGGCGCCGCCATAGGCCATCAACAGCGGCTGAGTGATGCGGTGCGCCTGTTCTACCGGAGAGGTGGCCAGGAAGCGCTCGGCATCCTTTTGCGGGTCGCCGATCAGCTCGGGCATGCCGTAGCGGCGCCAGGTTTCGCTGGCGTCGTCGCGGTACATCCAGTGGCCGGTGAACAGCAGCTTGATATCAGTGACGCCGATCCAGTCGATGCCGCAGCGGTACAGGGCGGGATCGTTGACCAGTCCCATCAGCGTGGCATAGCCGCCGTAACTGGCGCCGGCGATGCAGATGCGCTGCGGGTCGGCATAGCCTTTGGCGATGGCCCATTTGGTAGCGTCGGCGATGTCATCCTGCATCTTCAGGCCCCACTGTTTCCAACCCGAGAAAAAGTGGCGCTGGCCATAGCCGGTGCTGCCGCGAAATTCCGGTTCCAGCACGGCATAGCCGCGCGAGGCCAGGAATTGCACTTCAGGCTTCCAGCCCCAGCTCGTGCCACGGGTGTACGGCCCGCCATGCACCAACACCACCATCGGCAGTTTCTTCGCCTCCTTCTGTGGCGGCAGCGTCAGCATGGTAGGCACTTCCTGGCCATCGCGCGCCACGATACGCACCTGCTCCTGCTGGCCCATCTGGTCCGGGGCGATGCCGGGGTGGGTGTCGCCGACCTTGTTGAGCTTTTTCGTGCCGCGGTCGAACACGTAATAGCCCGATGGGCGGGTGTCGGAGAAGGCGCGCACCAGCACGTTCCGGGCCTGCAGGTCGGTTGGCAGGTCGAGCATGTTCACGGTCTGCGGCAGCAGCTTGTCGATGTCGGCCTGCAGGGCCTGCAGTGCGGGGTCGAACCACTGCGTGCCTTCGCCATCCTGCAGGTAGTGCACGCCGACCAGTTTTCCGCCGCGTATGACAAGGCGGCCGTCGAAGTCGAAGCCTTCCAGTGCAATCAGGGGCTTGTCATCCAGCTTGCCGGTTGCCAGGTTGAGACGGAAGATGGAGGCTTTGTCGGCGCCCTGGTTGGTCCTGACGTACAGGATGTTGTCGGCGCCGAAGGCCAGGGCATCCATGGCGTTGGCGTCAGGCGCGAAGGCCTTGAAGCTGGTGAGGGTGCGCCACGGCGTTTTTTCGTCGTCGCGCACCTTGATTTCAATCACGTCCTTGTTGAGCATATAGGCAAGGCGCGCGCGTCCTTCCTGGTCCAGCAGCCAGGCCACAACGTCGCCGGGGCGCTCTACCAGTTGGCTGCGACCGGTGACCGTGTTCACGCGCAGCAGCCTGGCGTCGTTGACAGTTCCCTTGCCGCTGAACTGCAGGTCCTGCGCATAGGTCCACTCGGAATCGGGCAGGCCGGTCTGGCGGTGCATCGCAGTGTGCCATGGCAGCATGTCGCGTTGCGCCGAGCTTTGCTTGAGTCCCTGGCTGCGGCGCGACGCAAGCTGCTTGAAGCGGGCGCCGTCGCGGTCCACCGCGTACAGGCCAGGCGCATACATCGCATCGCCCTGCGCCACTTGGCGGTCATTGGTATCGAACACCAGGCGCTGCTCGCTTACCCATTGAACGTTGGCGATATCGGTATCGCTGAAGTGGGCCACGATCTGGACCTTTTGGGTGGCCAGGTCGACCACGGCCAGCATATTGCGCTTGCCCTTGGCGCCGACTTTGGCGGCGACATGCTTGCCACTGGGGGAGATGATGGCGTCGCTGAATGCCGGGTTTTCAAAGAATGCTTCCACCGATGGCGGTGCCACCGCCGCTGCGGCGGCCGGTGCGGCGGCCATCCCGAGCGAAATTGCGAGAGTGAGGGAGAGGATTTTCATGGAAATCGAATGTTACCGGAATGGCAAGGCTAAAGACTCGCCGAATGTAACGACCATCGATTTTTGCCTGCGAGCTGGGCGTGCCGGCGGCATCGCCCCCGCAGCTGCGCGCGTGGCGGCCAGTACTAGCAGGTACCCGGTTGGCACCCGAGAAAGCGCTCCCGTTCGCGCCTTGCCAGCACTCCTTGCCGCGCCGTCTCCCGATCCTTCGCCTCTTGCCTGATTCGCGCTTCGATGGCCCAGCGCTCCCGGTCGGCGCGGGCCTGCGCGGCCCTCTGTTCCTGATCGGCGTAAATCCGTTCGCGTTCTGCCGCGCGCACTTTGAATTGCTCGTTGGCGCGTTTGAGCTTCTCCGCGTCCGCTTCCGTCTTTTGCGCGACCTCGGCTTCCCGTTGCGGGGCCCTGACATCCAGCGTGCTCGTCTTGCCTTTGCCTGCACAGGGTTGGTCGGTGAAGGTGACTTTGCCGCTTACGTCAGTACACTTGTACATCGTATCGGCGCGCGCGTTGCCGGCGTTTGCCGCCGCGGCGGCAAAGATCGCGAATGAGAGGGTAAGGTTCAGCATTTTCATGAGGCAGCATCTTACCGGACGAGCCGCCAGCTTACTCCGCTTTTGCGCCAGCGCCGATATGCTTGTCGAGGAACTTCTCGACCCGGCCCCAGAAGTCGAGGCGCGTCTTCAGCGTGCTCCAGCCGTGGCCTTCGCCGATATACTCGACGAATTCGGCATCGGCCTTGGCGTCCAGCAGCGCGCTGCGCAGCTTGTTGTAGTGTGGGACCGGGACGCGGCGGTCGTCGGTGCCATGTGCCAGCAACAGCGGACGCTTGATGCGGGCGGCCTGCTTCAGCGGCGAGGTCGCGACGAACTGCGCAGCGTCCTTCTCCAGGTCGCCCACCAGCACCGGCACGCCGTAGGACTTGTAGTCGGAAGGCAGGTCGGACAGGACGGCCATGCCGCTGGAATACTGCAGCGGGATGTCGGTGACGGCAGCGTAGGCAATGCCGCAGCGGTACAGGGCTGGATCGTTGACCAGGCCCATCAGGGTCGCGTAGCCGCCGTAGCTGCCGCCCATGATGCAGATGCGCCCAGGATCGGCGATGCCTTGCTCCACCGCCCACTTCACGCTGTCGGCGATATCGTCCTGCATCTTCAGGCCCCATTGTTTCAGGCCGGCGTTGAACAGCTTCATGCCGTAGCCGGTCGAGCCGCGGAATTCCGGCTCCAGCACGGCGTAGCCGCGCGAAGCGAGGAACTGGCTCTCGGCATCCCACCCCCATTCATTGCCGCGCACGTAAGGTCCGCCGTGCACCATTACCACCATCGGCAGCTTCTTGCCGGCGTTGGCCGGCAGGGTCAGCCAGGCCGGAACGTCCAGGCCGTCGCGTGCCTTGTATTTGACGAAGTCCTGGCGCCCCATCTCGCTGGACTTGATATCGGGGCGCGCGCTGCCCAGGCCCTTCAGCTCATGGGTCTTGCTGTTGAAGACGGAATAGAAGCGCGGCTGGCGGTCCGAGTAGCTCACCACCAGCAGCCAGTCGCTTTCCGGCTGGGTTGGCGGGGTGATAATGTTGATCATACCGCCGAGCTGCTTGTCCACCTCCGCCTGGGCTGCTTTCAGCGCCGGGTCGAACCAGGCGCTGGAGCGGGCGTCGGCAAGGTAATGCAGGCCGACCAGGCGCTTCTTCGAATACACCATGCTGCCGCCGAAGTCGAAGTCCGCCAGCGCCACCAGCGGATTCGGATCGAGCTTGCCCGTGGCCAGGTCCATCAGGTGCAGCGCGGCCTTATCGCCCTTCATCCGCGCCTTGACCAGCAGGTGCTTGTCGTCATAGAAGCCGATCGGGGCGAAGGCGTCCATGTCGCTGCCATAGGCCGCCTGCGTGAGGATGTCGCGCCATTCACCGCCGGCGTCGCGGTAATGGATGGTTTCCTTGCCATCCTTGGAGGTAATCAGGATCGTGGGTTCGCCTTTGTGGTCCAGCATCCAGCTTTCAGCGTTGCCTGGATGGCTGAGCGTTACCCCTTGTCCGGTCGCGGTATTCAGCTTGACCAGCTCGGTACGCTCGATTTCATAGCCGGCGCGATCCGACCAGATCGGGCGTTCGAGGTACACCGTGTCGGAGTCCTGGGCGCCTACCTCATCCATCAGGAAAGTGTTCCATGGTTCGAGGCGCGACTTGATATGGGTGCCGGTGCCGGAGCCGCTGGCCCGGTGTTCGACCAACTGCCGGATTTCCTTGCCGTCGCGGCTCATGGCGTACAGGCCCGGCGCGAAACGCCTGTCGCCCGGGGCCGTCATGCTGTCGGCCACCGTGTATAGCAGGCGGTTATCGTTGACCCAGCGGATGGTGCCGACGTCGTAGTCGGCCAGGCGTCCTCCGCCCACCACTTTCAGGGTCTCGTTATCGAACACCAGCACCGAATCGCGCCTGTCGTTGCTGCCGACGCGCAGGGCCAGGTAGCGGCCGCTCGGCGACAGCTTGGCGTCTTTGTAGTGGGCGTTTTCGAAGAATTGCTGGGCTGAGGGGGCGGCATGGGCCAGACCGGCCACGGTGGCCAGTCCGGCCAGGAAGTACTTGATCATCGAGTTTTTTATGGGCACACAGCGCAAAGAATGCACTGGTTTATATTCAAAAGAAATGAATGTTACCAGAATGGCAATACGAAGTGCTACTCCAATGCAACAATCGCCTATTCTGGCGTGCGTATGTGGCGTACAAGCGACAGCGTGCGCGCGTCGGGCGCAGGCGTCAGCAGGCTGACTGCAACCAGCGCGGCCAGCCCGGCCGGGACGCCGAACACGCCAGCCGAATTGGCCGCGATGCCGAACCACTGCCCGCTGATGCTGCCGCCCAGCACCGGGTTTGCATGCAGCATGTAATACAGGCAGGTGAAGAAGCCTGCCACCATCGCGGCAATCGCGCCCTGGTGGTTGGCGCGCTGCCAGAACACGCCGGCCACCAGGGCCGGGAACAGCGTCGATGCGGCCAGCGAGAAGGCCGCCCCCACCAGCGACAGGATGTCGCCCGGCTTGGTCGAGGCGGCATAGGCAGCGATAAAGGCTACCGCCAGCAACAGCAGCTTTGAGATCGTCACCCGCTTCTGGGTCGATGCCTGCGGGTCGACGATCTTGTAGTACACGTCATGCGACAGCGCGTTGGAGATCGCCAGCAGCAGGCCATCCGCCGTGGACAGCGCTGCCGCCAGGCCCCCCGCTGCCACCAGCCCCGACACCACATACGGCAAGCCCGCAATCTCCGGGGTGGCCAGCACCAGCACGTCGCTGTCGATCTGGATCTCGGCCAGTTGCACAATGCCGTCCAGGTTGATGTCGCTGATCGACAGCAGCGGGCTGGCCTTGTCCACATTGGCCCAGTAGGAGACCCAGGTCGGCAGGTGCGTAAAATCGCTGCCTACCAGCGAGCTGTAGATATCGTATTTGACCAGCACTGCCAGTGCCGGGATGGTGAGGTACACCAGCAGGATGAAGAACAGGGTCCAGAACACCGACACGCGCGTCTCGTGCACGGAAGGCGTGGTGTAGGAGCGCATCAGGATATGCGGCAGGGCGGCCGTGCCCACCATCAGGCAGAATACCAGCGCCAGGAAGTTGTTGCGCTTCTGGTCGGACTGTTCGCGGTCGGCGCCGGGGAAGGGTTCGGCGTGCTTGACCAGTTCGCGTGCGCGCGCCAGGTTGTAGTTGCGCTGTGCGGTCCACACGGCAGCCGCGTCTTCCACGGTCTTGGGATAGCCGGCCAGCGCCCGCTCGGCGGCGCGGATCTCCAGCAGCGAGCCATTGCGCTGCTTGACCATGTCGAGGTTGTGCTGGGCTTCCAGCCGCCCCGAATCCCAGGACGCCGGCAAGCCGTGCAGGCGCACGCCGAAATCCTCGGCGCGCTGCAGGAACACTTCACGCACCTCGGCTTCCTTCTGGTCGTGCGCCAGTTGCGCCTCGCGCGCGCTAAGCTTGGGCAGCAGCTTGCCGTAGGCGACTTGGGGCACCGGGTTGCCGCCATGCTTGACGGCCAGCCACATGGCCGGCATCAGGAAGGCCACCAGGATGATGATGTACTGCGCCACCTGGGTCCAGGTGATCGCCCGCATCCCGCCCAGGAAAGAGCACACCAGGATCGATGCCAGGCCGAGGAAGATGCCGACCGAAAAATCGACGCCCGTAAAGCGCGAGGCGATCAGCCCCACGGCGTAGATCTGCGCTACCACATAGGTGAAGGAAACGATGATGGTGGCGCCGACCGCCATCAGCCGCACCGCACGCCCGTTGAAGCCGCCGCCATAGCGCGCCGCGAAAAAGTCGGGAATCGTGTACTGCCCGAACTTGCGCAGGTAAGGCCCGATCAGCAAGGCGACCAGGCAATAGCCGCCGGTCCAGCCCATGATGTAGGCCAGGCCGTCGAAGCCATGCAAGTACAGGCCGCCCGCCAGCGAGATGAAGGAGGCGGCGGAAATCCAGTCGGCCGCCGTGGCCATGCCGTTGAACAGCGACGGCACGCGCCGCCCCGCCACGTAATACTCGGCCACGTTCGAGGTACGGCTGATGACACCGATCGCCGCATACAGGATGATGGTGGCGAACATGAACAGGTAGCCGATCCACAGGCGCGGCATGCCTTCCTTTTCCAGCATCGCCAGCGCGAGCAGGAACATGGCGAAGCAGCCGGTGAAGATCATGTAGTAGCGCTGCAGCTTGCGGAAGAAGGGCGTTTTCATGCCGCATCCTCGCTGCGATAAAGCCGCTCCAGTGCGCGCATGCGCCAGGCGTAGAAACCGATAATGGCCAGGTAGATGAGCGAGGCGCCCTGCGCCGCCAGGTAAAACGACAGCGGCCAGCCGAAGATGGACAGCCCGCTCAATTCGCGCGCAAAGAAAATGATGCAGAACGTGGCGAGCAGCCAGCTGGCCAGCAGCCAGCCCGTCATGCGGCGCACGCGGCGCCAGTGGCGCTCGAGCTTATCCAAAATGCGGTACCTCTTCTTCTTCGGGCGGCGTGTCCGGTGCGCGCAGCGGGAACGTCACGCGGAACAGGCAGCCGGGATATTTCGGGTCGGTGGTGCGTGGATTGGCGAACAGGTCGACTTCCGCCTCGTGCTGCTGTGCCACCTCGCGCACGATGGGCAGGCCCAGGCCGGAACCTTCGGTATTGCTGCCGAGGATGCGGTAGAAGCGTTCGAACACCTTGCCGCGTTCGGTCGCCGGGATGCCGGGCCCGTTGTCCTCCACTTCGAGCAAGCCCTGCTTGCCGGTGCGGCGCACGCGCACCGTGACCGCGCCGCCGCGCGGTGTGTAGCGCAGTGCGTTGTCGATCAGGTTGGACAGCATTTCGCGCAGCATCATCGGGTTGCCGGAAATGGGGACGTCTTCGTGAGGCGGCTCGTAGCCAAGGTCGATGCCGTAGCTGAACGAAGCCTGCACCCAGTCGTGCACCGTACTGCGCGCCAGCTCGCCCAGTTCCAGCGCTTCCATCGCAGTGCCGGCCTGCGGCTGGTTTTCGGCGCGCGCCAGTGCCAGCAGCTGGTTGACCAGGCGGGTTGCCGCCTCCGACGACTTTGCCAATTGCTCCAGCGAGCGGTGCACCTCGGCCTCGTCGGTCTGGCGCAGCGCCAGTTCCGACTGGGTGCGCATGCCGGCCAGCGGAGTTTTCATCTGGTGCGCGGCATCGGCGATAAAGCGCTTCTGCGAATCGATGGACAGCTTCAGGCGCTCCAGCATTTCATTGAGCGACTTGACCAGCGGGGTGATTTCTTCCGGCACCTGGCGCGGCGGAATCGGGCTCAGGTCGTCCGAAGGCCGGGCGCGGATGCGCTCCTGCAGCTCGCGCAGCGGCAGCAGGCCGCGCGACAGTGCAAACCACACCAGGGCCAGCACGATGGGCAGGATGATGAACTGCGGCAGGATCACGCCCTTGATGATTTCATTGGCCAGCTTGGCGCGCTTTTCCAGCGTTTCGCCCACCTGCACCAGGGCCCAGCGCGGCGGCTGCGCCTTGTCCTCTTCCAGGTTGACCCAGGTGTGGGCGATGCGGATCGGCGTGCCGTGCAGGTTGGCGTTGCGGAAAATCACCTCGCCCGAGCGGTATTCCTGCAGCTCCGGGTCTTGCCGGGGCGGCGGCAGGTCGCGGTCGCCATCGGCATGGCTGCCGTTGGGGGCACTGATCTGGTAATAAATATTATCGACGTCATCGGCGCGCAGGATGTCGCGCGCCGGGCCGGGCAGGCGGGGAATCGCGCCGCCCACTTCGCGCACCTGCTGCGTCAGCACGGTGACCGTATCCTCCAGCGCATGGTCGAAAGGCTGGTTGGCGATCGATTTGGCCACCAGGTAGGTGATGGCGATGCTCATCGGCCACAGCAGCAGCAGGGGAGCGAGCATCCAGTCGAGGATTTCGCCGAACAGCGAGTGCTGGATCTCGTTCTCTTCGGCGGCCGGGGTGTGGTCCCAGTCGGCGGCCTGCTGCTCGCCGTTCACGTGGCGGCCGGCGGCTGCGGCGGGTTGAATTTCTCCAGGCAGTAGCCGAGGCCGCGCACGGTGGCGATGCGGATGCCGCCCACTTCAATCTTCTTGCGCAGGCGGTGCACATACACCTCGATGGCGTTGTTGCTGACCTCTTCGCCCCACTCGCACAGGTGGTCTACCAGCTGTTCCTTCGACACCAGGCGGCCGGTGCGCGCCAGCAGGATTTCCAGCAAGCCCAGTTCGCGTGCCGACAAATCCAGCATCTGCTCATTGATATAGGCGCTGCGCCCGACCTGGTCGTAGGTGAGGGGGCCATGCCTGACGACCGTGGAGCCGCCGCCCTGGCCGCGCCGGGTCAGGGCGCGCACCCGCGCTTCCAGCTCGGACAGCGCGAAAGGCTTGGCCATGTAATCGTCGGCGCCCAGGTCAAGGCCGTTGACGCGCTGCTCCACGGAATCGGCCGCGGTCAGGATCAGCACCGGCAGCAGCGAGCCGCGCGTGCGCAGGCGGCGCAGCACTTCCAGGCCGGACATCCTGGGCAGGCCCAGGTCCAGGATCAGCAGGTCGAATTCCTGGGTGGACAGGGCCGTGTCCGCCTCTTGCCCGTTTTTTACGCAGTCGATCGCATAGCCGGACTGGCGCAGGGAGCGCGTCAGGCCGTCCGCGAGGACGCTGTCATCTTCGGCTAATAGGATACGCATAGGGTAACTGTACTCCAGCCGTTTGACTTTTCGCAAAGTTTGCAAAAAAGGGGTTGTCAAAAGCACTGTAATTTTATACAGTATCACCTGTACAAACGTAGTGACCCAATTCATTTAGCCGCGAAAGATCATCATGGACGACAAAAAAGCAGTAGTACCTGCATCGGAAAAAGCCAAGGCCCTGGCCGCGGCGCTGGCCCAGATTGAAAAGCAGTTTGGTAAAGGCTCCGTGATGCGCATGGACGCATCCGCCCCGATCGAGGAAGTGCAGACTGTCTCCACCGGCTCCCTGGGCCTGGATATCGCGCTGGGTGTAGGCGGCCTGCCGCGCGGCCGCGTCGTGGAAATCTACGGTCCTGAATCTTCCGGTAAAACCACCCTGACCCTGCAGGCCATTGCTGAAATGCAGAAGATGGGCGGCACCTGCGCCTTCATCGACGCGGAACACGCGCTGGACGTGGTCTACGCGCAGAAGCTGGGCGTCAACCTGCACGAACTGCTGATCTCCCAGCCGGACACCGGCGAACAAGCCCTGGAAATCTGCGATGCGCTGGTGCGCTCCGGTTCCGTGGACCTGATCGTGGTCGACTCGGTCGCGGCGCTGACCCCGAAAGCTGAAATCGAAGGCGATATGGGTGATTCCCTGCCAGGCCTGCAGGCACGACTGATGTCCCAGGCGCTGCGCAAGCTGACCGGCACCATCAACCGCACCAACACTCTGGTGATCTTCATTAACCAGATCCGTATGAAGATCGGCGTGATGTTCGGCTCGCCGGAAACCACCACCGGCGGTAACGCGCTGAAATTTTATGCATCCGTGCGCCTCGACATCCGCCGTACCGGTTCCATCAAGTCGGGCGACGAAGTAATCGGTAACGAGACCAAGGTCAAAGTGGTCAAGAACAAGATTGCGCCGCCGTTCAAGGAAGCCCACTTCGACATCCTGTATGGCGAAGGCACCTCGCGCGAAGGCGAGATCATCGATCTGGGCGTGGAAGCCAAGATCGTTGAGAAGTCGGGCTCCTGGTACAGCTACGGTGGCGAGCGTATCGGCCAGGGCAAGGACAATGCCCGCTCGTTCCTGAAGGAACGCCCGGCGCTGGCGCGTGAAATCGAGAACAAGGTGCGTGCGGCGCTGGGCGTGCGCGAGCTGCCGGCGGTGACCGATGATGGCGAAGAAGCGCCGAAGCTGCGTGCGGTCGACTAAAACCGGTACCCCGGTGTCTGACCCGCAGGGTCAGACACCGATACGCGGCCGCCGCAGACCGGTGCCTGACCCTGCGGGTCAGGCACCGCTTTACCGGTTTTAGAAAGCATGCCCCTCCCCAAACCCACCCTAAAAGCCCGCGCCCTGCGCCTGCTCAGCCAGCGCGAGCACAGCCGCCTCGAACTCGCCCGCAAGCTGCACCGCCACGCGGAAGAGGGCGACGACGTCGAAGCCCTGCTGAACTTCCTCGAACAAAACAAATGGCTCTCTGAAGAGCGCTTCTCAGAAAACCTGGTGCACCGCCGTGCCGCCCGCTACGGCAACAGCCGCATCGTGGCAGAACTTCAGCACCACGGCATCGGCGGCGACATGCTGGCCGAAGTCAAGGAAAGCCTGAAGGAAGACGAAGTCGAGCGCTGCTGCGAGGTCTGGCGCCGCAAGTTCGGCGAAGTCGCCGCAGATCCCGAAGGCCGCCAGAAACAATTACGCTTCCTCATGTCGCGCGGCTTCTCCCAGAAAGCCATCCGCACCGCCATGAAGGGCACGATGCCGGACGAGGACTTTTAAATTGGCCTGGCAAGGTGTGCTACACTTCGAGAGTTTTATGCAGCACCGCGGGTGCGGTGGTTGTCCGTAGAAGCTGCGGCGTACTGATTAGCTGCTTATAATTTTGGCCACGTTTTGTGGCATCGGTCTTATGTCCTTGTCAAATCCTGTCTCCCGACGTGCGCTGCGGCATACGCGCGCCATAGACATCCAGGCGTATTCACGCGAGGATGGCCTGTGGGATCTTGACGCCCATATCACGGACATCAAATCCTTCGACACCATGCTGGCATCCGGCCCGCGCAAGGGCAACGAAGCCCTGCACGACCTGTGGCTGCGCGTGACCGTCGATAAGCAGCTCACCATCGTCGATGCCGAAGCAAGTTCGGACGCCGTTCCCTATCCTGGCCATTGCGACACGATTGGCCCAGCCTACAAAGCCCTGATCGGCCTCAACCTGACGAAGGGTTTTCGCCAAGCGGTCAAGGAAAGGCTGGGCGGTGTACAAGGCTGTACCCACCTGACGGAATTGGCCCAGGTGCTGCCGACGGCAGCCATGCAAGCCTTTGCCAATGATGTCTGGCCAGTGAACGAGCGCTCCAGCACTGCGACAGAGAAACCGTTCCAACTTGATAAGTGCCACGCCCTCAAGACCGATGGCGGGGCAGTTGCCGAGTTCTACCCACGCTGGTACGTCAACAAGACGGAAGCAGCCTAGGTGCTGTACAAAATACATCTAACCAACAAACAGGTATTCGAAAGAAGGGAAAGCCAGCATGAAAATCCATGAGTATCAAGGCAAAGAAATCCTCCGAAAATTCGGAGTGACCGTACCGCGCGGCATTCCGTGCATGTCTGTGGAAGAGGCGGTGAAAGCTGCTGAAACCCTGGGCGGCCCAGTATGGGTCGTAAAGGCACAGATCCATGCAGGTGGCCGTGGTAAAGGCGGCGGCGTGAAAGTAGCCAAGTCGCTGGAACAGGTCAAGGAATACGCCGACCAGATCATGGGCATGCAGCTGGTGACCCACCAGACCGGCCCTGAAGGCCAGAAAGTCCGCCGCCTGATGATCGAAGAAGGCGCCGACATCAAGAAGGAACTGTACGTTTCCCTGGTGACCGATCGTGTCACCCAGCGCGTTGTCTTGATGGCCTCCTCCGAAGGCGGTATGGACATCGAAGAAGTCGCTGAAAAGCACCCTGAACTGATTCACAACGTCGTGATCGATCCAGCGACCGGCCTGTCCGACGCAGACGCTGCCGACGTGGCACGCAAGATCGGCGTACCGGAAGCCTCCGTAGCCGACGCCGTCGCCAACCTGCAAGGCCTGTACAAAGCCTACTGGGAAACCGACGCTTCCCTGGCCGAAATCAACCCACTGATTCTGACCAGTTCCGGCAAGGTCATCGCACTGGACGCCAAGTTCAACTTCGACGCCAACGCCCTGTTCCGTCACCCGGAAATCGTGGCTTACCGCGACCTGGACGAAGAAGATCCAGCTGAAGTTGAAGCATCCCAGTTCGACCTGGCCTACATCTCCCTGGACGGCAATATCGGCTGCCTGGTGAACGGCGCCGGCCTGGCCATGGCAACCATGGACACCATCAAGCTGTTCGGCGGCGAGCCAGCCAACTTCCTGGACGTGGGCGGCGGTGCCACCACCGAGAAAGTGACCGAAGCCTTCAAGCTGATGCTGAAGAACCCGGAACTGAAAGCCATCCTGGTGAACATCTTCGGCGGCATCATGCGCTGCGACGTGATCGCCGAAGGCGTGATCGCCGGCGCCAAGGCCGTTTCCCTGTCCGTGCCGCTGGTCGTGCGCATGAAGGGCACCAACGAAGACCTGGGCAAGAAGATGCTGGCCGAATCGGGCCTGCCTATCATCGCCGCTGACACCATGGAAGAAGCAGCCAAGGCCGTTGTTGCCGCTGCCGCCGGTAAATAATTAAGGAATCGATATGTCTATCCTGATCAATAAAGACACCAAAGTCATCACCCAGGGCATCACCGGCAAGACCGGCCAGTTCCACACCCGTATGTGCCGCGACTACGCGAACGGCAAGAATGCCTTCGTTGCAGGCGTGAATCCGAAGAAAGCCGGCGAAGACTTCGAAGGCATCCCGATCTACGCATCCGTCAAGGAAGCAGCGTCGGAAACCGGCGCGACCGTTTCCGTAATCTACGTTCCACCAGCAGGCGCCGCCGCCGCAATCTGGGAAGCCGTGGAAGCTGAACTGGACCTGGCCATCTGCATCACCGAAGGCATCCCGGTCCGCGACATGATGGAAGTGAAAGACCGCATGGCCAAGGCAGGTTCCAAGACCCTGCTGCTGGGCCCTAACTGCCCAGGCCTGATCACCCCGGACGAAATCAAGATCGGCATTATGCCTGGCCATATCCATCGCAAGGGCCGCATCGGCGTGGTTTCCCGCTCCGGCACCCTGACCTATGAAGCGGTGGCACAGCTGACCGCCCTGGGCCTGGGCCAGTCTTCTGCAGTTGGCATTGGCGGCGACCCGATCAACGGCCTGAAGCACATCGACGTGATGCGCATGTTCAACGACGATCCTGACACCGACGCTGTGATCATGATCGGCGAAATCGGCGGTCCAGACGAAGCCAACGCAGCCCGTTGGATCAAGGACAACATGAAGAAGCCAGTGGTTGGCTTCATCGCCGGTGTGACCGCTCCTCCAGGCAAGCGCATGGGCCACGCCGGCGCGCTGATCTCCGGCGGCGCCGACACGGCACAAGCCAAACTGGAAATCATGGAAGCCTGCGGCATCAAGGTCACCAAAAACCCATCCGAAATGGGTCGCCTGTTGAAGGCAATGTTGTAATAGTAGCTGTATGATAACGGGGAGCTTCGGCTCCCCGTTTGCGTTTACCCGGAGGATATTGATTTGGCAAAACTACTCGTGATGCGAGAAGGTGTTATCGAGCAGACCGTGCAGCTCACCAAGGAGCGCATGACGGTCGGCCGCCATAAGCATAACGACATTGTCCTGAGCCACCCCGCAGTCAGTGGTGAGCATGCGCTCGTCACGACCATCCTGGACGACTCGTTCCTGGAAGACCTGCAAAGCACAAATGGTACATTTGTGAATGGCCACCGCATCGGCAAGCACTTCCTGCAGAACAAGGATGTGATCAAGATGGCCAAGTACCACCTCGAATTCGTCAGCGACGGCATCCGCCCACTGGCCGCCGCCGCCGCCACCATCCCTGCCATGCCGGCACCGCCGTCGGCCTCGTCCTCGGCCGCCGCGCCGCACACCCAGTTCGCCGAATTGCCACTGGCTCATATAGAAGTCCTGAACGGCAGCAATGCCGGCAAAACCCTGAGCTTGACCAAGGCCGTCACCAGCCTGGGCCGCCCCGGCGTGCAGGTCGTGGTGATTGCCCGTGCCCCCGAAGGATATTCCGTCGCCCACGTGGAAGGCGACAAATCTCCCCTGCTGAACGGTGACCCGATGCCGCGCCAGCCTCATCCGCTAAACGTTGGCGACATCCTCGACCTCAGCGGCATCCTGATGGCCTTCCGCGCCAGCTGACGATTTTTGTCAGGCATTTGGACAATTTTTGTTTTCCTTTTGACACAAAGCGTCAACTGCTTGCCCTAAAGCTGACAAAAATTGGTGGTTAACTTGGATTTTTTGCACCAAAATGGCCTGGCACGGTGATTGCTTTACTTTCCGTGCCTCAACTCACTGAGCAATTTTTAAAATCTTAGGGACTAGTAAATGAAATCGATGAAGATGATTAAGAAACAAGCGCAAGCTGGCTTCACCCTGATCGAACTGATGATCGTTGTGGCCATTATCGGTATCCTGGCTGCTGTTGCAATCCCAGCATACTCGGACTACACCGCTAAAGCCAAGATCGCCAACGCGATCACCGCTGCTGATTCGATCAAGACCGCAGTTTCCGTGTGCATTCAAGAAGCTGGTGGCGTGAAAGACACCTGCGATGCAGGCTCGAACGGCATCACCGCAACTGCTGACTTCAAGGCAACCAAAGAAGTGGCAAGCCTGGCTTCGGTTACTGACGGCGCGATCACCATCACCCTGGGTACCGGCATCTCCAAGGAAGCTGACGGCAAGACCATCACTTTCACCCCAGTTATCACTGAAAAAGATTCGACCGTGAAGTGGAACACCACCACCAACATCGTTCAGGCAAATGCCCCAGCGGTCCACTCCGCAATCGTTAAGAACAACGTAGGTACCTAATCTACCTGTTCCGCAGTAATATGAAATGCCCCGCGAAAGCGGGGCATTTTCTTTTGGGGTAAGTAAAAGTTCCTGGGATCGGTCCTCAGGCCCCGCATCCGCCGAATACACGATTCGCTTTGTATCGCTAAATTTTGGCACCCCACTCCAGAAGAGCTGACAAAAATTGGAGGCCAATTGACCAAAAACGTCATCTCAGCAGGGAAATTTGACAGTTTTTGACAGAAATCCGTGGTTTTTGTTGACAATTTGAGATGGCACACGCATTGCTGTTACTCCAGTGTCGCACCCAATTTTTGTTTCTTTCCCCTGAAGGAGTTGCAAATGAAATCCGTGAAAATGATTAAGCGTCAAGCACAAGCCGGCTTCACCCTGATTGAACTGATGATCGTTGTGGCCATTATTGGTATCCTGGCTGCAGTAGCAATCCCAGCTTACTCGGACTACACCGCGAAGGCCAAGATCGCCAATGCGATCACCGCTGCTGATTCGATCAAGACCGCAGTTTCCGTTTGCATCCAGGAAGCAGGCGGCGTGAAAGATAGCTGCGACGCGGGTTCCAATGGCATCACTGCAACCGCTGACTTCAAGCCAACCAAAGAAGTCGCCAACCTGGCTTCAGTAACGGACGGCGCTATCACCATCACCCTGGCTACCGGCATCTCTTCGGAAGCTGATGGCAAGACCATCACCTTCACTCCAACTCTGGACGCTAAAGACTCGACCGTGAAGTGGACCACCACCACCAACATCACCCAAGCCAATGCACCAGCAGTCTACTCTGCAATCACCAAGAACAACGTAGGTACCTAATCTACCTAACTGGTGAGAAAACCGGGCTTCGGCCCGGTTTTTTTTATTTGTTCAAGCGATTCTCTGCCGGTTAGCCAGCGTGCCTCGTACGAAACGATTCGCAGCAAGGTGAAGTGCGTACGGTGCAGCCAGTGAACTGCACGCTACAGCTGAACATACCCCAGAAGAAGCTTACGGGACAAACGACGGCACCAGTGTTTTTCTGAGAGCGGGAAACGCGCTGCGCATCCCATCGAACACGACGGAAATGCTTTGATCCTGATGGGGGACTGGCGCGATTGCCTCGCAACCAGTAACTGAGAAAACGGGCGCGACGTAGCTGGACGTCGATGGGGAAAATGAATGGTACTGAAATCATCGTGGCACCAATGGGTAGGCCACTTAACTTGACTCGCAAGCGGTAGCTGGCCGCCTTCCGGACACTCAAACAGCAGCCTTGATGATCTCAATACGCGAAAATGGCCAAATTCGCTTATTAAGATATGTTAAAGATGGCGCAAGCTGTCCGAATGACAGCCCTGGCACCGACTCATGGCCCCGAGTCGGAATAATTGAGCTGGCATGGCGATTGCTATAACCCCCGTATCAGAGTCAATTTACTTGAAGGAGCACCAAATGCAATCCATTAGGCGTCAAGCACAAGCCGGTTTCACCCTGATCGAACTGATGATCGTCGTGGCCATTATCGGTATTCTGGCCGCTGTAGCAATCCCAGCTTACTCGGACTACACCGGCAAAGCAAAGATTGCCAACGCGCTGACTGCGGTCGACTCGATCAAGACCGCAGTTGCAGTGTGCGTTCAAGAAGCAGGCGGCGTGTTCGACAGCTGCGACGCTGGCTCCAATAGCATCACCAAGATCGCCGACTTCAAGCCAACCAAGGAAGTTGCTTCGCTGGAATCAGTTAACAATGGCGAAATCAAGATCAAGCTGGCTACCGGCATCTTCCCCGCAGCTGACGGCAAGACCATTACCTTCACTCCGTTCTTGGATACCAAAGATTCGAGCATGAAGTGGAAAAACACCACCGACATCGTTGAGGCAGATGCGCCAGCTGTGTACGCTGCGGTCGTGAAGAACAACGTAGCTACTTAATTTAGCTAGGTAGTAGAAGAAAGCCGGGCTTCGGCCCGGTTTTCTTTTGCTCAAACGTTTCTCTGACGATCAGTCAGCGTTGCCTCTTAGGTCAGGGTGGGCAGCAAGGTTCAAGTCATGCCCTTATACACAAGTCCAAAATCAGGAAGCAGGCGTAGCTGCATAGCGTAATGCTTCCGCCGCCACGCGCACTTTCCGCAGTCCTTTCCAAATCGTTTGCACACCGGGCTCACCGTCGCCTTTGCGGGCAAGGAAACCGCCAAATCCGGCGATCAAACGTAGCACCTCATTCAGCGTCGGCTTTGCTGGCGGCCCAGCCTTGGAGCGCATGTATGCAGCGCGAATCTCGGCCCAGTCGAAGAAGCGACTGGCCTCCAGGTCAGGGCAGGTTCGCCCCAGCCGCATCAGGTGCGCGATGCGCCATGCCACTACCAGATACATCGCGATAGCCCGTTCCAGTTTGCCGATATGCTCCAACTGCAACGACTCGATACGGCAAGCATTCTGCAGGATGTCGAACAGCATTTCGATTTCCCAGCGGGCGCGATACCAGTCGATCAATTCCACTACCTCCGCATGGCTATTGGCACAACGGTTGGTCAGCAAGCGCCATTCAATTGGCTTAACGCCGGCTGGCGCATCGATTTCGCGCGCCACGATGCTGGTCACGGCCAGGGGGCCATTGGCACCGTTGCGCAGATCAATCCGCTGCACCCACAATTGCTGGTGGCGCGCGCAGTACCAGTGCTGGCGCGACCGGTGCCGGTGCGGGCTTCACCTTCGCGGGAACCATTGCCATGTTAGGCGGTGCATTTTTCGCCAGGCGGCGCACCCAGTATCCGACCTGGCGAACCGCGTAGCCCAGCTGCATTGCAAAGCCGCGTTGCGAGAGGCCACTGCTACGCCATTGCTCGATGCGTTCCTGCCATAACTGCTCGCGCTCCCCGTTTGCCATCCTGATCTCCGAAGTAAAATTGGAGTATGGCCAAGCAAGTCGGACTTTTATATGTGGTGGCGCTGGACGCTTACGCTACGCTGGCTCGGGCACGCTCCCGATCGACAACAACGCGGTCGAGAATGCGATCCGCCCGATTGCCATCGGCAAGAAAACTGGCATCTCGCCGGTTCGGAGCGCGCCGGCCGAAGCGCTGCCGCCATTCAGACTTTGCTGGGTACCGCCAGCTCAATGGCTTTGATCCGTTGCGTTGGCTGGCCAGCGTATTGGAACGTCTCCCGACGTGCCCTAACAGCCAGGTCGATTCGTTATTGCTATTGCCGAACCCTACGCAGTCTTAAACTCGCTGAACAGGTGGGACGGCTGGCCGCTTACCATTCCTGTACTTATTCGCTATGGTCCTTTGGATCGACCGATGAAATACAAAATGAGAAATGCTAATCCGATCAGGGTCCAGAGTATAAAGTCGAGTGTTGGGTTCGACAAAGGCGTAATGAATACGTTATAAACAATACCCAGCAATACAAGCGAAACGCAGATCGCAACCATTACAATCTTAATGATTTTCACATCTTTCTCCCCAATGTGTCGGTGCCTACTTGCCGCCTTTGCATTCGCATTGCTTCGCTAGAAATGGTGGCTAGGACGCCGCGTGTTGGACGACGCAGCCAGGCTGTAGTGAGGCGGCGGCCTGATGACCGTTATGTCATGAAAGTGAGTTTTAAGTTGTTCGCGCAGCCAAGATGAACATGGGGCGGAACGCCTCACGGCGCTGCTGGCTGGCGATGTCCGAAGCCAGCAGCATTGACGTATTTGCTTACACGATTTTTTGACGATCAGCCAGCATGGCCTCGTACGTCAGGTTCTGCAACAGGGTGAAGTGCGCGGGATCGAGTCCCGTGAATTGCACGCCGTAGCTGAACACGTCCTTCCCGTCCCCTTTCAGCGACTGTGCCATCGAGGCGTTACGCACCAGCGCCGAGGTATTAATGCGCACTTGCCTGTCATCCGGCGGCGCCAGCAAGGTAAAGTCCAGTTGCACCGTCTCGCCCTCGCGGCTCAAGGGCTGGGCCGATTCGATCAGCGCGCCGGACACGCTCAGGTTCACCAGGAAGACGGAAGCATGGTGGCCATCTTCGCGCGACATCTTGGCCGGGATCTCGACCTTCACCCGCATCGCAGCACGCAGGCTGGTGCCCTGGATCTCGGAAGGGAAGGCCACGTGCGCATACATCAGCGGCCGCAGGAAAACCCGCTGCACGACTGTCGAGAACGAGCAGACATTCACGCCGGAGAATACGCGCACCGTCAGCTTGTCGCCTTCGGTAAGCGCAATCGGCCCGTTATTCTCCATCGGGATCTTGACGATCATGTACTCGTCGCGCACCCAACCGATCACAGTCGAAAAGTGCTGCATGGGCCGCAGGGTGCGATGGGTGATCAACTGGATGCGCCCCCCAACCTGCAGGTTCATCTGTTCGAACGCGTATTCCTGCAATTTGTTTTCGCCCGCCATCGTCGTTATTGTCTAATTATGAGCAATTGCCCATTGTACAATAGGGCCGCGTATCAACTATTGCTTCGTCGATAGGACCATCCAGTCCAGGCCGACCAGGTGGTAGGGGTCGGGCTGCATCTTGTTGCAGCCGCCGGCGCAGGTTTCCTTCGCACCGAAGCGCCAGCCGCCGTTGTCGCGGTCAATGATTTCCTTGTCCACCAGCTCCAGTGTTTCATGGTAGCGCCGCGCCATGTCCGGCCGTTGCGCTACCGCCAGGAAAGCCTTCATGCCCTCCGCTTGCTGCCACCAGAATTTGCTGCGGTCCACGTGGCCGCTGGTGGACATGCGGTTGAAGATGCCGCCATCCTGTTCGTCATAGCCTTTTGCCACGGCGAATTTCAGCAGGCGCTCCGCCACGTCGGCATAGATTGGCGGCAGGCCGCGCTGCTCCGCGCTGCGCAACAGGTGGCTCCATTCGAACTGGTGACCGAGGTCGGTAAAGCCGTCGTTGCCAGTCAGCGGTTTCCACTGCGCGTCATACCACTCCGGGATGTAGGCGCCGCCGTCGGGCAGGCCAACCATGAGTTGGTTCAGCACGAAGTCGCCCAATTCGCGTGCGTCGGCCACCACTTGCTGGTCGCCGGTGGCATCGATCAGGGCCAGCAGGGCTTCGAACATGTGCATGACGGGGTTCTGTGTGTGTTTGGCTTCCTGCCTCGGCGCAAAATCGCGCGGCGCCGCGCCGCGTAAGCCGCCGCCCGGCTCGCGCAGGTTGCGGCGAACATCCTGCCACGCCGTCAGCGCCGCTGCCTTGTACTTCGGCTCACCCGTCACGCGTGCTGCGTGCGAGAGCGCCAGCAATGCAAATGCGTGGCCGTAGCTGTTTTTCGTTGTGCTCACCGGCTTGCCCCCGGCATCGACAACCTGGAAAAAACCGCCGTGGAGCGGATCGTGGAAAGACGTGAGCAGGAAATCCGTGCCGCGCTTTGCCACCTCCAGGTAGCGTGCGTCGCCAGTGGCCTCGTAGCCCACCAGCATGGTGTACACCAGCCGGCTGTGCAGGGTCAGGTCGCCGCTGATTTTGTTTGGCGGCTGCCAGTTGCGATCGAATTGTCCCTGCAGCAGGCCGGACGGCGTGGGGGCAAGCGCCAGCCAGCGTGACAGGTGTGCGTTGAGGTCCTTGCGGTGCCAGTCGGCATTCGCTACGTCGGCCATCGCGCTGCGTCCGTTGTTATCGCTGTCGCACGCTACGAGCAGGGCAAGGCATGCTGCGGCCACAGCGCGGCGCAGCATCAGGCTTTCCAGTCGCCGGACTTGCCACCCGCTTTTTCGGTGACGCGGATATCCGTCATCACCATGCCGCGGTCGACTGCCTTGCACATGTCGTACACGGTGAGCAGGCCGACCTGCACGGCGGTCAAGGCTTCCATTTCCACGCCGGTCTTGCCGTAGGTTTCAACCTGGGCGCGGCAATGGACAGTGTTGCCGGGTTCATCAGTGGTAAAGTCCACAGCAACGCGGGTCAGGGCCAACGGGTGGCACAGGGGCACCAGGTCGGCCGTGCGCTTGGACGCCATGATGGCGGCAATGCGTGCAATGCCGAGTACATCCCCTTTCTTGGCGGTTCCCGATAGAATGAGCGCCAGCGTTTCCGGCTTCATGCGGATACTGCCGGTGGCAACGGCAATGCGGTGGGTTTCGGCCTTGGCGCCGACATCGACCATATGGGCCTGGCCGGCAGCGTCAAAATGAGTAAGGTGTTCGGTCATCGCGTAGCTCTCTTGTTGAACGGGTATGATAGCACTGTGAATGCACTACATTTTCGCCGTCCCCTGCTGGCGGCACTGGTTTCCGGCCTCCTGATCGCCGCCCCGGCAGGGCAGGCGCAGCAGACTGAATTGCCTACGCTGGGCGATGCGTCGCGCGAGGACATGTCCCCGGTGATGGAGAAGCGCCTGGGCGAAGAGATCATGCAAAGCCTGCGCTTCGAGCGCGACTACCTGGATGACCCGCCCATCATCGAATACCTGAATAATTTCGGCACCAGGCTGGTGGATGCGCGTCCGGGCGCGCGCGGCGACGCCAACCTCGAGTACTACTTCTTCGCAATCCGCGACAAGAACCTGAATGCTTTCGCCATGCCGGGCGGCTATATCGGCGTGCACTCGCAACTGCTGCTGGCGGCGCAGAACGAATCCGAACTGGCCTCGGTGCTGTCGCATGAAATCGGCCACGTGGCGCAGCGCCATATCGCGCGCCAGCTTGGAGCGCAGAAGAACGACGCTTTGATCCCCCTGGCCGCGATGCTGCTGGCGGCGCTGGCCGCCAAGTCCAGCTCGGATGCGGCAATCGGGGTATTCATGGGCGGGCAGGGCCTGGCGATCCAGCGCCAGCTCAACTTCGGCCGCGATGCCGAGCGCGAGGCCGACCGCGTCGGCTTCCAGATCATGAATGCGGCAGGGTATGACGCCAGCGGCATGGTGTCGTTCTTCCAGCGCATGCAGAACAGCACGCGCATGTACAGTGACCTGATGCCGCCCTGGCTCCTGACCCACCCGCTGACCACCGAGCGTATCGCTGATATCCAGGCCCGCATCCGCGAGCAGAAATTCACCCAGCGCGTGGACGGCATGGACTTCCACCTGATCCGCGCCCGGGCCCGCGTCCTGCAGGACGAAAGCAGCAAGGGCTTGTCCGACACGGAAGCCGTATTCAGGAACCAGATGCAGCAGCCGGGCCGCCAGAACGTGGCCGCTGGCCAGTACGGCATGGCCATGGTGGCGCTCAAGCGTTCCGAATTCGCCGCCGCGCAGGATTGGCTGGACAAGGCACGCACCACCATCGACAAGGCGCCTGCGGCTGGCGCGTTCAGCACCCCGATCCCGCGCGGCATGACGGATTCCGCGCTGGCGTATTTGTCGCTCGAGATCAAGCTGGCGCAGGAGAACAAGCCGGACGTGATCGCCGCCGCCATCGAGGAGGCGAAACAGGCGCAGGGCCGTTACCCGCTATCGCGCGGCCTGGTGTGGCAGTACGCCGATGCCCTGATCAAGGGCGGCAGATATGACGAAGCCACGCGCTTCCTGCGCGACCAGCAGCAGATGTACCGCCGCGAACCGGAACTGCACGACTACATGGCGCAGGCCTATGCCAAGCAGGGCAAGATCGCCCTGCAGCACATCTCCCTGGCGGAGTCCTACGTGCTGCTGGGTGGTGTGCTGGCGGCACTGGACCAGCTGGCGCTGGCCCGCAAAGCGCCCGACGCGACTTACTACGACCAGTCGGTGATCGACGCCCGCGAGCGTGAGCTGCAGGCGAAGCGTCGGGAGATGATGGGCGATAAGAAAAAAGAGAAGGATTGATCAGGCAGCCTTGCGCCTGGCGACCCAGTCATTGACCACGCCTTCCAGCAAGGTCATTGGCAGGGCGCCGTGCACCAGCACTTCGTTGTGGAACTGCTTCAGGTCGAACTTGTCGCCCAGTTCCTTCTTCGCCTGTTCGCGTAGCGCCAGGATCTTCAGCATGCCCACTTTGTAAGCCAGCGCCTGGCCCGGATTGACGAAGTAGCGCTCGATCTCCGCCGTAACGTCGCCTTCCGCCATGCCGGTGGTGTTCAGCATGTAATCGATAGCCTGCTCGCGCGTCCAGCGCTTGTAATGGATGCCGGTATCGACCACCAGGCGGGTGGCGCGCATCATTTCGTCGCGCAGGCGGCCCAGGTTGTCCAGCGGGGTTTTCTGGAAGCCTTGCTCGGCTGCCAGCCGTTCCGCATACAGCGCCCAGCCTTCATGGTAGGCGGTGAACGGAATGATCTTGCGGAAGAACGGCACGCCCGTCATCTCCTGCTGGATCGCGATCTGGAAGTGGTGGCCCGGGATGCCTTCGTGGTAGGCCAGCGTGCGCATGGCGAACTTCGGCGTCTCGCCCGGTGCCCGCATATTGGCGTAGAACACGCCCGGGCGGCTGCCGTCGAAGGAGCCCTGCATGTAGTAGGCGCCTGGCGCGGTCGCCTGCGATGCGACCGGCACCGCCTGCACTTCAACACCCAGTTTCGGACGTACGTCAAACACCGGGTCGAGGCCCTTGTTCACTTCGTCCAGGATTGCCTGGTATTGCGCCAGCATGGCTTTCTTGCCTTCGTCGGTATTCGGGTACTGCTGTTCCGGGCGCGAGGCCAGGATCTGCACGCGCTTGCCGATCGAGCCTTCGCTCAGGCCTTCGCCTTTGAGGATGGCATCCATCTCCGCGCCAACGCGCTCGACTTCCGCCAGGCCCAGTTCATGCACCTGCTGCGGCGTCATGTTCGACGTGGTATGCGAGCGCACCGCCCAGGCGTAGTAGGCCTCGCCGTTCGGCAGGCTCCACGCGCCGTTGTTGGCGGTGGCCTTGGCTTGCAGCGCGGTGAAAGCATCAATCAGTTTGCCGTAGGCAGGATAGACCGCCTCCTGCACCGCCTTCTCGGTTTGTGCCATCAATGCGGTGCGGTCGGCATCGGACAGCTCTTTCACCTTGGCCAGCTTGTCGCGCATATTGGTCACCAGCACATGCTCTCCGGCCGGCTTGGCGACAACGGCCTTCATTTCCGCCAGCACTTTGTCGACGGTGAACTTGGGCGGCACGATACCTTTGCCCTCGCTGAGGCGGATCGCTTCCACCACCTGGCCGAACTTAAGCGGGAACAGGTTCAGGCGCGCGATATAGGCTTCCGCCTCACCCTTGCTGGTGACCTGGTGCACGTCGGTCATGAATTGCGGCAGCATGCTTTGCACGCCCATCATCTGGTTGACCGGGAAACCATGGTCGATGAACGGTTCGCCCTCGACCTGGCTTTTCAGGAAGAAGCGCAGCGTCTCGTAGGACAGCTTGCCTTCGGCATCGAGGCCGTCCGTGCCGTAGCTTTCCAGTACTGCCAGGTCCTGTTTGAGCTGGGCCATTTGCTTCGCAGTGTGGGCAGGAGAGGCGTCATCCAGCTTTTTGCTGTAGAAGTCCAGCCAGCCGGGCAGGATGCGCATGCTCGACAGCATTTCCGGGCTCTCGATCGCGTAGGCAGCAAAGACGCGGGCGTAGAACCAGTCCAGCTTGAGGGGTTTGAAATACCAGGTGTGGGCCACCAGGGCCAGTACCAGTACGACCAGGCCGAGCGCGATACCGCCCAGCCATTTTGCTGCACGTTTCATCAGGGGTTCTCCGGGTTGTTTTTCTCTTAACATCATGCCCCGGAGCGGGCGGCCGGTCAAGGCTGCGGCAGGCGCTCGAAACGGAATGTTTGCGGTACGCTGCCGCGCGCGATGGCGGCCAGCGGCACTGCGCGTTCGCCGATGCGCAAAGTCAGCGGCGACAGGCTGGCAGGGTCACCGGCCGCTGCATCGAGCCATGCCAGCAGGGCGTTGTCGCCCACCGGACGGCCATTCAATTCCAGTTGCGGCAAGACCTGCGCGAAGTCGCGGTCGTCGAGCTGGGCCAGCACGTCGCCGCTGCGCAGCAGCAGCTCGCCCGCCTCGGTCAGCCAGGCCGTATCGACCTCGCCAAGCGGAGCGCCGGTATGCAGCACGAAGCCTTGGACCGGATCGGTGCGCGCGATGAAGGGTGTTGTTTCCAGGTTCAGGTAGACGCGCTGCGGCCCGTTCTGGAAATACCAGCGCCCACGTTCATCGCTCTGGTAATTGCGGGTGATGAAGCCGACCAGCGCCGGGTTGGTCAGCTTGTCGCCCGCCTCGTTGAAGTGCTGCGCGCGCTCATCGCGCATGCGCCAGTTGCCGCGCGCATCGAGCGCCAGCCAGCCGTAGCAGTGCGGCACATTCGGCCATTTGGCCATCGCCTGTTTGACTATTTCATCCATGGTTCAAGCCTCGGCCACTTCGCGCGCCTCAATGGCGGTCAGGAAGTTGAGCATGCGCAGCGGCAGCCAATCCAGGCTGCCCGGCATGCGCCCGGTGGCAAAGCCCACATGGCCGCCTTCCTCCGGATAGTCCAGCACCACGTGGCGCGAGGCCTGGCGCGGCAGGTACTGGCCGGGCATGAAGGGATCGTTCTTCGCATTCAGCACCAGGGTCGGCACGGTGATATCGGTCAGCACGTGCTTGGCGCTGGCGCGGTCCCAGTAATCGTCCGCATCGCGGTAGCCGTGCAGCGGCGCCGTCACCACATTGTCGAAGGAGTGCAGGTCCTGCGCCGCCATCAGCGCATCGAGGTCGAACAGCCCGGGAAACTGCTGCAGCTTGGCCACGCATTTCGGTTTCAGCGTTTGCAGGAACATGCGCGTATACAGGCGGCTCAGGCCGCGCGACAGGGCGCTGCCGCCCTGCGCCAGGTCGAGCGGCGCCGAGACCGAGCAGGCCGCGTCGACAAACTCGGCCTGGTGTTGCGACTCGCCCAGCCAGCGCAGCAGGACATTGCCGCCCAGCGATACACCGCAAGCGTAAAACTTGCCGGTTGCGTGCGGATGCAGGCGGCGGATGATCCAGTCCAGTTCACCGGAATCGCCGGAATGATAAAAGCGCGGCGCCAGGTTCGGCTCGCCGGAGCAGCCGCGGAAATGCGGCACGGCGCCGGACCAGCCGCGGCGCGTGATTTCCGCCATCAGGGCGCGCGAGTAATGGCTGTCGGACGAGCCTTCCAGCCCATGGAACAGCACCACGAATGGCTGGCCAGGCTGGCCGTCGACGAAATCGACATCGATGAAATCGGCGTCCGGCGTATGCCAGCGTTCGCGGCGGAAACGGACGTCGGGCTTGGCTATGCAGGTAGCCGGATAGATGGTCTGCAAATGGCCGCTCGGCAGCCAGAATGGGGCGATGTAGTTCATGGCGCGGCTGGGACCGGCCCAGCGGGCCTGATCCCCCTTTTTTTAGTGCAGTATTTGAGCGCGCGGATCGACGGGAACAGGTCCCGGCGCTACAGACACATGATGCAACACAATGCGCCAACCCTTCGGTGTCTTAACGTACACATTGGTCGCAATCAGGTGCGCCGGCTCGCCGCTTGCCGCTGTGACGCCCTCAATCACAGTATGCACCGAACTCATCAGGTTGTGTGTCTCATGCAGCTGGGACGGGCGAATTTGCAACCCGCCGTGTTCCAAAAGTGCACTCCAGGAATCGCGGATGGCGCCGTGCCCGATCAGGCGCGGGCCGCCAGGGTGGACACAGACGATTTCCTCGTCGTCCGCCCACAGCGCCATCAGGGCTTCCAGGTCGGCCCGGTTCAAGGCATCGTAAAAGGCCGCTTCGACTTCTGCCGCACTGCCATTCTGGTGTTTACGCGCTGCCATCCGGGCTCCGGGGAAGGGTGATTAATGGTGGCCGGCGTCGGCGCCTGGCTTCAGTTTGTACTGGGTGCCGCAGTAAGGGCATTTCGCTTCGCCATGCTTGAAGTCCAGGAACACGCGCGGGTGCGAAGACCACAGCGGCATGGCCGGATTCGGGCAGTAGGCCGGCAGGTCTTTGCCATCGAGTTCGACTGGATGGGTGGCGTTGCTCATTTTATAACACTCCGCGAGATCAAAAACCAAGATTTTAATGCATCCCGGCAGCGAAAAGCATTCGTCGGTAGAATGTCGGCTTTCCCATGCGGTCGCCAATGAGTTCTCCAGATAGCCTGCCCGATGTCGCGGCCCACCACGAGCCTTCCTGGCGCGCCGGGCTGAAAGACGGCACCCCAACCCTGTTCGGCATCGCCGCCTGGGGCCTGGTGGTTGGCGTGGCCATGGTCAAGTCCGGCCTGACCGTCATGCAGGCGCTGGGCATGACCCTGCTGGTGTTTGCCGGTTCGGCGCAATTGGCCTCGCTGCCCCTGATCGCGGCGGCCGCGCCGATCTGGGTGATTTTCCTGACCGCGGTGGTGGTCAATCTCCGTTTCGTGATTTTCGCCGCCTTGCTGGCGCCGCACTTCGCCAGGCTGCCGCTGTGGCGCCGCTTCCTGCTTGGCTATGGCGCCGGCGACATGACAACTGCCATGTTCCTGCAGCGCTACCCGACCGAAAAGCCGGCGGAAGGCAAGGTCTCTTACCTGCGCGGCCTGCTTTACCCGAATTTTGTCGCGTGGCAGTCCGGCTCCATCGCCGGCATTTTCCTTGGCAACGCCGTGCCTGCCGAATGGGGTCTTGGCTTTGCCGGCACGCTGGCGATTGTCTGCATTACCGTGCCGATGGTGGCGACCCGTCCCGCGCTGTGCGGCGCGCTGGTCGCCGGCGTGACCGCCGTGCTGGCGCACGGTTTCCCTTACAAACTGGGCCTGCTGGCCGCCGTGCTGGTTGGCATGGTGACTGCCATGGTGGTGGAAGGAATGATCGAACGACGAAAGGCCGCCAATGTCTGATCTTGAAATCTGGCTGACGATTGCTGCCCTGGTTTGCGCCACCGCGGTCACGCGATCTTCGTTCTGGGTGATCGGCGAGCACGTCTCGATCCCGACCCGCGTGCAGGAGATGCTGCGCTACGCTCCGTCCTGCGCGCTGGCCGCCATCATCGGGCCTGACCTGCTGCTTGACCCGCAAGGCGCGGTCGACTTCAGCTTCCACAATTACAAGCTGCTGGCTGGCGCTGCAGCCATCGCCTACTACCTGGCGCGCCGCAATATGCTGGAGACCATTGTGTTTGGCATGGCGTGCTTCACCGCGCTGCGCCTCCTGTTGTCCTGAATCCGTACCCCTGCGGGCTTTTTCCGCCCTACAATGAAGTAAATGCTGGAGGCGAACATGGGGAGAGTGCTGCTGGCGCTGCTGCTGGGGGGAGTTGCCGCCGGCTGCCGGGCGGAACCGGTCACCATGTACCTGATGGAGGTGCCGCCGCTGACACTGAACGAGCCAGGGCGCAAAGGCGTGGCAGGCGATGTTGCCCTCGAAGCGCTCCGGCGCGCAGGGTACGAGGTCCGGCTGGAGGTTGTTCCGAGCAACCGCGCATTGACTATCGTTGCACATCCGGCTGCGCGCAACGTGCTGATCATTCCCTTGGCCCGTGTGGCGGCGCGGGAAGCCAGGTACACCTGGGTCGCCCCGCTGGTCAAAGTCAACCGGGCCTTTTTCTCCTTGAAGAAGTATGTCCGCACCTTTGGCGAGGCCCGCGCCAGCTTCGACGCCATTGGCGTCTCGCGCGGTACCGCAGGCTTGCATATCCTGCGCGAAGAGCGCTTCAGCGATGCGCAGATCCGTGAGCTGAACCAGGCCCAGACACCGCCCAAGATGTTGCTGCAGCACCGTATCGACGCATGGTACGGCCCGATTGCCGAAGGCAGGGCGCTGTTTTTTGCAGCGGGGGCGTCGAAGACCTTCGTGAGTCCGCCACTGGGACCCACCTACAATTATCTCGCCTGCTCACTTGCCTGCGATGCGCAGATGGGCGCTCGCCTGGCGGACGCGCTGGCGCAGATGGAGCAGGATGGCACGACCCGCTCCATTCGTGAAAAATATGACTGGGTTGACAACTAAATATCGGCCTTGCGCGAGCTTAACAAGCGGCTAAGGGGCCCCGGCTTAAGGTAAAATAGCGCTCTTTCCAACTGTGACCCCTGAGTAACCATGCTGAAATTCAACCGCCTGGAAGACCTCGTAGCGCAGGATGCGCTGCAGGGCAAGCGCGTCTTTATCCGTGCAGATCTGAACGTGCCGCAGGATGATGCGGGCAATATCACCGAAGATACGCGCATTCGCGCTTCGATTCCGGCGATTAAGGCGGCCCTGGGCGCTGGCGCCAAGGTCATGGTTACCTCCCACCTGGGCCGTCCAACCGAAGGCGAATTCAAAGCCGAAGACAGTCTGGCGCCGATCGCCAAGCGCATGTCCGAGCTGCTGGGCCAGCCGGTTGAACTGAAGCAGGACTGGGTCGATGGCGTGGAAGTTGCTGCCGGCCAGGTTGTGCTGTTGGAAAACTGCCGCGTCAACAAGGGCGAGAAGAAGAATTCCGATGAGCTGGCCCAGAAAATGGCCAAGCTGTGCGACGTGTACGTGAACGATGCTTTCGGCACCGCCCACCGCGCCGAGGCGACCACCCACGGCATCGCCAAATTTGCGCCGATCGCTTGCGCCGGCCCGCTGCTGGCTGCTGAACTGGATGCGCTGGGCAAGGCCCTGGGCGCGCCGGCCCGTCCACTGCTGGCCATCGTGGCCGGTTCCAAAGTGTCGACCAAGCTGTCGATCCTGAAATCCCTGGCTGACAAGGTGGACAACCTGATCGTCGGCGGCGGCATCGCCAACACCTTCATGCTGGCTGCCGGCCTGAAGATCGGCAAGTCGCTGGCTGAGGCTGACCTGGTTGCGGAAGCCAAGGCCATCATCGACATCATGGCTGCCCGCGGAGCGCAGGTGCCGATCCCGGAAGACGTGGTGTGCGCGAAAGAATTCTCGCCAAGCGCTGCCGCAACCGTGAAGGCCGTGGCTGACGTGGCCGATGACGACATGATCCTCGACATCGGCCCCAAGACCGCCGCCAAGCTGGCCGCCCAGATCGCCGAAGCCGGCACCATCGTCTGGAACGGTCCGGTCGGCGTGTTCGAGTTCGACCAGTTTGGCGAAGGCACCAAGACCCTGGCCATGGCAATTGCCAACTCCAAGGGCTTCTCCATCGCCGGCGGTGGCGACACCCTGGCAGCTATCGCCAAATACCAGATCACCGACAAGATCGGCTATATCTCCACCGGCGGCGGCGCCTTCCTGGAATTCCTGGAAGGCAAGACCCTGCCGGCAGTGGAAATCCTGGCGCAACGCGCCCAGTAACACGGTAAAAGGCGCCCGCAAGGCGCCTTTTGAACTTTTTTAAGCTCACACGAAGGAAACCTTCATGGCACGTGGTACCAAGATCGTCGCAACTATCGGCCCAGCATCGACCGACCTCAGCATCCTGATCCAGATGATCAAGGCTGGCGTCGACGTGGTCCGCCTGAATTTCTCCCACGGCAAGGCGCAAGATCATATCGATCGCGCTGCCCTGGTGCGAAAGGCGGCTGCGGAATGCGGCAAGGAAGTGGCGATCATGGCCGACATGCAGGGTCCGAAGATCCGTATCGGCAAGTTCGAAAACAACAAGATCGAACTGGCCAAGGGCGACAAGTTCATCCTCGATGCCAAGTGGGGCGAGAACGGCGAACTGGGCAACCAGGAGCGCGTGGGCCTGGACTACAAGAGCCTGCCGACCGACGTCAAGCCGGCCGACGTGCTGCTGCTGAATGACGGCCTGATCGTGTTGACCGTGGACAAGATCGTCGGCAGCGAGATCTTCACCACCGTAAAGATCGGCGGCGAGCTGTCCAACAACAAAGGCATCAACCGCCAGGGCGGCGGCCTGACCGCGCCGGCCCTGACCGCCAAGGACATGGAAGACATCAAGACCGCGATGTCGTTCCAGGCCGATTACCTGGCGATTTCCTTCCCGAAGAACGCCACCGACATGGAAATGGCGCGCCAGCTGGCAAATATTGCCGGCGAGCCATTCGGCTTCAAGCCGATGATGATCGCCAAGATCGAGCGCGCGGAAGCCATTCCTGCGCTGCAGGAAATCCTCAACGCCTCCGACGGCATCATGGTGGCCCGTGGCGACCTGGCTGTCGAGGTAGGCAATGCCGCCGTGCCTGCGCTGCAGAAGCGCATGATCCGCATGGCGCGCGAATCGAACAAGATCGCCATTACCGCGACCCAGATGATGGAGTCGATGATCTTCAATGCCGTGCCGACCCGCGCCGAAGTGTCGGACGTGGCCAACGCGGTGCTGGACGGTACCGATGCCGTGATGACTTCGGCCGAAACCGCTTCCGGCAAATACCCGGTGGAAACCGTGGAAATGATGGCGGCTATCTGTACCGAAGCCGAGCAATCCGAATACAACAAACTCGATGCGGACTTCCTGAACGCCCGCTTCACCCGTATCGACCAGTCGATCGCCTATGGCGCCCTGTTCACTGCGCACCACCTGCGCGTGAAGGCGATTGTGGCCCTGACCGAATCCGGCTCCACCGCGCTGTGGATGAGCCGCCACAACATCGACACCCCGATTATTGCGCTCACGCCGAGCACCACCACCCAGCGCAAGCTGGCCTTGTACCGTAACGTTTGCACCCACATGCTGATGCAGGATGCGCCGACCGACGTCGTGCTGCGCGCCGCGGAAGACCTCCTGGTAAAACAGGGTATTGCCCAGAAGGGCGATATGATTGTGGTTACCTGGGGTGCGCCGATGGGCAAGGTGGGCGGCACGAACGCACTGCGTATCGTGAAAGTAGGTGAGTTTACTCACCGCGCCGATTCGGCTCGATAACGAACGCTAACGATTTCTTTATTGTTATTGGAGTACTACCATGTCCCTCGTATCCATGCGTCAACTGCTGGACCACGCTGCTGAAAACGGCTACGGCATCCCAGCTTTCAACGTCAACAACCTGGAACAAGTGCAGGCCATCATGGCCGCTGCCGACGCGGTCAACGCGCCGGTGATCATGCAGGCATCGGCTGGCGCCCGCAAGTACGCCGGCGAAGCCTTCCTGCGCCACCTGATCGACGCAGCGATCGAAGCTTACCCGCACATTCCAGTCGTCATGCACCAGGACCACGGCCAGTCGCCGGCAGTCTGCATGGCCGCAATCAAGTCGGGCTTCTCGTCGGTGATGATGGACGGTTCCCTGATGGCTGACGGCAAGTCCGTCGCTTCCTACGAGTACAACGTGGAAGTGTCGAAGGAAGTGGTGAAGTTCTCCCACTCCATCGGTGTGACCGTGGAAGCGGAACTGGGCGTGCTGGGTTCCCTGGAAACCATGAAGGGCGACAAGGAAGACGGCCACGGCGCTGAAGGCACCATGACCCGCGAACAGCTGCTGACCGACGTGGCGCAAGCTGCCGACTTCGTGCAGAAGACCCAGTGCGACGCGCTGGCAATCGCCATCGGCACCTCGCACGGCGCCTACAAGTTCACCCGCAAGCCAACCGGCGACATCCTGGCGATCGACCGCATCAAGGAAATCCACGCGCGCATTCCTAACACCCACCTGGTGATGCACGGTTCCTCCTCCGTGCCGCAGGAACTGCTGGCCATCATCCGCGAATTTGGCGGCGACATGAAGGAAACCTACGGCGTGCCGGTGGAAGAAATCCAGGAAGGCATCCGTCACGGCGTGCGCAAGATCAATATCGACACCGACATCCGCCTGGCCATGACCGCTGCCGTGCGCAAGTACATGTTCGAGAACCCATCGAAGTTCGACCCGCGCGACTTCCTGAAGCCAGCCCGTGCTGCTGCTGAAGAAGTGGTGAAGGCGCGCTTCCTGTCGTTCGGCTGCGAAGGCCGTGCGTCGCAGATCAAGCCGATCTCGCTGGAGAAGATGGCTGAGCGTTACAAGGCCGGCGAGCTGGCCCAGATCGTCAAGTAAAACCGGCAGTGCACCGCCGCGTCGGGTGTCAGACCCTGCGGGTCTGACACCGGTTTACCGGTTTAAAAATCTCAAAGTACCCCCGCCATGAACAGCCTGTACAAATCCTCCATCAAATCCCTCCCCCTGCTGGGCCACGGTAAAGTGCGCGACAACTACGCAGTCGGCACCGACAAGATCCTGATCGTCACCACCGACCGCCTGTCCGCGTTCGACGTTGTAATGAACGAACCGATCCCCGGCAAAGGCATGGTCCTGAACCAGATGTCGGACTTCTGGTTCGAAAAACTGGGCCACATCGTTCCTAACCACCTGACCGGCGTAACGCCGGAGTCGGTCGTGGCACAAGACGAGGTAGAGCAGGTGAAAGGCCGCGCCGTTGTGGCGAAGCGCCTGAAGCCGATCCTGGTGGAAGCGGTTGTACGCGGCTACATCATCGGCTCCGGCTGGAAAGACTACCAGGCCAGCGGCAGCATCTGCGGCATCAAGCTGCCGGAAGGCCTGCAGCAAGCCGACAAGCTGCCGCAGCCGATCTTCACCCCGGCCGCCAAAGCCGACCTGGGCGAACACGACGAAAACATCTCCTTCGAAGAGATGGAAAAGAAAATCGGCGCCGAACTGGCCGCCAAGATCCGCGACGTGGCGATCAAGCTGTACACCACCGCGGCCGACTACGCCGCCACCAAGGGCATCATCATTGCCGACACCAAGTTCGAATTCGGCCTGGACGACAACGGTGTGCTGCACCTGATGGATGAAGTGCTGACCGCCGACTCCTCGCGCTTCTGGCCAGCCGACTCCTACCGTCCAGGCATCTCGCCACCTTCCTACGACAAGCAATTCGTGCGCGACTACCTGGAAACCCTGAAGGACTGGCAAAAGACTCCACCGGCACCGGCCCTGCCGGCGGAAGTGATCGAAAAGACCCAGGCCAAGTACTTCGAAGCCATCGAACGCCTGACCGGCGAAAAGCTGAAGGTATAAGCCATGTCCGAGAACAAACCACTGGTCGGCATCATCATGGGCTCGTCCTCTGACTGGGATGTGATGAAGAACGCCGTCGACATGCTGAAGCAGTTCGGCGTGCCGTATGAAGCGCAAGTGATCTCCGCCCACCGCATGCCGGACGAGATGTATGCCTACGCAAAAAGCGCGCGCGAGCGCGGCTTGCGTGCCATCATCGCTGGCGCCGGCGGCGCGGCCCACCTGCCTGGCATGGTGGCTGCGATGACCATCGTGCCGGTGCTGGGTGTGCCGGTGCCGTCCAAGTACCTGCGCGGCGAAGACTCGCTGCTGTCCATCGTACAGATGCCGAAAGGCGTGCCGGTATCGACCTTCGCCATCGGCGAAGCGGGCGCCGCCAACGCGGGCCTGACTGCCGTGGCGATCATCGCCACCACCGACGATGCGCTGGCTGCCAGGCTGGAAGAATTCCGCGCTTCGCAAACTGCGGCCGCCAAGGCCATGACTTTGCCGTTGTAAGAGTATGAGTACTGATGTGAAAAATCCTCCGGCGTGGCTGGGTGTGATGGGCGGCGGCCAGCTTGGCCGCATGTTCGCGCACGCCGCGCAGAGCATGGGCTACAGCGTAGCCGTGCTGGAGCCTGCCGCCGACTGCCCTGCGGGGCAGGCGGCGAACCGCCTGATCAGCGCCGGCTACAGCGATGCCGCCGGCCTCGATGCATTGGCTGCGCAATGCGTGGCCGTCACGACCGAGTTCGAGAACGTACCGGCCGACAGCCTGTCGCGCCTGGCGCAATCGGTTTTTGTGGCGCCGAATGCGCACGGCGTGTCCGTGGCGCAGGACCGGATCGCGGAGAAGTCCTTCTTCGTCGCCAGCGCCGCCAGGTCGGGTGTGATGCCCGCGCCGCACAAAGTCATTGCGGCCGACGCAGACATCGACGCCATCAGCGACGATCTGCTGCCTGGCATCCTGAAAACGGTCCGCATGGGCTATGACGGCAAAGGCCAGGTGCGTGTGAAGTCGCGCGACGAGGTGCGTGCCGCCTTCGAAGGCATGGGCAAGGTCACCTGCCTGCTGGAGAAGATGCTGCCGCTGGCGTATGAAGTGTCCGTGCTGACCGCACGCGGCGCCGACGGCGCCTCCGTGGTCTACCCGATCGCCGAAAACGTACACCGCGACGGCATCCTGTTCACCACCACGGTGCCGGGTCCGAATATCACCGCCGATTGCGCCGGCAAGGCGCAAGCCGCAGCGCAAGCCATCGTGGCGGAGCTGGGCTATGTGGGCGTGCTGTGCATCGAGTTCTTCGTGCTGGCCGACGGTTCGCTGGTGGTCAACGAGATGGCGCCGCGTCCGCACAACAGCGGCCACTACACCATCGACGCCTGCGTCACCAGCCAGTTCGCGCAGCAGGTGCGCGCCATGGCCGGCCTGCCGCTGGGCGACGTGCGCCAGCATTCGCCGGCTGTCATGCTGAACATCCTGGGCGACATCTGGTACGAAGGCGAGGGTGACGACGTGCGCGAACCGGCGTGGGACAAGGTACTGGCCCTGCCAGGCGCCAACCTGCACCTGTACGGCAAGGAAGAACCCCGCCGTGCCCGCAAGATGGGCCACCTGACCTTCGTCGCGCCAACCCTGGCCGAAGCGCAGCAGCATCTCAGCGCCGCCTGTGCCATCCTCGGGATCGAAGCATGACCGACGCAGCATCGCGCGCCCTTGCAGCCGCCGCAGCGGCGCCTGCCGATATCGCCGCTGCCGCAGCGGCACTGGAAGCGGGCGCACTGGTTGCATTCCCCACCGAGACCGTGTACGGCCTCGGCGCGGACGCTGAAAACCCGGCCGCCGTGGCAAGGATCTACGCCGCCAAGGGCCGCCCGCAAGACCATCCCGTGATCGTGCACGTCGCCCCCGGCGCCGACCTCGATTACTGGACCAGCGACGTACCCGATGAAGCGCGCGCCCTGGTGCGGCACTTCTGGCCCGGTCCCCTGACCCTCATCCTCAAGCGCAATGCCCACATTCCCGACGCCGTCTCCGGCGGACAGGACACGGTCGGCATCCGCTGCCCCTCTCATCCCGTCGCCATGCAATTGCTGCAGGCATTCAAGGGCGGCAAGGGCGGCGTGGCGGCGCCGTCGGCCAACAAGTTCGGCAACGTCAGCCCGACCACCGCACAGCACGTGCGCGACGAGTTCCACGACGAAGTGGGGCTGGGCAATGTCATCGATTCCGTGCTCGATGGCGGATCGAGCCAAGTTGGCATCGAATCAACCATCCTCGACATGTCGCGCCTGGCCAGCCACGGCCCGGTGCTGCTGCGTCCTGGCCACATCACTGCGCAACAGATTGCCGACGTGATTGGCACCATGCCGCGCCAGCCCGACCAGGCCGCGCCGCGCGCTTCCGGCACGCTGGAATCGCATTACGCACCGAAAGCGCCAGTGGCACTGTTGCCGACCAGCGACATCGAAAAAACCCTTGCGGAACTCAAGCTGCGGGGGCGTAGTGCCGCGCTGATCCACTACACGCCGTTTGTGTTGTCCCAACCAAATGTGGCGCTACCGGCCGAGCCAAAAGGGTATGCATATGGCGTGTATGCCGCGTTGCGCGCGATGGACCAGCAGCAGGTGGAACTGATCCTCGTGGAAGCACCGCCGAGCGACGATGCCTGGCTGGGCGTCAATGACCGCCTGCGCCGCGCCGCCTTCGGTTCGACCGGCATTATTGACCGTTTCCTGCAATCCTGAGCCTGAATCACCGGCTAGGGACGCACCGCCATTGGCCGCGGCCTGATCGAGCCAATGAAGGTATCCCATAAGAATATGGCTTCCTCGTCGGTGATTGAAGGTTTGATGCCGCCAGTTGTGTTGCCTTTAACACCGGTGTGAAGTTCGATCTGAAGCACTGGCAATAAGGGGTTCTTGGGCTCTCCATGGCTTTGGAAGGCAAACTCATGGTTTTCGCCTTCGAACTTCTGCGCTGGCTTGCGCACCAGGACTTCGTAGCCGTGCCAACCGCCAAGCTGACGGTAGCCGCTGCGCAGAAACTTAATCTGCGAGTACCACTTCCCCATACCGGACTTGATTGCAGCCTGTTTCGCATGGTTCATTCTGGGCTCCAAGGCGTCTGACTCGATGAAGATTTCCTTCTTCGTCATTTCGATTGCCATGTGGACGTCAGGGAAATCCTTCAAACGGATGCCCAATGTGACTTCTTCCAACATGTATCGAGAAGGCTCGCGCAGGAAGGCGCCATCCAGACAGATGCCTGGTTCATTCGGTATCTCATCGTTCGGCCGACGAATTAATGAGCGCGCAACGTCATTCAAGAGATCTACTGCTTTGATGTATGCGTTACCACCGCCATCGATCTCGTATTCCTGCACAAACAGGTCATCTTCAAGGCCAATGAATGATTGAACATTGTAGTCGGAGAAGCTGCCTCGCCCGACACCAAAAACGAGCTTGTGATGTTGTCCTATTCCAGGCAGTACTTTTCCCAGCATAGAGTCATTGCCTACCAAGTCTCCATGTGCATACTCGCGGTTCTCTTCGATCTTTTTGAGTGCGCGTTTCACTTCGACGTCGAGATTGGATCCCTGGCCTTCGATTCGAGATAGATAGAGCGGGACACGCGCAGGTCCGTAGACAATCGTTGCGGTTTTAGGTACATCTATCAGGAATCGGCCAAGGCAGAAGGTTCTCATCTCCGTAGTGATGTTGGCAAACCTGTTTTTGGTAGCGGTCATTTTACGGCCCTGTTTTTGCGAATTTTCGGCGGCTGAAGTATGGTTAGCCAAGAGGGGCAGCACTGTCGCAAGAAGCGCCAGTACGGATGTGGCCAGGTTATGCATGTGTCCTCCAAGTCATCGTGGCGGCAATTCTTACAATGCTGAATAAGGTTGAATGTATGGCATCTGAATTGCTGTAGCTGGCTTGGTGCTCGTATCCTGTCTGCCGAAAAATCGCCCTAAAGCGACCACTGCGAAGCTGGCGATCCGCTGATCGAATCGGGACCGTTTGATCGCCTGGTCCTTGTGATGGGCCTAACTCGGCGCTGATTCCACTTACCGATCCACCACCATTAGTTGTCTCTGCAAGAATTAGCTTTCCCTGTCTGTTATCGTCAACAATTCGATAGGCGGTACATTCCCGCGCAATATTTGGACCCTTTAAATTCCAAACAATTCTTTCCCATGATGGGCGTTTAGAATCGGCACCATAGTGCGCATAACTCTGCTCGTGGAAGGTATCGGCAAGGTCTAAATGGAACTGCTTAGCCTCTTGTAGCTTTTTGATTGTGTATGCGAGGCCGGCATTTGCACTTCCAGCAGGATTCAGCCATTCCTCGCGAAGCAGGCCAAACCACTTGTTGCCTACACAGTAAATCTCACCATAAGGGTCGCCGTTCTTTGGGAAATGCTCAAGTAGAATGCCTTGATGGCGAATCTCAAGCCACCCATTTCCATATGCACAGTTGGGAAGTAGCTGGAGTCCGCCGGGTGCATTGCCGAGAACGGCAGTGACTTCGTTACCGAAGTTGCCCAGGAATTTTGGCGCAGGATTTATTCCTAATGAGCCTTCTTCGAATCCGCAGCGCATGCGTCGATATGCAGCTGGTGCGCCGAGCGCCGGCATGACGCCATGCACAATGCCGAGTATTTTGTCTTTGATATTGCCCATCTGCGGATGAATCAAGGCACGGGCCAGTAGCCCTCCCATCGAATGGCTAACGAGAATCACCTTCTCGCATGCAAAGCCGCTTTGCTGATACTGACTTATCAGGCGCTCGATCCTTTTAGCGACGATCCGTGCTGAGTCCTCATTGGATTGCAGCCAGTTGTATCCCATGGCATGAGTGGGGAAAATGCAGCCTTTGGTGGCCGCTATGAGTTCTTCAGCACTTAGCGGCCTGACGACGGGGGGCGCTACAGCCCCCCATGTTGCAGGATTCTTACCGATAATGTCCTCCCAAAAGCCGTCAGGTTTCGGACGGTTCAGATGCTGTTCGCAGCGTTCAAGAATATGGCGGTAGCTGGTGAAAAGTACTTCGCCCCAGCCCCGTGCCCGCGCTTTTTCTTCTTTAGTTCGGCGAGGTATGCGGGTAGGCGGATCGTCGGAAAGTAGTGGCGAGTCCACCTCAAAGCGCAATGCCACCCTGATCCTGCTGTGATCTTGGCGTGTACCAGAACTTTCCTTTGCGTTACCTGTCGGAGCATTCCCGGCGTCGTAGCTATCCACCTCAGTTGTACGAGGGTCTAGTTGCAATTGGCGTCGAATGGGAGCTACCTCCAGAAACTCAGTCACTTCATTCAACCGATCCGGCCGCCAAGCGATGTTGTTTCCCTTGTTAATCTGCTGCTGTCGTTCTGAACTCAAGCGCAGATTCGATCCCATGATTCCGGGTAAGAATACGATCGGGATGACTCGCTTCGGAGGCACCCGCATGACTTGCGGTGCTTTGTCCTCTTTCGGCGTAGCATTCCCTACCGCTCGTTTGCCACCGGAAGTCAAGTCAACGGGCAACTGTGTAGCCATGACAGTTCCTTGGTCGCGGGGGAGGAGCCATCGTGACATGTCATGGCGAGGAGAATCTTGATGCGAGACAAGCCAGCGTTCACTTGGGGTGACAATGGTGTTGTCACTTAGCGACATTTAAGAAGTTGCGTTTTGGCGTCTGTGAAGGCGTCATGTGGCTCATGGCGATTTGGCGATTGCCCCGTGATTTTCGGGCGCGGCCCGTTGAGCCGGAGGAGTATGCTTATGTCATGGATGCCGCGTACTCAGCTCAAGTGGCATTCCCCACGTGAGTACGGAGGCTGAATATGTGCCGCATTCCGATAGTCGCGCCTAGTGTTGCGACCTTGCTGATCGCATTTCCGCTTTTTACTTTTGCCGCCGAATCGTCGTCCGGCGCACGCTCCATGCTGTCCGCCCCTGAACGTGGCACGCTGCTTTCGGGGCCCACATTGTCGCGCATCGAAACCGGCGTGTTCAGCACCTCCAAGCGCATCGAACCCGAAATGCTGGCCGAAGTGCTGGAAAAGGCCGGCACCGCGCTGGCCGAAGCTGCCGGCAAACCGCGCTGCACCATCACCACGTACAGCCTGCGCTACAGCACTATCGGCGGCAGTGGCGAGGCAACCGACGCCAGTACCGCATTGATCCTGCCATCGGGCAAGGACCCTGTCTGCCAGGGACCGCGCCCGGTGCTGCTGTACGCTCACGGCACCTCGACCGCCAAGGACCACAATATGGCGCGCCTGCGCGGTGAGGCCAAGCTGGTGGCTGCCTTGTTCACCGCCCAGGGCTACATTGTCGTAGCGCCCAATTACGCAGGCTACGACGGCTCTTCGCTGCCTTACCACCCCTACCTGAACGCCGAGCAGCAATCGGCCGACATGATCGATGCCTTGCGCGCCGCCCGCAGCGCGATGACGCTCCTGAAGGTCAGGCCGGGGCCGCAGCTATTCCTGGCGGGCTACTCGCAAGGCGGCCACGTCACGCTGGCCACGCAGCGCGCCATGCAGCGCGGCAGCGAATTCAAGGTCACCGCGGCGGCAGGCCTGTCCGGCCCATATGCCATGGCGCGCTTCGCCGACACGGTGTTCGGCGGCCAGCCGAATGCCGGCATCACCATTTACCTGCCGCTGATCGCCACCTCTGCCCAGCGTGCCGGCGCCGCCATCTACAATAAGCCGGAAGAGTTGTACGAACTGCAGTACGCCAGCGGCATTGAAACCCTGTTTCCGACCAAAATGACGCGCAAGGAACTGGTCAAGCAAGGCAAACTGCCCAAATCCGCCCTCTTCGCGCTCGACTCGCAGCCGCAGGGAAATGGCGCTTCCGTCTATTTCAGTAACCCGCACCTGGTGCGAACCAGTTACCGCGAGGCCTACCTGCAGGATTTGGCCCAGCATCCCTGCGACGACGGCGCTTGCACGCCTGCCCACAACCTGCGCAAATGGATGCTGAAAAACGACTTGCGCAATTACACGCCGCAAAGCCCCTTGCTGCTGTGCGGCGGCAGCAAGGACCCTTCGGTGCCCTTCTTTAACGCGACGGCGGCGGCCGAGTATTTCAGCCAGCATGGCGCGCCTCCCATCGTGGTCGACCTCGAAGAGCAGGGCGCCCAGGATGGTTTCAGCACGGCCCGCCGCAGCTTCGCCCTGATCAGCGAAGAATCCATGAAACGAGCGGAGGAAGCGGCAGCCAAGAGCGACCGCAGCGCCAAGGAGCTGCTGATGGAGAGCTATCACGCGCGCTTGGCAGGCGCGCCGTGCCTGCTGGCCGCCCGCACCTACTTCAATTCCTTGTTGCCGCAGGATGCTTCAGGAGCGCCTTGACCAGCGCCTCGCGATCGAATGGATCGTCGGCCAGTACGATGTCAGGCCGAAGCAGCGCCGGTTTACGTTTGCCTGAAGGGCGGTCGAGCACGAAGCGCGGCACCACGACTTCCAGTCCTGTATTAGGCAGCAGGTGTTCCTTTTGCGTGCCGCCGGTCTGCCGCACATAGGCGTAGCCGCCGGCGCCAACCAGCCTGGCAAAGCCGTAATCCTGCACCGTATTGCTGAACAGGATGGCGGACGAATAAGTCAGGTCGCCCACCAGGACGAAGACCTTGCCGCTGAAGTGCAGCGGATGCGCAGGCTCCGGCTGCACCCAGCTATCCACATTGCCGGTGACGATATCGCCCACTTTTTCGCCGGGGCCGGCGCGGCCCTCCAGTACTTTCTTCACATAGCTTGATCCATTGCGGAAGGGCCTATCCGCGATGTAGCGCAGGATGCCCGTCTTCCACATATCGTCGTCGCCGCCGCCGTTTTCGCGTATGTCGATCAGGAGCGTGTGTGCGCCGGCATCGCGCAAGGCGGTGAAGGCGCGTTCGGTGAATTCGTAGAAGCGCTGCTTGTCCGGCCAGGCGAACTGATTGACGGTCAGAAGGCCGACGCCGCCGGGCAGCATGCGGAACTGGAAGGTCTGTTCGAACGATTTCTCGCCCGCCACCGCCGCCGGCAGCGCCGACACGGCAGGCACGTCCAGGACCTGCCCGCCGGCCTGCAGCGTAAAGCGATCCTTGGCCCCGTAATTCTTCCAGTAGTACAGCCAGAAGCGCCGCTCCAGCAGCTTATTGCGGAAGGCAGGCGTATCGCCGTGCACCAGTGTCCCCAGCTCACTCAGGATGCGCGAGGCCGGCATGCCATCGATGGTCTCGACCTGCCGGCCGGCCAGCGTGCTGGTACCGCCACCCAGTGCATTTACGATGCGCAATCGTTGCTGGCCATCGATCATGACTTCGAAAGGGAACAGTTTGCCGCCCGTTTGCAGGTGAGCCCGTGTTTCCGCGCGCCAGTCGGGAAAAACGACGGCCAGGTGGGCATCGTTGAAAACGGAATTCATGGCGGCCAGCACGCGCCATGCTTCGTCGCGCGAAAGGGACTGGCTTAGCCTGGTGCGCGCCACCTGGAACGCGTGGTCGTAGGCTTCTCGCCCTGTGCGCAGCGCCGGTTCCGGATGCGTGTTTTCAATGGCATCGCGCATGAATTGCAGGTCTTGCTGCAGCTGCGCGGGCGTGAACCGGGCCGGATCGGCGTGGACGGGGGCGCAGCAAAGCGCGCCAAGGGCGACGAGAAGGGCAGGAATTTTCATTGCCGGAATTCTAATAAATAGAATAAAGTCCGTGCTTAAGATTTTATGTTTCCATGATTAAGGCTGGCCTTAATGCTCTCCACTGACGACCTGCGCTTTTTCTGCGTCCTGGCTGGCCAGCCTTCGCTGTCCGCTACGGCGCGCCTTCTCGATGTGACACCTTCTTCCGTCACCCAGCGCCTGCAAGCCATCGAAGACAAGCTGCGCCTCAAACTGGCCGACCGCCAGGGCCGCGGCATCGCGTTGACCGAACAAGGCCAGGTCCTGGCCGAGCGTGCGCAAGCCCTCCTGGCCGATATGGACGCCTTGCAGCTGGCGCTGCACGAACAGCGCGATGAACTGGCCGGGCGCTTGCGTGTGCTGGCGCCGATCGGGTTCGGCAGCGCATACATTGCCCCGCTGGCGGCGCGCTTCCGGACGCAGCATCCGGCACTGGCCTTCGAGCTGGAACTATCGGACCGGCCAAACCTTCGCTTGCACGAAGGCTGGGACGTGGTGATCCACATCGGCGCGATGCGTGACTCCAGCCTGCGGCAGCAAGTGCTGGCGCCAAACCGCCGCTACCTGTGCGCGGCGCCATCCTATCTCGCGCGTCACGGCAGCCCGCGCGACCTGTCGGAACTGACCAGCCACGCCTGTCTCGCCCTGCGCGAGAATGACGAAGACGCCACACGCTGGAAACTGCTGCCACCGGGCGCCAGCCAGTACCGCACCATGCGCATCGAGCCTGTCCTGGCCTGCAACGATGGCCGCGTCATCAAGCAATGGGCGCTGGATGGCCACGGCATCATGCTGCGCTCGGAATGGGACGTTGCGAGCGAGCTGCGCAGCGGAGTCCTGTGCCGGGTGTTGCCGGACCATGCGCTGCCGGAAGCCGACATCGTCGCGCTGCTGCCGGCCAATACCCGGCAGCGCCCCCAGCGCACGCGGCGTTTCCTCGATTTCCTGAAGCAGGAATTTGCCTGTCCGCCCTGGCTGGAACAGGCGTAACTTGCAATGCTGATGCGCGGCTGCTACAGTCGCCCCCCTTGATTGTGTAAGGCTGTTGTTTTTACAAATTTCTACTTGTAACGAGCAAGTCCTAGCTGGCATATTAGTTCGGCAGCGAATAGCACGTACGTTCGCAAAGCACAATAAAAACCATCCCTCTGGAGACACAATGCGTCATTTCAAACTTGCCATGACGGTCATGGCAGCGGCAGTTATTGCCGGTTGCGGCGGCAACGATCCTCGTCCAGGCGATCAGACCCCCAAGCTCAAATATTCCTCCCAGGTTTCCTTCGGCGACAGCCTGTCGGACGTGGGCACCTACAAGGTCGGCACCGTCGCCGCGATCGGCGGCGGCACCTTCACCATCAACGGCAATAGCACCGCTTCGAACCCGGCGCTGACCGGCAAGAACTGGACCGAACTGATGGCCGCGCAAGTGGGACTGCCGGCACCATGCCCGGCAATGACCGGACTGGATGGCGATGTCGCCAAAGGCTTCAGCGTGCCGGTGCAGACCAAGGCAGGCTGCTACAGCTATGCGCAGGGCGGCGCCCGCGTGACCAATCCGGTCGGCCCTGGCCACAAGGCCACCGGCAGCCCGCTGGGCGCCCTGACCGTGCCGCTGGTTACCCAGGTCAAGAACCACCTGGCAGCCGTCGGCGGCAAATTCAAAGGCGATGAAATCGTCTACGTCATGGGCGGCAACAACGATGTGCTGATCAGCCTCGAGCACCTGTCGGCCGGCGCTACCGCCGCTGGCACTGCAGCCGGCAATACCGTCTTCGCGACCAGCCTGGCCAGCCAACTGGCAGCCGGCGCTACCAACCCGGCCACCGCCGTGCAATCGATCTCGCTGGCCATCGCCACCGAAGCGGCACGTGCCGGCAGCACCAGCGCCAGCATCGTGCAGGCCGCTGTGACTGCTGCTTACACGGCCGGCAATACTGCCGCGGTCTCGGCCAGCGTGTACGAGCCGATGGTCGCCAAGGCGCAGGCCGATGCCGCCGCTGCCGGCGCCAAGGCCGGCGCCGACTACGCCGCCGCGCAAGCCCCGATCCTGGTGCAGGAGATCGCCAAGGCCGGTGCCGAGCTGGTGGCACTGGTCAAGACCCAGATCGTGGCCAACGGCGCCAATTTCGTGGTGGTGAACAATATGCCGGACATCGCCAACACCCCGTCCGGACTGGCGCAATCGGCCAGCACCCGCGCGCTGATCAACGGCATGGTCAAAGCTTTCAACGACACCTTGTCGGCCGGCCTGTCGGGCGATGCCAAGATCCTGCTGGTGGACACCTTCAGCGTCAGCCACGACCAGGCGACCAATCCCGGCCCATACGGCCTGACCAACGTCACCGACACCGCTTGCGACCTGACTCCTGCCAAGAACATCCTGGGCAACTCGCTGGGCTGCAGCGCCAGCAACCTGAAGGCCGGCGACGTCAGCCACTACTCCTATGCCGATACGGTGCACCCGACCCCGTTCCTGCACCTGCTGCTGGCACGCTATGTATCGGAAAAGATGGTAACCAAGGGCTGGCTGTAATCAAAGGACACTGGAGACACAATGACACAACGTATCAACACCGCTGTAAAGCTGCTGGCCGTGGTGGCCGCGCTGGGTGCAGCAACCGGCGCATCGGCGCAATCCAAAGGTGAATGGCTGGGCAAAGTCGGCGTCAACCGCATTTCGCCGGATGTCACTTCCGGCGACGTGACCGCGCCGTCCAAGCCAGGCATCAAGGCCGAAGTCGGTTCCGATACCAAGCCGATCTTCAGCATCGGCTACATGATCACCGACCACGTGAGCACCGAACTGATGCTGGGCGTGCCGTACAAGCACACCCTGTACGGCGCCGGCTCGATCGAAGGCACCGGCGAACTCGGTACCGCGGAAGCGCTGCCGCCGACCATCTTCCTGCAGTACCGCATGTTCGAGCCGACTGCAACCGTGCGTCCTTACATTGGCGTTGGCTACACCTATGCCTACTTCCAGAAGGAGACCGGTTCGGCCCAGTTGACCGCAGTGCTGAACACTGGTGGTCAGCCGGCAACCTACTCGCTGGACTCCAAGCACGCGGGCAGCCTGTTGATTGGCGCCACTGCCAAGCTCGGCGAGCGTTATTACGCCGACCTGAACGTGGTCAAGACCAAGCTCAAGACCAGGGCCCATTTCTCCACCGGCCAGACGCTGGACATCAAGCTCGATCCGCTGGCAGTCAGCCTGTCGGTCGGCTACCGCTTCTAAGCCAGGCTAACGCCGCAAAGCCGCCGTGAGGCGGCTTTTTTTCGTCCGGCGGATGTGCGGAGATGCAAAATTTGCACTATTATCGAGCGGTATCGCGTCCAACCGGCTATGGCTGATACGGCCCCTTGACCTCGCCCCAGCCCCACGTCGGCATCGGCTGGTCTGCATCGACCGTGGCGCCAGGCTGGGAATTGATCACGGCCAGCCGCGAGCCCCATTCCAGGTAGCCCACCAGGGCCGATCGGAATTCAGGATCGTCCGGCATGGCCTGTTCGTCGGCGCTCTCCAGCAGCAGCGCCACCCAGCGGCGGCGCTGTTGCTGTGACAAGTGGCGGTTCAGGTGCTGCCGGATCATGTGGGCGTGGCCGCCGTGCGCTTCGGAATAGGCGGTCGGCCCGCCCAGCACTTCGCCGAGGAAGGCTGCGACGTGTGCCGGATGATGGTCGCCCATATGGGCAAAGACGGGGCCGAGCAGTGCATCGGCCTTGACGTGCTGGTAGAAACGGGTGGTCAGCCGGTTCAGCGCTTCGGTGCCGCCAACCCATTCGTACAAAGTTGGAACGTGATCCTGGGGCATGGTGTCGGTCCTTTGAAGGATGGAGCGACGTCGATGCTAGCATAAAGAAAAACGGGAAGATGGAGGGGAATAGCTTGCAAGTTCGAACGATATGTTTTGCCGCCTTGCTGCCGGCATTATTCAGCCTTACCGGTTGCGCGATGTATAGCGAAACGCGGCACAAGCAGGGCGCGGCAGCCAGGGATGCCTGGAAGGCTGTCGATATCCCTGCCCAGCTCAGCGTGGCGCGCAAGAGTGAAGCCGCCCTGCTGGCTGAACAGCTCAAGACGGAGGAGGCCTTGCAGAAAGCCCGGCGCGATGCGCTGATCCGCGCCATGGTGTTTGAAGGTACGGTTGCGTCGCAACTGAAGGACCCGATCGGGAAGCAGCTGGAAGCGCTGGCCGGTTCGCCGCAAGTTGCGCTCGCCTGGGCCGCGGCCCTGAAGAAGGAGGAAAGGGCGAAGAGCAACCTGCATGATGCGGAAATCGAGTTCACGCGCGCTGGATTCGAGATGCCCGCTTGCAGCGTCTTGTCGCAACAGGCGTACGAAGATTGGGCGAAGATTCATGCCGGCGCACCGGCACACCTGCGTGCAGCCTGGACGATTGCCGTTGACGAATGCTCGGGCACCGGACTGACTGCCGGCGCCAGTTTCGAATTCAAGGGCGGTGCGCTGGCTGTCACCCAGAAGGCGGTGGCCGAAGCCAGGGCCGCGATCAGCGGCGCCAAGGCAGCCAGCCTTGCGGCGCGCAACCAGGTTTCAAAACTGTCGAAGGAATACAGCGGCGAACTGGAAAAGCTGTCCGCCGACCCCACGCGCGCGCAGGACAAGCTGAAGTCCATCGCCAGGGAACTTGGCGATGCGCTGGCAAAGCTCGAGAAGCTGCCCGACCCCGTATCGCGCCAGTTCGTGTCCGAGCAAAGGGTGAAAGCACTTGATGCGACCTTGGCTTCCCTGGCCGGGAATGTCGACAGCAGCGGCGAAAGCAGCACCACCAGCGCTGCCCTGGCCAGCCTCGCGGAATGGTTCGACCAGTCGCGCGTGGCGCTGGCCGATGCGAAGAAGCCGCGGCTGGCCGCGGCACTCCTGCTGCGCAACCTCGAACAGGCAAAGGCGGATGCCGCTGCCAAGGACGCGCAATTGCAGGCGATGGAATTGCAATTGCTCGAGTCCAAAATGACCTGGCAACTCGAGCAGCTACGCTCGCTGAGCTATGGCCATCAAGCATTGCAGTCGGTGAGCGCAGACATGGCCGCGATGCAGGTACGGGCGGCGCTGGCGCCGGTCGAAACGGCGAAAGCCGCCAGCGGCAAAGCCTTTGAAGACAAGACCAAGGTCTGGAAGAGCGCGGCCTCCTATCTCGACGCCAACGGCCGCCTGGCTGCGGAGGTGAACAAGACCGATATCCAGCGCAATGCACTGGACCATGAACGCGCCATCACCTATGCGGAAGGCAATATCGCGCAGTGGAATGTGCTGATCTCATCGACCATCAATCAGCTCGCGGACTATGGCGAAGCCGGCGTGCGCAAGGAAGACATCGCAAGCCTGGTGAACGCAATTGCACTGCTGTTTATCGCGAAGGGAGTTCAATAATGCGTATGCTCCTGATGTGCGCCGCGCTGGCGCTGGGCGGATGCTCCACACCCAAGCCTGCCATGGAACAGGCGCACCATGGCGTCGGCCTGGTCGCCCAGCTCGAATCTTCGCTAACGGAATTCAGGCGGGTTGAACGCAACTCACTGAACGCACGGGCCGAGTCCTTGCTTGCCCAGCGCAAGGCCATCGCCTTCATCGACCGCGAGAAGCAGCGCGACCTGCAAGCGCGCGTTGCCGCGGGCGACAAGCTGTCGTCAACCCTGATCGACAAGCTGGTCGCAAATACCGAAGGCCTGGCGTTAAGCCAGGCCGAGTACTCGGACACGAATGCCCGGAACGAGGCCGCGGTTGCCGCCTTGCTGGCGCCGATCCCGGATACCCGCGCCGCCACCTCGGCCGTCCAGGCGAAGCTGGCGGCAATGGGGGAGGAGCTCGGCTGGGATATCCGGCGCAGTGAACTGAAGGCCTTCATCAAGGCTGTGAAAGACAGCGTAGAAGAAGGCAAGAAGAAAATTGAAGAAGCAGAAAAGAAAGCCAATGAGTAATGGAGACCAAGATGGCATCCCTCACCGAACAATACATGCTGGACTACTTCGATTCCCTGCGGCGCCTTAAAGCCAAGCAGAACGAGTTCGAAGACGCAGCCTCCGATCCCGGCAGCACCGATGGCGCACGCGCCGCAGCCGCGGCGGCTTACCTCGACATGGCCAATATGATTGCGCGCTTCCGCCAGGCGCATGAAGCGTTCATGCACCGTTTCGGTCCGGTGTCGACCGAAGCGCCGACGCAGAAGATCGTGGATGAATCGAGCCGCCTGCACAAGGCACTTGGCGAAATCATCGCCAAGGCGGACAAGCAGGTTGCGCTGATGAACGCGCTGTCGGATTTCGTGGACCGCTGGCAGAAGCTTTCAACCGACGGCAAGAAGGGCGCCGCGAAAGAGAAGACCACCGCAGCGACAAACCTCAACTTCCTGACCCAGCCAATGTAAGCGCAAACAACAAAAAAATGGGGACGTACCCCATTTTTTTATTGGAAGGCCTGGATGCCGGTCATCGCACGGCCCAGGATCAGGGCGTGGATGTCGTGCGTGCCTTCGTAGGTGTTGACCACTTCCAGGTTCACCATGTGGCGGATGATGCCGAACTCGTCGGAGATGCCGTTACCGCCCAGCATGTCGCGCGCCACGCGGGCAATGTCCAGCGACTTGCCGCAGGAGTTGCGCTTCATGATCGAGGTGATTTCGACGGCGGCCGTGCCTTCGTCCTTCATGCGGCCCAGGCGCAGGCAGCCTTGCAGGCCGAGCGTGATTTCGGTCTGCATGTCGGCCAGTTTCTTCTGCACCAGCTGGTTCGCTGCCAGCGGACGGCCGAACTGCTGGCGGTCCAGGGTGTACTGGCGGGCGGTGTGCCAGCAGGCTTCCGCCGCACCCAGCGCGCCCCAGGCGATACCGTAGCGGGCCGAGTTCAGGCAGGTGAACGGGCCTTTCAGGCCACGCACGTCCGGGAAGGCGTTTTCTTCCGGGCAGAACACTTCGTCCATCACGATTTCGCCGGTGATCGAAGCGCGCAGGCCGAACTTGCCGTGGATGGCAGGAGCGCTCAGGCCCTTCATGCCTTTTTCCAGTACGAAACCGCGGATCGCGCCTTCGTCATCCTTCGCCCACACGACGAACACGTCGGCTACCGGCGAGTTGGTGATCCACATCTTGGAGCCGGTCAGGGAGTAGCCGCCTGGCACTTTCTTGGCGCGGGTGATCATCGAGCCCGGGTCGGAGCCGTGGTTAGGCTCGGTCAGGCCGAAGCAGCCGATCCATTCGCCGGTAGCCAGCTTTGGCAGGTACTTCTGTTTCTGTGCTTCGGTACCGAACTCATAGATCGGCACCATCACCAGCGAGGACTGCACCGACATCATCGAGCGGTAGCCGGAATCGACACGTTCCACTTCGCGTGCGATCAGGCCATAGGCCACGTAGTTCAGGCCCGGGCCGCCGTACTGTTCAGGAATGGTCGGGCCCAGCAGGCCCAGTTCGCCCATCTCGCGGAAGATGGAAGTGTCCATCTGCTCGTGGCGGAAGGCTTCCAGGATGCGCGGTTGCAGCTTGTCCTGGCAGTAAGCCGCGGCGGCGTCGCGCACCATGCGCTCGTCGTCGGTAAGCTGGTCGTTCAGCAGCAGGGGATCGTCCCAGTGGAATGCGGCTTTGCTCATATGCTTCCTGTCTCTCTTTGTTTATAAAAAATCAATCATTTCGACAGGTCCCGGAACTTTCCGCCGTGGAAAACCAGCGGCGCGTTCCCCGCGAACTCGCAATGCTCGACCTCGCCCACGAAAATCACGTGGTCGCCCTCCGGGTAGCGGCTACGGTTGTGGCATTCAAACCACGCCGTGCAGCCCTTCAGGATAGGCTGGCCGGTGCGCGACAACTCGAATTCGACCGTGCCGAACGGGTCTTCGGTACGGGTCGAAAACAGCTTGGCCAAATGGGCCTGGTCGGCGCCCAGCACATTGATCACATAGTGCGAGTTACCGCTGAAAATGGGCAGGCTGTTGGCGCCGGTGCCCAGGCTCCACAGCACCAATGGCGGGTCGAGCGAGACGGAATTGAAGGAACTGGCCGTCAAGCCACGGAAACTGCCATCAGCGAGCCGCGTGGTAATCACGGTCACACCCGTGGCAAATTGCGACAGTGCCTGGCGAAAATGCACACTGTCGAACTCGCGCGAGGAGGCGCGTGGGGAGCTGGTATTCATGCGGGACCTGTTTGTTTCAAAGAGATTATGCCAAAGAACGATAGTCTAACCTTTGGCGAAAGCGACGGGGATTTTAGCTAAGGCGGCACTTTTCGAGCAGTGCGCGCCGATTTGCGCTACAGTAATACTTCCGGTACGTGAGGAGGGCGATATGGCTGAAGTAGCAATCCTGGGCGGTGGATGCTTTTGGTGCACCGAAGCGGTGTACCTGGAGGCGAAAGGTGTCACCAAGGTCGAATCCGGCTACATGGGCGGCGCGCAGCCGCATCCCACGTATGAACAGGTGTGTACCGGCGAAACCGGCCACGCCGAGGTGGTGCGGATGGAATTTGACCCGTCCCAGATCAGCTACCGCGACCTGCTGGTCATCTTCTTCACGATTCACGACCCAACTACCCTGAACCGCCAGGGCAATGACGTCGGCACCCAGTATCGCTCGGTGATCTTCTACCAGGACGCCGAACAGGAGGCCACGGCGCGACAGGTCATCGCCGAGATGGCCCACGTCTGGGATGCCCCGATCGTCACCGAACTGGCGCCGGCGGCGCCGTTCTACAAGGCCGAGGACTACCACCAGAACTATTTCGCCCAGCATCCGCTGCAAGGCTATTGCGCCTTCGTGGTAGCGCCCAAGGTGTCCAAGTTCCGCAAGATGTACGCTGAAAAGCTCAAATAATCTCGTGGGCGCACGCTTCGCTGACGGCGGATTCAGCCCTGCGCAAGGCGCTGAGCCTGTTCGTCAGGAGCGAGTGTTGCGCCGTTCCCGCTGCGAACCTGGTTTGAGCTTGTGCCGTTTTCCCGATCATTGATGCAAGGCTTTGCCGGGCGGCTTTCAGTTCGCCTGGCGCGAACCGGGCGAGGGCATCCTGATCCTCATCCATCAAGGCGGACGCGATTTGCAAGGCCTTGAGGTTGGCACCGAGCATGGCGTGCTGCCATGTCCCTGCCGCCACCTTCTGCTGCGCCTTTTCCGATTTGCTGATCAGAGAAAGGATAGGCTTCAGCGCTTCCGCTTTTCCTTGCATCTTAATCCCTTGGCCGATGGCCGGTACCTTCGCCGGGCGTAATGAACAGCACCTTGGCGCTTCGCGCGACGTTTGCCGTGTGCCAGGTGCCGCGCGGGACGAGCAGGAATTGGCCGGGCTGGTCCAGCGTGAGCGTGCGCTCGCCGTCGCTCGTTTCCAGCACGAATTCGAGCGCGCCTGCGATCAGCACGACGACTTCCTCGCCGGCAGGGTGCTGTTCCCAGCTGGTCCAGTCTTCGCTGAAGTCGTAAGTCGATACCAGCCGCCCTGGGCCGAGGTGGGCGAAACCACCGGAAGTCAGCTTTTGCCAGAACGATTCGTTGACTTCGAGTGGGACCGAACTTCCCCCAGGCCCCAGGTGCAAGTAGGTTTCAAGAGCATTGAATGGTCCAACAGTTGTCACCATGGCGCTTGCTCCTTCAACGATGGAATCACATCCCGGAAATCGGACCGCAATACAAGGCGGTCCGGCAGACTACCAGCTGCGCAGCGCCAAAGCCGGCGCAACACGCAACGAAGGTCATCGCGAAAGCAGTCGCGGGCCTGAGGCCAATGCGTCGTGCATACAAGGCCGCGACGACCGCTGCCACGGCAAGGCCGGGCAGCGAGAACAGATGGCCGAGACCCAGCAAGCCCTCCGGCCGGGACAGCGAGGCCTGCCAAGCCCAATAGCCGAGGAAAGTCGCGGTCAACGCAGTTGCGGCGCCCAGCGTAGATAAAGGTGGTGCCTTGGTGATCTGGACCAGGCCAACCAGTGCGCACCAGGCAAGCACGTAATACCAGGGCCCCAGATAAGCGGGATCACCAAAGATGAAAACTGCCGTAAGCAGCGCCGCCCCCAGGCCCAGTGCCAGCACGATGTCGAGAATGCGTGTCAATTTGACTCCGATGCAAGCAAGAGCGCGCGAACCTGTTTATATTCATCGAGGCGCGCAAGGTCCTTCTCCGTTGGATTGGCGATGCGGCTAAGGTCCATATTTTCTGCATTGTCCGCAAGCTTGACGACGCGCGCAATCGGATTCGATGCAGCGCGCGCCGCAGCCTGCAGCCGGGTTTCCCCTGGACGCTTGGTGAGCGCCTCGATGGCGGCGAGGACTTCGGCCGGAAAGCCCGACTTGCTTAACTGCGCCAGCGTGATGGGGGTGTCTTCAACCACGTCATGCAGCACCGCTGCCATGCGCTCGTAGTCGCTTGAGACGCGAAGCATCACGCGCAAGGGATGAAGGATGTAAGGCTGCCCAGCCTTGTCAACTTGGCCTGCATGAGCCGCAGCAGCGATTTCAATTGCTCGTTCTAGTGTAGCCATGGTTACTGCATTACTCCCCAGGATTCGCAAACGCCGCCGTACGGCGCCGCCAGTTCGGAAACCGAGCGCTGGACGGACATCACGAGTTCGTAACTCACTTTTGCCGTGACCACGAATGAAACGTATCCACGATATTCGTCCGGCTCGTGAACTTCGACTTGTGCGTAGCGTTGGGCTAATGCTGAAATCAGTTCGCCGGAAGGTGGCCAATCATCAAAGTCGACGTTGAAGTCGATGCTGGCTGGCGTCGCAAAATCGAAGCCATCAGCATGCATTCGTCGAAACACATCGCCATCGGCATCTGCCGGCCAGTCTTGCTCAAGTGTATGGTTATCATCCATTTTTCGTTCTCATTTTGCTGTAACAGTTGCCGGAAATCCGAACCAGCTCATCGTCGGCCTGGCATTCGGAGACCTGGTCAAACCAAAACTCAATTTGGCTGCTACCGTCCCAAGTCAGCGTCCCAAGCAGGTCGCGCAGTAGATAGCCTCCCACGACAAGTTCCAGAAGAGGCGGGATTTCAACTACGCGCGCCAATTCAGGGTAACCGGCAAGGGCAAGATCATCCTGTGGGCCTCCGCAGATTTCATCATCTCGTTTCGACTCTTCAACCCAAGCGGCATATGCTGGCTCCAGGAACTCGATCACTTCGTTTTTACCAATCACGAACAAGAAGTTGTGCCGAACCATCCTTGTCCGCGCAGAGCTCAAGCTCATCTCTGGCACCGAAAAGCGGCACGGTGCAATAGGTTCTTTATCGACAAATAGTGAGAGAACAGGATTCATGCGTAGTTAGCCGCCCGCGCCCATCACGCGGTTGAAGTACACAGTCGGATGGCCGGCGCGCAGCCGGTATAACTGCGCCGGGCGATTGCTGCCGTGGCGCTGCTTACCCGGAATCTCCTCGAGAAAGTCGCCTTCCTTGATCCGCTTCCGGAAAGCGCTCTTTTCCACCGCACGTCCGAGGATGGTTTCATACACGCGCTGCAGATCGGAGAGGGTAAACTCAGCCGCCAGCAAATGCACGGGTATCGAGGTGTATTCAACCTTGTTTCGTAAGCGCTGCAAGGCCACGTCGAGAATCGTTGAATGGTCAAAAGCCAGCGCATCCTTTGCAGTCAGGCCTTCCACCGGATGCCAGCTGGCTGCGTCACTGCCGGAGCCGTGGCGCAACTCCACGCCGTCCGAACCGATCAGGGCAAAGTAGGCAAAGGTCGCAGACCAGCCGCGCGGGTCGCGGGTGGCGCTGCCGAAGCCTTGCAATTGCTCCAGGTAGGGCGCCTCAACGCCGGTTTTTTCGCGCAGCTTGCGCAAAGCCGTCGCATCCAGATCCTTGTCGCGATGAACGTCGACGAAACCGCCGGGCAGCGCCCACCGTCCTTTGTGCGGATGTTCGCCGCGCCGCACCAGCAGCACATGCAGGGCCTGCTCGCGAATGGTGAAGATGACGAGATCGACGCTGGTGAGCGGAACGTCAAAGTCGTGGATGTTGTACTTCCGCAGGAATTCCTGTTCTGTTTCGCCGCCGCTCATGGGAGTCCTCTTCTGTTAAGCAGCCATTCTACCCGCCTTAGTGATAAATAAAAATAACTTAGTGCAAAACATAACTAAGTTAGTGTACTATGTGCACTAACATAAGGCGAAGGCGACATCATGCATGCGGAACAACTTGGACTTGGCATTTTCACGGTGGACCAGTTCCTCAACGAAGACGAATGCCGCCACTACGTCGAAATGGGTGAGCAGATGGGCTATCAACCGTCTGAGGTGAACTTGCGCACGGGTTCAGTGCGCCGCGAGGATATTCGCAACAACGACCGGGTGATCTTCGACGACCCATGCCTGGCAGAACTGCTGTTTGCGCGCGCGGCACCGCTGCTGCCGGCGTTCATTGGCGAATGGCGCCTGCACGGCCTGAACGAGCGCTTTCGCTTCTATCGCTACGGCCGGGGCGAGTACTTCAAATGGCACAAGGACGGCTCGTTCGAGAAGTCGCCGGACGAGGTAAGCCTGCTGACTTTCCTGATCTACCTGAATGCCGGCTTCGAGGGCGGCGACACCCAGTTCAGGTGGGAGACCGTGCATCCACGAGAAGGAATGCTGCTGGTTTTCCCTCATAACCAGTCGCACCAGGGCGCGGAGATTACTGCGGGGACCAAATATGTATTGAGGTCGGACGTGATGTACGAAAGGTGCAATTAAGTGAACTGCTAGGATGTGGAAGACTCGCCACCTGTTGTCAGGCGTTCGACGCAACCTGACACCCGCAAATCAGCTGAAAGTCAGCGCACGAAATATCGGGCCGGGCCGGAATCGTGGCTATACGGGGCGCAGCTGTTCTGCAAGGCTGCGCGTTTTGGCTGTCATTTCGGTGCCGGTATGCAGTGTCGACTTGCGTTCGATTAGCATGAGATGGCACTCTTCAACGGCGACCGGATTGTGCCTGACGCCTTTGGGAACTACAAAAGTCTCGCCTTCATGAAGCACGACCGTTCTGTCTTCCATCTCAATGGTTAATGAGCCTTTGAGAATATAAAAGAGCTCGTCCTCGTTATCATGGCTGTGCCATGCGAGCGAACCCTGGACCTTGGCTACTTTGACGAACGAATCTTCAAATTCTGCCACCACGCGCGGCGACCAGTGCTCGGTAAGGCCAGCTGCAATCTGCTTCGGAGAGACGACATCGGTCATAGAAGTACCTCAATGAGGGAAGTGCTGATTGAACTTCAACATATTGCAGAAGAGCGCCCCTTGTTCGATCGCGTCATCCAATGCCACGTGCGTGTGCGGTAGCTTGTCGAACCATTCCTTCGGCATGTTGCGCTTTGTGCTGTCCCGATAGCCGGTCTTGAGGACGGCCATCGCATAGGTTTTCATGTCCAGCGCCGAATGGCTGAACGGGCTTTCGCCAACGAACCGCATGAGGTACCAGTAAATGAACAGGAAGTCGAAGCCAGCTGGATATGCGACAAACACCGGCTTGCCCTTGAGTCCTTTGATCCAATTCACGTAGGCATGCATCGCCGCCGCTGGCGCCTGCAGGTCCGTTCTGCAGGCGGCCCATGCTTGCGGTTGCGTCGCCCACCATTCGGCAGTCTTCGGGTGTGGGGCCGCGCCCTCCAATGTTTCAAGGTTCGCCGAGAAGGTTGAAATCAGCTTCTTATCCGCAGTGTATGCAGCGGAGCCGAAGCTGAGCATCGAGTGCGGCCCGGGAATCGGTCCGTCCGTTTCGACGTCTGTACTGATGTAGATCTCGTTCAAGGATTAAAGCCTCGCTTCAATCGCACCGGCGAAGGCTTCGACGGTTGGTGGCGGACCATCGCCAAAATTTTTGTGTTCCTCATCATCCCACTCGCAAAGGACTGTCCCGATCGTGCCGTCCAGGTTCACTCCGTGCTCAAGGGTGAAATAGCGGAAGCTTCCTTTGCTTTCAGCGGCTGCATCTTTGGGGAAGTCTGTGAGGATGACTCCGACCATGTGCGCCTCGGCCGCCGCGATCGGATCGGGCATCTTCAGGAGTATTGCCGGCGCATCCTTAACGCGAAAGGTACTGACTTCCAGTTGGCCCGGGTCGAATTCGGTGATTGGACGTCCGACCTGCTTGGCGGTCATCTCCCAAAGCCAGGCCACGAAGTCTTTCTGCTCGGGCGATGCGACCAAGGCAAAGAACCGCAGCGGATCTTGCGCACAAACTTCTTTCACCAGGATGTGAGCGAAGACGTAGTGATGATCCCGGGGATCGACGGGAGTAGCCTTGGATGTCTTGTTGCGGTTCCAGAACATGCTATTTCAAAAGGTTGCTAGTTAACGTTCTTGCAAATGGTAGCACGCCGCTTGTGCACGCCTCTGTCGGCTTCTGGCGACGCGCCAATCGAACATCGCTTGAGGCAACTCATCAATTCCGAAATACTCCTCCATTGCAGTAGTTGCACAGTTTCGACCTTCAACAACCTTCCAATTAAAAAGGCACGGAATGACTACGCATACCCCCCTGAAGCTCGCGCTCGCGAGTGCACTGATCCTCGGTGCGGTGAACACACTGGCAGCAGAAAATTCAAGCAAGCGGCACATCCCGGTACAGGCGAGCGGTGCCTTCTGGCGCGATGCCGGCGAGGCCGACGTACAGCGCGTGCATGGCAAGAGCGCCAATGCTGCTGCGCTGCCGCGCCGCTATCATGCCGCGACGCTGGACCGCGCCGGCCTGGCGCAGCTGCTTGCGCGGGCACCGCATGAGCGCGCGCAATCGGCAAAACAAAGCGACGTGGTCATCTCGCTGCCGCATCCACAGGGCGGCTACCAGCGCTTCCGTGTCGTGGATTCGCCGGTGATGGAGCCGGAACTCGCAGCAAAGCATCCGGAGATCAGGACCTACGCCGGACGGGGTATCGACGATCCTTCCGCGACCCTGCGCATGGACATTTCCCCGCTTGGCTTGCGCGCATCGGTACGTTCGCCGAATGGGGCTTGGTACGTGGACCCGGCGCATCATCTGGATGACAGCGTCTACACCAGCTATAACGCGCGCGACCTTTCGAACCGCCACGGCCCTTTCAAGGAAGGTGAAATCAAGGCACCGCAGGTGATCCTCACGCGCAGTTTTGTCCACGCCGGCGATGAGGTGGAAGTACGCGGCGCCGGCTTCGCACCTGGCGCCTCGGTTACCCTCACGGTACGCAACGAAGGTTCGGATTTCGGCCCCGTTCACAGCATGGTGGCGTCGGCCGATAAAGACGGGGTAATAAGCGCAACCTTTGCTGCGGATCCGACGCGCGGTGTGGGCGCCTATGCGGTAACCGCCTCCGATGGTTCGAGCGCGACCAGCAGCTCCTACCATGTGGTGCCGGAAGGGATCAACGCCGCTGCGGCGACCGGCTCGCAACTCCGCACCTATCGCCTGGCCTTGCTCACCGATCCTTCCTACGCCAATTACTTCGGCGGTAGCGCGAATGTGACGGCGGCTAAGGTCAGCCTGATCAACCGCGTGACGCAAGTCTATGAAGATGAGACGTCGATCCGCTTAGTCCTGATCAACAACACTGACGCGCTGAACCTCGACACCGACGCGCAGATGACTGGCGCCAACGGGCCGTGCGGGGCCATGGCCTGCTTCACGCCGGCCCAGGCTTCCGGTTGCAGCGGTTCCACGCTGACCCGCAACCGTACTGTCGTTGGCCTGCTCGCGGGAGCGGGCAATTTCGATGTCGGCCATATCGCCCTTGGCCTGAATGGCGGCGGTATCGCCAGCCTGGGTGTGGTCGGCGGCAGCTACAAGGCGCAGGGATGCACAGGCATTCCGACTCCGGTCGGCGACTTCTACGCGGTGGATTATGTGGCGCATGAAATGGGACACCAGTTCGCTGGAAACCACACCTTCAACGGCACCACCGGAAGCTGCGCGGGCGGCAACCGCAGCGCAACGACTTCCGTGGAGCCGGGCAGCGGTTCATCCATCATGGCCTATGCCGGCATCTGCGGCACGGATAACCTGCAGACGCACAGCGACGCGTACTGGTCGCAGCGCAGCTTCGACGAAATCACCGCCTATACCGCGGGCACTGAATCCAATCTGACTTCGGTGCAGATGGGCGTACTGCGCGGCTTCACGACCAATGGCCAGCAGTTCACTCTGTCGTACAACGGCAGCACCTCGGCGCCGATCGTCCGCGGCACCAATTACACGACTACAGGAATCAAGTCGGCAATCCAGTCTATTCCCGGTTGGCCATCGACTGCCAGTGTCACCGTGAGCGCTGTCAGCGACGCTGGCTTCACAGTCACCTTTGGCGGCTCGCTGGCCGGCGTGACGGCCGGGGTACTGCAAATGGGGAGTTGCAGTGGCGGTTGCAGCGGCCACGTGAACGAGATTGTGGCTGGCGGACCGACCAGGAAGCGCGGCGTAGTCACGCAGACGGGAAACAGCACGCCAGTGGTCAGCGTGGTGCCAACTTACACTATCCCCGTGCGCACGCCGTTCGCACTGACCGGCAGCGCAAGCAACGCGGAGGGCGAGCAGATGACGTATATGTGGGAGCAGAACGACCGCGCCGGCACCGGCGGCACTGCCCTGATGAGCAATAGCAAGGCGAATGGGCCGCTGTTCCGGCAGTTTGGCGTGCAGGCGGTGGTCAGCGATAGCGATGCTTTACTTTATGGTTCGCCTGGCGAGAACATCGTGAGCACGGACCCTACCCGGGTTTTCCCAGATATGGCGCAGATCCTGGCCAATAACACTAACGCCGAGACCGGGGCCTGCCCGGCTGCGGCATCGCCACCGACCGCTGCCAATATCGCCTGCTATTCGGAGTTCCTGCCGACGGCCAACTACACCGGCTATAGCAAGGTCAATGCGCGGCCGGCGACCCTGAACTTCCGCCTGACGGCACGCGATGGCCATGGCGGCGTCGGCAGCGCAGCGACGGCACTGGTGCTGGCGACGGGAGCGGGACCGTTCCTGGTGACGGCGCCGAATACCGCGGTCGCGGTGGCGCGCGGTTCGCAAATGAACGTGACGTGGAACGTCGCGAATACTGCTGCGTCACCGGTGAATACGGCCAATGTGAAGATCAGCCTGTCGACGGACGGTGGCCTGACTTTCCCTTACGTGCTGGCGGCCAGTACGCCAAATAACGGCAGCAAGGCGGTGACGTTGCCTGCTCTTGCGACAACGGCTGCGCGAGTCAAGGTTGAAGCGATCGGTAATGTGTTCTTTGATGTTTCAAACGCCAACTTCACTATCAATTAAAGATCGTCACGTGCGGGCTCCGGCTGGTGACGGGCCGGGGCCCGCATCTCACCTCACTCTTTCATCATTCAGATGCAGCCACATGTGGACCTTGGCCTTGTAGCCATCGCTGGTCCGCATCGCCATTGGTTCAACCCCGAAGCTGCGAAAGCCTGCAGCCTGGTAGACGCCAATTGCTGGCTGGTTATTCTCGGTAGCCGTCAACGTGATGACTTCGACTCCCGGCCTGCATCGGGCGCAGGCGAGTGCGGCGCCAAGCAATTTCCTGCCAATTCCTTTTCCGCGCCATCCGGCCAGCGTGTACATGCCGATCAAATGCGCCTTATGCCTGGTCTTGCACCTGACTGAGAATTCCAGGCCCACGGTGCCGACCAGCTTCCCGCCAGCGATGGCGCCGAACACGATACTGTTTTGCTGTGGATCGTCGACGCGCTGCTCCCACCACGAGAACGGCAGGGCCGCGCGTTCTTCGGGCGTCGAGGTGAATGCGTCCGGTTCGTGTTCGAAGGCGTGCAACATCAGGTCGCGATATTGCGCGGCATGCGCAATCGACAGCGGGAGGATGCGAACGTCTTGCAAATCAGGTGTCGGGGAGTTCAAGGATGGCGTTCCCATTCGCTGCTGCCGGAATAATAGCCAACCGAAATGCCGCCATCGCGAAAAGCCGCGACGTCGGCGAAAGCCTGGTCAGCTACGCCATCGAAAGCCATCTCCGGCGTGCGGTTCGGCAAATGCGTGAGCTGGCTGAGGATGCTGGAGAGGTTCTTCTTTTCGAGCACAGGCTTTCCTGAAAGTGATAAGGGGCCCTAGGGCCCCTGGTTCTTAGTCGAAGCGGTCCAGGTTCATGACCTTGTTCCAGGCGGCCACGAAGTCCTTGACGAATTTATCACGACTATCGTTGGCGGCATAGACTTCAGCCACGGCGCGCAGTTCGGAGTTCGAACCGAAGACCAGATCCACCGGCGTTGCCTTCCATTTCAGGTCTCCACTGGCCCGGTCACGTCCCTCGTACAGGCCTTCTGTTCCTGGCGCCTTGCTCCACTTGGTGTCCATGGTCAGCAGGTTGACGAAGAAGTCGTTGCTCAGGGTACCTGGTTTGCTGGTCAGCACGCCGTTGGCCGAATGGGCATGGTTGGCATCCAGGGCGCGCAGGCCGCCAACCAGCACCGTCATTTCAGGCACGGTCAGGTTGAGCAGGCTGGCTTTTTCAACCAGTGCTTCGGCAGGCGACGACTTGCTGTCGCTGTCGTAGTAGTTGCGGAAGCCATCGGCTTTCGACTCCAGCACTGCGAAGGACTTCACATCGGTCTGCGCCTGGGACACATCCGCGCGGCCCGGTTTGAAAGGCATTTGCACTGCATGGCCGCCAGCCTTCGCCGCCTTCTCGATAGCCGCGTTGCCCCCAAGGACGATCAGGTCGGCCAGCGAGACTTTCTTGCCACCTTTCTGGGCCTTATTGAAATCGCCCTGGATGGATTCGAGCTTGGCCAGTACCTTGGCCAGTTGCTCCGGTTCGTTCACCGCCCAATCCTTCTGTGGCGCGAGGCGGATGCGGGCGCCGTTGATGCCACCGCGCTTATCGCTGGCACGGTAGCTGGCAGCTGCGGCCCACGCCGTCTTGACCAGTTCCTGCGTGCTAAGTCCGGAGGCCAGGATTTTGTGCTTCAGTTGGGCCGCATCCTGGCTATTGATGGCGGCGTGACCAGGGGCGGGGATCGGGTCCTGCCACAGGAAGGTCTGTTTCGGTACGTCGGCCCCGATGTAGCGGGCGCTTGGACCCATGTCGCGGTGGGTCAGCTTGAACCACGCGCGGGCGAAGGCATCGGCAAACAACTTCGGATCTTGCTGGAAGCGTTTGGCGATCTTCCTGAACTCGGGGTCCTCTTTCAAGGACAGGTCGGTGGTGAACATGATCGGGGCATGGCGCTTACCGGCAATGTGCGCGTCAGGCACCAGGTTCGCCGCATCCGGCGTGCTGGGCACCCATTGCGTGGCGCCGGCAGGGCTCTTGCTCTGTACCCAGTCGAAGGCGAACAGGTTGTCCAGGTATTGCGTGGTGAAAGCGATCGGGTTGGAAGTCCAGGATCCTTCCAGGCCGCTGGTCACCGAGTCTTCGGCATTTCCCTTGCCGCACTTGTTCTGCCAGCCCAGCCCTTGCTGCTCCAGCGCGGCGCTGGCGGGATCGGCACCTACGCATTCTTCGGGCTTATGGGCACCGTGCGCCTTGCCGAAGGTGTGGCCGCCGGCGATCAAGGCGACGATCTCCTCATCGTCCATGGCCATGCGGCCGAAGGCCTGGCGGATATCGGCTGCGGCGGCGATGGGATCAGGCTTGCCTTCCGGGCCTTCAGGATTCACATAGATCAGGCCCATTTGCGTGGCGGCAAGCGCGCCTTTCAATTCGCGCTTGCCGCTGAAACGGTCGGCGCCAAGCCACTTGTTCTCGGCGCCCCAGAACACCTTGTCGGCTTCCCAGGCATCGGTGCGTCCGCCGGCGAAGCCGATGGTCTTGAAGCCCATGTTTTCCATCGCCACATTGCCGGCCAGGACCATCAGGTCGGCCCAGGAAATCTTGCGGCCGTATTTTTGTTTGACCGGCCACAGCAAGCGGCGGGCCTTGTCGAGGCTGACGTTGTCGGGCCAGCTGTTCAGAGGTTCGAATCGCTGCTGCCCGCTGGCTGCACCGCCGCGACCGTCGCCGACGCGGTATGTGCCGGCGCTGTGCCATGCCATGCGGATGAAGAAGGGACCGTAGTTGCCGAAGTCTGCAGGCCACCAGGGCTGGGAGCTGGTGAGGAGGGCGTTGATGTCTTTCTTGACTGCCTTCAGGTCGAGGCTTTGGAATTCTTTGGCGTAGTTGAAGCTGGCGCCGTAGGGGTTGGATTCTGAGGAATGCTGGCGTAGGGGTTGCAGGTCCAGTTTCTCGGGCCACCAGTTCTGCCCGCCGGCTACCTTGTCGGCGGCATAGGCGAGCTGCGGTTCAAAAAGCGGAAGAAGGCCTGCCAGCACGGCCAGCAGGGCGAGATTGCGATTGCTCATCACGGTTTCTCCTTGTCATTGTTGTCGGGGAAACCTTAGGCTAAAGCAAGGGTTGCGATTGATCTAATTGATTGTTGTTATGAAATCGATAGTGTAAATGCTATTGCTCTTTCGCTTTGGATGGCACCGCCGAACTGCTCTCCGCAAAGCGGGGAAGCTTGTCATGGATTTCGAACCAGGGAACTTGCGAAGACGTCCAGACATGATCCTGGATTTCGACGCGCCCGGGTTGATCAAGGCTGCCAGCACATACCTGTACGCGGTCAGCCAGGACTTCCTCACGCATGCCGAGGGTACTGCCGCAAATCGGGCAGAAACCACGCTCTGCGAAAGGAGAGGAGCGATACCAGGCCGGCTCCGCGCGCAGCCATGCGAAGGATGCCTTCGCGAAATGGACGAACGCAAGTGCTGGAGCGCCTGAATGCTTGCGGCACATCTCGCAATGGCAGATGACCGCGCGCAGCGGTTGCGACGTCGCGCGGTAGCGGATGGCGCCGCACAGGCAGCCGCCTTCAAAGTGTTCAGTCCTGGACATACATGTATTTGCGCGACCATGGCAGTGAAGAAGGATGCCGTCCCGCTTTGCCGCACACGATCTGGTAAAGACTGATCCAGTCCTGGTCGAAGGCATAGGCGCAGCCGGCGAGGTAGACGTGCCAGATGCGGAAACGTTTGTCGCCCGCCAGCTCGCGCACCTTCTCTTCATGGTCCTCGAAATTCTCGGCCCAGATGGCACAGGTGCGGGCGTAGTGGCGGCGCAGGTTTTCCACATCGTAGGCTTCGAGCTGTCCCTCCTGCATGGCACGCAGCACTTGGCCGATGTGGGCCAGTTCGCCGTGCGGGAAGACATACTTTTCAATGAACTCGCCGCCGCCATACGGCGTTTCGCCGTTATCCGGATCGGTCGAGGTGATCCCGTGATTCATTACCAGGCCGTCGTCGGCCAGCAGCTTGTTGATAATTCCGAAGTATTCCACAAGGTGCTTGACACCCACATGCTCAAACATGCCCACGCTGGTGATGCGGTCGAAGCTGCCTCGCACATCGCGGTAATCCTGCAGGCGAATCTCAATGAGGCCGGAAAGGCCGGCAGCGCGCACGCGCTCCTGCGCCAGCGCGTACTGGTTCTCGCTCAGCGTGATGCCGACGCAGCGCGTGCCGTACTTCTGCGCGGCACGGATCACCAGCGCCCCCCAGCCGCAGCCGATATCGAGCAGCGTCTGTCCCCGCTGCAGCTTGAGCTTGGCCAGGATATGGTCGATCTTCTTGATCTGCGCAGTCGCCAGGTCTTCGTCGCCGTTTTCGAAATAGGCGCAGGAATACACCATGTTCGGGTCGAGGAACTGCTGGTAGAACTCGTTGGATACGTCGTAGTGGTAGCGGATTGCTTCCGCATCTTCCTTGCGGTTGTGGCGGAAGGTGCGCGTGATGCGGGCCAGGCTGCCGGTTTCCTTGAGCGAGCTGCGCGCCAGGGCATTGACCACCTTGATCATGTCGACCGCGCGCCCGGTCACCTCGATGGCGCCTTCAACATAAGCCGTGCCCAGGCTGGAGAGCGAGGGCTTGAGCAGGTAGCGCGCCGCGGACGGGCTGGGAACGCGGATCGTCACGCGCGGCGCTTCCTGCGAGAAGTCGAAGCTGCGGCCATTCCACAGCTCTATCCTCAGGGGCAGGGCGACTTGCGGGGCAATGCTGCTGATCCAGCTATTGATGCGGTTCTGAACAAACATGCGCCTGCCCCTTCCCTGTGAGAGGACGGTCAGGGCTGGATGCGCTCCTTGTGCCAGCTACCGTCCTGCAAGTCATAGATTATCCTGTCGTGGAAGCGCGAAGCGCGCCCTTGCCAGAACTCTACGCGGTCCGGCACCAGGCGGTATCCGCCCCAGTGCTCGGGCCGTTGCGGCTGCTCGCCGCTGGCCGCCTCGACGGCGGCGTAACGCTCTTCCATTGCTGCGCGGCTGGCAACCGGCCGGCTTTGCTGCGAAGCAATCGCCGCCAGCTGGCTCTTCACCGGGCGGCTGTAGAAATACTTGTCGCTCTCTTCGGCGGAAGTCTTCTCGACCCGGCCTTCGATCCTGACCTGGCGCTCGAGCTCGGGCCAGAAGAACAGGATTGCCGCGTGCGGGTTTTCCGCGAGTTGCTGGCCTTTCTGGCTCTCGTAATTGGTGTACCAGGTGAAGCCGCGCTCGTCGTACTGCTTGATCAGCACGATGCGCGAACTGGGCCGGCCATTGCTGCCGACCGTGGCCACGCTCATCGCGTTGGGCTCGTTCACCTGCGCCTTCATGGCTTCATTGAACCACTTGGCAAACTGCGCAATCGGGTCGGCCAGGGTGTCGGCTTCCGACAGGCTGGCGCGGCCATAATCCATGCGCAGGTCGGCCAGGGCGATTCCGCCGGCAATGGCCGCCGGCAGGATGCCGCGGCGCTGCTGCATGGCCTCGCCCAGGATGGTCATCTGGGCGGGACTCAATATCCGTTTAGCCATGGGCGCGATGTGCGCCTCTTCGGTTTCCATATGCGATGTGTAGGCTTGCACGAAGCGTTCTACGTCGGCAGCATTCAAGGCTGCGCTGGAACCGTTGGCAATCTTATCAAGTTGCGAATCGAGTATAGCCCAGTCGAGATCCATCTGCTTATGCTGCGCCAGAATTTGCGGTCCCAGCCTGGCCAGCAAGGCGGCGTCCTCGCCTTGGGCGGCTGCGGTGAGCAGGGGAAACAGGTCGTTTTCCTCGTCGGCATGGTGCAGGTGCGCTGCCTTGTTGAAGTACTTCTGCACGGCCTGCGCCGCTTGCTGGGCGGCAGCATCGGCGCCGTGCTGCGGCAGGTGGCCCAGCAGGTTTTGCAAGGTTTGTAATTGCTTGCGGATTTTGTCGTGGCAGTGTTTCAGGACGGCGACCGGCTGGTCATAGCCTGGCGCGGTATCGATCAGGGAATTGCTCATGTGCGGGTCTGGTGTACTTGGCAAGAGAAAACATTGTAGCCCGGCTCCGGTAAAATGACGGGATGAATTCCCCGCAAATAGTTGATCCAGTTCTGGAAGATATCGATTTTGACCGCCGTTTTGGCGGCATTGCCCGCTTGTATGGCGAAAAAGCCCTCGCACGTTTCCGTGGGGCACATGTCTGCGTGATCGGCGTGGGTGGTGTCGGCTCATGGATTGTGGAAGCGCTGGCGCGCTCGGCCATCGGCAAGCTGACCCTTATCGACCTCGACAACGTTGCCGAGTCGAATATCAACCGCCAGATCCAGGCGCTGTCCGGCACCATTGGCATGGCTAAGATTTCCGCGCTGGCCGAGCGCATTGCCCAGATCAATCCGTTCTGCGAAGTGGTACAGGTGGAGGATTTCATCACGCCGGATAACCTGGATGAGATGGTGGGCGCGCACCGGTTCGACTATGTGGTGGATGCGATCGATTCGGCCAAGTCGAAGACGGCGCTGATTCATTACTGCCGCAGCAAGCAGATTCCGTTGATTGTGATCGGCAGCGCAGGCGGGCAGACTGATCCGACCCGCATCGAGGTGCGTGATTTGTCGAAGACTGAGCAGGAACCTTTGCTGAAGAAGGTGCGGCGGCGTTTGCGCAGCCAGTTCAACTATCCGCCCAATTCGAAAAACAAGCTGGGGGTGGATGCGGTGTTTTCGATGGAGCCGCTCAAGTTTCCGGAAACGGGCGAGGCTTGTACAGTCGATGGCGACGAGAAGGCTGCGGCCAAGCCAGGCCTGACCGGCATCAACTGCGCGGGCTTTGGCTCGGCGATGGTGGTGACGGCCACTTTTGGCATGGTGGCGGCGGGGCATCTGTTGCGGAAGTTGGCTGAGCAGGCTGAAACCGGTAACCCAGAGTCAGACACAAGTGTCTGACACTTGCCTGCGGCCGCCGCGTGCCAGTGTCAGGCACTTGTGCCGGACACTGGTTTACCGGTTTTGCGCAAGCGGCACGTAACGCCCATCCGGCATCGACGCTACCAACGCGAGCCCCGCAACATTCCACACTGCCGGCGCCGCGCTGAATCCGGCGGGCGCCTCTTGCGCCTCGCGCGCCAGCGTAATATGCGGCTTGAACTCTCCATGCGTCGCAGCGCTGAACCCAGCCGCCTCCAGCCGCGACATCAGTTCCCCTTGCGCCGCCAGCAAGCCCCCCGGCACCTCGCTCATCCCCGCCCAAGCAATATGCGGCCGCCTGAAGTAGCCGTAACAATCAACCGTCAACTGCAATGGCGGCATATGCGTTGCATGCAGGATGCCAAGCAAAACGGGCAAAGCCTCGGCTGGTTGCTGCCCAAGAAACGCCATGGTCAGATGTAGTTTTTCCGGCGGAATCAAGCGCCCGCGTACTGGCTGTTGCAGGCGCACCAAGTCCTGGCGGACGCCGTCGTCCGGCCAGAGCGCAAAAAACAGTTTGTGCACAGCTTGTTTTGCTATCATGGCAGCCGCTTTAAAACCACTTAACGAATATACATGAAACGCACTTCGATCCTGTTCGCATTCCTGTGCGCCGCCGGCCTGGCGCAGGCACAGCAGCCGACCCAAGAGCCTGCACCGGCTCAGCCAGCCGCGCCAGTAGCGCAGCAAGCTGAAGCTGCGGCGCCGGCCCAGCAAGGCCCGGTCGTCCCCGGTTCGGCACAGCCAGGCCCAGCGGCCGAGCAACTGATCATCACCGACCACAAGATCGGCAAGGGCGCCGAAGCGAATGTCGGCAACACCGTCTTCATGCACTACACCGGCTGGCTGTACCGCCCACTGGCCAAGAACCAGCGCGGGCGCCAGTTCGACAGCTCGATCCCGCGCGGCGAACCGCTGGACTTCAAGCTGGGTACCGGCAAGGTGATCAAGGGCTGGGACCAGGGCATCGTCGGCATGAAAGTGGGGGGCAAGCGCACCCTGATCATTCCATCGGAACTGGCCTACGGCTCGCGCTCCATGCCGGGCATTCCTGCCAACTCGGCCCTGATCTTCGACGTGGAACTGATGGACGTCAAGTAATTCAGCGGTAGTCCTCGGCTGCCAGGCCGTACTTCTGCATCTTGTGGTACATGGTCTGTTTCGGCAGGCTCAGCGCGGTACAGGCGGCGGCGACGTTGCCGCCGGCAGCGCGCAGCGCCTGCTCGATCAGCATGCGCTCGAAGGCGCCGACCTGGTCCGCCAGCGAAGCCGGCGTCGCGCTCTCCGTCGAGGCCGACAGGCCCAGCACGAAACGGTCGGCCGCATTGCGCAGCTCGCGCACATTGCCCGGCCAGTCCTGCGCCATCAACCGCTGCATCTGCGCCGGAGGCACCACCGGGCAAGGGCGCTTGTAGCGTGCCGCGGCATCCAGCATGAAGTGTTCGAACAACAGCGGAATATCTTCGCGGCGCTCGCGCAGCGGCGGGATATGCAGCACGATCAGGTTCAGCCGGTAATACAGGTCGCTGCGGAATTTGCCCTGGTCGGAAAATTCCTTCAAGTCTTCCTTGGAAGCGGCAATCACGCGGATGTCCAGCGGCACCGGGGCATTCGAGCCCAGGCGCTGGATCGAGCGCTCCTGCAACACCCGCAGCAGCTTGACCTGCATTGCCAGCGGCAGGCTTTCAATCTCATCCAGAAACAAGGTGCCATGGTCGGCGTGTTCGACCTTGCCGATCTGGCGCTTGGCTGCGCCGGTGAAGGCGCCCTGTTCGTGGCCAAACAGCTCGCTCTCGAAAATCGTCTCCGGAATGGCGCCGCAATTGAGGGGCACGTAGTGGTGCTTGCCGCGCTCGCTGAACTGGTGCAGGCAGCGCGCCACCAGTTCCTTGCCGGTGCCGGTTTCGCCGTAGATCAGCACGTCGGCCGGCTGCCCGGCCACGTCCAGGATCACCTGGCGCAAAGCCTGCATGGCGGGCGTGTTGCCCAGCAGGCAGGCCTCGATGCCTTCGCTGTGCTCAAGCTTCTGGCGCAGGGCGCGTACCTCCAGTTGCAGGCGGCGCTTGTCGACGGCGCGCCTTACCACGTCGGCCAGTTGTTCCGAAGAGTAGGGCTTCTCGAGGAAGTCGTAGGCGCCGTCGTGCATGGCCTGTACCGCCATGGCGATATCGCCGTGGCCGGTGACCAGGATCACCGGCAGTTCGGGGTCGATGCCGCGCGCCGCTTCCAGCAGTTCCAGCCCGCTCATGCCGGGCAGGCGCACATCGCTTACCAGCACCACCGGGCTGTTCGCCTGCAGCAGCGGGGCGACCGGTTCGGCGCATTCGAAACTGCTCACGGTGAAATCGGCCAGCTCCAGCGCTTGCTCGCTGCCGGCGCGCACGGTCGGGTCGTCCTCGACCAGCAGCACTTGTATATTGTCCATCATGTCTCCTGCGCCGCTTTTAATTCGATCACGAAGCAGGCACCGGCACTGGCCTGCTCCGCCCTTAAGCTTCCGCCGAAATCGCGGATAATCTGTTCTGAAATGGCGAGCCCCAGGCCCAGGCCTTCGCCTTGCGGCTTAGTGGTGTAGAAGGGCTCGAACAGGCGCGTGCGCGCTTCGTCGCTCAGTCCTGGGCCGCTGTCGGCGACGCGGATCAGGACCCGGCCGGGCTTGCTGCTTACCTCCAGCACCAGCTCGCGTACCGGGCAGCCGGCCATCGAGTCAAGCGCGTTGGTCATCAGGTTGAGCAGGACCTGTTCCAGCCGGTTGCTGTCGCACAGCGCATAGATATCGGCCTGGTCGATGCGCAACTGGAAGGTAACCTTATCGAGCTGGATGCGGCGCTCGACCAGCACCAGGGCGTTGGAGATCGAGGTGTGGATCGAGACCGGCCCCAGTTCGGCGTTGGACTTGCGGGCAAAGCCCTTGAGCTTGCCGGTAATGGTGCCCATGCGCGCCACCACCTGCGAAATGGTCTTCAGGTTGTTGCGCACATCGTCCATGCGGCCGCGCTCGAACAGCAGCACCGCGTTGTCCGACATGGTGCGCAGCGCCGTCAGCGGCTGGTTCAACTCGTGCGTGATGCTGGCCGACATCTGCCCCAGCACCGCCAGCTTACCGGCCTGGAACAATTCATTCTGCGTGATCTGCAGCTGCTGTTCGGCCTGGCGCCGCACTTCGACTTCCTTGCTCAGGTCCTGCGTCATGCGCGCCAGGCTGGCGGTACGCTCGGCTACCATGCGTTCCAGCTCCTCCTTGGCACGCAGGCGCTGGCGCCAGTAGAGGAACAGCAGCACCAGGAAGCCATACGCCAGCAGCGCGAACAGGAACGCCACGCTGGCATTGCCGCGTGCCGCGTTCAGGTCCGACAGATAGATGAAAGTCCAGTCGCGCGGCGACAGGGAGCGTGTCTGCGCCAGCATCAGCGGCGTTGTTTCCGCGCCGGGCGCGTTGCTGTCGCGGATCACCAGCAAGCGGTTGCCGTTGGCCAGCGCTTCGTCGTGTTTCAGCGTCAGCGCCGGCAGCTCTTGCGCGAAGTACTGGCGGGTTTGCTCCAGCTCCGCGCGCACCGCGGCCGACAAGGGTTTCAATGCCTTGAATTTCCAGTCGGGGTCCGAACTGAGGAAGATCACGCCGTTGGGATCGACCAGGGCCACCTTGTCGCTGCCCTGCGTCCAGCTGCGCTGCTGGTTCTCGATGCTGACCTTGATGGCCGCCACGCCCAGCATGCGGCCATCCTTGTATATGCCGTGGGCGTAGAAGTAGCCCGGCTCCAGGCTGGTGGTGCCGACACCATAAAAGCCGCCGGGGCGTCCGCGCAGCGCATTGCGGATATAGGGCCGGAAGTTGACATCGTCGCCGATGAAGCTGTCCTTCTGGCGCCAATTGCTGGCGGCCTGGGTGCGGCCCTGCAGGTTGACGATATAGATATTGCTGGAGTCGGCCTTCTGGTTCAGGCCTTCCAGGTATTCGTTGACGCTGTTGCGCGCATCCTCGTCGCCGGGATTTTCCAGCAGCCGCACCACGTCCTTGTCCAGCTCCAGCATGCGTGGCACCAGGTCGTACTTGTCGAGCAGGTTCTCCAGGCTGGTGGCGTACACCTCCAGCCTTTGCGCGCCCGCTTCACGCAGTCGCTCGGTGGTAATGCTGTCGGCCCACCAGTAGGACAGATAGGGCAGGGCCAGGCCAGCCAGCAGCACCAGCCCCCACAACGTACGGACGTGTTGCGTCGGGCGCGGATGCGCCTGGGGCATGGCGATGTTGTCGGGCTGGACTGGCATTACAGCCAACTATAACAAACCTCCGTTACAGTTGATGTCGCAAGCCCAGGTTGAAGGCACGATTGCCCTTGCCGTCGTCGGTGGCATTGCCGACCGTGAAAGGCGCGCCATTCCGGCCGTTGATGCGGCCATAGGCGGCGTACAGGTCGGTGCGCTGCGACAGGGAATACAGGTAGGCCACGCCATACTGGCGCGCATCCTGGTTGAGCGCGCCGCGGTCCATGTGCTGCACCACCGAGCCGGCAAAACTGTGGGGCCCGAAGGTCGCGCACAGGCCCAGCATCGCGTCACGGCTGGATGCACCGGGCATGCCGATGGTGCCGTTGGTGATGACGCTGGTCGCGCTGGTGACGGCACTGCTGGCGCCGTTGGCGCCGTTCGACAGCGTACTGCTGCCGCCCCCGCCCACCGTGCCCATGCCGCGATTGAAGGCATAACCGGCGTGCAGCTGGTAGTTGCCAAGCTTGTAGCGCGCCGCCAGCAGGGTATTGCGGGCGTGCAGGCCGGCGCTGGCGCTTTCGCGGCGGAAGTGCGAGAGCGACAGGGCCAGCGGCCCTTCGTCATAGTTCAAGGCTCCGCTCAGCGCGCGCTTGCGGGTGTTGTCGCCTGCCACTTCGCCCGCGCCGTAGACCAGGTCGGCCGAGAAGCCGGCCAGCGTGGGCGAGGCGTAGCGCAAGGAGTTGTCCATGCGGCGGTTTGGCACCATCAGGTTGGCGGCCTGGCCTGCCAGGCCATCGGCGAAGGGATCGGCGATATCGCGCAGCGCCTTGTAATAGGGCGAGTACTGGCGTCCGGCGCTGATGGTGCCGAGCGGGCTGCTGAGCGAGACGAAAGACTGGCGGCCGAAGGTCAGGCCGCCCTGGCCGGAGGCGCCGGTATCCATGCCGAAGCCGCTCTCGATGACGAAGCCGGCCGATAGGCCGTTGCCCAGGTCTTCCGTGCCTTTGAAGCCGATGCGCGAGCCGGAGGCAACGCCGCTGCTCACATTGCTGGTATTGCCTGCGGGGTCACCGCGTTCGAGCACGATGCCGGCGTCGGCTACGCCATAGATTTTTACGGAAGATTGGGCATGCGCGCTGCAGCAAGCCAGGGCCAGCAGGGTGGTGGCAGTGTATTTCATTGGGGTTCTCCTGAGGTTGTTGTTCTTATGCGGCGCGAATGTAGCTGTGTTCGTCCGCTTGTTCTTCTTCGCCGAGCGCGCCTTCCCACTTCGCCACGACGGCGGTGGCGATGGCGTTGCCGACGGCATTGGTGGCCGAACGGCCCATGTCGAGGAACTGGTCCACGCCCATCAGCAACAGCAGGCCGGCTTCGGGAATGTGGAATTGGGTCAGGGTGGCGGCGATCACCACCAAGGAAGCGCGCGGCACGCCGGCCATGCCCTTGGAGGTGAGCATCAACAGCAGCAGCATGGTGATCTGGGTGCCGAGCGACAGGTCGATGCCGTAAGCCTGGGCGATGAACAGCACGGCGAAGGTGCAATACATCATCGAGCCGTCCAGGTTGAAGGAATAGCCCATTGGCAGCACGAAGCTGGAGATGCGGCGCTGCACGCCGAACTTGTCCAGCGCGACCAGCAGTTTCGGATACGCGGCTTCCGAACTGGCGGTGGAGAAGGCCAGCAGGAACGGTTCACGGATCAGGCCCACCAGGCGCAGCACGCGCGGGCCCAGCACCGCGAAACCGGCGCCGATCAGCAAGACCCACAGGCAGAACAGGCCGAAATAGAAGCCGCCCATGAACTTGGCGAAGGTGGCCAGGATGCCCAGGCCATTGGTGGTGACCACCGAAGCCATGGCAGCGAACACCGCCAGCGGGGCCAAGTTCATGATGGCGCCGGTAATGCGCAGCATCACCTGGGCCAGTTCGTCGACCACGTCCAGCAAGCGCTTGCCGGATGCTCCCAGCGCGCCCAGCGCCGAGCCGAAGAAGATCGAGAACACCAGCACTTGCAGGATCTCGTTGTTGGCCATGGCCTCGATCGGCGACTTCGGCACCACGTGGGTGATGAAGTCCTTCAGCGTGAAGGCCGAAGTTTTCAGGCCGGTGCTGGCGTCGATGGCGGGCAGCGGCAGGCCGAGGTTGGTGCCCAGCTGCATCAGGTTGGACAGCACCATGCCCAGCGCCAGAGAGACCAGCGACGCGACGATGAACCAGGCGAAGGCCTTGGCGCCGATGCGGCCCGCGGCTTTGCCATCGCTAAGGTTGGCGATGCCGACTGTCAGGGTGGAGAACACCAGCAGCGCGATGATCATCTTGATCAGGCGCAGGAAGATGTCGGTCACCAGCGAGATGTGGGCCGAGATGTCGGCGGTGAGTTTTTTGTCGGGGAACACCGTGTGACAGGCGTAGCCGACGGCGATGCCAAGCAGCATCGCGAACAGGATGTAGAGGGTGAGGGGGCGCTTCTTTTGCATTCCGGTCTCCGTTGTATAGGCCCCCGCGCGTCTGGCGGGGTCCTGGCTCAACAGCAAGCTGTGTGCCCGCCTTGATCTGGCGGGCCGGAGACCGGTAAGTACTTGATTTATAAGCCTGTCAACATCTCAATGATGCTAACAGGCAATTTTGTCGTCCCGATGTTTGGACGGCGGCGAGGGGGCTTTGTCTGACTCTTTGGTTTGCTCTGGCGCGTGTGCTCAATGGGCATGGCCATGGTGGTGGCCATGATCGTGACCGCAGTGATCGTCGTGATCGTGGTCGTGATCGTGCTTCTCCTCGTGCGCATGGGCCTGGCCCTGCAGGCAGCATTCATGCTGCGTGGTGCCCTGCTCGGTTTGCAGGGTCGTGTGGTGGATGCCGAACTGTTCCTTCAACTGGCGCGCGATCTGGTCGATGGCAGTATCGCCCGGATAACCGCCAGGCATGACAAGATGGCAAGTTAACGCCACATCGGTGGTGCTCATCGACCAGATATGCAGGTCGTGCACGCCGCTCACCCCAGGGCTGGCCAGCAGGAATTTCTCCACTTGGCCGGCATCCACATTGCCGGGCACCGCGCCCAGGGTCATATCCAGCGCCTCGCGCAGCAGCGACCAGGTGCTCTTCATGATCAGCACCACGATCACCAGCGAGACCGCCGGGTCGATCCATGCCCAGCCCGTGTACATGACCACCAGGCCGGCGATCAGCACGCCGAGCGAGATGGCAGCATCGGCCGCCAGGTGCAGGTAGGCGCCGCGGATATTCAGGTCATCCTTGCTGCCCTTCATGAACAGCCAGGCCGAGATGCCGTTGACCGCGATGCCGATGCCGGCCACCACGGACACGGTCAGCCCCGCCACCGGCGTCGGCTCCAGCAGGCGCTGGATGGCGCCCCAGGCGATGGCGCCGGTCGCCGCCATCAGCAGCATGCCGTTGAACAGCGCCGCCAGGATGGAGCTGCTGCGCAGGCCATAGGTATAGCGGCCGCTTGGCTCGCGCTTGGCCAGGATGGCGGCGCCCCAGGCCAGGATCAGGCTCAGGACATCCGACAGGTTATGCCCGGCATCGGCCATCAGCGCGGTGGAGTTGGCCAGGAAACCGTAGAAGAACTCGATCGCGACAAAGGCCGCGTTGAGCGCAATTGCGATGGCGAAGGCGCGGCCGTGGCCCACTTCGCCGTGATGGTGGTGATGATGGCCGTGGTCGTGGCCATGTCCGTGATGGTGATGGGCGCTCATTGATCGTTACCGTTGGATGGTTCGGCGATGTGCTCCAGCATATCGCGCAGGACACCGCTGATATGGGCATCGGCGGTGGAATAGAAGACTTGCTTGCCCTGGCGCTCGGACTTGACGATACGCGCCGCGCGCAGCAGGCGCAGGTGGTGGCTGACCAGCGACGAGCTCAGTTGCAGCGAGCCGGCAATATCGCTGACCGCGATCGGCTGCTCCAGGCAGGCGAGCACGATGCGCAGCCGGGTCGCATCCCCCAGCAAATGGAACAGGTCCGCCAGCTCCGCGACGGAAGCATCGTTATCAGAATAGATGGCCATAGCAAACAAATGAATAGGTATTCACATGTTAGCACGAAAAATGTCCACCTTGGGGTCAGGAACGAAAGTGGACAAAATTTGTCCACTTTCGTTCCTGACCCCAAGGTGGACATTTTTAAGGTTTGGCGAGTTCGGCTTCGACGGTGGCGCGGGCTTTGGCGTCCAGGGTTTGCAGGGCGCGCTCGAGCTTGGCGGGCGGGATGCCGGCCGGTTTGCTGAAGATGGCCTGGCCGATCAGTACCAGGGCTGCGGTCAGCACCGCTACGCCGGCGGCGGCGCCCAATAAGCGCAATTCGCGGCGCGAGAATGGCTCGTGTGAGGTGGGGATGGGGCGGGCGCCGGGCGGGGGGACGTAGGCGGCGCCGGGGGCGGCAGCGGGCGGCTGCGCGCTTCCAAGCTTTGCCAGCTGGCGTTCGACCGCTTCGTCCAGCACCGCTTCATTCAGCGCCACCAGGGCAAAGATCGGGTCGTCGACATCTACCTTGATGCCGGTCTTTTCGAATACGTGCAGGCGCAGTTTCTGCGGATCGAGGGCCATTACCAGTTCACCAGGTCGAGTTGTTCGAACAGGTCGCGAAAGACGACCTTGATACGCTGCTTTTCCATCACATTGAACTTGTCGCTGGCCTTCACCTCGTCCACCGTCAGGCGGCCGGTGTTCATCTTTTTCACGTCGGCGCCGAAGGTATCGGCGTTGCGCGCGCTCAGGACGATGCGGCCGCGCACGCGCTGCGAGTTGTCGGCGTAGGTCTGCGATTCGAGGAAGGATTTGCCGGAGGCCGATTGCAGCAGCCCGAAATGCTCGTTCTCCCACAGCACCAGCGGCACCTGGGTCGATTTGGCCGTCGTCACGAAGCCCATCGCCGTATCGTGCAGCGTGTCGCCGCCGCCTACGATGGTGTGGATGTACACCTTGCGGCCCGATTCTTCCAGCAGGTTGAAACAGTCGTTCTCTATCAGGTAGGCCATCAGCGGCGAGAAGGTGTTGGCGCCATTGTCGACCACGCAGTTGCCGTCTTCTTCCAGGATGTCGATCATCAGCGCGTCGAAACGCTTGGGGTCGATGGTGCGCGATTCGGTCATCACCGGCACATGCTTCACATCCAGCGCCTTGTAGCGCGAGAAGGTGGTGTTCTCCTGGTCGGTATCGTAGCAGCGCAGCGGGGCCTCGCTTTTGGCCTTCAGCCATTGCGCGAGGATGGTCGATACATAGGTCTTGCCGATGCCGCCCTTGCCCTGCAGGACGAAGTGAACCGTGTTTTGCATTGATGCTCCTGTTATCAGTGGCAGTTGGCCGTGCCGCTGTCACGGGCCTCCTGCTGCGGGCGTTCCGGCGCCGTCTTCGGTTGGACCGGCAGGAACTCCCATTCGTAGCTGTTTTCCTTCAATACCAGTTTCAGCACACCGGTGCGCCAGTTGGAGCGCGCTTCGCTCTGGTCGTTCAGCCAGAAGAAGGGCGTGAGCATGGCGCCGCCGGTGCCGACCACGAACTGGCGCACACCGCGCGCCGCGTCGGGCTGCCCGTCCGCATCCATCGGCGCCAGGCGCTCGTAGTCGTGATCATGCCCGGACAGCACCAGTTCGACGCCGGCCGCGTGCAGCGCGCGCCAGATGTCCTGCATCTTTTTGCTCGGGGTGTGCCCGCCAGAACTATACATGGGCGCGTGCCAGTAGGCGAGGGTACAGCGCGCCTTGCTGGCGGCCAGGTCGTCTTTGAGCCACAGGAGCTGGCGCTGGTGTTCGGCCGCTCTCAAGTCGCTGTTCAGGGAGATGAAGTGCCAGCCGCCCTTGTCGAAACTGTAATAGCCCCGGTCGGCAGGGCCGGCCAGTTCGCCGAAGTATTCGAAATAGCCGGTCGCCTTGCCGCTGGTGTATTCGTGGTTGCCGGGCGTGGGGCGGGTGCGGGATTTGAACTGGCCCCAGGTGGGGGCGTAGCAATCGCTGAATTCGGCTGGGGCGCCATTCGGGTAGGTATGGTCGCCGAGCGTGAGGATCAGCGCCTCCGGGTCGCCTTTGGCAATCAGGGCGGCGGTGCCTGCTGCGCCGGAGTCGGCGGCGCGGTTGTAGCGGCAGTCGGCGATGTCGCCGGCGGCGTACACCGTCAGCGGCCGTGCCGCATGCCCGGCGGCCGGGGTGCAGAGGGCGGCTGCGACGGCCAGCCAAGGTAGAATGCGTGTTTTCATTGGCTTCATTTGAACAGGCATGCGAGTTTCACCATCCAGCGAGCAGGAAGCGATCCTGAAATCCCGCGCCCAGACCCTGATGATCGAGGCGCGCGCCGGGACAGGCAAGACTACCACGCTGTCCATGCTGGCGGCACAGGAACCGGGCGTCGTGCTGGGCCTGTGCTTTTCGGAGGGCGCGCGCCAGCGCTTTTACGAAAAGCTGGCGCTGGAGTGCCCGGAGCGCAAGGTGCAGGTGCTGACGGTGGAAGCGCTGGCGCGCTCGCAGCTCACCCGCATCGCCGAGCATGGCAACTGGCTCGACCTGCCGGAGCGCTGGTCCAGCCTGGAGCAGATGCGCCCCATGCTGGTGGCGGCCGCCAATACCGTCTGGCAGCGCCATGAAGGCCGCTACACGGAGTTCGATTTCGATTTCGAGCGCAGCACCCAGCGCGTGGAAATGATGCTGCAGCTGCTGGCGCAGATGAAGGCTACCCTGGCCACGCTGCGCTTCGAGGATGAAGTGTTCGACGATTTCACCTTCGATGAACTGTGCAACGAATTCCAGCTGGAAGACCGCGAGATCGTGGAGATCTTCCATGAATTCGAGCGCCGCCGCCAACCCCAGGCCGGCCACATCCTGTGGCAGGCGCCGGTCGATTACGCGACCGACCTGGTTTCCATCCTGCGCCGCTTCCCGGAAGCGGTGCACGACATGCCCCGGGCCGACCTGCTGCTGGTCGACGAATGGCACGACGTGAATGCCGCCGAATTCGAGCTGCTGCAACTCTTCCGCCGCAATGCAAGGCTGGTGGTGGTGGGCGACCGCCATCAGGTGATCAATGCCGAACGCGGCGCCGACCCGCGCTTCTCGGGCGGCGGCTTCGAGCTGGCCTTCCCGGATGCGGAACGCCTGCCGCTGTCGCAGTCGCGCCGCTGCGGCGTGTCGCTGAAGAAGCTGCTGGAACGCGCGCTGCCGAAATGCGGCTTCGAATCGCATCCGGACACCTACTCCGAAGTGCGCCACCTCGAATATGACCACGCCGATCCGCAGGCCTGTGCCCGCGCCGTGGTTGCCAAAGCGAAGGAGCTGGCGCTCGGCCCCGGCCTGGCCATCATCCTGCGCGAAGTCGACCAGAGCGTGGAGATCGAAAACGCCCTGCTGGACGCCGGCCTGCCCTACAACTGCGACGGCTTCGCATCCTACCTGAAGCGCCCGGAGATCATGGCCCTGCGCGCGCTGCTGCACGTGGCCAGCGGCGACTACAGCACCCTGAAGGCGGATAAGGAAAGCTGCGAACTGATGGTCGACGGCCTGCAAACCTATTTCGCCGTTTCCGGCGACCGCCGCGACTACGAATCCAGTCACGCCATGTACGGCTCCGGCGACGCCTACCAGCAACAGAAAGACGCGGTAGTGCGCGACCCGGAAACCCTGGAATTCATGTTCAGCGGCCTGTTGTGCGCCGAGCAGCACTACGACAGCGGCGCCACCCGGCGCTGGAAGCAGCGCCTGGCCGATGTGCTGGCGCAAATGAAGGCGCGCGCCGCAACGGACAGCGCTGCGCAATTGCTGGAGCTGGCCAGCACGGGACTCGACCTGCCGGCCGCCACCCGCCGTACCTTCGTCAAGCGCGCCCATGCCGATTCCGTGCTGCGCACGTTACGCGCCTTCATGGACTTCGCCCAGCGCCAGGGCGATGCGAAAGCGCCGGCCTTCCTCGACGAACTGCGCCGGCGCCAGGTGGCAACGCGCGGCAAGCCCGCGGCGCGTGGTGGCGCGAGCAAGGCGCTGGCGCTGGCAACCGTGCAGTCGGCAAAGGGTAGGGAATGGCAGCAGGTGCTGCTGCCGTACTTGGAAGAAGGCCAGTTCCCGCGCGCCACCCGCAATGGGGATGAATACGCAGAGGAACGGCGCTACCTGTATGTGGCGATCAGCCGCGCCATTGCCGGCCTGACCCTGTTCGAGCCGGCCGCGGCGGAGCGCCGCAGCCGGCTGCTCAATTAATTAATGAAGCGCAGCAGGCCTTTCAGCGAATGCTCGATGGTCTGCGCGCGCACCGCCTGGCGGTCGCCGGAGAACACCAGGCGTTCGGTGTGCACGGTATCGGCAGTGGCCCAGCCAAAACACACCGTTCCCACTGGCTTGCCCGGCACTGCGCCGGTAGGGCCGGCAATCCCGGTGACCGATACCGCCACATGGGCGTTGCTGGAGCCGAGTGCGCCCTGCGCCATGGCGGCAGCGACTTCTTCGCTGACGGAACCGAATTGCGCCATCATGGCGGCCGGCACTTCCAGCATCTCGGTCTTGGAAGCGTTCGAGTAGCAAACGAAGCCGCAATCGAACCAGCCGGTGGAGCCGGCAATTTCCGTGATCGCCGTCGAGATGCCGCCACCGGTGCAGGATTCCGCGGTTGCCAACAGCAAGCCTTTGTCTTGCAGGGCCTTACCCACTTGGGCGGCCAGTTCGTTGATGTCTGTACTCACGTGTGGCTCCTTTAGCAAACAAAAGCGTTTGAACCCATTCTAGCGCGCTGCTGTGCCGCTTGGCCACGCTGCAGCGCAATAATGTGGCGTCACAACTAACTTGCAAGCCTGGGAAGGCTTTTGTGGTGCGATAAACCAATAATTGCGCCGCTGCCGGGTACTCAGCGATAGAATGCCCCCAATCCCCTGTTCGCGAGGCACGGCGGTGAGGACTCTCCAAGGAAGATGTCCCGGTTACTGGGTGGTGCTGCTTTTGCTAGCGCTGTGGCCCCTGTTCGCCCATGCCCAGTCCGGCTCCAGCCTGGAGCGCCAGGTCAAGGCGGCCTACCTTTACAAGTTTGCCGGCTTCGTTGAATGGCCTGAAGGCAGCTTCATCCGTCCCGATGCGCCTATCGTGATCGGTGTGGCCGGCGCCGACCCGCTGGCCGAGCAGCTGGAACATACGGTGGCGGGCCACACGGCGAATGGCCGCCCGCTGCAAGTCAGGCGCATCAGGCGCGGCGACAGCCTGGCCGGCCTCCACATACTGTTTATCCCGGCACAGGACAAGGCGCTGGCGCAGGAACTGCTGGCCGCCAGCCGCGGCCAGCCGGTGCTGACCGTGACCGATGGCGACGAGACCTTCGGCATGGGCAGCATGATCAATTTCGTCATCGCCAATGAGCGGTTGCGCTTTGAAGTCTCGCTGAAACATGCTGCCGCGGCGCGCCTGAAAATCAGTGCGCGCATGCTGTCGGCCGCATTGCGCGTGCAGCAGGTGGCGGGATGAAGGCGCGCCGCCGCTCCTTGCCGCAAAAGCTGCTGGGCGTGGTCATGCTGGTCACGCTGGCGGCCCTGCTGGTGTCGCTCGGCACCATCATTGCATATGACTTGCGCGCTTACCACTATTCCCTGGGCTCGGACATGACGACCCAGGCCGAGCTGCTGGGGCATATGAGCGCGCCGGCACTGACCTTCGACGATCCGCGCCTGGCCAAGGAAAACCTGGCGCTGCTGCGCCTGCGGCCGAAGGTCAACGCCGGCGCCATCTACAATGCGCGGGGCCAGTTGTTCGCTACCTACATAGCGCCAGGAGTGGATATCAGCGTTCCGGCCGCGCCGCAGGCCGAGGGCGTGGCTTTCGAGGACGGCAAGATGATGCTGTTCCGCCGCATCCGCGATAACGGCGAGCTGCTGGGCACCGTCTACCTGCAGGCGGACTACGAAATCCTGGACCGCTTCGGCGACTACCTGCTGATCGCCATCATCGCCACCTTCCTGGCGATGGGCATTGCCTACCTGCTGATGCGGCCCCTGAACAAGGTGGTCACCCAGCCGGTGCTGGCGATTGCCGACGTGGCGCGCGAGGTGGTGGCAACCGGCGACTATTCGCGCCGTGCGCCTGGCACCAGCAACGACGAAGTGGCCGAGCTGGCCGACTCCTTCAACAAGATGCTGAGCGAAATCGAAAGCCGCACGCGCGAGCTGGAAAACTCCAACAGTGAAATCGCGCGCGAGGCGGAGCAGCGCAGCAAGGCGCAGCAGGAAGTCATGCGCCTGAACGAAGAACTGGAGCTGCGCGTGCATGAGCGCACCTTGCAGCTCGAGCAGGCCAACAGCGAGCTGGCCATGGCAATGCAGGAGGCTAAGAGCGCCAACCAGGCCAAGTCGGCTTTCCTCTCCTCCATGAGCCACGAATTGCGCACGCCGCTGAACGCCATCCTGGGGTTCGCACAGATCCTGACCTCGGAAAAGCTGCCCTCCACGCTGGTGCAGAAGCGCGAGTTCGCCAACCATATCCTGAAGTCCGGCCGCCACCTGCTGACCCTGATCAATGAAATCCTCGACCTGGCCAAGATCGAATCGGGCGCCGTGGCGCTGTCGCTGGAGCCGGTCGCGCTCAACGAAATACTGCAGGAGTGCGAGAGCATGGTGGCGCCGCTGGCGAGCGCGCGCGGCATCCGCCTGCTGTTCCCCGACGGCTGCGCATCCAACGTGACAGCCGACCGCACCCGCCTCAAGCAGATCCTGCTTAACCTGCTGTCCAACGCCATCAAGTACAACCGCGATGGCGGCGCCGTGGTGGTCGATTGCAGCCCGAGCGGGCCTAACCTGGTGCGCGTTTCGGTGCAGGACACCGGCATGGGCCTCAGGCCGGAACAGGTCAAGCAGCTGTTCCAGCCTTTCAACCGCCTGGGCCAGGAGAGCGGGGCGGAGGAGGGCACCGGCATCGGCCTGGTGGTGACCAAGCGCCTGGTAGAGCTGATGGGCGGCACTATCGGCGTCACCAGCAGCCAGGGCGTGGGCAGCATGTTCTGGATCGAGCTGGAGTCGACCGAGCCGACGCCGTCGCGCATCGACGCCAGTGCCGAGCGTCCGGCGCATCCGCATCGCCACGCGGAAGGCGAGCCTGCCACCGTCCTGTATGTGGAAGACAACCCGGCCAACCTCAAACTGGTGGAGGAAATCATCAGCTTCCGCCCCGACCTGAAACTGATTTCGGCGCCGGACGGCCACCTTGGCATCGAACTGGCGCGCGCCCACCAGCCGGACATCATCCTGATGGATATCAACCTGCCGGGCCTGAACGGCATCGACGCCGTCAAGCTGCTGGCCACCGATCCACGCACCGCGCATATCCCCGTCATCGCCCTGACCGCCAATGCCATGCCACGCGACGTTGAAAAGGGCCTGGCGGCAGGCTTCTTCCGCTACCTGATCAAGCCGATCAACATCGACGAGTTCACGGAAGCGATCAACAGCACCATGGCCTTCCTGGCTCGCAGGGAGGAGGAAGGGAGTACGTCCAAGTGATCAACCGCGACGATATCCTGAACGCCAAAGTCCTGATTGTGGACGACCAGCCGGTCAATGTGCAGTTGCTGGAATACCTGCTGCAGACCAGCGGCTATGTGAACGTCAGTTCCACCACCGATCCGCGCGTGGTGGCGCCCTGGCACGAAGAGCACCGCTACGACCTGATCATCCTCGACCTGCACATGCCGGGCATGAGCGGCTTCGACGTGATGGAGGCGCTGAAGCCGCTGGAGCCCGAATACCTGCCGGTGCTGGTGGTGACGGCGCAGCCGGACCAGAAGCTGCCGGCACTCGATGCCGGCGCGCGCGATTTCGTCAGCAAGCCCTTCGATCCGGTCGAAGTGCTAACGCGCATCAACAACATGCTGGAAGTGCGGCTGCTGCACCAGCAGGCGCGCGACTACAACGAAGTGCTGGAACAGACCGTGCGTGCCCGCACCGCCGACCTGCAGCGCTTTCGCAGCGCCATGGACGCCACGGCCGACGCCATCTTCCTGATCGACACCAACAGCCTGTCGCTGGTGGACGTCAACGAAGGCGCCTGCCGCATGCTGGGCCACCCGCGACTGCAACTGCTGTCGCTGGAGCCGGTGCGCCTGGGGCTGGGCAGCCGTGAGACCCTGTCGGCGCAGGCGGAACGCGCCGGCCAGGCGCTGGCGGCCCCGCACCGTGCGCCGGAGCTGATGGAAATCGAACTGCTGCGCAATGACGGCGCTGCGGTGCCGGTGGAAGTCTACTGGCTGCTGCAAAGCGAAGGCGAGTCGGCCCACCACACCCTGATCTGCGTGGCGCGCGACATCACTGAACGGCGCCTGGCAGAAGAACGCCTGCGCCATATGGCGCATTACGACCGCCTGACCGGCCTGCCCAACCGCACCCTGTTCTTCCAGACCCTGGGCGAATCGATCGAACTGGCGCAGGACAAGGAATGGCGCATCGTGGTGCTGTTCATCGGCCTGGACCGCTTCCGCAAGGTCAACGACTCGATGGGCGCGGCCATGGGCGACCAGCTGCTGCATGAATTCAGCAACCGGCTGGTGCAGTGCGTGCGCCTGCGCGATACGGTGGGCCGCCTCGGCGGCGACGAGTTCGCGCTGATCCTGACCATGACGCGCGACCAGCAGGATGCCGTGCTGGTGGCCAATGAAGTGCGCGAAGCCCTGCGTTCGCCGTTCGAGCTGGATGATCACCAGGCCACGCTGACTGCTTCCATCGGCATCGCCATGTACCCGGACGACGCCAACGATCCCGAAACGCTGGTCAAGTACGCCAACACCGCCATGGAGCGCGCCAAGGAAGCCGGCGGCGACGGCTACCGCTTCTTCACCGCCGGCATGAACGTGCAGGTGCTGGCGCGGCTCGACCTGGAAATGGCCTTGCGCCGCGCGCTGGACAACAACGAGCTGGAACTGCATTTCCAGCCCAAGGTCAACCTGACCACGGGCCGCATCAGCGGGGCGGAAGCGCTGCTGCGCTGGAACCGGCCGGGATATGGCCTGGTCTATCCGGCCGAATTCGTCAGCGTGCTGGAAGATACCGGCCTGATCGTGCGCGTCGGCAGCTGGATCATCGACGCCGCCTGCCGCCAGATTGCGACGTGGCTGCGCACGCCCGTGGGCGGCGTGCATGTGGCGGTCAACGTGGCCAGCCGGCAGTTCGTCGAGGGCGACCTGGAGAGCGATGTCAGGCAGGCGCTGGAACGGCACAAGGTGCCGCCCGAATTGCTGGAACTGGAACTGACCGAAACGGCCCTGATGTCGAATGCCGAGCGCACCATCCAGGTACTCACCGCGCTGAAGGAACTTGGCATCAAGGTGGCGATCGACGATTTCGGCACCGGGTATTCTTCGCTGGCCTATTTGCAGCGCTTCCCGATCGACAAGCTGAAGATCGATATCGCCTTCGTGCGCGACATCACCACCAATCCCAACGACGCGGCCATTGCGCTGGCCATCATCAGCATGGCGCACAGCCTCAAGCTGCGCGTGATTGCGGAGGGCGTGGAAACGCGGCCGCAGCTTGAATACCTGCGGCGCAACCGCTGCGATGAAATCCAGGGCTACTTCTTCAGCCGCCCACTGGCTGCGCCGGAGATGGGCGCGTTGGCCGAATCAGGCAAGAGTCTCCCGCCCGACCCGAACGTGGCGGCCGAACCGCCGCAAACCCTGCTGCTGGTGGATGACGACGTCAACGTGCTGTCCTCGCTGCACCGCCTGTTCCGCCGCGACGGCTACCGCATCCTGACGGCCGTGTCGCCGGCCGAAGGCTTCGACCTGCTGGCGCTATACCCGGTACAGGTGATCGTGTGCGACCAGCGCATGCCAATCCTGAGCGGTACCGAGTTCCTGGCCAAGGTGAAGGAAATGTACCCGGACACGATCCGCATCATCCTCTCCGGCTACACCGGGCTGGAAGCGGTGCTCGATTCGATCAACCGCGGCGCCATCTACCGCTTCTACACCAAGCCGTGGGACGATACCCAGCTGCGCGACAACATCCGCCTGGCCTTCCACCATTACTGGCTGATGCATGGCAGCGGCCGCCGCGCCGGTGAACCGGGCGAAGACCACACCGCGCTCACAGGGTAAAAAAATGCCGCCCCGTGGGGCGGCTGAAAACATTCATGGGAGAGAGTGGTATGAATGTGGAGACAGGCAGGATAATAGTCTGCGCTTGTGACCACTTCATGACATCATTTCGCAGCCAGTGCGTTCAGGTCTGGCCCGCTCTGCGCCCACATCCGGTTGAAGTCGCACTCATGAGCGGCGAGTGCCGAGATCACGGATAGGAACTTTTCAACGGCCGGTCCCAGGCCATCCAGATCGCAGTACAATTTGACCGTGGCATTCGTGAACTCGAGGCCTGCACCGCGCACGATCAATGCCAACTCGTTCAATGCCTCCTTGCAGTGCCCATGATAAAAGTAGACTTCCGCACCGTCGGACAGCAAAAGTTGCTTGCCAACATTCTGAATGAACAGAAAGACCTCGGGATCGTCGACAAACGGCCTTGGGGTAAAGACTTCTACACATTCACCGGTCTCATCCGTTGCCTCGCACCTGAACCCCGTAATTGATTCAATGATGTCTGCGAGCATGTCTTTTCTCCTTCAGCTCAGAAAACGGACTTGGAGACATTGGGGCTAGATAGATATGTTCATGTGAGCATAAGTGTGAAACTTTTTTCTTTCGGCTACCGAAACGGAGGTCGGGCTGATAGATGCGCTCTTTCTCAACCTTTGTCTTACGAAAGAGAGTGAAAAGGAAGCGGATCCCGTAGCCCGGTATCGGCGATTGAGTCACATGTGGATGGATGAATTGATTGCCCCTGATACTCAGTTCGTCTTGTACGCCCGCTGCGATTCCTCAAGTTCCTTCATTGTCGGGATCAAGTTTCCAAGTATCTAGATCGTCGCAATGGCCGCGCACGGCGACCAATGCTAGTGCTTCTTCCTCGGAAAGATCTGCCATCGCCGCCCCCACTGCGCCGCTTGAATGAGCATAAGCGGCGTGGGCTGCGGCGGCATTGAGGCAGGTCAGCGCGGCGGCAGGCTGTAGGTGAAGGTGTAGCGGTGCTGGCCGCCGCTGATGTCGATGGTCATCGTGCCTTGCAGGCCCGTCAGTTCCCCGGTCGCGGAGTCGGGAATCACGCTCACCTTCAGCGTGGGCGCGCCCTTGTCCATCAAGCCGAAATGCTGCAGGAAGAAAGTACCTTTGCGTCCTTCCAGCGTGGCCGTGACCTGTTCCATCGCAACGTAGCCGGCGGAGCCTTTGACTGCGGTGCCGGCGGCCAGCATTTCGCCGCGGCTGCTGCCCTCGAGCGCGCCGTGGAAAGTCTTGGCGATCGATTGCCGGCCCCAGGTTTGGCCTTCGGCCGGCGGCTGTGGCGTGAGTTTGACGTCGAAACTGCCTTCGATTTGCATGGGTTTGTCTCCTGCGTTGGCCGCAGCGGCGGCAAATGCGAATAGTAAAGGGATCAGTGTTTTCATGCCGGCCATTATGTTAGTCTCCTGCGCCTGATGATTGGAAAAACGCGACAAATCGATACTGAAGCGCGCGGCATTCTGGTGCCGCGTCTTGCGGCAGGTACATTTCGCCACGAACGGCTGGCGCCGTGCGCGCAATTGGCCGGCCTGGTCGAGCATTACTGGTTCGTGGGCTGGGACATGCGGGGCCAACCGCCCCAGCAGCAGGAGACGCTGCCGCACCCGAACGTGCACCTGGTGGTCGAACACGATAGCGACGGCGTGTATGGCGTGCATACGGCGCGCTACACCAAGCTGCTGGCCGGGCAGGGCTTTGCCTTCGGCATCAAGTTCAGGCCGGGCGGCTTCCGGCCTTTCCTCGGCCGTGCGGTAGCCGGCATGGCCGACCAGCGCATCGCGCTGGCCCGGGTGTTTGGCGCCGACGGCGACGCCCTGGCGCAGGAAGTGCGCGCCAGCGCAAGGCAAGCGGCGCCGCACGCCATGGTTGCGGCTGCCGAACGCTTCCTGCTGCACCGGCTGCCGCCGGCCGATGCCGAGGCCGGCCGCGCGGCAGCGTTGGTGGCGGCGATTGCCGGCGATCCGGCGCTGCTGACGGTGGATGCCCTGGCGGCGCAGGCCGGCATCAACAAGCGCGCCCTGCAGCGCCTGTTCCAGCACTACGTCGGCGTCGGGCCCAAGTGGGTGATCAAGCGTTACCGCATGCATGAGGCGCTAGCCCGGCTGCAGGCCGGCGCCGCACCTGAGCTGGCGCGGCTCGCGCTGAGCCTGGGCTATTACGACCAGGCCCACTTCATCAAGGAATTTACCGCCCTGGTGGGCAAGCCGCCGGGGGAATACCGCCGCGCTATTGCGTGAAGTGGTCGAAGCTGGACAGCTCCAGCGCGAGCGGCGCCCCGCCGCCGTCGGTCCAGCGCAAGCCGGCGGCATCGTCGATGCGGCCGATGCGGGTGACAGCTGTGCCGCAGGCGGCGCCCGCAGCGACGATGGCGTCGCGCGAGGAAGCGGCCGCGGTGAAGCAGATTTCGTAATCGTCGCCGCCGGCAGCGCTGAAGGCGCGGCGCAGGGCCTGCCGCTGGGTCGCCAGCACCGGACCGGCCGGCAGCGCGTCGGCATTCAGGGTGGCGCCGACCCGGGATTTTTCCAGGATGTGGCCGAGGTCGCCCACCAGCCCGTCCGAAATATCGATGGCGGCGTGGGCCAGGCTGCGCTCGGCCAGCATCACACCCAGCGCCACGCGCGGTGTTGGCAGATGCATGCGCGCGCCCGCTGCCGCCAGCGCCTCGGCAGGCAGGGCCAGGTCGCCCTGGTAGCCGGCCAGGGCCAGCCGCGCATCGCCCAGGGTGCCGGACACCCACACATCGTCGCCGGCACGGGCGGCGCTGCGGCGCAAGGCCCGCCCGGGCGCCACCTCGCCAAACACGGTAATGCAGATATTCAGCGGACCCTTGGTGGTATCGCCACCGATCAGTTCACAGCCGTGCGCATCGGCCAGCGCGAACAGGCCGCGCGAGAACCCTTCCAGCCAGGCTCGCTCGGCGGCCGGCAGGGCCAGGGCCAGGGTGAACGCCACCGGGCGGGCGCCCATGGCGGCCAGGTCGGACAGGTTGACGGCCAGGCTCTTGTGGCCAAGGCGCTGCGGGTCTTCGCCGGCAAAGAAATGCCGGCCTTCGACCAGCATGTCGGATGAAATGGCGGTCTGCATCCCCGGCGACGGCGCCAGCAGCGCGCAGTCGTCGCCGATGCCAAGGGCTGCGCGGCCCGGCAGGGGCCGCACGAAGTATTGTTTGATCAGGTCGAATTCGGAGAGCATCCCGCCATTCTAGCGGGGCACTCCCGCTTCGTCCTTATTTGGCTTATCGCGCAGATACACCCAGGTACCGCCCGAGGCCAGGGCTGTCATTGCCAGCAAAGCAAGATAACCGGAATCTTGCGGGGTGAAGAAAAGGGCGACGGCAGTCGCAGGGAACAGGACGCCGGACAGTCGGGACCAGGAATGCCAGATTGCATTACGCATGGTATTTTCCTTCCGTTAAGTGCCAGTAAATCCAGTCTATGCAGGAAAATGCTACATGTAAAGTTGCTTTCGCTGAAAATTCCAAGCAAATACAGTTTCGCGCAACAAGATTTTAAGGTTTCGTGCCGCAAGTCAGCATTGTCGCCCGGGCGACAGTTTATTAACTTGTTCGGAAGAAAAATCCCGCGGCACGGGATGATCCTTAATCAAAAGGCAATGGAAACCGATGAAAATTCGGCATTGGTAAAAATACCTACGTTAGAGCAACCACTCTATCTGCTAGAATCGGAAGCTTTCGGACACAGGATAGAAGGGGCAGTACAGCATGGATTCGGGATCTGACAAGAAAGAAGAACTTCGTCAACAACTGCGCGCCGCCGCACTGGAATACCACGAGTGCCCCAAGCCCGGCAAAATCAGCGTTTCCCCCACCAAGCAACTGACCAACCAACGCGACCTGGCGCTGGCCTATTCGCCCGGCGTGGCAGCGCCTTGCGAAGAAATCGTCATCGATCCGGCCAATTCCTATAAATACACTGCGCGCGGCAACCTGGTGGCCGTGATTTCCAACGGCACCGCCGTGCTGGGCCTGGGCAATATCGGCCCGCTGGCGTCCAAGCCGGTGATGGAAGGCAAGGGCGTGCTGTTCAAAAAGTTCGCCGGCATCGATGTGTTCGACATCGAAATCAACGAGTCCGACCCCGACAAGCTGGTCGACATCATCGCCTCGCTGGAGCCGACCTTCGGCGGCATCAACCTGGAAGACATCAAGGCCCCCGAGTGCTTCTACATCGAGCGCAAGCTGCGCGAGAAGATGAAGATCCCGGTCTTCCACGACGACCAGCACGGCACCGCCATCATCGTCGGCGCGGCCATCCTGAACGGCCTGAAATACATTGGCAAGGATATCAAGGAGGTCAAGCTGGTGGTCTCCGGCGCCGGCGCGGCAGCGCTGGCCTGCCTCGACCTGATCGTCGACCTCGGCTTCCCGATCGAGAACATCCTGGTTACCGACCTGGCCGGCGTGGTCTATAAGGGCCGCACCGAACTGATGGATCCGGACAAGGAACGCTTCGCGCGCGACACCCCGCACCGCACCCTGGCCGACTGCATCGAAGGCGCCGACATCTTCCTCGGCCTGTCCGCCGGCGGCGTGCTGAAACAGGACATGGTCAAGCAGATGGCGCCCAACCCGCTGATCCTGGCGCTGGCCAACCCGAATCCGGAAATCCTGCCGGAAGACGTGAAAGCCGTGCGCGGCGACGCCATCATCTGTACCGGCCGTTCGGATTACCCGAACCAGGTCAACAACGTGCTGTGCTTCCCGTACATCTTCCGCGGCGCGCTCGATAGCGGCGCCAGCACCATCACCCGCGAAATGGAAATCGCCGTGGTGCACGCGATTGCCGACCTGGCGCATGCCGAGCAGTCGGACATCGTCGCCACCACCTATGGCATCGCCAACCTGGCCTTTGGCCCGGAATACCTGATCCCGATGCCGTTCGACCCGCGCCTGCTGACCAAGATCGCGCCGGCCGTGGCGAAAGCGGCCGCCGATTCCGGCGTGGCCACCCGCCCGATCAAGGACCTGGAAGCCTACGCCGACAGCCTGCAGCAGTTCGTCTACCGTTCCGGCACGTTCATGAAGCCGGTGTTCTCGGTGGCCAAGAAGACCCCGCCGGAAATGAAACGCATCGTCTACGCCGAAGGCGAAGAAGAGCGCGTGCTGCGCGCGGTGCAGGTGGTGGTCGACGAAAAACTGGCGCGTCCGATCCTGGTCGGCCGCCCGGCCGTGCTGGATGCGCGCGTGCAGAAGTTCGGCCTGCGCCTGAAGCAGGGCCTCGATTACGACGTGATCAATCCCGACTTCGACGAGCGTTACCGCGAATACTGGCAAGCCTATTACGAGCTGACCGCGCGCAAGGGCGTGACGCAGGAATACGCCAAGCTGGAAATGCGCCGGCGCCATTCGCTGATCGGCGCCATGATGATCAAGAAGGGCGACGCCGACGGCATGATCTGCGGCACCTTCGGCACCACCCAGCTGCACCTGCACTACATCGACCAGGTGCTGGGCAAGCGCCCTGGCGCCTGCGTGTACGCGGCGATGAACATCCTGGTGCTGCCTGAGCGCCAGTTGTGCATGGTCGATACCCACGTCAACGAAAACCCGAACGCCAACGAGATCGCCGCCATCACCATCATGGCGGCGGAAGAGATGAAGCGCTTCGGCCTGGTGCCGCGCGCGGCCCTGCTGTCGCACTCCAACTTCGGCTCTTCCAACAGCGAATCGGCGCAAAAGATGCGCGCCGCGCTGGAACTGGTGCGCCAGCGCGCGCCGGAGCTGGAAGTGGACGGCGAAATGCACGGCGACACCGCCCTCGACACCAAGTTCCGCCACAAGCTGCTGCCGACCACCACCCTGAAGCAGGATGCCAACCTGCTGGTGATGCCGAACATCGATGCCGCCAATATCGCCTACAACCTGGTCAAGACCGCGGCCGGCAACGGCATTGCGATCGGCCCGATCCTGCTCGGCTGCGCCGCGCCGGTCCATATCCTGACCCCGTCCGCCACCGTGCGCCGCATCGTCAACATGACGGCGCTGTGCGTGGTCGACGCGGTGTCGGAACGCGCTTAAGGAGGGGCCATGGTCGACCTGCTGCTGGCGATCCTGCACCACCTGCTGGCCTTCGGCATTGCCGCGGCCCTCACCGCCCAGCTGGTGCTGGTGCGGCCGGGCATGCAGCCGCCGGCCGTGCAGCTCGCAGCCAGGTACGATATCGCGCTAGGTGTCATGTCGCTGTCGCTGGTGGCGATCGGCTTCCTGCGCGTGTTCTTCGGCGCCAAGGGCGCCGATTTCTACATTCACAACCACGTATTCTGGAGCAAGGTGGTGCTGTTCGGCGTGATTGGCTTGATGTCGGTCAAGCCGACCCGCGCCTTCCTGCGCTGGCGCAAGGCGCAAGCGACGGACGCCGGCTTCGCGCCGGAAGAGGTGGAAATCCGCTCGGTACGCAAAACCCTGATGACCGAGATCCATCTGTTCGCCTTGCTGCCGCTGGCCGCTGCCGCCATGGCGCGCGGTTACGGTTATGCCTGATGCGTTCCACGCCACAATTGGAACCGCACTTATAGCATTAATAATTTCCACAAGGTAAAATTCTGGAGGCCATTGCCTGTTTAGCGGGCAATGGCTTTTTATCTTATTAACTTGAAGGAAAAGTTGTATGGGGCAGCAACAAGCCGTCATCATCGGCGCGGGACCTGCAGGCTTGACTGCGGCACTGGAATTGATCCGGACCACGAATGTCCGTCCGATCGTGCTGGAAGCCAGCGCTGAGGTCGGCGGGATTTCCCGTACTGTTTGCCATAATGGCAATCGCATGGACCTGGGCGGCCACCGCTTCTTTTCCAAATCCGACTGGGTCATGAACTGGTGGCAGGAGATCCTGCCGATCGACGCGGCGGCCAATGCCTCGCTCGACCTGACTTACCAGAACAAGAAGACCTCGGTGCAGGTGGCCGGCAATGCGCTCGCGAGCGACGACGACCGCCGCATGCTGGTGCGTTCGCGCCTGTCGCGCATCTTCTTCCTGCGCCGCTTCTTCGATTACCCGATCAAGATGAATGCCTCCACGGCAGCCAAGCTGGGCCTGTGGCGCCTGACCAAGGTCGCGCTGACTTACGGCTGGATCATGCTGTTCCCGCGCCGGCCGGAAAAGAACCTGGAAGATTTCATGATCAACCGCTTCGGCCGCGAGTTGTATGAAACCTTCTTCAAGGATTACACGCACAAGGTGTGGGGCATCCCGTGCGACCAGATCAGCGCCGACTGGGGCGCGCAGCGCATCAAGGGCTTGAACATCAGCAAGGCGCTGTGGCACGCGGTCAAGCAAATCTTCAAGCGCAAGGGCGGGGTAGCGCAGAAGGGCACCGAGACCAGCCTGATCGAACAGTTCCTGTACCCGAAATTCGGTCCTGGCCAGATGTGGCAGGAAGTGGCGCGCCTGATCACCGAAGGCGGCGGCGAAATCCGCTACAACCAGGCTGTGACCGGCGTGGAAACCAGGGACGGCAAGGTCGTGGCCGTCAGCGGCACCGACCGCAAGAGTGGCGACAGCTTCCGCCTGGAATGCGCGCATGCGGTATCGACCATGCCGGTGCGTGAGCTGATCAAGGGCATGAACGATGTGCCGGCCGAGGTGCGTAAGGTGGCCGATGGCCTGATGTACCGCGACTTCCTGACCGTCGGCCTGCTGGTGCGCAAGTCGGACGTGCTGACCACCGACGGCGAGGCGCTGCCCGACAACTGGATCTACATCCAGGAAAAGGACGTGCGCATCGGCCGCCTGCAGATCTTCAACAACTGGAGCCCGCACCTGGTCAAGGATGAAGGCACCATGTGGATGGGCCTGGAATACTTCTGCAACGAGGACGATGACCTGTGGCAGATGAACGACCAGGAGCTGATCAAGTTCGGTGCCGCCGAACTGGCCAAGATCGGCATGCTGACCGGCACCAACGTGCTGGATGGCACTGTGGTGCGCGTGCCGAAGGCATATCCGGCTTACTTTGGTTCCTACGACCAGTTCGACGTGGTGCGCCGCTATACCGACACCATCAGCAACCTGTTCCTGGTGGGCCGCAATGGCATGCACCGCTATAACAACCAGGATCATTCGATGCTGACCGCCAAGCTGGCAGCGGAAGCCATCGCTTGCGGCGAGGTGTCGAAGGACGCGCTGTGGGACGTTAACATCGACGACGAATACCACGAAGAGAAAAAGGCCGCATGACGCAAGCGTCCCCTCAGTTGCCGGCAGCGCCCTCGCCCCTGGCGCTACCCTCGCAACTGGCGCCGCCCTTGCAACTGGCGCCGCGCTGGGGGACGCGCCAGAGCTTGATGCTGCTGGCCTTGCTGGCTGTCTGGCTCTATGCCCGCCCCTGGGCCGGCATCTGGCACGACTCCCGGCTGTATGCGGCGCAAGCCTTGCGCCTGCTGAATCCGGGCCAGTTCGAGCACGACCTCTACTTCATGTTCGGCTCGCAGGACGCGTTCACCCTGTTCAGCCCCTTGTACAGCGTCTGCATCCGGGCCCTGGGCCTGGATGCCGGCACGCAGCTGTTGCACACCCTGGGCAGCGCGCTGTGGCTGGCGGCGGCCTGGTATTTGCTGTCCGGCCTGCTGCGCGGCGCGATGCTGTGGGTGGGCCTGGCGTGGCTGCTGCTGCTGCCGACCGATTACGACCCGATCAGGGCCATCTCGCTGGCCGAACCCTACCTGACGCCGCGCATTTTTGCCGAGGCGCTGGGCATATTTGCCATGGCCTGCCTGCTGCGCGGCAAATGGCGCTGGCTGGCGCTGCTATTGCCAGTGTCGCTGGTCATCCATCCTTTGATGACATTGGCGACTTTGCTGTTTGCCTTGCTTTACCTGGCCAGCGACGACCCGCGCCGCCTCGTTCCGCTGCTGGTGGCCGGCGTCCTGGCGGCGGGCGCCGGCGCCGTGCTGGACCTCCTGCCGTTCCAGCGCCTGGCGCAAACGATGGATCCGGAGTGGTATGCCGGGGTGTCGCGCCTGACTGGCCTGGTGACCTGGGACCGTTGGAACTTCCATGAAGTGGCCAGCCGCGCCACCGTCGCCTTCAGTCTGGTGCTGACGGCCGCCTGGCTGTCCACCGGCTGGCGCGCGCGCTTTTATTATTGCGCTGCGGCGACGGGCGCACTGGGCTTGCTGGCCACCTGGCTTGGCACCTCGGTCTTCCATAACGTTTTATTGCTGCAGGTTCAGACGTGGCGCGCAATGTGGCTGGTGCAGCTGGCGTCCGTGATCGCCCTGGCTTCACTGCTAGCCGCATTCTGGCATCGCGGCCGCGTGTTCCAGCTTGTGCTGGCCGCTTGCATGCTGGGCATTTTTGCGCGCGATAGCTACGGCGGCCTGGTGACGCTGCTCGCTTGCGCGCTCCTCTGCTGGCAGGGCGGCCTGCCGTCACCGGCGCAGTTGCCACCCCGCCTGTATGGCTGTGCCTGCTGCCTGCTGGTGGCGCTGCTTTCCATCTGGGTGGCGGAGGTCGATGCCCAGTCCACCACCCCGCTGAATGTGCTCTACTGGAACTATGGCGTCGCGAGCGGCGACCGCATGCAATGGGCGGTTACGCTGTTGCGCCTGGGGGGAAATGCCTTGCTGGGCATGGTGTTGATGCTGGGAATCTGGCATGCGGCCGGCCGCCGCAAGCTTGGCGCCTGGCTGCTGGCCGGCGGCATGGCGGTGCTGGCCGCGGCGGGCGCGCTCTGGCTGCGGCAGGCCAGCACCAGCAACGAGCAGATCAAGATTTCGGCGGCGGGCTTGCGGGCCGTGCAGGCCGCATTTCTGCCCCTGATTCCGGCGTCGGCAAGCGTGTACTGGGAAGATGATGTGCGATTCAGCTGGTTCATCCTGCAGCGCGCCAGCTATGCATCGCATCCGCAAGTCTATGGCATGGTCTTCAATCGCGGCAATGCAATCGAGGGCGTACGCCGCTTGCGCCGCCTGGAGCGCCTAGGCACCGCCGATGTCGTTTCGAGCAGGTACCAGCGCGATACCAATACTCTCCCGGCCACGGTGCAGCCGGCCGATGCCGCGGATATCGCCTATGTTTGCGCCGATGCCGCGCTGGACTTCGTCGTGCTCACGCAAAAACTGGGTAAGCTCGATGTTGCCATGGCCGAAGACCCGGTCTATGGCCGCCACTATTTCCTGTATGATTGTGCCGCCCTGCGGGGCAGCCATGCGTCGCTCTGAAGGCCGAACGATGTTGAAGAAACTACTGGGCGCGCCAAGCGCCAACAGCCTGATCCAGTTCATCCGATACGTCTTTGTCGGCGGCATGGCGTTCGTCGTCGATTACGGCGGACTGTTCCTGCTGGCCCATTTCGCCGGCTTGCATTATCTGCTGGCAGCCAGCCTGTCCTATCTGCTGGGCATGGTGTGCAACTACCTGATTTCGGTCAACTGGGTGTTCCATTTCCGCCGCGAACCGCAATGGCAGCGCGAATTCGTGATCTTTTTCCTGATCGGCATCGCGGGCCTGATCCTGAATGGCTTTGCCATCAGCCTGCTGGTTGAAGGACTGGGACTGGCCTATATGCTGGCCAAGCTGGTGGCGGCCGCCTTCATCCTGTTCTTCAACTTCGGGGCACGCAAGGTGCTGCTGTTTTCCGCGGCCCGGACGCAACCCCGATGAGCCTGCTGCCGCGCGCATGGGACCGGCGTCTGCTGCCGCTCCTGCTGCTGCTTGGCGCAGCCTGGCTGTTGGCGCACCGTTGGGTCGGGATTTGGCACGACAGCCGCTTGTACGGGGTGCAAGCCTTGCGCCGGCTCCTGCCGGAAAACTTCCGCAATGACCTGTACTTTCTGTACGGTTCGCAGGATTCCTACACCGTGTTCAGCCCTCTGTTTGCGGCGTGTATCGAGGTCCTCGGCATGGAAGGCGCGGCGCTGTTGCTGTACACGCTAGGCAGCGTCTTGTGGCTGGCGGCGGCCGGCTTGCTGCTGGCGTATTTCCTGCGTGCTTTGCCATTCTGGTTTGGAATGCTGTGCCTGGTCCTGCTGCCTTCGGACTACGGCCCCCTGGCCGGCATATTGACGCTGGGCGAACCGTTCCCGACGCCGCGCATCTTTGCCGAAGCGTTGAGTATGCTGGCGCTAGCCTGCCTGCTGCGCGGCAAGTGGGTCTGGAGTTTGCCGGCGCTTGGCCTGGCCTTCCTGCTGCATCCGCTGATGGCGGCCGGGGCCGCCCTGGTCGGCTTGCTGTACCTCGCTTCCTTCGCAGCCGGGCGCGGCCGTGTCATCCTCCTGGGCGGGGTGCTCGCTGGCTCGGCCCTGATGGCTGCCGGCGTCGCCAGCGGCATCAGTCCTTTCGACCGTATCCTGCTGGAGATGGATGGCGAGTGGCTGGCACTGGTCACCCGGCTGGCTCCCCTGGTCACCTGGGAAGGCTGGCATGCCGACCAATGGCTCGGCCGCACTGTCGTGGCGTTCAGCCTGGTGCTGACCGCTGCCCGCCTGTCCGAAGGCGGGCAGGCGCGCTTTTTCGCTTGCCTGGCCGCCGCGGGCGGTCTTGGCCTGCTGGCGAGCTGGCTGGGTACCGGTTGGGCCCATAACCTGCTGCTGATGCAGGCCCAGCCCTGGCGTGTGTTGTGGCTGTTGCAGTTGGCGGCAGGGATAGCCCTGGCCTGGCTGCTGGCAAGCTACTGGCAACGGGGCGGCGTGGTGCGCGTCCTGTTGCTGGCGCTGGTGGTCGCCACACTGACGCGCAACAGCGTCGGCGGCGCGCTTGCCACCGTGGCCGGCGCGGGCTTGTGCTGGCAGCTTGGCCGCGCAGCTCCGCTGGCGCTCGCCGCAGCGACCAATCGTGCACTCACGGCGCTGGTGCTTGCCATCGGCGCGGCGTGGTTGGCAGAAGTGTTGAAGCACGCCACCGATGCGGGCGCACTGGCGCCTCAGCTGATCGAGGATACTGCGGCGCGCATCTGGGGCTGGACCCTGCTGCGCACTGGCGCCTTGTGGCTGGCCGGCATCGGCATACTCTTGCTGATATGGCGCTGGATGGCCGCGGCACGGCCCTCGCGCTACCTGTCGGCTTGCCTGGTGGCATTGGCCAGCTTGGCTGGCGCGGCCTGCTGGCGCATCGGGCCGCCCGACTACGCTTATCCTATGGCGCCACAGGCGCAGCGCGCGGTGCAGGCCGCTTTCCTGCCGCTTATTCCACGCGATGCCGTGCTGTATTGGGAAAACGATGTACGCGCCACTTGGTTCCTGCTGCAGCGCTCAAGTTATGTGTCGTCGACCCAACTGGCGGGCGCTGCTTTTAATCGCGGCACAGCGCTGGAAGGGGCGCGCCGGCTGGCGCGCTTGCAGCGGCTTGGCGTCAAGGATTCGGTGCGCGAGCTGGACGCTGCCTCGGCCAAGCGCCGCATGGCACAGCTGCCGGTGCCCAGCGAGACCGGCCTGGCTTATGTCTGCGGCGATCCGCTGCTGGACTTCGTGGTGCTGACCTGGCGCCTGGGTGACGGCGGCATCGCCCGGGTCGAGGACAGGGAACACCAGCATTCCTACTACCTATACGATTGCGCCCGCCTGCGCGGCGGTAAGTGAGGCGCCTCAGGGCCGCCCAGCCGCGCCCGGCACCGGCTGCGCCGGCTTGAACATGCCCTTGATGTCGGGCCGCGTAAGCGGGCTCAGATAGTGCCATACGCCTGCGCCGCTGACGTCGATAAAGTTCGCCTGTTCATGCACATAGCGTGGCCCGGACTGGAAGGCGCGCTGCAACTCGAGCAGGGGCGTGACGCTGCCGAGGACCAGCAGGGCCGCGATGGCGGCGCGCCGCAGTGGCGGCAGCGTGGTTTGCCACGCTTCGATCGTTGCCACCATCAGGATGGCCAGGGCGGGAATGCTGGCACGCATCACCAGGTCGTTGGCGGGACCGAAATGCAGGAAGGGCAGCAGCAGCAGTTCCAGCAAGGCCAGCATCAGCAACGGCGAGCGTTCGCTGCGCGCGAGCACAGCCCACGCCAGCAAGCCCCATTCAAGTACGGAAAACATGATGATGGCGTAGATGGGCGCCGGCGCGGCGCCGCTTGTGTCGGCCTGGGCTACGCCCATGGTCATGTAGCGGACTACCAGCAAGCCGGCTGGCAGCAAGGCCAGCACCGGCAGGCGCAGGCTGTGCAGCGCCAGTTGGCGCCAGCCCAGACCGCGCCACACGCACCAGAGCAGCAAAGGCGCGACGCCCAGCGCGACCAGGGGCGCCCAGAATGCCGTCGCCAGCAATAGCAGCGCCGCTGCCGGGACGGACAAACCGTGCCGGCGGTGGCGCCAGGCCACCAGCGCCAGCAGCCAGCCGGGCAGGCAATGGTTGGGGACCCAGAATAATTGGGTGGTATTGGCACTGTATTGGACTTGGCTGCCATTCATGACCGCCCACCATTCAATATGTGTGCCCGCTTCCAGCTTGAGCGGGCTCGATATCAGCCAGCCGAGAATATCCATGCCGCTAAAGAACACGGCAATCAGCAAGGCCGAGCGCCAGGCGCCAGGCTTGCGCGCCGCGTTGGCGCCCAACAGGAGGAACAGGAACAAGGCCGTGCCAAGTGCCGTCCACAACCAGAGCGCGATGCGGGCGCCCTGCAGGGACGAGAGCTTGCCGACCAGTGCCGGCACCATGTAGTAGCCAAGGGGACAGCGAAGGATCAGTTCGCCGTCCGGCAGCTTGTAGGCCACCGGCCAGGCGCCCACCACCAGGTCGCGCAGCACCGACATGCGCGTCAGCCAGTCGAGGTTAAGGAAAAAGCCGGGCAGCAGCCCGCTCAGGGAGACCCACACGACCGTCACGCCGGCCGCCGCCAGCAGCTCGCGCCGCGACAGCAAGACTGCGCACCGCTGGCGTGTCTGCCAGATGCGGGACAGGGCCGGCAGCAGTGCAAGGCTCAGTGGCAGCGCGTACGGCAAGCGCAGCCAGCCGAGCAGGAAGACCAACAGAGGCAATATCAGATAGGCGACCGCCAGCAGTTCCAGCAGGTCAAGCTCGCGGGCGACTACCGGCGCGCTGGCGCGCTGGAAACGCGCGGCGTGCGCCGTGTCGGTATTGGCTGTTGCAGTATCGCCCATCGAGCATCCACAGTCTGAAATTATTGAGTATTGCACCGACAATTGCCGTGCGTCAAATAATGCGCATGCCCTATGCTTTGCCGCGAAGGTGCGATGCAAGCTCGGTGCGCGCAAGCGGCTGCTTGACCTGGATGCAATGTGGGGTTGTTGCTGCCCGATTGCCGGACTGCTGCGCCGCGGATGCTGTGGCGCGCCACAGCAAAATAGGAAGGCAAGCTTGGGGGAAGGAGGATGGTGCCCGAGGCCGGAATCGAACCGGCACGCCTTGCGGCGGCGGATTTTGAGTCCGCTGCGTCTACCAATTTCACCACTCGGGCCATTAACGCGACACGCATTATTACCGATTTGCCACCTGGCGGCAACCCTGCAGCAAATATTTAAGCTATGGGCCAGGGTGGGCAAATTGGAAAAAATGAGCGCCCGGCCAGCTTTTCAACATTAACAGCCGGGCGTAGGATGGACGAGGACTGAAAGACAGCGGCCACCACAGGACCGCTGCGAGCGAAAGCTTGCGCCCACGGCGCCAGCCTACCGGCTGCGGCGCAGGGCACCAGGTTTGGACAGCCGGCGCAGGTGCACCCCACCCGCCCCGGCCCCGAGCGCCCCGCCCGATACGGGCCAGGGCGCCTTCCGGACCGCCATTCCGCACTGACGGGTAAGCAGGCGGAGACGATGAAACCAGACAATCGAGCGGCCGTGGCGCAGCAAAGCGGTGCGCCACGACGCTTTATTTCAAGGAGCGATGCCATGAAAACCCTGGCAGCCAGTGCTGCCGCACTCGCCTTGTTGTGCAGCGCTTCCGCCCTGGCGGGAGAGGAACTGACGGTGCGCGTTCCGGCGCCCGGCAGCTATACGATGCAGCGTAGTGAGTTCCGCGACTACGCTTACAGCTATGAACTGAGCAACGGTAAAAGCATCCGGCTTTCCCAGTTCAGCAAGCGCTTTTTCGCCCAGCTCGAGGATGAGCCGCGCGCCGAACTGTTCCCGGTGGCGCCGGGCGTGCTGGTGACTGCCGCCGGCGCGCGCCTGGAGTTCAATGGGGATGGATCGGCCCTGGCGATCCGCAATTACGAAAGGCTGGCGATGGCTGCCGCGGCCGGCGGAAGCAACATCACGGTGCTGGCTTCGCGCTGAGGCTTACGCCGCCTGATTCAGGGGCGCCGGGTCGAGGCGCTCCTCGAGCAGGGCGAAGATGGCGTCCTTCGACAGCACATAGCGCTCCATCAGTTCTTCCTTGATGGATTCCATCACCGTGCGGTAATCGCGCATCGCGGCCAGGGTGGTGCTGTACAACTCGTCGGCCTTGGCTTCCACCTGCAGCAAGGTATGTTCGTCGCCGGTCTCGCCGCGCAGCTGGCTGTAATCGAGCTTGGAGCGCGAGTACATCGACAGGCGGTTGACCATCATGTTCAGCATCTTGGTGGCCTTCTCGATATCGTTCTGGCTGCCCACCGAAATGCCGCGCGCGCCATAGAACAATTCTTCCGCCGCCACGCCGCCGTACAATTGCATCACGTCGCGTTCCATTTCTTCCAGCGTGCGCAGCGACATGTCGTCGCCGGCGCTCAGCACATAGCCCAGGGCGTTCATCTTCGACACCGCTTCGGTGGAAATCTTCAGCAGGTGCGATTTTTCCTTCACCTCGGCCAGCGGCATGCCGGCGCGCAGGTAAGGGTCGATCTGCATGAAGAAGTGGCCCAGTTCATGCAAGGCGATACGCTCGCGCTGGCGCGTCTTTTCGGCGGTGGTGGCGCGGTCGGTCAGGCCGATGGTGGCGCGCTCGAAGGCGCGGAACATCAGGTCGGTATTGATGACGCTCTTTTCCTGGATCGAAATCATGGAGGCGCGATCGACCACGGTCTCCAGCAGTGCCGGGCTGAGGTTGGCGGTGATGTCCGCCACCTGGTCCAGGTCCATATCGTTCCAGTCCACCAGCCCGTCCTGCTTGCGCTTCAGGAAGGAGTCCAGCAGCGCGCGGCGCTCGCCCTTGTTGGGCAGGCGGAAATTGATCTTCACGCTGAAACGGCGCAGCATTGCTTCGTCCATCGCGGTCGAGGCATCGTCGAAGTTGGAGGCGACGATCCAGATCACGCCCTGGCCCTGTTCGCTCTTCACGCCATCCAAGAGGCCCAGCAGGGTATTCGCGGTATCGTCTTCCCACTTCTTCTCGCCGCGGCCGCGCGGCATGAACAGGGCTTGCGCCTCGTCCAGGAAGATGATGCAGTTGCCGCGTGCGCAAGCTTTCTTGTACAGCGCATTCAGGGCCTTCGAGCCGCCGCCCACGTACCCCGATTCCAGCGCCGAGCCGGAGGCCTGGATCAGCGGGTAGCCCAGGCGCTTGGCCAGGTAGCCGGCCAGCTTGGTCTTGCCGGTGCCGGCCGGGCCGGTCAGCATCACGTTGAACGGCTTGTCGATATTGTGCTGCTTGTAGACTTCGCGGTTGCGGATCATGTCTTCCAGGTGCAGCACTTCCTGCTTGATGTCTTCCATGCCGATCAGGTCGTCCATCGAGCCTTTCAGCTTGTCCGGCGCGATGACGGCGGCGCTCGGGCCCATGCCGGGAATGCCCCACTTCAGCACGAACAGCAGCAGGCCGATCACGAAGATGTCGAAGGCGTGGCGCTTGAGGAACGCTTGCACGCTGGCCCACTGGCCGCCGTCGTCCAGCAGCACGCCCTTGTGCGCGGCCAGGAAGTCGTCTTTTGCGATGGCGTAGGGGATGTTATTGCGCAGCAGGACTTCGCGCTCCAGGCTCTGGTGCGAGGTGCTGGGCACCACCACCACGTGCAGGGTGGCGTCGTTCTTGAACTTGTAGACATAGCGCGGCGAATCGGCCAGCGGGCGCGCGATCAGCAGATAGTCGAGCTTGTCGCGCTGCGCCACCAGGGCCGTGATTTCCCCGATATTCTGCGAACGTACCACCGGCGCGCTATCCTGCGCCACGTCGCCGCGCAGCAGCGCGAACGCGAGGGCGGCAGTCGCCAGCAGCACCAGGGTGATGCGTACCAATGGGTTCTTGAGGGCGAGTTGGAGCTTGTAGATATTGAACATAGGCCTGGAAATCGCTAGGGTTTCTAGTGGGCCTATGGCCGGCGGCTGATGCCTCGGCTGGCCCCGTGTTGTCGAAAATGCCGCACGGCAACATTCCGCATATGGTGACTATACCGCGTAAACCAAGCTCGCGTTCGCTGCTCCCCAAAAAAACTTTAGTTGCGCAACAGTAAGAGATGGCATTTACTTGCTGGCTTGCCATTGCCCATATTTCTTTTCCAATCTTGCGAACGTGCCGTCCTTGCGCATCGCATCGAGCGCCGCATTCATGCGCTCGACCATCGCGTCCGGCACCGACGGGTTGCAGGCCAGGTAGACCTTGACGTGGTGGAAAGTGAGCACCGGCACGATCTGCTGCGGCACCGAGAACTGGGCCAGCGCGCTCAGGTCGTTGTTGCGCACGCCCACCGCCCACAGGTCGATGCGGTCGAGCAGCAGCTTCTTCGGGTTGGAAGCGTCGACCTGGGCGCCGTCGACCTCGAAGCCGCGGGCGCGCAGGAATTCGTCGCGCGCATCGCCGAGATAGGTGCCGATGCGCAGCTTGCGCGCATCGTCCAGGCTGTGCACCCGGTAATGGCGGCCGGCGCGCCCCATCAGCACCCATTCCGCTTCATCGGTGGGACCGACCCATTTGAACTGCTTTTCCCGTTCCGGGGTGCGCGAGGTGGAATAGACGCAGGTATAGGGATCGCGCTGCGCCATGCTGAAGGCACGCTTCCAGGGCAGCACGTCGATGGTGTAGGCGTAGCCGGTGCGCGCCAGCATTTCGCGGATCTTCTCGCTCTCGCGGCCAAGCACCTGGTTGCCCACACGCATGCTGGCCGGCGGCGAATGCTCGGCCGTGATGACAAGGGGCGGGGCTGCCAGCGCGCCGACGCTGGTAGCCAGCAACATTGCCAGATACGCTACCCCAGATACCATGCCTGCCTCTTTGCTATCGTCTGGCACAGGATAGCAGGGAGGCGGGCCGGCCGACAATCAGTTGGCGGGTGCCGGGCGGCGCTGGAACAGACGGAAACGCTCGCTGCGGTCAGAGGCGCGGCGCCCTTCCCATAGCTGTTTCCACTCTGCACCAGGTTGTTGCTGATAGGCACGAGATTTGATGCTATCTTGCAACAGCATAACGGTGCAGCTGCGCTGTTCGACACCGTTGAAGGGCATCTGGCCGAAGAAGGCGAAGGAGGCCCGTTGGGCCGGGGTGACATTGCTTTTCACACAATCGGTGCCCGGCGGCAGGGCCGCGGCAGCTTCGCGCGCCACCGCGGCGTAGCTCTTGCTGTAGTTCACATGCGGCAGGAACAGGGTCATCAGGAGAATCCAGATCAGGATCAGGCCGCCCGACGAGAGCACCACGGCGCGCCACAGCACGGCCGGGCGGCGCGACAGGCGCCAGTGCACCAGCACGAACCAGCCGGCGGTGGCGCATAGGCCGACCAGCAGCGACAGCCAGCTCACTTCCGGCGTGAAGCCCGGCAGCAGCTTGAGCACATTGTGCGCCGGCTTGGCCGGCCAGCCGGTGAGCTGGGCGTAATAGAAGATCCACAGCACGGCCGCGCACAGGGTCAGCACCATCACGCTGAACCAGTCGATGGCATTGATGGCGCCGCGTTTCATGGTCAGCAGGCCGAAGGCGGCCATGATGGCCAGCGGCGGCAACAGCATCAGCAGGTGGCCTTGCTCGGGCGCAGGGTTGAGCAGCACCAGCAGGGTGGCCGCGGTGACGAAGGTGATCGGCACCACGATATGCAGCAGGTTGCTCTGGCGGCGCCAAGCCCACACGGCCCAGGCGGCAAACGGCCAGGCCGGCCAGAAGAACCAGACGCCGACGCGGAAGAAGGTGCGCAAGCCCTCGACACCGCCGACCGCCAGCTGGGCCTCGTTCCACGCCATCCAGGCCGTCAGGGGCGCCTGGCCATAGGGGCGGGCCAGCAGGGCCGGCACGGCCCACAGTGCGGTCACGCCGGCGGCCACTGCCACGGCAAAGGCCAGGTCGCGCAGGGAGCGCCCGGCCGGCATGGCCAGGAAGCGGGTGCAGGCAAACAGGGCGACGATGAGGGCGGCCGGGACGACCCAGCCGCGGGCCAGGGTCAGCAGGCCCAGCGCCAGGCCGGCCAGGGCGGCATTGCGCAGCGAAGCCAGTTCCATATAGCGCACGCTGCGGTACAGCGTGAGCGCCAGCAGCGACACTTGCAGCGGCTCGGCCGTGGTTTCATGGCTGTGCACCAGCAAGCCCAGGCAGCCGAGGTAGATCAGCACGGCCGCATCGGCCAGGGTGCGGCCGAAATCGTCCGGCTCGGGCTGGCCGCCGAAGGCCAGGCGCAGCGGCTGGGCTTCCGGGCGGCGGCCCAGGTTGAAGGTGGCGTACCAGACGGCCATCACGCCCAGCAGGAATACGCCGAGGGTGGCCACGCGCGCACCCAGCACATCGCCGATGGCCCAGCCGGACAGCTTGATGCCCAGCGCACCGAGCCAGAACGCCAGCGGGCCTTCGCCGGTCACCGACAGGCCGGCGATGTTCGGCCACAGCCAGTCTTGCCAGCTGCCGTGCGCCATGGTCCACATCACGCCGAAGCTGGCCGCATCATCGTTTTTCCATGGCTCGCGCCCGATCAGACCCGGCAGGATGTACAGCAAGCCCAGGGCGAAAAATGCCCAGCGGGGCAGGGTGCGGGTGGCGGCGGCAGGCAGACGGACTGGCTTCATCGGTCAGGGCTTATTCTTTGGAAAGCTGGAGTATGACGGGTAAAAAAGAAAAAAGGCAGCCGCGGCTGCCTTCTTTTTCGCTGCGACGGGAATTAGCCGTTTGCAACTGCGGTCTTGGAACCGACTTTGCCGAACTTCTGGCGGAATTTTTCCACGCGACCGGCGGTGTCGACGATCTTGTGCTGGCCGGTGAAGAATGGGTGCGATTCGGAGGAAACCTCGATCTTCACCAGTGGGTACTCTTTACCTTCGTGGGTCGCGGTGTCGCGGGTCTGGATGGTCGAGCGGGTGATGAACTTGAAGTCGCAGGACACGTCGTGGAACAGGACTTCGCGGTAATCTGGATGGGTATCAGCTTTCATGCTTTTCTCTCAATGTTGGTAGCCAAACAGCACTTCGTCGGTCCTTACTGCCTCTCGACCCGATTGCCGATCACTTGCCAGGGTTTAACGGAACTCGCGATTATACATCATAAAACCGGTAAACCGGGGTCTGACCCGCAGGGTCAGACCCCAGGTGTGCAAAAGCCGCGGGGTTGGGTCCGGGCCTTTGACGTTCGTCGAAAGTCAAAGGCTTAGACCCAACCCCGCGGCTGCCGATTAGACAGGGTCAGACCCTTGGGTCTGACTCTGGTTTACCGGTTTTGGCGGATTAGCCGCCGCGGCGCATCATCTCAAAGAACTCGCCGTTGTTCTTGGTGGCGCGCATCTTGTCGAGGATGAACTCCATCGCCTCGATCTCGTCCATCGAGTACAAGAGCTTGCGCAGGATCCAGATCTTCTGCAGCTGGTCGGCCTTGATCAACAGTTCCTCGCGGCGGGTGCCCGACTTGTTCAGGTTGATCGCAGGATACACACGCTTCTCAGCCAGGCGGCGCTCCAGGTGCACCTCCATATTGCCGGTACCCTTGAATTCTTCGTAAATCACATCGTCCATGCGCGAACCGGTTTCGATCAGCGCGGTGGCGACGATGGTCAGCGAGCCGCCTTCTTCCACATTGCGGGCGGCGCCGAAGAAACGCTTCGGACGCTGCAGCGCGTTGGCATCCACACCGCCGGTCAGCACCTTGCCCGAAGCCGGGATGACGGTGTTGTAGGCGCGCGCCAGGCGGGTGATCGAGTCCAGCAGGATCACCACGTCCTTCTTCATCTCGACCAGGCGCTTGGCTTTTTCCAGCACCATCTCGGCCACCTGCACGTGGCGGGTGGCCGGTTCGTCGAAGGTCGAGGCCACCACTTCGCCGCGCACGGAGCGCTGCATCTCGGTCACTTCCTCCGGACGTTCGTCGATCAGCAGCACGATCAGGGTCACGTCCGGGTGGTTGGTGGTGATGGCGTGCGCGATATGCTGCAGCATCACGGACTTGCCCGACTTCGGCGAAGCCACCAAGAGGCCGCGCTGGCCTTTTCCGATCGGCGCCACCAGGTCGATGATACGGCCGGTGATGTTCTCGGTGCCGGTCATGTCGCGCTCCAGGCGCAGCGGCACGTTCGGGTGCAGCGGCGTCAGGTTCTCAAACAGGATGCGGTGCTTGGACGCCTCCGGCGATTCGCCGTTGACCTTGTCCACCTTCACCAGGGCGAAATAGCGCTCGCCATCCTTCGGGGTACGCACCTCGCCCTCGATCGAGTCGCCGGTGTGCAGGTTGAAGCGGCGGATCTGGGACGGGGAAATGTAAATATCGTCGGTCGACGCCATATACGAGGCGTCCGGCGAGCGCAGGAAGCCAAAGCCGTCAGGCAGTACTTCCAGGGCGCCGTCGCCGAAAATCTGTTCGCCGGCCTTGGCGCGTTTTTTCAGGATCGCGAACATCAGTTCCTGCTTGCGCAGGCGGGCCGCATTATCGATATCGAGGCTGATTGCCATTTCCAGCAAAGCTGAAACGTGCATAGCCTTAAGTTCAGAAAGGTGCATAGCTGTTTGAGTGTCCCGTGACGGGAAAGTAAGGGTAGGGGAGGGAACTACGTGGTCTAAAAGTATTAAGGGAAAGGTTTTTGGGCGCTTTCCCTGCCAATCAGGCGGGCTGCGGGCGCAGCACCGCCTATCTTACATCAAATATTGCTGTCGATGAAAGAGGTCAGTTGACCTTTTGCCATGGCGCCGACTTTTTGTGCCGCTGGCACGCCATTTTTGAACAGGATCAGGGTCGGGATGCCGCGGATGCCGAACTTGCCTGGCACGGCCTGGTTGCTGTCCACGTCCAGCTTGGCGATGGTCAGTTTGCCGTCGTATTCCTTGGCCACTTCTTCCAGGATCGGCGCGATGCTCTTGCAAGGACCGCACCATTCGGCCCAGAAGTCCACCAGCACAGGGCGGTCGGCCTTCAGCACGTCGCTTTCGAAGGATGCATCGGTAATGTGTTTGATCAGGTCGCTCATGTTTTTCCTTAGTTGATGGTTCGCCCGGGAATATCCCTTGCTGTTATCGCCCATCTGGCGACGAACTGCGCTAATTCAATACTGGGAAGTCAAGCGGGAATCAGGGCGGGAATGGCCCAAATAATAACCGATTTTTCCCCCCGTGTACTCCCGCCACCGCCCAGCCCGTGGCAACCTTGGGGTCAGACCCTTTGCTTGCCACGCGTGGCAAGCAAAGGGTCTGACCCCAAGGTTGCCACGGACTCAGGCGGGGCGGCGGGTGGCGGCCTGGCTCAGCAGCTCGGCCAGGGCGGCGGGGGTGGCGGGCTTGGCCAGGGTGCCGAGCAGGGCCAGGCCGTGGGCGCGGGCCAGCGTTTCGGCGGCCTGGCGGATGCCGGCGTCCATGCCGGACAACAGGGCGACGGCGCCGCCGAAGTGGCTGTCGGCGGCCTTGCGCAGGAATTCGATGCCGTCCATCTCGGGCATCGACAGGTCGCACACCAGAAGGTCGGGCCGGTATTGCGGCAGCACCAGCAGGGCCTGCCGGGCGTCGCTCTCGCTGCGCACATTCAACTGGCCGAGGTCTTCCAGCATGTCGGACAGCATGCTCAGCATGAAGGGGTCGTCGTCGACCAGCAGGATGCGCAGCGGGGTGGTGGGGGTCTCAGTCATCGTCGGCAAAGGTGGTGTTGGTCATGATGTGTTCGCTCACCGCGTGCAGCAGGGGCCACAGGCGGTCCAGCACGGCGCGGGCGGCAGTCGCCTCGGCCTCGGGCGCCAGTTGTTCCAGTTGCAGGCATAGCTCGGCCATGCCAAGCGCGCCCACGGCGCGCGCGCTGCTCTTGATGCGGTGGCCCAGCTCGCGCACTTTCTGCAGCTCGCCGGCGGCCAGCGCCGCTTCCATTTCGGTGAAGCCCGCTTCGGTGGTTTGCAGGAACTTGAAGGCGAACTTGCGGATCTTTTGCGGCTGGTAGCCCAGCAGCTGGGCCAGCACCGAGAGGTCGATGATGGCCGGGTCGCCGGCCAGCGTGGGGCGGAAGGCGGCACGCCCGGCGCCGCGCGGCAGGACGGCGTCGTGGGCAGCGGCGCCCGCTTCGCGCTCGGGCAGCCAGCTGGCGATCTTCTGGTACATCAGGGCCGGCTGGATCGGCTTGGCAATGAAGTCGTCCATGCCGGCCTGCAGGCAGCGCTCGCGGTCGTCCTTGGTGGCGGTGGCGGTCATGGCCAGCACCCGGGTGGCAGCCAGGGCGGGATCGGCGCGGATGCGGCGCGTCGCTTCCAGCCCGTCCATCAGCGGCATCTGCACGTCCATCAGCACGCAGTCGAATTCGGCCTGGTGCAACAGGTCGAGCGCTTCGGCGCCGTTGTTGGCCAGGCACACCGAGGAGCCGGCTTCTTCCAGCATCTCCAGGGCGATTTGCTGGTTGAAGGTGTTGTCCTCGACCAGCAGGATGCGGGCATCCTTCAGCGCCTGCATGGCGGCCGTGCTGCGCGCGCTGTCGAGCAGGGCGGCGGCGGCGGCGTTGACTTCGTTGATCACGTCCGGCAGGCCGCGCGGCGACACGCCCAGGCGCGCCGTGAACCAGAAGGTGGCGCCGGCGCCGGGCGCGCTGTGCACGCCCACTTCGCCGCCCATCAACTGCGCCAGCTGCTTGCAGATGGCCAGGCCGAGGCCGGTGCCGCCATACTCGCGCGTGATGGCCGTGTCCGCTTGCTGGAAGGCTTGGAACAGCTTGCCTTGCTCGGCGTCGGACAGGCCGATGCCGTGGTCGCGCACTTCAAAGCGCAGCAGGCAGGCGATATCGTCGGCCAGCAGCTGCTTGACGCTCACTTCGATGCTGCCCTGCTCGGAGAACTTGATCGCGTTGTTGACGTAGTTGATCAGGACCTGGCCCAGGCGCAGCGGGTCGCCGCGCAGCACCGGCGGCAGCGCCGGGTCGATGTCGAACGTCAGGCGCAGGCCGCGGCTGGCCGCTTTCGGCGCCACCACCGTGGTCAGGGTCTGGATCACGTGGTCGAGCGAGAAGTCGACGTCCTCGATTTCCAGCTTGCCCGCTTCGATCTTCGAGATGTCGAGGATGTCGTCGATGATGCGCAGCAGGTGCTCGCCGGCGAAGCGGATCTTTTCCAGGTAGTCGCGCTGGCGCGGTTCCAGCTCGGTTTTCAGCGCCAGGTAGGCCATGCCGATCACGCCGTTCATCGGAGTGCGGATCTCGTGGCTCATCTTGGCCAGGAACTGGCCTTTGGCGGCGCTGGCCTCTTCGGCCTGCTGGCGCGCCTCCTCCAGCTGCGCGGTGCGCTGCGCCACCCGCTCTTCCAGGTGTTCGTTCAGTTCGCGCAGGGCGCGCTCGTTGGCCTTGCTGTCGGAAATGTCGATCGACATGCCGATCAGGTAGGCCGGCGCGCCGTGGGCGTCGTACACCGGCTTCTTGAAGGTGCGCAGCTGGCGCGACTGGCCCAGGGCCGGGTTCCAGATGGTTTCCTCGAAGTCGATCAGGGCGCGCCCGGCAAACGCTTCCAGGTCGCGCGCGCGGAAGGCGGCCGCTTCCTCCGGCGCGTGGAACACGCTGTAGTCGCCATTGTTCAACTCATCGAAGGTGTAGCCGAACTGCTGCTCGCAGGCGCGGTTCATCAGCAGCATGCGGCTGTCCTTGTCCTTGATGAACAGGCCGATCGGCATCATCTGGATGATTTCCTGCAGCCGCTGCTCGCCCTGGCGCAGCGCATCTTCGCTGCGCTTGCGGTAGGTGATGTCGGTCAGGCTGGCCACCAGCATGCTGCCGGGGCCGTGCTCGTCGCGCAGCGGTTCCACATTCACCGACAGCCAGCAGGTGTCGGCGCCGGCGCCGGTGCCGGCGGCAGCGGGCACCCCCATCACCACGTCGCGTACCGGCTGGCCGCTGGCGAGCGCCTGCGCCACCGGGTGTTCCGGCGCACTGAAACGGCGCCCGTCCTCATGCACGCCATCCCACTGGCCGGCGCCGCGCGCGGCGGCGCGCCCCAGCATGCGGCTGGCGGCGGCATTGCATTCGACGATATTGCCGGCCGCATCGAACACCAGCAGGCCGTTGGTGACGGCGTTGAACACGGAAGCGAGGCGCTGGTTGGAATGGCGCAGCGCCAGTTCGGCCAGGCGGCGGTCGCTGATGTCGGTGACCATGGTCAGGGTGCCGGCATAGCTGCCGTTGTCGGCGTTGACGGTGGTGGTCGAGAGCAGGGCCCACAGCGAGGAGCCGTCCTGGCGGTAGAAGCGCCCTTCGGCCGGTTCGGGCGGGGTGGCGGGCAGGCCGCCGTGCTGGCGCTGGGCCTGCAGGGCCGGGCACTCGGGGTCCATGAAGTCGGCCATCGGGTGCCCCAGCATGTGCTCGACTTCGTAGCCCAGCATGCGCGCCATGGTGGGGTTGACGAAGCTGGTGAGGTCGGCGGCGTCGCACATCCAGATGCCTTCGGCCGCGGTCTGCACGATCAGTCGGTAGCGCTCGGAGGATGCCTGCAGCGCTTCCTCGGCCCTCTGGCGCTGGGTCATGTCGCGCAGCGACACCACCACCAGGCCCTGTCCGCCCAGCTGGATCGGCGCCAGGTGCACCATGGCCGGGAAGTGGCTGGCGTCCAGGCGGCGCGCCGTCAGCACCCGGCCCGGCATGCGCGGGCGGGCAAACAGCTCGCGCGGGCGGCCCGGGGTGTCGCGCATCACGTCCGGGATCAGCAGTTCCATCGAGGCACCGGCCAGCGTGCCCGCGTCGGCGGCAAACACCGCGTCGGCCGCCGCGTTGGCCTGGCGCACGCGCCCGCCGCGGTCGGCCACCAGCAGGGCGCCGGGCAGGGCGTCCAGCATGGCCGCCATGCGTGCCAGTTCGGCCGCGCTGCGGTCGGAGATGTCGCCCAGGGTGCCCGACATGCGCAAGGGGCGGCCGGCGGCGTCGCGCGTCAGCACCATGCCGCGCGCCAGCACCCAGGTCCAGCTGCCGTCGCGGCAGGCCATGCGGAATTCCATGGTGAACGGGGTGCGCCCGACTTCCGGGTTGTCCAGTGCGGCGACCTCGCCGGCGATGCGGGCGCGGTCGTCCGGATGCACCAGCTGCAGCCATTGCTCGACATTGGCCGGGCGCAGCTCGCCCGGCGCGTAGCCCAGGATTTCGCAATAGCGCGGCGACAGGTGCAGGGCCGGGCGCTGCGGCTGCCAGTCCCAGGAGCCTTCGCCGGCGCCTTCCAGCGCGAAGCTGGCAATGCGCTCGGCGTCGCCGACCCGCACTTCGGCGCCGCGCAGGGCGCGCGAGACGCGCAGCAGGCGCCACAGGGCGGCGCCGGCCAGCAAGGCCAGCACCACGCCCAGCGCGTAATGCCAGGTCGGGGTGGCGGGCGTATCCTGGAACAGGAAGCCGTCCAGCTTGAAGCCGGGCGGCAGCAGGCCGGCCGCCGCATAGCTGTCGGCAATGCCCTGCCAGCGCAGCGGGTTGCTGTAGCCCAGTTCGATCAGGTGCTGTTCCAGCAGCGGCGCGATCTGGGCCGCCTCCCACAGCAGCTCTTCGCGCGGCCGGCGCTCGGGGTAGCGCGCGCGGATCAGGTCGACGATCTCGTTGGGGTGCTGCAGCGCGTAGCGCCAGCCTTTCAGGGTGGCCGCGCGCAAGGCGCGGGCGCGCGCCGGGTGCTCGCGCAGTTCGCTCTCGGTGGTGTACAGGTTGTCGCCGTAAAAGTCGATGCCGGCGCTGCGCGGGTGCAGGATTTCATAGCGCAGGCCGGAGCGTTCCAGCAGGTACGGGGTGGCCCCCAGGTAGCCCGACATCGCGTCGACGCGGCCGGCCAGCAAGTCTTCCACGCTGCGGCTGCCGGGCAGGATGGCCAGTTGCGCCAGCGGCACTTCCAGCTGGCGCAGGTAGACCCGCAATTCCTCGCTGTCGGGCCCGAGCGCGACGCGGGCGCCGGGCCAGGGCCGGCGCCGGCCCTGCTCGTCGAGCCGCAGCGCCAGCAGCTGGGGCGAATGCTGGAACACCGATGCCAGCAGCACCACCGGCGCGCCGGCGGCACGGTGCAGCAGCAGCGACGCGTTGCCGACGCCGTACTGGGCGCCGCCATCGAGCACATAGCGCAGCGCGTCCTGGCCCGGCTGGGCTTCGCGCAGCGTCACCTCCAGCCCGGCGTCGCGGTAATAGCCCTTGGCCTGGGCCGCGTAATAGCCGGCAAAGGCGAACTGGTGCTGCCGCTTGAGCTGGACGGTCACGGCTTCGGCGGCGGCGCCGGGCAACAGGGGCAGGGCGGCCAGCACCAGTACGAGCGCGCGCAGGCGACGCGCGCGGCGCTGCGCGCGGGCGGGAACAGGCGGGGCGGCTTTCTGGCTCGGTGGCGACAAGGCTTCCCTTTCTGGCCGGCGCCGGGGGGCGCTGGCGTGCGGACAACTATAGCATTGCTCAGGCGGGGACGCTGCCGCCAAATTGGTAGCGATGGCCCGGATGCCACATGGTAGCCAGGGAGGCGATGCGGCCGGCCGACTGGGTCTGGCGTTTCAGCACCAGGCAGGGCTGGCGCGCGTCCATCGCCAGCATGTCCGCCACGTCGCGCGGCGGCACCAGGGCTTCGATGCTGTAGCTGGCCGCCTGCAGCGGCGCCGCCCGCACCAGGTATTCGTTGGGCGTGGTGTGGGTGAAGTCCTGCGCCATGTAGTCCGGGGCGCAGAGCGGGTTGACCCAGCGGTCCTCCACCTGGATCGGCACCCCGCTTTCAAAGTGCACGATGACTGAATGATAAAGTTCGTGGCCGGCTGGCAAGTCGAACGCCTTGGCCAGCAAGTCGCTGGCCTTGCCGCGCTCGAGCAGCTGCAAGGCGCTGCGGTGGGCATGGCCGCGGGCCCGCACTTCGTCGGCAATGCTCTTGATTTCCAGCAGGGTCGCCTGGACTTTTTGCGGCGCGACATAGGTGCCGGCGCCCTGGCGGCGCGTCAGCACGCCGTCCGCCGTCAGTTCGCGCACGGCGCGGTTGACGGTCATGCGCGAGACGCCGAATTGCTTGACCAGGGCCTGCTCGGACGGGATGACTTCGCCTTCCTTCCAGGCGCCGGCGGCAATTTGCGCCAGCAGGAAGTCCTTGATGCGTTGAAAGATGGGGGTGTCGTTTTGTTGGTGTTCTTCCAAGCCGTCCTCCGGATGAGTGCGCCGATTGTAGCATCCGGGAATTCAATAGCAAGCGGCGGAGTGCCGGCCGCCCAACGGCTGCCTAGCATGGTGGCATACTAGCGACTGGAGCTTGCGATGAACCCGATGAAGCCTTATCTGACCGACAACGAGCGCTGGGCCGCCGTGCAGGCGCGCGACAGCGCGGCCGATGGCCAGTTTTATTATTCCGTGCGCACCACCGGCGTATTCTGCCGCCCCTCCTGCGGCGCGCGCCCGGCCCTGCGCGAGAACGTGGCCTTCCACGCTTCCATCGCCGCCGCCGCCGCGGCCGGCTTCCGCCCCTGCAAGCGCTGCAAGCCGGACCAGCCGCCGCTGGCCGAGCGCCACGCCGCCATGGTGGCCGAGGTGTGCCGCCTGATCGACGCTTCCGAGGTGGCGCCCGACCTGGACGCGCTGGCGGCGGCGGGCGGCATGAGCCGCTTCCATTTCCACCGCGTGTTCAAGGCTTGCACCGGGCTTACGCCGAAAGCTTATGCGGCGGCGGCGCGCGCGCGGCGCATGCAGCAGGGACTGGCCGACCAGGCCAGCGTGACCGATGCGATTTACGCCGCCGGCTTCAATTCCAGCGGGCGCTTTTACGCCGCCACGCCGGGCGCGCTGGGCATGACGCCGTCGGCCTGGCGCGCGGGCGGGCGCGGCGCGGTGATCCGCTTTGCCATCGCCCAGTGTTCGCTGGGCGCGATCCTGGTGGCCAGCACCGAACGGGGTATCTGCTGCATCCTGTTGGGCGACGACCCGCAGGCCCTGGCGCATGACCTGCAGGACCGCTTCCCGCAGGCCGAGCTGCGCGGGGCCGAGACCGATTATGAACAGGTGGTGGCGCGCGTGATCGCCTTCGTCGAAGCGCCGCAGATCGGACTGGACTTGCCGCTCGATGTGCGCGGCACGGCTTTCCAGCAGCGCGTCTGGCAAGCCTTGCGCGAGATTCCGGCGGGCGAGACGGTCAGCTATGCCGAACTGGCGCAGCGGGTCGGTGCGCCCAACGGTGCGCGGGCGGTGGCCGGCGCATGTGCGGCCAATGCGATTGCGGTGGCGATTCCCTGCCACCGGGTGGTGCGCAATGATGGTTCGATTTCAGGCTATCGCTGGGGCGTTGAACGCAAGGCGGCGTTGCTGGAGCGCGAAGCGGAAGTGGTTGCCGAGGCTGCGGCATGATGGGCGAGCTGTTTGCGCCGCCGCCGGCGGCCGGCTCGCACGCGGCGTTCGATTGGCCGCGCATTGCCTCGGACCTGGATGAATTTGGCTGTGCGCTGGTGCGGGGCGTTCTGTCGCCTGCGCGATGTTCTGGTTTGGCGGCGGGCTATATCGATCCGGAACTCTTTCGCAGCCGGGTGGTCATGCAGCGCCATGGGTTCGGCAAGGGGGAATATCAGTACTTTCGTTACCCCTTGCCTGGCTTGATCGCGGAATTGCGCGCGTCGATGTTTCCGCCGCTGGCGTCGATCGCTAATCGCTGGTACGCGGCTATGGGTCTGGCGCCGCGATTTCCGGATGATCATGCGGACTTTATCGCGCGCTGCCATGCGGCGGGGCAGTTGCGGCCGACGCCTTTGCTGCTGCAGTACGGCGCCGGGGATTACAACTGCCTGCACCAGGATTTGTACGGCGAGCATGTGTTTCCTTTGCAGGCGGCTTTCCTGCTGTCGCAACCGGGGCGCGATTTCGAGGGAGGTGAATTCGTACTCACCGAACAGCGCCCGCGCATGCAGTCGCGCGTGGAAGTCGTGCCTTTGCAGCAGGGCGATTGCGTGATTTTCCCCGTTTTCCACCGGCCTGTTGCGGGCACGCGCGGCACTTACCGCGTCAACATGCGCCACGGCGTCAGCCGCCTGCGCAGCGGCCACCGCCACACGCTCGGCATCATTTTCCACGACGCACTGTAACAGCACGGCGGACGAAGGGTTTAGATTCGGGGGACTGCACCAGTTGTCTGCAATGGCTGCTGAAATGGTCTGAACGTTGATTTCCCTCCCGTGTCAAGGACGTCTATGGGCGCGATCTGTGGTTGCGCTTGCCTGGGGCAGCGCTATTGTTGCTGCTTACGGGAGTTCTCCTGCGGAATGTGGATCGATGGAGTACGGGTGATGCGCATCAAGGAATCCCGGCTGAGCCCGCACGCGTTCGATCCACGCGCAAACGTGGGGAAATTCGCTCAAGGGCAAGCCAGCCTCGTCCGCGCGATGGGTGTAGGCAAACAGCGAAATATCCGCAATGGTGTAAGTATCGCCAGCGATGAAGGGCCGCGCCGCCAGCTCCCGTTCCAGTATCTGCAGCGCGCGCAAGCCGCCCGCGCGCCGCATGTCGACCAGCGCCGCCGGGCGGCGCGCCAGCTTGCCCGTCATGGTCCAATGGCGCAGCGAAGCGATGTTCAGCACATAGTCCTGCTCAAACGACATCCACTGCTGCACCTTGGCCGCCGCAAACGCATCGGCAGGCAAATACCGCGTGCCCGAAGCCAGATAGGTGAGGATGGCATTCGACTCCGCCAGCACCCGCCCGTCTTCGAGGCGCAAAGCCGGCACCGCACCGGTGGGATTGAGCGCAAGGTAGGAAGGCTCCTGCCCGGCACCCTCGAAGATGCTGACCATTTCGCAGCGATAAGGCTGGCCGAGCTGTGACAGCAGCAGGCGGACTTTGTAGGCGTTCTGCGAGGGCAGGTAATCGAAAAGCGTCAGCATGTTCAAGGCTCCGTGGTGCAAAGCGTCATTGGAGCAGTGTCCGAAGCGCGCTACACTCTGGATCTTGCTTTCAATTTCGAAAGGACCGGATCCATGTACTTCCGCCGCACCTTGCTGGCTGTCGCCGCGCTGGCAACCGCCACTGCCGCCAACGCCGGCACCATGATCGATAACGCCAACGGCTACACGCTGAATGCCAAGGGCAAGCTGGTGCAGTTCAAGGCGCTGGCCTTCGACGACAGCGGCAAGCTGCTTGCCGTCGGCAGCACGCGCGCAGTGGCGGCCAGGGCCAAAGGCTTCAGGCGCATCGACGTGCAGGGCAGGACCGTGCTGCCAGGCCTGATCGATGCCCACGGCCACGTGTTCGGCCTGGGCGAAGTGGCAACCAGCGCCGACTTGTACAGCCCCGCGTCGCTGCAGGCCGCGCAGGCTTCGGTCGCCAAGTTCGCGCAAGCGAACCCGCAGCGCAAATGGGTGATCGGCAAGGGCTGGAACCAGGAAATCTGGAAGCTTGGGCGCTTCCCCAGCGTGGCGGAACTGGATGCGGTGGTCAGCGACCGTCCCGCCGCCATGGAGCGCATCGACGGCCACGCCATGTGGGTCAACACGAAGGCGCTGGAAGCGGCCGGCATCACGAAAGAGACCAAGGACCCCGAAGGCGGAAAAATCGAGCGCGACGCCAATGGCAACGCCACCGGCATCCTGGTCGACACCGCTATGGAGCTGGTCTACAAGGTGCTGCCGAAACCGACCGAGGCCGAAGCGCGCGCCATGCTCGACGGCGCACTGGGCATCCTGTCCAGCGTCGGCCTGACCAGCGTGCACGATGCCGGCATCGATGTCGGCGCCGACCGCCTGTTTCGCGAGTACGCCGGCCAGGGCAAGCTGTCGACCCGGGTCTACGCCATGATCGGCGACGTCGGCGCCGACTTCGAGCAACTGTCGAAGAACGGGCCGCTGCCATCCTACGCCGATGGGCGTTACGCGCTGGCCGCCGTCAAGCTGTATTCCGACGGCGCGCTGGGCAGCCGCGGCGCCGCCCTGCTGCATCCCTACAGCGACGCGCCGCACACGCGCGGCCTGCTGTTCAACAGCGACGCCGCCATCCATGCCAAGATGGAAAAGGCCATGCAGGCCGGCTACCAGGTCAATGTGCACGCCATCGGCGACGCCGGCAACAAGCAGGTCCTCGACAGCTTCCAGCAGCTCGGCAAACAGTACCCGTTGGCCGCCATGCGGCATCGCATCGAACACGCGCAGGTGGTGCAGCCGGCCGATATCCCGCGCTTCAGGCAGCTTGCCATCGTGCCATCGATGCAGCCGACCCACGCCACCTCCGACCAGAACATGGCGGAGCAGCGCGTCGGCCCCGAGCGCATCAAGGGCGCCTACGCCTGGCACACTTTCTTGAAGCAGGGCAGCCGCATCGCCTGCGGCTCCGACTTTCCGATCGAGTCGCCCAACCCCATGCAGGGCATCCACGCCGCCGTCACGCGCCAGGACATGCGCCATGTGCCGAAAGGCGGCTGGCGCAAGGAACAGGCCATGACGCTGGCCCAAGCCTTCCGCTGCTTCACGCTGGATGCGGCCTGGGCGGCGCACCAGGAGCAATCGGTCGGCTCGCTGGAGAAGGGCAAGCGGGCCGATTTCATCATCACCGACCGCGACCTGTTCCAGGTGCCGGCCGAAGAGATCGGCAAGATCGTCGTGCTGGAAACCTGGGTCGGTGGCCAGCAGGTGTTCCGCAAATGATCACACCTGCGTGAAGATGACTCCCGCCACAATCAGCAAGGCCCCCGCCCAGAAGCGGGGGTGGAGGCGTTCGCCGAACAGGTGGCGGCTGGCGAGCGGGACCAGCAAGTATGCGCCGCCGGCAAACGGGATCAACTGGGACAGCGGCAGGGTGCGCAGGGCCAGTACCACCAGGCCGAACGAAACCAACTGCAGGCAGCCGGCGCCAGCCAGGTGAGCCAGGCGGCGCAGGCGCTGGCCGGGCAGGGCGGCAGACTTCATGCACAGTTGCGAGGCGCTGCCGCTAACCACCGAGGCCAGGCAGAGGCCCAGTTCTAGCGGGCTCATCGTGCCGACGCGCCGCGGCTGGTCAGCAGCACGCCGGCCAGGATGAAGGCGATGCCGAGCGCGTAGCGCGCATTCAGCACTTCGGCGAACAGCCAGGCGCCGGCCAGCGGCGTGAGCACGTAGACCAGGGCCGTCCACGGATAGGCAACCGATAGCGGCAGCTGGCGCAGGGCCAGGAGCCAGCAGCAGATGCCGCCGCCGGAGGCGCCAATGGCGGCCCACAACCAGGGATTGGCCGCGAAGCCGGCAAGCGCGCCCGGATGCGCGGCCGAGAACAGGCCCGCGAACTTGAGAAAGACCTGGGACGCGGTCATGCAGACGATCATGCCCGCCAACCAAACGATGCTACTGCGATGGGCCACGATGCCGTCCACTCAGCGCGGCTTGAAGCCGACGGCCAGCATATTGCCGACGTTCAGGGCAAGCGTGCGCTCTGCCAGCCCAAGCCGTTCAAACAGGCGCAGCAGCGCGCCCTTGACGCCGGCCGGCAGGGGCGTCAGGCGCAGCCAGTAGCGCAGCGGGTAAGCGTTGCGGATCGGCTGGAGCGCGATGCGCTCGAAGCCGGCGCGTTCGAGTAGCGTGCGCAGCGCGCGCGGGCTGAACAGCTGCAGGTGCTCGACGTCGATGATGGGCGAGCGCAGGCCAAGCAGGCGATTGAGCGGGGCGCGCCAGTCGTGCACCACCACCGCGATGGCGCCACCGGGCTGCAGCAAGCCCTGCGCGGTGCCGACGAACTGGCCCGGATCGGGCAAGTGCTCGAGCGTCATGAAGGAGGTGATCAGGGATAGTGGGACGCTTTCCAGCATCGCGGCCGAGAACATGCCCTCCCTGAGCAGCGGCCGCACCGCCGGCGGCGCGGCATCGATAGCCGCGCGCGACGGCTCGATGCCGATCACCGGTGCAAAGCCCTGCCCCTGCAGGAAGGGCAGCAGCGGCCCGCTGCCGGCGCCGACATCGACCGCGCCATGGCGCTGCGCCAGGCCGGACAAATGGGCCTGCAGCGCCTGCGCATAAGTCTGGGCAGCGGCCAGGGCTTCGGGGCCGGAATCGAAGTCGGCTTCGCTGTAGGCCGCCTGCAGGAAGTCTTCAGCCGGCGGGCTGGGCGCGTAAACCAGGTCGCAGCTCAGGCAGCGCACCAGGCGCAGGCACATGAATTCCGGCGGCTTGCGCGAGGCGTAGGTCAGGGCGCCGACGCGCGCCGGGTCGATGCGTTCGGCGGCGAACGGGGCGTAGCTGCGGCCGTGGCAGACCGGGCAGGCGCGTTCGGCGCTCATCGCTGGCTCCGCGGGTCGGCCGGGCGGATGGTGCCGCGCACGGTCAGGCTGCGGCGGATGAACGCCGGGCGCGCCTTGGTTTCTTCGAAGATCTTGCCGATGTATTCACCCAGCAGGCCAATGCCGAGCAGGGTGAAGGAGCCAAAGAACATCACCAGCAGCGACAGGAAGGTGACGCCGCGCGGTACCTGGTCGGCGTCGACAATGCGCACCAGAATGGTGAAGATGGCCAACAGCACCGTGCCGAAGCTGGCCAGGCCGCCGACTGCGGTCAGCAGGTGCAGCGGCATGCGCGAGAAGGAAAAGATGCCCTTCTTGGCCCAGCCGATATTCTTGATCCAGTTGTTGGTGCTGACGCCGAACATGCGCTCAGGCCGCACATAGTCGACGCCTTCCTGGCGGAAGCCGACATAGGCGCGTAACCCGCGCAGGAAGGAGTCGCGCTCTTGGCATTGCAGCAGCCAGTACACCACGCTGCGGTCGATCAGGGAAAAGTCACCCGCATCTTTCGGCACCGGCACTTCGCTCATCATGGCAAACAGGCGGTAGAAGGCGCGGTAGCACGCTTCCACCAGTACCGGCATCTCGCGCTTGATGCGGCGGCCGTAGACCACGTCGGCCCCGGCGCGCCAGCGTTCGACAAAGGCTTCGATCAGTTCCGGCGGGTCTTGCAGATCGCCGTCCATCAGCACCACGGCCTCCTTGCTGGCAATGCCCATGCCGCTGCGGAAGGCGGCCTGCGAGCCGAAGTTGCGCGAGTGGTTGATGCCGATCACGTGCGGGTCGCTCGCGCTGATTTCGCGGATCACTTCGGCCGAATCGTCGGGCGAGTTGTCGTTGACGAAGATGATTTCGTAATCGAGCCCCAGGCGCTGGAACACTGCCACCAGGCGCTGGTGCATGATGGGGATGGCCTGGCCGTCGCGGTAGCAGGCGATGACAGCGGAGATCGAGTTCTTTTCCTGGCGCGACTGGGTGCGCTTGGTCAGGCGCTGGAAGTCGGCGTGCTCGAGATGGCCGCGCCACCAGTCGCGCGTGCGGCGCAGGCCGTCGGCCAGGTCGATCCCGGCGCGCCAGCCCAGCTGGCGCCTGGCCTTGTCGCCGTCGGCGTACCAGTTGTCGGTATCCCAGGCCCGCCCGGCAGCCGGGTTGAAGCGCGGTTCGGCCTGCAGCCCGAACGAGCCGATGGCGATGCCGGCCAGCTCGGCCAGGGTGGTGGGCCGGCCACTGCCGATGTTGAACGATTCGCCCGCCAACTCCGGCCCCATCAGGCGCGCCGCGTCGGCAAAGGCTTCCACCACATCGTCCACGTGCACGAAGTCGCGGCTCACTTCGGCGCGCGCCAGCATGGGCAGCTCACCGCGCAGGCTCGCTTCGCACAATACCGGAATCAGGCGCGAACTGTCCTCATAGGGCCCGTACACCGAATACAGGCGCAGGTTTGTCACCGGTACGCCGCGCATCTTGCCGAAATAGGAGATGGCGGCGCTGGCGGCGACCTTGCTTACCGCATAATGGCTGTTGGGCAGCGGGGCCGCATCTTCCGTCGGCGCGGCCGAATTGAGACCGTACTCGGAGGAACTGCCGGCGTGAACAAAGGCCGCCAGTTCCATGTCCGCCACTTCCTCCATCAGGCGGATGAAGCTCATATAGTTGGTCGCGTGCACCCGCTCGTAATCCTGCTCGAAGGAGTAGGCGCCAAAGGAGGAGCAGTCGAAGACGGTGCGCGGCGCCACGCGATGCAGCACGGAGCGTACGCTGACCGGGTCCTGCAGATTGAGGAAGGCAATGTTGGCCGAAGGTACGTCGTTGAGGCGCCAGGTATCGCCGGAAAACACTGTGCCGGTGACGTCGCTGCGCACTGCCAGCAGGTGGCGCAGCAGGTTGGCGCCAATGAAACCGCTGGCGCCCAGCACCAGCACGGGTCCGGTGAGATTTTTTAGCTTGTCTTCTAGATTCATGTTCTCAATCGGTGACCATACTGCGGATGGATGGCGCGTCGAGCCCGCATTGGGCGCGGTGGAAGGCCTGCGAGCCATAGCGCCCGCCAGGATAGCCGAGCGCCGGCCGGTGCACCAAGCGCGCGGCCGCTAGCCCGCGCGCGGCCAGGGCCAGGGCCAGGTGCATGCCAAGCCCGCCCTGGGCCACATGTTCTTCCAGTATGTACAAAGGCTGGCCTGCTACCTGCTGCAGGAATTCCTGCGGGATAGCCGCTTCGTTGAATTCGCACACCGCCCAGACGGCCGGCCGCGCCTCGGGGGCCACCTCGGCCAGGGCTTGCCAGGCCACGCCCGCCAACGGTCCCAGGGCCGCAATGGCGCCGCGCTTGCCGGGCAAGACCTGGCGCCAGGGCGCATATGCCTGCACGCTGTGGCCGGTCGGCCGGGCGTCGTAGCCCAGGCGCAGGTAGGTCGGCTTTTCAAGTTGCGGCAGCAGGGCGGCAAGGTCGTCGTCGAAGGCCGGCACCAGCACGCGCACCCCGAGCGCATTCATCGCGGCGCAGTCTTCCAGCGCATGGTGGGTCGGCCCCATATGGCCGTAGGCATAGCCGCCGCCATTGCCTACCAGGCATACCGGCAAGCTGCCCAGGCACAGGTCATTGCGGATCTGCTCGAAGGGACGGGCGTAGCAAAACGGCGCGATGCTGTAGACGATCACGCGCAGCGATTCGCGCGCCAGACCGGCCGCGACGCCGACCATGTTTTGTTCGGCTACGCCGGCATTGACGAAACGCGGGCCGAACGCGGCCTGGACTTCTTCCAGGGCCATGAAGCCCAGGTCGCCGGTCAGGAAGAACCAGTCGTCGCGGTTGCATTGCGCCAGGACGGCCTCGGCAAAGGCCTTTCTCATTGCATGCCCTCCTGCTCGATGGCGCTGCGGGCGGCTTCGTAATGGGCGGCCGACAGGGGCAGGTAGTGCGACTCGAGCATGCCTTCGAAATGCAGGCCGCGCCCTTTGACGGTCCTGAGCGTGATCACCCGCGGCGCGCCGGCGGCCGGCGTCGCCAGTGCGCTGCAGATGGCAGCGGGATCATGGCCGTCGATATGCTGGACCTGGGCGCCAAAGGCGGCAAAGCGGGGCGTGAGGTCGGCGCAGGACATCACATCGGCGGTGCTGCCGAAACCTTGCAGGCCGTTCTGGTCGACCAGGATGGTGAGGTTGTCGAGGCGCTGGTGAATGGCGAAATTGAGCGCCTCCCAGCAGCTGCCTTCCTGCCACTCGCCGTCGGAGCACAGGCAATACACCTGGCGCCCGCTGCCCTGGTGCCGTGCGGCCAGCGCCAGTCCGGCCGCCAGCGAGGGACCATGGCCGAGCGAGCCGGTGGCGAACATCAGTCCGGGAATGGCCGCGCCGCTGGGATGGCCGGGCAGCAGGGTGTCGTCGCGCGCGAACGTGGCCAGTTCCTGCTCGGACAGCTTGCCCAGGCTCCACAGTGTGGCGTAGAGCGCGCCGGCCGAATGGCCTTTGGAGAGCACGAAGCGGTCTGCCGGGCCCATTACCTGGTGGTGCAGCGTCATCAACGCGTCGATGCACGAGAAATTGCCGCCGATATGGCCGCAGTTCGCGTCCCGGTGCATTTGCAGCAACCGTAGCTTGGTCAGGCGCAGGAGGTCCCGGAAATTCTGTTCAGGCGTTGCCATTATTCAATTTGTTTTGTTTTGATTGCCATCCATTACGGCATGATTCATTGCGGCAACTTATGGGAGTAGTAAGATTTTAATCGGAAGCAGCAGGGGGCGTCATCCAATTTGCTTGCGTGCACAGCACAGCGTGCCTGGCAAGCCACGAAAAAGCGTTTGACTTGGTTGTCTATACAACTTAAGCTGTGCACATGCACGGGCCGCTGCACGGCCCGTTCTCACCAACCTGAGGAGATGACATGAGCACCCAGCACCTGGACAACGATCCCCGCTACGATGCCACCCGCGATATCCGCGCCCCGCGCGGCCCGGAAATGGTCTGCAAGACCTGGGGCGCCGAGGCAGCCTACCGCATGATCCAGAACAACCTGGACAAGGAAGTGGCGGAAAACCCGAAGCACCTGGTGGTGTACGGCGGCATCGGCCGCGCCGCCCGCAATTGGGCATGCTTCGACCAGATCCTCGCTTCCCTGAAAAAGCTGGAAGCCAACGAAACCCTGCTGATCCAGTCCGGCAAGCCGGTCGGCGTGTTCCAGACCCACGAAGACGCGCCGCGCGTGCTGCTGGCCAACTCCAACCTGGTGCCGAAATGGGCCAACTGGGAGCATTTCAATGAGCTGGACCGCCAGGGCCTGTTCATGTACGGCCAGATGACGGCCGGTTCCTGGATCTATATCGGCACCCAGGGCATCGTGCAGGGCACTTACGAAACCTTCGCCGAAGCGGGCCGCCAGCATTTCGGCGGCGACCTGAAGGGGCGCTGGGTGCTGACCGCCGGCCTGGGCGGCATGGGCGGCGCGCAGCCGCTGGCCGCCACCTTTGCCGGCGCCGTCTCGCTCAACATCGAGTGCCAGCAGTCCTCGATCGACTTCCGCCTGCGCACCCGCTACCTGGACAAGCAGGCCGGCAGCATCGATGAGGCGCTGGACATGATCAAGCAGCACACGGCCAATGGCGACGCGATTTCCATCGGCCTGCTGGGCAACGCGGCCGACGTGCTGCCGGAACTGGTGCGCCGCGCCAAGGCCGGCGGCCTGGTGCCGGACCTGGTGACCGACCAGACTTCCGCCCACGACCTGGTCAACGGCTACCTGCCGCAGGGCTGGAGCGTGGCGCAGTGGAAGGCGGCCCAGGCCGACGCCGCGCAGCACGCGCGCCTGGTCGAGGCGGCTGCCGCTTCCTGCGCCGTGCACGTGCAAGCGATGCTGGACTTCCAGGCGCTGGGCGCCAAGGTGGTCGACTACGGCAATAACATCCGCCAGGTGGCACTGGACCAAGGCGTCAGGAACGCCTTTGATTTCCCGGGCTTCGTGCCGGCCTACATCCGCCCGCAGTTCTGCGAGGGCCGTGGTCCGTTCCGCTGGGTGGCCCTGTCCGGCGATCCGGAAGACATCTACAAGACCGATGCCAAAATCAAGGAGCTGTTCCCGCACCACGCCAACGTGCACCGCTGGCTGGACATGGCGCGCGAGCGCATCGCCTTCCAGGGCCTGCCGGCGCGCATCTGCTGGCTGGGCCTGGGCGAGCGCCACATCGCCGGCCTGGCTTTCAATGAAATGGTGAAGAGCGGCGAGCTGAAGGCGCCGATCGTGATCGGCCGCGACCACCTGGATACCGGCTCGGTCGCTTCGCCCAACCGCGAAACCGAAGGCATGCGCGACGGCACCGATGCAGTGTCGGACTGGCCGCTCTTGAACGCCATGCTGAATACCGCCGGCGGCGCGACCTGGGTTTCGCTGCACCACGGCGGCGGGGTGGGCATGGGCTACTCGCAGCATTCCGGCGTGGTGATCGTGGCCGACGGCACCGAAGCCGCCGCCAAGCGCCTGGGCCGCGTGCTGGTCAACGACTGCGGCTCGGGCGTGATGCGCCATGCCGATGCGGGCTACGAGTCGGCAATCGAATGCGCCAAGCGTAATAAACTGAACCTGCCGATGATCAAATAAACCGGTAAACCGGTGTCAGACCCGCAGGGTCTGACACCTGGCCCGCGCCAGCCGCGAACCGGTGCCTGACCCTGCGGGTCAGGCACCGGTTCGAATGCAAACGACTACGAGACACCAACAAATGACCCAACTGACCCTGACCCCTGGCAAACTGACCCTGTCCGACCTGCGCGCGGTATGGAGCGCCCACACCCCGATCGCCCTGGCCAAGGAAGCCTACGCCGCCATCGAAGCCTCCTGCAAAGCCGTGCAGGACATCGTCGCCAAGGGCGACGCCGCCTACGGCATCAACACCGGTTTCGGCCTCCTGGCCAAGACCCGCATTCCGGACGACAAGCTGGAGCAGCTGCAGCGCAACCTGATCCTGTCGCACTCGGTCGGCACCGGCGAGCTGATGTCCGACGAAGTGGTGCGCCTCTTGATGCTGACCAAGATCAGCAGCCTGTCGCGCGGTTTCTCCGGCATCCGCCCGGTGGTGATCGACACACTGCTGGCCCTGTACAACAAGGGCATCATGCCCGCCATCCCGGCCAAGGGCTCGGTCGGCGCCTCGGGCGACCTGGCGCCGCTGTCGCATATGACCCTGGCCATCCTGGGCGTGGGCGAAGTGCGCGTAAAGGGCGAACTGGTGCAGGCTGCCGACGCCCTGAAAGCCGCCGGCATCGCCCCCGTGGTGCTGGCCGCGAAAGAAGGCCTGGCCCTGATCAACGGCACCCAGGCTTCCACCGCGCTGGCCCTGCATGGCCTGTTCATGGCTGAGCGCCTGCTCGAAGCGGGCATGGTGACCGGCTCCATGTCGCTGGACGCGGCCAAGGGTTCGGATTCGCCGTTCGACGCCCGCATCCACGAAGTGCGCGGCCAGCCTGGCCAGATCGCCGCCGCCGGCATCTACCGCGAACTGGTGTCGGGCAGCGCGATCCGCGCTTCCCACCTGGTGGGCGACGAGCGCGTGCAGGACCCGTACTGCCTGCGCTGCCAGCCGCAGGTGATGGGCGCCTGCTGGGACCTGATCGCCAACGCCGGCCGCACCCTGCTGATCGAATCGAATGCGGTGACCGACAATCCGCTGATCTTCCAGAACGACGACGGTCCGGTAGTGGTTTCGGGCGGCAACTTCCACGCCGAGCCGGTGGCTTTCGCCGCCGACACGCTGGCGCTGGCCATCGCGGAAATCGGCTCCATCTCCGAACGCCGCGTCTCGCTGCTGATCGACGCCACCCTGTCCGGCCTGCCGCCATTCCTGGTGCGCGACCCGGGCGTGAACTCCGGTTTCATGATCGCCCACGTGACCGCCGCCGCACTGGCGTCGGAAAACAAGTCGATCGCGCATCCGGCATCGGTGGACACCATCCCCACTTCCGCCAACCAGGAAGACCATGTGTCGATGGCAACCTACGGCGCGCGCCGCCTGCACGATATGGCGCACAATACCGCGACCATCCTCGGCATCGAGCTGCTGGCGGCGGCGCAGGGCATCGATTTCCACCGTCCGCTGAAAACGTCGGCGCAACTGGAACATGTGCACGCCCAGCTGCGTTCCAGGGTACCATTCTTCGACGCCGACCGCTTCTTCGCGCCCGACATCGAGGCGGCCAAGCAGATGGTGGTGAACGGCGACCTGAGCTCGACTTGCAAGAGCCTGTTCAGCGCCTTGCATCCGTAAGGAGGTTCTATGGATTACCGCTTCCATGCAGGCAGTATTCCCTTGCTGGTGTCGATGCCCCACGTGGGCACCGACATCCCGGACGATATCGCCGCCGCGATGACGCCGGCGGCAAGCGGCAAGGCCGATACCGACTGGCACCTGGTGCAGCTCTACGATTTCCTGCAGGGCATGGGTGCGTCCACCCTGTCGGCACGCTGGTCGCGCTATGTGATCGACCTGAATCGTCCGCCGGAAAACACCAACCTGTATCCGGGCCAGGACACCACCGGCCTGTGCCCGCTTGACACCTTCCACCGCGAAGCGCTGTACCAGCCGGGCCGCGAACCGTCGCAGGCCGAGGTCGAGCGCCGCCTGGCCGCCTACTGGCAGCCATACCACACCCAGTTGCGCGAGGAACTGGCGCGTCTGCTGTCCATCCACGGCAAGGTCGCCCTGTGGGACGCCCACTCGATCGCTTCCGTGGTGCCGCGCTTCTTCGAGGGCAAGCTGCCGGACCTGAACTTCGGCAGCGCCGACGGCGCGAGCTGCGACCAGGCCATGACCGACGCCATTGCCGGCGTGGCGCGGCGCGACGAGCGCTACACGGTGGCAGTCAATGGCCGCTTCAAGGGCGGCCATATCACGCGCTTCTACGGCAAGCCGGAGCAGGGCGTGCATGCGATCCAGCTGGAGATGTGCCAGTCCACCTACATGGACGAAGAACCACCGTTCGGCTACCGTGCCGACCGCGCGGCGGACATCCAGCCGCTGCTGCGCCAGCTGGTGCAAACCGCCGCCGACTGGGTGCGCCAATGAAAGCCCTGTTTGCGCACAATGCCCTGCTGGCCGACGGCTGGCGCAAGAACGTCCTGCTGCAGTGGGACGAGCGCGGCAACTTCACCGCCGTGCAGGCCGACGCCGTAGCGGCGCCCGGCATCCCGGCGGCGCGCCTGGTCATGCCGGGCATGGTCAACCTGCACTCGCACGCCTTCCAGCGCGCGCTGGGGGGACTGACCGAGGTGGCGGGCGATTCGAAAGACAGCTTCTGGACCTGGCGCGACCTGATGTACCGCTTCGCGCGCAATATCACGCCGGAACAGATGGAGGCCATCGCGGCCCAGCTGTACACCGAGTGCCTGCGCCACGGCTACACCTCGCTGTGCGAATTCCACTATGTGCAGCGGGCGCCGGACGGCAGCATGTACCCGCAGGCGTCGGAAACGGCGCAGCGCGTGATCGCCGCCGCGCGCCAGGCCGGCATCGGCATCACCATGCTGCCGGTGCTGTATTCCTGGGCCGGTTTCGGCGAGCAGCCTTTGAAGCCGGAACAGGCGCGCTTTCGTACCGATGCGCGCGACGTGCTGAAGATCATCGGCGAGCTCGAGCCGCTGCGCGACGCGCAGGTGGAAGTGGGCGTGGCGCCGCATTCGCTGCGCGCGGCCTCGGTGGCGCAGATCCGCGAAGTGCTGGACCACCTGCCCAAAGCGCGTCCGGTGCACATCCATATCGCCGAGCAGCAGGGCGAGGTGCAGCAGTCGCTGGACTTTTCCGGCAAGCGCCCGGTGCAATACCTTTACGAGAACCTGCCGGTCGATGCGCGCTGGTGCCTGGTGCATGCCACCCACCTGGTACCGGAAGAGGTCAGCGCCATCGCCAGCAGCGGCGCGGTGGCCGGCCTGTGCCCGACCACCGAGGCCAACCTGGGCGACGGCCTGTTCCCGCTTGAAAGCTTCCTGGAGCAGGGCGGCCGCTTCGGCGTCGGCAGCGACAGCCATGTGTCGCAAAGCGCGGTGGAAGAATTGCGCTGGCTCGAATATGGGCAGCGCCTGGTGCAGCAGCGCCGCAATATCGCCGTCTCGGGCGCCCGGCGCCGCGTGGGCGACTTCCTGTGGCAGGCCGCCTTGCAAGGCGGGGCCCAGGCGGCGGGACGCCCGGTCGGCGCGCTGGCGGCCGGCAAGCGTGCCGACCTGATAGTGTTGGACGACGACCACCCGAATCTTGACGGGATCGACGCCGCCGATGTTCTGGGATGCTTCGTTTTCAGCGGAAATGATAATCTAGTCAGGGATGTGATGGTCGGCGGCCAGTGGGTGGTGCGCGGCCAGGAGCACGTGGCGCAACCGGCCATCACCACGCGCTTCAAAAAGACGCTGGCCGAACTGCGCGAGCTACGAGCATGACTCAAATCATCCAGTATGCAAGCCTGCACGCCACGCCCTGGAAGAATGGCGGCGGCAGCACCACGGAACTGTGCGTGATGCCGCCGGGCGCCGGCTTCGACGAGTTCGAATGGCGCCTGTCGCTGGCCACCATCGCGCACAGCGGCCCGTTCTCGGTCTTTCCCGGCATCGACCGCACCCTGACCCTGGTCGAGGGCGGCGGCGTGGTGCTGGACGTCGGCAACGAAAGGCGCGTGGCGCTGTCCGAGCGCGAGCCGGTCATCGCCTTCCCGGGCGAGAATGCCGTCACTGCCACGGTGGAAGGGGCGCCGACCACCGATTTCAACGTCATGACCCGGCGTTCGATCTGCAACCACCAGCTTGAACGGCGCACCATCCGCGATTTCTCCACGCTGGAGCGGCGCAGCCCGACCACCGTGGTGTTCCTGGCCGAAGGCGAAAGCCTCAACCTGTCCAGCACGAGCGAGCGCATCTCGCTGGTACGCTATGATGCGGTGGTGCTGGACAAGGATGATGTGTGGACGCTGGAAGCGGGCCACGCGACCGTGTTCATTGTCGATATTTTCCCGAACGAAGAGTAAAACATGGCAGTAGAGTGGGACCTGTTGATCACCAACGTGCACCTTGCCACCATGGTGGGCGAGGGCTACGGCGAAATCCGCGACGCCGCCATTGCGGTCGATAACGGCCGCATCGCCTGGATCGGCCGCCGCGAAGACGCCGCCGCGGCGGGCTGCGCGGAACTGGAACACGATGCCGGCGGCTGCTGGCTGACGCCCGGCCTGATCGACTGCCACACCCACATCGTCCATGCCGGCAACCGCAGCGACGAATTCGAGGCGCGCCTGAATGGCGCCAGTTACGAAGATATCGCCCGCGCCGGCGGCGGCATCATGTCCACCGTGCGCGCCACCCGCGCCGCTTCCGAAGAGCAATTGCTGCGCCAGTCCCTGCCGCGCATCGCAGCGCTGCTGGCCGAGGGCGTCACCACGCTGGAGATCAAATCCGGCTACGGCCTCGACCTCGCGTCCGAGAGCAAGATGCTGCGCGCGGCGCGCCGCGTCGGGCAGGTGATGCCGGTATCGGTGCGCACCACTTTCCTTGGCGCCCATGCCCTGCCGCCGGAATTCAAGGACCGCCCCGATGAATATGTCGACGCCGTGATCGGCATGATCCCGGCGCTGGCCGCCGAGGGCCTGGCCGACGCGGTGGACGCCTTCTGCGAGCGCATTGGCTTTACTGCCGCGCAAACGGAGCGCATCTTTGCCGCTGCGCGCGAGCATGGCCTGCCGGTCAAGCTGCACGCGGAACAGTTGTCCGACCAGGGCGGCGCGGCGCTGGTGGCGCGCTTCGGCGGCCTCTCCGCCGACCACCTGGAACACCTGTCGGCCGCAGGCATCGCCGCCATGGACGCTGCCGGCACCGTGGCCGTGCTGCTGCCTGGCGCCTACTACTTCCTGCGCGACACCACGCCGCCGCCGGTTGCCGCCTTGCGTGCAGCCGGCGTGCCGATGGCGGTGGCCACCGACAATAATCCGGGGACTTCGCCGATGACTTCCCTGCTGCTGGCCATGAATATGGTGTGCACGCTGTGGCGCCTGACGCCGCTCGAAGCGCTGGCCGGCTGCACCATCCACGCCGCGCGCGCACTGGGGCTGGACGGCGAGGTTGGCACGCTGGAAGTCGGCAAGCGCGCCGACTTTGCCCTGTGGCAGATCGCGCGCCCGGCGGACTTGTCGTACGCCTTCGGCTTCAACCCCTGCGTGGCCGTGGTCAATCACGGTGTCTGGCGCGATCCCGTGGTCGGCATCCCCGCTATCGTCCCTGCCGCAGGCGCCTGAACTTGCTGCGCCGCGCCGCCACTGTCCTCCTGGCCCTGGCGGCCGCCGCCTTCCTTGCCCCCGCCGCGTCAAGCGCCGAGGCCGTGCTGCGCATCGGCTCCAAGCGCTTCACCGAGTCCTACATCCTGGCCGAACTGCTCGCGCAAACCGCCGCGCCGCACGCCAGGGTCGAGCACAAGCAAGGCCTTGGCAATACTGCCATCGTGCTGGCTGCGCTGAAGTCGGGCAGCATCGATGTCTACCCCGAATACACCGGCACCATCAGCCTGGAAATCCTCAAGCGCGCGCAACCGGCCACGCTGCGGCAGATGCAGAGCGAGCTGGCCGCGCAAGGACTGGGCGTTGCCGTCCCGCTGGGGTTCAACAACACCTATGCGCTGGCAGTGCGCGGCGACCCCGGCAGCCCGCGCAATTTAAGCGAGCTGGCCGCCCGGCGCGAACTGCGCTACGGCCTGTCGCATGAATTCATCGGCCGTGCCGACGGCTGGCCGGGCCTGGCAAGGCAATACGGCATCGGCGCCGCGCCGCGCGGCCTCGACCACGGCATTGCCTACGAAGCGCTGGCGCAAAAGCAGGTCGACGTCATCGACGTCTACGCCACCGACGCCAAGATCAGCCAGTACGGCCTGCGCGTGCTGGAGGACGACAGCGCCTACTTTCCGCGCTACGATGCCGTTCTTCTATACCGCCTGGACGCCGCCCAGCGCTTCCCAGCCGCCTGGCGGGCATTGCGCGCGCTGGAGGGCCGCATCAGCGCGCCGGACATGATCGCCATGAACGCAGCCGCCGAACTGCGCGGCCAGACCTTCAACGCCATTGCCCGCGACTGGCTGGCGCGCCACCACGCGTCGGCCGCGGTGGATGCCAGCCATGCCGCCGCAACCGGACCGGTCACCGCGCCGCAGCCGGCGGGGGCGGCGGCAGTCATGGCCCCCACCCTCTGGCAGCGCCTCTTTGCCGACGATTTCTGGCAGCTAACCCGCCAGCACATACTCCTGGTCGCCCTGTCAGTGGCAATGGCCAGCGCCATCGGCATCCCGCTTGGCATTCTGGCCGCCTGCCGCCCGCAGCTGCGCGAACCGGTGATGGCCGTTGCGGGCATCCTGCAAACAATCCCTTCCCTGGCCCTGCTGGCCATCCTGATCCCGCTACTGGGCACGATCGGCACCATGCCCGCCCTGTGCGCCCTGTTCATCTATGCGCTGCTGCCGATCATCCGCAACACCTGCACCGGCATCAGCGGGATTCCGCAGGGGCTGAAGCAGGCGGCCCAAGCGCTGGGCCTGCGCAGCACGCAGCGCTTGAAAGAGATTGAACTTCCGCTGGCAGCGCCCGTGATCCTGGCCGGCGTCAAGACAGCTGCCGTGATGAGCGTGGGCACCGCCACGATCGCCGCCTTCATCGGCGCCGGCGGCTACGGCGAACGCATCACCACCGGCCTGGCCCTGAACGACCACACCCTGATGCTGGCCGGCGCGCTGCCGGCAGCGGTCCTGGCCCTGCTCACGCAGGGACTGTTCGAGTGGATGGAAAAGGGATTCAAAGCATCAGCAGCCGCGCGCGCACCTGCTCGGCTTCGTACGTGAGCACTTGTTCAGCTAACGCGTCATTGGCACGCTGCGCCGCCAGCACTTGCAATTCCCGCGTATAGCGGCTCAGCAAAAAGCGCAGATAAGCCCGATAAACAGCTTTCAACATCGTCAGTCTCCACCGGGGCGGGACTACCGATTCTGCGAGTTTCCTCAGAGAATGTCTTGAGAAAAATCAAATGTAAGCAAGAATGAGGGTTCGGTAAGAATTTGTAAGGGACCAGGCAAGGCCGGGTCAGGGCGACTATATTGAAACCGTCGATTCATCTCCCCTCCCAACTGACACCTGGGTTTGCTATCCCTCGCCCGACCACACACGAGCCGCGAGGGATTTTTTTTGCAGGCGCCTGTCAGGCGGCCGCCAGCGACTGCAGGGCCGGACCGGTCACCCGGCACACGCGCCAATCAGGCAGTACGTCCGCCCCCATTTGTTCATAGAACTTGATTGCGTTCACGTTCCAGTCCAGCACAGACCACTCGAAGCGCCCGCACTGCCGCGCGACGGCGATCCTGGCCAGCGCCGCCAGCATCTGCTTGCCGTAGCCGGCGCCGCGGCGGTTTTGCTTGACGTACAGGTCTTCCAGGTACAGGCCCTTCTTGCATAGGAAAGTGGAGAAATTGTGGAAGAACAGGGCGTAGGTCACCACCTCGCCCGCCTCTTCACCCACGATGCCTTCGACGCCCGGCTTGGCGCCAAACAACTCTTCATGCAGCATGGCCTCGTCAGCCACCACCAGGTGTTCGAGCTTCTCGAAAACGGCCAGTTCACGGATCATGGCCATGATGGATGCCACGTCTTCCGGACGGGCAGGGCGGATATGCAAATTGCTCATGAGGCTTTCTTCAAAGGTTCAAGGTCAACAGAAATACGGCTGGCCGGCATCGATGGCGCCTTCAGCGCCCAGGCCACGCTGGCGATACACACCACCATGCCCAGGATTTCCATCCAGCCTGGCCGGTAATTCTCGAGGCGGATACTCAGCAGAACGGAAACCACAGGGGTCACCACGCCGATGTACACCGCCTTTTGCGTGCCGATACGGTCGATCAAGGTGAAATAGCAGGCGAAGGCAATCACCGAACCCAGCAGCGACAGGTAGAGCAAGCTGCCCCAGTACGACACCGTGGCCGGCAAGACAAAGGCATCGCCGCGCACCAGCGCCCACAGCGCCACCAGCAGCGTGCCCCACAACATGCCCCACGCCATGGTCAGCAGCACGTTCGACTCATGCTGGCGCACCTTGACCACCAGGGTGTTGCCGACCGAGCTGGCAATGGTCGCGCCCAGCGCAAGTGCCAGGCCCAGGATGAAGTGCCCCTGGCCGCCGGCCATGACATCGCGCAGCGACGCGGAAATCGAGTGGTAGAACAGCAGGACCACGCCGCCCATCGCCGCGCTGCCTGCGGTCCAGGTGCGCCAGGTCAGCGCGGTACCGAACGCGATGCGGTTCAGGATCGGGTTCCAGAACACCATCAGCGCAAACAGTACTGCCACCAGGGCGGAGACGACGTACTGCTCGGCACTATACGTGCCGATATAGCTCAGGCCAAAGCTGCAGCAGCCTTGCAGGATGGTCCAACGCTGCGCTTTCCATGACAGCTTCAGCTTGTCGCCGCGCAGCATGCACCAGGCGAACAGCACGCTCGAGGCCAGCGCAAAGCGGTAGACGATGGAAACGGCAGGCGCGGCCTCGCCCAGCTGCAGGGTGATCGCGTAAAAGGTGGAACCCCAGATCAGGCAGGCGAGAATGAAGAGTATCGAAGAAGGCATCCCGCCAGTATAAGTGTTTCTTTGACGCAGCGCAGGGCGCCGGCCGGGGCGGCGTTACCCCGGCCATTTCAGCGCCGTGCGGCCCTAGTAGGCCACATTCAGGCGCCGGTACAGCACGCCCAGCACGAACAAGGGCCCGATCAGCAGGAAGCGCAAGTCGTCGAAGAACGATGGCTTCTTGCCCTCGATCTTGTGGCCGATGAACTGGCCGATCCAGGCCAGCACGAAAATCACGATACTCAGCGGCAGTACCGAAGCCGGCGGCAGGGCGCGCAATACGGCCAGCATGATGCCGGCCATCAGCAGCATCCCCAGAGCGAAATTGCGCGACAGCTTGAAATAGTAGACCATCGAGGCCGCGGTGAGCGCGAGCGCCAGCAGCGGGTGGATGGCCCAGAGCAGTCCCAGCAGGCTGAACACGATCAGCGGCACGCAAACGCAGTGGATCGCCTCATTGGTGGGATTGAGGTGACTTTCGCTGTATTTCAACAGCAGGGTAACAATGGCACGCTGCTCGGTCATGGTTGCGGTCTCCGTGTGATTGTTTGTTTAGCACTACCGTTCGATTCTACACCCGAACTCCCGTTAAAATGCACCAATGGAACTGAAACGTTGCTTTGATCCCGTTGTTGACGAACGCACCCGCCTGCTCGTGCTGGGCAGCCTGCCGGGCGACAAATCGCTGGCCGTGCAGGAGTATTACGGCAACCGCCAGAACAGGTTCTGGGAGTTGCTTAGCGCCGTCATCAATGCCGACCTGCGCGCGCTGCCTTATGACGCTCGCCTGTCTACCTTGCTGGCCCATCGTGTAGGGCTGTGGGACGTGGTCGCGCAAGCGCATCGTCCCGGCAGCCTGGACAGCCGTATCCGGCAGCGCAACGACAACGACTTGCTCGGCTTGCTGTCGCGTCATCCCAATATCAGGGCGCTGGCGTTTAATGGTGGAACGGCAGGGCGCTTGGGCGTCAAGGCGCTCGGTGCCCAAGCCACCGGCTTCCAGATTGTGCAGCTGCCATCGAGTAGCCCTGCGTACACCCTTCCATACTCAGAAAAGTCACAGCGATGGCAGGCTTTGCAGGCCATCCTGGCCGCGGAGCCGAGCATCGCTTAATACACACTCCCATGTCGCCACTCGAATTGAATTCACCAGCCTGGAGCAGGCTGCAAGATGCCTATGGCACCGCCAATGAAATCCCGCAGTTGCTGGCAGATCTTGCCGGTGGAAATAGCGAGCCGCTGTACGACCTCTACGGCTGCATTTGCCACCAGATGACGGTTTATTCCGCATCGATTGCGGCATTCCCTCATCTGGTTGCCATTTCGGCCACGCTTGAATCGGATCCCTCGCTGCAGGTGGAAATACTTTGCCTCGCCGGCGCAATTTGTGAAAGCCGGGAGTTTGAGCATGAGCTGCAGAGCTCCGAATTTGCCGCTGCGCTAGAGGAGGCCTTGCCGCCTGCGATTGCTCTCGCCGAGGCTGCGCTGCGCACGAGCCTGGATCCGAGCGCAGCAGCCTACCTGCTCAAGTCCATTGCGGCGTTTCAGAAAATGCCGGTCCTGGCGCGAGCCCTGGAGGGCTTCACAAGCGACGAATTCGTGCTTGAATGCCCTGCCTGCTCGTCAGAGCTGTATGTATGGCCCTGCCCGGAAGGTTTCTTGGTCGGTGCCGACGATCCAGCCAGCCGCGAGCCGGCCGAACGTACATTGCTGGTCCCTGGCATTCGCGGCCGGGCTAAACGGCAGGACGATTGGCGATGGCTTGAGCAGCAGTGCGCCAATGTCCCGAGCTTGGCGCTCGTACATGCCAAGCTTCCCTTCCTCTTCGGTGAGGCAAGCTGCCCGAGATGTACAGGCCGTTTCACATTGTTCGACCAGCTGTTCGAACAGGATGTTTAATCCCCTGGTTGCCGGCGACAACGCCGTCGAAGACGGCATGCACCTGCGTGCTGTGCATGACGCTGGCCGGCGTCACGGTCTCACGCTCCCATGGAATCTGCCCGAAGTACCAGTACTTCCAGAAGGCCTGGTCGGCATTGGGATTGCGCGCCAGCAGGGTGGCGAAGGTTTCGGCTTGGCCCACTTCGACGCCGCTCGCCTCACGCAGCACCTCGTGTACAAAGCGTGAGCAGAATTGACGCGGCGAGCGCAGGTTGAAGCCGGTGTCGTACAAGATTCCCATGCGTGCCTGTGCTGCCTGGACCAGGCTTCGCTGCTGGTCGGCGGTCAGCGGCGTATTCAGGCGGGCCACTTCGACGCGGCCACCTTCGGAACGCGCCAGGAAGTGCTCAAGGCTGCCGCGCTTGGAAACCGGAAAAGTGCTTTCCGCGATTACGGGTTCGGCCCCATCGGTTGCGATGACGATGCCGACATGGTTGGTCCAGCTGTTCGTCGTCTCGGCGACTTTGCGGAAGGGAAGGGCGCCGACCCTGATGAAGACCAGGTCGCCGACCAGCAATTGCTGGGCCAGAGCCGGCCTGGAAATCGATGGCAGTTCGGAAGCGGCCGGCGTACCCAGTGCGAGCATTCCGATGGCCAGGAAGGCGAGACTGCGGCAGCGGCGCCGCACAGTGTTTGATCCCCACATGATGTTCTCCTTGAGCGATAGCGATGATGTGGCGGAGTGTGGCTAAAAGGTGAGGAAAGCAGAAGTTTTATTTCCAAGATATCATCGCTGTGCTGGCTTGGTATCACCAGGCGATACTTACTAGGAAAACCCCATGCAAGAATATGTCCGCATCAAGGCGGTCAAGCTGCTGTCCGACAACTGGTACGTGCTCAAGACGACCACCTTCGATCTGAAGCGCCGCGATGGCCGCTGGCAGACCATGAGCCGGGAAACGTATGACCGCGGCAATGGCGCCGTGGCCCTGCTTTATAACCGCGCCCGCCGCACGGTGCTGCTGACGCGCCAGTTCCGCTTTCCCGCCTACGTCAACCAGCACGATGGCTACCTGATCGAAGCACCGGCCGGCCTGCTGGACGAAGCCCATCCCGAACAGCGCATGCATGCCGAGCTGGAAGAGGAAACCGGCTACAAGGTGGACCAGCTGCACCAGGTTTTCGATGTGTTCATGAGTCCGGGTTCCGTCACCGAGCGCCTGCATTTCTTCGTCGGCGAGTACGATGCCGGGTCGAAGATCGGCAGCGGCGGCGGTCTGGAACAGGAAGGCGAAGATATCGAAGTGATCGAGCTGGATGCGGACAAGGCGCTGGCGATGACTGCCAATGGCGAGATCATGGATGCCAAGACCGTCATGCTGCTGCAATACCTGCACCTGCACTTGCTGCCGCCGCGCAGCATGATGATCCTGGTCGCCGGCCCCTACCGCTCGGGCACCGGCGACGACCCTGCGCGCATGGCCGCCAACGTGGCCGCGATGGAGTCCTATGTCCTTCCGCTGTATCGCAAAGGCCATATGCCGGTGCTGGGAGAGTGGCTGGCGCTGCCTGTGCTGCGCGCGGCCGGCTCGAAGGCCGTTGGGGATGCCTTGTACGAAGAGATTTTCCATCCGCATTGTGAGCGCTTACTTGCTCACTGCCATGCCGTCCTGCGCATTGGTGGCCCTTCCGCCGGCGCGGATGCGATGGTGGACCAGGCGCGCCAGCGCGGCCTGCTGGTGTATCGCGAACTGTCGGATATTCCGGACGTCCGATGAATATCGGCATGCTGACATGGGGCAGCCACGGCGACATCCGTCCCTTCCTTGCCCTTGCCGACGGCCTGCAGTCCGCCGGCCATGATGTTCACCTGGTGATCACCAGCCTCGAAGCCGGAACCTACGACCAGGTACGTTCCGCGGAGGGGGCGAAAATTACCGTCCTCACGCCGCATACGTTCAGCCCCGAGCAGGCGGAGGCCTTCGGCCAGGCCGCGTACAGCATCCGCGATCCCATGAAACAGATGGCGGCGATCTTGCGCATTGCGTTTGCCCCCGCCGAAGACGCCATGTTTGAAGCCGCCCAGCGCCTGTGCGCCGAATCGGATTTGCTGATTGGGCATTACTTCATGCATCCACTGCAGATCGCGGCGGAACATGCCGGCCTGCCTTACGTCAGCGTCCTGTTGTCCCACGCCGGCGTGCCGAGCGATTACGTCAACCCGCTCGGCTTGTCGATGCTCGGGCGGCACGGCAATCGCCTGTTGTGGTGGCTGACTCGCACTCTGCTGAACCGTACGCTGCGGCACTATCCGGACCGCTTACGCAAGCAACTGGGCATGGCGCCCATGCGCGACATCGTGTCGGACGTCTGGGTGTCGCGCCACCTTGCGCTGGTGGCGGTCAGCCCCCAGCTCTGCCCACGGCAGCCGGATTGGCCGGAGTCGATCCAGGTCTGCGGCTTCCTGGATCGGCCGAACTGTGAACTGGAGGGCGTGTTGCCGCCATCGCTGGCCGGCTTCCTGGCGGGCGGGGAGGCACCGGTGTATATGACGTTTGGCAGCTGGATGCCCAAAGACATCAAGGGGCAAACCTCGGCGCTGCGCTTGCTGACCGATGCAGCGCGCAAGGCGAACTGCCGTGCGATCATCCAGTGCAGCGACTGGCAAGCCTGCGGCTTCGGCCCTGACGACCGGATCATGTACGTCGCTGCGGCGCCGCACCACCAGATTTTCCCCCATTGCCAGGCGATCGTTCACCATGGCGGCGCAGGGACGACCCAGTCCGCAACGCTGGCCGGCAAACCTTCGATAGTGGTCGCCAATCTCAGTGAGCAGGAACACTGGGGGCGGGAGCTGCAACGTATCGGCATCGCAGGCAAGCCGGCTAAACGCCGCAATGTGACGGCGGCCAGCCTCGCTGCGCAAATTCGCCAGTTGCGCAGCGCGCCGGCGATGGGCGAGCGGGCGCGCCGCGTCGGCGCAGCGATGCGGCAGGAGCATGGCGTCGCGCAAGCGGTGCGGCAAATCGAAATTCTCATCGGCCGCGAATCCTTTTGACGTCCCGCCGCCTCTTAGCTGGTGATTTCAACCAGCAAAGGAGACATGATGGACGACCTGAAGTACGCCAAAGACCTGATTGAGTTTGCGCCACAGGAGGCGAAAGCCTTCCTGGGCCTGAAGGGCGCGGCAGAGCGCGCGGATGGCGCGATTCCCGCCAAATACCGCGAACTGGTGTCGATCGGGGTGGCGCTGACCACCCAATGCACGTATTGCATCGATGCGCACACAAAAAACGCGCTCGCGGCAGGCGCCACGCGGCAGGAAATCGCGGAAGTGGTCTTTATCGCCGCCGCGCTACGGGCCGGCGCGGCAGCTGGCCATGGCCTGTTGGCCATGAAAAAGGCCAGCGAAGGCTGGCCTGGGGAGGAATATCAGCGGTAGAAGGCGTCTACCTTGCCTTTCAGCTTGATCAGCATCGGCTGGCCGCGGCGGTCTTTGGCCGTCGCGTGCTGGACTTTGATCCAGCCTTCGCTGATACAGTATTCCTCAACGTCAAAGCGCTCTTTGTCGTTGAATTTGATGCCAATGTCGTGCTCGAACACGGCTGCCACGTGGTGCGGGCTGCGTGGATCGATCGACAGGTGGTCCGGGAGTTCTGGGCGGGTAGTATCGTTCATGAGGCAGGATTATACCGGATGCCAGCCGCGGGTTTCGGATTGGCCACGCCCGGCCCGTGCTGGCAGGAAGCAGGGCGGTCTAGGTTTCCGCGGCGGCGCGCAGGAACTGCGTCTGCAGGAAACTGGCGATCTTCTGCTGGGTGGTCGGCAGGTAGGGGATGTTCAGGTGATCGGAATCGGGGATGATTTCGTCGTGATGCAGGCAGGACAATTTGCTGACCAGTTCATTGGTGTGGGAGTGCGGCACGATATCGTCGCTGGCCGCGCGCAGCACATAGGTTGGCGCCGCCAGTTGCGTCGCGTGTTTGACCGATTCGAAGCGATGCTGCAGCAGCATCGACACCGGCAGGGCCGGGAATCTGCGTTGCGCCAGCGCCAGGATCGAATCGTAAGGCGTGATCAGCACGGTGGCCTGCACCCGGCGCTGCATGGCCAGCTGCACCGCCACGCCGGAGCCAAGGCTTCGCCCCACCACCGCCATGCGGGTCGGATCCACCTTGTGGTGCTTGCACAGCCAGTCCAGTTGCATGCAGGCGTCGGCTACCAGCATTTCTTCGCCGGGCTCGCCATGCGAATCGCCGTAACCGCGGTAGTTCAGGGTCAACACCGTCATGCCGGGGAACAGGGTACCGGCGTCGCGCACCAGCCATGACACCTCTTCCGAACGCCCGCCGAAATACACGACTGCCGGCCGCACACCCGGTTCGCGCGGTGTCATCAGCCAGCCGGCGAGACGGGTCCCGTCGGCGCCGCGCAGCACGATCGCGCGCGTGCGGTGGCCGCTGCTGCGCGGGCTTTGCACCTCGCGCTTGACCGTTGGATTGAACAGCAGCTTGCGCTGGCCGGCCATGAGAAGGGCGGTCAATCCGGCCCAGACGAAACCCACGGCGCCAGCGGCGGCGGCGACTTTGCGTGAATGGTTCATGTGTTTTAGTATGCTCCTAATGCTGAGCAAACTGCGTTATGCAACGCACGAATGTCAGATTGCGGCAACACAATTATAAGGACGACCATGCCCACTACCGATCCGCGCGTCGACGAGTACATCGCCAACGCTGCCGAATTCGCCCAGCCTATCCTGGCCCACCTGCGCGGGGTGATTCACGCCGCCTGTCCGGAGGTTAAGGAAACCATCAAGTGGAGCATGCCGAATTTCGACTATCACGGGATCATCTGCAGCTTCGCTGCCTTCAAGCAGCACTGCGCCTTGAATTTCTGGAAAGGCGAGCTGTTGATTGCGCAAGAAGACGACAAGGGCAAGGAGGCGATGGGCCAGTTTGGCCGCATTACCTCCGTCAAGGACCTGCCGCCGAAGAAGGAGCTGACGGCCTATATCAAGAAGGCGATGAAGCTCAATGAGGCGGGCGTCAAGGTCGCGCGGCCGAAAGCTGCGCCGCGTGAGTTGCTGGTGCCGGATTACTTCATCGCAGCGCTGGAGGCCAATCCCGCCGCATATGAAGTTTTCAACGAATTCTCAACCAGCGCCAAACGTGATTATTGCGACTGGCTGACCCAAGCCAAGACCGAGGCCACGCGCGGCAAGCGCATGGCCCAGGCGGTTGAGTGGATTGCCGAGGGCAAGAAGCGGCACTGGAAGTACGAGAGCTGCTAAGCTGCCGCTTAAGGCATCACCATCAGTTGCAGGCCGGAGGCGGTGCCCGGCGCGCGGTAGACACGCTGGGTGGCCTTCACGAAGTCTTCCGGTTTCGCGGTCGGAATGCTGGTGAATGTCTGCGGGTTCAGGTCCACCAGAGGGAACCAGCTGCTCTGTACATGCAGCATGATGCGGTGGCCGCGGCGGAAGGTGTGCTGCACCTCGCCCAGCTGGTAGCTGAGCGGCTCCACCTTGCCAGGCACAAATGGCTCGGGCCTCTCGAAGCTGTTACGGAACTTGCCGCGCAGCGGATTGCCCCGCACCAGCTGCTGGTAGCCGCCCATCTTCACTGACGGCGGCGCTACGTCCTTGTGCTTTTCTTCGTCCTTATCCTGCGGGTAGTCGGTCGGGTAGACGTCGATCAGCTTGACCACGAAATCGCTGTCGGTGCCGGTGCTGGAGACAAACAGCTTTGGCGTCACGGGACCGGCGATGGTTACGTCTTCTTCCAGCACTTCGCTCTGGTACACCAGCACGTCGGGGCGGGTGGAAGCAAAGCGCTGGTCGGACACCATGTACTCGCGCGGTACGCCGGTTGCCGGATAGCCGATGTAAGGCACCGGCTTGCGCGGATCGCTGACGTATTCATCGAAGGCGGCGCTGCCGGCGGCAGGCTGGGTCCAGCTCAGGGTGCCGTTCGGGCCCAGGTACAGCATCCTGGCCTTGGCTTGCACTGGCGGCCATGCGCTGTACTGGCGCCAGACATTGGTGCCGGTTTCGAAGGTATTGACCTGGGCAATCGGCTGCGCGGGTTTGACCCCTTTCAAATGCTCTTCGAAGAAGGGGAACAGCAGCTTCTTGTTGAAATACTCGCTGGTCTTGCTGTCGAATTTCACGTGGCCAAGGCGCTTGCCTTCGCCGCTGGCCCAGCCGCCGTGCGACCACGGGCCCATCACCAGGCTGTTGAAGGTGCCGGGGTTGTTCCTGCCTACTGCGCGGTAGATGGAAAACGGTCCGGCCGGATCTTCCGCATCGAACCAGCCGCCGACCGTCATGACGGCGGCTTTGACGTTTTTCATGTGCGGCGCCAGGTTGCGCGATTTCCAGAACTCGTCGTAGGTGTCGTGCTCGATGGTCGGCTTCAGATAGGCGAGCTGCTTTGGCTGCAAGCCGGCCAGGATGTTCGAAAGCGTCATCCGCTGCAGGAAGTAGTCGTAGCCGCTGGTGGTGCCGTAATCGAAATCGCTCCAGGTCCTGGGCAGGGGCGTGGGATTCTTTTCTTCGGTGAAGGCGGCATAGAAGTCGAAGTTTGCCGCCAGCATGAAGGCGCCCCCATGGTAGGAGTCGTCTCCCATGTACAGGTCGGTGACCGGGGCTTGCGGCGAGGCGGCCTTGATCGCCGGGTGCGAGTCGATGATGCTGGCAGCGGTGTAGAAGCCGGGATAGCTGATGCCGTAGATGCCGACCTTGCCATTGTTGTTGGCCACGTGCTTGAGCAGCCAGTCGACAGTGTCGTGCATGTCGCGGCTCTCATTGCCTTCCCCCGCTGCCAGCGAGGTCTTGGCATGCGGCGTCATCTCCTGCCACTTCCCTTCGGACATGTAACGCCCGCGCACGTCCTGCTTGACGAAGATGTAGCCGGCGTCGCTGAAGTCGGGCGATGGGCCCAGGCGGCGCGGGAAGAAGTCCGGCCCGTACCGGAGCTGGCCGTCCACGGTGACGCCCGCGCTGTAAGGTGTGCGTTCGACCAGGAAGGGATAGGTCTTGCTGGCATCCTTCGGCATGTACACGGCGGTGAACAGGCGCACGCCGTCGCGCATCGGGATGCGGAATTCGTACTTGGTGTAGGAGGAGCGAAGATCCTGCTTTTCATCAGGGGCCGCATGGGCGGCGCCTGCGAAGGCCAGTGCAAGGGAAAGGGCGAGGGGGCTGAGTCTTGAGAGCATGGAGGATATGGGGCGATGCCAGGTCCAAACACGCTACGCGTGTCCAGAGCTGGCACCGGGTTTATATATGGCGATGCCAGGTCCAAACACGCTACGCGTGTCCAGAGCTGGCACCGGGTTTATTTAGATTTCTCCCGGTCGAAGACGGGCTCGGGTTTCGTAAAGGCGCAGGTTGGCCAGCTTGCCGGCGTAGATGGCGCTGTCGCCGCGCGTGGTGCTGTTCATCAGGGCCAGCGCCATATGCTTGTCGGCTTCTTTCAGGTTGCCCAGCGCGAAGGAGGCCTTGGCCAGCCAGAAGTGGAACTCGTGATAATACGGCGCCCGCTGTACTTCGCGCACGAACATGGAGCGCGCTTTCGGGTAGTCGCCCTCAGCCATCGCCTTCTGGCCAATGTGGAAGAAGTGGAACGGTGGATAAGGCTCCAGGCGTTCCAGTTCGGCCTTGAACCTGGCCGCTTCTTCCGTCTTGCCGAGCGCTTTGCTTACTTCGGACAGGTTGAACAGGATGACCGTATTGAGCGGTGCATGCTGGTGGGCGAAGCGCAGCGTGCGTTCGGCCTGCTCGATGTCACCGTGGCGCTGGTAGATGGTGGACAGGGTGTTATACCCCATCAGGAAACTGGGCTCGTACTCGATGGCGGAACGGGCCCACCAGTACGCTTCGTCCAGTTTGCCCTGCACCAGCGTTTCCGCGGCGCGGTTGTTCATGTACATGGCCACCACGGTGCGTTCCGAAATGACTTCGGTTGCCATCAATTCCGCATCCGGCGGCGGCAGGAAGTCGATGACTATCGAGCGCGCCGTGTCGTAGGAGCGCTCCGAGGCTGGATTGGGCTTGGTCAATACCAGGTTGACGTGGCCGCTGCTGAAGTAAAGCGAGCCGGAACGGCTCCAGGTGTCTTCACTGGTGATGCGCTGGAACTGCACCTCCAGCCCCAGTTCCCGGGCAAAGGCTGCAGTCATGATCACCAGCGACATGCAGTTGCCGGCGCGGGCTTCAAAGGCCTGGGCGGCTGTGCGCGTCGTTTCGGAGTCGTATTCGAGGCGAAGCTGGTCGCGCTGGTATAGCGCCTCATACAGCGCCTGGTGTTTCGACTTGGTGCTAAGCGATGTGCGCAGCTTGTTGGCATACGCCTTCATCTCAGGCGAGAGCTCAAAGACCTGCTCTGGCGTAATCAGGTCGGCCGGTTTGCGGAAAGCCGCGTCGGCGAAGAGCGCGCGCTCGGGAACGGTGACTGCCGGCGGACCGCTTGCGCAGCCGGCCAGCAATGCAGCGAACATCAATGTTGACAGTAGTTTCATGGTGGCGTCTCCTCACCTCTATGAAACTAGTATGTGCGCGTCTCAGGGGGCTGTCAATTCGACGGCAATGTCGTCGATGCCGAGGGTGGCCAGGGCGTCGCGCAGGTCGTCGATTTCCGCTTCCACATCGTCGCCGACATCGAGGCGGCGGTCGGCATGCGCCAGCTCGCCGGCCGCGCCGATCAGCTGCACGCCGAGGGCTGCATCTTCGTCGGTTTCCACCAGGGTGATGACGGCGCGGGCAGGGCCGTGGCTGTCCAGGGCAGCGCCGAATTGGGCCATCATGGCCAGCATCCAGTGCTCGGACCTGCCTTGCTGCAGGGCGCCGTAGAACAGGTCCTGGTACAGGAAGTTCAGGCGCAGTCCGGCGGCACGGCCGGCGCCGGCCAGGCAGCGCTGCACCAGCGGCGCGGCCGAAACGGTCCAGTCCTGGTAGCGCTGCATCCGTGCCTCGAACCAGGCATCCTGCTTCTTGCCGGCGGCCGGCATGGCGTAGAACGGATCGTCGGCACGCTTCAGGGCAAAGCCCAGCAGGAAGCGCAGCTCGACCGCTTCGTCGCCGGCGCCGAAAGCGGAGGGCTGCCAGCCGGCGATGCTGCGCAGCAGGGCCGGGGCTTCGGCCACTTTCTTGTCCAGCATGGCGGCTGCCGCTTCGTGCACCATCGCGTTCAACTGGCTGGCGCTGATGCGTTCCATTTCGGCCAGGTCGTAGGCGTGCTGCACCAGTACCACCCTGGCTTGCGGGCCTTCCAGGCCGGCGCCGGTAAAGCTCTCCAGCAGGGCGGCGTAGGCTGCTTCGTCCTGGAAGCCTTCCGCCTCGCGCAGGCCGCCCTGGCTGTGCACGAAGACGGGAATGGCAAAGGCATTGATTTCCATTTCCGGTGCGTCGCCCTTGCGCAGCATGACGGTGCCGGCGTCCTCTTCGATGGCTTCCTTCAGCGTGCGGTAAGCCTCGGCATCCTCGCCGCGCGCCAGTTCGATGGCGCCGTACAGGATGGCATCCTTGCCCTGGCGCAGGTAGCGCCGCACGGCGTGGCGCAGGTCGTCTTCCTGTGCCAGCGCAAGGCTGCACAGTTCCTGGCTCAGGATTTCGTCTTTATCGGCGGGCGGCGTATTCGGTTTGCGTGGTGCTGGGCGCTTGTTCTTCGTCTTTTGCATGCGGCTCAGTGTTCAATGTGGAAGGTTTCGTGCAGTTCGTCCAGCAGGTCGGCGGTTTCGTCCTCGTTCATGCCGAGGTGGCGGCAGGCGGCCTCGCCGCCTTTTTCCCACTCCAGCGCGGCGCTGTTGCCGTGGTAGCGCTGGATGGCGCGTTCGGCCAGCACGGCGCCGGCGACCAGCGAGCGAATTGCGTCATCGGTGGCGTCGTCGCCCAGCACTTCGTAATCGTGGTGGTGCAGGATAGCCCAGGAGACGTCCGGCGACAGGCCCCAGTTGCGCGCCAGAAGGCAGCCGATGGCGGCGTGGTTGGTGGTGTGGCGGCCGTCTTCGATCTCGGTGAACTTGCGCGTGGCGGCGCCGTTGCAGATGTCCAGCGTCTGGCCGTAGTCTTCAAAGCGCGCCATCAGGATCGGTATGCCGATGTCACAGAACAGGCCGAAGGTATGCGCGATATCGGGCGGCGCCAGGCGCAGCTTGCGCGAAATGAAGACCATGGCCTGGGCGCGGCAGGAAGACACTTCCCAGAACTGGTTCAGGGCGGGATTGTTGGCGCCCACCGCTTCGCGCGCCAGGATGCCGGTCAACATGGCGGCGCACTGGTTAATGCCGAGGAAGTTGATGGCTTGCTCGACCGACTTGGCTTTGCGCGCCGCGCCATAAAAGGGCGAGTTGGCCAGCTTCAGCAGGGCGCCCGACATGCCCACGTCGTTGCCGATGATGCGCGCGATGGCGCGCGGCGACGGGTCGTTTTGCGCCAGTTCACGCTGCAGGTCGACCAGCAGGCTGGGACGCGGCGGGATGCGGATGGAGCGCAACAGCGCGTCTTCTGCGGTCGCTACGGTCGTGTTTTGGGCCGGGAGCCGGGCTGCTGCTGTTGTCATTTTGCTTCGAGGGTTGTTCTGCTGGTAGGCCCCGCCATTATCGCCTGTTTTTTGCCTGCAACCCGGGGCACGACTGAGAATTTTTTCATGTCTAAATGGCAGGATTGCTACAATCGATAGCATGTCTTCCCACATTTTGGCCGGTATCGATTTCAGTGCCCCCGCACAGCAAGTGGCGCGCCGCCTGATCGGCGTGACGGTGCTCGTCAATGGCGTGGGCGGACGCATTGTCGAGGTGGAGGCATATGACCGGGAAGATCCGGCATCGCATGCCTTTGTCGGCAGGACGGCGCGCAATTTCGCCATGTTCGGGCCGCCGGCCCATGCCTATGTCTACCTGTCGCATGGCATCCACTGGTGCATGAATTTTGTCTGCCGGGAAGAGGGACATGGGGCCGGGGTGCTGATCCGGGCCATCGAACCGCTGGCAGGCATCGCGCAGATGCAGGCGCGGCGCGGCATGCAGGATGTGCGGCTGCTGTGCTCGGGTCCTGGGCGGCTGGCGCAGGCAATGGGCGTGACGCGCGAGCAGAATGCCATGTCGCTGGGCGCGGCGCCGTTCGAACTGCTGCCGCGCAAGGGACGGGTGCAGGTCGTGGCCGGGCCGCGCATCGGCATTTCAAAGGCGGTGGACGTTCCCTGGCGTTTTGGACTGGCCGGTTCGCCGTTTGTCAGCCGCCCATTCCGCTAGCCCTTGCCGCGCGCGCATCGGACTGGCCGCGCCCCGCCGCTCGCCATCGTGCGCCACGTCGCGCCACGCAGCCGGGTCGTCGCCTGCCGCCTGTTGCGCGCCGCCATCGGCGCCGTTGCGACGGCGTGGCCCGGCGCCGGCATTGTCGGCATTGCCACTGCCGACGCCGGGCTGGCCGCTGGCCGGGGCCCCATCCGCGCCGGGTGCTGCCTCGTCGCCCAGTTCGAACACGGCCACCGCCTGCGCCAGCCCCGCCGCCTGTTCCTGCAAGCTTGCTGCCGCGGCCGCCGCCTGCTCGACCAGGGCGGCATTCTGCTGCGTGACATCATCGATCTGCCCCACCGCCTGGTTGACTTCCGTAATCCCGCGCGCCTGCTCCGCGCTGGCATTGCTGATACGCTGGATGATGCTGCCAACCTGCTGCACCGCGGCCACGATATCGCCCATGCTGCCGCCGGCGATGCCGACCGATGCCGCGCCGCTGTCGATGGTGGCCACGGAGGCATTGATGAGCGCCTTGATCTCATGCGCCGCAGTGCCGCTGCGCTGCGCCAGCGTGCGCACCTCGGCCGCAACCACCGCGAACCCGCGCCCCTGTTCGCCCGCCCGTGCCGCTTCCACCGCAGCGTTCAGCGCCAGGATATTGGTCTGGAACGCAATCCCGTCGATCACCCCGATGATCTCGACAATCTTGCGCGACGAGGCACGAATCGCTTCCATGGTCTGCACCGCATCCGACACCGCCGCCCCGCCGCGCGCCGCGAGGTCATTGGCATTGGCCGCCACCTGGCAGGCTTCGCGCGCATGTTCGGCATTGCTGCGTACCGCCGCCGCCAGGCTGTCGACGGCGCTGGCCGTTTCCTCCAGCGAGCTTGCCTGCAGCTCGGTGCGCGCCGATAGATCCATATTCCCGGAAGCGATCTCGCGCGAGGCAAGATCGATCTGCTGCACCGCGCCGCGGATCGCGCGGATGGTGCTGTTAAGCTGCGCCACGCTGCCATCCAGCGCCCGTGCCGTATCGGCAACCTCATCGCGCCCGCGCGCCGGCGGCCGCGGCGCCAGCCGGCCCGACGCCAGGCTGCGTACGCCTTCGCCGATGGAGTGGATGTCCCGCAACAGTGCGCGCCGTACCAGCATCGACACCGCCAGCGACAAGGCCACCGACAGCGCCAGCAAGCCTGCCATCGTGATTCCCAGCAAGCGGAATTCCTGCCGCGCCCCCGCATACGCCGCCTCGCTGAGTGCCTTCTCGAGCGCGGCCAGTTGCGACAATTGCAGGTCCAATGCGGCAAACTGACGCTCCGCCTTGGCCATGGCATTGGTCGCAATCGACTGGTCCACTTGTGCCAGTTCGATGGTCTCCTGCACCGCCTTGCGATAGTTCGCCAGCGCCTCCTGCGACCCCGCCAGCAAACCGCGCTCGTCGGCCGCGGCATCGCGGACGAGCTGCTGCAGCCGTGTGCCAATTGCGCCATGCCGGTTGCGTATCTGCGCCGTCAGCGCATCGAGCCGCGCTTGCGCAAAGCTGCCGTTGATCCAGGCCAGGAGCTGATAGATGTTGGCATGCGCCATGCGCGCCTCGCCCGCCACGTCGGCCACCGCCTGCAGCCGCGCGGCACGCAACTGCACCAGGTTTTCCATCGAAGCGTTCTGCCGCACCATGCCGAACCAGGCGCATGCCGCTGTCGCCAGCAGCAGCGCCAGTACTACGCCCGGCGCCAACAACAGCTTGGGTCCAATCCGCAGTCGGTTCAGCATGGCGGCCTCCTACTTTTTGTAGATGCCTGCTTCCAGCACCGCGTCGCCGACGCGCTGGATGTAGGTGGTCTTGGGCTCAATCTTGCCGGTGGTGGGGTTCTTGTACATGTAGTCGACCCAGCCCTTGCCCTTCCTGGCCGCCAGTTCGATGATCTCGCGCCGGTACTTCTTGCCGCTGGCGTCCGGCACGTCGGTCAGGTCCTTGCCGACGATGGTCGGATTTACCGGGTGCGCCAGCACGATGCCCGATTGCAGGTCGCGGATGTCGACGTACAGTGCGCCCTGGATGAATTCGGGATCCTTGGCCGCGACCTTCTCGATAAATTTGTCCTTGCCATGCTGCTTGATGAAGGCGGCGCCTTTCTCCACCATGGCGATGGCGTCTTTCTCAGTTGGTTCGCTGGCGTGGGCCGCTGCTGCGGCCAGCAAGATCAGCGATGCGGTCAGGATGTGTTTCATGCCGGGCTCCTTGGATGGGATGGAAGCCCAACTGTACGTCTGCACACCTGGTCAGCAATTGCGCAAACGCAAGCGCGTAGGATTTTTCCGGCTAGGTATTGAGCTACGGCAATAGGCCGTTTCTTAATCGGACCATCATGAAGTCCTAGCCCACCCACTCAGGAGTACGTCATGACCGCCGATGCCCTGCTCAAGTTCAAGCCATACACCCGCCAAACCATCCGCCAGGCGCCGCAGTGGGAACTGCTGACGCCCGAGCAGCAGGAGGCGGTGCAGGTCATCTCGCACGTGCTGCCATTCCGCACCAACCAGTATGTGCTGGACCAGCTGATCGACTGGGACAAGGTGCCGGACGACCCGATTTACCGCCTGGTGTTTCCGCATCGCGACATGCTGCCGGCGCATGAATACTGGCAACTGCGCGACCTGGTGCTGGTGAAGCAGGATGACGCGGCCGCGCAACAGCTGGTGCGGCAGATCCGGCTGCGCATGAATCCCCATCCGGCCGGGCAGATGACGCACAACGTGCCGCGCGTGAACGATGCGCCCTTGCGCGGCCTGCAGCACAAGTACAAGGAGACGGTCCTGTTCTTTCCCAGCGCGGGACAGACCTGCCACGCTTACTGCACCTTCTGCTTCCGCTGGCCGCAGTTTGTCGGCATGGACGACATGAAGTTCGATGCGCGCGAGACCACCGAGCTGGTGGAGTACCTGAAGACGCACAAGGACGTGACGGACGTGCTGATCACGGGCGGCGACCCGATGATCATGAACACGCGATCGATGGAGGAGATCATCGTGCCCCTGCTCGGGCCGGGGCTGGAGCATATCCAGAATATCCGCGTCGGCACCAAGTCGGTGTCGTACTGGCCGCAGCGCTACGTCAGCGACCGCGATGCCGACGATTTGCTGCGCCTGTTCGAGCGCGTGGTCGCATCGGGCAAGAACATGGCGATCATGGGGCATTACAACCATGCCGTGGAGCTGCGGCACGAGGTGGCGCAGCAGGCCGTCAAGAGGATTGTCGGCACCGGCGCCACCTTGCGCATGCAAGGACCTTTGATCAGGCATATCAACGAAGACCCGGCCAGCTGGGCGGAGCTGTGGCGCACGGGCGTGAGGCTGGGGGCGATCCCGTATTACATGTTCGTGGAACGCGATACCGGGCCGCGCGAATACTTCCAGTTGCCGCTGGCGCGCGCGCATGAAGTGTTCCAGCAGGCGTACCAGATGGTGTCCGGCCTGGCGCGCACGGTGCGCGGGCCGTCCATGAGCGCCTTTCCCGGCAAGGTGGTGATCGATGGCGTGGCGCAGATTGGCGGCGAGAAGGTGTTCGCGCTGCAGTTCCTGCAGGCGCGCAATGCGGACTGGGTACGCAAGCCGTTCTACGCGAAGTACGACCCCACGGCGACCTGGTTCGACCAGCTTCGTCCCGCCTTCGGGCGCGACAAGTTCTTCTTCGAGGAGGGCGAGCAAGGGGCAGGGCACCTACCCGGTGTGGCGACGGTGCCCGTCCTGCCGCGCCGCGTCATCCCGCTGGTGGCCTAGGAGCATGCGATGCGCGCGCCCGCCGCCGCTCCCGTGCCGCAGCCGCCCGGCGATTGGCGAGAGCGATGGGCGGCGGCACCGGTGCGCTGGTGGCGCGGCCGGGAACGGGTGCCGGGTACGCTGTCCGGCCCCGCTACGCTATGCCTGGTGTTCATTCCGTTTGCATTGGGCCACTTCATCTCGTGGCTGCTGCGCAGCGTGAACGCCATGCTGGCGCCGGAACTTGTGGCGCAGGCGAACCTGACCCCCGCACAGCTTGGCATGCTGACCAGCACCTACTTCCTTGCCTTTGCCTTCGCCCAACTGCCGATCGGCATTGCGCTGGACCGCTATGGTCCGCGCCGAGTGCAGTTCGTACTGCTCTTGGTCGCCGCCATTGGCACCCTGGCCTTTGCCGGCGGCAGGGACTTCACCGGACTGGCGATCGCCCGCGCGCTCATGGGTTTGGGCTTCGCCGCCTGCTTCATGTCCGCCATCAAAGCCCTGACCACATGGCTGCCAGCGCACAAGGTCCCTTCGGTACAGGGCTACCTGATCGCAGCCGGCGGTCTGGGCGCCGCAACCGCCACCTTGCCGGTGCGCCTGGCCTTGCACCATATGAGCTGGCAATGGCTGATGATAGGACTTGCTGGCGCCTGTGTCCTGGTTGCGCTGATGATCCTCCTGCTTGCCCCGACGCCGCCGGCCGCGCCGCCGCGCCCATTCACCCTCAGTGCGCTGGCCGATACTTTCACCCATCCGGTATTCCGCGAAACCGCGCTGCTGGTATTGCTGCCGCATACTGTCTTCTTCGGCGTGCAGGGCCTGTGGATCGCACGCTGGCTGGCTGACGTGCCGCGCTACGGCGAGCAAGCCATTGCCTGGCTGCTCTATCTCGGGATGGCGGCAGTGATTTTCGGCTCGATCGCGGTCGGCATGCTGACCGAATGGGCGGCAAAGCGTGGCTGGCGCACGCTGGACGTGGCGGCTGCGGGTGTGCTGCTGTTCGTTCTGCTGCAATGCGCTTTCGCATCCGGATGGCGCCCGGCGCATCAGGTTCTGCCAGTGCTGTTCATGCTGGTCGGCTGCGTCACCGGCATGGAATATTCGATCGTCGCGCAAGCCATGCCGCCAGCATTGACGGGCCGCGCTTCGACCTGCCTGAACCTGCTGATCTTCGTCGGCGCCTTCGTGGTGCAGGCGGGCTTCGGGCAGGTGATTGGACTGTGGACCCCTTCACCGCTCGGACACTATCCCCAGGCCGCCTACCAGTTCGCCTTCGCTTTGCTGGTGCTGATCCAGTTGCCGGGCCTGTGCCGCTACCTGCTCCGACGCTTCCGGTAAAATGTCGCCTTCAACAAGAAGGAAGACGTTATGAAACTGGTTCGTTACGGCCGTATAGGCAAAGAAAAACCTGGCCTGATCGATGAATTCGGCAAACTGCGCGACCTGTCCGGCGAGATCAGCGACTTCGCCGGCGCCAACCTGTCCGACAAGGTGCTGCGCAAGCTGGCCAAAATCGATCCCGAAACGCTGCCGGTAGTGCGCGGCAACCCGCGCTTTGGCGTACCGGTTGCCAAGGTCGGCAAGTTCATCGGCGTGGGCCTGAACTACGCCGACCACGCGAAGGAGGCCGGCCAGCCGATCCCGAGCGAACCGATCATTTTCATGAAGGCGATTACCTGCCTCTCCGGCCCGGACGATCCGATCATGCTGCCGAAAGGCTCGAAGAAGACCGACTGGGAAGTGGAACTGGGCGTGGTGATCGGCACCCGCGCCCGCAATGTCAGCGAGGAAGACGCGGAAAAACATATCGCCGGCTACTGCGTGGTCAATGACGTCTCCGAGCGCGAATTCCAGATGGAGAGCGGCGGCACCTGGGACAAAGGCAAGGGCTGCGATACTTTCGGCCCGGTTGGCCCGTGGCTGGTGACACGCGATGAGGTGTGGGACCTGGACAAACTGGACCTGTATCTTGAGGTGAACGACAAGCGCATGCAGACCGGCTGCACCGAAACCATGATTTTCAAGGTGCCGCAGCTGGTGGCTTACATCTCGCGCTTCATGACGCTGGAGCCGGGCGATATCATCGCCACCGGCACGCCGCCCGGCGTAGGGCTGGCGCGCAAGCGCTTCCTGAAGAAGGGCGATTTCGTGCGCCTGGGGATTGCCGGCCTGGGCGAGCAGCAGCAGGACGTGATCGGCTACCAGGAGTTTTAAACGGCAAATCCCGCTCAGGTCGAAGGCCCCGCCCCTGGCCCGCGGCAGCCTCGCATCGGGTCTGACCCTTGGGGCAGACCCCGGGTGACCGGCTCTAGCCAGGCCGCACGCGAAGCAGGGCCCGCTCCAGCCCATCGCTCAGCCGTGCCACGATCTGCTGCAAATCCACCTCGGTCGCAATAAAGGGCGGCGCCAGCAGCACATGGTCCCCGCGCCTGCCGTCGATCGTCCCGCCCATCGGATACACCATCAAGCCGCACTCCATGCAGGCATCCTTCACCGCCGCATGCAGCCGCAGATCCGGATCGAACGGACGCTTACCCTCCCGGTCCTGCACCAGTTCCAGTGCCAGCAGCATGCCGCGCCCCCTGATATCCCCCACATTCGGATGCAATGAAAACGCTTCGCGCAGCATGCGCTTGAAGGAAGCCCCGCGCACGGTCACGGCGCCCAGAAGCGAATCGCGCCGGATCACCTTCTGCACCGCCAGTGCCGCCGCTGCCGCCACCGGATGCCCTACATAAGTATGCCCATGCTGGAACACGCCGCTGCCCGAACGAAGCCGCTGCACGATATGGTCACGCGCAACGACCGCACCGATCGGCTGGTAACCCGCGCCTAATCCCTTGCCCAATGCAACGATATCCGGCACCACGCCTTCCTGCTCGATAGCATACAGCGTTCCAGTGCGGCCCATGCCGCACATCACTTCATCGGCGATCATCAGGATCCCATACTTGTCGCACAGCGCCCGCACACCCTTGAAGTAGCCCGGTGTCGGCGGTACTGCGCCGCTGGTGGCGCCCACCACCGTCTCGGCGCAGAAGCCGATCACATGCTGCGGCCCGAGGTCAAGGATCTTGGCTTCCAGTTCCTGCAGCAGGTTGGCGGTATATTCGTGCACGTCCTGCCCGGCGCGGCGTTCCCGATATTCAAAGCAGGGCGATACGCGCGCCACATCCATCAGCATGGGTTCGAAATGACGGCGGCGGTATTCGTTGCCGCCGAGCGCCAGCGCGCCCAGCGTATTGCCGTGATAGCTCTGGCGCCGCGCGATGAAAACCCGGCGCTCGCTGTCGCCGTGCTCGACGAAATACTGGCGTGCCAGCTTCAGCGCAGCCTCGATGGCTTCCGATCCACCGGACACCAGATAAGCGTGATTCAGGTCGCCCGGCGCATCCTGCGCCAGCCGGTCGCCCAGCTCTTCGGCCACCTCGGTCGTGAAGAAGGAGGTGTGCGCGTAGGCCGCCACCTTGAGCTGCGACTGCATTGCCGCCAGCACGTCCGGATGGCTATGCCCCAGCGAGGAGACAGCGGCGCCGCCGCTGGCATCGAGATAGGTCTTGCCTTCGCTGTCGCGTACTTGCATGCCGAAAGCGCAGACGGCAACGGGTGGTGTGCGGCGCAGGTCACGGTGGATCAGGTGGGTCATGGCAGCTCCTCGCAGGTTGGTGGTCCAGCGACATTAGCCTGCGCGCCGCAGCGGCGTTTTGATTTTTCTCCTGTCCTGTGCGACCATTTGTGGCTATGAGTGAACGACTAGGCCCGATTCCCCCTTCCGATATGACAGCCGAGCAGCGCGCGGCCGCGCAAGCGGTCATTGATGGCCCGCGCGGCGCGCTGTACGGCCCCTTTGTGCCCTTGCTGCACAGTCCCGAGCTGATGGCATGCACCCAGCGGCTGGGCGAGTACTTGCGCTACCGCAGCGCCATCGGCACCCGGCTCACCGAGCTGGCCATCCTGGTGACATCGCGCCATTGGGACCAGCAGGTGGAATGGGCGATCCATGCGCCCATCGCGGCACAGGCGGGCGTGCCGCAGCCGGTCATCGATGCCATCGCGGCGCGGCAGGCGCCGCAGGGCCTGCAGCCGGACGAGCAGGCCGTCTACGACTTCTGCCATGAGCTGCACAGCACGAAGCAGGTCGGTGACGCCACCTGGGCCGCCGCCATGCTGCAGTTCGGCGAAAAGGGCGTGACGGACCTGATGGGCATCAACGGCTACTACACTCTGCTGGCCATGGTGATGAATGGCGCGCGCTCGGCAGCGCCGCCTTCCACGGCAGCGCCGCTGGACGTTTAGCTTTTGTGTGCGCGGGCTAACGGAAGCCCGGCGCACGACGCGGCACCATCGATAGCGCTGCTTTTTCAGGGGAGCGAACGATGCCTGACCGCCGAAGTTTCCTGCAATCCGCGTTGGCCGTCGTCGGCGCCACGCACGTTCCCGCCGCCACCGGCGCACCTGCGCCGGCCACCCCGGCAGCTGCGGCCGCGCCACCCCGGCCGGTCCGCCTGAGCATCAATGGCCGCGACTACAGCCTGTCGCTGGAACCACGGGTGACGCTGCTCGACGCCCTGCGCGAGCATATCGGCCTGGCCGGCACCAAGAAGGGCTGCGACCGCGGCCAATGCGGCGCCTGTACGGTGCTGGTGGACGGCCGCCGCATCAACGCCTGCCTGACGCTGGCCATCATGCACGAGGGCCAGCGCATCACCACGATTGAAGGCCTGGCGCAAGGCGGCACGCTGACGCCGATGCAACAAGCTTTCCTCGAACACGATGCTTTCCAATGCGGCTATTGCACGCCGGGGCAGATCTGTTCCGCGACGGCGCTGCTGGAAGAGCTGCGTGCCGACGGCGCCGGATGTACCGGCGACGAGATTCGCGAGCGCATGAGCGGCAATCTCTGCCGCTGCGGCGCTTATCCCAACATCGTCGCCGCCATCCGCGCAGTGGCATTGCGGCGCAGCTAAGCGGGCACGCCATGCAATCCTTCCATTATGAACGTACCCGCGACGCGGAAGACGCCTTGCGCCTGGCGCAGCAGGACGGCGCCCGCTTTATCGGCGGCGGCACCAACCTGCTGGATTTGATGAAGGGCGATGTCGAGCATCCCCTGCGGCTGGTCGACATCACCCATGCAGGCCTGGACCGGATCGACGAGCTGCCCGGCGGCGGCCTGCGCATCGGTGCCGGCGTGCGCAATGCCGACGCTGCGCGCCATGCGCTGGTACGCCAGCGTTATCCCCTGCTGTCGCAAGCCATGCTGTCCGGTGCTTCCGCACAGCTGCGCAATATGGTGACCATCGGCGGCAACCTGATGCAGCGCACGCGTTGCCCGTACTTCACCGATACGGCGTTCAGCGGCTGCAACAAGCGGCAGCCCGGCTCCGGCTGCGATGCCCGCCAGGGATACCAGCGTATGCACGCGATCCTTGGCGCCAGTCCCGCTTGCGTGGCAGTGAACCCGTCCGACATGAGCGTGGCGTTGGCCGCACTGGACGCGGTCGTACTGCTGCGCGGACCGCAAGGAAATCGCGAAGTCGCACTGGGCGACTTCCACCGCCTGCCGGGAGATACGCCGCAGCGGGACACGGTGCTGCTGCCCGGCGAACTGATCCTGGCCGTCGACCTGCCGCCGTCGCACATGGCGCGCCACAGCCACTACCTCAAGCTGCGCGACCGCGCCAGCTATGCTTTTGCGCTGGTGTCCGTGGCCGCAGCGCTGGAAATGGACGGCAGCAAGGTGCGCGAAGCGCGCATTGCGCTGGGCGGCGTGGCGCACAAGCCGTGGCGGCGCCCTGAGGCGGAAGCGCTGCTGCGCGGCCATCCGCTCGACGACGCGCAATGCCGTGCCGCTGCCCAGCGGCTGCTGGCGGGGGCGCAACCGCTGGAAGGCAACCGCTTCAAGGTCGAACTCGCGCAGCGCGCCATTGTGCGTACGCTGCGCATTGCAGGAGAAGGCGCATGAAACAGACCGGGCAAGCCATTCCCCGTACTGACGGACGCCAGAAAGTCACCGGCGCGGCCACCTTCGCCGCCGAGCATGCCTTGCCGCGCGTGGCCCACGCCGTGCTGGTGCTCAGCACCATCGCCAAGGGCCGCATCAGCGTGATTGACACTGCGCGCGCAGGCAGCATGCGCGGGGTCCTGGCGGTCATGACGCATAGGAATGCCCCGCGCCTGCCGCGCGAGAAGCCGGGAGGCGAGGAGCAAAAGCCGCCGCCGCCGAAATTGAACCTGCTGCAGGACGAGGAGATCAAATACAACGGCCAGCCGATTGCGGTAGTGATAGCGGAAACGCTGGAACAGGCGCAGGATGCGGCGCGCGCGATCAAGGTGCGCTACGCGCCGCAGCCGGCCCTGCTGGACTTCCAGGCTGCCAAGCGCAGGCTGCGCAAGCCGAAAGAGCAGCCTGACCGGCCCATGCAAACGCAGCGAGGCAATGTCCAGGCCAGCCTGTCGCAGGCGGCGCAGCGCATCGACGTTTTGTACACCACCCCGATCGAGAACCATAACCCGATGGAACCGCATGCCACCATCGCAGCCTGGGACGGCGACCGCCTTACGCTGTACGACGCCACGCAATACGTGTCCGGCGTGAAGAAAAATTGCGCCCGTGCGCTAGGCATCCCGCCGGAAAAGGTGAGGGTGGTGTCGCCCTATGTCGGCGGCGGCTTTGGCTGCAAGGGCAATATGTGGTCGCACGTGGTGCTGGCCGCAATGGCCGCGCGCATAGCCGGCCGGCCCGTGAAACTGGCGCTCGAGCGGCCGCAGATGTTCGCACCCGTGGGTGCGCGGCCAATGACGGAACAGCGCTTGCGCGTTGGCGCCAGCGCCGGCGGCCGCCTGCTGGCGCTCGTGCACGACACGATCTCGCACACTTCCGTGCAGGACGATTTCACCGAGCCATGCAGTTCGCCGACCCGCATGATGTATGCCAGCGACAGCCTGCAGACCACGCAGCAACTGGCGACATTGAACGTGGGCGTGCCGACCTATATGCGCGCCCCGGGCGAGGCGACCGGCAGCTTTGCCCTCGAATGCGCCATCGATGAAATGGCCTATGCGCTGGGCATGGACCCGATAGCCCTGCGGCTGCAGAACTACGCTGAGCAGGACCCCGAGAAAAACATTCCCTTCTCGTCCAAGCAACTGCGCGAGTGCTACAAGGTGGCTGCGGAACGCTTCGGCTGGGCCAGGCGCACTTCGGCGCCGCGCGCCATGCAGGCCGGCGGCACCCTGCTCGGTTGGGGCATGGCCACCGCCACGTATCCGGCCAATCGCATGCCGGCCAAAGCCACGGCCAGCATCGCGCCGGACGGCTCTGCGCTGGTGCGTTGCGGATCGCAGGATATCGGCACCGGCACCTACACCATCATGACCCAGGTGGCAGCCGATGCGCTTGGCCTGCCGCTGGAAAAGGTGCGCTTTGAACTGGGCGATACAAAAATGCCGGAGGCGCCCGTTTCGGGCGGCTCGATGACCGCAGCCAGCGTAGCACCGGCCGTGCACCGTGCCTGCATGGCTGCGCGCGACAAGCTGGTGGCGCTGGCGGTGACCGACAAGGCATCGCCGCTGCATGGTTTTAATGCTGCCGAAGTGGAAGCTGCAGGCGGCTGGCTGCGGCTGCGCGCCACGCCGGAGCGCGGCGAACCCGTGGCGGCGGTCATTGCGCGCAATGGCGGCCAGGCCGTGTCCGGCGATGCGGAAGCCGGGCCCGGCGAAGAAAAGAAGCAATACTCCATGCATTCCTTCGGCGCCGTCTTCGTGGAGGTCAACGTTGACTCCGACCTCGGCACGGTGCGCGTGCCGCGCATCGTGGCCTGCTACGACGTGGGCACTGTGCTGAATGCGAAGACCGCGCGCAGCCAGTTCATTGGCGGCATTGTGTGGGGCCTGGGCATGGCATTGATGGAGAAGACAGAAATGGACTGGCGCTACGGCCGTGCCGCCAACGCCAACCTGGCCGACTACCATGTGCCGGTGAATGCGGACGTGGGCGATATCGACGTGGTCGCGCTGCCGGGCAACGACACCCGCTTCAACGAGCTGGGAGCGCGCGGCATCGGCGAAATCGGCATCGTCGGCGTGGCCGCCGCGGTGGCCAATGCGGTCTACCACGCCACCGGCAAACGGGTGCGCGAGCTGCCGATTACCCTCGACAAGCTGCTTTGACCCGGATTCCAAAGGAACGATCGTGCTGCAAAAATAATTTGCACGCTAATGAATTGTGCGCTATATTTCAACTTAAGAGCTAAGCGCGCTAATCATTAACACACTATACATAAGGAGCTTTGCCATGAAATCGACCATCAAATCCGCCCTGTTTGCTGCTTCCCTGATCGCCGGCGCCGCCCTGGCGCCCGCCCATGCAGCCGAAGACACCACCGTCGTCCTGGTGCACGGCGCCTTCGCCGACGGCTCGGCCTGGAACAAGGTGATCCCGATCCTGCAGAAGCAGGGTGTGAAGGTGGTTTCGGTGCAGAACCCGCTGACTTCACTGGCCGACGACGTGGCTTTTGCCCAGCGCGTGATCGATGCGCAAAGCGGCAAGGTGGTGCTGGTGGGTCACTCCTGGGGCGGCGCTGTGATCACCCAGGCTGGCGCCAGCGACAAGGTGAAATCGCTGGTCTACGTGGCAGCTTTCGCACCCTCGGAAGGTGAAGTGGTTGGTGAACTGGGCAAGGACTTCCCGCTGCCACCGGGTATCGCATCCCTGAAACCTGACAATAGCGGCTTCATTTACCTGTCGGCCGAGTCGATGGCAGTCAACTTCGCGCAAGACCTGACCCCGGCCGAGCACCGCCTGATGACCGCGACCCAAGGCCCGATCAAGGCCAGCGCCTTTGGCGACAAGGTGGACGTGGCTGCATGGAAGACCAAGCCCAGCTACTACATCGTGGCCAGCAAGGACCGCATGATCGATCCGGGTCTGCAGAAAGCCTTTGCAGCCAAGATCAACGCGACCACCACCACGCTGACGGCCAGCCACGTGCCGATGGCGTCGCAGCCTGAAGCTGTGGCCAAGGTGATTCTGGCCGCGGTCAAACGTTAAATCCCGCTGGGGGCTGTGCTACAGTACGCGCCATGGAAAAACGCACGCCCCCTACGCTGGACCAGCATCTCTGCTTCAAGCTGTATTCGACTTCGCTGAAGATGACGCAGCTTTACAAACCTATCCTGGCCCCGCTCAATCTGACGTATCCTCAGTACCTGGTGATGGTCGTGTTGTGGGAGCAGGAGGGGCTGGGCATCAAGGGGCTGGCCGAGCGTTTGCAGCAGGACCCGGGCTCGATAACGCCGCTGGTCAAACGGCTGGAGGCGGAAGGCTACCTGGTGCGCGACCGCGACCCGAACGATGAGCGTAACCGTGTGCTGACCTTAACGGCGAAAGGCCGCGCGCTTCGCGCCGAAGGCTTGAAAGTAAACGAGCAGATTGCAAAGGCTTGCGCGATCACTGCAGGCGACGTGGAGCGCCTGGCAGAAGGCCTTGATAAATTGAGCCGCAACCTTGGTGGGATGGGCGGATGATTCTGTCGGCAAAGGGGCGCAATCATGGAAATTGCATACATCTCGCTGGCAACAACAGTTGCAGTTGCATTCGTTGGCTATCTGGCCACCTATACAAACAACCTGCTGCTGGCGCGCCGACGCGAACGCCTGGACCTGGTATCCAGGCAGCTCAATGAGTTTTACGGTCCCCTCTATCTCTCAACGCGGGCGAGTGCCATTGCTTATTCAGCGATGACGGCCAAGCTTGGCGCAACATTCAGACAAGGCTTTCCACTGAGTTCAACGGATGGCGACACGCCTGCAATGCGGGAATGGCGTCTTTGGGTGCTGGAGGTACTGATGCCAATGAATGCAACGCAGGAAAAGCTCATTCTCAATAGTGCTCATCTGATTCGGGAGCATGAAGTTCCCGACTGCCTGCTTCAGCTTATTGCACATATCGCGGCTTGGAAAGCAGTCATCAAGAAATGGAACGAGGGCAACATAGCCGAACAGTTCGCCCTGATACCCTATCCGGCCAAGGTTTCAGAGTATGCAGCGGAGGCGTTTCGCAGCCTGAAAGCCGAACAGCTCGCCCTCATTGGCAAGACCACATGAGGGCGGGGGCTGGCTCGCGTGTCACGGATTCAGGCAAGCACTTTCTTCAGCCATGCCGAGATGTGACGCATTTCTTCCGAGCAGGAAGCGTGCGGCATCGGATAGTCGTGCCACTCGACCGTGTACCCCAGTTGCGTCAGCAGGTGTCGCGAGGCCATGGCAAGGTTAATCGGGATCACCGTATCCATCGTACCGTGCGCCATGAAGATCGGAGTCTCTTGGTTGGCGGCGTGGCGCTCGGCGGCCACCTTGTCGGCCAGCGGGACGTAGCCGGAAAGGCACATCAAGCCCGCCAGCTTCTTTGGATAGCGCAGGCCGGCCTGCAGCGTCATGGCACAACCTTGCGAGAAGCCGCCCAGCACGATGCGATGTGCTGGAACCCCGCGCCCGATCTCACGGTCGATCAGGGCATCGACCAGGATCTGCGATTCGCGCAGGCCCTTCTCGTCTTCCTGGCGACCGAGGTCGGTATGCACGATGTCGTACCAGGAACGCATGACATAGCCGCCATTGAGCGTCACCGGCATGTGGTTCGCATGCGGGAAGATGAAGCGGATGCCCGGCAGGCCGGCCAGATCCAGGTCGTGGACTGCACCGGCCCAGCCGGCGCCGCTGTCGCCCAGGCCGTGCATCCAGATGACGGAGACCTCCGGGTTGGGCTTGGTATCGTGAACAATGGATTCCAGCAGGTGGGTCATGCGTTGTCCTTCTTGCGAATGGCGGATTTGGGGCGGAATGCCTTGCAGACGGCGTCGTTGGTTTCAGCGTAAGGACCGCCGATCAGGTCGATGCAGTAGGGGACGGCCGCAAACACGCCGCCGATCAGCTGCTTGCCATCGGCATCTTTCAGGCCTTCCAGCGTTTCCTTGATGGCTTTCGGCTGTCCCGGCAGGTTGATTACCAGGGCGGCGTGGCCGTCGGTTTCGCGGATCACGGCGACCTGGCGCGACAGAATGGCGGTCGGCACGAAGGCCAGGCTGACCTGGCGCATCTGCTCGCCGAAGCCCGGCATTTCCTTGGTGCCGATGGCCAGCGTGGCCTCCGGCGTCACGTCGCGCCGCGCCGGGCCGGTGCCGCCGGTGGTGAGCACCAGGTGGCAGCGCACATTGTCGACCAGCTCCACCAGTGTCGATTCGATCTGTGCGCGCTCATCGGGAATCAGGCGTGTCTCAAAACGCACCGGGGTGGTCAGGGCGCTGCGCAGCCACTCTTCCAGCGCCGGGATGCCCTGGTCCTGGTACACACCGCCGCTGGCGCGGTCGGAGATCGATACCAGGCCAACGAGCAGGGTTTCGTCACTCATCTTCATCGCCCTCAGGCGCGTCAACGTCCGCCTCCTCGCCTGGCGACGGGGCGGCTGCCGATTTGTTCAGATCCTTCAGGATCTGGAAGATTTCGCGGTAAGCTTTCGGCGGCTTGTTTTCGGCCTGTTCCTTGCGGGCGTTGCGGATCAGGGTGCGCAGGTGCTGCACGTCCAGGTGCGGCGCCTCTTCCAGCAGGGCGGTGAGGGCCTTGTCGTCGGCCAGCAGCTTATCGCGGCGGCGTTCCAGCGCGTGCAGGGCGGCGGTATCGGCTTTGGAAGCGCCTTTCCAGCCTTCAATGGTGCGCTTGATTACTGCCACTTCTTCTTCGCTCAGGGAACGCATCTTCTTGCCGATGAACTGCATCTGGCGGCGGCGCCCCTCGTGATTCTTGATGTTTTGACATTCCAGGATGGCATCGCGCACATCTTCCGGCATCGGCACGCGCTTGACGCGGTCGCGCGGTGCTTCCACCAGTTCCTGGCCCAGCGCCTGCAGGGCGTCGGACTGGCGTTTCATCTCGGTTTTGGATGGGCGTTCGTATTCTTGTTCGAACTCGCTGGACTGGAAGCCACAGGAGCCGCGGTTTGGATTAGGCATGATAGGAGGGGTAGGGGCTTACACACCCTACCTGTAAAAACGGTAAACGGCTGCTATGATAACTGTTTTAACGCCCAGACCCCCAAAAAGACCCCATGAGCGAATCCGCCTTCTCCTACTCCCAGGACCAGTTGAAACAGCTTGCCCGCGACGTCTTGAAGTACGCGCGCGAGCAGGGCGGTACCGATGCTGCCGTCGAAATCAGCGAAGGCAGCGGTCTTTCGGTCTCGGTCCGCAAGAGCAAGATCGAAACCATCGAACAAAACCGCGACAAGGGCATCGGCGTCACGGTGTTCATCGGGCAGAAGCGCGGCAATGCCAGCACCTCCGATTTCTCGCCGGCTTCGCTCAAGGCCACCGTGGAGGCGGCGTACAATATCGCCCGTTTCACGGCGGAAGACGATTGCGCCGGCCTGGCGGAAGAAGAGCTGCTGGAAAAGAATCCGCAAGACCTGAAACTGTTCTATCCATGGGCGATCTCCACGGAAGAAGCAGTGGAGCTGGCGCAGCGCGCCGAAGCTGCTGCCTTCGCGGTCGACCCGCGCGTGACCAACAGCGAAGGCGCCGGCGTGCACGTGCAGCAGTCGCACTTCGTGTCGGCCAACTCGCGCGGCTTCATCGGCGGCTACCCATACTCCCGCCACACGCTGTCGGTGACCCCGATCGCCGGCAAGGGTGCCAGGATGCAGCGCGACGACTGGTACACCTCGGTCCGTGACCCGAAAAAGATGGCCAGCGCAGAAGCCGTCGGCCGTTATGCTGCCGAACGCTCGCTGGCGCGACTGAATGCGCGCAAACTGGAAACCCGCACCTGCCCGGTGCTGTTCGAGGCGCCACTGGCCGCCGGCCTGCTGGGCGCCTTCGTCCAGGCTACTTCGGGCGGCGCACTGTACCGCAAGTCCTCCTTCCTAGTCGACTCGCTGGGTAAGGACATCTTCCCTTCGCACATCCAGGTCAAGGAAGACCCGCACGTGGTGGGCGCCATCGGCTCCGCGCCGTTCGACGAAGAAGGCGTGCGTACCCAGAAGCGCGACGTGGTCAGGAACGGCGTGCTGCAGGGCTATTTCCTGTCCACCTATTCGGCGCGCAAGCTGGGCATGAAAACCACGGGCAATGCCGGCGGCTCGCACAACCTGTCCATTACTTCCTCGCTGACGAAGAAGAACGACGACTTCGAGGGCATGCTGCGCAAGATGGGTACGGGCCTGCTGGTCACCGAACTGATGGGCCAGGGCACCAACTATGTCACCGGCGATTACAGCCGCGGCGCCTCCGGCTACTGGGTGGAGAACGGCGTGATCCAGTATCCGGTGGAAGAGATCACCATCGCCGGCAATATGAAAGATATGTTCAAGGATATCGTCGGTATCGGCACCGACGTCCTGGTGCGTGGCACCAAGCAAACGGGCTCGATCTTGCTTGAAAAGATGGTGGTTGCCGGAAACTAAATATTTCCATACACTGTCCCGAGATAAAACCCTTATAAGGAGACAGTACGTATGGAACGTCGTTCCTTTATCAAGAAGGCCGCAGCAGGTGCGGGCGCAGGAGTTATCGCCGCACCGGCTATCGCCGCCGAATTGCCGGCCATTACCTGGCGCCTGGCATCGAGCTTTCCCAAATCCCTCGACACCATTTACGGCGCTGCCGACACGTTCACCAAGCGCGTCGCGCAGCTGACCAGCGGCAAGTTCAATATCCGCGTATTCGCCGCCGGCGAGATCGTTCCGGGCCTGCAGGTGCTTGATGCGGTACAGGCGGGAACGGTGGAATGCGGCCACAGCGCGTCTTACTACTATTACGGCAAGGACGCGACGTTCTCCCTTGACTGCGCGGTGCCGTTCGGCCTGACTTCCCGCCAGCACACTGCCTGGTACGACCAGGGTGGCGGCAAGGAACTGCTGCGCGCTTTCTATAAGGACTACGGCGTGATGAACTTCATCGCCGGCAATTCGGGCACCCAGATGGGGGGCTGGTTCCGCAAGGAAGTGAAATCCGTGGCCGACCTGAAGGGCACCAAGATGCGCATCGCCGGCCTGGCTGGCAAGGTGATGGAGCGCCTGGGCGCGGTGCCGCAGCAACTGGCCGGCGGCGACATCTATCCTGCGCTGGAAAAAGGCACCATCGATGCGGCGGAGTGGGTCGGTCCGTACGACGACGAAAAACTGGGCTTCTACAAGGTCGCGCCGTTCTACTACTATCCGGGATGGTGGGAGCCGGGTGCTTCCTTCACGCTGTACGTGAACATCAAGGAGTGGGAGAAGCTGCCGAAGGAATACCAGGGCGCCATCGAAGCCGCGGCTTATGAGGCGCACGTGGTGATGCAGGCCGAGTATGACTTCAAGAATCCAAGCGCATTGGGGCGCCTGATGAAGAACGGCGTCAAGCTGCGCAACTATTCCAACGACATCATGGAAGCTGCCTACAAGGCTAGCAATGAGCTGATGGCAGAGGAAGCGTCGAAAAACGCCAAGTTCGCCAAGATCTACGAGCCATGGAAGCGCTTCCGCAGCGACCAGAACCAATGGGCGTCGGTGGCGGAATCGACCATGCAGAACTTCTTGATCAAGGCCGGGCGAGGAGGCAAGTAATCGCAGCAGGCGCCGCAGCAGTCATCCGGCGCTGCGGCGTGTCGACCAGTGGCAGCTAAACCACTGCAGCGTTGACAGACTCGGGCCGCCGCGCAAGCAGGTGGGACAGCCGTTGAAGCCCCGCCTGCAAGCGCCCACGGTCCTTGATGTTGCCCAAACAGATCCGAATGGCATTCACGGATGCGCTGCCGGTGGCGAATGCCTCCGCCGGCGAAACGGCGATGCCTTCATTGTCGGCTGCGCGTGCGAGCTGCGAGGCGCTCCAGTACCCCGGCAACTCGAGCCATACATGAAGGCCGTCGCCAGCGCCGCCGTACCGCCCCGCCAGGATATCCCGAGCCATCCGGTGGCGCAGCCGCGCCTCGTTGCGTACGCCTTCCATCAAGCCGTCAGCCGAACCTTCGAAGATCCACTGGGTGGCCAGAGCTGCCGTCAGAGGCGCCACCATCAGCGCAAATGATCTCAGGGCGGCCAGAAAACGCTCACGTTCGTTCGGGTCGCGTATCAGCACGAAGGCGACACGCAAGCCGGGCGTCAGGCATTTTGACAGGGTTGAGATGTAGTACACCTGTGCCGGGGCAAACGTGGCGATCGGTGGCGGCGGCGTATCGGCAAGGCGCCAGTAGGGATCGTCCTCGATGATGCGTACATTGCAGTGCCCCGCGATGCTGGCGATTTCCCTGCGCCGGTGTTCGGGCATGGTGATGGCGGTCGGGTTCTGTAATGTCGGATTGAGGTAGACCAGCCGAGGCCTGTGCCGGCGGCAAGCTTCCTCAAGCATTCCAGGCACCATCCCATGCTTGTCCGCTTCCACCGCAATGATGTGACGGCTGAATTGGGCCGCAGCGGCACGCAAGCCGGGATAACTCATTGGCTCGGCCAGGATAGTATCGCCAGGCTCCGTCAGCGCCAAGATCAATGCGGCAATTGCCGCTTGCGCACCCGGACAGACCACAATCTGTCCAGAATCCAGGTGTCCAAACATCGGTTGAAGCCATTTGGCTCCCGCCTGGCGATCGGCACCGCTGCCCCCAGCCAAGTGGTAAGTCATCAGCAATTCATTATCTGCCCGCATCAGTACTTGAGACAAACCTTGTTTCAACATATCGTCGAAGTCCACGCCATCCGGCGGCGGTGGGGTATTCATGCTGAGGTCTAGGAGCGAGGTCAATTCAACTTTCGGCACTGCCACATAAGTGCCTCGCGCGCCGCGGCCCTCCAGCAAGTTGCGGCGCCGGGCTTCGTCGTATGCCCGCGTGATGGTCGTCAGGTCGACGTCCAGCTGTGCTGCCAACTGGCGCTGCGGAGGCAGGCGGTCGCCTGGTTTCAGCGATCCGTCTGCCAGCGCGGCCTGCAACGCATCCGCAATCTGCAAGAAACGTGGCCCGCCCTGCGCTGCCAATCGCGGCAACCACATTGGCAAATGCTTATCTTGTATGGCTTTTAGCTGGGGCATTTTGTCTCAATGTATGGATCTTGCTTTCAAGTATGCTCAAAACGTGCAGCAACTGTCAAGTAATCGCCTGGAAATACTCGAAATGATGGATTGGATCCCGATAGTCTTAGTTACGTTCAAGTTTCTCGTGCTCGGCACCGGCATGTTCTTCGCCATCAAGTGGCATTACGATCAAGGGGTGAAGAAGAAGGGGAAGGAAAAGCGCGCGGTGCTACGCGCCGGCGGCCAAGTGGCCGTCGTTTTTTTGCTATCGCTTTTATGCCTTGGGGGCGCCACCGTCGGCCTTAGCAGGATGCTCGGTTTGGGCTTGTCGTTCCCATGACGGCGAGGATGCCGCTTAGTGTAGATCGATATCGGTGAAAAATACGGTCGATGGAATATGAGTTGTAATCTGGTTCATAGCCTTAAGGCTGGCCGGTGAGGCAAGTAATGAAGGCGCGGGCCGCCGCCGTCATGCGGCGCTGCGGCGTGTAGATCAGCGAGAAGGGCCGGCTGCGGCCCTTCAATTCCGGCAATACTTCCACCAGCGCGCCGCGTTCAAGGCGGTCTTGTGCGATGAAGCGGAAGGTCTGGCATATGCCCAGGCCGGCCTCCGCCAGCGATACCACGCCCAGCGCATCTTCCGTCACCTCCAGCGCCGAAGCAGGCGGCCAATCCAGTTGATCGCCATTGCGCATGAACTGCCAGGGTACGGCGCGCCCCGTGCGTGGCAGCAGGAAGGTCAGGCAATCGTGCTGCGCCAGCGTCTCCAGGTCGCGCGGCAGACCGCGTCGTTGAACATAGGAGGGCGAACATACGAGGACCAGTTCGGCATCTTCCAGTTTGCGCGCAATCATACTGCTGTCCTTCAGTTCTCCCTGCCGGATGGCGAAGTCGAATTTTTCGGCCGCCAGGTCGACATTGCGATTACTGATATTGAGATCCACCCGCACAGAGGGATAGCGCAGCTTGAAACGCTGTAATTGATCTGGAAGGCGGAAATGACCGTAAGTCGTGGGGGCGCTAATGCGAATGCGCCCCCTTACCTCACCGCCTTGGCTTTGCACGGCGCGCTCCACCTCGTCGATCATGGTCAGGGCAGCGCGAGCTTGTTCGTGGTAGAGCGCGCCGGCGTCGGTCAGGCCCATGCTGCGCGTTGTTCGGCGAAGCAGTTGGAGGCCCAAACGTTTCTCCAGGCGGGCAAGTGAACGGCTGATAACCGATGGCGTGGTAGACATGGCAACTGCAGCAGCGCTGATCGAACCGCGCTCGACGACGGTGATAAAGGCCTCGACATCGCTCAGATGGTCGTATTTGCGACTCATTTTTGCCTTTAAGGGAAAAATAATGTGAGTTTTGGACAGTTTATATCCTTCGGTGTAGTGAATAAAGTGGCGGCATCAACCCTGAATACGAAGGAGTCAACAATGATGAAGAAACTCGCTGCCATCACCCTTGCTGCCGCTGCACTGAACGCGCACGCCGGCAATGTGCTGGTCGTGCTGTCCGACGAAGCCACGCTGGACCTGAAAGCCGGCAAGACCTTCCAGACCGGCTTTTACCTGAATGAGCTGATGCAGCCGGTGAAAATGCTGCTGGATGCGGGCCACACGGTGACCTTCGCCACCCCCAACGGCAAAGCGCCGACACTGGACAAAGGTTCGGTCAACGCCATGTTTTTCGGCGGCGACCAGGCAGCACTGGATGCGCACCGCAAGCTGCTGGAGCAACTGCGCCTGACCGACAGCGCCCATTCGCCGGTGGTCAGCCTGGCGCGCGTTGAGCAGCAAGGCTATGGCAAGTACGATGCGGTCTATGTGCCGGGCGGCCACGCGCCTATGCAGGACTTGCTGACCAGCCCCGCCCTGGGCAAAGTGCTGGCAGCTTTCCACCGGGATGGCAAGCCGACTGCCCTGGTCTGCCATGGCCCGATCGCACTGCTGTCTGCCATGCCGGATGCCAAAGGCTTCACCATGAAGCTGGCGCAAGGCGCCACGCCAACCCAGCCGAAATGGATCTACTCCGGCTACAAGGTCACCGTCTTCACCAATGATGAAGAGGAAGCATCCAAGGGCCAGCTGGGCGGCGGAGAGATGAAGTTCTACCCGCAGACTGCGCTGCAAAAGGCTGGCCTGCAATTCTCCAAGGCCGCCAACTGGCAGGGCAATATGGTGACCGACCGTGAACTCATCACCGGACAGAATCCCGCTTCGGCCCCGCTGGTGGGCAAGGAATTGCTGGCACGTCTTCAAAAGTAATATGATGGGCGCATGAGCTATGCGCCCAATCCCGAAGGACTGCGCTCCGCGTTTGCTGCGGAGCGCTTCACGTTTGAAGAGACAACCATTCAATTCTCGCTGGCCGAAGCCGGCCAACTGGCCATCTGCTCCGGCAAGGTCGCTGCCGGCGATGCCAAGGCCGAAAGTGCGCCGCAGCCATTCACGCAATGCGTGCCGAACGGGGTATATCCCGTCACGCTGGCCATGGCCAGATTGGAAAACGGCGACGAACGTATTGCATATGCCCGTGTACAGCTTGGCGGCGTGCCGGTCGCCCATTGGTACCCGGCGCTGACCGCCGCGCAGGACGCGCGCACGCTCAAGCCGGGCGACGTCTTCGGCTACAGCCTGGAGTCGGGAACAGCCTGCTTCATGGACCCCCAGGACGGTCCGGAAAATGCCGTCACTTTTCCCGCCGGCGGCGAAAGCGGCCCTTACGCTTCCTACTTCGGTTACAGCGCCGATGGCCGCGTCGTCAGCCTGGTAACGGACTTCGCTGTGGTTCCCAACATACACGACGCACCGCCGTCGGGCCGCAGTTGGTGGAAACGCTTACTGTTCTTCTGGAAGTGACAATCTGCCAGAATTGAAGGCACTCCTGCCGGGTAAGATGGCGGTATGGATAATCTGTCAACCAATGAACGCGTCTTATGGAGCGGCGCCCCGCGACAGGGCCTGGTGCTGCGCGCTTCCGATTTGCTGATGATTCCATTCAGCCTGTTGTGGGGCGGCTTTGCGCTGTTCTGGGAGTATTCCGTCTTCAGCTCCAATGCGCCGCTCTTGTTCCGCCTGTGGGGCATTCCCTTTGTGCTGGTTGGCCTGTACATGATTGCCGGCCGCTTCGCGGTCGAAGCCTGGCAACGTGCCTATATCGACTATACGGTGACCAATGAGCGCATCGTCATCCGCTCGGGCATATTCAAGCGCCGCATGAAAACCCTGGACTTGCGCGCCTTGGGCGAATTCTCACTGACCGAAAACAGCAAGGGCGAAGGCACGATCGCGTTCGGCGTTTCTCCGGCGGGGAATATGTTCAGCGGGCTCGCCTCTTGGCCAGGCGTTGAAGAGCTTCCGCGTTTCGACACCATCGCCGAAGCGCGCAAGGTCTACGAGATCATTTGCAAAGCGCATTCCGTGGCTCACCACACGCGGCCATTCGGGCAGCGCCTGGGTTAAGGAGCAAAGCGCAAGCCAGCGGGGAAACGAATACCTTCCTGTTCGCGTCCAGAAAGGCCCATGTTCGGCGCAGTTCACAGCACAGGCTTTGCGCGGGCTCGAAACTGGCAACTTCCCGGACCCGCGCCTAACATGAAGCATGACCAGCAAACGCCAGATTGAGCGCCTGCCTGCGCTGCATTTCGAGCCCGAGGCGCCATCCATTGTCCCGCCGCATATGCGCGCTCCCGGCCAGCCCGGGTACCCGCAGGCACGCGAACTGGAACGGCTGCGCCGCCAGCACGTCACGCGCGTGCGTAAGCTCAGCCGTAAATAGTCACAGTTCGATCACGCGTGCGCCGCGGTCGTAGCTGCGCACGAATTGCTCGATCTCATCCACAGTAATGGTGTCGAAGTGGCCGCGGATGCGCGGGCCGGTCGGATGATCGTCGAAGGCGACGTTGGCGCGGAACAGGCGCGCGCCGACGCGCGAACCGAGGCCGATGTCGATGCCCGACGGACGAAAGCCCGCATCATTCAGCCATTTCTGTGCCTCGGCGCGGGTTTCCACCTTGCCCGGCGCGGCACTGGCGGCGGCCAGCGTCTCGAGCACCCACTGGTTGGAGTTCTGGTAGCGTGTCGACCAGGCATAAGACAGCATGCTGTACTTCGGTTCGTGCAGGCGCATGGGTGTGCGCGATGCCAGCACCTGTTCCAGTCGTTCCTGCACCTCCGGCGAAGGCAGGATCAGTTGCGATTTGTACTGATACAGGCCGCTAAGGAAGAAGTTGCCCAGGCCGTCGTTGTACAACGCGGAGTTCGCAGTGCCGCAATCGTTCAGCAGCTGCACCACCACCCAGCGGCCTGCCGGATGATCGCGCCACGCCAGGCCGACGTGCGAATAGCGCAGGCCGTACTTCGACAGGTCCTGTCCGGCGCGGGCGATGATCGCAACCTGCGCACCGCTGTCATCGAGTTTGCGCATGCTGCGCTGGGCCAGGTCCAGCGAGCGTTGCACTTCGTCCACCGACAGCGGCTTGTGTTCGCAGTGCTGGCCAGCATGGGCCGTACCGGCCATCGCGCAGGCCAACGAAACTGAAAGGAGCAGGCGCTTCATGGCTTAGCTCACGCGGCTATGGTGCAGCAGGGCCTTGCCCAACTCGTTCGGGATGAAGGCAATCACCTTGCCCGATACTACCAACGCGTGGCCGGCCGACATGGCCACGGCGCTGACTGCGGTGCCGGTAGCCACCGAGACGCCTTCCAGCGCCTTGCCGCTGAATTCGACGGTGGCCTTGCTGCCGTCGCCCACGGCCTTCAGCACGACCACCACGCCTTCGCCGATCACCTCGACCGATTCGACCACCAGCGAACCGCCGGCAAACACGGTCAGCACGGAACCCGCCACCACGACAGCGGACAAGCCGCCAACGCCCTTGCTCAAAGCTTGCGAACCATCCGCCGCCTGGCTGCTGGCGCAAGCGACAGCGAGCAGGGCGGCGATCAGGGTGCGTTTCATTTTTTGCTCCACAGGTTAAAGGAGCGGCCATCTTGCTGCCGCGGCGGCGGCCGGGCAATCGTCGTGCGCACTGTAGCGTCGGCTCATGCTGGTGGTATCATATTCCGATACTTATTGTGGGAATTTCAAGCATGTCCAACGTCATCCGCCTGGTCGACGCGCTCAAGCGCCAGCTCAAGGCACGCGGCATCACCTATGCAGTCCTCGGACAGAAGATCGGCCTCTCCGAGCCCAGCATCAAGCGCATGTTCGCAGCCCGCAATTTCACCCTCGACCGGCTGGAGCAGGTCCTGGCGGTGCTGGAGATGGATTTCGCCGAACTGGCGCAAGCCAGCGCCGACACGCCGCAACTGATCTCGCAGCTCACCTATGCGCAGGAAAAGGAAATCATCAGCGACACCAAGCTGCTGGTGGTGGCGGTGCTGGCGCTGAACCAGGTGCCGATTGAAGAAGTGGTGGCCAACTACAAGATCAGCGCCGCCGAAGCGACGGCCTGCCTGCTAAGACTGGACAAGATCGGCTTCCTGATGCTCAAGCCGAACAACAAGGTCAAGCTGCTGGTGTCGCGCACCTTCAGCTGGCTGCCGAATGGGCCGATCCAGGGTTTCTTCCGCGACGAAGCATACAGCGATTATTTCGACAGCCGGTTCGACGGCCATCATGAGGTGCAGCGGCTGGTGAGCGTGATGCTGTCGCAGCAATCGACGCGTCTCTTGCTGGACCGTTTGAAGCAGGTGGCAGACGAATTCTCGCTGCAGCACCAGGATGATGCGCGGCTGCCGTGGGAACAGCGCCGCGCCGTGACCATCATGCTGGCAGCGCGCCCGTGGATACCGAAGGCATTCAGGGCGCTGCTGCGCTAAAGCTTAAAAACGGCGCAGGGAGCGCAGCACCGGCTGCAGCACGTCCGCACCCAGTTTGGCGGAACGGGCGCCGTTCCAGCCCACCAGTTCGTCCGGATCGTTGGCGTTGTCCTTGAACGGCAGTTCCAGGGTCAGCGACAGGCAGCCGAACAGGTGGGTGATGTGCGGGGAACCCATGGTCAGCACTTCCGGCGTGTAAGGCGAATCGGGGTAGCCAAACTCGGACTGGAAGTCCGGCGATGCCAGCTTGAAGTCGGCGATGAACTTGTCCTGCGCCGCCTTCTGCTCCCTGGTGAAATTCGGCAGGGCGTCGCTGCCGGCCACAAAGACGTAAGGCAGGCCTTCGTCGCCATGCACGTCCAGGAACAGGTCGCAGCCGATTTCCTTCATCTTTTCCTTGACCAGGAACACTTCAGGCGAACGCTCCATGGTCGGCTCGTTCCACTCGCGGTTCAGGTTCGCGCCGGCGGCGTTGGTACGCAGGTTGCCGCGTACGGAGCCGTCCGGGTTCATGTTCGGCACGATGTAGAAGCAGGCGTCCTGCAGGCACTGGCGGGCATACGGGTTGGACGCATCGAGCAGGGCTTCGACCATGCCTTCCACGAACCATTCAGCCATGGTTTCGCCAGGGTGCTGGCGCGCGATAACCCACACCTTTTTCTCGGCCTGCTGGTCGCCGATGACCAGCAGGTTCATGTCGCGGCCTTCCACGGTGCTGCCCAGGTCGACCAGCTCGGCCAGCGGATGCAATTGCGCGGAATCGAGCAGGGACAGGTGGCGTTCCCACGAATACGGCTCGAAGTAAGCGTAGTAGACGGAATCGTGCTCCGGCGCGTGCTCGATGGTCATCACTTCGCCATCGAAGGAAGTCGGGACGCGGAACCAGTTGTCGCGGTCGTAGGAAGCGACAGCGTTATAGCCCTTCCAGCCCTCGGCATAGGCAGCTTTGCCAGCGTTCAGGAAACGGATGGACAGCGGCACGGCCTGCGCGCCCTGAACACGGAAATAGAACCACTGGATGATGTCCGCGTGGGAATCCTTGCGGATATTGACGTCGATATCGCCAGCGGAGGTAACGCTGACCACATCGATGGCGCCAGCATCGAACTGGCTGCTGATCTTGATAGACATTGTGTGTCCTGTCGGAAAAATAAAGCGCGGCGCGCGAAGCCCGACATGATACACCAGCCCCTACGGCCGCGCCCGTGTCAACCTTGGGGTCAGACCCTTTGCTTGCCATTTATGGCAAGCAAAGGGTCTGACCCCAAGGTTGACACGGGCTCTACTGCAGGCTGCCGAAGCGGTGGTGGAAGCTGGTTTCGGGTTGCGGGGCGCTGGGGTCTTCGCGGCGCAGGGCGGTGAAGATGTGATGCTCGGCGGGGGCGCTGAGCTGGCGGTAGAGCTGGCTGGCCAGTTCGTAGGCGCGGGCGCCGGGCCAGGGTTCGGGCAGCAGTTCGATCGGCAACTGCGGGTCGTGCAGCTGCACGCGGCGGTAGGCGTGGATCAGCAGGGTGCGCAGCACGAAGGCTTGCTCGGGATCGATCCCGTTTGCGTCAGCCAGCAGGGCGGGCAATACGCTGAAGGTGGCAACGAACTTCTCGTAGCCGGCCGCCACTTCGCTGAGATCCCACCCTTCCGCCACCATCTCGCCCAGCGGCCGCGCGCGCAGGCCGGGCACTTCGCTGGCCTGCACTACATACACCTTCTGCAGCAGGCCTAGGCGCGACAGCAGCGCTTCCAGCGCCTCGGCATCGCCGGCGGGATGACCGGCAATGCCGGGGGCGATCACGCTGTAACCTTCCCACAACAGCTCCTTGCGCAACTGGCCGCGTGCGGGGGCGTCGAGGCCGTCGGTGGCCAGGACCAGGGTCCACCGGCCGTTCCAGTGCACGTTCAGCGGGGCGTAAATGCGGCGGAAGGCGCGGCTGAAGCGGCGCATGGCATCGGGCGTGATGGCGTAGCTGCTGCGGCGGCCGTCGCGCTGGGCGCCGAGCCACCCTTCTTGCGCCAGGCGGAATACGGCGGTGCGCAGCAGGCGGTCGTTGACGCCGAAGGGGGCCAGCAGTTCGATCAGGCTGCCGGTCCAGACCATGCCGCCGTGCGGGACGATGGCGTCGCCGAAGATGGTCATCACCAGCGATTTCGAGCGTGGCGGGTCGCTGGCCAGGAATGCTTCGATCCAGCCATTGATTTTCTGGTTTTTTTGCATAGAACCGATTTTATACACTGTCATTGATCTGGATACAGAATTTTTAAATGACACACAAAATTCGTTTGCAAAGCAGTTTTTGTATCGTATTATGAAGCTATCCCGAACAAGGAGGCCCTCCTTATGTACGCACAAATGGTGGAAACCGGCCTGAAAAAGGTCCAGGCCGCAGAAGATATGGACGCGCAGGAGCGCGCATTCCAGGCGCGCATCGACGCCGGCGTCAAGATCGAGCCGAAGGATTGGATGCCGGAGGCTTACCGCAAGACCCTGATCCGCCAGATTTCCCAGCACGCCCACTCCGAAATCGTTGGTCAGTTGCCCGAAGGTAACTGGGTGACCCGTGCGCCGACCCTGAAACGCAAGTCCATCCTGCTGGCCAAGATCCAGGACGAGGCCGGCCATGGCCTCTACTTGTACAGCGCCGCCGAAACCCTGGGCGTCTCGCGCGACGAATTGCTAGCGGCCCTGCACAGCGGCAAAGCCAAGTATTCCTCCATCTTTAACTACCCGACCCTGAGCTGGGCGGACATGGGCGCCATCGGCTGGCTGGTGGATGGCTCGGCCATCATTAACCAGATCCCGCTGTGCCGCTGCTCTTACGGCCCGTATTCGCGCGCCATGATCCGCGTCTGCAAGGAGGAGTCTTTCCACGCGCGCCAGGGCTACGACATCATGATGTCGCTGGCCAAGGGCACGCCGGAGCAGAAGGCGATGGCGCAGGATGCGTTGAACCGCTGGTGGTGGCCTTCGCTGATGATGTTTGGTCCTTCCGACGCCGCTTCCGTCAACAGCGCCCAATCGGCGCAGTGGCGCATCAAGCTGTTCTCCAACGATGAACTGCGCCAGCGCATGGTCGACCAGACCGTGCCCCAGGCCGAATTCCTGGGCCTGACCATTCCCGACCCGGACCTGAAATGGAACGAGGAGCGCGGCTCTTACGACTTCGGAGAAATCGATTGGGAGGAATTCCACCAGGTCTTGAAGGGCAATGGCCCTTGCAACCGCGAGCGCCTGCGCACCCGCGTCAAAGCTTATGAAGACGGCGCCTGGTTCCGCGACGCGCTGGTTGCCTACGCCGACAAACACAATAAGGATCGGGCCGCGGCCTGAGAGGAGACAAGATGAGCAAAGAATGGCCACTGTGGGAAGTCTTCATTCGCAGCCAGCACGGCCTGGCGCACAAGCATGTGGGGAGCCTGCACGCTCCGGATGCGGAGATGGCAATCAACAATGCGCGCGACGTCTATACGCGCCGCAATGAAGGCGTGAGCATATGGGTGGTGCGCGCCGCCGATATCGTTGCCAGCGCGCCGGCCGACAAGGGGCCGTTGTTCGAGCCTTCCAACAGCAAGGTGTATCGCCACCCGACCTTCTTCCCGATGCCGGAAGAAGTGAAGAACCTGTAAGGCGAACTCCATGGATAACAAGGTCAATTACCTGCTGCGCCTGGGCGATAATGCCATGGTGCTGAGCCAGCGGCTGTGCGAGTTGTGCGGCAAGGGGCCGGCGCTGGAAGAGGATATGGCACTGTCCAACGTGTCGCTCGACCTGCTGGGCCAGACCCGCCTGTGGTACAGCTATGCCGCCGAACTGGAGGGCGCCGGCCGCGACGAGGACAAGCTGGCTTACCTGCGCGACGCGCACGACTACAAGAACGTGCTGCTGGTCGAGCAGCCGAACGGGAACTATGCGCACACCCTGGTGCGGCAGTTCTTCTTCGATACCTGGCACTACTTCCTGATCGGCGCGCTGACCCGCTCGTCCGATCAGCGCATCGCGGAAATCGCCGAGAAGTCGCTGAAGGAGGTCACTTACCACCTGCGCCGCAGCGGCGACCTGGTAGTGCGCCTGGGCGACGGCACCGATGCTTCGCACCAGTTCACGCAGACTGCGGTCGATGAACTCTGGATGTACACCGGCGAAGTATTCAATTACGACGCCATCGATGAGGCCATGGTGGCCGAAGGTGTTGCGCCGCCGGCCGCCATGCTGCGCGAACAGTGGCTGTCGCATGTCTCGGACATCCTCGGCGAGGCGACGCTGGCCATGCCGCCGGCCGATGCCTGGATGCAGAAGGGCGGCAAGCAGGGACGCCACACCGAGCACCTGGGTTACCTGCTGGCCGAGATGCAGTTCCTGCAGCGGGCTTACCCCGGTTCGGAGTGGTGATGGACGCGCCGCAGCGCAGTCTTCAGCCGGGAGTAGCCCCGGCAGGCCAGGGCGCCGCCGCAACGCCGCTCGATGCCGCGCGGGTTTGGGCGCTGCTGGAACAGGTTTCCGACCCTGAGATCCCGGTAATTTCCGTGGTGGACCTGGGCATCGTGCGCGATGTGCAGGTTACCGGCTCTTCGTCGTGCGCTGTCACGATCACGCCGACATACTCCGGCTGCCCGGCCATGCAGGTGATCGCCGAAGCGGTGCAAGGTGCGCTGAAAGACGCCGGCATCGGGCAGGTCGACATCATCACCCGCCTTTCACCGGCCTGGACGACCGACTGGATGAGCGATTCCGGCAAAGCCAAGCTGAAAGGCTACGGCATCGCGCCGCCGGCGCAGAAGGTGGTCGACATCAGCGGCCTTCGCGCAAATGCGCCGCGCCGCATCGATGCGGTGCAGCCGGCAACGGGTTCGCCCGAGGCCCTGCGCGCCGGCGTCGCGCGCGGTGCCGTGCCTGCGCCGAAAGTGATCTGCCCGCACTGCGGCTCCAACCACACCGAAATCACCAGCCAGTTCGGCTCGACGCCCTGCAAAGCCCTGTACAAGTGCCTCGATTGCCGCGAGCCGTTCGACTACTTCAAGTGCCACTGACACCATGAGCAAATTCTATCCACTGTCCGTCGCCAAGGTGCAGCAGGAAACCCGCGACTGCATCGCCGTCACTTTCGCCGTGCCTACCGAACTGCAGGACAGCTTCAAGTACCAGCAAGGCCAGCACCTGACCCTGCGCACGAGCATCAATAACGAAGACGTGCGCCGCTCGTACTCGATCTGCTCCGCCGTGCAGGACGGCGCCTTGCGCGTGGCGATCAAGCGCACGCCGGGCGGGACGTTCTCCACCTGGGCCAATGAGTCGCTGAAGGCCGGCGCCACCATCGAGGTGATGCCGCCAATGGGCCACTTCAACGTGCCGCTCGACGCCGCGCAATGCAGGAACTACCTGGCTTTCGCCGCCGGCAGCGGCATTACGCCTATCCTGTCGATCATCAAGACTACGCTGTTGACGGAGCCGACCAGCCGTTTCACCCTGTTCTACGGGAACCGCGCTTCCTCGTCGGTGATCTTCAAGACGGAGCTGATGGAGCTGAAGGATGCTTACCTCGAGCGCCTGAACATCGTCTACGTGATGTCGCGCGAACAGCAGGACATTGAGCTGTTCAATGGCCGTATCACGAAGGAAAAGACCGAGCAATTCCTGCAGCACTGGATCGATATCAAGGACTACGACACTGCCTTCATCTGCGGTCCGGAAGACATGATGCTTGGCGTTTCCGCCGCCTTGCAGGAGGCTGGCATGCCGAAGTCGGACATCAAGATCGAACTGTTTGCCGCCAGCATTCCAAAGCACCAGCATAAGCCCCGCGTGCAGGCTGACGCGACGCCGCACCTCACCGAAGTCACCGTGATCATGGACGGCAGCGCCGCCAGCTTTACCATGGAAAAGGACAAGGAGTCGATCCTGGATGCCGGCCTGCGCGCGGGGCTGGACATGCGCTATTCCTGCAAAGGGGGCGTATGCTCTACCTGCCGCTGCAAGATGGTGGACGGCAAGGTGGACATGGACGTCAACTACGCGCTGGAAGACTACGAGATTGCGCGCGGCTTCGTATTGAGCTGCCAGGCATTTCCGGTCACTGATAAAGTGGTTATCGATTTCGACCAGGCGGAATAAAACCGGCACTTGGCCTGCGACCGCCGCGTAGCAGTGTCCGACCCTGCGGGTCAGACACTGATTTACCGGTTTTAAAGAGAGGAGACAAGAATTGAGCTACGAGAACATCAAATTTGAAATCGAAGCGGGCGTCGCCACACTGACCCTGAACCGTCCCGACAAGCTGAACAGCTTCACCCAGGCCATGCACCTGGAAGTGCGCGAAGCCCTGTCCCAGCTGCGCGCCGACAAATCCGTGCGCGTACTGGTGCTGACCGGCGCCGGCCGCGGCTTCTGCGCCGGCCAGGACCTGGGCGACCGCGCTGTCGCCCCAGGCGGCGCCGCCGTCGACCTCGGCGAATCCGTCGAGAAATTCTACGCCCCGTTGGTGCTGGCGCTGCGCGAACTGCCCATGCCCGTCATCTGCGCCGTAAATGGCGTCGCAGCCGGCGCCGGCGCCAATCTGGCCTTGGCCTGCGACATCGTGCTGGCGGCGAAATCCGCCAGCTTTATCGAAGCCTTCTGCAAGCTTGGCCTGATCCCGGACACCGGCGGCACCTGGCACCTGCCACGCCTGATCGGCCATGCCCGCGCAACCGGTCTCACCATGCTGGGTGAAAAGCTGTCCGCCGAACGCGCCGAGCAATGGGGCCTGATCTGGAAGGCGGTTCCGGACGAAGAACTGATGAACGAAACCATGGCCATGGCCCGGCACTTCGCCGCCGCCCCGACCAAGGGGCTGGCCTTTACCAAGCACGCACTGCAAGCGAGCTATGGCAACACCCTGGCCGATCAATTGAAACTGGAAGGCGAAATGATGCGCGAGCTTGGCTACAGCCATGACTACCGCGAAGGCGTGGATGCCTTCATCAACAAGCGCGCTCCAAACTTCAAGGGGGAATAAGCATGGCGGCTCTGGCGAAAGACAGCGTCGTTGCCGTGATCGGCAGCGGGGCAATGGGTTCCGGCATAGCGCAGGTCGCAGCGGCCTCCGGCTATACGGTCAAACTGTTCGACACCCGTGCCGAAGCGGTTGAGAGGGCGATTGCCGACATCGGCAAGGTGTATGGCAAGCTGGTTGAAAAGGGCAAGATGTCCGGCGCCGATGCGGATGCAGCGCGCAGCCGCCTGCATGGCGTAGCCGGCCTGGCCGACGTTGCCGATGCCAGGCTGGTAGTGGAAGCCATCGTCGAAAACCTGGACGTCAAGCGCAGCCTGTTCGCCGACCTGGAAGGTATTGTCGCCGACGACGCCATTCTCGCCACCAACACCTCCTCGATTTCGGTGACCGCCATTGCCGCCAAGCTGCGCAAGCCGCAACGCGTGGCCGGCATGCACTTCTTCAACCCTGTGCCGCTGATGGCGCTGGTGGAGGTGGTCAGCGGCCTGGCGACCGATGCTGCCGTTGCCGAGACCGTGTACGACACGTCCATCGCCTGGGGCAAGAACCCGGTGTACGCCAAGTCCACTCCGGGCTTCATCGTCAACCGCGTAGCGCGCCCCTACTACGCGGAAGGATGGCGCCTGCTGAACGAGCAGGCCTCCGATGCGGCCACCATCGACGCCGTGATGCGCGAAGGCGGCGGATTCCGCATGGGCCCATTCGAGCTGATGGACCTGATCGGCCACGACGTGAATTACTCCGTCACCGAGTCCGTATTTCGCGCCTACTATAACGATCCGCGCTTCACGCCGTGCGTGTTGCAGCAGGAGATGGTGAATGCCGGCTTCCTGGGCCGCAAGTCGGGCCGCGGGTTCTACGATTACAGCGTAGGCGCCGCGGCGCCGCTGCCGCGATCCGAAGCGCCGCAGCCGCTGCCCGAGTACATCGGCTACAGCTTCGAGCCGGGCGACCATACTGCCATTGCGACGATGATCATCGAACGCCTGAAGGCGCGCGGCATCGCGGTTACCAGGCGCAATTCCGCCGAAGGCCACCGCTCGTCGGAAGCACCGGCCTTTCACTGCAACGGCGCCGCCATCTACCTGACCGACGGCCGCAGCGCAACCCAGCGCGCGCGCGACGACAAACATGACGACATGGTGGTGTACGACCTGGTGTTCGACTTCAACGCATCGCCGCGCATCGCCATCGCTTGCAGCGACCAATGCAATCCGCGCGCCATGGCATCCGCCATCGGCATGTTCCAGGCGGCCGGCTTCACCGTCACCCGCCTGGACGACGTGCCAGGCCTGGCCGTGATGCGCACTGTTGCCATGTTGGCCAACGAAGCCGCCGATGCCGTCAACCAGGGCGTCTGCAGCGCGCAGGCGGCCGATGTGGCGATGCAAAAGGGCGTCAACTATCCGCGCGGCCCGCTGGCCTGGGCGGACATGGTTGGCGTCAGGCACATCGTGAAGGTGCTGGAGAACCTGGCACACAGCTATGGCGAGGACCGCTACCGCGTGTCGCCGCTGCTGCGCCGCCGCGAGCAGAGCGGAGCCCGGATCCATGCATAACCCGAAGATGCACCCGCAGGCCCTGGCCGAAGCGGCCGGCGCGGCCATGTTCGCGCGCGACGCCGCCAGCCAGGCTCTCGGTATGAAACTGGTGGAAATCCGCCCCGGCTATGCGCGCATGACCATGCCGGTGCGCAGCGATATGCTGAACGGGCACCAGAGTTGCCACGGCGGCTTTATCTTTGCGTTGGCCGATAGTGCTTTCGCATTTGCGTGCAACAGCCATAACCACACGACGGTTGGCGCGGGATGCTCGATCGACTACCTCGCTCCCGGGCGGATGGATGACATGTTGACGGCGGAGGCGGTTGAACGCACGCTGGTCGGTAAAACCGGCATCTACGATGTCACCGTCAGCAACCAGGAGGGCAAGATGATCGCCACTTTCCGCGGCAAATCGCACCGCGTAGCCGGAGAGGTGGTTCCAACCCACAGCTAGTTGATGGAGGTAGCACCGTGGTCCAACGCATTCCCGCCCCTTCCGACCTGGAGCCGATCGAGCGCGCCAGCCGTGACGAATTGCAGGCGCTCCAGCTCGAACGCCTGAAATGGTCGCTGATGCACGCATACGAGAACGTGCCGCACTACCGCAAGGCCTTTGACGAGAAGGGCGTGCATCCGAACGACCTGAAGTCGCTGTCGGACCTGGCCAGGTTTCCATTCACGGACAAGAAAACCCTGCGCGACAACTATCCCTTCGGGCTGTTTGCAGTGCCGCGTGAGAAAGTCGTCCGGGTGCATGCGTCCAGCGGCACGACCGGCCGGCCAACCGTGGTCGGATATACACGGCGCGATGTCGATATGTGGGCCGACGTTGTAGCACGCTCCATTCGCGCCGCGGGCGGGCGCGCCGGCGACATGGTGCACGTCTCCTACGGCTATGGCCTGTTCACGGGCGGCCTCGGTGCGCACTATGGCGCCGAGCGCCTGGGCTGCACCGTGATCCCGATGTCCGGCGGCCAGACGGAAAAGCAGGTGCAGTTGATCCAAGATTTCAAACCGTCGATCATCATGGTGACGCCGTCTTATATGCTGAACATCGTCGAAGAGTTCCAGCGCCAGGGCCTCGATTGCGCCAAGTCATCGCTGCAGGTCGGCATATTCGGCGCCGAGCCGTGGACCAATGCCATGCGCGGCGAGATCGAACGGCGCGCCGGCATCGACGCGGTGGACATCTACGGCCTGTCGGAAGTCATCGGCCCCGGTGTTGCCAGCGAATGCATTGAATCGAAAGACGGGCCGGTGATTTGGGAAGATCATTTCTACCCTGAGGTCATCGATCCGGAAACGGGCGAAGTCCTGCCCGACGGCGAAGAGGGCGAGCTGGTATTCACGTCCCTCAGCAAGGAAGCCATGCCGGTGATCCGCTACCGCACGCGCGACCTCACGCGGTTGCTGCCGCCGACTTCACGTTCGATGCGCCGCATCGGCAAGATCACCGGCCGCTCGGACGACATGCTGATCATCCGCGGCGTGAACGTCTTCCCGACCCAGATCGAAGAACAGATCTGCAAGCTGCCCAGGCTCGAGCCGCAATACCAGCTCGTGGTGAGCCGCGAGGGCCACCTCGACAAGCTGGAAGTGCTGGTGGAACTGCGCGCCGGGCTGGCCCGCGCCGACGCTGGCGATGTGGCGCGCGAGCTGGAACAGCGCATCAAGACCAATGTCGGCGTAAGCACGACCGTTACGCTGGTTGGCGTGGGCGGCATCGAACGCACGGCGACCGGCAAGGCCAAACGAGTAATCGACAAACGACCTAAGGAATAACAATGACCGAAGCATTCATCTGCGACGCCGTTCGCACACCGTTCGGCCGCTACGGCGGCGCACTGGCAGGCGTGCGCGCCGACGACCTGGCGGCGATCCCGATCGCCGCCCTGATGGCGCGCAATCCCGCCGTGGACTGGAAGCAGGTGGACGACGTCTACTACGGCTGCGCTAACGGCGCCGGAGAGGACAACCGCAATGTGGGACGGATGGCAGGCCTGCTGGCCGGTTTGCCGGTGGAAGTGCCGGGCAACACCATCAACCGCCTGTGCGGTTCCTCGCTCGATGCGGTGGGCATTGCGGCCCGCGCCATCAAGGCGGGCGAAGCGCAGCTGGTCATCGCCGGCGGCGTGGAAAGCATGACACGCGCTCCTTTCGTGATGGGCAAGGCCGATAGCGCCTTTTCCCGCAGTGCGAAGATCGAGGACACCACCATCGGCTGGCGTTTCGTCAACCCGCTGATGAAGGCGCAGTACGGCATCGACTCCATGCCGGAGACGGCGGAGAACGTGGCCGAGCAATGGTCCGTTGCACGCGCCGACCAGGATGCCTTCGCCATTCGCAGCCAGCAGCGCTGGGCCGCAGCCCAAGCAGCCGGTTTCTTCAAGGGCGAGATCGTGCCGGTCACCATCGCGCAGAAAAAAGGCGAGCCGAAGGTGATCGACACCGACGAGCATCCGCGTCCCGATACCACCATCGAGGCGCTGGCCAAGCTGAAAGGCGTGGTCAAGCCCGAAGGCACCGTCACCGCCGGGAATGCCTCCGGCGTCAACGACGGCGCCTGCGCATTGTTGCTGGCGTCGGCTGCCGCAGTCGACAAGTTCGGCCTGAAGCCGCGCGCAAAGGTGCTTGGCATGGCCACCGCAGGGCTGGCGCCGCGCGTCATGGGCTTTGGCCCTGCGCCTGCCAGCAAGAAGCTGCTGGCGCAGCTGGGCATGACCATCGAGCAGATGGACGTGATCGAACTGAACGAAGCCTTTGCCGCGCAGGGCCTGGCGGTGACCCGCGACCTTGGGCTGGCGGACGACGACGCCCGAATCAACCCGAACGGCGGCGCCATCGCCATCGGCCACCCGTTGGGCGCCTCCGGGGCCCGCCTGGTAACCACGGCGCTGAACCAGCTCGAACGCATCGGCGGCCGCTACGCCTTGTGCACCATGTGCATCGGCGTCGGCCAGGGCATCGCGCTGGTTATCGAACGTTGCGAACGAGCCTGACCATGCCCTGCTACGAAATCAACGGCGTACGGCCGGTGGTGCACCCGACGGCCTATGTGCACCCGACCGCGGTGCTGGTTGGCGACGTGATCGTCGGCCCGCGCTGCTATGTGGCGCCGCTGGCGTCGCTGCGCGGCGACTTCGGCCGCCTCATCCTGGAAGAAGGCGCCAACGTGCAGGACACCTGCGTGATGCACGGCTTTCCCGGGGGCGACACGGTGGTCGGGCAGGACGGGCACATCGGGCATGGCGCCGTGCTGCACGGCTGCCGCATCGGCCGCAATGCGCTGGTAGGAATGAACGCGGTGGTGATGGATAACGCGCTGGTCGGTGCCGAGAGCATCGTTGGCGCGGCGGCCTTCGTCAAGGCCGGCATGGAAATCCCGCCGCGCAGCATGGTGGTCGGCGCACCGGCCAAGATCCTGCGCCAGGTCAGCGACAGCGAGATCGCATGGAAAACGCTGGGCACCGGCCAGTACCACGAACTGGCCGTGCGCTCGATGCAGACCATGGTGGAGTGCCAGCCCGACAGCGAGGCGTCACCGGGGCGCCAGCGCATGCAATGGGACACTTCGCTGCCGATGCACCTGCATAAGCAAGCATTCGACAATAAACAGTAAATCGGAGACTACACATGGTACACACCCTGCAAAGCTTTATCGGCGGCCGCTGGCAAGGCAAGGAAGCGGCGACCGCGCTGCACAGCGCCCTGGACAACCGCGTCATCTATCACACCCACGCCGAGCAGCTGGACTTCGCGGAAGCCGTGCATTACGGCCGCAAGACCGGCATCCCGGCCCTGATGAAGCTGGACTTCCAGACCCGCGCCCAGCGCCTGAAAGCCCTGGCGATGTACCTGATGGAGCGCAAGGAAGAACTGTATGCCATCTCGCACCTGACCGGCGCCACCCGCCCGGACAGCTGGGTCGACGTGGAGGGCGGCATCGGCACCCTGTTCGCATACGCCAGCATGGGCAGCCGCGAGCTGCCGTCGTCGAACGTGCTGCATGAAGGCCCGGCCATGGCGCTGGGCAAGCGCGGCGGCTTCTCCGGCACCCATATCCTGGTGCCGCGCGGCGGCATCGCGGTCCACATCAACGCCTTCAACTTCCCGATCTGGGGCTTGCTGGAAAAGTTCGCGCCGTCCTTCCTGGCGGCCATGCCATGCATCGGCAAACCTGCCAGCGCCACTTCCTACCTGACCGAAGCCCTGATCCGCATGATCAATGATTCCGGCCTGCTGCCCGATGGCTCGCTGCAGCTTGTCATCGGCAGTACCGGCGACCTGCTGGACCGCCTGGGCGGCGCCGACGTGGTGACCTTCACCGGCTCCGCCGACACCGCGGCCAAGCTGCGCTCCAACCGCAACCTGATCGCCAGCTCCGTACCATTCACGGCCGAAGCCGACTCGCTGAACTGCGCCATCCTGGCACCTGACGTCACCCCGGACGATGCCGAGTTCGACCTGTTCGTGAAGGAAGTGCAGCGCGAGATGACCACCAAGGCAGGGCAGAAATGTACCGCGGTGCGCCGCATCATCGTGCCGCGCCAGCATGCAGACGCCGTGGCGGAGAAACTGCGCGAGCGCCTGGCCAAAGTCGTGGTGGGCGACCCTTCGGTGGAAGGCGTGCGCATGGGGGCACTGGCCTCGAAAGACCAGCAGCGCGATGTGGCCGAACGCGTGGCGCAACTGGCGCAGGGCAATGAAATCCTGTTCGGCGGCGCGGGCGCGTTGAAGCTGGTGGGACAGGGTGTCGAGCACGGCGCCTTCTTCGCGCCCACCCTGCTGTTGTGCCGCAACGCGCTGGACAACGATGCGGTGCACGACGTGGAAGCTTTCGGCCCGGTCAGCACCATGATGACCTACGATTCCATCGATGAAGCGCTGGAGCTGGCCGCACGCGGCAAGGGCTCGCTGGTGTCCACCCTGGTGACCAGGGACCCTGCCACCGCCGCCTACGCCGTACCGATTGCCGCTGCCTCGCATGGCCGCGTGCACGTGCTGGACCGCGAGGCTTCGGTCGACTCCACCGGCCACGGTTCGCCGCTGCCGCAACTCAAGCACGGCGGTCCCGGCCGCGCAGGCGGCGGCGAGGAACTGGGCGGCATCCGCGCCGTGCGCCACTTCCTGCAGCGCGCTGCGGTGCAGGGGTCGCCGACCATGCTGACTGCCATCACCGGCGAGTATGTGCGCGGCGGCGCGGTCAAGGAAGGCGATATCCATCCGTTCCGCAAGTGTTTTGAAGACCTGGAAATCGGCGATTCGCTGCTGACCCATCGCCGCACGGTGAGCGAAGCCGATATCGTCAACTTCGGCGGTATTTCGGGCGACTACTTCTACATGCACTTCGACGAGATCGCAGCCAAGGATACCCAGTTCGGCAAGCGTATCGCCCACGGCTACTTCGTGCTGTCGGCTGCGGCCGGCCTGTTCGTGTCGCCGGCGCCGGGCCCTGTGCTGGCCAATTATGGCCTGGATAACCTGCGCTTCATCACCCCGGTGGCGATCGGCGACACCATCCGTGCCCGCCTGACCTGCAAGCGCAAGGTCGACCGCAACAGAACCGACGACAAAGGCCGCGGCCAGGGCGTTGTGGCGTGGGACGTGCAGGTCACCAACCAGAACGAGGAACTCGTAGCCAGCTACGATATCCTCACCCTGGTGTCCAAGCGCGCCTGAAGGCGCGGTGCGAGCCAGCAGGCGGTGCCGCCAGCGGCGCCGCTTGCGGCGATCTGAAGCAACAGGTTCAGCATTCCGGGCGAGTACTCTTTTGAAGCGCTGCTACACCATCAGATACGCGACGCCTGCAAACGCCAGGATGATCAGCACCACTGCCGACCACTTCAACTTGTAATGGCGCGCATGGCAGCGTTGGCAAACCCGCATCTTCGCGCCAGCGCCGCTTGCCAACGGCAGCTCTTCGTAGGTATTCCATTTGATTTCGGCGGCGCACAGTGCACAGGCGCCGCGTTGATTGCGCGTTCGGCCGCGCCATTGCCGCAGCCGGTCCGTCACCAGCGCCGCCACGAGCAGCGCACTAAACAGCATGAACAGTATCTTCATCGTGCGCCGACTTTAGCACAAGCGAGCAGGCGCTACCCGCTGCGAGCCCGGCAATCAGGAGCATGGGGGCAAGTCGCAACAGGTGACGTGGGGAGTAGGCGCATGCCAGCAGCGGGAGGAACGCCAGCCCGGTGATGATTGCGCCGCCGATAAAGAAGTAGGGGCTGCGGATCCTGCGGCGAACGGCCAGCGTCATCGCGGCAGCATACGGCATGACCGAAGCGGCGAATGCCATGATCCATGCCAGCACAAGCGTGGCAAGCGGAAAGCGGAAGGTGCGGTCGCCGTTGACGGCGAAGTCCCACAATTCATTGCCGAAGACGAAAGTGACTGCGGCGCAGCTTACCGCAAGAAGGTGGGCGTACACGACGCGCTGCAGGGAATGAGAGATGTCCATGGCCTGCACTGTAGCGCGCCAGTGTGCGGCCAGTATGAAATGGGCGAGAAGTCGCGCCGCTGTCCGCAAGCGCTGCAGCGGCAACATGGCGTTCCAAAATTACAACAGTGTGTTTATGTGTGAGTATTTATGGCGAAGCTGGCGATTATCATTTGCCCCGCCATGAAATCTTCCTTCCCTTGCTTCCTGCTGCTCGCGGCAATCCTGTGCGGCTGCGCCGCTGTCGTACACCAACCCATCGCGATGACGCCCATCGCAGAAGGCGGCCTGCTCACGCTGGAAGCCGAAGTACCGCTGCGCCTGGCGACGGGCTACCGGCGCACGCTGAAAGAGGGCAGCCAATGGCGTCGTGCCGGCCAGGTCGCGCAAGGCGAAGTTCTGCGCCCTTTCCAACACGTGCTGACAGTGGAAGGCAGCCATATCCATGAAGCTTGGATCGTGGTCCGGGATGGCCAGCTGATTGGTTTCTATTTGCCTGCGGAGCGCGCGTTTTCAGCGCAAGATCCGGTTCACCTTTCTTTCAAACCTTAAAGGACTTACATGAAGTTTGCATCCCTGGCGGCGATTGCCGCTGCAGCAGTGTTGACCGGTTGCGCCGCGACCGGCCCCAAGTTCGCCCAACAGGAATCCGTGATGCCGAAGTTGGCAGCGGAACAGGGCCGCGTATACTTCTACCGCGTCGATAGCATGTTGGGTGCGGCCGTGCGCCCCTCGGTCAAGGTGGACGGCGTTGCGGTAGGCGATTCGGTACCGGGCGGCTACTTCTTCGTTGACGCCGCCGCCGGCAGCCATGAAGCGGCCACCAGCACCGAAGCGACCAACAAGCTGACCTTCGTGCTGGACAAGGGCGAGATCAAGTACGTGCGCACCAAAGTGCAAATGGGCATGCTGGCTGGCCACGTGATCCCGGAACTGGTCAGCGCCGACGAAGCCCAGAAGGAACTGCCATCTCTTAGCTTCACCGGCGCTGCCAAGGCCAACTAACCGAGCCCGCAGGCGTCAGGCGGCCCGTAATCCAAAGGGATCGTCGATCGAGTGCGAAGGCTTGGTAAACCAGCGTGGGCCGTCTTCCGCCATGTAGAAGTGGTCTTCGTGGCGCACGCCGAATTCGCCCGGCACCACGATCATCGGTTCGTTCGAGAACGTCATGCCGACGTCCAGCGGGGTCTTGTCGCCGCCCACCAGGTAAGGCCATTCGTGGATGTCCAGGCCGATGCCGTGGCCGGTGCGGTGCGGCAGGCCTGGCAGCTTGTATTGCGGTCCAAAACCGGCAGCCTGCAGCGAACGGCGCGCGGCCAGGTCCACTTCTTCGCACGGCACGCCCAGCCGGGCCGCTTCAAAGGCGGCCAGTTGCGCCGCCTTCTCGGCATTCCACACGGCGCGCTGGCGCTCGCTGGCTTCGCCGTACACATAGGTGCGGGTGATGTCGGAAATGTAGTTGTGCAGCTTGCAGCCGGTGTCGATCAGGACCGTGTCGCCTTGCTTTAGCGTCTGCACATACGAAACGCCGTGCGGGAAGGAACTGGCGACGCCGAACAGCACGATCACAAAGTAGGAGCCGGCCGGCGCGCCCACCTTGCGGTGCGCCTTGTCGATGAATTCAGCGACTTCGGTGGTAGTGATGCCTTCGCGCAGGATGCTGGCGGTGGCGATATGCACGGCAAGCGTCATGTCCTTGGCGCGCTGCATCAGGGCGATTTCCGCCTTGGATTTGCGGGTGCGGCAGTGGGCCGTTACCGGGCGCGCGTTTTCCAGTGCGTAGCCTTCCGCCAGCGGGCGGATGCCGTCGAAGATGAAGAAGGCGGCGCTCTCGTCGATGCCGATGCGCGGCGCCTGTGCGGCGTCCGGCATAATGCCCATCTTTTTCAGCACTGCGATAAACAAGGCGTATGGGCTTTCGTGCTCGTGCCAGCAGTTGACCGCGCCTTCCACCAGCATGAAGTCCTGCAGGGTGTTTTCTTCGAAAGCGGGGGCGATGTACTCCACCGCGCCGCGGGCCGGCAGGATGGCGCCGACCATGCGCTCGCTCGGATACCACTTGGTGCCGGTGAAGTAGAGCAGGCTGGAGCCGGCATTGATGTAAATGGCCGCGATGCCTTGCTGGCGCATGAAGGCCTGTGCCTTTTCGATACGTGCCAGGTGTTCGTCCTTGCCGATCGGTGTGGCGCCCGCCGTCATGTCCGACAGGGATGCCAATGCCTCTTCGATAGTCTTGCCGCCAATACCAATGCCCATGCTGCCTCCTTGAATACAAGGGAGCCATCATAGCACCGCCCGGACGCGAAAAAGCCGGCTATGCAGCTATCGTATCCGTGGATGACGATAGCCGCACACCGGCCAGGCGGGTGAGCTTACTGGACTTTCAGGCTTACCTTATCAACAACGAAGGAAGTCTGCAGCGAATAGTCTTCCGTCATGTTGAAGTGGATACGCACGGTCTGGCCCTTGTACGGCAGCAGGTTGAAGCTGCGCATCTGGTAGCCGCTGGCCGGCATGGTGTTGTTGTAGGTGGCCAGGGTGCCCAGGGTGGTGCCGGAAGAGTTCTTCACGGTCACGGTCATCTTGTCGTACACGGTGCTGCCGCTTTCCGCAGTGTCGATATGCAGCGCGAACGACAGGGTGGCCGAGGTTGCGGTCGATGGAATGGTCACGGTCTGGTACAGGTTTTCGGTAGCCGTGGTGCCATTGCCGCCCAGCCATGCGAAGCGGGTGCCTTCGTACGCGGTCTGGCCGTTGTAGTTGCCGATCACGCCGGTATTGCCGGCCCATGGCGCAGTGCCGGACTCGAAGCCGCCGTTGACGATCAGCTCGTTCGTCGGCGGAATCACGCCCACGGTCAGGGTGGCATCGTTCGAGGTGGCGGTCTTGGCCGGCGACGAGGAGTCGCTGACGATGGCCTTGAACACGGCGCCGTTGTCGGCAGTCTGCGCGGTGAACGAGTAGGTGGCCGAGGTGGCGCCCGGAATCAGCGTGCCGTTGCGGTACCAGGCGTAGCTGTAAGGCGCGGTGCCGCCGGCTGCGCCCACCGTGAAGGTGGCGGTGCCGCCCGCGGCGACCGTGACGTTGTTCGGCTGCGTGGTGATCGTCACGACGTTGGGATTGGCTTCGTCCACGTCGGTGCCGACGTTGATCGCAGCATAAGCGCGCTTGACGGCGATCGATTCAACGCTGCCTACGCCGTACAGCTGTTCGGCCGATTCGATCATCTTCAGGCGCGCGTTGGCGTAGTTGGTCGAGGCGGTGAACTTGGTGGTGTTGGCCCTGAACCAGATGCGGAAGGCCTTGTCGGTGCCGATACCGGTCATGGCCAGCGGCTGCTTGTTCAGGTACTGGCTGTACATCTCGCTCGACGAGGAGGAGTTCGAGCCTTTGGACAGGAAGTAAAACATGCGGTTGTTCGGTCCGGAGGAATAGTGAACGTCGATGTTGCCCAGGGTGCTGCTCCAGGCATCGCGCGACGAACCGTCCTTGGACGGCTTCCACATCCAGCGCAGCGGCTGGCCGTTCTTGGCGATTTCCTTGCCCATCATCCAGTCGTTGCCGGTCGACGGGATGGTGGTGCCGGTGCCGCCGGCGCGGGCATAGGCTTCCACCACTTCGCCGGTGATGTCGGAGTGCGATTCATTCAGGCCGCCCGACTCGCCGGAGTAGGTCAGGTTGGAGGTGGCGTCGGTCACGCCGTGGCCCATTTCGTGGCCGATCACGTCGATCGATCCCAGGTTGTTGAAGTAGGAACCGCCGTCGCCGATGTACATGCACTTGCAGCTTGGGTCGAAGAAGGCGTTGTCGTAGTTGTTGTCGACGTGGACTGCGATGTAGGTTGCGGTGTTGTTGCCGTCCAGCGAAGACCAGCCCATCACGTTCTTCAGCGTGTCGTAGGTGTTCATCAGGCCCCACAGCGCATTGACGGCAGCGGTCTGGCCGTTGGCGTTGGTGGTGCTGCCGCCGCTGATGTATTGCTGGCCGTCGCCCCAGGTGTTGGTGCTGTTGGTATAGATCGCGCCAGGGTTGGGGTTGTTGGCCGACGAGTGGTTGGCGTTGGTGATTGCCATGCCGCCGAAGGTGCCGCCCACGCCGCGCGAGGTGTCCAGCATCTTGTAGGTGGAGCCGGACAGGGTGGTGTTGATCGGCACATCGCCGTTGTACTGGCTGTGGCCGACGCCGACTACGGTCTGCAGGGCGTTCCACTGCTTGATCACGGCGCCGGTGGTGGCGTTGATGACGGTGTCGCGGAACACCGGACGGCCATCCTTGTTCATGCGGGTCTTGACCAGGTAGGCCAGCTCGTAGTGGTCGACTACCTCTTCCACATCGGTCGCATTCAGCGCGCTCTCGGCCTTGCTGGCGGCAGCTGCGGTGCGCTGGGTCTTGACCACTGGCCAGATCAGCAGCTCGGCTTCCGGCTTGATGCGATGCTGCTTGCCTGGCGTGCGCGAGACGGCGATGCGGATCGCTTCGTCGGCGCCAAAGGCTGGCGTGGTTTCAGGTGCGCCTTTGCCGGAAGCTTTGGCGGCGCGCGAAGCGTCCAGGCCATTGCGGCGGTCAGAGGCGGATTCGCTGACGATATTGCCGTTTTCATCGGTGACAACGACGGAATCGGAACCGAATACGCGCAGGCCCTGGAAGGTGTGGTCGGCGCGCACGATGCGCTGGCCGTTGACGCCCGGGTGCTGTTCGCGCAGCTTGTATCCGTGCTCGCTATCGAGGCCGGCTGCGGAGCGCAGGGACTCCAGGCGCGATACCAAGTTCGCCTTGGCTTCAACACTCATCGGCTGAGCTGGAGAGGCCATCAGGGTATCTGGCAGGACGCCTGCAAATGCAGGGGCGAACGAGGCGGCTACGGCTGCGGCCAACAGGCTTTTGCGAAGTTTCATCGACTCTCCTTGGGGAACTTGGGTTGGTGGGAGAGATGAAGTTATGCCTGTTTTTTGTGCAAGTCAAAAAACTTGCGAAATGAGTCAGTTTTACAGTTTTTGTATATTTTTAGACAATAGATTACATACCTATAGTGACTCGGCAAAAAAAAGGGCGGCCCGTAAGCCGCCCTGTCTTGCTGCTTGATCCGCTGATTACTGGACTTGCAGGCTGACCTTATCCACCACGAAGGAAGTCTGCAGCGACGAGTCTTCGGTCATGTTGAAGTGCAGGCGCACGGTCTGGCCCTTGTACGGCAGCAGGTTGAAGCTGCGGATCTGGTAACCGCTGGCGGCATTCGCGTTGCTATAGGTTGCCAGGGTGCCCAGGGTGGTGCCGGAAGAGTTCTTCACGGTCACGGTCATCTTGTCGTACGCGGTGCTGCCCGATTCGGCGGTATCGATATGCAGCGCGAACGAGAAGTTGGCCGACGTTGCGGTCGATGGGATGGCCACGCTCTGGTACAGCGCTTCGGTAGCGGTGGCGCCGTTACCGCCCAGCCATGCGAAGCGGGTGCCTTCGTACGCGGTCTGGCCGCTGTAGTTGCCGATCACGCCGGTGCTGCCGGCCCATGGCGTCGTGCCGGACTCGAAACCGCCGTTTACAACCTTCTCGGTTTGCTGGGTGGTGCCCACGGTCAGGGTGGCGTTGTTCGAGGTGGCAGTCTTCACCGGCGAAGACGAATCGGTCACCACGGCGTTGAACACGGCGCCGTTGTCGGCAGATTGCGCGGTGAACGAGTAGGTAGCCGAAGTGGCGCCCGAGATCTGGGTGCCGTTGCGGTACCACTTGTAGCTGTAAGGCGAAGTGCCGCCGGTTGCGCCCACGGTGAAGCTGGCGGTGCCGCCCGCTGCCACGGTGATGTTGTTCGGCTGGGTGCTGATCGACACGCCGCTGCCGGTGCCGGCTTCGTCGACGTCGGTGCCGACGTTGATCGCAGCGTAAGCACGCTTGACCGCGATCGATTCCGGGCTGCCCACGCCGTACAGCTGTTCAGCCGATTCGATCATCTTCAGGCGCGCGTTGGCGTAGTTGGTCGAAGAGGTGAACTTGGTGGTGTTGGCCTTGAACCAGATGCGGAAGGCCTTGTCGGTGCCGATACCGGTCATGGCCAGCGGCTGCTTGTTCAGGTACTGGCTGTACATCTCGCTCGAGGAGGAGGAGTTGGAACCCTTGGCCAGGAAGTAGAACATGCGGTTGTTCGGGCCGGAGGAGTAGTGCACGTTCAGGTTGCCCAGGGTGCTGCTCCAGGCATCCTTCGATGCGCCGTCCTTGGATGGCTTCCACATCCAGCGCAGCGGCTGGCCGTTCTTGGCGATTTCCTTGCCCATCATCCAGTCGTTGCCGGTCGACGGGATGGTGGTGCCGGTGCCGCCGGCGCGGGCATAGGCTTCCACTGCTTCGCCGATGATGTCGGAGTTCGATTCGTTCAGGCCGCCCGACTCGCCGGAGTAGGTCAGGTTGGAGGTGGCGTCGGTCACGCCGTGGCCCATTTCGTGGCCGATCACGTCGATCGATCCCAGGTTGTTGAAGCTGGAGCCGCCGTCGCCGATGTACATGCATTTGCAGTTCGGGTCGAAGAAGGCGTTGTCGTAGTTGTTGTCGACGTGGACTGCGATGTAGGTTGCGGTGTTGTTGCCGTCCAGCGAAGACCAGCCCATCACGTTCTTCAGCGTGTCGTAGGTGTTCATCAGGCCCCACAGCGCATTGACGGCAGCGGTCTGGCCGTTGGCGTTGGTGGTGCTGCCGCCGCTGATGTATTGCTGGCCGTCGCCCCAGGTGTTGGTGCTGTTGGTGTAGATCGAGCCTGGCTGCGGGTTGGTTTCCGGCGAGTGGTTGGCGTTGGTGATCGCCATGCCGCCGAAGGTGCCGCCCACGCCGCGCGAGGAGTCCAGCATCTTGTAGCTGGAGCCGGACAGGGTGGTGTTGATCGGCACATCGCCGTTGTACTGGCTGCGCCCGACGCCGACCACGGTCTGCAGCGCATCCCACTGCTTGATCACGGCGCCGGTGGTGGCGTTGATCACGGTGTCGCGGAACACCGGACGACCATCCTTGTTCATGCGCGTCTTGACCATATAGGCCAGTTCGTAGTGGTCGACCACGTCTTCCACGTCCAGTGCGTTCAGTGCGCTTTCGGCCTTGTTGGCGGCAGCTGCGGTGCGCTGGGTCTTGACCACTGGCCAGATCAGCAGTTCGGCTTGCGGCTTGACGCGGTGTGTTTTGCCGCCGTTGCGCGAGACGGCGATGCGGATCGCTTCGTCGGCGCCAAAGGCTGGGGTGGTTTCAGGTGCGCTCTTGCCGGTGGCCCTGGCGGAACGGTGCGTGTCCAGGCCATTGCGGCGGTCGGAAGCGGACTCGCTGACGATGTCGCCGCTTTCATCGGTAACGACCACGGAATCGGAGCCGAAGACGCGCAGGCCCTGGAAGGTGTGATCGGCGCGCAGGACGCGCTGGCCGTTGACGCCAGGGTGTTGTTCACGCATCTTGTAGCCATGCTCGCTGTCCAGGCCAGCAGCGGCGCGGCGCGCATCCAGGCGGGAAGCCAGGTTGGCCTTGGCTTCAAGGCTCATCGGCTGGGCCGGTGCGGCCATCATGTTTTCTGGCAGGACGCCTGCATATGCGGGGGCGAAAGAAGCGGCTACGGCTGCAGCCAGCAGGCTTTTGCGAAGTTTCATCAGCTCTCCTTGTGAGCGTGGGGTTGTAGGGAGAGCGGGAAGTTATGCCTGTTCCTTATGCAAGTCAAAAAAGTTGCAAAATAAGTCGGCTCTACACTTTTTGTTCAGTTTTAGACATTTGATTACATTTGCCGCGTTGCTTAACTAGCTCGCCTTGCGACCAAATGGCGCACGATTGGGGCGATTTGTAGGGAAGTTACAACGAAATAGAGGGTATTTTCTAGTTTCGTGTTTGACGCAACAGAAATATGTATCAAATTGTCACACTCATGTTGCACTAGTTGAATTTTGCGATTTACACTAGCCCGTCATTCGTTTGACGTACTACTTAGTGAGGGCGCATCACTCATGTTGTCTATATCTACCAAAGTCGAAAGGATCGTCACGGAGTCGCCCTTCCTGAGTGAAGGATTGCGTCGTGGCCTGATCAACCTGTCGGAACTGGCGCGCCAGCTGCAGCCGCAGCTCCAGAACGACCTGTGGAAGCCTGTCGGCCAGGCGGCCGTGGTCATGGCCTTGCGCCGTGTGGCCGGACGCCTGCCGGACAAGGATGCCCAGGAACTGGTGCTGGCCCAGCAGTCCGGCCAGCTGACGGCACGCACCGACCTCGTCGAGTTCACCTTCCGCCGCTCGGACCGCATCGATGACTGCCACCGCCAGCTGCTGGAGCGCTCCGGTACCGGCCACGGCCTGTACCTGACCGTGACCCGCGGCAGCGAAGAAGTGGTGGTGATCTGCAGCCGCCCGTTCATCGGCCTGGTCGAACAGATCTTCGCCAGCGAACGCCTGCTGGCGCGGCTGGAGAACCTGAACGCCGTCACGCTGCAACTGACCGCCGATTCCTGGCGCACGCCGGGGATCTACCACGCCATCCTGAAAAAGCTGGCATGGGACAAGGTCAATCTGATCAACCTGATCTCGACCCACACCGAGCTCACCCTGCTGCTGGAGAAGGAACATACCGGCGCCGCCTTCAGCGTCCTCTCCAACATGATCGCGCACAAGCACTGATGTACACTTCCCTGTAAGGAGAACCTACAGGGGAGCCAGCATGGGCTTGAAAGACACGCAGCGGGTAGTGCCGGCATTGCGGGTGACGAGCTACGCCGCCAGCAAGCCGTTCTATGAATCGCTTGGCTTTCGCGAGGAGTGGACCCAGCACTTTGAGCCGGGCTTGCCGGCGTTTGCCGCGATGATGCTCGACGGCATGCAAATTTTCCTTTCAGAACATTCGGGCGACTGCCAAGCCGGCGGACTGGTACACTTTTATGTTCCGGACGTCGATGCCTTGTATGACGACTTCCTGGAGTACGGCGTAAACGTCGAGCAAGCGCCGAACAATGACCTGGGAGCGGACCTGCGCGTCATGTCCGTTCTCGATCCAGACAACAACCGGCTCAAATTTTTGACCCAGACCCATTGGGAGTAAGCGCAATGAAGAAAGCGCTGTTGTTCGCAGTCCTTGGCATGGCCGCCGTATCGCAGGCCAGCGCGCAGGGGCTATTCAAGTGTACGGTAGACGGCAAGGTGACATACCAGTCCATGCCGTGCGCCAAAGGCGGGGAAGCCCTTGACGTACCTCCGCCGCCAACCGCGGCCCAGGTCAAGGCGGCCCAGACGCGTGCCCAGGAAGACCGTGAGCGTGCGGACGAACTGGCGGCGCGCAACCGCGAGGCGCGCGAGAAGAAGAGCAGGGAGGAAGCGGAGCCGGCGCGCGATGTTGCCGACAGCAAGCCGGCACCCAAGCAGAGCTGCGACGCGCTGCGCACCCGCCGTGCGGAGCTGTACGGCCAGCGCAACGATAACCGGCGCAATTCCCAGCTCGATGCGATGTCCAGGACCCAGAACGACATCGACAAGCTGGAAGCCGAATACACCAAGGCCGCCTGCGGTCCGCTGGACTGATTCCGGCCGATGCGCCGGCGCAGCCTGCGCCGGCGCCTGCCATCACTTCTTGCTCTCTTCTTCCGGCTGCGAGAAATTGAGTTCCGGCGGCTGTTCCTCGTCCTGCTTTTGCGCCGGCAGCGAATCAGGCAGCGCCGGCTGCTCGATGCGCAGGTCGCCCGATTCCACCTTGCCGCCCGTGCCCCGGTCGAGGAAGGCGGTAACGGTTTGCGGCAGCGCAGCCACCAGCAGCACCATCAGCATTTGCAAGCCGACCCAGGGCAGCGCGCCCCAGTAGATATCCGACGACTTCACTTCTTTCGGCGCCACGCCGCGCAGGTAGAACAGGGCAAAGCCGAACGGGGGATGCATGAAGGAGGTTTGCATGTTCACGCACAGCATTACGCCGAACCATACCAGGGCCGCCGATGCCGCCGCCTCCGGGCTGCCCATCATCGGTTCCAGCTGCGGCGCCAGGATCTTTTGCGCCACCGGCGCCAGCATCGGCACCACGATGAAGGCGATCTCGAAGAAATCGAGGAAGAAAGCCAGGAAGAACACGAACAGGTTCACCACCAGTAGGAAGCCGATCCAGCCGCCCGGGATGCCGTTGAACAGGTGTTCGACCCACACCCCGCCATCGACGCCCTGGAACACCACCGAGAAGCAGGTGGAGCCGATCAGGATGAACACCACCATGGCGGTCAGGCGCATGGTGGATTGGTAGCTCAGGACGATCAGTTCGCGCAGTGGCTTGATACGGCTGGCACGAAACACCACCCATGCCACGCACACGTACAGCACGCCCAGCGCGCCCTGCACCATAGGCTTGGCGCCATCGACAAAGGCGCCGAGCAAGGCGGCAGCGAACAAGGCCGCCATGCCGACGCGGAAAAAGATCTTGTCGCGCCGGTTGAATTCGGGATGGCGCAGCGCCGCCAGGATCACCGCGCCCAGCGCACCCATGGCCCCCGACTCGGTTGGGGTGGCCACACCCAGCATCATGGTGCCCAGCACCATGAAGATCAGCACTGCTGCCGGCACGATGCCTTGCAGGCACTGCTTCCACAGTGCCCAGCCGCGCGGCCCCAGTTCACTTTGCGGCGCAGCTGGCAGCCATGCCGGCTTGATGCGCGACAGGGCAAAGGTATACAGGGCGAACAGGCCGATCTGCATCAGCGAAGGACCCCAGGCGCCAAGGTACATGCTGCCCACGTCGGCGGCTGCGGTCTGGGTTTTGAGCTGGTCGGCCAGCACCACCAGCACCAGCGATGGTGGCACCAGCTGCGTAATGGTGCCCGAGGCGGCCAGCACGCCGGTGGCATAACGCATGTGGTAGCCGTAGCGCATCATTACCGGCAGCGAGATCATGGCCATGGCGATCACCTGCGCCGCTACGGTGCCGGTAATCGCGCCGAGAATGAAGCCGACGATGATCACCGAGTAGCCCAGGCCTCCGCGCACGCCGCCAAACAGGCGACCCATGGAGTCGAGCATGTCTTCCGCCAGGCGGCACTTCTCCAGCACTGCGCCCATGAAGGTGAAGAAGGGGATGGCCAGCAGCAGGTCATTGGCCAGCACGCTGCCGAAAATGCGCTGCGGCACCGCCTGCAGGAAGGGCACGCCGAAAAAGCCTTCGGCGATGGCGATCAAACCGAAGAACAGGCCCACCGCCAGCAGCGAGAACGCCACCGGGAAACCGACCAGCATGAATACGACCAGGCCGCCGAACATCAGGGGCGGCATCATCTCCAACGGAATCATTGCACTGGCCTTTCGTATTTGCTGTCCAGGTTTGCCCGGCCCGCGAGGTGGGCGATGCGCTTGATTAGTTCAGACAAGCCTTGCAGCGTGAGCAGGGCAAAGCCGAAGGGGACAATGAACTTGATCGGCCAGCGCGCCAGGCCGCCGGCGTTGCTCGATTGTTCCATGATGGCCCAGGAAGGCAGGAACAGCGATTGCCAAGACAGCCAGGCAAACAGCACGCAGGCCGGGAACAGGAAGAAGATGATGCCGAAGACGTCGATCCACAATTGCTTGCGTTCGGAGACATGGCCGTAAATCAGGTCGACGCGCACGTGTTCATTGCGCTGGAAGGTGTAGCTGGCGCCCAGCATGACGGCGGCGCCAAACAGGTACCACTGCATTTCAAGCAGGGCGTTGGAGCTCCAGTCGAAGCCGTAACGGATCATGGCGTTGCTGGCGCTGATGAAGCATGAAGCGAGGATCATCACATTGGCCAGTTGCCCGCAGCGATAGCCGATGCGGTCGAGCCAATGCGACAGCTTGAGAAAGCCCTGCATTGCATCTCCTGATTATTGGATTAGTTGTTGCAAGGATATCAGCCTTCTGCGCACGAATCACGTCCACCAGCGATATTGCGAACTTGCCATTGTAACCATGCAAAAAAGCTGGACGGGGGACAATTAAATATTTAAGATATTCGTTAAATGCTTAATTAAAGAAAAGGTAGTACTCCGGCATTGGCTGGAGCGCCCTTCGGGTATAGACTAGAGGCTCCGCCGCGCACTGCGGCGCCCTCAACAGAAAACCAGCATGTCGGACAAAGTATTTGAAGCATTGGCATCGTCGCCGCGGCGACTGATTCTCGCCTATCTCTCTGAACATGAGATGACGGCTGGGGAGGTTGCTGCCCGCTTTGAAATGAGTGCGCCTGCGGTTTCCCGTCATTTATCCGTCCTCGAAGGGGCAGGGTTGGTGAGCAGCGAGCGTCGCGGCCAGTACGTGTACTACAGGCTGGTGCCCGACAACCTCGTGAATACGCTGACGCAGTTTGCCTTTGCGCTGTGCCCGGCCGCCGGGCCTCTCAAGCGCGAAAGCAAGGCCAGGAAAAAGGCCAGCGAAGCGTAATTCGCCAATACACATGGACTGCTGGCATGGCCGATTTCAGGCCAGGGGCTTCTGCATGCTTTTTTTCGGAAGGGGCGGTGTATGGACGTCGGAACGTACCGAAACGGGATCAAGGCTTACACGCCTTTTTTTCTCCACTTGTACGATTTCCTGGTGATCGGGATTTTCACCCGCTGCTTCTGGAAGTGCCCAGGGCAGCATTACGTCGACATCTACCGCCGGCACGCAGGGCTGCGCCACGCGGATATCGGCGTGGGGACCGGGTACTTCCTTGACCATGCCGGGCTTGATGCAAGCGAGCAGCAGATCGCCCTGATCGACCTGAATCGGAACTGCCTGCGCCACACGGCGCAGCGCCTGCAGCGCTATTCGCCGGACTGCTTCGTACGCAATGCCTTCGAGACCATTGCCATCGGGCGCAAGGTCGATTCGGTTTGCATCGGCGGCTTGATCCACTGTGCGCCGGGAACGATGCGGGACAAGGGCCGGATTTTCGACGCCATCGCGCCGCTGTGCACGCCCGCGACGACGCTGTTCGGCTACACGCTGATCGGCAATGGCGCGGTCATGTCCTGGCACGCCAGGGTCCTGATGGGATTCATGAACCGGCTGAAGGTGGTGAACAACCGCGGCGACTCCCTGGATTCCCTGCATGCCGAATTATCGCAACGATTCAGCCAGGCCGAGGTCTGGCTGGTTGGATGTAACGCTTTCTTTACTGCTAAAAACCATAGGGGTGCTACAAGATGAACATCGCTCGAACGGAACGCATTATCAACGCCGATATCGCGGAAGTATGGGACAAAGTATGCTTTTATGAGGAAGTCAAAGCCCGCCCAAACTGGTTCCTGCGATGGACCTTGCCTTTGCCTGTGAGGACAGTCGGCGACCACAAGACCGTGGGCACCTTGTGCCGTTGCGAGTACGGCGACGAGCAGTACATCATGAAGCGCATCACGAAATCGGAGCACAACGCGGCGCTCGAATTCAGCGTGACGGATGCCAGCGAGCAGTTCCGGCGCCACCTTGACTTGCAAGGCGGCAGCATCAACCTGGAAAGCATGCCGGACGGGCGGACGCTGGTGCGCATGGCCACCAGTTATCAGCCCAAGGGATCAGGCAACCTGGTGCGCCGGCTGATCGTGGATCACATCATTCGTTCCATGCACCGCTTCGTCATGGGGGACATGGCGGAAAGCATTCGCCATGCCCGCAAGATTCAACCCGCCAGCTGCTGACGCACGCGTGCGATAGCCGCACGCACCTGGTTCGGTGCCGTGCCGCCGACGTGGTCGCGCGCCGCTACCGAGCCTTCCAGCGTCAGTACCGCAAACACGTCCTCGCCCACCAGCGGCGAGAAGGCGCGCAATTGGTCCAGCGACATGTCGGCCAGGTCGATCTTCAGGTCATCGCAGGCGCGCACAGCGTGCGCCACCGCTTCGTGCGCATCGCGGAACGGCAGGCCCTTTTTCACCAGGTAGTCAGCCAGGTCGGTCGCGGTGGCATAGCCTTGCAGTGCGGCCGAGCGCATCGCTTCCGGCTTGACAGTGATGCCGCCGGCCATGTCGGCGAAGATGCGCAGGGTATCGACCACGGTATCGACGGTGTCGAACAGCGGCTCCTTGTCTTCCTGGTTGTCCTTGTTATAGGCCAACGGCTGGCCTTTCATCAGGGTCAGCAGGCCCATCAGGTGGCCGTAGACGCGGCCGGTCTTGCCGCGCGCCAGTTCCGGCACGTCCGGGTTCTTCTTCTGCGGCATGATCGAGGAGCCGGTGCAGAAGCGGTCGGCGATGTCGATGAAGCCGACCCTTGGGCTCATCCAGATGATCAGTTCCTCCGACATGCGCGACACGTGCATCATGACCAGCGAAGCGGCAGCGGTGAACTCGATTGCGAAGTCGCGGTCGGATACCGCATCCAGCGAGTTGTGGCACACATCGTCGAAGCCCAGGGTCTGGGCCACGCGCAGGCGGTCGATCGGGAAGGTGGTGCCGGCCAGCGCCGCGGCGCCCAGCGGCAGGCGGTTCACGCGCTTGCGGCAATCCTGCATGCGCTCGACGTCGCGGCCGAACATCTCAACGTAAGCCAGCATATGGTGGCCGAAGGTGATCGGCTGCGCCACCTGCATGTGGGTGAAGCCCGGCAGGATCACGTCGGCGTTCTTTTCGGCCAGGTCGACCAGGGCACCGCGCAGCTGCTGCAGCAGGCCGGTGATGTCGTCGATGGCCGAGCGCACGTACAGGCGGATATCGGTGGCCACCTGGTCATTGCGCGAGCGGCCGGTGTGCAGGCGCTTGCCGGCGTCGCCAACCAGCTCGGTCAGGCGCTTTTCGATATTCAGGTGCACGTCTTCCAGGTCAAGCTGCCATTCGAACTGGCCGCCGTCGATTTCGGCGCCGACCTGGGCCAGGCCTTTCTGGATCGCGGCCAGGTCGGCGGCCGGGATGATGCCCTGCGCAGCCAGCATGTCGGCGTGGGCCAGGGAACCCTGGATGTCGGCCTTGGCCATGCGCTTGTCAAAAAACACCGAGGCGGTGTAACGTTTCACGAGGTCGGAAACAGGTTCGGAGAAGCGAGCGGACCAGGCTTCGGCCTTCTTGGAGAATTGATCTGTCATAGTGGCTTTGCGGTGAGATTTGCACGAGAAATTCAAACGATTATAAATTAGTAGGAGAGTCAATGAAGAAGTTAGCAAGTTTGCTACTGTTGGTGCTGGCCAGCAGTAGCGCCCTGGCGCAAGGGGCGCGGCCGTCCGACGTGGCGACGGTGGACGGCATCGTGGCCGCCCTGTACGACACCATTTCCGGCCCTGCCGGCAAGGCGCGGGACTGGGACCGCCTGCGTTCCCTGTTCCGCAACGATGGCCGCATGGTGGTGCACAGCAGCGGCAAGGATGGCGCGATCAATACCCGGGTCCTGTCGCTGGAGGACTACATCACCCGCGTGACGCCGGTGTTTGCGAAGGAAGGTTTTTACGAGTCCGAAGTGGCGCGCAAGGGCGAGGAATATGGACAGATTGCCCAGGTTTTCAGTACTTATGAGGCGCGTCATGCGCCGGCGGACCAGCCTTTTGTGCGCGGCATCAATTCGATCCAGCTGGTCAATGACGGCAAGCGCTGGTGGATTTCACAACTTTTGTGGCAGCCGGAAGGGGCGAAGACCCCGCTGCCCGAGCGCTACCTGAAGCCGCAATAAAAATTAAGTGTGCGCGGATACGCGATAGGGTTTTACTCCGCCGTTGGGTCCGGCTACACTGTGGGAAAGGTATTACTCAGATGTCTAGCAGCGATGCCAGCGAGCAAGCAGAACAGGAGGCCATCGTGAAGCTGTACTCCCCCGCCGGCCTGGCCCGTTTGGGCCTGGCCTTGCTAGCCGCATGCGGTCTCCCGATCCATGCCCGCGAAGCGCCGCCCAAGAATCCCCTTCCTGCCGCCAGCGGCCGCACCAGCACCACGCCGCCGCCGGAGGCGCCGTCCAGACATCCAACTGCACCGCCTTCGACTCCCGCAATCCTGCCCGACACGGTCGCCCCCGTGCGCATCGTGGCCGGCGCCAGCGCCACCGTCAGCGGCGGATCGGCTGCGATCGCGCCTTCACCCGTTGCGGCGCACCAGGGTTCGCTGGTCATCATCGGCGGCGGCCTGCGCGGCGACAATGCGGACGTGTGGCAGCGGGTGGTGAAACTGGCTGGCGGCAAGGGCTCGCGCATCGCGGTGTTCCCTTCGGCGGCCGGCAATCCGGAGCGCTCGGCCCAGACCATCATCGGCTACCTGCGCAAGTGGGGTGCGGATGCTTTCCTGGTACCCGTTGCAGTGCGCCTGACGGGCAGCGACTACAGGAAGAATGCGGACGATGCCGTGCTGGCCAAAAGAATCCGCGAAGCGGACGGCATCTACTTCGCCGGTGGCGACCAGGGGCGCATTACCAAGGCGCTGCTGCGTGAAGACGGCACCCAGACCGCGGTGCTGGAAGCGGTATGGGAAGTGTACCGCCGCGGCGGTGTGGTCGCCGGTTCTTCTGCCGGCGCGGCCATCATGAGCAGCACCATGTTCGCCAATCCGAAGGCCATCTTGTCCATGCTGCAGACCGGTATTGCGGATGGCCGCGAGCTGGGCCCGGGCCTGGGCTTCATCGGCGACGACGTGTTCGTGGACCAGCACTTGCTGGTGCGCGGGCGCTTTGCGCGCATGATCCCCGCCATGCTGGCCAAGGGTTACCAGATCGGACTTGGCATCGACGAGGACAGCGCCATGGTGGTCAATGCCCAGCGCGAGGTGGAGATCATCGGCTACAAGGGCGCCTTGCTGATCGACCTGTCGCGCGCGGAATGGGACAGGGAGACGCCGCACTTTGGCGTGCGCAATGCCGTGATCAGCTATCTCGACCGCGGGGACAAGTTCAATATCGGCACCCATATGTTCCTGCCGTCCAACGACAAGGCTGGCGGCCGGATCGACCCAACCCGTACGCTGGGCCGGGGTGCAGTGTTCAGCAACGATGTGCTGGGCAACAACGCTGTGATCGACTTGATGGAACGGCTGATCGACAGCAACCAGGAGGAGGCAATCGGCATCGCCAGCGGCAACCCGCGTGCCAGCGGGACCGAGGTCGGCTTCGAATTCCGCTTCACCAAGACGCCGGAAAGCGTGGGTTATGTCTCCAGCGTTGCCGAGGCGTATTCGGTGCTGAATATCCGGCTGGATATCCGGCCTATCGAAATCACGCGGCCGCTCTATAAATATAAATGAGGATTTGAATCCGGCAGCGCCGGCGCTGCGTATATGCCAGGGCAACCAACCACTCGGGAGGAAACCATGGCACCCATCAAGCAAGCTGCTGTCCAATTAGCCCTGCTGTCGGCCCTGGCGCCGGCAGCGCAGGCATCGAGCCACCGCGAAGCACCGTTCATCGCGCGCGAACCCAAGGTTGACGGGACAGATTTCTACATGTTCCGCAGTTATGAACCGGGGCGCGAGCAATTCGTGACCCTGATCGCCAATTACGTGCCCCTGCAGGATGCGTACGGCGGGCCGAACTATTTCATGATGGATCCTGATGCGCTGTACGAGATCCACATCGACAACAATGGCGACGCGCGGGAAGACCTGAGTTTCCAGTTCCGCTTCACCAATACGTTCAAGAATGCCGCGTTCACCGTGGGCGGCAAAAAGGTGCCGATTCCGCTGGTAATCAATGGCGGACCCATCAATGAAGTCAATGCGGCCGGTCTGAACGTGCGCGAAACCTACACGGTGGACCTGGTGCGCGGCGACCGGCGCGGCGTGCGCCAGTCCGTGCGCATGGCCGGCAGCGGCGCCACGGTGTTCGACAAGCCGATCGACAATATCGGCAACAAGTCGATTCCCGATTACGCAGCTTACGCGGGCAAGCATGTGTACAGCGTGAATATTCCCGGCTGCGCGGTGCCGGCACGCATGTTTGTCGGGCAGCGTAAGGATTCCTTCGTGGTCAACCTGGGGGAAACCTTTGACCTGATCAATATCAAGGCGCCGGCAGTAGAGTTCCTCGCCAACGCAGAGAGGAACGCGCGCGACGACCTGTACGACAAGAACGTGACTTCGATTGAGCTGGAAGTGGCGGCCTCCTGCCTGACCGCCGGCACGGAGCCGGTGATCGGCGGCTGGACCACGGCCAGCCTGCGCCAGGGCCGCTTGATCAAGCCGAATGGCGGCTCGAAGGAGGGTGGAGCGTGGACGCAGGTGTCGCGGCTCGGCATGCCGCTGGTGAACGAGGTGGTGGTCGGCTTGGCGGACAAGGACCGCTTCAACCACAGCAAGCCGGCGCAGGATGGACAGTTTGTGGACTACGTCACCAATCCGACCTTGCCGGCCCTGGTCGAAGTGCTGTTCGGCAGTGCGGGCGCCAAGGCGCCGACCAACTTCCCGCGCAACGACCTGGTGACGGTGTTCCTTACCGGCGTGCCGGGGTTGAACCAGCCTTCGCGCGTGAAGGCATCGGAGATGCTGCGGCTGAACACCGCGATCGCCCCGGTTGCGAAGGGAGCGCAGAAGCGCCTGGGCGTGATCGATGGCGACAACGCCGGCTTCCCCAACGGGCGCCGGCCGGGCGATGACGTGGTGGATATCGCCTTGCGCGTGGTCATGGGCAAGCTGTGCACGCTGAATATCGGCTGCGCGCCTGCCGATGCGCCGGCGGGCGCGATCCGCTTCACCGATGGCGCTTTCCTGGACGACAGCTATTTCAGCGCTGGCTTCCCTTACCTGAAAACGCCGATTCCCGGCTCGCCGCAGCAATAGGAGGGCCAGGCCATGAAACGCTTTTGTCTTGTGCTTGCGGCGCTGCTGTTGGCCGGCTGCGGCGGCGGTGGCGGCGCAGCCGCGCCGGCGATGTCGATGCCTGACCAGTCACCGGTCGCGCCGCCACCAGCCGACACCTTCACTTCGGCGCTGCTCGTGCTGGTTCGCAGCACGCCCGAGTCCACCGAGCCGGCCGACGTGGAAGGAGCGCCGTTGGCCTTGGCGGACGGCGCCGAGCCGGTAGCTGTAGAGTGAGGGCGGCCATGAAGCCCATTGCGATCAGCATCCGTGCGGCGGCGCCGGCCGCCGCATTGGCCTTGGCAAGCGTCGTGGCGATGGCCAGGCCTCTGCCCGCCCTGGCCGCTCCGTACGTGCCGCAGTCCGGCGCCGAGGTCCTGCAGACGCTCCCGCGCGGCGACGCGGGTCATGCGTCCCAGCTCCGCCAGCGCGCGCTATTGGCGGCGGCGCAACGCGATCCGGCCGTTGCCGCCGACGCTGCGCGGCGCTATATCGAGCTTGGCCGCGCGGCGAGCGATCCGCGCTACTTCGGTTATGCGCAAGCGGCACTGGCCCCATGGTGGATGTCTCCCGCACCGCCGGTGCCCATTCTGCTGCTGCGTGCGACCTTGCTGCAATCGGGCCACCACTTCGCGGCAGCTGTCCGCGACCTGGACGCCGTCACGCGTGCCGACCCGGGTAACGCCCAGGCCTGGCTGACGCTGGCGACCGTGCAGGTAGTCCGCGGCGAGTACGATGCGGCTGTGCGCAGTTGCGGACGGCTCTCGTCGCTGGCTGGGCAACTGGCCAGCATCACCTGCCTCGCCAACGCCCGCGCCGCCAGCGGCCAGCTTGCGGCCAGCGAGCGCTTGCTGGCGCTTGCTGTCGAGCATTCGGGCATCGCCAGAGGCGGCGAACCGGCCAGCCGGCGGGACGCGGCGGACGCTGGCCTGCGGCTTTGGGCGATGACGCTACTTGGCGAGCTGGCGGCGCGGCGTGGCGATGCCGGACGCGCTGAAGCGCGCTGGCGCCGGGCACTGGCCTTGGCGCCGGGCGATAGCTACGTGCTTGGCGCCTATGCGGATCTCCTGCTGGACCAGGGCCGCTACGCGGAGGTGCAGGTGCTGCTGCGCGACCACGTCCGCATCGATGGCCTGCTGCTGCGTTACGCGATTGCCGCGCGCTCCGCACCGTTGGCGTCCGCGCCAGCCGTAGCCGGCGCTGTCGCCGAACTGCAGGCACGCTTTGAAGCAGCCGCGCGCCGTGGCGACGCTATCCATCAGCGCGAACAAGCCCGCTTCGAACTGCATCTACGGCATAACGCGCGTGCGGCATTAGCGCTGGCATTGGCCAACTGGCAAGTGCAGAAAGAGCCCGCCGACCTGCGCATCCTGCTGGAAGCCGCGCTCGCGGCCCGCGATCCCGCCGCCGTCCATCCGGCACTTGCCTGGCGCCGTCAGCATGGCTTTGAGGACAGCAAGATCGCTGCACTTGCGCGTCGACTGGAAGGGGGTGCCTTATGATTCCCCGGCAGAACACGGCGCGCAGGCTGATTGCGCTGACCGTGCTGCTGTTGACTGTCGGGGCGGCCCGTGCGCACAAGCCAAGCGACAGCTACCTGGCGCTGCGTGTCATGACAGTGGACGCGGCGCAGCATGGCGCGGCCGGCACGCCTTCAGAGCGGCGCGTTATCGATGGACGCTGGGACATTGCCTTGCGCGACCTCGACTTCGCCATCGGCCTCGATGCCGATGGCGACGGCCGGCTGACTTGGGCCGAAGTCCGTTCCCGTCACCCCGACATCGCAGCCTATGCAATGCCGCGCCTCGGCCTGGCGCCGGGCTGCCGGCTGCGCGTGACAGGCCAGCAAATCGACCGCCACACGGACGGCGCATACACGGTCCTGATGCTGCAAGGCGATTGCGAACCCGGCGCCACGCCCGCAATCGACTACAAGCTGTTTGCCGACATCGATGCCCAGCACCGCGGCATGGCCAGCATCGCATTCGAAGGCCGTACACAAGCGGCCGTGCTGGGCGGCGGCCACACGCGCCTGGCTGCAGGCGGCGCTGATGGCGGCGCGTGGCACCAGGCCATCGGATATCTGCGCCACGGAATCTGGCACATCTGGACCGGCTACGACCACGTGCTCTTCCTGCTCTCCCTGTTGCTGCCGGCGCTGCTGGCGACAAGCTGGCGGCTTGCCAGTGTGGACGTATTGCGCGTCGTCACCGCCTTCACCCTCGCCCATTCGGTCACGCTCTCGCTCGCAGCGCTGCAGCTTGTCGCACTGCCTGGCCGCCTGGTCGAATCGGCCATCGCCGGGTCGGTCGCAATCGCTGCCCTGAACAACATTTGGCCGCTGTTGCGAGGCAGGCGCTGGCTGGCTGCCTTCACCTTTGGCTTGCTGCACGGCTTCGGTTTTGCGGGCGTGCTGGACGACCTGGGCCTGCCAAAAGGCGCAACGGCGCAGGCGCTGGCTGCGTTCAATATCGGCGTCGAGCTGGGCCAGCTTGCGATTGTCGCGGTGTTTTTGCCACTGGCCCATGCCCTGCGCAGCACTTGGGTCTACAAGCGGCTCATGGTGAAGGCCGGCTCGGCCGGCATCGCCGTGCTGGCGACGGTATGGCTCGTCGAGCGAGCCACGGTGTGATCACATGGCCCGCACCCACGGGCCTTTGTATAGCACTGGCCCGGTCGGCCCGTTCGGATCCGGTGATCCGCCGCGTGGCTCCAGCGAGATCGCCAGCACGGCAACGTCATCGCCCACGGCGCCCGACGCGAGCGAGAACGTTGTACGCCCTTCGGTGCCCAGCACGCCCAGCGAACGTGGCGAGCCCTTTTTAGGGATCGCCCACAAGTGCAAGGACCGGTCGGGGGGCACTGGCACACCGCCAACGATATGCACCTGCAGCAGCCGCTTGCCGGTATCGGCTTTTACCAGCAGGGCGGGTTGCGCCTGCTGGTCGGTCAAGGTGGCGACCAGGTCGTAGACAGGCCCGCGCAAGTGCTGCAAGCTGATCGTCACCACCAGTGCCGCAGCCACCGCGGCCGATACCGTACCGAGGCCAAAGCCGCGCCAGAAGTGCCAACTGCTGCGTTCCGGTTTCAGGTGCAGGCGCATTTCAATATTGCGCCAGAGGTTCGGGGAGGGCTCTGCAGAGCGTACAAATTCATGCATTGGCAGCAGGCGGCGCTCCCATTCCTTGACCAGCATGCGCAATGCGGCATCGCTGTACATCCAGCCTTCGAAACGGCGGCGCGCGCCGCCGCGCAAGGTCCCCAGCACATACTCGGCGGCCAGTTTGTCGCGCAAGCTCTCATTGCCGCGGATGTTCATGGCGATTCTCCCCGCGACAGGCAAAGCCTGATCTTTTCCATGCCGCGCCGGATCCAGGTCTTGACCGTGCCGACCGGCAGCGCCATGCGCTGCGCCACCTCGGTATGTGACAAGTCATGGAAGAAGGCAAGGCCGATCGCCAACCGGTGCAAGCCTTCCAGCCGCGCCATGCAGGCGGCCAGGGCGCGCGCGTCGCTGCTCATTTCACTTGCCTCGTCCGGGGTGCTTGTATACTCGTCGCGAAAAGCTTCATGGTCCAGCTCCACCGTGTCGTCCGTGCGGCGCAGGATATCCAGTGCCTTGTTGCGCACGATGGCAGCCATCCACGTCAGGGGGGCAGCCAGGCCGGCCTCGTAGTGCGGGGCTGCGTGCCAGATCGACACAAAGCCATCCTGCAGCGCTTCTTCGGCCAGCTCCCGTTTTTGCAGTATACGCAAGGCAAAGCCAAACAGTTTCGGTGCGGCTGCATCGTACAGCGCGCGAAACGCCGCGGCGTCCTGGCGGCCGGCCGCAGCCAGCCAAATTCTCAGCTGTTCGGGTTCGATGGGCATGCGGCCATCTTATGCCTGGCTTTCTGGCCGGTCTACTGTATTCCGCAAAGCAAAGCTACAATAACCGCCACCAAAACCACACTGGAGACTTCATGTTGTACCTGAATCGTTTGCTGGCGGGAGCGGCGCTCGGCTCCGTCGCCGGCCTCGCGCTGGCAGCGCAACCAGCGACCGTGCGCCTGGACTATATGCACACCGGTAACGCGCTAAACGAAAGTTATGCGATCGAACAAGTTGTGATTGAGCCGTTGCCATGGCCGGGCGATATGTCCAAGACAACCGACACCACCAATCGCGGCGTGAACAAGGTCGAGGTGGCGGACGCCAAGACCGGCAAGGTGCTGTATTCGCGCACGTTCTCCACCATCTTCGGCGAGTGGAAGTCGACCGAGGAAGCGTCCAAGCTGACGCGCGGCTTCCACGAGTCGGTGCGTTTTCCAAAGCCTGACCGTCCCGTCAAGGTACGTATCCTGAGGCGCGACGAGCGCAATGAGTTTTCCGTGGCGTGGAGTGTGGACGTCGACACCGATGCGATGGATGTGGTGCGCAAGCAGGACGCAGCGCCTGCCAAGCCGATTCCGATCCGCGTCAATGGCCCGAGCGAGAAGAAGGTGGACTTGCTGATCTTGGGCGACGGCTATACCAAGGCAGATATGGCCAAGTTCGAAGCTCGAGCACGCAAGCTGTCGGACTACCTGTTCACTGTCTCGCCGTTCAAGGAGCGCGCCAAGGACTTCAACGTCTGGGCAATGGCGGTGCCTACGCCGGAATCGGGTGTTTCGCGCCCCTCGACCAATACCCACCATGCGTCGAAGTTGGGCACGCGTTACGACATCTTTGGCAGCGAGCGTTATGTGCTCACCATCGATAACCGTGCGCTGCGCGAGATTGCGCAGCATGCGCCGTATGAGTTCATTGAGATCCTGGTCAATAACGATACTTACGGGGGTGGCGGCATCTACGGGCAGTTCAGCACTGCGGCAGCGGATAACGATTGGGCGAACTATCTTTTCGTGCACGAATTCGGCCATCACTTCGCGGGACTGGCGGATGAGTATTACACCTCGCCGGTGGCTTACGCGACCGGTGGCGTGCGCATGGAGCCGTGGGAGCCGAACGTGACGGCCTTGCTGGATCCTGCCAATGTGAAGTGGAAGAAGTTCGTGACGCCGGGGACTGCGCTGCCGACCACCTGGCCGAAGGCGGAGTATGAGGCGCATTCGCGCGAGTACCAGAAGATCCGTGCGCAATTGCGCAAGGACAATCGTCCGGAATCGGAGATGAGCAAATTGTTCAAGGAAGATTTGGCCTGGACCAATGCGCTGTTCTCGAAGGCGCCTAACCGTAAGGCGGTGGGGGCGTTTGAGGGAGCGAATTATGAGGCGAGTGGCTACTACCGTTCGCAGCAGCAGTGCTTGATGTTTGACCGCAGTGAGGAGTTTTGTGCGGTTTGCAGTGATGCGGTGCAGGAGACAATTGACCTGTACGCGCCGCGCTAAGCCCGGTTACGCGGCGGCCGCAGACGCGGGTCTGACCCTTGGGTCAGACCCTGGTTTTCCGGTTTAGGTGTTAGGCGCCAACCCAGTAGGTTTGATCCGCACCGGCATCGGCTTACCCTTGCGCGCGCGCTTGCCAAAGTGCGGCGCCAACGCCGTAGGTCCCATGCGGTCCTCCTTCGCCTTCTGCGCATTGCCGATGCCCTGCACGGTCACACCCTTGTCGGTGATCGCGCAAGCGGCAACCAGCTTTTCTTTATCAGCCAGATCCATCAGGATCACGCCACGGCCGCCGTTGGACAGCACCTTCATCTCGTCCATACCGAACACCAGCAGGTTCGATTTTTCGGAAATGACCGCCACGGCGCTTGCGCCTTCGGTCACCACGGAAGGAGGCAGCGGTTTCGCCCCTTCATCCAGCGTAATGAACGACTTGCCGCCCTTCAGGCGCGACACCATATCGCCGGCCTTGGCGATAAAGCCATAACCCGCATCGGAGGCCAGCAGCAGCTGCTTGTCGCCATTGCCCGCGAAGTAATGCAGCAGTCGCGCACCGCCCGACAGGTCGACCAGGGTGGTAATCGGTACACCGTCACCGCGTGCGTTAGGCAGCGCGGCCACCGGCACGGAGTACACCTTGCCGTTGTCGCCGAAGCCCAGCAGGGTATCCACTGTGCGGCACTCGAAAGCGCCGTACAGCGAATCGCCGGCCTTGAAGGTGAATTGTGCCGGGTCATGGCCGATGCCAGTACGCGCGCGCACCCAGCCTTTTTCGGAGATGATCACAGTCACCGGTTCGTCGGCTACCTTCTGCTCGACGACAGCTTTCTGTGCTTCTTCGATCAGGGTGCGGCGTGCGTCGCCGTAAGTCTTGGCGTCGCCGTCGATTTCCTTGATGACCAGGCGACGCAGGGTGGACGGATTGTCCAGCACGTCCTGCAGGCCTTCGCGCTCCTTGCGCAGCTCGGCCAGTTCCTGTTCGATCTTGATCGCTTCCAGGCGCGCCAGTTGGCGCAGGCGGATTTCCAGGATGTCCTCGGCCTGGCGGTCCGACAGTTTGAAGCGCTCGATCAGCGCCGCCTTCGGCTCGTCCGAATTGCGGATGATGGCGATCACCTCGTCGATGTTCAGCAGGACGATCTGGCGGCCTTCCAGGATGTGGATGCGCTCGTCGACCTTGTTCAGACGGAACTGGGTACGGCGGGTCACGGTGGCGAAGCGGAATTCGATCCACTCGCCCAGGATTTCGCTGATGCCCTTCTGGCGCGGACGGCCGTCGCCGCCAATCATCACCAGGTTCATGGAAGCCGAAGTCTCGAGCGAAGTGTGCGCCAGCAGCATGTGCATGAACTCGGTCTGGTTCTGGTTCTTCGACTTAGGTTCGAACACCAGGCGCACTGCAGCCTCGCGGCCTGCTTCGTCGCGCACCTTGTCCAGCTGGCCCAGGATCAGGCCTTTCAGCGCTACCTGCTCCGGCGACAGGGCCTTCTTGCCCAGCTTGACCTTCGGGTTGGTCAGTTCTTCAATTTCTTCCAGCACCTTCTGTGCCGAAGTGCCCGGCGGCAGCTCGTACACCACGGCTTGCCACTGGCCACGTGCCAGTTCTTCGATCTTCCAGCGTGCGCGCACCTTCATCGAGCCGCGGCCGGACGCGTACATATCGTCCAGTTGCGCACGTGGAGTGATCAACTGGCCGCCGCCCGGGAAGTCCGGGCCAGGGATCAGTTCCATCAGTTCCGCGTGGCTGATCTTCGGATTGCGGATCATCGCCACGGCAGCTTTCGCCACCTCGGTCAGGTTATGCGAAGGGATCTCGGTCGCCAGGCCCACCGCGATACCGGAGGCGCCGTTCAGCAGCACCATCGGCAGGCGTGCCGGCAGCAGGGCCGGTTCTTCGTACGAGCCGTCGTAGTTGGGGATGAAGTCCACGGTGCCCTGGTCGATTTCGTCGAGCAGCAGGCGCGAAATCGGGGTCAGGCGGGCTTCGGTGTACCGCATTGCCGCGGCGCCGTCGCCGTCGCGCGAACCGAAGTTACCCTGGCCGTCGATCAGCGGATAGCGCAGCGAGAAATCCTGCGCCATGCGCACCAGCGCGTCGTACACCGACTGGTCGCCGTGCGGGTGCAGCTTGCCCAGCACGTCGCCGACCACAGTGGCGGATTTACGCGGCTTGGCGGTCGGGCCCAGGCCCAGTTCATTCATCGAGTACAGGATGCGGCGCTGCACCGGCTTCTGGCCGTCGCACACGTCCGGCAGGGCGCGGCCCTTGACCACGGAAATGGCGTAATCGAGGTAGGCGCGCTCGGCAAAGGTCGATAGGGTCAGCGATTCGCCGCCGTCATCGCCGCCGCTGCCACCGCTTGGCGGCAGCTCGGGAGTTGGATCGTCAAAGAGGTTTGCTTGAGTCATGTTCGATACTTATATTAGATGTCTGCTTCCACTTCATTGCCGTGTTCTTCGATCCACGCGCGGCGGGCGGCGGCTTCGCCTTTGCCCATCAGCATATTGAAGCGCGAGGAAGAGTAGCTGTGGTCGAAATCGCCCAGCGACACTGGCAGCAGGCGGCGGGTGTCCGGATTCATGGTGGTTTCCCACAGCTGCTCGGCATTCATCTCGCCCAGGCCCTTGAAGCGGGAGATGGTCCAGGAGCCTTCTTTCAGGCCATCCTTGCGCAGCTTGTCTTCGATGGCCACCAGCTCGCCGTCGTCCAGCGCGTACAGCTTCTGGATCGGCTTCTTGCCGCGCGCCGGTGCGTCCACGCGGTATAGCGGTGGACGCGCCACGCAGATGTGGCCTTTGTCGATCAGGGCAGGGAAGTGGCGGAAGAACAGGGTAAGCAGCAGCACTTGGATGTGGGAGCCGTCGACGTCCGCATCGGAGAGGATGCAGATTTTGCCGTAACGCAGGCCGCTCAGGTCCGGCGAGTCGCCATAGTTGTGCGGATCGACGCCGATCGCCACGGCGATGTCGTGAATCTCGTTGTTGGCATACAGGCGATCGCGGTCGGTCTCCCAGGAGTTCAGCACCTTGCCGCGCAGCGGGAGGATGGCCTGGAATTCCTTGTCGCGGCCCATCTTGGCCGAACCGCCCGCCGAATCGCCCTCGACCAGGAATAATTCGGTGCGGGTCACTTCATCCGATTCGCAATCGGTCAGCTTGCCCGGCAACACGGCTACGCCGGACGACTTTTTCTTCTCGACCTTCTGCGCCGAACGCAGGCGCGATTGCGCTTGCTTGATCACCAGTTCGGCCAGCTTCTTGCCGTAGTCGATGTGCTGGTTCAGCCACAGCTCCAGCGCAGGCTTGGAGAAAGTCGACACCAGGCGCACCGCGTCGCGCGAATTCAGGCGCTCCTTGATCTGGCCCTGGAATTGCGGGTCCAGCACCTTGGCCGACAGCACGAAGGAAGCGCGTGCAAACACGTCTTCCGGCAACAGCTTCACGCCCTTTGGCAGCAGCGAGTGCAGTTCGACGAAGTTCTTCATCGCGCCGAACAGGCCTTCGCGCAGGCCGGATTCGTGGGTGCCGCCATTCGGGGTCGGAATCAGGTTGACGTAGGATTCGCGCACCACCGCGCCTTCCTCGGTCCAGGCCACTACCCACGATGCGCCTTCGCCTTCGGCAAAGCCTTCCGCGTCAGGGGTGGCGAACTGCTCGCCCTCGAACAGCGGGATCAGGGTTTCGCCGCCGGAGGTGGTTTGCGCCAGCTGCTCGTTCAGGTAGCCGCGCAGGCCATCCTTGTACATCCAGGTCTGCTCGTCGCCGGTCTTGGCATTCTTCAGCGTGACCGATACGCCAGGCAGCAGCACGGCCTTGGAGCGCAACAAGCGCTGCAGCTCGACCTGGGAGATCAGCGGCGAATCGAAATACTTCGCGTCCGGCCAGGCGGTAACGCGGGTACCGGACTTTTTGCCGTCTTTTGGCGCCGGCTGGGAGCTCAGTGGCTCGACCAGGTCACCGTGTTCGAAGGCGATCTGGTGGAAACCGTTGCCGGCGTCGTCTTTACGCCACACAGTGATCTCCAGGCGCTTGGACAGCGCGTTGGTGACCGAAACGCCGACGCCGTGCAGGCCGCCCGAGAAGGCGTAGGCGCCGCCGGAGCCCTTATCAAACTTGCCGCCCGCGTGCAGGCGGGTAAAGACGATTTCCACCGTCGGCACATTCTCTTCAGGATGCAAGCCGACCGGAATGCCGCGGCCATCGTCTTCGACGGTGATGGAGCCGTCGGCATTCTGCGTCACGATAATATTTTTGCAATGGCCGCCCAGTGCTTCATCGGAGGCATTGTCGATCACCTCCTGGATGATGTGCAGCGGGTTCTCGGTGCGGGTATACATGCCCGGGCGCTGCTTGACGGGTTCCAGTCCTTTGAGGACGCGGATAGATGATTCGCTGTAGTCGGAAACTGGTTTTTTAGTGGCCATACGTGTTATTGGTAATGCAAAGTGCTGTGATTATATACAGTATTTTCCGCTTTGACGGATCGCATGCTTGCGCATTCTATCCGCTACGGGCAGTGGCGCAAGGAAATCGCGGCGCTAAAATGGGTTTTATGACCACAGATCGGCGCCCGTTCGCAGTCAGGCTGGTCGGCTTCCCCGCAGAAGCCGCGCGCACGCTTGCGCAGGGCCTGGCCCGGGCGCCTGCCGGCGGGCCGTCGTATCTTTGCCTGTCCGACGACAGCCTGCAGGACCCCGATATTTTCCTGGCCAACGGTACCGAACTGAAAGCGCTGGCCGCCATCGCCTCGTTGGCTGCCGGCGACATTCGGCCGGCGCTGGTGCTGGGGGCGACTGGCGTGCTCCTGCCGTACCCTAACCTGCCGCTGCCCGTGCAATGGGCCGCCATGTATGCCGAGCTGGCCCGCCTGGTCGGACGCCGCACCGAGGTGCTGTCCGGCCTGTCGGCCTCCGTCGACTCGCTGGTGCCCGAGCGCCGGCGCCGCGAACGGCTCGACCTGGACCTGACCGACCCCACTGTCTATGAAAAGATGCGCAAGCCCCGGCGCGAGGGCGCCGTGCTGTGCGTCGATGCCAACGCCAGTTTCAGCGAGCAGCTCGGACAATCGCTGAATCAGTTCGGCACCCCGGTGCTGTGGGCGGTCGATGGTGTAGCCGCATTGGCGCTTTGCCGCCAGCATCCGGTGGCTGTGGTCCTGATCGACTTCGCAGCCCCGATCCTTGACCATTACCTGCTTTGCGCCCAGCTGCGCAGCCTGGAAGCGCAGCCCGAAGTGGTCTTCCTGGTGCAATCCGCCCACGACTACGACCAGACCCGCGGCCGCGCTGCCGGCGCCGCCGGCATGCTGGACAAGCCGCTGACCGAACACCAGGTGCAGGCCGTGCTGCGCAAGTTCATGCGCCTGTAAAAATGTCCACCTTGGGGTCAGGAACCGAAGTGGACATTGTTGCGCAGCAGAATGTCCACTTCGGTTCCTGACCCCAAGGTGGACATTTTTACGCAGCGTTGATTGATCGCTGCCGCCTATTTAGACCGTTTTTACGCCCTGGCCGATACGCTTTCGTCACCTTCTTTTTTGACGAAAGTGGATGTATGAAGAATGCGCTCTTCCTTGCCGCTGCCATGCTGGCGGCTCCTGCCTTTGCCGATGACCTGAGCTTCAACGCTGGACTGGTCAGTGATTACCGCTATCGCGGCATCTCGCAATCGCGCCTGCAGCCCGCTGTGCAGGTCGGCGCCGACTTAGCCGGCGCCGCTACCGGCTTGTACGTGGGCGCCTGGGCCTCGACCATCAACTGGACGCGCGACGCCGGCGGCTCCGGTCGCGTGGAGCTGGATATATACGCCGGCAAGCGCGGCCAACTCACGCAAGCCATCAGCTACGACGCTGGCGTGCTGACCTATGTTTACAAGGGCCGTATCCCAGGTCTCGACAATCCCGACACTACGGAACTTTACGCCCAGCTTGGCTATGGCCCCGCCACCCTGCGATATTCGCACTCCGTAACCAGTCTGTTCGGCTTTGTCGACAGCAGAAATTCCGGCTACCTGGACCTGAGCGCCACCATCGGCGCGGGGGCCGGCTACACCGTCAACCTGCACGCCGGCCGCCAGCGCGTGAAGAACAATAGCGCCTCCGATTACAGCGACTGGAAGCTGGGCGTGACCAGGGACGTGGGCTTCGCCAGCGTGCAACTGGCTGCCGTGGGCACCAATGCCGGCAAGGCAGCTTATGCCGCGCCAGCCAACGGCAAGTTCCTGGGCAAGAACGCCCTGCAGCTCACCGTCAGCAGGACCTTCTGATTTTTACATCTTGTTTACACCGGCTTGCCGAGTCTTTACACCGATTTTAGGCCTGGCTCGATAAGCTGGCTCCCATACAAACAAGACCTTTCGGGGAAACCAATGGACATCGTCTTTATCGGCGCATTCGTCGCCTTTTTTGTGCTGGTTGTCGCTTTGGCGGCCGGTTGCGACAAGCTGGGAGGCCAGCAATGAACACCTTTTATCTCATCGGCTCCGTTGCCAGCGCCGGCCTGCTGGCCTACCTGCTGCTGGCGCTGTTGAAAGCGGAGGACCTCTAGTATGACCACCCAATCTTTCCTGCTGTTGGCAGTCTTCCTGCTGGTCCTGGCCACCGCAGCGTGGCCGCTGGGCGGCTTGCTGGCGCGCGTGGCCGATGGCCGCAAGATTCCTGGCCTGGGCTGGCTGGCGGCGGTCGAAAAGCTGCTGTACCGCGCCGCCGGTGTGCCGGCCGACGCAGCGCGGCGCGGCATGGGTTGGAAAGCCTACGCCATCGCACTGCTGGTTTTCAATCTGCTTGGCGCCCTGTTTGTCTACGCAGTGCAGCGCTTGCAAGCGTGGCTGCCGCTGAACCCCCAGGGCTTGCCTGGCATCAGCCCGGACTCCTCCTTCAATACCGCCGTCAGCTTTGTGGCCAACACCAACTGGCAGGGGTATGCGGGCGAGCAGACCATGAGCTATTTGAGCCAGATGCTGGCGCTGACCGGCCAGAACTTCTTCTCGGCCGCCACCGGCATCGCCGTGGCTTTCGCCTTGATCCGTGGCTTCGCTGCGCGTTCCGCCAAATCGATCGGCAACTTCTGGGTCGACCTGACCCGCATCATGTTATACGTTCTGCTTCCCTTGTCCTTTGTATTCGCAGTGTTCCTGGTCGGCCAGGGCGCGATCCAGAACTTCTCCGCCTATAAGGAAGTGACCCTGGTAGAGCCGGTCACATACGCTGTACCCGGCGCCACGCCCGACGCTCCGGTGCAAAGCCGGACTGCGGCCACGCAACTGATCGCCATGGGTCCGGTCGCTTCGCAGGAAGCGATCAAGATGCTGGGTACCAATGGCGGCGGCTTTTTCAACGCCAACTCGGCGCATCCTTATGAGAACCCGACACCGCTGTCCAATTTCGCGGAAATGCTGGCGATCTTCCTGATTCCCGCCGCACTGTGCTTCGCCTTTGGCCGTCTTGTGGGCGATCGGCGCCAGGGCTGGGCCGTGCTGGGTGCAATGACGATCATATTCGTGGTTGCCGCTACTGGCATCACGGCTGCGGAGCAGGCTGCACATCCGGCACTGCAAGCGATGGGTGTCGACCAGGCGGCCACCGCGCTGCAATCGGGCGGCAATATGGAAGGCAAGGAAACACGCTTCGGCATTGCCGCCACCGGCCTGTTTGCAACCGTGACTACCGCGGCATCCTGCGGCGCTGTGAACGGCATGCACGACTCCTTCACGCCACTGGGTGGCGCCGGACCGATGCTATTGATGCAGCTCGGCGAGGTGGTCTTTGGCGGCGTCGGCTCGGGCCTGTACGGCATGCTGATCTTCGCCATCATGGCGGTGTTCATCGCCGGCTTGATGATCGGCCGCACGCCGGAATACCTGGGCAAAAAGATCCAGTCGTATGAGATGAAGATGACTTCCATTGCCATCCTGGTCACGCCGACGCTGGTGCTGTTGGGTACTGCCATCGCCGTGATGACGGATGCGGGCAAGGTCGCTGTCGCCAATCCTGGCGCGCACGGCTTCACGGAAATCCTGTATGCCTTCAGTTCCGCTGCCAACAACAACGGCAGCGCATTTGCCGGCCTCTCCGCCAACACGCCGTTCTACAACACCATGCTGGCCATCGCCATGTGGTTCGGCCGCTTCGCCATGATCGTGCCGGTGCTGGCCATTGCCGGCTCGCTGGCCGGCAAGCAGCGCCTGCAAGCAAACGCCGGCACCATGCCGACCCATGGCCTGATGTTTGTGTTCCTGCTGGTGACCGTGGTGCTGCTGGTGGGCGTCCTGAACTACGTTCCTGCCCTGGCCCTCGGTCCGGTCATCGAACATTTGCAACTGTATAAATAAAGGAGGGCACTAATATGTCGCAATCGCAAGCGATGACTGCCGCCCAAACAGGCGAGCGCCTGAAATTGTTCGAATCGAAGCTGGTGCTGCCTGCAATCGCCGAGTCGTTCTACAAACTGGACCCGCGCGTGCAGCTGCGCAGCCCTGTGATGTTCGTCGTCTACGTCGGCAGCATCATCACCACGCTGTTGTATATCCAGTCGCTGTCGGGCCAGGGTGAAACCAGCTCCGGTTTCATCCTCGCCACCACAATCTGGCTCTGGTTCACCGTACTGTTCGCCAATTTCGCCGAGGCCCTGGCCGAAGGCCGCAGCAAGGCGCAAGCGGCCTCGCTGCGCAGCTTGAAACAATGCGTGACATCGAAGAAACTGGCCGCGCCGAAGCATGGCACCCAGTGGCTGCCATGCCCGGCCACCGACCTGCGCAAGGGGAACTACCTGCTGGTTGAAGCGGGCGACGTGATCCCGATCGACGGCACCGTGATCGAAGGCGTGGCCTCGGTCGACGAAAGCGCCATCACCGGCGAATCGGCGCCCGTGATCCGCGAGTCCGGCGGCGACTTTTCCTCCGTGACCGGCGGCACCCGCGTGCTGTCCGACTGGCTGGTGGTGCAGGTCACCGCCAACCCCGGCGAGACTTTCCTCGACCGCATGATCGCGATGGTGGAAGGCGCCAAGCGCAAGAAAACCCCGAACGAGATCGCGCTGACCATCCTGCTGGTGGCGTTGACCATCGTATTCCTGATCGTGACCGCCACCTTGCTGCCGTTCTCCCTGTTTTCGGTGGCGGCTGCGCAATCGGGCGCGCCGATCACCATCACCGTGCTGATCGCACTGCTGGTTTGCCTGATTCCGACCACCATCGGCGGCCTGCTGTCGGCCATCGGTGTCGCTGGCATGAGCCGCATGATGCAGGCCAATGTGATCGCAACCTCCGGCCGTGCCGTGGAGGCGGCAGGCGACGTCGACGTGCTGTTGCTGGACAAAACCGGCACCATCACCCTCGGCAACCGCCAAGCCTCGGCCTTCTTTGCCGCGCCGGGCGTAACCGAGCGCGAACTGGCAGACGTGGCGCAGCTGGCTTCCCTGGCCGACGAAACGCCGGAGGGCCGCAGCATCGTGGTGCTGGCCAAGCAGAAGTTCAATATCCGCGAGCGCGAACTGTCGCCGGTGCACGCGACCTTCATTCCTTTCTCGGCCAACACCCGCATGAGCGGCGTGGACATGGACGGCCGCGAAGTGCGCAAAGGCGCAGCCGATGCGGTCCGCAAGTACGTGGAGGCAACCGGCCAGCCATGGGCGGCGGAAGTGGCGCGCGCCGTGGAAGACGTGTCGCGTCGCGGCAGCACGCCCCTGGTGGTGGCAGATTCCGGCCGCGTAATGGGTGTGGTGGAACTGAAGGACATCGTCAAGGGCGGCATCAAGGAGCGTTTCGCCGAACTGCGCCGCATGGGCATCAAGACCGTGATGATCACCGGCGACAACAAGATCACCGCTGCCGCCATCGCGGCCGAAGCGGGCGTGGACGACTTCCTGGCAGAAGCGACGCCTGAGGACAAGCTGAAACTTATCCGCAATTACCAGTCCGACGGCCGCCTGGTGGCCATGACCGGCGACGGCACCAACGACGCCCCGGCACTGGCCCAGGCCGACGTGGCCGTGGCCATGAGCTCCGGCACCCAGGCCGCGAAAGAGGCGGGCAATATGGTGGACCTCGATTCGAATCCGACCAAGCTGCTGGAGATCGTGGAAATCGGCAAGCAGATGCTGATGACGCGCGGCTCGCTGACCACTTTCTCGATCTCGAACGACATCGCCAAGTACTTCGCCATCATCCCGGCCGCGTTCGTGGGCACTTATCCGCAACTGAAGGCGCTGGACATCATGCACCTGGCCAGCCCGAATTCGGCCATCATGTCAGCCGTGATCTTCAATGCGCTGATCATCGTGTTCCTCATCCCGCTGGCCCTGAAGGGCGTGCGTTACCGCGCCATCGGCGCTACTGCGCTGCTGCGCCGCAATTTGCTGGTGTACGGCCTGGGCGGCCTGGTGCTGCCATTCATCGGCATCAAGCTGATCGACATGCTGCTGGCCGCCTTCAACCTCGTTTAAGCTGGAGAACAAGATGATTTCGACTTTGCGCCCCGCCCTGGTGCTGTTTGGGGCCCTGACGCTGGCAACCGGCGTCATTTACCCGCTGGCGGTGACTGGCGTTGGCCAGGCTGCCTTCCCAACGGAAGCGAGCGGCTCGATCCTCGAAGTGAACGGCAAACCGGTCGGTTCCGCGCTGATCGGCCAGCAATTCACCTCGCCAAAGTATTTCTGGGGCCGCCCGTCGGCCACCGCTCCAATGCCTTATAACGCCAGCGCCTCCGGCGCTTCCAACCAGGGCCCCTTGAACCCGGCCTTCACTGACGCCGTCAAGGGCCGCATTGAAGTACTGAAAGCTGCCGATCCAGGCAACACCGCGCCGATCCCGGTCGACCTGGTGACTGCCTCCGGCAGCGGCCTTGACCCGGAAATCAGCCTCTCGGCGGTGCAGTACCAGGTCAACCGGGTTGCTGCACAGCGCCACATGGCGCCGGAACAGGTGCGGGCGCTGGTGGCGCAGCATGCATCGGGCACGGTGATGGGCATCTTCGGCGAGCCGCGCGTAAACGTCCTGGCGCTGAATCTGGCGCTGGACGGAAAAACGCCGCATACTCGCTGACATGATCCCACTCGACGACGACCGACCGGACCCGGACGCGCTGCTGGCGCAAATGCAGGCGCAGGAGCGCAAGGCCGCGCGCGGCAAGCTGCGCATTTACTTCGGCGCCTCGGCAGGCGTAGGCAAGACCTACGCCATGCTGTCGGCTGCCCGCAAGCTGCAGGCGGCGGGGCAGCAGGTGCTGGTGGGCGTCATCGAGACCCATGGCCGCAGCGAGACCGCCGCACTGGTGGACGGGTTGCCCCTGCTGCCGCTGCGCGCAGCCGCCTATCGCGGCAAGACGCTGCATGAATTCGACATCGACGGCGCGCTGGCCCGGCGCCCGCCGCTGATCCTGATCGACGAATTGGCGCACTCGAACGCGCCCGGCTCGCGCCACCCCAAGCGCTGGCAGGACGTGGAGGAGTTGCTGGAAGCGGGCATCGACGTCTTCAGTACCGTCAACGTGCAGCACCTGGAAAGCCTGAACGACGTGGTGGGCGGCATCACCGGCGTGCAGGTCAACGAAACCGTGCCCGACACGGTGTTCGACGCCGCCGACGAGGTGGTGCTGGTCGACATTCCAGCCGATGAACTGCTGGCGCGCCTGAAGGGTGGCAAGGTCTATCATGCGCAGCAGGCCGAGCGCGCCGCGCAGAACTTCTTCCGCAAAGGGAATCTGATCGCGCTGCGCGAGCTGGCGCTGCGCCGCACTGCCGACCGCATCGAGGACGACGTGCGCGCCTACCGCGTCGAACAATCGATCGACACCATTTGGAAAACCGGCGCCTCGGTGCTGGCACTGGTCGGTCCACGGCCCGGCTGCGCGCAGGTGGTGCGCAGCGCCGCGCGCCTGGCTGGCCAGCTTGGCACCGAATGGCACGCCATCTACGTCGAAACGCCTTCCCTGCAGCGTCTGTCCGCTGCCGAGCGCGAACGCATCCTGAAAACCCTGAAACTGGCGCAGGACCTTGGCGCCACGACCGCCGTGCTCTCCGGCAGCGACATCGCCGCCACCGCTGCGGAGTACGCGCGAGAGCACAACCTGTCCAAGATCACCATGGGCCGGGCGCGCCGCACCTGGCCATGGCGCCGTTCGCATATCCGCAGCCTGGCCGCCCACGCTCCCGACGTCGATCTGATCGAGGTGGCCGTCAGCGAGCGCGAGCCGGCGCCCAAGCCGCAAATAGAAGCCGATGCCGAGGAAGACGCGCAGCGTCGCAAGTCGCGCCTGGCCGGCTACGCCGTGGCCGCCGGCTCCAGCCTTGGCATGGCTCTGCTGGCAACGCCGCTGCTGCCGTATTTCGACCTGGCCAACATCGCCATGCTGTTCCTGCTGGTCGTGCTGCTGGTCGCAGTGCGCTACGGCCGCGCGCCATCGGTATTGGCTACCTGCGTCAGCGTGGCCTGCTTCGACTTCTTCTTCGTCCCGCCGCGCTTCACCTTTGCGATCTCGGACCTGCAGTACCTGATTACCTTCGCCGTGATGCTGGCGGTTGGCCTGATCACCGGCCACCTGACCGCAGGCCTGCGTTTCCAAGCCCGTGTCGCCTCTTACCGCGAAGCGCGTGCGCGTGCGCTGTACGAATTCGCGCGCGAACTGTCCGGCGCCTTGCAGACCGAACAGATTTTCGAGACCACAGCCCGTTTCGTGCAGGGCACATTCCGCGCCAAGGCCACCTTGCTGGTGCCCGATGCGCAAGGCCGACTACACCTGCCGCCCGCTGTGGTGGCGCCTCCCTCGCTCGACCATGGCGTGGCCCAGTGGGCCTTCGACCACGCCGAAAGCGCCGGCCTTGGCACCGACACGCTGCCCGCCAGCCCGCTGTTCTATATGCCGCTGGTGGCGCCGATGCGCACGCGCGGCGTGCTGGCAATTGAACCGGTGCAACGGCGCTGGATTCTGATTCCCGAGCAGCGGCAGCACCTGGACACCTTCGCCGCACTGGCCGCCATCGCGCTCGAACGGGTGCATTACATCGAGGTAGCGCAGGAAGCGCTGGTCAACATGGAATCGGAACGCTTGCGCAACTCGTTGCTGGCCGCCTTGTCGCACGACCTGCGCACGCCGTTAACATCGCTGGTCGGCCTGTCCGAATCGCTGGCGCAAGCGCGCCCGCCGCTGGCGCCGCAGCAGCTCGAGGTCGCGCACTCGCTGCACGCCGAAGCGCTGCGCATGAGCGCCCTGGTCGCCAACCTGCTGGACATGGCCCGTATCGAAAGCGGCGAACTGAAAATCAACCTGCAATGGCAGCCGCTCGAGGAAGTGGTGGGCAGCGCGCTGCGCCACAGCGGCCTGCAATTGAAAGAGCACAAGGTCAGCACGCAGCTGGCGCTGGAACTGCCACTGCTGCGTTTGGACGCAGTGCTGATCGAGCGCGTGTTGTGCAACCTGCTGGAGAACGCCGCCAAGTACACGCCGCCCGGAGCATCCATCGTGATCTACGCCGTACAGCGCGGGGAGTTCGTACGCGTGATGGTGTACGATAACGGCCCGGGTTTGCCGCGCGGCCGCGAAGAAGCGATCTTCGAAAAGTTCGCCCGCGGCGAGAAGGAGTCGTCGAAACCTGGCGTCGGCCTTGGCCTTGCGATCTGCCGCGCCATCGTAGGCGCGCATGGCGGCACCATCGCGGCCGACAAATCGCCGCTGGGAGGCGCCGCCATCGTCTTCACGCTGCCGGTCGGCACGCCGCCGCAAGTGCCCGAGATAGAGGAAACCTGAATATGCAACAGACAGACGTCGCGCCCACAGCACTGCTGGTCGAGGACGAGCCGCAGATCCGCCGCTTCGTGCGTGCCGCGCTGGAAGAGGAGGGCTGGCACGTTCACGAATCAGCCACCATGCAGCGCGGCCTGATCGACGCCGGTACGCGCCGGCCCGATGTCGTCATCCTCGACCTGGGGCTGCCGGATGGCGACGGCACCGACTTCATCGCCGACCTGCGCAAGTGGTCGAACGTGCCGGTGATTGTGCTGTCGGCCCGCGTCAATGAAGCGGACAAGATTAAGGCGCTGGACGCCGGCGCCGACGACTACCTGAGCAAGCCCTTCGGCACCGGCGAACTGCTGGCCCGGGTACGCGCCACCTTGCGCCGCCAGCGGCAACCGCAAGCCGACAGCGCCGGCCAGGTGCAGTTCGGCGAGGTAAGCGTGGATTTGCCGAACCGCCGCGTAAGCAAGCGCGGCGAGCACGTGCACCTCACACCCACCGAATACCGCCTGCTCTCGGTGCTGGTCGCCAATGCCGGTCGCGTCATGACCGCGCCGCAATTGCTGCGCGCCGTCTGGGGACCGGCGCAATCGGACAACAGCCACTACCTGCGCATTTACATGGGTCACCTGCGCCACAAGCTGGAAGACGACCCCGCCCAGCCGCAATACCTGCTGACCGAAACCGCCGTCGGCTACCGCCTCCAACTATCGTGAAAGTCAGGGTCAGCTCCGGCAATCGGACACGGGCTCAGCCGCTAGCGGCTGAGCCCGTGTCCGATTGCCGGAGCTGACCCCGACTTTTATTTTGAGAGCATGCGCATGGCGCGTTCGAGGCCTTCGATCGTGATGGGGAACATGCGGTTCTGCATGACCTGGCGGATCACGGTGATCGATTGGCGGTATTGCCATAACCCTTCCGGCTCGGGGTTGAGCCAGACGAATTTGGGGAAGTGGGAGGTGAAACGGCCCAGCCATTCGGCGCCGGCTTCTTCGTTGTTGTATTCGACCGAGCCGCCCGGCTGCAGCACTTCGTAGGGACTCATGGTGGCGTCGCCGACGAAAATCAGTTTGGTGTCGGGCGGGTACTTGCGCAGCACGTCCCAGGTGGCGAAGCGTTCGGCATTGCGGCGCCGGTTGCTGCGCCACAGGTAGTCGTACACGCAGTTGTGGAAGTAGTAGAACTCCATGTTCTTGAATTCCGTCTTGGCGGCTGAGAACAGTTCTTCTGCGCGTTCGATATGGTCGTCCATCGTGCCGCCCACGTCCATCAGCATCAGCACCTTGACGTTGTTGCGGCGCTCGGGCTGCATCTTGATGTCAAGGTAGCCGGCGTTGTTGGCGGTGGCGCGGATGGTCTGGTCCAGCGCCAGTTCTTCCGCCGCGCCTTGGCGCGCGAACTTGCGCAGGCGGCGCAGGGCGACCTTGATGTTGCGCGTGCCCAGCTCGCGGTCGCCGTCGTAATCCTTGTAAGTGCGCTGCTCCCACACTTTCACTGCCGTGCGGTTGCCGCCTTTGCCGCCGATGCGGATGCCTTCCGGATTGGTGCCGCCGTTGCCGAACGGGGAGGTGCCGCCGCTGCCGATCCATTTATTGCCGCCTTCGTGGCGTTCCTTCTGCTCTTTGAGCAGCTCGTTCAGGCGGTCCATCAGCTTGTCGTAACCGAATTTCTCCAGCGCGGCGATCTGCTCGGGCGTGAGCTCGCGCTTCATGCGCTGTACCAGCCAGTCGAGCGGGATCTCCTTGGTGGTGTCGAAGACGGCGTTGATGCCTTTGAAGTACTGGCCGAAGGCGCGGTCGAACTTGTCGTAGTTGGCCTCGTCTTTCACCAGGCACAGGCGGCTCATGTAGTAGAAGTCGTCCAGCGACGGTTGCAGCACCTGTTTTTGCATGGCTTCCAGCAAGGTGAGGAATTCCTTGATCGTGACGGGGATCTTGGCCTCTTTCAGCGTGAAGAAGAAATCGATCAGCATGCCATCTCCCTGCGCGCCAGCAGGTAGCGCAACTGCGCTTTCACTTCCGGCCATTCGCCGCGCACGATGCTGTACATGACGGTGTCGCGCACCGTGCCGTCGCGGCGCACCGCATGGTGGCGGATGACGCCATCCTTTTTGGCGCCCAGGCGTTCGATGGCCGCTTGCGAGGCGTGGTTGAAGTTATCGGTGCGGAAGCCGACCACGGCGCAGCCCAGCGTTTCGAAGGCGTGGGTCAGCAACAGCAGCTTGCAGGTGGTGTTCACGTGGGTGCGCTGCACGCTGCGGCGGTACCAGGTGTAGCCGATTTCTGCGCGGTCGATGGCCGGTACGATGTCGTGGTAGCTGGTGGTGCCCAGCACCCGGCCGGTGGCGTTTTCGATCACGGCGAAGGCGAGGCGCGATGGCCGCATGTCCAGCGCGGTGGCGATGTAGGCCGCCACGTTGTGCGGCTCGGGCACCGAGGTGATGCGCAGCTTCCACAGTTCACCGTCCTGCGCGGCTTCGCTCAGGGCGCCGGCGTGCTGCGGGCCGAGCGGCTCCAGGCGCAGGCCGTTGGCCTCCAGCGTGACCGGGGTTGGGGCTTCCATCAGCGGTTGGTCCTCGACATGAACACCAGGCGTTCGAACAGGTGTACGTCCTGCTCGTTTTTCAGCAGGGCGCCGTGCAGCGGCGGTACGGCGGCTTTCTGGTCCTTGCCGCGCAGGACTTCCGGCGGGATGTCTTCGGCCATCAACAGCTTCAGCCAGTCGAGGAATTCGCTGGTGGATGGCTTTTTCTTCAGGCCCGGCACGTCGCGCACTTCGTAGAAGGTTTGCAGGGCGGTGGCCAGCAGTTCCTGCTTCAGGTGCGGGTAGTGGACCTTGACGATGGCTTCCATCGTGTCCTTGTCCGGGAATTTGATGTAGTGGAAGAAGCAGCGGCGCAGGAAGGCGTCCGGCAGCTCTTTCTCGTTGTTGGAGGTGATGATCACCAGCGGGCGGTGCTTGGCTGTCACCATCTCGCGCGTTTCGTAGACGTAGAACTCCATGCGGTCCAGTTCGCGCAGCAGGTCGTTCGGGAATTCGATGTCGGCCTTGTCGATCTCGTCGATCAGCAGCACCACCGGTTCCGGTGCGGTGAAGGCTTGCCACAGCACGCCTTTGACGATGTAGTTGTGGATGTCGCGCACGCGCTCATCGCCTAGCTGGGAGTCGCGCAGGCGCGACACGGCGTCGTATTCGTACAGGCCTTGCTGGGCCTTGGTGGTGGATTTGATATGCCACTGCATCAGCGGCATATCGAGGGCGGCAGCGACTTCTTCGGCCAGCATGGTCTTGCCGGTGCCCGGTTCGCCTTTGATCAGCAGGGGGCGCTGTAGGGTCAGGGCGGCGTTGACGGCCAGTTTCAGGTCATTGGTGGCGACGTAGTTGTCGGAGCCTTCAAATCGTTGCGGTGCTTGCATATAAAAACTTCCGGAAGAGGAGATCAACGGAAGTATATGCCAGAGCCGCATCCGGAGGGGGCCGCCGCAGGGATGTTCGATGCAATTGGATTAATTCCTATTTATTACTTTGCAAGTTATTTAATCGTCAATTTGAATGTCTTGAATATATCAATATTATCGGCCGCCGGCTTTGGCGGAAATGGCGCACGGTTTCGGCTTCTTTCCTGGGCCGCGATCACCACCCATCTTCGTCAAAGTTTGGCCAATTGTTGCTAAATGCGCGGCAACTTGAAAAATTACTAAAATATTGGGGGCGCCCGGAATAATCCAGGAATTTATGCGATATACTTTGCAATATTTCCATAAGGCAATCATTTGTTTGACTGCTGATATTCCATAAAAAAGGATGGGCGTGAAAAAGAACTTTCTCCATTTGATCCCTGTGGCCGGCTTGTACCTGCTCCTTGCCGGTTGTGGCGGCGGCTCCACAGAGGGCGCGAATTCATCCGGCAGTGTCGGTCCTGCGGCTGGCCAGCCTGCCACTCCGGGCACCCAGCCTGGCACTCCGCCGGGCGGCCAGACGGGGCCGCAGACCGGCGTCAGCGCTGCGCTGGTAGCGGGCGATGCCCAATACGCCAGCACCGAGGAAGTCATGCAAGCAGCGCTGGCACTGATATCGGGCCAGGCGGCCAAGTTCGGCGAGGTCAAGCAGGCACTCTTCAAGCTCAACCCGGACGGCAGCCGCAGCGCTTCCAGTGTCGGCCTGATCGACTGGGACCCAAGCTGGGATTCCTCGACCTTTGGCGTGAAGGACAGCGCGCGCAACCACGTCATCCTGCCGTCCAACTGGAACTACGGCAGCAAGTCGGCTGGCAGCAATGCGACCCTGGCGGTTGCCGGCTATTCATTGGATGGCAAGGCGCGCTATTCCGCATTTGGCGGCAATCCGCTGGGTGTGCCGGGCAATGCAAACATGGACCAGTTCATGGTCAATGTCGTGTCCTGGCTGACTGCACGTACCGACCTGGCCAACATGAAAGTCGTTACCGCCCATCTTCCCGGCACTGAAACCTACTGGTTCCCGCATGAGAAAAAAGTGCGCGACTGGTTCTTTGCCAAGTCTCCCACGGCCACCGTCAACGGCCTGGCAGCTGGTGCAAACCAAAATGACAATGTGTGCGACGGCGCGGCGCTGGCCGGCTGCCTGCAGAACGCCGACCTGCTGGTGATTGGCCGCGAGCAGGGGGCGGGCGCTTACGACGGCGCGGCCGTCATGCAAGCAGTGAGCGATGCCCAAAAGCGCGGCATTCCAGTGCTGTACCTGCACCACTATCGCGACAACGACGACCTGTCGGCCCGCATGCTGAACTACTTCGGCCTCAGCCAGCAAACCAATTACTGGGCGCGCCAGGGCCTGTTGTCTTTCGATCCTGCAGCCTTGCCTGCCGTGTCGCCGCAGCTGTCGAAATTCCAGGCGCTGCTCAATCGCCTGAACCAGAACAGCTTTAGCACCAGCTGGAGCGGATGCGGCACGGGCGGCCGCATCGACTGCTCGGGCGACACCGCTTACATGGCCGAATTCGGCAGTCCGGTCAGCGAGGTGCGGGAGGTGGTCCAGCGGCTGGATGACCCGGATGCCCCGCTGTTTGCGCAAGCCGGCTACCAGATGGAGAAGCTGCTGGTCCTGCTGGGCGACAAGTACCGTGCGGCCTTGTCGTACCCGATGACCAAAACTGGCAACCGGCAGGACTTCTTCCGTGGCCTGTTCTCCGATATGACGGTGATGAACAACCGCAGCTTCACCACTGTTGCGAAGAACCTGGGCAACTTCTCGGACATGTTCCCGGCTGGTACTCCGGTCATTTCCAGCACTGTCACGACGGGCCTGCCGGCCAGCGGCAGCAAGCAATATATGACGGGCCTGTACGTCATGCCCGGCACCAAAGTGACGCTGACCCGAACTGACGGTGGCAGCAACACGGTTCGCTTCGGCGTGAATATGCTGCGCGACACCACCCGCGTCTTCAACACCTACGACCGGCCGTCGCAAATCAGCTCGCAACGCTTTGCGCTGCAACCGAACAAGCCGGTGACGATCACCAGCCCTTACGGCGGCCCGCTGATCCTGTTCATCGACGCGCCGAAGGCAGGCGAGCAGTCGGTCAGTGTGAAGGTGGACGGCGTGATCACGCACCCTATCCTGCGCGACGCCTACGATCCGGTACAAGTCGCGAGCTTCCGGGATGCCTTCAACACCACGCCAACCAATTGGATCGCCTTCGCCACCGACACCCTGACCGTACAGTCACAAAAGGACAAGTTCAAGCAGACCATCGCCAACTACCAGGGCAATATGTCGCGACTGGCGGACTACACTTTCAAGTACACCATCAAGGACACCTACGAGCTGGCCGGCTTTAACGCGTCGAGCGGTTTCCTTAGCCTGGCGCCAAGCGCCAAGGCCAAATGCGACAGCCTGGGCTGGGATTGCAGCGGCACGCAGCACCGCCGCGACACCATGCAGAACGTGATCGTTGATGCGCATGCCGCGTGCGGCAACGGCTGTTCCGGCAATCCTTACGACCAGGATTGGCCATTCGATCCGCTTGGCTGGGGCGAATCGCACGAGATTGGCCACAATCTCCAGGTTGGCCGCATGAAGATCTACGATGACCGGTCAACTGAGGTGTCGAACAACATCTTCCCGACACATAAGATGATCAAGTTCAATCAGTCGCCTGCCGGCCAGGCTGCGCCGCTCAAGGCGCGCACCGATGTCGGTTTCGCCGTCTTCACGTCCATGAAGACAGCGCTGGCTGCGGCTGACCCGGTCTCTGCCATGTACCAGAGCACCTGGTCCGATGCGAGCTATGCGGCGAACAATTCGGCACGCATCATGTTCTATCGCCAGTTGGTGGAATACGCGCGCTACTACAACAGCAGCTACGTCGACGGCTGGGAACTGTTCACCCTGCAGTACCTGCTGGACCGCAATATGAGCGCCAATTCGGGCAAATGGGCCAGCGTGGCAGCCAGCTATGGCTTTGGCACTTATACCAGCTACCCATCCAATATGGACGGCAACGACTTCATGCTGATCTCAAGCTCTTTCCTGATTGGCCGTGACATGCGTCCGGTGTTCAAGCTGTGGGGTATTACGGTCAGTGCCGGCGCAGAAGCCCAGGTGGCGGCCTACAACTTGCCGGCGGCGGCGCAACTGTTCTTCCCGATGAATGACCTGGCCAGCTCGGCAAGCGGGGTCGGGCAGCCGGTTGCCATGAGCGCGACTGCCAGCTATCCGGCCGGCTATTAAGGTTCAGCCAGGGCTTGCTGTAATGACAAGCCCTGGCAAACCACAGTTTCCCGCTGTTGCTTGTTCCGTCTTATGGACGATTGGCCAACTTCTAAGGTAAAATCGCAGGTTGAGGGCGCAAAGGAGCGGTTTTGTTGCGCAATGCAGTGTCCGATTTCAACTGACTAAAGCCCACACCTATGAAAAAAATCTTCGCACTCCTCGCGCTGACCGCAGTTGCGCAGGCAGCCGTAGCCGCGGACATCGTCGGCGACGCCAAGAACGCAAAAGGCAAGATCGAGATGTGCATCGGTTGCCATGCAATTCCAGGTTACAAAGCGACTTTCCCCGAAGTTTTCCAGGTGCCGATGATCGGCGGCCAATCTGCCAAGTACATTGAAAACGCGCTCAAGGGCTACCAGAAGGGTGAGCGCAAGCATCCGTCCATGAAGGGCATCGCGGTCAGCCTGTCCGACCAGGACATCGCCGACATCGCCGCGTTCTACTCCCAGCAGAAATAAGGCCCTGAACCATGAAAAAACTGATTATTGCTCTGTTCTGCTCCGCGGTTTCGTTCAGCGCCCTGGCTGGCGGCAACATCGAAAACGGCAAGGCTCTGGCTGACAAATACAGCTGCGCCGCCTGCCACGGCAAGGACTACAACACCCCGATCGACCCGAGCTATCCAAAGCTGGCGGGCCAGCACAAGGACTACCTGGCGCACGCGCTGATCGCTTACAAGCGCGGCGATGCACCGAACGGCCGCTCCAACGCGATCATGACCGGCCAGGTCAAGCCACTGACCAACAAGGACATTCAGGATATCGCCGCCTACCTGCACTCGCTGCCAGGTTCGCTGGTCCTGAAGCGCTGAACCAGCGCCGCTTGAAGAGAAGCCCGCCATGTGCGGGCTTTTTTTTTCAAACCACGGTTAGCCGCTTTCGTCACACCGGTAATCCACGCAGCGGCGTCGCTGTTAAGCTTCCCCCACCTTATGGGGGAGACAATGGCCTACAAACTGAATATCAATGGCGCGGCCCGGAGCGCCGACGTCGAGGGCGATACGCCGCTGCTGTGGGTGCTGCGCGATACGCTGGGGCTGACCGGTACCAAGTATGGTTGCGGCGCCGGCGTTTGCGGCGCCTGCACGGTACATATCGACGGGCAGGTGGTACGAAGCTGCGTGATGCCGGTCAGCGCGGTCGGCAAGGGCAAGGTGCGCACCATCGAGGCGCTCGCGCCGGACCGCTCGCATGCCCTGCAGCAGGCCTGGATCGCGGAGCAGGTGCCGCAGTGCGGCTACTGTCAGTCGGGCATGCTGATGGCGGCGGCCGCGCTGCTCAAATCATACCCCAGGCCGACCGATGCGCAGATCGAACAAGCCATGACGAACCTGTGCCGCTGCGGCACCTATCCGCGCGTGCGGCGGGCGATCAGGCGGGCGGCTGGCATGACGCTGGAGGAGCTGGCATGAGCAACCGTCGCGATTTCCTGAAGACGCTTGCCGCCGGCGGGCTGCTGGTCGCCGTCGGTCCGGGCTTGCAAGCGGCAGGGCAGTCCTCCGCTGCGGTCGCCGCCGCTGCGCCGCCACCCCCGCCCGGCTGGGTGCGCATTGCGCCCGATGGCAGCGTCACCATCCTCTCCAATACCAGCGAAATAGGGCAGGGCACCGGTACCGCGATCGCCCAGTTGCTGGCCGATGAAATGGACCTGGACTGGAACACCGTGCGCATCGAAATGGCGCCGCTCGAAAAGCAGTTCATCAACGCCGGCTGGGGCGAATATGCGACCTATGGCAGCGGCGGCGTGGCGCGCCAGTTCCCGCAGCTGCGCAAGGCCGGCGCCCAGGCGCGCGCCATGCTGGTGGGCGCGGCGGCGGCGCAGTGGAAAGTCCCGCTGGCCGAATGCGATACCCACTTCGGCGTCGTGCTGCACAAGCCTACCGGCCGTAAGCTGCCATACGCGAAACTGGTGCAGCAGGCGGCGGCGCAGCCGGTGCCGGCCGATCCCCCGCTGATGCCGAAGGAGCGCTGGCGCCATATGGGCAAGGACGTTGCGCGCCTTGACCTGCCCGCCAAGACCGATGGCAGCGCGGTGTATGGCATCGACGTGAAACTGCCCGGCATGCTGCATGCCGCCATCCTGCAGTGCCCGCATTTCGGCGGCAAGCTGGCAGCGCTCGATCCGCAGCCGGCCCTGGCAAGGCGCGGCGTGAAAAAAGTGGTGCGGCTGCCCGATGCGGTGGCAGTCGTGGCCGACAGCTATTGGCGCGCGCAGCAGGCACTCAATGCACTCAAGCCGCAATGGGATCTTGCGGCCGCCAGCAGGCACTCCAGCGCACCTTACCGCGACATGCTGCGCGAGGCCGTGCAGAAAGAGGGCGACCTGGTGGTGCCGCGCAATGGCAAGGCGGAAGACATCAATGCCGCACACGATGCCGGTCTGGCCAAGGCGACTGCCTGGCTGGAACGGACATACACCGTGCCCCTGCTGGCGCATGCCACGATGGAGCCGATGAACGGCACCGCCAGCGTCGGGAACGGCAAGGCGGAGCTGTGGCTGCCGACGCAGGCACAGGACACTGCCCGCACCTACGTCTCCCAGGCGCTTGGCATCGCGCCGGAAGCCGTAACGATCAACACCACGCTCAGTGGCGGCGGTTTCGGCCGCCGCATCGAAGCCGACTTCGCGGTGCAGGCAGCCCTGGTCGCGAAGGAGGCCGGTGTGCCGGTCAAGCTGCTGTGGAGCCGCGAAGAAGATATGCGCCACGGCTACCATCGCCCGGCGGCAGTGCTGCGCCTGCGCGCCGGCTTTGACGCCACAGGTGCGGTGACGGCGGTGCGCATGGACAGCGCCAGCGATACCTTGTTCAGCTATTCGCGCTTCGGCGCGGACAAGCAGTACGCCAAACCATTCGACCGCAGCGCAGTCGGCGTGCTGCTTACGCGCTACTATGGGCTGCCCGGCTTCGTCCACCGCACCAATACTGTCGATGCCGGTGTGCCCCTTGGCTATTGGCGCGCGGTTGCAGCATCGCAGAACATCTTTGCCAGCGAGTCCTTCGTGGACGAACTGGCACTGCGCGCCAGCCAGGATCCGCTCGATTACCGGCGCAGCCTGATGAAACCCGGCAGCCGCGAGCGTGCCTTGTTGGACCGGCTGGAAGCAAGTTCCGGCTGGCGGGCAGGCGCGCCGGCTGGCCGCCACCGCGGCATGGCCTTTACCTGGGCCAACGGAACGTATATCGGCCAGGTGGTCGAGCTGTCGGTTGACGCGGAGTCGCGCGTCAAACTGCATCGCGTCACCACGGTGCTCGATTGCGGCATCGCGGTCAACCCACGCAATGTGCGCGGACAGGTCGAGGGCGGCGTCATCTTCGCATTGACCGCAGCCTTCTACGGCGAAATCACGGTCAGGGACGGCGCGGTGGAGCAGTCGAATTTCACCGATTACAAGCTGCTGTCGCTGGCTGAAACCCCGGAAATGAAAGTCGTGATCATCGACAGCAACGAGGCGCCCGGTGGTGTCGGCGAGGAAGCGGTCGGCCCGCTGGCGCCGGCGCTGGCCAATGCCTTGTTCGCCGCCACCGGCAAGCGCTATACCGATTTGCCATTAATCAAGGCGGGGCTGCGGCTGCAATGATTGGATAGTTTCTATGTGGCATCCATGGTCTATGCTGAAGGAAGGCAAGATTCTTGGAGGAAATGAACATGGAAACTTCGACAATCTACGTCAGCCATGCGCTGCCGCCGCGCGGCTTGCTGCGGCGCGTTGACAAGGCGCTGGGCCGGGTGGGCGGATTGCCGGCCAGCGTGCGCCAGGCCAGCCGGCATATGGTGGCCATCGAACTGCGCGATGACGCCTTCTGCTGGCCATGCGTGCTGCAGCGCGTGGGCAGCCGCGCCGCCCTGGCGGGATTGGCGCTGCGGCTGGCGTCAGCCTTTGGCTCCAGCCATGCCGTGGTTGCGCCGCGCGGCGGTCCAGGCGCCGGCGCTGCGTGGCAAGACTTTGCCGCCGATGCGACGCTGCCCGAAATGCTGGCGCACCTGGAACTATGCGCAGGCTCCTGCATCCACCTGCTGTCAGATGGGCATCTGGCCGCGGCGCCGCATACGCGCCTGGCAGGCGGCTATTGCGTGTTCCGCAAGCCGGCCTGAATATTTGGCCTTGCGCGATTTTTGGATAGTTTCCGGCTAGAACTATTGGTCTATGATGGCCGTATCGGAAATCGCGGAGGTGCCAAGAGATGGTGTACTTGCTTACTGCACTGCTGGCCGGCGTGGCAGTGCTGATGCTGTGCCTGATCGCCCGTCTGGGGCGCAAGTGGCAAGCCTTGCTGGCGGCCGCGCTCCCCTGGCTGATCAATGTCGGTCCGGCCCTGGCGGCAGGGTCGGACCACTTGGTGCGCGCGGTGATCTTCGCGGCAGTCGCCAGTCCGCTGGTGTTCGCCCTGATCTGGCATCTGCCTATCATTCGTGTCGACGAGACGTGATGGCTTACCTTACCGCCTTCTGCCTGGCGGCCCTGGCCGTATGGCAGACGCGGACGGTAAGCCGGCACCGTGCCGCCCTGGGACTGTTTGCTACTGCGGGAATCATGCTGGTATTGGCTGTCATTGTGTGGCTGCTGACGCACACCATGTCAGAGCTGCGCTATGCGCTGCTGCTGGCAGCAGGATTCGGCCTGGCGGGCGCCGCGCGCCTGGTCCTCAAATCCGGCGCTTGACCGCTTCGACGTAGGCGGCGCCGTCCGGCGGCACGCCGCGGCGCTGGGAGTTCCAAATCATCTCGCCCAGGCACTCCATGATTTCGTGGTGGGCTGCATGTTCGGTGCCGAGCTTGCGCGCCAGGCCCACGAAGGCTTCGCGGATGCCGCGCGGCTGGTCGATCGACAGCTGCTCGGTGATCGACAGGTGCATCGACAGGTGCAGGAAGGGGTTGGCCTCGCTGCCCTCGACCGAGTAGTCGCGCGCGATGGCCGCTTCCACATCCTTCAGCTGGTCGTGGTACTCGGGGTGCGCCATGATCCAGTCGCGGGCGATCAGCTCGATCGGATCCATGATGTCGTTGGCGTTGGCTTTGCGGTAGACGTCGCAGAAGAAGCGGCGAACGTCATGGGAAGACGGCGTAAACATCCCGCCATTGTACCTTGCCGCGCAAACGTGTACCCTGCGGCCCTTTGGTTGCTGCTTTTTTGATAATGCCGGGATTCTTGCCGTTTTTCTTTGTCGACCATGCGCTGTACGAAGGCGCGCCCAAAGTGCCTGCAGCCATCGTGCTGCCCGTGAAGGTCGAGGGAGTCGACTGTTACGCGCAGCTCGACACCGGCGCTCCCAACGCCGTCATCTGGCACAGCAAAGGCAAGGGGGGCGGCCCGCGCAAGGAGGTAGCGATTGAACTGGCCGGGCTGCACCGCACCGTCAGCGCGGATGCCGCCAATCTGGCCTTGCTGGAGCAGGGGTGCAGCAGCGACCTGATTGCCACGATAGGCAACGAGTTCTTCGAACAGGGCACGCTAGAGCTCGATCTGGCGGGCGCCCGCTACCGCTGGACGCAGCGTGCGGTGCTGGAGGACGCGCCGGATGCGCAAGCCATGCGTTATGCGCGCTGGGGCGGGGCAGGAGGCCATCCGCTGGTCACGGTGCGCGTGGCAGGCGGGGCACCGCAAGCGGCGCTGCTGGACACTGGCTCGGCCGCCTTCGGCATCAATGGCCATTCGGCGCAGGCATGGGAGGGCCTGACAGGCGGCGCGCCGCTGCGCGACGAGCGGCGCTTTTCGGCCAATGCGTTCGGGCGCCAGCTGCCATGTGTCATGGGCACGGTGGCGCGCGCGCTGGAGATCGGCGACAGCGTCAAGCTTCAACGCTTCCAGGGGGGATATTGCGAAGGCCTGGGATTCGAGCCTGCGGAACCCCTGGCGGGCGTGGTGGGCTTGCACCACTTGCTGGGCAAGGTGCTGGTGATCGACTACGTGTCGCAGCGCTGGGCCTTGCGCCAGCCGTAAAAAAAGCCGCCCTGGCGGGCAGCTTCTTCATTCCTTGGTCACCAGTTCCGTTGGCGGCGGCGTCACCGCCGGCTGCTGCGGCTTGTCGCCGCTGCGCTGTCCGCGCTGGCCGTGCGGCTGGCGCAGGTAGCGCGAGGAGTGGCGGCGGTCGCCATGCGCCGGCCAGGTCAGGAAGCGCGACAGCTCCTGCAAGGCGCGCTGGTAGACTTCGCGCTTGAATTCGATCACCACGTCGAGCGGCACCCAGTAATCGTGCCAACGCCAGGCGTCGAACTCGGGATGGTCGGTCAAGCGCAGGTTCACGTCGTTGTCGCGCGCGCACATGCGCAACAGGAACCAGATCTGCTTCTGGCCACGGTAATGGCCGCGGATTTCCCGCTTGATGAAGTGATCCGGCACCTCATACCGCAACCAGTCGCGCGTGCGGCCGATGATCTTGACGTGCTCCGGACGCAGTCCGATTTCCTCTTCGAGCTCGCGATACATTGCTTGCTCCGGCGTTTCACCATACTTGATCCCGCCTTGCGGGAACTGCCACGAGTGCTCGCGCACCCGTTTGCCCCACCACACCTCGTTATGCGAGTTGAGCAGGATGATGCCGACGTTGGGGCGAAACCCTTCACGATCGAGCATATTGCACCTCAAACTTTCTGTGGCCGAGGCGTCCTCTTATATTTTTGACTACAAATCCAACTGCAATAGCGCTCTTTGTATAAAGTTTGGACGCATCGGGCCAGCTAATCCTTTAAAATTAGGTCGATTATAACTCTCTCTTTTTAAAAAGAATTCACCGATATGCGTGCATCTCGCTTTTTTATTTCAACCCTCAAGGAAGCTCCATCTGACGCGGAGATCGTCAGCCACCAGTTGATGATGCGCGCGGGCATGATCAAACGCCTCGGTTCCGGCATTTATACCTATATGCCAATGGGCCTGAAAGTGATCCGGAAAGTCGAAGCGATCGTTCGCGAAGAAATGAATAATGCCGGGGCCATTGAGCTGCTGATGCCTCTGGTACAGCCTGCGGAACTGTGGCAGGAAACCGGCCGCTGGGACAAGATGGGTCCGGAGCTGCTGCGCGTCAAAGACCGCCATGGCCGCGACTTTGCGATCCAGCCGACTTCCGAGGAGGTGATTACCGATGTCGTGCGCAGCGAGATCAAATCCTACCGCCAGATTCCGTTGAATTTTTACCACATCCAGACCAAGTTCCGCGACGAACGCCGCCCACGTTTTGGCCTGATGCGCGGCCGCGAGTTCACCATGAAGGATGCCTATTCCTTCGATCGCGACCTGGAAGGCATGCAAAAGTCGTACAAGATCATGTTCGACGCCTACACCCGCATCTTCACCCGTTTCGGCCTGAAGTTCCGCGCGGTGGCGGCCGACAACGGCGCCATCGGCGGCACCGGCTCGCATGAATTCCACGTGATCGCCTCCACCGGCGAAGATGCGCTGGTGTACTGCCCGACCTCCGACTACGCGGCCAATATGGAAGCGGCGGAAGCCGTCGCTACCGGCACCCGCGCCGCTGCCGGCGCTGCACTGGCCAAGACTTCGACCCCGAAGGCTGCCAAATGCGAAGACGTGGCCAAGCTGCTGGGCATCGACCTGAAACAGACCGTCAAGACCATCGCCCTGACGGCCGACAAAGAAGACGGCACCAAGCAGCACTTCATGCTGCTGCTGCGCGGCGACCATGAACTGAACGAGATCAAGGCCAGCAAGGTGCCGGGCCTGGCGCAGAACCGCTTCTCGACCGAAGCCGAAATCCTGGAAATCTACGGCTGCAAGCCTGGCTACCTGGGCCCGATCGGCACCAAGGGTGCCGTGACCGTGGTGGCTGACCGCACCGTGGCGCTGATGTCGGACTTCGTGACCGGCGCCAACGAAGAGGATTACCACTTCACCGGCGCCAACTGGGGCCGCGACGTGGCTGAACCGGCCATCGTGGCCGACCTGCGCAATGTGGTCGAAGGCGATGCCTCGCCGGACGGCAAGGGCGTGCTGGCGATCGAGCGCGGCATCGAAGTGGGCCACGTGTTCCAGCTGGGCACCGCATATTCCGAATCGATGCAGGCCACCTTCCTGGACGAAAACCAGAAGCCGGCCCCGCTGCAAATGGGCTGCTACGGCATCGGCATCACCCGCATCCTGGGCGCCGCCATCGAGCAGAACTTCGACGACAAGGGCATCATCTGGCCGACTTCCCTGGCGCCGTTCGAACTGGTGCTGTGCCCGATGGGCATGGACCGCTCCGAACTGGTCAAGGCGGAAACCGAGAAGCTGTACAACGCGGCACTGGAAGCGGGCATCGACGTCATCCTGGACGACCGTGGCCAGCGTCCGGGTGCCATGTTCGCCGACTGGGAACTGATCGGCGTGCCGCACCGCGTGGTGATCGGCGAGCGAGGCCTGAAGGAAGGCAACCTGGAATACCAGGGCCGCCGCGATACCGAAGCGACTGCCGTGCCCGTGGCCGATGCCCTGGCCTTCATCAAGGGCAAAATCCAGAAGTGATCGCCATGGCTTGGCGATCGCCGAAGCAGGGACGCGACCGCCGCCGCTGGTGGGCGCGCCCGCTGCGCTGGTGGCATACGCTGGCATTTGCCGGCGGCGTGCTGTGCGCGCCGTTCGGCTTCGCCGGCAACCAGAAGGAGGAGGCGCTGGCCGACGGCGTGCGGGTGGCGCTGTCCAACGCCATCATGGATGCCCGGCCGCCCAAGCCGGTGTTTTCCAATCCCGCCGACCGTGCGCAGTACGATACCTGGTACGCCGCCATGTCGGACCGCCTGAAGCGCAGGCTGCCGGACGAATTCACCCGCCGCGAGTTCCTCGAAACCGCCTGGTACGAGGCGCGCCGCGCCGGCCTCGACCCGGGCCTGGTGCTGGGGCTGATCCAGGTAGAGTCGGCCTACCGCAAATACGCGGTGTCGATTGTCGGCGCGCGCGGCTATATGCAGGTGATGCCGTTCTGGACCAATGTGATCGGCGACCGCGACCGCTCCAAGCTGTTCAACATGCAGACCAACCTGCGCTATGGCTGCTCGATCCTGCGCATGTATATCGATATGGAGCAGGGCAACCTCTACCTCGCCCTCGGCCGCTACAACGGCAGCCGTGGCCGTCCCGAATATCCGAACGCGGTGCTGGCCGCGTGGAATAAATGGAAGCTGTGAAGCGATGATGACCATGTTCCCCAAGAAGTTTGTAATCATACTGGCCGGCCTGGCGCTGGCCGGCAGTGCGGCGGCAGCTCCCGGCCAGCAGGTAAAGGGCAAGCTGGTCGACGGCGGCGGCGGTGACGACATGTCTGTGACCATCCTGTCGGCGCAGGGCAAGGAAATCCGGGCCTATTGCGCCGGCCAGTGCGGCGACTGGTTCGTCGAGGCTGGAGAAGGCGAATACATGACGCTGAATCCCAAGCTGAAGGGCAAGGCTGTCAGCGCGACGATTGCCACTGAGCGTAATGCGGGCCGTGTCGCCGGGCCTGGCGACGATGAACGCTTCCAGTTCATCAAGAGTATTGCGTTCAGCAAGTAGCGCGGGGCAGCAGCAGCGCGCTGGCAGTGACCATCGCGAACAGCAGCACGCCCAGCGGCATCAGTCCGTGATGCAGGAAAGGCGCCACCAGTTGCGTGGCGCCTGCGACGCAGGCAAAGGCGAGAAACATCAGCAGGCCGGCGCCTTTGCCGGCATCTTCCCCGGCCGCGTGCAGCGCGCCGCCCATGGTGGCGGGGCCGCGCAGGCCAAGCCCGCCGCAGAACAGCGCCGCCAGCACGGCCAGCACTATCAGGCCGCGCGTGCCCGCCAGCCCCGCCAGGGCCATTCCCATCAGGCCGGCGCCAGCCAGGAACTGCAGCAGGGTGCCGCTGCGCACCAGCCATTGCCGGCCCAGCTGTTTTACCAGCCTGACCGCCGCGGAGGCGCCAACCATGAAGGCCAGCACGCCGCACATCTGCAGAACGGCGAAGGCTTCGATCCCCAGCCCGAGGGTATGCGTGACCAGCAGCGGTGCGCTGGCCACGTACATCAGCAGGGCGCCGAACATGAAGGCGTAGCTCAGGGCGTAGCGCAGGTAGAGGCGGTTGCGCAGCAGCGGGGCATAGCCGCGCCGGCTGGGCGCAGTTGCCAGGGCGGCGTGCGGTGCGCGGCCGATAATGCGCGCCACCAGCGGCAGCAGCAGGAGCGACAGCGCGGCGATCAGCCAGAAGGTGGTGCGCCAGTCGGCGTACAGCACGATGGCAGCGCCGGCCACCGGTCCCAGGGCGGGGATGGTGGACTCAGCCATGGCGACGATGGCCAGCGCCTTCACCGCGTCGGCCTCGTTGAAGCGCCGCCGTATCAGAGCGGGCACGGCGACGGTGGCAGCGCCCGCGCCCAGTCCTTGCAGCAGCCGCCCCGCCAGCATCCATGCGATGCCCGGCGCCAGCGCGCACACCAGGCTGCCGCCGCCGAGCATCAGCGTGCCGGCCATGACGGTGCGGCGGTCGCCGAAATGGTCCGCCGCCCAGCCCCAAGCCAGTTGCGACAGGGCCAGCGCCGCCATGAACAGCGCCATGGTGGCCTGCGCGGAAGGGATCGATGCACCGAGCTCCGCCGCCATCACCGGGATGGCCGGCAGGTACAGGTCGGATGCCAGCAAGCCTAATGCCGTCAGGCTGGCGAGCGGAATGGCAAGGCGGTGCAGTGCTTGCATGGCGGCTCGCTAGGGCGCTTTCGGGGCTGCGCCCCAGATGAAGAGAGGCAGCAGCGCACCTCCCGCAATCACCATCAGTGCTGCGCTGCCGAAGGCGATGAGTGCGGCGTCTTCCACATTGCCCCTGGCAGTCAACAGGATGGCAGCGGCGGCTGCGGCGTGGCTGACGAATTGCAGCAGCGACAGGCCGGCGCGCGCATGCCCGCCCGCCGCCTTCAGGGCGCCGGCCGCCAGCGGGGTCATGCACAGTGCGAACCCGGTACACAACAGGGCCCAGCAGCCAAGCAGATAGTAGAAGGGATCGATGCCTTTCTCCAGCAGGTTCCAGCCAGCGATCAGGTTTGCGCCAAACACCATCATGGCCTGGCCGGCAGTCACGCGCTGGCTCATCGGGTCGCGGCCATGCCGCGCCTGGCCGGTTCCGAACGCCTGCAGCAGCATGGCCAGCACGCCTGCGGCCAGCAGTACGGCGATCTGTCCGGCCCCCAGCCCGAGGTCGAGCGCCACCATGACGGGCAAATGGGCCATGCAGGCTGCCATGGCGCCAAAGCACAAGGCGTGGCAGGCAGCATAGCGCCAGAAGGTCAGGCTCCCCGCCGGCCCTGCCAGCTCGAACCTGTCGCCGGCCCGGTGGCTGGCGGCCGGCGCCATCGCGAGCAGGACCAGCACCAGCAGGCCTGCTGCCGCAGCCAGCCAGAAGGCATGGCGCCAGCTCGCAAGCAGCACGCATAGTGCAGCGATGGCCGGCGCCAGGACCGGGATCGCGCCTTCGTTCAGCAGGCGAAGTGTAAGGCCCGAATGGGAGCGCAGAAGCAGCGGCAGCAGGGCCGCCACGCCGCCCGCGCCAAGTCCCTGCACGATGCGCCCGGCCTGAATCTCCCACGGCATGGCCGCCAGCGCGCACACGGCGCTGCCGGCGCAAAAGAGCAGGGCGCTGGCGATGAGGACGGCGCGTTTGCCCAGCGCGTTGGCGAGCCAGGCCGCCAGCAGATGGGCCGATGCCAGCGCCGCCAGATAGACGGCCAGCAGGGATTGTGCGGCGGGAAGCGACATGCCGAACTCCCGGCCGACGGCAGGCAGCGCAGGCAGGAAGGCATCGTAGGCCAGCGGCCCAAGGGCGGCCAGGCTGGCCAGCGACAGGGTAAGGTGAAGGCGTGGATGCATAAAAAATAAAAGCCCCGAGCGCGTGGCGTCGGGGCTCCTCGAATGGCTGCAACAGCCGGAAGCAGCTTATTTCAGGTGGTCGGAAATCAGCTTGGTCATTTCAAACATGGAAACCTGGGCCTTGCCGCCGAAGACAGCTTTGAGCTTGTCGTCCGCATTGATCATGCGGCGGTTCGCGGCATCCTGCAGGTTCAGTTTCTTGATATAGTCCCAGACTTTCTTGGTCACTTCGGTACGCGGCAGCGGTGCGGAACCGACCACGGCGGACAGTGCGCTCGATGGTGTCATCGCCTTCATGAAGGCTGCGTTAGGCTTACGTGCTGCTGGTGCTGCGGCTTTCTTTGCTGCTGGCTTGGCTGCTGCCTTTGCTGGAGCAGCTTTTTTTGCTGCTGGCTTGGCGGCGGCTTTCTTTGCTGCTGGTGCTGCTTTCTTGGCTGTTGCCATATTCGAGCCTCCTTAACAAACAAATGGAAAATTGCGCAATACTATCGCACGGCTAATATTGGCGGGGGTTTGCAGCTTGTGCAAGTGTTTTGTGCGTTTTTTCCGAGAAACGACGCGTTAAACCGGCCAACATCAAGAAAAAAGCCGCCCGAAGGCGGCTTTGGCTGCGGCGGCACCGGCAAAACGCCGTTCAGCGCAGGCCCGGCATCATGCCTTTCATCGAGCGCATCATCTTCATCATGCCGCCGCCGGAGAGCTTTTTCATCATGGTCTGCATCTGCTCGAACTGGGTCAGCATGCGGTTGACTTCCTGTACCTGAACGCCGGCGCCGGCCGCGATGCGGCGCTTGCGGGCCGCCTTGATCAGTTCCGGCTTGGCGCGTTCCTGCGGCGTCATCGAGTCGATGATGCCGACCATGCGCCGCACCTGCTTTTCCGCCTGGTCCATGTTGGCGCCGGCGGCCGCCTGCTGGAACTGGGCCGGCAGCTTGTCGAGCAGGCCGGACATGCCACCCATTTTCTTCATCTGCGCCAGTTGCGCCTTGAAGTCGTTCATGTCGAACTTGCCGCCCGACTTGACCTTGGCCGCCAGGTCGGCCGCAGCCTTGGCGTCGACGTTTTTCTGCGCTTCCTCGACCAGGGCCAGGATGTCGCCCATGCCCAGGATGCGGTTGGCCATGCGCTGCGGGTCGAACGCTTCCAGGCCGTCCAGTTTTTCCGACACGCCGGCAAACTTGATCGGCTTGCCGGTGATGTGGCGCACCGACAGCGCCGCACCGCCGCGCGAGTCGCCATCGAGCTTGGTCAGCACCACGCCAGTCAGCGGCAGGGCGTCGTTGAAGGCCTTGGCGGTATTGATCGCGTCCTGGCCCAGCATGGCGTCGACCACGAACAGGGTTTCGATCGGCTTGACCGCGCCGTGCACGGCGGCGATCTCCTGCATCATCTCTTCGTCGATACCGAGGCGGCCGGCGGTGTCGATGATCAGCACGTCGTGGTGGTGCTTCTTGGCCCAGTCCAGTGCGGCCAGCGCGATGTCGACCGGCTTGTCCTGCGCGGTGGACGGGAAGAAGTCGGCGCCGACCTGGCCGGTCACCGATTGCAGCTGGGCGATAGCAGCCGGACGATAGACGTCGGCCGATACCGTCAGCACTTTCTTTTTCTTCTGCTCTTTCAGGTACTTGGCCAGCTTGCCGACGGTGGTGGTCTTACCCACGCCCTGCAAGCCCGCCATCAGGATAATGGCCGGCGGCTGCTGGGCGAAGGAGAGCTGGGAGGCTTCCGCACCCAGGTCGGCGCCCATCAGGGCGCCCAGTTCGCGCTGCACCACGCCGACCAGGGCCTGGCCCGGGGTCAGCGAGGAAATCACCTCTTCGCCGAGGGCTTTTTCCTTGACCTTGGCGATGAATTCGCGCACGGCCGGCAGGGCGACGTCGGCCTCCAGCAGCGCCATGCGCACTTCGCGCAGCATGTCGGCGGTGTTGGATTCGGTCAGGCGGGCCTCGCCGCGCATCGTCTTGACGACTTTGGCAAGGCGCGTAGTCAGGTTGTCTAGCATTGGTGGCCTACTAATTAATGGAGGGAGCTGCGATCAGCGGAAAATCCCGCCATTTTACCTTAGGAGCCGGCGCCGGCGGCAGCCCTCGGCGCCGACCGCCGGTCTCTCACGAATTGTCACTATCCTGCACAAATTTGCGAAATAAACAAAGTTTCTTCTTGACAAGACATACGACCTCCGTGCATCTTGTTCATAAATTAATTTTATGGATGAACTTGTGCAGACGCTGGCCGTTCCAGACTTGATCAATCTATTCGCGCCCGGCCGGCGGCGCGCCCTGCGTCACTGGCGCTTTGCCGCGCTCGCGCTGGCGGCGTGCGTTGCGCTGTACACGGGGTGGCAGCTGGCGCGCCCGGCCGTGGCCGGCCAGCTGGCCCAGGCCTTCTCGCCGGCACTGGAAATCCAGCTGGGCCAGGGCATGCTGCACGAACTGGAGGCGCAGGTGCTGCAGGCCAGCGGACTGTCGGAAACGCACCGGGCCCGCATCAGCGCCGCCTTCGCCAGCCTGCAGGCGCCGCATGAAGGAGCGCCGCGCCACCGCCTGCTGTTTCGCAGCAGCCAGCTGGGCGCGGCCGCCTTCACGCTGCCTTCGGGCGACATCATCCTGACCGACAGCCTGGTGCTGGCGCTGCCCGACGACGGGGCGGTGCTGGCGGTGCTGGCTCATGAACTGGGCCACCAGCAGCAGCGCCACATGCTGCGCCGCCTGGTGCAGGAAGCCATGCTGCCGGCCGTGGCCGGCCTGGTGCTGGGCGACACCGGCTGGCTGGTGTCGAGCATGGCAGCGCGGGCGCCGCACCTGGATTGGCCGCAGCAGGCCGAGATCGAAGCCGACAACTATGCCGCCGACCTGCTGGAACATAACGGCCTGTCCCTGCGCCTCCTGGGCGAAGTGCAGGAAGCGCTGGGCGGTGCCGCCGGCGCCGAGCGCGCCTACCTCGCAATCCATCCGCCCTGCGCGGAACGCCTGGCGCAACAGCGCGAACGCAGCGCACTTTAAGCGCCACTGCCTTCAATGTATGATGGGCGCGCGGCCGGGCAGGCCAACTATTCACTAAGGAGAGCTGGATGAAACTGAAAAGTATCGGCAGGGCCGCGGCCCTTGTGGCGCTGGCGGGCCTGGTGACCGCTGGAAGCGCGCAGGCGCAGGAAGTGGTGCGGCTGGGGAACCTGAAGTTCGCCCATTACGGCGCCGTATCCTATATCAAGGAGATCGCGCCGAAGTGCGGCATCAAGGTCGAAGAGCGCGTGTTCGCCAAAGGCCTGGACGTGATGTCGGCCATCCTGGCCGGCGAGCTCGATGTGGGCGCCACCGCTTCCGAGGCGGCGATCTCCGGCCGCGCCGGCAGCGCGCCGATCTACGTGGTGGCCGGCTTTGCCAAGGGCGGGGCGCGCCTGGTTGGCCGCAGCGACCTGAATCTCAAATCGATCAAGGACCTGAAGGGCAAGAAAGTCGGTGTGACGCGCGGCGGCATCCAGGAGGTGCTGCTGCTGGCCGAGCTGCAGCAGGCCGGCCTGACCGTTTCCGAGCAGCCCGGCAAGGACGTGCAGACCGTGCTGCTGGCCTATGCGGACCTGAACCAGGCGCTGCTCGGCAAGCATATCGACGCCATGATGCAGTCCGAGCCACAATCCTCGCAGGCCATCAACAAGGGCTACGGCACCGAAATCCTCAAGCCCTACAACACCCCGATCGGCGAGCCGATCCGGACCATGGTGATGACCGAGAAGTTCTACAAGGAGCGCCGCCCGCTGGCCGAAAAGTTCATGCGCTGCTTCGTGGAGGCGACCAAGACCTTCATCGACCAGCCGGCCACCGCTGAAAAATACGTGCGCGAGACCGTATTCAAGGGCCAGATCACCAGCGACGATTTCCAGGACGCGATCGGCAATTCGCCGTATTCGTACGACGTGACGCCGGAGCACATCCAGGTCACCACCGACACCATGGTCAAGACCGGCGTCGGCAAGATGAGCAGGCCGCCGGTCGCCAGGGACTGGGTCAAGACTGACCTGCTGGAGCAAGCCAAGAAATCGCTGGGCGTCAAATGAAGGTCGCATGGCGCGACGTCGCTGTCGGCCTGCTGGTGCCGGCGGCGCTGGTGCTGGTCTGGCATCTTGTCACCTACCGCGGCTGGGTCAACCCGCAGGCGCTGCCCTCGCCGGAAGCGGTGGCGCGCAAGTGGGTGGAGTACCTGCTGCCGCTGCAGCCCTATGACGGCAACGGCAGCTGGCTGGCCTGGGCCTTCTCGGGCGAATTGATCCACGATGCCTTGGGCAGCATGTATCGCGTGCTGCTTGGCTTTGCCATCGGCGCCGGCCTGGCGCTGCCGCTTGGCCTGGCCATGGGCGCCAGCGCCCACGCCTACCGCCTGTTCAATGTGCTGGTGCAGATCGTCCGCCCGGTGCCGCCGATTGCCTACATCCCGCTGTCGATGCTGTGGTTCGGACTGGGCAACCCGCCGGCTGTCTTCCTGATTTCGCTGGGCGCCTTCTTCCCTGTGCTGATCAACACCATCGCCGGCGTGCGCCAGGTCGACGGCATCTACCTGCGCGCGGCGCGCAACCTGGGCGCTTCCGGCCCGACCATGTTCCTGCGCGTGATCCTGCCGGCGGCCGTGCCGTCGATCCTGGCCGGCGTGCGCATCGGCATCGGTACCGCCTTCATCGTGGTGATCGTGGCGGAAATGGTGGCGGTGAACAACGGCCTGGGCTTTCGCATCAGCGAGGCACGCGAGTACTTCTGGTCGGACAAGATCATCGCCGGCATGATCACCATCGGTTTGCTGGGCCTGGCGATCGACGTGGCCATGGACCGCCTGAACAACCACCTGCTGCGCTGGCATCGCGGCCTGGAGAGCTGAATGAGCGCTGCACATATCGAAGTCAAGGGCGTGAGCAAGGTGTTCGGCGCCTCGGTGGTGGCGCTGCAGGACATCAACCTGGACATCCCGCGCGGCCAGTTCGTCTGCCTGCTGGGGCCGTCCGGCTGCGGCAAGTCGACGCTGCTCAACGCCATTGCCGGATTCTCGGCGCCGACCAGCGGCAGCATTGTCGCCGATGGCAAGCTGGTGGCCGAGCCGGGCCCGGAGCGCGGCATGGTGTTCCAGGAATACGCCCTGTTCCCGTGGATGACGGTGGCCGACAATGTGGCCTTCGGGCTGGAAATCAAGGGCATGCCGAAGGCGCAGGTCGAAGCCGCGGTGGACAAGCTGCTCAAGACGCTGTCGCTGCAGGACTTCCGCCATCGCTTTCCGAAAGACCTGTCGGGCGGCATGCGGCAGCGGGTGGCGATCGCCCGCGTGCTGGCGCTCGATTCGCCAATCATGCTGATGGACGAACCGTTCGGCGCGCTCGACGCGCTGACCCGCCGCAACCTGCAGGACGAGCTGCTGCGCATCTGGGCCGAGCTGAAAAAGACCATCATCTTCGTCACCCACAGCATCGAGGAAGCGATCTACCTGGCTGACCGCATCGTGGTCATGACGTACCGCCCCGGCACGGTCAAGCGCGACATCCTGGTCGATATGCCGCGCCTGCGCGACCCGTCGGCGCCGGAATTCAATGCCCTCAAGCGCGAGCTGGGGCAACTGGTGATGGAAGAACAACAACGCCACCACAACGACGAGCTGCGGGCGGCGGCGGTGGATTAGCCGGGGTCTGGCACTGCCATGCGACACGCGCAGCGTGTTGGCCTGACCCCATGGTGTTCAGGTGTTAAACTTACCGGATGCAAACTTACTTCCTGCTCGCAGCAACGCTGCTTTACCTGATCTGTGGTTTCCTCCCGTCGCGTAAATCCGTGCCTATTGCCGCACTGACGGCCGGCGCCTGGCTGCTGCACGGGGCGGCGTTGTGGGTTGACGTGATGGTGCCCGGCTCGCTGCGTATCGGCTTTGCCACCATGCTGTCTTCGGCGCTGTGGATCTCGGTCGGCGCCTACTGGCTGGAAAACCAGAACTTCCCGCTCGATGGCCTGCGCCGCATCGTGATGCCGGTGGCCGCGCTGGCAGTGGCCCTGCAGGCAGGCTTCCCCGGCGCACTGGTGCCGACTGCCGGCCGCTCCACCATGCTGGGCTGGCACGTTGCCATTGCCACTTTGGCCTACAGCACGCTGACCATCGCCGCCTTCCATGCCGTGCTGATGGCGCTGCAGGAGTCGCGCCTGCACACGCGCAGCGACAGCCCGGGCTTCTTCGCCGCGGCGCTGGACCAGTTGCCGGCCTTGCTGACGATGGAAAAGCTGCTGTTCCGCCTGATCGCCTTCGGTTTCGTGCTGCTTAGCCTGACCGTCCTGTCGGGCATTGTATTTAGCGAGGAATTGTTTGGCCGGGCCCTCAAGTGGGACCATAAATCGGTCTTCACCCTGTTGTCCTGGGTCCTGTTCGCTGCCTTGCTGGCCGGCCGCCATTTCCGCGGCTGGCGCGGCAAGACCGCCCTCAGCTTCACCTTGGCGGGCTTTGCGACCCTGCTGCTGGCTTATGTCGGCAGCCGATTTGTCCTGGAAGTGGTTTTACATCGAGGTTTGGCATGACACGAATCCTGTTCTGGCTGGCGCTGGTCATCCTGGTGATTGCCGCCATCCGCAGCAAATTGCGCAAGATGGGCGGCCCGCAGCAAGGCGGCCCGGCGCCGGCGCCGCGCCAGCCGCGCGCGGCCGAGCAGCCCTCGACGGAAAAGATGCTGCAGTGCGCCCATTGCGGCGTGCATTTCCCGGCCTCAGAGAACGTTCCCGCCAACGGCCGCGACTACTGCTGCGCGGCGCACACCCCGCATTAAGCCCTAACGTGTTTGCCCGTCTCCACAGCCTGTCGGCCGCCTCGCGCGACACCTTCTGGCGCTCGCTGAAAGCGCTGGGCGCGACCCGCATCGTCATCGTCCTGGTATTGATGCTGTACTTCAGTGCCGGCAAACTGTCGTTCGATGAACTGTCGGTGCTGACGGTGCAGGTGTGCGCCGCCTACCTGCTGGCAGCCGTTGCGATGCAGTTGCTGGCCCTGCGCTGGCGCCGCCACTTCATGCTGCAGCTGATGTCGCAGGTGGCTTGCGACCTGACCTGCATCTCGCTGCTATACCTTGCTGCCGGCGGCTTGCGCTCCGGACTGGCGATCCTGTACCTGTTCCCGCTTGCCGGTTGTGCCATCCTGGCGCCACTGGTGCTGTCGCTGTTCAGCGCTTCGCTGGCCGCGCTGTTCATGCTGGCCGACAGCACCTACCTCGCCATTTCGGGCGGCGAGTCGCTGGTCTTGCAGGCCGGCCTGTATGGAGTTGCCTGGTTTGCCGTGGTGCTGGTCGTGAACCGCATGGCGGCACGCCTGATCGGCCAGGAAGAACTGGCGGCCCAGCGCGGCATCGAAATCGGCGTGCAGCAAGCCGTCAATCGCCTGGTCATTGCGCATTCGGCAGACGGCATCCTGGTGGTGGGGCCGGACGGCACCATCCATATGAGCAACCCGGCGGCGCAGCAAATGCTGGGCGGACCCGCGCAAGTGCTCGATGGCGCCACCCTGCAACCGATCGCGGCCGCCTACGAAGCCTGGCGCCGGGAGCCGGAACAGGCCAGCGCCTTCATCACCATCAAGCCGTTCGAAGACCCGGAGCAGGCAGACACCACGGCGGCATGGAGTTCGCGGCGCGACGTCGCCCTGCACCTCAAGTTGCGTTTCGCTGCCGCCGACACCAAGGGCCTGGAGATGGAGCGCAATGTGATCTTCCTGGAAGACGTGACCAGCATCGAGGAAAAGGCGCAGCAGCTCAAGCTGGCCTCGATGGGGCGCCTGACTGCCAGCATCGCGCACGAAGTGCGCAACCCGCTGTCGGCCATCGGCCACGCGAATTCCCTGCTCGAGGAAGACCTGCAGGCGCCGGTGCATAAACGCCTGCTGAAGATCATCAGCGACAATGTGGCGCGCGTGAACCGCATGGTGGAAGACATCCTGCAACTGTCGCGCAAGGCGCAGAGCCACCATGACCCGATGGAACTGGAAGGCTTCCTCAACGAGTTGAAAACGGAGTTCGACGAGACGCACAAGCTGGACCGGAAAATCGTGTGCCTGGGCGGCATGCGCCAGGTGATGGTGCGCTTCGACCCGCTGCATCTGCGCGAAGTGCTGATCAACCTGCTCAACAATGCGGTGCGCTATGCCAGCGGCACGCCGGCCAGCATCCGCGTCTTCATCGTGCAGGTGGCCGGGCGTCCGCTGGAACTGCACGTACAGGACGATGGACCCGGCATATCGCCGCAGGTGCGGGCCCACTTGTTCGAACCGTTCTACACAACATCAAGCAAAGGGACGGGCCTGGGCCTGTATCTGGCGCGTGAATTGTGTTTGAATAACGAAGCCATGCTGGATTACGAGCACCGTTTCGAAGACAGCGTGACAGAGGGCGGCGAGCGCAAGTCGAGCGGCCGCTTTGTAATTACATTTGCGAAAAACACATGACTTCTCCACGTGTCCTGGTCGTTGACGATGAAGCCGACCTGCGCGAACTGCTGGAAATAACCCTGCTGAAGATGGGGCTGGACGTGGACAGCACCGAAACCCTTCAGCAAGCGCGCCAGCTCTTTGCCGAAAAAGATTATCAACTGGTGCTGACCGACATGCGCCTGCCGGACGGCCTGGGGCTGGAACTGGTGCGCGAAGTGACGGCCAGCGGCAAGAATATCCCGATTGCCGTGGTGACGGCCTTTGGCAGTGCCGAAAATGCCGTGGTCGCGCTGAAGGCGGGCGCTTTTGACTACGTCAGCAAGCCGGTGCAGCTGGAACAGTTGCGCATCTTGGTGCAGTCGGCGTTGAAGGTGAGCGACAGCGCCCCGGCCGCGGCCCCGGCGCGCGGCCAGCCGCAAAGCCGGCTGCGCGGCAGTTCGGCCGCGATCCAGGCCTTGCGCGCCCAGATTGCCCGGCTGGCGCGGTCGATGGCGCCGATTGCCATCAATGGCGAGTCCGGCAGCGGCAAGGAACTGGCGGCGCGGGAAATCCATGCCCAAAGCTCGCGTGCCGACAAACCTTTTATTGCCGTCAACTGCGGCGCCATTCCGGAAGCCCTGATGGAGGCCGAGTTCTTCGGCTACCGCAAGGGCGCCTTCACCGGCGCCTCCGACGAGCGCGATGGCTTCTTCCAGGCTGCCAACGGCGGCACCCTGATGCTGGACGAGGTGGCTGACCTGCCGCTGGCGATGCAGGTCAAGCTGCTGCGCGCGATCCAGGAGCGGCGCGTGCGCAAGATCGGCGCCACGGCCGAAGAACCGGTCGACGTGCGGATCATCTCCGCCACCCACAAGAACCTGGAAAAGCTGGTGGAAGACGGCTTGTTCCGCCAGGATTTGTTCTACCGCCTGAACGTGATCGAGCTGCGCCTGGCGCCCTTGCGCGAGCGCCTCGACGACCTGGACGAGCTGGTCGAAGCCATCCTGGCGCGGCTGGGCAGTTTTGAACATAAGGTGGTGCTGGCGCCCGGCGTGCTCGAGGTATTGAAGGGTTATTCCTTCCCGGGCAATGTGCGCGAGCTGGAAAATATCCTCGAGCGTGCGTTGGCGTTCTCCAACGACGGTGTGATTTCGGCGCAAGACCTGGCGCTAAAGGGCGGCACGCTGCCGCCGGCCGCGCCAGCCGCGGCGCCGGTGCCTGCCCCTGCCATGCCGGCCGCCCCCGCCGGTGCCGCTGCCGGCCAGGCGGCAAGTCCTGCCGTCAGTCCTGCCGGTGCAGTGCCGGCGCCAGGCCAGCCGGCCGAAACGCCGGCACCGGAGGCTGCGCCGGCTGGCGAGCCATCCATGCCGCCGCTGCCGGTGTTTGACGTCCTGCCCAGCAACCTGCCGGCCTACCTCGAAGCGGTCGAGCGCGACATCATCACGCGCGCCCTGGCCCAGACCAACTACAACCGCACCCAGGCCGCCCAGCTCCTGGGCATCAGCTTCCGCCAGCTGCGCTACCAGATGCAGAAGCTGAACATCCAGGACCCCGGCTAGCCGTTCGCGGCGGCGGGGCAGCCGCCGCCCGATTGGTCTATAATCCCGGTCCGCCGCGAAAATCCCCTAGCGCCATGTAGCGTTTTCGCCAACGCACAAGACCGTGCTGCGCTGCAATATTGCTTATTCACTCAGCACCGAAAAAGCTGTGTTAGTGCTCGCTCACCGCCGATCGCCTGTAGTGATGGGGGATATCAAATGTCAATAAGAAAACGTGGCCTAAACGAAAAAATTTCACCTTGTACGATCCGGATCCCGTCACTACAATTAGTGGACAGAATTCGATGGTCCACTAGATATAGTGGCCATTAACAAATACTGAATACGCGGAGCATAAATGCAATCTACTCAAGATATTTCCACCACGCAGGCGCCTCAAGTGCCTGTTTCCGCTGGCGAAACCGCCGGCGGTGTCGCTGTTTCCGCTAGCCAGATGGCTGACTACCGCATCATCCGCCGCAACGGCGCCGTGGTCGCTTTCGAGCCATCCAAGATCGCCGTGGCAATGACCAAGGCCTTCCTGGCAGTGAACGGCGGCCAGGGTGCGGCTTCCGCCCGCATCCGCGAACTGGTGGAAGACCTGACCAAGAACGTGGTGGCCGCCCTGATGCGCCGCCAGCCAGCCGGCGGCACCTTCCATATCGAAGACGTGCAAGACCAGGTTGAACTGGCCCTGATGCGCTCGGGCGAGCACGACGTGGCACGCTCCTACGTGCTGTACCGCGCCAAGCACATGGAAGAGCGCCGTCTGAAGAAGGAAGCGGCCGGCGCCACCGCCACCGCGGAACCGCAGATCAACGTCACCGAGAACGGCGTCGCCCGTCCTCTGGTGATGCAGGAAGTGCGCGACCTGATCGGCGCCGCCTGCAAGGGCCTGGAAAAGCACGTCGATGCCGACGCCATCCTGGCCGAAACCGTGAAGAACCTGTACGACGGCGTGCCGGTCGAAGAACTGCACAAGTCCGCCATCCTGGCTGCCCGCGCGCTGATGGAAAAGGACCCTGCCTACTCCCAGGTGACCGCCCGCATCCTGCTGCACACCATCCGTAAGGAAGTGTTCGGCAAGGAAGTGCCGCAAGCCGGCGCCGCCGCCGCCTACATCGAGTACTTCCCGCAGTACATCGCCAAAGGTATCGCTGCCGAACTGCTGAACGAAGAACTGGGCAAGTTCGACCTGGCCAAGCTGGCCAAGGCCCTGGTTGCCGACCGCGACCTGCAGTTCGGCTACATTGGCCTGCAGACCCTGTACGACCGCTACTTCCTGCACGTACGCGATGTGCGCATCGAAATGCCGCAGGCGTTCTACATGCGCGTTGCCATGGGCCTGGCCCTGAACGAAACCGACCGCGAAGCGCGCGCCATCGAGTTCTACAACCTGCTGTCGACCTTCGACTTCATGTCGTCGACCCCAACCCTGTTCAACTCCGGCACCCAGCGCTCGCAGCTGTCCTCCTGCTACCTGACCACGGTGTCCGACGACCTGGAAGGCATCTACGACGCCATCAAGGAAAACGCTCTGCTGGCCAAGTTCGCCGGCGGCCTGGGCAACGACTGGACCCCGGTGCGCGCCCTGGGCGCCCACATCAAGGGCACCAACGGCAAATCGCAAGGCGTGGTGCCGTTCCTGAAGGTGGTGAACGACACCGCCGTGGCGGTGAACCAGGGCGGCAAGCGCAAGGGCGCAGTCTGCGCCTACCTGGAAACCTGGCACATGGACATCGAGGAATTCCTCGACCTGCGCAAGAACACCGGCGACGACCGCCGCCGCACCCACGACATGAACACCGCGAACTGGATTCCGGACCTGTTCATGAAGCGTGTGATGGAAAAGGGCCACTGGACCCTGTTCTCGCCATCGGACGTGCCTGACCTGCACGACAAGTTCGGCAAGGAATTCGAAGAAGCCTACCTGGGCTACGAAGCCAAGGCCGCCAACGGCGAACTGCGCCTGTTCAAGAAGATCGAAGCGCTGGACCTGTGGCGCAAGATGCTGTCGATGCTGTTCGAAACCGGCCACCCATGGATCACCTTCAAGGATCCTTGCAACATCCGTTCGCCGCAGCAGCACGTGGGCGTGGTGCACTCGTCGAACCTGTGCACCGAAATCACCCTGAACACCAACGCCGACGAAATCGCCGTCTGCAACCTGGGTTCCGTGAACCTGCCGGCGCACATGAAAGAAGGCAAGATCGACCACGTCAAGCTGCAAAAGACCATCCGCACCGCGATGCGCATGCTGGACAACGTGATCGACATCAACTACTACGCGGTTGAAAAAGCACGCAACGCCAATATGCGCCACCGTCCGGTCGGCCTGGGCGTGATGGGCTTCCAGGACTGCCTGCACATGATGCGCGTGCCATACGCTTCGATGGAAGCGGTGAACTTCGCCGACAACTCGATGGAAGCAGTGTGCTACTACGCCTACCTGGCTTCGACCGAACTGGCGGAAGAGCGCGGCCGCTACGAATCGTACGAAGGCTCGCTGTGGTCGCGCGGCATCCTGCCGCAAGACTCCGTGCGCCTGCTGGCCGAACAGCGCGGCGGCTACCTGGAGCAGGACCTGTCGTCCGCCATGGACTGGACCCCGGTGCGTGAACGCATCGCCAAGTTCGGCATGCGCAACTCGAACTGCGTGGCGATCGCCCCGACCGCCACCATCTCGAACATCATCGGCGTGTCGGCTTGCATCGAACCGACCTTCCAGAACCTGTACGTGAAGTCCAACCTGTCCGGCGAATTCACCGAGATCAACGCCTACCTGGTGCGCGACCTGAAGGCACGCGACCTGTGGGACGAAGTGATGATTGCCGACCTGAAATACTTCGACGGCTCGCTGAGCAAGATCGACCGCGCACCGCAAGACTTGCGCGACATCTACGCTACCGCGTTCGAAGTCTCGCCAACCTGGCTGGTGGAAGCAGCGTCGCGCCGCCAGAAGTGGATCGACCAGGCCCAGTCGCTGAACATCTACATGGCAGGCGCTTCCGGCAAGAAACTGGACGAAACCTACAAGCTGGCATGGCTGCGTGGCCTGAAGACCACCTACTACCTGCGCACCATCGCTGCCTCGCACATGGAGAAATCCACCACCCGCACCGGCGCGCTGAACGCCGTGTCCGCGAACGTGCCGGATGCCCCAGCGGCCGTAACTGCTGAGCCAGATGGCGCCGCCTGCTACCTGCGTCCTGGTGACCCGGGTTTCGAGGAATGCGAAGCCTGCCAGTAATACAATAGTCATAGTTAAAACCGGTAAATCGGGGTCTGACCCGCAGGGTCAGACCCCGTCTGTGCAAAGTTCGCGGCCGAAGAAAGCATCGCCGGCCGTCGAGCAGAAGGTGTCAGACCCTGCGGGTCTGACACCGGTTTACCGGTTTAAAGAAGAGCCAATCAAAGAGGAAAAAACCAATGCTATCCTGGGATGATGAAGCCGCGGCAGCACCGCGCCAAACCCCACCACTGGGCGCCACTGCCGAAGCCACCGCCGAACAAGTCGCCCTGCGCGTCAACGCCGACGACAAGCGCGTCATCAATGGCCAGACCGACGTCAACCAGCTGGTCCCATTCAAATATAAATGGGCCTGGGACAAATACCTGGCCGGCTGCGCCAACCACTGGATGCCGCAGGAAGTGAACATGCAGCGCGACATCGAGCTGTGGAAGAACCCGAACGGCCTGTCCGAAGACGAGCGCCGCCTGGTCAAGCGCAACCTGGGCTTCTTCGTCACCGCCGACTCGCTGGCCGCCAACAATATCGTGCTGGGCACCTACCGCCACATCACCGCTCCTGAGTGCCGCCAGTACCTGCTGCGCCAGGCGTTTGAAGAGGCGATCCACACCCACGCCTACCAGTACATCGTCGAGTCCCTCGGCCTGGACGAGCAGGAAATCTTCAACGCCTACAACGAAGTAGCGTCGATCCGCGACAAGGACCAGTTCCTGATCCCGTTCATCAACGTGCTGACCGACCCGGCGTTCAAGACCGGCACCATCGAGACCGACCAGCAACTGCTGAAGTCCCTGATCGTGTTCGCCTGCCTGATGGAAGGCCTGTTCTTCTACGTCGGCTTCACCCAGATCCTGGCGCTGGGCCGCCAGAACAAGATGACCGGCGCCGCCGAACAGTACCAGTACATCCTGCGCGACGAATCGATGCACTGCAACTTCGGTATCGACCTGATCAACACCATCAAGCTGGAAAACCCACACCTGTGGACCCCGGCCTTCAAGGAAGAGATCAAGGGCCTGTTCCTGCAAGCCGTGGAACTGGAATACCGCTACGCGGAAGACACCATGCCACGTGGCGTGCTGGGCCTGAACGCAGCCATGTTCAAAGGCTACCTGCGCTTCATCGCCAACCGCCGCGCCACCCAGATCGGCCTGGAAACCCTGTTCGACCAGGACGAGAATCCATTCCCATGGATGTCGGAAATGATCGACCTGAAGAAGGAGCGCAACTTCTTCGAAACTCGCGTCACCGAATACCAGACCGGCGGTGCGCTGAGCTGGGATTAAAAAACGTCTCCCGTCGCGCGACACATAGTTTGAGCCAGGCGACACATAGTTTGATACCGAACGACGCATAGTTTGAGCGCCGTCGCGTGACGAATCGAAAGCCTCTTAGTGACAACTACTAAGAGGCTTTTTGTCATTTTCGAAGAGCGTCAAAGGATGACAGAAGCGCTACTGACGCGGACCGCCGGGGCACTTCGGGCAAGTGCAGTCCTGCTTCAAAGGTAGTTGTAAATTATGAGAGCAAAGTGCACACATGTTTATCTATTCTGTATTTCAGAAAAGCGCGCTTTGCTCGGTCAATATCTTCTTTAGCCAAGATGCTGTGGTCTAGTACTAAATGGAGTGAATCCTGAGATCGGGTTAACGCCACATAGACACGCTTCCATTCTTTATTGAACCTTTTCTCCGCTGCCAAATCTTCTTGAAGAAAATAATCAAGACTGGTTTTGCTAAGTACGAAGATACAGGTCTCAGCCTCCAAGCCTTTGACGGCGTCGATGCTTCTGATGCTATAAGACGAAGATTTGTGAGCCAACTTCTCACTCAGCGCCATCAGTTTCGCGTAGTCCTGCTTCTCAACGGTAATCGCGTACTCTTTAAGGAATATGCTTACAGCATTCCTTCCATTTTTCTTGACATGGAGAAGGAATTCGGTAAAGGCTGCCTTAATCTGTAGGTCTGGATCTCGATCAGGACGAGCTGCACCAATAAGCTTAGCCACTTCGAACGGGAAAGAGTATTTTTCTTCAGTGTGCGTACCGTACGGACCGGTGCGTTTGTCGATGCAGACGATGCTTCCGGACTGCATGTGTCCTGTGAGAAAAGGATGAAAATCTTGATCCGTGCTCTCGATGTAGGAAATGCTTCCAACCTTGGATGAAATGGTCTCTTGAGCCTGATTCGGGTAGCAGAACCGATTTGAGTGCAGCAGTATTGACTGAGGAATTCTGCGGGTGATGTTATTTATGTCTAATACCTGCACACCAGGGTGGTCAATTATATTTGAGACGAACTCCTCGAAAGCTTTAGGGTACTTGATTGCCTGTTTGGGATCACCAAGGAGATGAACTAAGCAATCCTGCGCCCCAAGAATTTTGAAAACTTCCAGTGCATCAGTATCAAGATCCTGAACTTCATCCACGAAAATTGAATCTGTGCAGGCTTCGATAATCGCTAGGACATGGTCCACCTTGGCCTTTTGGGCTTTAGATTTGTTATTCGTGCTATCACGATTCAGTATTGCTTTGGCCACCTTATACACAACCTCGGCATGAACGATATTTGCTTTCTTGAGGGTGCTGATTCGCAAATTTTTCCATTTCACGTCATCTGGCAGACCTTCAATCGATGCAGCCAGATACTTCTGTTTGGTGACAAATGATGAGAATGGAAAGATGATGGCATTCAGCAAAAAACTGTGGACTGTCTCTATATGAAGGTTCTGAGGTACGGCACCGCACTGGCGGACGACCTCAGTGTGAATTTTTCTTTTGGCAGCGTTGGTATAGGTCAGAGCATACACAGATTTGCCGCCTCGACTTTCCTCGATCCTTGATTTTATGACTGTGGCCAAGCCGAAGGTTTTTCCCGCACCGGCACCAGCGATCTGAACTTTGATCATGAAAGTGAAGTAAGGACTTGTTCGATGTGTTGTGGCAAGGAGATCTTGTGTTCGCTTTTGGGATCAGCAATATAGTTACAAACAGTAAGCATCCAATCCGTCTTGGCACACTTCATGAATGCGGCAATTGATGGAGCATCATCAGGTTGGCCTAAAGCGGCCGATAGCGCTTTTGAGTTGCTGGCCTGAGCAGCAAAATCGTCTTCCAGTGTATAGCCTTTCGTAGTGCGGACAACAATGTTTGTATGCTGCTTCTCATAAGCTTCGTGCTCACTTTGGGCTTTTGACTGATTGTCGAAGTCACGAACGATTCCGATTTTCTTTTCAGTGTTTCCTTTATTGAGATGCAGCCAAATGTCCAGAAATGTTTTGAATCCCTTTTGGCCAATCGATATAACTTCTATATCTGACAGCTTATTATTATCGATGCCCAAGAATGTGTTGATAAGCATTTCTTCAGTAGGTCCTTCTACCAGTAGAGTACGCCGCGAGAACAATAATTTCAAGATGTCGAAATTGGGGCGCTTGGACAGATAATCTTGTAACTCGGTTGATGCATTACTGAGGCTGATGGCTCTACCACCAGAAAATACAACCACGTTCTTGATGTTCAACTTGTTGATAATGGTCGGGTTGTGAGTCGACACGATTGTTTGTAGAAGACCTCCGACAAGTGCTGAGCTCTTCCTAATGTAATCCACAGTTAGGCGAAGGTTATTAACGCTTAAATGTGCTTCAGGCTCTTCAATACAACAGATGTTGAACGATTTATGGGTTGCTTTATAGTAGGCGAAGAGTAAAAATATGAGGACCATATTCCTCTCGCCTAGCCCCTTTTGATACAAAAACTGCTCCCCGTAGCCGAGGGTAATATTGGAAATTATGTTTCGTAAGTTTGGAAGATTAGGTATGCAGTGTAATTCACTAAAGTACTTGTTGATATTTTCGAAGGCATCATCAAACTTAAAAACGGTCGAAAATATCTTGGCTTCTTTGATTGCCGCGAAGAATTCTCCATAGGCAGAGTTGATCGACTTTTTCTCGCCCTCCTGAAGTGAGCTCAGAAGTATCTTGGTAAGAAGATTGTTAGATCGCGATGTGGTGGACTCTGCAAATGAATCTCGCTCGGCGCCTATATTGCTAAGTATCACATGCTTCAGGTCTGCTTGCGGGATATCTTTCCCATTATTTGGGCTAATAATCTCATATTCATACAATTCGATGGGGAAAGATAGAAATCCTATTTGTTCAGTATTCTGATCCTTCAGCAAAGCCTTCGTCGCGACAAGAAAATCGTCATCGTTGCGAGGTTTGAAGTTATATTGAATTTCATAAGCTGGAAGGCCGTCATTATCAGTCAACCATTTAGATACGATGGCCAGTTCGTAGGAATCTTTCGTATTATTAAACTGTAGAGTGACAGACACACGCGGAATAAGCTCTTTGCAGATGACGTCCGACTTGCCTGCTGCGACTGCAGTATAGTACTTCCGTATGCAATGATTATTGATGTCGGATATCGATAAACGCTTATGGTTGAAGTCGGGGCTGCTACCAAATAGTGGAAGGCTTATCGCATATAGGAAATTTGATTTACCCGAATCGTTTTCGCCAGCGAGTATTGTAAGTGGCGACAAAGTGACGGTTAAGTCTTCAAAATTTCGGAAATTCTTTACCACTGCGCTTTGGATGTACATGGCTATGGAGTGAAATCAGTTGTTGTGCTTTTTTGCTACCGAACTCTTACCGTTCCTTACCACTGGTGTTTCGCCAAACTGTTGCGGGATCTAAAAATGATTTACTCGACCCTTTCACTGCTTTTTTGCGTTCAAGTTGGTGCAAAATGGAGTGGAGTTCCCCCCCTCAACGTAGTTCAGCCTGAAATGTCTATCTTTAGCTTGGCAGCGGCGAGCCCAGCAAGTTGGCCGATCCAACCTTTGCAGTCCTTAGCTGAGTGTAATACCTCGCGCAAATCTCTTTCTCTAAGTTTTAGCTTGCCTATCGCAATGGCAAATAAAAACTCACCAATGGCTGCACCTGCTGGTTCTTCGTAATAACGCACCCACTTTTTCAAGAGTCGCGCCATGTCTCGGCTCATTTCTTGGCACACTGCATAATTCAATTCAGGATCGTATGCTGCTCGAAGGAGAGCCGCTTGGATAACAGGGTCGTTGAATCGAGTAAAAGATTCTGGGCAGATGAGTGCGTGTTGGAACAGGCCTGTACGCAAGCTCGTATCATCTTTTTGAGACTTCGCGATGCGAGCGGCTTGCAATAGTCCCGCAATCGAGAGCAGAACCGCTCCGCCATAATCTTCGCCACTGATTTTGTCGCTTCCTTGCCAAAGCAAGAACCCAGTCGAAAGGGGGAGCGGTAGCCCATCCGAAGATGGCAAAAATACTGCATCGTCGTCAAATATGCGCGAGCCTTCGAGTCGTGCCAGCCGGGTGTTGAGCCAAGGCTCTTCCGTTCCATTTTCCAGGAGCTTTTGCGAAAGCTCACTCAGCAAATCTAGCTCTTCGCGCCAATTTGCCGTGCCATCAAGTCGCCCAATTGGAAGGGAGTACTGGCATCTGAAATCGTAACGACTGTCGTCTAAGGCAACTCCTGAAATGTCACTTTTCAATTGAGTAAAGTGAACCGCCGTCTCTGGGAACGACGCAAGCGCCAAGAATAACCTTGGTCCTTTTGTTTGACGGTGCCGAAGGGCCGCGCTGATTTGCTTTAGGATGAATCCGTTCCCAATGACCGGACATGCAACGATCACGCTACATCCGTTGAGATCTTTGGACTGCTGGGCACTCGATCTTTCTAATTCATGACTACTTAGCGTAGTTACTTCTCCAGCGGGGAAAAGATCCGTCAAAACTTCGACGATTCGATCCGCAAATAGCTTCGCCGCGTTCCCTACTTCGATCGCAGCGGATCCTTCAGGCGAAGGGTAGATCACAACCACGGGGGCCGGTGAACTATAGTTCTTAAGCCACGAGCGCAAGAGCGAATCGCTCTCGCCGTTTGATGGAGCGCATGCTTGGGCAATCAAGCCCTCCAGATCCGCCGAAAGGGTCCAGCGCGACTGTGAATCAAACCCACCTCGGTGCACCTTGATCAGCTTCTGCTTCGCGATCTTGGCAAGCATTGCCTTTATGCTCGCTTCAAAATTCGCATGGACCAGGCGAACTCGTTTGGGTTTGGCGGGCTGACTTAAGAATCGCTCGCCGACAATACTGATAGTCTCCGTGCCTGGTGGTGGACAAGTGATATCGGGCTCGAAAATCGGCCGTAGTCCATCAAGTGCCGCTTTACCGCTCAACTTCCGGGGTATAGAGGCGACGCTCGCGGACTTTGGCTGAGAGTCCGTGTCTGAGTCCAGCGCTAAGATCGTCCAAATCGATAACTTCTCTGATCTGATCTTTTCTCGAATTTGGGATGCCAATCCGCCTGACGTGGACGCGGAAATGATTGCGAACGCGGGTCGGTTGATTGGAGACCAATTCTTCAATCCCTCATACGATCTAATGCTCTCAATGTGAAGCACTGAATTCGTTGGATTGCCATGTTGCAGCAGCTGACGAAGCTTTTCGGCGACCGGCCAAACTGCCATTGAATCGATGTAGACATGAAATGATTCCATGACTAGCTCACCGACTTGTTTGCCCCAATCGTGAAGGGGCTTCAGTAAGCGAAGCGCAAGTAGCTCAATAGAAGCCGTTGACTGTAGCAACGATTCAGCTCTAATGAAGTGACTGGACAGACGCGATGACTGTTTTTCAAAGTATGCCCCCGGTGGCGCTGGAATGATCACGTCGCCCTCTTCGCACTGCTGAATGACGTACGAACGAGCAATATCGTTAAAGACTTCGGTGATGTCTTCCGATTCTTCAGTTCCCGAGACTATCGTTTGGATCTGCCCGGTATAGTCGAAGCCGGCGAGAATCACCTTGTTCGTGACTCGGCTGCCGTAAAGGCGATCCAGCCCAGTAAGGCGTCCGTTTAACGCGAGATTCTGCTGATGAAACTCTGCCAATCGCTGATGGTGCCCAATGATCAATATGGTCGGTGGCGGAACATTACGTTCTAGCCAGTTCGAATAGGCTTGGTCAATGGCATACGCGTCCGGGACGCCAGTGCCTAAGAACATAACGACACAGTCGCCATATGGAGTCTTTGACCTCGATGAATCTTCAAAAGTCAGCAGGTACATATCTACGCTCGCACGGGTAACAGAATCGAATAAGAGGTGCCTTCAACTGGCCCCAGTTCGCCTTTGTTCCATGGGCGGAGGAAGAACGCGAGCTCGTGGTCTTCCATAAAAACTTGTGTTCCATCTTCCAGCACATGCTGGGAGGCTTTGCCTTCCACACCGAGATGTTGCGCTTTTTGCTGTACGTCTTTCGTGGCGGACTTCGTACCAAACAAGTAGGCAAGCCGCCCAGTACGCAGCCGCAAGAAACCATTTCGCTCTTGAAGCATGCGCGCGACCGAAAATAGTCCTATGCCCCGTGCAGAGTTATGTGATGACGTCGCCCATTTTGCAAAGCAATCAGTGACTGCCTTCCGCTCATCTTCCATCGATATTTCACTCAGGTCACGAACTACGACCGGATCCTCCTCACGAGAACTGAGCCAACGTCTTGCAAGGCCGGGGCCCGAATCCACCACTGTGACCTCCAAAAACGTATGTCGTTTTATTGATTTCTGTCGCGAGCTGGAGATGCCCCCGTCGGATTCACCTTGCTCCAGGAGGATGGTGCTAAGGTAGGTATGCAGGTGATAATTTGCCCCGCCAAAAGTTGCGGCATTGTCTTCGTCAATGTCGACCAGACGGAAACTGAGAACCCTGAAGCTTTTCCCAGCTTTATAGAGGTCTCCCGCCGCGTCAGTTCGAGCCCACCAGTCTGCATTTTCCATGAGCTCTTTTACGAGCTGAGCCAGCGGAGCTGAAACGTCGCGAATCTGTTTCCCCGTCCAACTAGAAGCGAGTTGGGAAAGAATGTCCTGCACAAAGAGTCGAACGTCCGGAACTGGGCGAATCACCTTTCTGCCATTAACTTCGTGATAGAGCGGTTGAACGAATTCGCGCTTTGCCCCTTGAACACAAATCAAGTTGACTCGCATCTGTTGCGTTGCATGAGTTTGCATAAACTCATACGTGTCCATTGCGTCCAAATATTGGGAGTAAATGTGGCTTTCAGATTTCGGGATTACCTGTCCAGCTTCATCCACGAATCGATTTGCCATCATCCATCCGCAAAGCACATGGGTATTTCCGATCGCGTTTTTCAAGGACGCAGCATAGTGCGGGTCGTCTTTCGACAGCCCGCGCATTTCAATCGTTAGTCCATCACCTGTTCGGCGTGATGCGGACGCGATTAATTGCAGAAGCGTGCCCTCTACGCAGAACGGAAGTGGCTGCGGCAAAGAGGTTGGTAAACGGAGAGTAGGGGTACTGGATGGATCCCAGTCCAAGTATGCAGCTTCCAAACTGTCTACGTTTAGTGGATCGGGCAAATTCATAGGCTCCTCTTGGTCCGTCAGATATTAATACGAACTCGACAATACTGTCGAAAATATATTCATGGCGTCTAGGAGTACAAAGGTCGCGGAAGCAAAACGCTGTTGAACCTGCCTCTATGCTCGAAGAATTGTCTCTTCTTGATTGCCTCGTCTCCCAGTTCCTGAGGATCGAATCTACAGATTTCGAAGGAATAGTTAGAAATTTGTGAATGCAAAAATCTAATAGAATCAAATACTTGCGAATAATTTGAAGACAATGTATCTTCTTTGCCAACGTTAACTAAATCAAGGTGTGGGCATGGTTTTGACTGCTCAACAAGTCATCGAAAGCTTCAAGTCGGAGGGCAGGTCAATCGCTTCGTGGGCCAGAGAGAACGGATTTAACCCCGTTCTCGTCTATCAGGTGTTGCGCTCTCGCAATCTTCCGGTGAGGGGCCAGTGCCATGAGATCGCAATGGCTTTGCGGATGAAGGAAAAGAAGGCAATCCCAGGGGCGGAATTCATAACCCAGAAGTGTTGGCGCCGACTGAATTTTGACCCACCCTGCCGATTGAATTTTGACCCAGGGCGGGACGCTGCTTTGGGAGCCGGCGTCTGTGGATAAGTGTACCAAAGACAGGGGGGATTCGCGGTGGGCGCAGCCCGCCGTGAATCCCCCCTTAGTCAGTTCAATAGTTAATTAACGGAGTAAACGATTTATATCGTTATACATCCTGTCTTCAAAGCTACACCGGAAAGTCCGCCTTCCCGGCCTTCTGTTTTTGCTCCCGCGCCTTGATCCGCCCCTTGGCCGCCATACTGCTGTGCTGGAAGCGGTAGGAGTCGTTGCCAGTCTCCACGATGTGGCAGTGGTGCGTCAGCCGGTCTAGCAGCGCCGTGGTCATCTTAGCGTCGCCGAACACGGCGGACCATTCAGCAAAGCTCAGATTCGTCGTGATGGCCACGCTGGTATGTTCGTACAGCTTCGAGAGCAGGTGGAACAGCAGCGCGCCGCCGGCCTGGCTGAACGGCAGATACCCCAGTTCGTCGAGGATGACCAGGTCGATCCGCATCAACGACTGTGTCAGCCGACCGGCCTTGCCTTCCCGCTTCTCGCGCTCCAACGCATTGACCAGATCGACCGTCGAGTAGAAGCGCACCCGCTTGCCCATTGAGGCAATGCCCGCCACCGCGATGGCCGTCGCCAAATGCGTCTTGCCGGTGCCGGGGCCACCGATGAACACTGCGTTCTGCGCCGTATCGGTGAAGGCCAGCGTGGCCAGTTGCCGCACCAGGGCCTCATCGACCCTGGATGCCGCGAAGTCGAAGCCGGCCAAGTCGCGGTGCACGGGGAATTTGGCGGCGTTCATCTGATGGTTCACCGAACGCATGGCGCGGTCCGTGTGCTCGGCGCGCAGCAGGTGCTCAATCAGCCATTTGGACGACGACACGGCGTGCTCTCCTTGCGCCACCAGATCGGTCCAAGCGTCGGCCATGCCGTGCAGGCGCAGGCCCTTCAATTCCTTGATCAGGTCACGCATGGTTCACCTCCGCGCTGCTGCCAGCCGTCTCGCGCAGGCTGTCATAGCGGCTGGTGTTGGCTACCGGCGCCTCCTTCAATACCAGGCTGGTCTCGGCATGTGCCGGCGGCGGGGCGGCACTCAGGCGGGCCAGCACATTCTCGACGTGCTCGACACTGAGCACGCCGGACTCGATCACCAGCTCCACCGCCACCAGCACTGCCGGCAGGCCGGCGCCGGGCACGGCCGCCAGCACCTGCGCCATGAGCCGGTCGCCGCCGGCGTGGCGCAGCAAGCCTTGCCGCAGCCGCTGCAGCGGCGCGGGCATGTCGGCAAAGGGGGCGCCGTTGCGCAACGCACCGGGCTTGCGCTGCACTAGCGGGATGTAGTGCTGCCAGTCGTAGCACACCTGCTTGCGATCGACGATGCGTTCATGGGTGGCGACCAGCGCATCGCCGGCCACCACGCACACGCGGGTCGGGTACAGCCTTGTGCTCACCATCTGCCCGGCCAGCTCGCACGGCACTGAATAACGGTTGCGGTGCACGGTGACCAGGCAGGTGGACGACACCCGCGCCGCCTTTTCCACGTAGCCGTCGAACGGCGTGGGCATGGGCATCAGGTGGGCCTGCTCCTGTTCCAGCATGTCGGCCACGCTCAGCGCCTCGTACTCCGGGTGCTGCAATTCTCCCCACAGCGTCCGGCAGCGCTCTCCGAGCCAAGCGTTCAATTCAGCGAGGGAAGCGAACTGGCGGTCTTGGGCTTCGATCCAGATCCGGCGCCGGCTATCCTGCACGTTCTTCTCCACTACGCCCTTTTCCCAGCCTGAGGCCACGTTGCAGAAATCGGGCTCAAACAGGTAGTGCGCGCACATGACGGTGAAGCGCGTGTTGACCACGCGGCCCTTGCCTTTCTGGACCTTGTCGACCGCCGTCTTCATGTTGTCGTAGATGCCGCGCCGGGCCACGCCGCCCAGCGCTGTGAACGAGCGGGTGTGGGCGTCGAAGAGCATCTCGTGTCCCTGACTGGGGTAGGCCACCAGCCAGAAGGCGCGGCTGGCGCACAGCTTCATGTGCGACACCTGCAGACGCCGGTAGATGCCGCCGACCACCATGCCTTCCTCGCTCCAGTCGAACTGAAACGCTTCGCCCAGCTCGAAGCTGAGCGGGACGAAAGCCTCTGCCGCCTTGCCTTCGCGGCCACGCCATTCCCGGATGAAGTCGGTAACCCGGCTGTAACTGCCGACGTAGCCTTCGGCCCTGAGTTGGGCGAACAGCGCTTTCCCGGTACGCCGGTTCTGCTTGTTGCGGTGGGTGTCAGCTTTGAGCGCCTGCTCCAGTGTGGCGTGGAACTCGCTCAGCTTGGTGGGTGCCGATTCTCGCCGATAGCGCGGCGGTGGCGCGTCTTCCGGCTTGCGTAGCCATTTGCGCAGCGTGTTGCGGGACAGGCCCGTGCGCTTCGCGATCTCGTGCAGCGACAGCTTGTCGCGCAGGTACATCCGTCGAACTTTACCTAACATTTCCATGGTGATCACCTTATTATCTCCTGCCCAAAAAATAGGCGGGAGTAGTAGAACACCTGGGTCAATTTTCAGTCGGCATCAGCCCTCAAAGTGGGTCAATTTTCGGTCGGCGGCAACACCCGACCAATGACCGAACAGTTTACTCCTGTCCACCCCGGCCTTACTACGTATTAGCTGCACTGCGACTTGCAAAACTGGTTGCATCGATTCGAAAGAAGCAGGTAGATACTCCGATTACCATCGTTTGCCACAGCCAGGGAAACATGATCGGCATTGCGGCGGCATTCCTAGGCGATCGCCTGGATCCGGTAACTGACGCCACGGGCAAGGCTGGCAATTGCGTGGCCGATACCTATGTGCTGTGCAACCCGCCCTATAGTCTCCTGCAAAAGAATGCCACTCAAACCTGGGCTGAGCGTGGCATGAAAGATGGTGAAGGGGACAGGGGCCGCACCAGCGGCGAAGCCCGCTATAAGACTCTTGCGGCCTTCTTCGATATCATTCGCAAGCAATCGACGTTCGAGCAATCGGCCGCCGTTATCGACGAACTGATGAAGAATGAGGCACACGGTTTCGATGCGCGCGGCGACCGCAACAAACATGGCTATGGCGATAAACTTTCTACACTTGGCCGCGTGACACTATATTTCAATCCGCATGACCAAGTGATCTCTTCCACGACCATCCAGGGCATTGGCTGGCGTGGCCTGAGCCAGCAGGAAATCAATGCCACCAACGGACATGGCGTTTTCAGTCAGCGGGTATTCGCACAAGGGTTCAAAGTTGGTGAGCAGGGTCAATATGACTTTGCGCAGGCAATGAGGGATCGCAACCTCAAGGAATTCTGGTATCCGCCTTCGCCGGTCGCAAAGTACTCGCTGTCCAAGGGCTTGGCCGCAAACACGAATATCTTCGGTAAGGTAATGACGATCGTAAGCGCGCCAGTGATGATCGTGGCAACGACCGCAGTGCGTACCCGAATCAACGGTGATCCGCCCAAAGACTGGAAAACACCGCTTACAGCGCCAAATTTGCCTGAATCGTTCTTGCCCGTAGCAATGCGCTTTGGTCAGGAGTGCGCCGATTTCGATCAAGGATATGACGCGCCGGGCGATTCTCGCGACAAGAATCGCGAGCACGATGCCGACGATCCTTATGCTGGTGACCGGACCATTCCCCGTGGCGGGACCGAGGGCGGTAAACGCAAGAAAAACGATGCGGCAGAGGGCGACGCGGCTTCCGAAGCCGGGCTGCGTTATGAACACCACGCCATGCTTCGGATGGAGGCAAAACGTGATGGCATGTATGCCAAGGACCAGAAAGTGATGGAAGAGGATAAACCAACGAGTGCCAGTGCAGAATACAATGCCTGGCGAACCAAGAAAATTAAGGAAAGCTTAGCAAAGAACATCGACACTCATGCGACTGACCACTCAACCATCATGACTAACGGCATGCATGCGCGAAAAGCACTTGCCTATGACGTTGCTGTTGGTGCTTGTTTCATTAACGAAAAAGACTTGGGCAAACTACGCGTTGCTGCTGACTGGCGCTTTCTTGATGGCCTTGAGGATGGTGACCCAAATCGGGAGTTCTATGAGTACTTTGAACTTGGAAAATTCAAAAAGCGTGCGGTTGCAGATTGGGCGGAGCAAGATCCCGAAGGGAAAATGCCCTCCAAAATCGTTAATCAACGGGGCTTCTTCGCCAAAGTGCCTAAAGGTGCGCAATGACCTTCTTAACTGAAACTCGGCCGCGTCGCATTGCGTGTGCTTTGTTCGCTTTTGTCTTCGCCATACTTATGGCTTTGTTCATTACCAGGGCTTCCAATCTATCTTCGCCCCAATTGCTATCGGATGGCCAACTTATGACTCGCTTCTTACTGCTACCTACCGTGTTCGCGGCTGGTGTGTTGACACTTTTAAGTCTTGGGGCTTCGGCGTCTTCGCAGCCAGCACCTACCGCTGCTGCATCGACGATGCCGGAAGCATCAAAACCGTTCCAAGCTCAGGTGGTCGGAGTGCAATGGCTTAATCCGCTACAGCGACGCGATTATCCGACCGAATGGCAATTGCTTTGGACTTTAGGACAGGCTCAGCCAAACAAAGACGATGACATGGTCAAGTCGGATCCCAAGACGTTCTCTAAGGTCCAGGCAATTGGCATTATTGCGAACGGCAACGATGGTGCGGAAACGCTCAAGGGGTTCCATCACAAATATGTTGATGCTCTGACGGTGCGCTTCCACAAGAATTACTTTTCCAGTTCGACATATTTTTATAATGCCCATTCGCTGAAAGACAAGAAGACTTGGCGCGAATTAGCTGGCATCCACGTTGAGTACGCGTTACCAGAGGGGCGCCTGGATCCAATCGAGGCGGCGAGCTATACCCGAGAACGCATCATTAATACGTTCGACATTGGGAATCCTAACTTTCCGAAGGCGTGGAGCCGGAGTACTCCTCCTGATGTACGCGTAACGATGGGCGGTGCTAATGCCGGGTTTACATCGTTGGCGGCTGGGCTTGATTACTTACAAGCGCACCCAAATGAAACAGTTTGGGTGATGGGGTGCGACGCTCCAAGCTTCCCGCCGAAAGACGCGCAAATCAACGAGAACATGGTACTTTTGGTGCTCGCCGGCCCGAACTACAACACGGAGCGCGCACCGTTGGCTTGGATCGGCTATCCGGCCTTCAAAAAAGTGGCCGACTTTGAAGCCCAAAAGGGTCAGCCGCCCCGACAGATTCAAGCATGGAAGGCCGCAGTAGAAACTGCTGCAGGCAACGCGGGCAAGAAGGACGGCGACATTGGTTACGTCATCCACGATGCAAATAACACGCATCTTGCATCTTCCGAACGCATAGGGGCACTTGCGCAAGCGCTCACCACTGAGTTGGTGGACTTTGATTTCAAAAAGCAGACCTTCAATACGCCAGCCTTGTTAGGCGAAATGGGGGCCGGCACGGCGTTGACCAACGTCGCGCTTGGCATTGCCTACGCCAACCACATAGGCAAGAACGTGCTGGTCGCGGGCACCACAAACGCCGAGCAGCCCACGGCAGTCGTGGTGAGCGCGCCCGCAAAGCTGCGCCCCATTGACCCCAATGCGCCATGGTTCCGTGCCCGAGGTAGCGGCAGCGCGTTCCTGCCATGGTGGGGGCTGCGCAACGATGCAGGACCTGAGCCGCAAGGCTATTCTGATTGACGTAAGCAGCATAGGTAAGGAATCCGTATGCACGGCGTAATCCGCTTGAATGACCCCACAAGCCATGGTGGCATCGTCATTAGCGCATCACCGAATTCCAAAGTCCACGGAATTGCTGTCGCGCGCAAGGGGGATAGCTGCACCTGCCCGGTGCCCGGTCATGGCGTTTGCGTGATAGTTGAAGGTGACCCTAAAGTGCTGATTGACGGCATCCCGGTAGCGTTCGACGGGCACAAGACAAGTTGTGGAGCCAGCCTTATCACCACGGCCCCGAAGAGCGCACGCGGGTAGGGATCGCAGGGCAGTTCAACTCGAGGTGAACGAAGGTAGTTCTCTGCCGTGGCTTGGTGAGTGGCCACGGCTGTTGCTATAGTTCGAACGGCGCTCACGACCAATAGTAAAGGTACAGAGGGCAGCCGAGGATGGCCGTTATATAGATTGCGAGCATCCAGCGAGGATTCTGGAGTTTTGTGGCCAGAAGCGGCTCGGCCCTACGAACGTGGACGTTTAAGAGCGCTGCCATGAAACACATGGCAACGAGTATCAAGTACAGAAAAGTGAACAACGCCCACTCAGCCAGAGAGCCCGTTGATCGAAAGCCCACCAAGCCGATAACAAAGAGCGTAGACACCAACGCTCCTAAAGTCCAAAGCGTCATGTCGCCCGCCAAACGGCGAAACACCCCGCCAATTCGACCTAACTTTGAGTCGCGCGTCCACCTGTTCGAGAGCGGTTCCATGTCCTTGAACATCATCGCTACTATTCCCAGCAAAATGGATATCGTTCCGACGATGTTTGCTGTTCGAAAGACAGAATTTGATTGACGCTTTAGATATTCGTTTGCAGTTTGCGAATCTATCGCTAAGGAATAGTATGCGCCGATCGATGCAATCGCAAACCAAAACGTCGCCCTAAAGACCAAATCTCGCCACAAGTTTTCTTTCAGCCAGTCGTCAAACACGGTTTTTTCAGTTGCCATATGTAGACCCATCGAAGTTGGAAAGATAAGTTTCGTCTTGCTACAAAAAACTCTACGGTGCTAATCTCAGGAAGCAAATCAAATCGACTCGCGTCAAGTTGATTTGCGTGATAAATTCTGCAAAACCGTTGATCAACACAGGAGCAAGAATACATGAATACTTACGCGGAGATTAAAGCGCAGATCGCTGAGCTGGAAGCCAAAGCGAAAGAAGCACGTGCAGTGGAATTAGCAGGTGCGAAGGCCAAAATCGCCGAAATTATGGCGACTTACGGACTTACGCTTGAAGATCTTCGAGGAGCTAAGCAGGCCAAGTCCTCTAATGTTCGCCAAAGGGTGCCTGCAAAGTATCGGGACGCCGCAACCGGTGCCACTTGGACTGGTCGAGGCCGAGTGCCACTTTGGTTAGTTGGCAAAAACAGAGAAGATTTTCTTATCAAATAGCCATTTGCATGGTCGCATACGACGTGGCGAAATGGTCAACGTACTCTGGATTGTCAGTTCGAGCGAAGAGTAATTCGCCTTTTAGAAATATCGTTTAGGAGAAAAATTTGGATCCCACCATCTTTCAGAAATTTAAAGATAGCTGGGCTGCATTTTCTGCAGGGATATTGATTGGAGTAGCTCTTACCTGGCAAGTCGCGAGCACGCTTAATAAGCGTGAGGTCGATATCCTGGAACGGCAAGTGACGGACTATCAAAGGCGTGTACAAGAGAAAGACGCGCAGTTACAAGTCGCACAGCAAGCAACAATAGCTGCGCTTGCAAAAATTCCTTCAGTAGCACCAGCCGTACGGAAAGCGGAACTTGAGGCACTCATCAATAAATTGGATGTAGAAATCAAGAACAGGATGGCTGCACGGGCAGCAGCTTCGCCAATGAGAGAGGGGGAGCCCAAAGGAGACTTGTACATTCAGATTGAGCAGGAAATTGAATCGCTGAGGAACCAGCGCAACGAAGCTCGGCAGAAGCTTATGCAGTTAGTTGCTGGGTAATTTTTCAGAATTTGCCGGTTGGGAAGCCGTCGCGAGAGATCGCAGAAGGCGAGTAGTGCGGCTAATTTTTGAGTTGTGAGTTGCTCCTATATCATTTTGGGGAATGCTAGATGCCTGGACTTACTTTAAACATTAAAGAAAATTCTGTCGATAGCTTGAATGAGGCCCTCGATAAATTTCAGCAGGGTCAAGAAGGAAACGTACGAGCCCTAAAGTTTTCGATTTTGTTTACGGCCCAATTCGTTGAATTGCTTTTGAAGCAGTATCTTATAAGTATTTCCCCAGCGCTCATCTATACAAAATGTTTTCGCGAAGTACAAAGAAAGGCTAAGTCCGAGAAAATAAATTTGAAGCAAGCTTTTGAGTCTTTACTTGCTTGCGGTTTTGATTTCGATGCGCTAGTAAAAGGTGATACCAATCCACATACCGTTAATGTTGATGAGGCGTTAGGGTTTGCCCGTTTGGAAATGTGCTCTGTTAGTGGTGTAGAACTGGTCGACAATGAATTCGCAAATGACATTTCCTGGCTGAAGCAGTTGCGTAACAACATTGAGCACTTCGAGTTTACGCTGACAGCTCAAGATGTTCGGCTTTGCATTGGGCGAATTGTGCGCGGCGCCATCGAATTTTGCGAAATCTTCTCATTGATGGTGTTGGCCGAGGAAATCGGCAAAGAGCGCTTCCATACCTTTGAAATGCTTGCGAACGAATACACGCAACATCGCGCCGAAGCAAGAACGGAAATGAAAAGAGGGAAGACTGAAGCATTTCGGGGAATTCGTCCGAAAGAATGGCAGTTTGTCGAATGGAATGAATTTCATTGCGACGTGTGTGGTGAGCATACAATGGTACCAGATGCGGAATCTACAACTGGTTATAAGTGCCAAATGCCTTTGTGCGGAAACGAAGAGTCTGAAGAAATCGAAGTTCCATGCGATGTATGTGGGGTGCCTTGTCCAAACGGCGAAATGAGTCGCTGGGATGAATTTCTTTCACATGTATGCCCACAATGTAGCCATTGCCCCGAGTAACTATTCTCTAGAGTTAAAATGGAAACAGGTGTTCTTTTAGTAAAAAGCGTCAAGAAAGGTAAGTCTACACTTGATTTTTTTGAAGAGCTTAGGCGAACTGGTATTGATAATCAATATATGGTTTGTCGACTTGATGAGACAAGCCTTGCAGACTATCTTAAGGAGCTTTATGTAAAAAGAGGCATCTCCTCATTGTTCAATTTTTCCATAGTATGCGATGCGGTACTTCATCCTGGTATTCATGTCGATGAAATCACTAATGTAATAGTGGAGTCGATGATGGATCTGAAGGGAGTGCGGAATCTTATCGTGATCGACCCCTATTTCTTTGCATGTGCTTCTGATGCAAAGGCATTGGAATTGCTTAAGCGGATAATGGATGCAATCTGCGACGATCTTCAAATGGTTACGTTTATTACGAATGGAACGGGTAGTAAGCTAAAGAAGGTTGTGTTCGACGTTGTCAAGTCGGTCAAGCCGTCACTGATTATTAAAGATGTGAAAACGAACGAATTTCATGACCGTTTTTGGATTGATTCGGATTCGAATAAAGGGATCGTTATGGGTACGTCATTAAACGGAATAGGTAAAAAGATCGCGTTAGTCGATAAATTGCAAAGTCACGACGTGAAGGAAATATCGCGTCTCGCGAATGAAATTATTCAATCGTAATTTTCTATCCGACATTTTCGACGCGGCTATGAAATTTTAAAATCACTATGTCGTCAAAAAAGCTTCAAGCGTATCGGGGGGCCTTGTCCCCCGCTGAAATTGCAGAAGGAATTAACTTCGCCAACGCAAATGCTCTGCGTCTTGTGGAGGATGCGGAGTTGTTGTTGAACTCTGGGCGCGTCCCAACGGCCGCTTCTCTCGCAGCGCTTTCGATCGAGGAGGCGGGCAAGGTGTCTATTCTTCGACAGCTCTCAACAGCAACAACAAAGGAAGAAATTGCCGCAGCTTGGAAAAGCTATCGTTCACATACGCGAAAGAATGTGCAGTGGCTCCTCCCGGAACTCGCCTCTAAGGGCGCGCGGAAACTGGAAGATCTCCTTCCTCTCTTTGAGGGGGACGCTGAGCATCCTTTTATTCTTGACCAAATCAAACAGCTTGGGTTTTACACAGACTGCCTTGGGGCTCGGCATTGGTCGATCCCATTGGAGGTGGTTGACGAGGAGCTCGCCCGGCGCCTCGTTAAGATCGCTAAACTACTTGCAGGCAAGCGGGAAGTCACAGTTAAAGAAATTGAGTTGTGGGTACAGTATGTAGGAGCAGCGCCAAAGGGTGACTTGAATGAAAGTAAAAAAGCACTGGTGAATTGGTATGCTGCCATGCAAGCCGCAGGTATTTACCGAGAAGGTATCAATGAGATGGAACGCTTCATCAACGAAGGTGTGCCGTTCCCTGGGGCGTAGCTTTCCATCCGATCCTATCCAGCGTTACTGCCGCTAATTTGCGAGGCACGGAAAATCTCAAACTATGTGTCGCGATCTTTAAATATGTTCAAACTATGTGTCGCACCCCGATGAGCCGAATGGCGCGAAGATTTCTAAGTTGTTGATTTTTAAAGATGCTCTGGCTCAAACTATGTGTCGCGCGACGTCTCCCGTCGCGCGACACACTAGTTTGATCTCAAACGACGCATAGTTTCAGCGCCGTCGCGTGAAGAATCGAAAGCCCCTTAGTGAGAACTAAGGGGCTTTTGTCGTTTCAGCGAGTGTGGAAGGAAGACTGAAGCGCTATTCCGTAGGCCTGTTTGTCGCTGTGATCAAACTGTAAATGCGGAGTCATTCAGTGGACTACTCGATAGGGAAGTGTCGAGTGTTTAGTATCTGTCAATGTTAAAAATTTCAATCGTGCATCAATGAAGTGTTAAATAAAATATAATTCCGCCTCCGAATTTCCGATTTTCAGGAGTGCACCGCATGGCCCCACGCCTTTCCGGCCTTGACTTGACCGGACTCACCGAAGCCAATCGGCCGATCCGCCTGCGCCTGTTCCGAGGCGAAGGCAGCGCCGACGACAAACTGCTGGTCAAGCACGTCAGCGGCGTGGAAACCATGTGCGGCGGCATCGAATACAGCCTGCTTTGCGTATCGTCGGAAGCCGGCCTGCCGCTCAAGCAGTTCATGGCCAATCCGGTTGAACTGCAGTTCGTTACCGACACCGGCGGCCTGCGTTCCGTGTGCGGCATCGTCGCATCGGCTATCGAAGGGCAGGGCGACGGCGGCTTGGCCACCTACCAGCTGATCGTGCGCGATGCGCTGTCCCTGCTCGATAAAACCAGCAACACACGCGTCTTCCGCAACGCCAGCGAAATCGATATCACCAATACCATCTTGCGTGAATGGCGCGAAGCCAACCCCGTTGTGGCTCGCGCATTCCAGTTCGACCTGGGGCAACTGAAGACCTACCCGGCGCGCGAATTCACCATGCAGTACAACGAATCGAACGCCGATTTCCTGCGGCGCCTCTGGAAACGTCGCGGCATCGCATGGTTCATCCGTCCCTGCGCATCCAGTGAACATGGCAGCGACGACGCGCCGGCCCACACGCTGGTTCTGTTTGACGATGCGATGTCTCTGGAGGAGAACGCGGCCGGCACTATTCGCTTCCACCGCGACGATGGCACTGAGCAGCGCGATACTATTACGGCCTGGCACGCCGTGCGGCAACTGACACCGGGCAGCGTCAGCCGCCGCAGCTGGGACTATGCGCAGGCCTGGTCCATGGGCAGCCAGAACCTCAGCGAGGCAGACCAGGGTAAATTGGGCAACCAGTTCGCCCACGGCCTCGATGACTACCTGGTCGACGTGCCACACGCAGGCGACGACGATGCCGACTACCGTAGCCTGGGCACCCTGCGTATGCAGCGCCACGAATACGAATCCAAGTTCTTCCAGGGCGAGGGCAGCGACCGCAATATGTGCATCGGCCAGTGGAACCGCGTGAGCGGCCATCCGGAGCTCGAGTCCCACCCGGAAGAGCAGCGCGAGTTCGTTATTACCGAATTGCGTGTGGAGGCAGAAAACAACCTGCCCAAAGCCTTCGACGACCGCGCACGCCGCCTGTTCGCTATCAATCACTGGCGCAATGACAGCAACGGCATGGAGCAGGCCAGCACCGAACGCGGAGTGCGGTATACCAACCGCTTCACATGCGTACGGCGTGGCATTCCTATCGTGCCGCGCTACGACCCGCGCATTGATCTGCCGCGCACTGAGGCGCAAAGCGTTACCGTAGTCGGTCCCGTCAACGAGGAAATCCATTGCGATGCTCTGGGCCGCGTCAAGATCCGCTTTGCCGGCTGCCGCGATGAGGATCATGAACACGCCAACGGCGCCGGCGCTTCCGACAGCGAGCGCGATTCGGCCTGGGTGCGCGTAGCCAGCGGCTGGGCCAGCGCCCAGTACGGCGCGATTTCACTGCCGCGTGCTGGGGACGAAGTCATATGCGTCTTCCTCGGCGGCGACCCGGACAAACCTTTGATCATTGGCCGGGTACATGGCGGCAAGACTAACCCGCCATCTTTCAGCCACCGCAGCCGCTTGCCCGGCGACAAATACCTGTCCGGCATCAAGAGCAAAGAGGTCAAGGCGCAGCGCTACAACCAGTTGCGCATGGACGATACTCCCGGCCAGATCAGCGCCCAACTGGCCAGCGAGCATGGACACAGCCAGCTGAACCTCGGCTACCTGACGCACCCGCGCACCGACGGGGAGGCCGACGCGCGCGGCGAGGGATTCGAGCTGACCACCAACGACAGCGGCGCCATTCGCACCGCCAAGTCGCTGCTGATTTCGGCCTGGAAGCGGCTGGACGCCTGTGGCAACCAGCTTAGCAGCGACGAGCACCTGGCCCTGATGCAGGATTGCCTGGACCTATTCAAATCACTTGGCCAGTACGCCGCCGAACACCAGGGCCTGGCGCTGGACCCGGAGCCGCAATCTGAACTCAAGGACCACGTCGATGCAGCCGCCGGTGGAAGCAATACCGACCGCCAGCGCGACGGCGGCAAGCCGACGCTCAGCATGACAGCACCGGCCGGCATCGCACTGACTACTCCTAAAACGCTGGTCAGCTATGCTGGCGTGAACGTCGACACCGTGGCCCAGCAGCATCTGCAGTTCACCAGCGGACGGCGTTTCAACCTCAATGCGGGCAAGGGGATATCGCTGTTCTCGCACATGGACGGCATTACCCAGGTAGCGCACAAAGGCAAGTTCCTGCTGCAAAGCCAGCTGGATGATATGCAGATCGATTCCGCCAAGGATATCAAGGTCACTGCCGCCAAACGCCTGATTATCATGGCCGAAGATGAAGTGACCTTGATGGTGAGTGGTGGCGCCTACCTGACGCTGAAAGGCGGCAATGCCGAAATCGGCGGCCCCGGCCCGCTCACGGTCAAGACCGATGGCCACCACTGGAACGGCCCGGCCAGCGCAGCGACCGAGCTGCCGAAGTTCGAATCGGGTGACTTCGGTCGCGTGCCGCGCCTGCTGCGCGCCACCGATGGCAAGCCGGTGGAAGGCATGCAGTTGCACGTCGAGCGCGCCGGCGACAGCCCGATGGCTGGCGTCAGCGATGGCGCCGGTACAGGCGAAAAGATCGTCACCGACCGCCTTCAGCAGATCAAGGCCATTTTCTATCGTCCGCGCAAATAAAGCGCACCCTGTATTAGCCTGGAAATCGCATCAATGACGAAGCCCTTAACTTTCGACAGTCCGATTGAAGACCCATGTAACCTGATTGTGGGCGCCAAGAGTGGCGTCTGCCTGGTTGACCCCAAACACCTCGATGTCATTGCACAGATGCCGCTGCCGGGTATCACCATCTTCGTCCACGGAGTGAACTCCGATGGCGAGTGGTATAAGCAAACGGAAGAAGGCATCTGCGACGGCCTGAATGACCGCCTTAAGCGCAATAAGGGGCAGATTGTTCACGCCACGCCGGAGGGTGGGCAACTGAAGGCGGCTAAATACATGGAGGAGCTGACGCCAGATGGATTTATCAACCCAAAGTTGAGCGACAAGTCGTTTGTCGACAGTGCAGGTAGTTTTTCACCGGTAATTCATTTCCGCTGGGGCTACAAGGCCAGCAGCCAAGAATTACAAGAGTATGGTGACGGCATTTACCTCAATGAGCAAAACTACTGGGGCGGCGGTCCTTTTGCCAATGGCTGCACCTCGCTACCGGACCTTTGGGGCAGTGGTGTAGATGACACACTGTTCCTGTGGCTACACGTCCAGCACATGAATCCGACCAATGACCGTCTGGTGTACTCATGTCCGCCCCGTCCTTACTACGTCCTGGCTGCACTACGTCTGGCGAAGTTGGTTGAATCGATCCGCAAGAAGCAGGCGGATACACCCATCACGATCGTCTGTCACAGCCAAGGCAATATGATTGGAATCGCTGCCGCCTTCCTCGGCGATCGTCTCGATCCGGTGACCGATGCCACAGGAAAAACTGGCAACTGCGTGGCCGACACTTATGTACTATGCAACCCACCATACAGCCTGCTGCAGAAAAACGGCACCCAGACATGGGCCGAGCGCGGAATGGAAGACGCTGAAGGGAATAACGGCCGCACCAGTGGTGAGGCTCGCTACAAGACCATGGCCGCATTCTTCGACATCATCCGAAAGCAGTCGGCATTTGAGCAACCAGCAGCGACGATCGACGAACTAATGAAGAATGAGGCGCACGGCTTCGATGCCCGGAGCGATCGCAATAAGTATGGATATGGTGACAAGCTCTCGACGCTCGGTCGTGTAACTCTATACTTCAATCCGCACGACCAAGTGATTTCATCCACTACCATCCAGGGCATCGGCTGGCGTGGGATGAGCCAGCAGGAAATCAATGCCACGAGTGGTCATGGCGTATTCAGCCAGCGGGTCTTTGCACAAGGCTTCAAGGTTGGCGAGCAAGGTCACTACGACTTTGCTCAGGCAATGAAGGACCGCGGCGTCACGGAATTCTGGCACCCGCCCTCACCAATAGCGAAATACTCGATTTCGAAGGGCTTGGCCGCCAATAAGAATATCTTAGGCAAAGTAATGACGATTGTCAGTGCACCAGTGATTGGCATAGTGACGGCCGCTGTGCGTACGCGTATCAATGGCGATCCGCCAGCGAATTGGAAGACGCCCCTTACCGCGCCGAATTTGCCTGAGCCATTCCTGCCTGTCGCAATGCGCTTCGATAAACCTTGCGACAATTTTGACCAAGACTACGATGCGCCCGGGGACTCGCGCGACAGGAAGCGAGAACGTGACTCAAACGATCCTTATGCAGGTGATAGGAACATTCCTAGTGGAGGTACCGAGGGGAGTTCCAGGAAGCGCACGGATGCGGCAGAAGGCGACGCAGCTTCCGAGGCCGGACTTCGTTATGAACATCACGCCATGCTGCGCATGCAGGCTAAAAGGGAGGGAAAGTATGCTAAGGAAAAACAAGTGACCGAAGAGGATATGCCATCTACTGCCAGTGCCGAATACAATGCTTGGCGCACGAAGAAAATTAAGGAAAGCCTGGCAAAGAATATTGATACCCACGCGACAGACCACTCAACGATCATGACTAATGGTATGCACGCGCAGAAGGCGCTCGCGTACGAGGTGGCAGTTGGGGCTTGTTACATCAAGGAAGAAGACTTTAATGGCTTTAGGATTGCAGCAGACTGGCGATTCCTCGCGGGGCTTGCTAAGAACGATCCAAATAAGCTGTTTGACGAGTATTTTTTGACGGGCTTGTTCAGAGAAAAGGCAGTTCATGAATGGGCGAATAGGACGCCAGAAGGCATCATGCCCGCGAAGATCGCCAATCAACGAGGCTTCTTTGCCAAGGTTTCAAAGGGGGAAGAGTGAGCTTTCTAATTGAGACGCGTCCGCGTCGAATAGGCTGCGCTTTATTTGCCTTTTTATTCGCAGTTCTCATGGCCCTCTTAATTACAAGAGACTCCAATCAATCGTCGCCGAATCTACTATCGGATGGTGAAATTATGAATCGGTTCTTCCTATTACCTTCCATGTTTGCAGTTAGCGTGCTGGCCTTGCTTAGTTTAATTGCCCCGGCATCTGCTCAGACTAAATCAGCCGCTACGATGCCTGCCATGCCGCAGGCAGCTAAGCCGTTTCAGGCCCAAGTTGTCGGTCTTCAGTGGCTCAATCCCCTGCAGCGACGCGATTACCCTACCGAATGGCAATTGCTTTGGGCTCTCGGGTTGACCCGGCCAAACAAGGATGATGACATGGTCAAATTAGATCCTCAGACGTTCACAAAGCTTCAGGCGATTGGCATCATCGCTAACGGCAACAACGGTAGGGAGAGTTTCGACGGTTTTCACGAAAAGTATGTAAGTGCTCTAATAGCACGTTTCCATGATATCTATTTTTCCAGCCCCACTTACTTCTACAATGCACATTCATTGAAAGACAAAAAGACGTGGCGTGAGCTCGCAGGAATACATGTCGAATACGCCCTGCCAGAGGGGCGGCTGGATCCAATTGAAGCTGCTCATTACACACAGGACACCATTCGGAAGACTTTTATCATCGGCAATCCGAATTTTCCGAATGCGTGGAGTCGTTCCACATTGCCCGATGTGCGGGTAACTATGGGCGGTGCTAACGCTGGATTTACCTCGTTGGCGGCTGGTCTCGACTACCTTCAATCGCACCCAAATGAAACGGTTTGGGTGATGAACTGGGACGCACCAAACTTTCCGCCGAAGGACGAGCAGATTAACGAGAACATGGTGCTGTTAGTGCTCGCCGGTCCGAACTACAACACGGAGCGTGCGCCGTTGGCGTGGATCGGCTACCCGGCCACCAAAACAGTGGCAGACTTCGAAGTCCAGAAAGGTCAGCCGCCCCGCCAAATCCAGGCATGGAAGGCCGCTATAGAAACTGCGGCAGGCAACGCAGGCAAGCAGGACAGCGACATTGGCTATGTCATCCACGATGCCAACAACACGCATGCTGCTTCGTCCGAGCGCATTGGCGCCTTGGCGCAGACACTTACCACAGAGTTAGTGGACTTCGATTTCAAGAAGCAGACCTTCAATACCCCAGCCTTGTTGGGCGAGATGGGGGCCGGCACGGCGCTGACGAACGTTGCACTTGGCATCGCCTACGCCAATCACCTTGGCAAGAACGTGCTGGTGGCGGGCACCACCGACGCCGAACGGCCAACGGCAGTCGTGGTTAGCCCGCCCGCCAAGGTACGCCCGATTGATCCAAACGCACCATGGTTCCGTGCTCGTGGTGGTGGCAGTGCATTCCTGCCTTGGTGGGGACTGCGCCACGATGCGGCCCCCCAGCCGCAAGGCTACTCCGATTGAGGTGAGCAGGATGCGTATGGAATCCATATGCGTGGGGTGATCCGCCTGAATGATCCCACCAGCCACGGTGGTATCGTCATCAGTGCTTCACCCGATTCCAAAGTCCATGGCATTGCTGTCGCCCGCAAGGGTGACAGCTGCACCTGCCCGGTACCTGGACATGGCGTTTGCGTGATCGTTGAAGGCGATCCCAAAGTGTTGATTGACGGAGTGCCAGTCGCCTTTGATGGCTACAAGACCAGCTGTGGCGCCACCCTGATCACGACGGCCCCGAAGAGTACGCGCGGATAGCAATGGCAACTTGAGGTGGGGGGCAACGAGCTTCTGGCCGACGCACGCTCACATCGATTCTCTTGTGCTTTGTCCTGCGTTCGTATTCGGACTAACCGCTGCGCTCTTACTTAGCTGCGCCATCAAACAGTCGTCACTTGTTTCACTACCTGATACTGAACTATGAATCGCGTTTTAACTCATCCAGCCCTTTATGTTGCAGGTTTGCTGACACTGCTTAGTCTCGGTGCTTGCAGCTCAACCCGGTCTGCTCCTGCTGCTACGATGGTAGCGCCACAAGAAGCCAAACCGTTCCAGGCTCAAGTCGTCGGATTGCAATGGCTTAACCCGCTGCAACGACGCGACTACCCTACAGAATGGCAATTGTTGTGGACCCTGGGCCTTGTGCACCCAAACAAAGATGACGATATGGTGAAGTCGGATCCCGAGACGTTTACCAAGCTGCAAGCGGTCGGAAGTATCGCCAATGGAAGCGATGGAAAAGAAACTTTGAAAGGGTATCACCACAAATATGTTGATGCCCTCACGGTGCTGTTCCATGACATCTATTTTTCCAGCTCGACGTATTTTTATAATGCCCATTCTCTAACGGATAGGAAGACTTGGCGCGAGTTGGCTGGCATCCATGTCGAATATGCTTTACCAAATGGTCGCCTAGACCCACTTGAGGCAGCAACCTACACACGAGAGCGGATCATTGATACGTTCGACATTGGTAATCCGAACTTCCCCAAAGCATGGAGCCGTGATACGCCACCAGATGTTCGCGTAACGATGGGCGGTGCTAATGCCGGGTTTATATCGTTGGCGGCGGGCCTCGACTACCTGCAGGCGCACCCAAATGAAACAGTTTGGGTGATGAATTGGGATGCTCCAAGCTTCCCACCGAAAGACGCGCAAATCAACGAGAACATGGTACTGCTGGTGCTCGCCGGTCCGACCTACAACACGGAGCGTGCGCCGCTGGCGTGGATCGGCTACCCGGCCACCAAAAAAGTGGCAGACTTCGAAGCCCAGAAAGGTCAGCCGCCCCGCCAACTCCAGGCATGGAAGGCCGCTGTACAAACTGCGGCAGGCAACGCGGGCAAGCAGGACAGCGACATTGGCTATGTCATCCACGATGCCAACAACACGCATGCTGCTTCGTCCGAGCGCATTGGCGCCTTGGCGCAGACGCTTACCACAGAGTTAGTGGACTTCGATTTCAAGAAGCAGACCTTCAATACCCCAGCTTTGCTGGGCGAAATGGGTGCGGGCACTGCGCTGACGAACGTGGCGCTAGGCATCGCCTACGCCAATCACCTTGGCAAGAACGTGCTAGTGGCGGGCACCACCGATGCCGAACAGCCAACGGCAGTCGTAGTGAGCCCGCCGGCCAAGGTACGCCCGATCGATCCGAACGCTCCGTGGTTCCGTGCTCGTGGTGGTGGCAGTGCATTCCTGCCTTGGTGGGGGCTGCGTCACGATGCGGGCCCGCAGCCGCAAGGCTACTCCGATTGAGGTGAGCAGGATGCGTAAGGAGTCCATATGCATGGGGTGATCCGCCTGAAAAGACGGTACCTGTTTCGCTACCTGATGCTGAACTATGAAACGATTTTTAGTTTATCCAGCCCTGTATGCTGGGAGTGTGCTGGCATTGCTTAGTCTCGGAGCTTGCAGCTCAACCCGGTCTGCTCCTGCTGCTACGATGGTAGCACCACAAGAAGCCAAACCGTTCCAGGCACAAGTCGTCGGATTGCAATGGCTCAATCCTCTGCAGCGGCGCGATTACCCTACCGAATGGCAACTGCTTTGGACCTTGGGGCTGGTTCAGCCTAACAAGGACGATGACATGGTCAAGCTGAAACCTGAGAAATATTCCAAGCTCCAACCGATTGGCATTATCGCCAGCGGTAATGATGGCGAGGAAACCTTCAAGGGATATCACCACAAGTATGTCGAAGCATTGACTGTGCTTTACCACGACATTTACTTTTCAAGCTCAACATACTTCTACAATGCTCATTCGCTCACGGACAAGAAAACATGGCGTGAGCTGGCGGGTATTCACATTCAGTATGCTATACCGCAAGGAAGGCTCGATCCCGTTGAAGCAGGAAATTACCTGAGAGACGAAATCGTCGAGACATTTAATATCGGCAATAAGGCATTCCCAAAGGCTTGGAGTCGCGACACCCCGCCTGATGTGCGTGTGACCATGGGGGGCGCGAATGCCGGATTCACGTCGCTGGCTGCTGGCCTTGACTACTTGCAAGCACACCCGAATGAAACAGTTTGGGTGATGAACTGGGATGCCCCAAGCTTCCCACCGAAAGATGCTCAAATCAACGAGAACATGGTGCTATTGGTGCTCGCAGGTCCGAACTACAACACAGAACGTGCACCGCTGGCGTGGATCGGCTACCCGGCCACCAAAAAAGTGGCAGACTTCGAAGCCCAGAAAGGTCAGCCGCCCCGCCAAATCCAGGCATGGAAGGCCGCTGTAGAAACAGCGGCAGGCAACGCAGGCAAGCAGGACAGTGACATTGGCTATGTCATCCACGATGCCAACAACACGCATGCTGCTTCGTCCGAGCGCATTGGCGCCTTGGCGCAGACACTTACCACTGAGTTAGTGGACTTCGATTTCAAGAAGCAGACCTTCAATACCCCAGCTTTGCTTGGCGAAATGGGTGCGTGCACTGCGCTGACGAACGTGGCGCTAGGCATCGCCTACGCCAATCACCTTGGCAAGAACGTGCTGGTGGCAGGCACCACCGATGCCGAACAGCCAACGGCAGTCGTGGTGAGCCCGCCCGCCAAGGTACGCCCGATTGATCCGAACGCACCATGGTTCCGCGCTCGAGGTGGTGGCAGTGCATTCCTGCCTTGGTGGGGGCTGCGTCACGACGCGAAACCGGGGTCGCAAGGATATTCGCGATGAGTAAGGTGTACATATGCACGGTGTAATCCGCTTGAATGATCCCACCAGCCACGGAGGCATCGTTATCAGTGCATCACCCCATTCCAAAGTCCATGGCATTGCTGTCGCCCGCAAGGGGGACAGCTGCACCTGTCCGGTACCTGGACATGCCGTTTGCGTGATCGTTGAAGGTGATCCCAAAGTGCTGATTGACGGAGTGCCAGTCGCCTTTGATGGCCACAAGACCAGCTGTGGCGCCACCCTGATCACGACGGCCCCGAAGAGTACGCGCGGATAGTGATGGCAAGGCATTCGAATAGATAAGAAAAGCCCGGGTAGATGTTGGCACAATCACGACTGCATAACGTATTTGGGCTCTTGCTTTGCGCCACCGCAGCATTTCCCAATTGCTTTGCGCAGGATGTCTCCGAGGATCCCTTGTTGAAATATCGAACCAAAGGGAACAGGCACGGTCCCTATGAAATCGGAGAGGTGGCCAGGGATTTCCTTCGACGCGACAACTTGAAAGGCGGGCCCTAATGGCAAGTTGGCGAGCCGGATATCAGGGCTCTCGTATGGAAGTGCGCTGTTCCGCTAGGCGCGAACTGGGGCAAAGATGACCAGGCGTCGCGCCCAGGTGTCAAAGTCACTTGCTCACGTACGCTGAAGGATGCTCCAGTGAAGGCGTGGAATGTTCGAGCGCCGATGGTGCCTGCTAAGTAGGCCGCGCTTGGCTTGGGATACGACGTGTATCACGACCGGTTTTGCTTCCGCCCCGCGCACGGCTGAAATCACGTTTCCTTGGCTTTTGTATAATTGCGCGTCTATTAATATTGCCACGCTACAACATGGAAGAAGCTACGACCCCTGAACAACCCAAACGAGCCAGAAAGCTGGGCCGTATTGCCATTTACGTCTTTGCCGCAGTCGGCCTGCTGTTCTCGCTGCTGATCGCTATTGTGGCGCTGCAGGAAAAGCCGCAAGCGCCGCGCACCTTCGACGCCAACGAGGCCATCGACGGCGTCATGACGCGCAACTATGGCAAGTACTCGGAAACCCAGCATGGCTGGCTCTACGTCGACGAAATGAGCCATGCGACTTACCTGGTCACGGTTGTGCAGCAAAAGAAGATCAATGGCAAGGAGGGGGATGAGCTCTACCTCGTCACCAGCGGCCGCGCCATCGAATCGAAGGAGGGCGATGATTCGTTCTACGGCGTGTTCCAGCTGCGTTATCGTGATGGCCAGCTTTATGAATACAGTGATGCGCGCCGTCCAAGCGGCGTCGATCCAGTCACCCCGGAACGCGTGCATTTCGAAGCCTTGAGCGCGGACGTATGGGGATGGGTGGTAAAGACCCGCTCCTCCGAATCCGGCGAGGGCGAAGAGTTCACGACCACCCGCAACGTGGTCCTGGCGCCGCGCAATGAGCAGATCGCCGTGCTGACAGAATTTACTGCGGCCTTCCAGGTGATCGGGGGCGGCGACTGCAAGGAAACCGAGCGCCTTTACGCGGCCTGGGAACAGGCGAAGGGTGAAAAGAAGACCGCGCCGGCCGAGGGTGAAGGGGCGCCGGAGGGCACTGCCGGGGAAGAGGCGGACGTTGAGGAATTCGTGCCGCCGCGCTGCACCCAACTGGCGTGGACCTATCGGACCGACCCGGTAAGCGATTCGACTTTCACACCGCTGTACATTACGCGCAAGGCCGGCATGCAGGAGGGCATCCAGGTTGAAGCGAAGACCTGGAAGGTCATGTTCGACCCGAAAAGCTATACCTACCTGCTGCCGGACGAGTTGAAGCACATCGGCACGTAAGCCGGGCAGCTGCCTAGCGAAACTGGGCCAGGATGCGCGCGAGCGTGCCGTCCTTGACGGCGGCGGCGATCGCGCGATTTGCCTCTTCCAGGCTGAGATGGCCCTTGCGTGAGACTGCGCAACGGGTGTGAAAGGTTGCTGCGGGCAGGGGCGGGTGCAGCTTCAGCGGAATGGCCCGCAGGCGCTGGCGATATTCGAGGACGCCGCGCGCAATCAGAATGTGGTGAACCCGGCCGCGCGCCAGTTTTTCGAGATTGGTTTCCATATTAGGCGAATCGTCCCGCACAAATCCAGTGCCCAGGATCTTTTCGATTTCCGGATGTTGGTAGCCGAGGATGGTGCCGATGGCTTGTCCGCGCAGGTCGGCGATGGAACGCGGTTGCGGCTGCCTGGCATCGGTGACCAGCACTTCTTCAGCCGTAAAGACAGGCTCCGTCCATAAGTAATCCCCTTCGATCCATTCCGGCGTATAGCCGCACAGGATATCGGCTTCGCCTTGCTGTAGCGCCCTGGCAATCCGCTTGCGCGGCAGCAGCAGGAAGCGCAGTTCACGGCCCGTGCCTCGGGCCAGCGCCTCGCCCAGCATTTTGTGCACGCCGTCGGTCAGGCGGCCATTGTCAATACGCGACATGGGCATGTCGGCGGCACGGTCGACCAGCACCACCAGTTCGCCGCACCATCCGTACGATGCGGTCAGCAGCAAACAGGTGAGGGCGAGCGGGCGAAGCATTTTCATACGCGGTGGCGAAGGCGCTGATTGAGTTGTACAGCATTGTGTGCAATGATGGCACGCAAAATGACATCAGGGAATCCATGCACTTACGCACGCTTTTCTGTCTTTTCCTGCTCACGCTTGGCCAGCTAAGCCACGTCCTGCAAGCTGCCACGCCAGCTGCCCAGGCGGAAGCGCCCGCCGCGCGCCTGGCGGTTGGCAACCGCACCATCTTCGTGTTCCGTGCCATGCTCAGTGGCTACACCCCGCAGGACCGCGCCGATGCTGCGGATAAGCGCCTGGAGCGCGCGCTCGCGCAAGGCGGGCCGCAGCGGTCCAGCATTCGTTCGATCGCCGAGGGCACGCAAGTCCTGCTCGATGGCTCGCTGTTGTTCCTGGTGTCGCCCGGCGACGTCAATACCCTGGCGGGCGACACCACGGAAATCCTGGCCCATGAAAGCGCCGCGCAATTGGGCAAGGCGCTGCAGGAACGCCGCGAGCAGCGCAGCCCGGCCTACATTGCCCAGGCACTAGCCCTGTGCGCCCTGGCTACCTGCGCGCTGGCGCTTTTCCTGTGGGCGCTGGCGGCGCTGCGCCGCCAGGTCCGGCGGCGGCTGGAGGCGGTCCTGGGCCGGCGCCTGGCGCAGGTCCGCGTGCGCAACGTGCGGGTGCTGGATGCTGAACACTTGATCCATTTCATGCGGCTCGCCATGGACGTCCTGGCCTGGTTTCTGGGGCTGTTGGCCGCTTATGTCTGGCTGGCCTATGTGCTGGCGCGGATCCCCTTTGCGCGCAACTGGGGCGAGCGTTTGCAGCAGTTCCTGCTGGATACTGCCACCGGGATCGCCAGCAACGTGGCCAGCGCGATTCCGGGCCTGCTGCTGGTTGCCGTCATTGCCGTGCTAGCCCGCCTGGCCAGCGCCACGCTGGCCTCCGTGTTCAAGCGCGTCGAAAGCGGCGAGCTGCATTTCGGCTGGCTCGACCGGGATACGGCCGTGCCGACACGCCGGCTGGCAACCGTGGTGATTTGGCTGTTTGCATTGGCCATGGCCTACCCATACCTGCCCGGTTCGCACACGGCGGCGTTCCAGGGGGTGACGGTGCTGGCGGGGCTGATGCTGTCGATTGGGGCGTCGAGCATCGTCGGCCAGGGCGCTGCGGGCCTGATCCTGATGTACACGCGGGCGCTGCGCAAAGGTGATTATGTCAGTATCGGCGATGTGCATGGCACTGTGGTGGAGCCCGGCATCTTCGACACGCGCGTGCGCACCGGCATGGGCGTGGATGTGGCAATGCCGAATGCGTGGGTGCTCTCGAATACGATCAAGAACTACTCGCGTGCCGTGCCAGGGGCCTATGTCATTGATACGACCGTGACGATCGGGTATGACACCCCCTGGCGCCAGGTCTACGCCATGCTGGAGGAGGCGGCTGCGACAACCGAGGGCATTGCTGCCGAACCGCGGCCGTATGTGATTCAGAGCGCCTTGTCCGATTTCTACATCGAATACAAGCTGGTGGCATGTTCGGTATTGAGTTCGCCCAATAGCCGGGCTGAGCTGCTTAGCCTGCTGCACCAGAAAGTGGTCGACGTCTTCAACCGCGAAGGCGTCCAGATCATGTCGCCGCACTTCACCCAGGAGCCGCAGCAAGCGCATATTGTGCCGTTCGCGAAGTAGCCGGGCGCAGGCCGGAGGCGGCATGGGATGGTGGTATGATGAGCCGCTGATTACATCATACCGTGATATAAAATGGCGTCTCCACCAGATTCCCTGGCCAAGGCCGACTTCATGGCCCTGTCCGAGTTCCGCTACCAGATGCGGCGTTTCGAACGCTTTTCCGAAAATGCGGCCCAGGCCGAGGGCATCACGCCGCTGCAGTACTTGCTGCTCCTGCATATCAAGGGCTTTGCCGGCCGCGACTGGGCCACGGTCGGCGAACTGGCCGAGCGGCTGCAGGCGCAGCAGCATGGCGTGGTCGCATTGCTCGGGCGCAGCGAGGCGGCCGGGCTGGTGCAGCGCCGCCCCCATGCGCAAGACCGGCGACGCGTCGAAGTCCACCTGCTGCCTGCCGGTGAAGCGGTGCTGCTGCGCCTGGCCGCCATCCACCGCGCCGAATTGCAGTCGCTGCACGGCGTCTTTACCGTTCCCAGCCTGCCGTCAAAACCATGAAAGCGCAGCGCCGGGGCGCCCGTTAGCTCAACAGTGCGAGCGACTTCCCGCAATGCTGCTATCGTTTTCGTTTTGATAATTATTGTAGCCCGGACATTCGATGCGGAACGATCTCCTTACCCAGGTTTACGCTGCCTTGGCACAGTTCTCCAGTGCCAGCCGTTTGTATGAACTCAAGCTGGAGACGGATGGCGATTATGGCTCCGGCGGCCTGCTGGTGGAAGCCTTCCTGGCCGATGACGCCTTGCAGGAGGTCGGTACGCGCGATGTCATCGTCCTGTCCACCAGCGCGGCAGTCTCGCTGCAATCGCTGCTTGGCCAGCGCGCGGCCATACAGGCCAGCCTGGCCGACGGCAGCCGCACCAGTTTCCACGGCTTCATCAGCGGCGCCGCCATGCTGGGCAGCGAGGGCGGCCTGGCGCGCTATCGCCTGCGCCTTAGCTCCTGGCTCTGGCTGGCAACCCAGCGCCGCAACAGCCGGGTATGGCAGGACAAGAGCGTGGCCGACATCGTCGATGCCGTCTTCTCCGAGTACTCGCCGTACGCCAAATGGCAATGGAGCGACGACGCGCACAGCGCCATGCAGTCGATTCCGCCGCGCAGCTATTGCTGCCAGTACCGCGAATCGGACTACGACTTTGTGCGCCGCCTGTTGACCGAAGAAGGCATCGGCTGGCGCTTCGAAGACGGCGAAGAAGAGCAAACCATGATGCTGTTTGCCGACAGCGTGCTGAAAGAAGCCGCGCCGGAAGACGCCAGCAGCGCCGCAGGCGGCGGCCTGCGCTACCACGCTGCCCGCGCCGGGGAGCGGCAGGACAGCATCCAGTCGCTGCGCACTGCGCGCGGCCTGATCAGCGGCGCTGTCGCCGTGGCCAGCTATGACTATAAAGCCAAGAAGGCGGTCAGCAAGACCGTGCCGACCAGGCTGCGCAACTTCGGCAAGCATGCCCAGTTGCCGGAGAGTTTCGACTATCCCGGCCAGTATTTCTACGCCGACGGCGGCGAGGCCGAACGCTATGCCACGCTGCACATGCAGGCGCTGGAGGCGCAGAGCCAGTTATGGCAAGCCCGCTCAACGGTGCGCACGCTGCGCGCCGGCACCCGTTTCAACCTGACCCAAGGCCCGTTCGATACGTCTGCCGGCTGCGAGCATTTTGTGGTGCTGCGCGTGATCGGTGTCGGGGTCAACAACCTGCCGGTGGCAGTCCGGCAAGGGTTGGCCGAATTGTTCGGCCCCATCCCGGAGCTGCTGGAAGACCTGGGCGCCCCGCTGGCCGGCCTGCCGGAAGATTTCAGCGCGACGCTGGCACAGGCGGCCAGCAGCGGTTATGCCAATAGTTTCACGGCACTGGATGCCGCTTTGCCATGGCGGCCCATGCACGCCGGCGGCGAAAGCCGCCAACACGCCAAACCGACCGCAATGGGCGCCCAGAGCGCCATCGTGGTGGGGGCCGACGGCAATGACCGGCCAAACGGTGCAGATGAAATTCACTGCGACAGCCTGGGCCGTGTGCGCATCCGCTTCCATTGGCAGGACGGGGCCGATGCCACGTGCTGGGTGCGCGTGGCCCAGCGCCTGGCTGGCGGCGGCATGGGCAGCCAGTTTCTGCCGCGCATCGGGCAGGAGGTGCTGGTGCAGTTCCTGGAAAACGATATCGACCGTCCGCTGATTGTCGGCGCCCTGTACAACGGCCAGGGCGAAGGCGGGGTGCCGCCCACCCCGGGCGGCGCAACGCGCGAGCAGGCGGCCGACGCCTTCGGCCAGGCGCATGACCATGCCGTTTCCGGGCAGGGTAACCTGGCGGGCGGCCATAGCCCGGCGTGGCATGGCGCGGCGGGCGGCAGCCCCGGTCACCGCAATGCCGCAGCCCAGTGGGGCGTACGCAGCAAGGAATTCGGCGGCGAAGGCTATAACCAGCTCCTGTTTGACGATACCGACAACCAGGGCCGCATCCAGATGCGCACCACCCTGGCGGCCACTGAGCTGAACCTGGGGCACCTGGTGCACGGTGCCGACAACTTCCGCGGCAGCCTGCGCGGCCAGGGTGCGGAATTGCGCAGCGATGCCTACGGCGCGGTGCGGGCCGGCGCCGGTTTGCTGGTGACCAGCTACCGGATCCAGCATGGCGCCGCTCAGCGCGATCCGGCCGGCGACAACGCTGCCGGCATTGCGATGCTCAAGCAGGCGGTGAAGCTGGCGGAAACTTTCAGCGACGCGGCCGTCAAGCACCGGACAGTCGGCATGGCTGCGCACATGGGCGCCCGCAAAGCCAAGGCCAGCGCGCTGTCGGCGAAGGAGGCCCCGCTGCAGGCGCTGCTGACGTCCGTTTCCGGCATGGTTGGCGAGCGCCATCTCGATGATGCTTTCAACGATGCCGGCAAGCGCAAGACAGCGCCGGCTGCAGGCCAGTTGCCGCATGTGAGCGATCCGATTGTTGCGATATCGGCCAGGGATGGCCTGGCAATGACGGCGGCCAGGGATTTGCAGCTGGCGGCCGGCGAGGCAGCCGTTGTGGCGAGCGGCCAGGACGCCCAGTTTGCCAGCGGCGGCCAGCTGCGCGTGCACAGCGGGCAGGCGCTGGGCGTGCTGGGCGGGGCGGCCGGTCCCGGCGCGCAGGATGTCGGCGTCCAGCTCATTGCGGCCCGCGATCCGGTCGACGTCCAGGCCCAGGCCGGTGCGCTGGGCGTGCAGGCGCAGGGCATGATCGACGTGAAGAGCTCAAACGCGCATATCGACTTCGCGGCAGCCAGGAAAATCAGCCTGTCCACCGCAGGCGGTGCGAATATCACCATCGACGGCGGCAATATCACCGTCCAATGTCCGGGCAAGATCACGGTCAAGGCCGGGAAAAAATCCTTTGTCGGGCCTGAGCGCAGCAATTACCCGATGGCGGCCTTGCCCCGCTCGGAAATGAAGATCAAGAAGAAGTACGCCTTCTCGTCTTAATCGTCCTAATGAAGGCACGCTACTGGTTGACGCTCATGCTGTGTGCAAAGCGTGGCGGGAGCAGGTGGGTGCCCGCCATTCCAGGATGCGGACGGTCGATTCTTGCTCCATCGGCACCAGGAACTATTTTTGTGGCGCCACCACGACACCGAAAGTGGATCGCAAGGTGAGGCGCGATGCCAGCGGCCCGATGCGCTGCCCGCGTCAGCGGCCAGATGACGGCGCCGGCCGCCAGTTGGCATACTTGCGGTCAATGGCAGCCGAGGTACCGTCTCTTACCATTTCCGCCATGGCGGCCGACATCGCGGCAACCTGCGCGTCCGGCACCGCCTTGTTGCAGGCCAGGTAGGCGCGTGAGGTGCGGAAGGTAAGCAGGGGCACGATCTTGCCGAGCAGGCCTTCCTGCGCCAGCACGCCGTTGGCCAGCTGGTGGCTGGTCACCCACAGGTCGATACGCCCGCCAAGCAGCTTGCGCGGATTGGAGAAATTGTCGCCCGCGGTATCCACCGTAAAGCCGCGCGCCACCAGGTACTGGGCGCGGACGTCGCTGTTATAGCCGCCGATGCGCAGGTGTTTGGCATCGTCCAGCGTGGCGAGCTGGAAGGGCGGGTTGGCCAGGCCGTACAGCGTCCAGTCCACCTCGCGCAGCGGTCCCACCCATTTGAACAGCGCTTCCCGTTCCGGCGTGCGCGATGTCGAAAATACACAGGAATCGGGCGTGCGCAGCGCCAGTTCGTAGGCGCGCCGCCACGCCATGATCTCCATGGTGTAGCCGATGCCCGCCCGCGCCATGATTTCTTTCACCTTGTCCGGCGAGATGCCGACAATGCGTTCACCTTCGCGCATGATGTCGGGCGGGGTGTACTCCGTAAACAGCTGGAGCGGCCCCGCCGGCGCTGCCAAGGGCAGCGCCAGGATTGTTGCGGCAAGGTGCAGCTTGGGCGACATGGTCAGCCAATCATGTGCGTCTTGGCGGTCGAAGTCAATCTAAGTGAAAGGCCTTACTTGTGTCTGCCAATGATTGCTGGTACAACATTACTAGTAGCGTAATTCCAACAATTAATCAGCAACTGGAGAACCACATGAAACGACGCGCCCTCATCACCGCAATGGCATGCCTGTCCCTGTTTGGCGCCGGCCACGCGCAGGCACAGAGCTACCCGACCAAGCCGATCACCATGATTGTGCCGTTCGCCGCCGGCGGACCGACCGACACCGTGGCGCGCCTGCTGGCCCAGTCCATGGGCACCAAGCTGAAACAGCAGATCATCGTGGAAAACGTCGGCGGCGCCGGCGGCACCATTGGCGCGGCGCGCGCGGCCAAGGCCACTCCAGACGGCTACACCATCTTCCTGCACCACATCGGCCACTCCACCGCGCCGGCCCTGTACCGCAAGCTGAGCTACAACGCCATCGACAGCTTCGAGCCGATCGGCCTGGTGACCGACGTGCCGATGACCCTGGTGGCCCGCAAGGACTTCCCGGCCAAGGACTTCAAGGAAATGCTGGCTTACATTAAAGCCAACAAGACCAAGGTCACCTACGCCAATGCCGGCCTGGGTTCGGCCTCCCACCTGTGCGGCATGCTGTTCATGACCGCCATCCAGACCGACCTGACCACCGTGCCATACAAGGGCACCGGTCCGGCCATGAACGACCTGCTGGGCGGCCAGGTGGACTTCATGTGCGACCAGACCACCAACACCACCAGCCAGATCAAGGGCGGCAAGATCAAGGTTTATGGCGTGACCACCAAGACCCGCGTGGCGTCGATGCCGGACGTGCCGACCCTGAACGAAGCCGGCCTGCCGGGCTTTGAAGTGGCGGTGTGGCATGGCATGTATGCCCCGAAAGGCACGCCGAAGCCGGTGGTCGACTCCCTGGTCGGTGCGCTGCAGGTGGCGCTGAAGGACCCGGCCGTCAAGCAGCGCTTCGCCGACCTCGGCACCGAGCCGGTGGATGCCAAGCGTGCCACGCCGGAAGCCCTGCGTGCCCACCTGAAGGCCGATATCGACCGCTGGGCCCCGATCATCAGCAAAGCCGGTGTCTACGCTGACTAAGCGCCGGCCAAGGAGTATCTGATGTCTTCCGCAATCCGTCACCCCAAGGATTTCTGGACCGGGGTGATCTTTATCGCGATCGGGCTGGGCGCCGTGTTCACGCGCGGCGACCTGGCCATGGGCACTTCCCTGCGCATGGGGCCGGCCTTCTTCCCGGTCGTGCTGGGCGTCCTGCTGGTCCTGATCGGCGCCGCCGGCGTGCTGCGCTCCTTCTTCCGCCACGGCGAACCGATGGAAAAGCTGCACCTCAAGCCGCTGGTCCTGGTCACGCTGGCAGTCGTGCTGTTCGGCTTCCTGATGCGCGGCGCCGGCCTGGTGCCGGCTGCCCTGGTGTTGGTGCTGGTCAGCGCATCTGCCAGCCCCAAGTTCCACTGGAAAGAGAAGGCACTGCTGGCCGTTGGCCTGGCCGCGTTTGCCTATGTGCTGTTCATTAAATTGTTGGGATTGCCGATACCTGCGCTCGGCCCCTGGCTCGGTTTCTAGGGAGCGGGCATGGAAATTTTAAGCAACCTGGGACTGGGCCTTGAAACCGCCTTCACCCTGACCAACCTGATGTACTGCCTGATGGGCGTCTTCATCGGTACCGCGGTGGGCGTGCTGCCGGGCCTGGGCCCGATCGCCACCATCGCCATGCTGCTGCCGGCCACCTTCGGCCTGCCGCCGGTGGCGGCGCTGATCATGCTGTCCGGTATCTATTACGGCGCCCAGTACGGCGGCTCCACCACCGCCATCCTGGTCAACCTGCCCGGGGAGTCATCTTCGGTGGTGACCGCCATCGACGGCTACCAGATGGCGCGCAATGGCCGCGCCGGCAAGGCGCTGGCGACGGCGGCCCTGGGCTCGTTCTTTGCCGGCACGGTGGCCACCGTGGTGGTGGCCTGCTTTGCGCCGCCGCTGGCCGACCTGGCGCTGAAGTTCGGCCCGGCCGACTACTTCTCGCTGATGGTGCTGGGACTGGTGGCGGCCGTGGTGCTGGCCAGCGGATCGCTGCTGAACGCGATCGGCATGGTGGTCATGGGCCTGCTGCTGGGCATGATCGGCACCGACGTCAATTCCGGGCAGCAGCGCTACACCTACGATGTGCCGGAGCTGGCGGAAGGCATTTCCTTCGTGATCGTGGCCATGGGCATGTTCGGCATCGGCGAGATCGTGCGCAACCTGGAGCACAGCGAGGAGCGCCACGTCCTGATGAAGAAGGTGGCGGGGCTGATGCTGGGCAAGGAGGACATCAAGCGCATCCTGGCGCCGGTCTTGCGCGGCACCTTCCTCGGCTCGGCACTGGGCATCCTGCCGGGCGGCGGCGCCATGCTGGCATCCTTCGCCTCCTACTCGATCGAGAAGAAGGTATCGCCGAACGCGAAAGAGTTCGGCAAGGGCGCCATCGAAGGGGTGGCAGCGCCGGAGGCGGCCAACAATGCCGGCGCCCAGACTTCCTTCATCCCGATGCTGACCCTGGGCATCCCGTCCAACCCGGTGATGGCATTGATGATCGGCGCCATGATCATCCAGGGCATTACGCCGGGGCCGGCGGTCATGACGGAGAAGCCCGAGCTGTTCTGGGGCCTGATCGTGTCGATGTGGTTTGGCAACCTGTTCCTGGTGGTGCTGAACCTGCCGATGATCGGCCTGTGGGTGAAGATGATCACCGTGCCCTACCATCGCCTGTTCCCTGCCATCCTGATGTTCTGTGCGATCGGTGTGTTCAGCCTGAACAATTCCCAGTTCGATGTCTGGCTGATGGCGCTGTTCGGCGTGTTTGGCTACATCTGCGCCAAGCTCGATGCGGAACCGGCGCCGATGCTGCTCGGCTTTATCATCGGCCCGATGCTGGAAGAATACCTGCGGCGCGCCATGACCTTGTCGCATGGCGATCCGATGGTGTTCTTCACCCGCCCGATCAGTGCCACGCTGCTGGCGCTGGCGGTGCTGGCGCTGGCGGTAGTGCTGTCGCCAGCCTTGCGCAAGAAGCGGGAAGAAGCCTTCCACGAGGAGTAAGCAAAGACAACGCCCGGTCCGCCGGGCGTTGTTGCGTTGTCGGCCGACAACGGTGACAAAGGGAGAGTATCCGGCGCTGGGCGCTGCCTATACTGAAAATTCTCAGTGGCAACAATCCCTACAGGAGCTCACCCAAATGAACAGCCCAGCCCTCCACGCAAACCAGTCACAGGAAGTCGAACTGCAGGCCATTCACGCCGCGCTCAATCGGGTCCAGGCTGTGATCGAGTTCCAGCTCGATGGCACCATCCTGCACGCCAACGACAACTTCCTGAACGCGGTCGGCTACACGCTGGATGAAGTACAGGGCCGCCACCATGCCATGTTCTGCGACAGTGCCTTTGCGGCAAGCGAAGCATATCGGCAATTCTGGGAACGCCTGCGCGGCGGCCACTTCGAACAGGGCGAATACAAGCGCTGTGGCAAAGGCGGGCGCGAGATCTGGATCAATGCTTCCTACAACCCGGTGTTCGATGCCGACGGCAAGCCTTATAAAGTAATCAAGTTCGCCACCGACATCACAGCCAGCAAGCTGCGCAACGCGGAGTACGAAGGCAAGGTCAGTGCGATGGACAAGGCGCAGGCCGTGATCGAGTTCGACATGGGCGGCCATGTGCTGGCCGCCAACGGCAACTTCCTCGATGCGATGGGCTACACGCTGGACGACATCCTGGGCGAACACCACCGCATGTTCTGCGAGGCTGAATACGCGGCCAGCGTCGACTACAAACGTTTCTGGCAAAAACTGAACCGCGGCGAATTCGACAGCGGCCGTTACAAGCGCGTCGGCAATGGCGGCAAGGCGATCTGGATCCAGGCCACCTATAACCCGATCCTCGACATGAACGGCAAGCCTTTCAAAATCGTCAAGTTCGCCAGCGACATTACCGAGCAGGTGGTGATGGAGCAGGGCATCCAGGACAAGGCGGCCAGCGACGCCGTCAGGATCGGGCGCCTGCTCGATGCGGTGGCGCGCGCGGCCAAGGGCGACCTGACCGCCGAGGTGCCGGCAGGCGGCGACGAGCCGCTCGACCAGCTGGGCGCGGGCATAGGCAAGATGATGGGCGACTTGCGCGGCGTGATCGGCCAGGTGGTGATGTCGGCCACGGCCTTTGCCGACGATGCCGAGGAGATCGCCACCCGCGCCGGCGTGGTGGCCGGCGGCTCGCAGGAGCTGGGCGCCACCGTGGAGGAAATGAATGCCACGGTCGACGGCCTGACCCGCTCCATCGACGCGATTGCCACCAGCACCGGCCATGCCAATGAGCTGGCCAGGGCGACGCAAGACGAGGCCGAGGCCGGCGCCAAGGCGGTGGCGCGTTCGATCGAGGCGATGGACCTGATCAACCGTTCCTCGGAAGACATCGGCGAAATCGTGAAGGTGATCAGCGATATTGCCAATCAGACCAATATGCTGGCCTTCAATGCGGCCATCGAAGCGGCGCGCGCCGGCGAACATGGCCTTGGCTTCTCGGTGGTGGCGGACGAGGTGCGCAAGCTGGCCGAGCGTTCCTCGCAGGCGACCAAGGAAATCTCCAAGCTGATCGGCGAATCGGTCAAGCGGGTGAACACCGGCACGGCCATCTCGCACCAGGCCAGCGAAGCCTTCGACCGCATCGTCAAGGGCGTTGGCAAGACCAGCGAGGCGATTGCCGAGATTTCGCACGAGGCCCGGGAGCAGCTGCTGTCGGCGCGCGAGGTCAGCGTGGCCATCAACCATATCGCCGAGGCGGCCGAGCAGTCGGCCGGGAGCTGCGACAGCATTGCCGCGTCGACATCCAGCCTGAACGCGCGCGCCGGGGCATTGAACAAGCTGGTCGCCGGCTTCGTGGTGTAAGCCATGGAAGCCTTGCGCGTGGTGCCGGCGCCGCCGCAGGCGGACGCCGCGGCAGCGGTCGAGCTTTTCGGCTCCTTCATGCTGGGCGGGGATGAGTTCGCGCTGCCGGCCCTCAGCATCCGGGAGGTGGTCAACCTGCCGGAACGCATGACCAGCGTTCCGCTGGCCCCGCCTTACCTGGAAGGCATGTTCACGCTGCGCGGAAGCGTGATACCGGTGCTGAACCTGGGACGACTGTTCGACCCGGCGGCGCCGGCGGCCGCTGCATCGGACAAGATCGCCATCGTCGATTATCGGGAGGTGCAGGTCGGTTTGCTGGTGCACGCCACCGGCGAGATCCTGCGCGTGCGGCCCGAGCAACGCAGCCGGTTGCGTTATGCGGAGGGTTCGACACAAGGGGTAGTAGCCGGCACCATTTTATTGGACGAGGGCAGGCGCTTGCTCCAGGTGCTCGACATCGAGCGCCTGGTGCAGGTTGAGAACGTGCCGCAGGTGCAATCGATGCGTGCCGGCGGCGCGGAAGCGCGGCGCCAGTTGCGGGCCGCCGGCGTACTCCGCCATGCGATCAGCTTCCGCGCTGCCGGCGCCCGCTTTGCGATGGAGATGAAGGCGATACGGGAGATCGTCCGCGTGCCCGAGCTGGCCGAATCGATCCTGGCCAGCCCGCTGTGCCGCGGCCGCATGCACTTCCGCGGCATGCAGGTGCCGGTGGTGGATTTTGCCGCCCTGGCCGGCGGCCAGCCGGCGCAAGCCGATGCCGCACAGCGCGTCCTGGTCGCCCACATCGGCGAGGCGACGCTCGGATTCCTGGTCGATGAAGTGGAAAGCATCCTGCATTTCACCAGCGATGAAGTGCTGGCCATCCCTTTGCTGAGCAAAGAGCGCAGCGCCATGTTCGCCGGTTGCGTGGCGCGCGCCGGGCAGGAGGACGTGATCCTGCTGGACCACGAAGGCATCTTCTCGCGCAGCGAAATCGGCGAGATGGACCTGGGACACCGGCAGCTGTATCCAGCCCAATCCCCGGCGCAAGCGAGGACGGCGGAAGCCAGCCAGCGCACCGGCCGCAAGTCCTACCTGAGCTTTCGGGTCGGCGAGCTGTTTGCACTGGAGCTGGCGCATGTGCGCGAGATCATCGACCACGCCGGCGATATCAGCTATCCGCCCGGCATGCCGGACTACCTGTGCGGGGTGCTGAACCTGCGACAACAGCTCATCAGCCTGGTCGATCTGCGCCGCCTGTACGGCATGCCTGCCGGCGAAAGCAGGGGGAAGGTGCTGGTCGTCGAGCGAGAGGAAGGGCGCTACGGCCTGGTGGTCGACGCGGTGACCGACATCGTCGCGGTCGATGGCGGCAAGCGCTTCGCCGCGCCCTCGCTGATGAAGACCCCGGCGACGGCGCAAGGCTTGTCGGCCGAATCGAACGAAGTGGTGGAGCTGCCGCAATCAGATGGAAGCACGCACAGCACCTGCTTGCTCGATCTCGAACGCGTGATGAAGCGAATTTTGCATGTCGCGTAATCGCGACGAAAAAAAATTTTCAAACGCATCCTTCAGCGGCCCCGGTCTCGCATCCGAACGCGGACCGGGGCGCTTCATTTTTTATACGGCCTTTATCTAAAGGCGTTATGCGAAGGTGGCCGGCAACATGATGACTGATCGACGCGCGCGAACGGCTCGTGACGCTCGCTTCAATGTGCGCGAACTCGCAGATCGACGCAAAAAAAGAAGAAGAAAATCATTCGTGCTGGTTGCGCATCGACAAGCTTTCGTGTACTTTGCGAACTTGAAATCGCGTGAATTTGCAAGCACTGTTTTTTGAGTGTGTTGTTACCGCAAAAATCGAAGAATAATGGGAACCAAAAACGCATAAGTATGCTTAAAGACCACACGACGACAGTGAAGCCGCTCTCCTGATCACTCGATCAGGCCGGGCGGTTTTTTCTTTGAACGCTGGTCGTATCACGTGGCCCGACGAGGGGTCGAGGAGCTGAATTTACGCCCCACCCGCGCAATCGTCGCGACAAAGAATTTGAGTCCTGCGCTGCCAAGCACCGGCGCAGGAATCGATGGCTGAAGCGCTGCACTTGTGAGGAGGTGCAGCAGTTCAGCTGGGTGCAGAATTCATTAGCGCAAACCGCAACCCTGTTTGTGCCGATGAATAATTCGCCTGGTCCAGCGCAGGGCCGGACGGGTTTTAAATTTGTGCGTGAATTTTCCCATCCCAGATGAAGGAGAACTAAAAATGGCAACCGCCGCTAAGAAGAAACCAGCAGCTGCGAAAGCAGCTGCTCCAGCAAAGAAAGCTGCCGCTAAGCCGGCCGCTAAAGCCGCAGCTAAGCCAGCTGCTAAACCAGCTGCCAAGAAAGCTGCTGCCAAGCCAGCCGCTAAACCAGCAGCCAAGAAAGCCGCCGCTAAGCCAGCTGCAAAACCAGCAGCCAAGAAAGCAGCCGCCAAGCCAGCAGTGAAGAAAGCCGCTGCTAAGCCAGCAGCAAAACCAGCTGCAAAGAAAGCAGCAGCTAAGCCAGCAGCCAAGAAGACTGTAGCTAAAGCAGCAGCAAAACCAGCAGCGAAGAAAGCAGCCGCTAAACCAGCAGCAAAGAAAGCAGCCGCTAAACCAGCAGCTAAAAAGGCCGTCGCTAAAAAAGCAGCAGCCAAGCCAGCAGCCAAGAAAGCTGCAGCTAAACCAGCAGCCAAGAAGACCGTAGCGAAAGCTGCTGCCAAGCCAGCCGCCAAGAAAGCCGCTGCCAAGCCAGCGGCCAAGAAAGCTGCTGCCAAGCCTGCTGCCAAGAAAGCCGCAGCCAAGCCTGCTGCCAAGAAGGCCGCTCCTAAAGCTGCTGCCAAGCCAGCCGCCAAAAAAGCCGCTGCCAAGCCAGCTGCCAAGAAAGCCGCTGCCAAGCCAGCTGCTAAAAAAGCCGCTCCTAAAGCCGCCGCAAAACCAGCTGCCAAGCCTGCAGCTAAAAAGGCCGCCCCAAAAAAAGCCTCGGCTAAGCCAGCAGCCAAGCCAGCTGTTGCGCCAGTAGCCGTAGCACCGGCTGCAGCTCCTGCTGCTAAACCAGCTGCCCCTAAAAAGGCCGCTGCCAAGAAACCAGCTGCTCCTAAGAAGGAAGCTGTGAAGCCAGCCGCCGCACCAGCACCTGCTGCTGCAGCCGCTCCAGCTCCAGCCGCCGCTCCGGCAGCTAAAACCGTGATCGCCCCGGCAGCCGCCTGGCCGTTCCCGACCAGCACCCGTCCTTCCTAAGCCCTTCAACGCTTAGTGCCGGATGGCGAAAACACCGCTGTGTGAGACAATCGCACAGCGGTTTTTTTATTTGGAGTGAACTCGTGTTTGATATTCTGAAGTTGATCGTCGATGTGGTAGCGGGTCTCCTCGGCGGTGTGCTGCTGCTGCGCTTCTGGATGCAGGCCATCCGCGTCCGGCCGCCGTCGTCGGTGGCACAGTTTACGTTTCAACTATCGGATTGGCTGGTGCGCCCGCTGCGCCGTATCGTTCCCGGCATGGGCGGTTATGACTGGGCCAGCCTGATTGGCGCCTTCCTGATCGTGATCCTGGCGACCTCGATCGCTTTCCTGATCGGTCGGTCGGTGGAGTACGTCTTGCTGGCGGCCTTGTATCGCTTCCTGCAGTGGATACTGTTCGGCTTCATGGCGCTGCTGATCATCGAAGTAATTTTCAGCTGGATCAACCCGCATGCGCCGCTGGCGCCTTTCGTGCGCGCGCTGAACGATCCGCTGCTGCGGCCTATCCGCAAGGTGGTGCCCCTGGTCGGCAACCTGGACTTGTCGGTGCTGGTGGCCGTGATCCTGCTGCAGATCTGCCAGCTCCTGCTGGGCAAGCTGTTCGGGGGGTGAGCCGTACCTGGTGCTCTGCATTGCCGGGCGGCGTGCGCGTGGCAGTGCAGATCCAGCCGAATGCGAAGAAGACCGAGGTGGTCGGGGTATTGGACGATGTCCTGAAGATCAAGCTGGCCGCCCAACCCATCGAAGGCAAGGCGAATGAGGCGCTGGTGAAGTGGCTGGCCGGCGCCCTGGGTGTGTCGCGCAGCGCGGTGACGCTGACGCATGGGCAGACCAATAAGAAGAAACTGCTGGAAGTAGCCGGGGTGACGCTGGAGGATGTGGCGCGCCTCTTAAACCGATAATCCTGGGTCCGACTGCCTTAAGACCGTACCGGGTCGGACCCTTGCCGGATGGCCGTCCCGTCTGACCCAGGTTTAACGGTTTTTAGAAGCGATACCCGAACGCCGCCTCGAACTTGTCCGCAATCTCCGCCGGCGTCAACACGTGGTTCTGCGCTCCCTTGGTCACGATCTTGATCGCACCCAGCAAGCTGGCCAGGCGGCCGGTCGATTCCCATCCAAGTTCATTGACCAGGCCAAACAGCAGGCCAGCGCGATAGGCATCGCCGCAGCCGGTCGGGTCCAGGTCCAGCGACGAATCCACCTCCACGGCAGGAATATCGATGCGCTTGCCCTGGGTATAAATCTCCGAACCCTTCTCGCCGCGTGTCACGATCAGCGCTTCCAGCTTGGCAGCGATGTCCGGGATGGTCAGGCCGGTGCGCGACATCAGCAGCTCGATCTCATAGTCGTTGCAGGTTACATAAGTCGCCTGCTCTATGAAGCCGATCAGTTGTTCGGCAGTGAACATCGGCATCTGCTGGCCCGGGTCGAAGATGAACGGAATGCCCAGGCGCGCCAGGTCTTGCGCGTGTTTCAACATGCCCAGGTGGCCGTCCGGCGAGATGATCGCGATGCGGGCCGGGCCGGCTTTCTCGATCGGGTTCTCATGCGCGAACGACATGGCGCCCGGGTGGAAGGCGTTAATCTGGTTGTGGTCCGCATCGGCGGTGACAAAGCATTGCGCGTTGTAGGCATCCTTCTTGATCAGGATGTTCTCGGTCGATATACCGAGCTTCTGCAAGCGTTCCAGGTAAGCCGCGCAATCCTGGCCCAGCACGCCGACGATGCGCGGGTCGCCGCCCAGCATCTTCAGCGAGTAGGCGATATTGCCGGAGCAGCCGCCAAACTCGGTGCGCATGGTCGGCACCAGGAACGACACGTTGACCTTGTGCAGCTGGTCAGCCAGCAGCGTGTCGCCGAAACGGCCCTCATATTGCATAATGATGTCGATGGCCAGCGAGCCACAGACAAGCGCGGTTTTAGTCATAGTATTTTTAAGGGTAGAAAATGGCGATGTGATAGCCGGAAGCTTTGAGCTCTTTCAACTCAAAGTACAGTTTGATGCTTTGCTCACTGCGCGGGCCGAAGCCCTTTTCCGCTTCGGCCGGCGACGGCAGGTATTCGTTCGGGGCGAATACGCGGCGCAGCACCGGCTTGTCGGCGTTGTCGTTCAGGGTCAGCTCGACATGCGGCCAGGCATGCGGCGTCTTGGACTGGTTGCGCAGGACGGTGCTGAAGCTGAAAGTGTTCTCGGTCATGCTGGCCAGCTCACCCGGTTCGACGCTGAGGGCGTCGAGCTGGGTCGGCAGGGCGATCTTGCAGCCGAGCGGTTGGCAGACTGCCGCCAGGGCCGGCTTCAGCTGGGGGTAGTTGGCGGCCAGCGTATCGCGGAAGGTGGTTGCCGCTTGCAGCACCAGGCCGGCCAGCAGGATCGGGATGGCAAACGCCATGGTGATCGCAACTGCCTTGCCGTATTTCTGGCTGCGGTCGACGCGCTTGACGAAGCTCAGGTCGGAATGGTCGAGGTCATCGTCCCCGGCTTGCGCCGCGTCTTCGTCGACGCCTGCGATGGCGCGCATGCGGGCGGCGATTTCTTCGGCGCTGGCCTCTTGTTCCGGGCCGTTCCCTTCGGGCGCGAAAACATCGTGTTCGGCGGCCGGGACGCTGGCGCCGCGGCGCGATTTGGCGCGTTTCATGGCCCGTTCGCGGCGCGACCTGGCAGGCTGTTCGACTGCTTGTTCGTCGTCGGTCACCGATGCGCCGTCATCCGGGGCGTCCGTGTTGACGGCTGCCACGGCGTGCAGGGCGGTTTCGTCGGGCTCGGACAGGCTCCACGGTTCGCCGCCTGGCGCGAGCTGGTCGGCCGTCGGCGTGTCGTTGCCAGGCCAGGGCTCGGCGTCGAGGGATGGCTCGCTTAGGCCGTCCGCTTCGACGGCATTTGCAGCGGCTGGCGAAACAGGCTCGGGAGGTTCGTCGGACGGCAAGTCTTCAAAATGGTGGGCATCGTCGAGGGCGGCCAGGACCAGGTGCTCTTGCGGCGTGTCGAGCGAGGGTTCGACGCGGCCATCAGGATGCGTATTGTCAGCGGACCATTGGTCGATAGCCTCGACGAGGGAAGCGCCGGCTTGCTCGCCAGCTTCGGCAGCCGCGCTGTCCCCTATGGCCGACGAATCCGTTTGCCCGGGGGGCACAGGCACTTCGGCCACAAGCGCGTCGCCCGCCGGCATTGCTTCATCTTCGGCAGCTGGCACCGCCTCGATGGGCGCTGGCAACTCGTCCCATGGCAGCGCGTTCTCCGCGGCAGGCGCCAGCGCCTCGGCGGGCGCTGCATCTGGTTGGACCGGCGCTTCAACCTCGGCAGGCACATCCAGCTGGTCGGCAGGCGGCGCTTCAAGGGCGGCAGCATCTGCCGCAGCAAGCTGGCTCTCTTCGGCAGCTTGCTCGGGCGCTGCCGGCACTTCCGACAGTTGCGGCGGCGTTGCCTCGGTGCGCGCCGCTTCGTCCTCTTCAGGTGCCGGCAATGCACTTGCCTCTGCCTCCTCCTGCGGAAGCGCGCTTTCCTCGATAGCCTGGACGGATTGGGCAGGCGGCTCGCTGCGATGCGGCGGCATATCCGACAGAACCGTTTGCGCTTCAGCAGCAGGCGAAGGCGCGGCTGCAGGCGCAGGTATTGGCGCAGGTGCGGGCGCAGGCGCTGGCGTAAAAGCGCTGCGCGGTGGCGGCTCGCTCGGGGCCGCGTCAGCAGGCGCCGATTCCGTGGCTGCCGGGAATGTAACATCGGGTGCCAGCACTTCCGGCATCACGGCGGAGGCAGCAGGAGCTGGCGCTTTGCTGGCCGGCGATTCGGCAACGGGCGGAGCTGCCAGCGGTGGCGAAGGTTCTGCGGTGGCCGCGAAGATGGCATCGGGTGCCACCAGGTCGGCCAGCGAGGACGGCCCGGCAGGCCGCTTTGGCTGCGCCGTAGCCGGCCCGGCAGGTGGCTCGGGCACCAGCGGAGGCGATGGTTCGGCAGCGGCCGTGAAAGCGGCATCGGGCGAGATGACATCGATCAGCGAGCGCGCCGCCGGAGCTGACGGTGCTCGCGCCGCTGCCTGCGCGGCAGCAGGTGCCGGAGCCGGCGCGGCAACCGGTTGCGGCATGGCAGCTTGCGGCGACGCGGCGCTCGGCTGCTCGAAGCCGGCGGTCGCTACGGCAGGGCGTGACGGCACGGATGCCTGCGACGGGGCGGGTGCCGGTGCATGCGCTGCTGCACGCGAGGTGCCGGCCGCTTGCGATGGCGCGGCCCCATGTGCTGAATCCTCGGAGCGTGGCGCTGCCGGTGACGGCACAGCGTGTGTGGTTGCGGCGGCGAATGCGCGCGACACGGCGGCGATGGCGATATCGTCGGGCGTGGGCGTTTTCGCTTGCGGCTGGGCGGCTGCCGGTACCTGCTCAGCAGCCGGCGCAGCAATATCGGGCGTCGATACTGCGCCGGAGGCCGGGGCATTTGCGGCACGCCAGACGGCAGGCGACGGAGCGGCAGGCGCCTGGGGTGCAGCGGCGGCCGGCGCTTCACCGAAATCGATCTCGAAATCGACCGGCGAGCCATGGACGTAGTCGGAGATCGCCGGCTTGGCAGGCGGCGCCTCGGCAACGACTTCAGGAATAACAGGGGTCGGCTTGGGCGCTGGCTCGACCAGGGCAGCGTTGCCGTCGAAGACCAGCGCGCAAGAGCCGCAGCGGACAATGCCCCCGCGCAGTTTCAGTTGGTCAGCCGCGACCCTGAAGATCGTATTGCAATGGGGGCATTTAGTGGCGAGCGCCATCAGTCAGGGAAGTACCTTATGCCAGCGTGCCGGACAGGCACACCCAGCCTTCGTGCTCAGCCCAGACGCTCAGCTTGATGAATGGCGCGTAGGCCGCAGCGACTTCGTCCGCCTGGCGCGCCAGCACGCCGGACAGCACCAGCGAACCGCCAGGGGCAACGCGACCGGACAGCATTGGCGCCATCAGCTTCAGCGGCGAGGACAGGATGTTGGCCACCACGATATCGAAACGCTGCGCGGCAAACGCCGATTCCGCGAAATCGTCCGGCACGAAGTACTGGATATCTGCCACGCGGTTGCGCAGCGCATTGTCGTTGGCCGACACGATAGCCTGTGGATCGATGTCCACACCGGCTACCGTGGTGGCGCCCAGTTTGCGCGCCACCATGGCCAGGATGCCGGAACCGCAGCCGTAATCGAGCACGGTCTTGCCCGGGGCGGGGTGGGCTTCCAGCCATTCCATGCACAGCTTGGTGGTCGGGTGGGAGCCGGTGCCAAAGGCCAGGCCAGGGTCCAGTTCCAGCACCAGGGCCGACGGATCGGGTGCCTCGTGCCAGCTTGGCACGACCCAGATGTTCTTGCCGATGTGGATCGGCTCAAATTGCGACTGGGTCAGGCGCACCCAGTCAGCGTCCTCCACCTTGCGGGTGGAGAACTTGGGCAGGTGAGCCAGCCCGATCGCGCCGGCGGCAGCGGCCACGATCAGGGCTTGGTCTTCCTCGTCATCGGTCAGCGCGACCACGCGGCTATGATCCCATGCCGCTTCGGTCGGCTCCATGCCCGGCTCGCCGAACAGGGGTTTTTCGGCGTCGGTGCCTTCGTCGGCATCCTCCACCGACACCGACAGCGCGCCCGCATCCATCAGCGCTTCGGACAAGGCCTCGGCGTGTTCGCGTGCTACTTCGATGACGATTTCAGTCCAGCTCATATATTACTTACCTGCCTTATTTGCCTGCTTTTGGCATCTCTGCCAGTCGTTGTTCCAGATAATGGATGTTGGTGCCGCCTTCGATGAAACGCGCATCGACCATCAGTTCGCGGTGCAGCGGGATGTTGGTCGAAATGCCTTCAACGACCATTTCCGACAGCGCGATCTGCATGCGGCGGATAGCCTGCTCACGGGTTGCGCCATAGGTAATGACCTTGCCGATCATCGAATCGTAGTTCGGTGGTACAAAGTAACCCGCATAGGAGTGCGAGTCAACACGCACGCCTGGGCCGCCCGGAGTATGCCATGCCGTGATGCGGCCTGGCGACGGGGTGAACTTGAACGGGTCCTCGGCGTTGATACGGCACTCGATGGCGTGGCCGGACAGCATCACATCGCGCTGACGGAAGCGCAGCTTCTCGCCGGAGGCGATGCGGATCTGTTCCTGCACGATGTCGATGCCGGTGATCATTTCGGTCACAGGGTGTTCCACCTGCACGCGGGTGTTCATTTCGATGAAATAGAACTCGCCGTTTTCGTACAGGAACTCGAAGGTGCCGGCACCGCGGTAGCCGATCTTGCGGCAGGCTTCGGCACAACGGTCGCCGATCTTTTCGATCAGCTTGCGCGGGATGCCTGGTGCCGGCGCTTCTTCGATCACCTTCTGGTGGCGGCGCTGCATGGAGCAGTCGCGCTCGCCCAGCCAGACGGCGTTTTTGTGTTCGTCGGCGAGAATCTGGATTTCCACGTGGCGCGGGTTCTCCAGGTACTTCTCCATATAGACTTCCGGGTTGCCGAAGGCTGCGCCGGCTTCCGACTTGGTCATGGTAACCGCGTTCAGCAGGGCCGCTTCGGTATGCACCACGCGCATGCCACGGCCACCGCCGCCGCCTGCGGCCTTGATGATGACCGGGTAGCCGACCTTGCGTGCGATCTGCACGATGGCTTTCGGATCATCCGGCAGGGCGCCGTCCGAACCTGGCACGCAAGGCACGCCGGCCTTGATCATTGCCTGCTTGGCCGACACTTTATCGCCCATCATGCGGATCGATTCGGCACGCGGGCCGATGAAGACGAAACCGGATTTTTCCACGCGCTCGGCGAAATCGGCGTTCTCGGACAGGAAGCCGTAGCCCGGGTGGATCGCTTCCGCGTCGGTGACTTCGGCCGCGGAAATGATGGCCGGCATATTCAGGTAGGACTGGGCCGAAGGCGCAGGGCCGATGCAGACGGATTCGTCGGCCAGCTTCACGTACTTGGCGTCACGGTCGGCCTCGGAGTGCACGACCACAGTCTTGATGCCCAGTTCGCGGCACGCGCGCTGGATGCGCAGGGCGATTTCACCGCGATTGGCAATAAGGATTTTTTCAAACATGGCAGATTCGGTGTGGGATGTGTGTGTGCTGGCTGCCGGGGTGTCCATAGCAGCCATCGCCCGGCTTTAGCCGATCACAAACAGTGGCTGGCCGAATTCGACCGGTTGGCCGTTCTCGACCAGGATTTGGGTGATGGTGCCGGCTTTGTCGGCATCGATCTCGTTGAGCAGCTTCATCGCTTCGATGATGCATAGGGTGTCGCCTTCTTTCACGGTGGCGCCCACTTCAACGAAGGCCGGGTTGCCTGGTGCGGAAGCGCGGTAGAAGGTGCCCACCATCGGGGACTTGACAACGTGGCCGGTCGGCTCGGCGGCAGCGGCTGGAGCGGCAGCGGCCGGCGCGGCAACCGGTGCGGCGACCGGGGCGCCAGCAGGTGCGTAATGGGTTGGCGCTTGCGGCGGCATCATCACTACCTGGTTTTGTGCCAGACCGCCGGACTTGACGATGCGAACCTTGCTTTCGCCTTCGGTCACTTCCAGTTCAGCGATGTCCGACTCTGCTACCAGGTCGATCAGCGTCTTCAGCTTGCGTAGATCCATGTTGTTGGCTCCCTTGTTCTATCTATTATGTTGACGGTTACTTTGACGTCGCCTTATGGGCGGCATCGCGTTAGATGTGCGCAGATCGCGGTAGATTAACTGCTTTTTAAAGCAAAGTCGATGGCGAGACGATATCCGTCGATACCAAGCCCGCAGATCGTCCCCTGTGCGATTGCGCTGAGATAGGAATGATGGCGGAACTCCTCCCGCCGATAAATATTCGAAATGTGTACTTCAATAAAAGGGATCGCTACGCCGGCCAGCGCATCGCGCAGTGCGACGCTGGTGTGGGTATAGCCCCCCGGGTTGATGACAATGAAATCCACGCCCTCGGTTCGGGCTGCGTGGATGCGGTCAATCAACGCTCCTTCGTGGTTGCTCTGGAAACAGGCGAGCTGTGCACCGGCTGATCCGGCCTGTGCCTGCGCTGCCTGTTCAACGTCTGCCAGCGTGCTGGCGCCGTAAGTTTCAGGCTCGCGCGTCCCCAACAAATTCAGGTTGGGGCCATTGAGTAGCAGCAGGTTCGATGCCATGATTCCCTGACCATTTTCCGCGAAAGTTCCGCATTTTGCCGCCATCTACGAGCATTGGCAAGAGAAAATAACTTGGCGGAAGTTAATAGAACGGTCGTTCGGCGCCCGCCTTCGGCTAGTTCAAGGCGCCCAAGTCGGCCTTCAGGTCGTCGAATTTCAGGCGAGCGAGGTAAGTCTTCTTGACTGTGCCGTCAGCGCCGATCAGGACGGTAAAGGGCAGGCCGCCTTGCGTATTGCCGAACTGGCGCGACAGTTCGGTGCCGCCCATGCCGGCCACATAGATGGGGTAGGCGACCTTCACCTTCTGTGTGAATTCTGCAATATTGGACGGCGAATCGATGCCGATGCCGATGACCTGGACCTTCTTGCCAAGCTCGGAATTTTGTAGTTCCGACAATTCCGGCATCTCTTCCACGCAAGGGGCGCACCAGGGTGCCCAGAAGTTGACCAGCAGGTTCTTGCCTTGCCATTTCGATAGCGCTTCCTTCACGCCCTTATCGTTCGGCAAGGATTCGGCCATCATGGCGGCGACGGGGCCGCTGACGCCGGCCGGGGCGGTGGTGGTGATGGGGGCAGGCGCCTGTTTCTTATGCAGGCCGTACCAGGCGCCGGCGCCGGCAAACAGGACGGCGACCACGGCGTACATTGCAAGTTTTTTCATTGTTGGGCTGGGTGAGAGCTGTTGGTGAGGATGGTGCGCAGTTCCGCCAGATCGGCGCGCAGCAGCTTGTCGCCGCTTTTCTTTTTCGCGCCGCGCAGGTCGTCCTGCTCATACAGTTCGACATGCACGCCCACGTTCTTCCACATGAAGCTGACCGTTTCGACGTCCTCGAAACGGGGGCCGCGGAAATGGGGCGATTCGGAAATCTCGATCTGCAGGTTCTTGTTCAATAGATAAATCTCCACTTCCTTGGCGCTGTCCACGAATACCTGCAAGTGGATGTCGTCGTGCATGCCGGCCGTGCCGTGCAGGACGGAACCGGTCAGGAAGGGTTGGTATTGTTCCAGCATTTCCATCACCTGCAACGCCATGCCGCGCAATCTGAACAAGTGCGCCGGATGGGTGTCGGCGTTATATAAAGCGTGGTATAGGCGGACTTCTTCTTCTATCTGTTCGTTGTCGGGCAGGATATCGGGCAGGTCGCGGGCCTGGGCATCGCCTAATATCTGGCGCGCGGCCTTGCGCTTGGCGCTGCCGTAGTCGGCGCCGTCCTGCGCGATCATGCGGGCGGCGGCGGCGGCGATTTCGGTTTTGATCTCGGGGTTCATGAGTGCATCATACCTAAAACCGGTAATTCAGGGTCTGACCCACCGGGTCAGACCCTATGCGGTCTCCGGGCGGCGGGCTTGCGTCAAGGTCTTTGCCACGCACAGCCGTGACCCTGGCAATTGAGCAGGCGGTGCCTGATCCTGAGGGTCAGGCACCGGTTTACCGGTGTTAATCAGGTAAAATCCGGCTCTTGATTCTTTTCCATCACCACCATGCACATCCACATCCTAGGCATTTGCGGCACTTTCATGGGCGGTCTTGCCGTCCTGGCAAAGGAAGCCGGCCACCGCGTGACGGGCTGCGACGCCAACGTCTACCCCCCGATGAGCACGCAGCTGGAAGCGCAGGGCATTGAGCTGATCCAGGGTTTCGGCCCGGAGCAGGTGGCATTGAATCCCGACCTTTACGTCATCGGCAACGTGGTCTCGCGCGGCAATCCGCTGATCGAAGAGATCATGAACCGCAACCTGCCGATGATCTCCGGCCCGCAATGGATCGGCGACCACATACTGAAAGACAAATGGGTGCTGTCGGTGGCCGGGACGCACGGCAAGACCACCACCTCGGCCATGCTGGCCTGGATCCTGGAACATGCCGGCTACGCGCCCGGTTTCCTGATCGGCGGCATCCCGCAGAACTTCGGCATTTCGGCACGCCTGGCCGGCCCGGGCGCCAACTCCGAATTCTTCGTCATCGAGGCGGACGAGTACGATACCGCCTTCTTCGACAAGCGCAGCAAGTTCGTGCACTACCACTCGAAGACGGCCATCCTGAACAACCTGGAATACGACCACGCCGACATCTTCCCCGACATCGGCGCCATCGAGACCCAGTTCCACCACCTGGTACGCACGGTGCCGGGCATCGGCCGCGTGATCGCCAATGCCGATGAAGCCAGCCTGCAGCGCGTGCTGCAGCGCGGTTGCTGGAGCGAGAAGGAAACCTTCGGCAGCACGGCAGGCGCCGACTGGGCCATGACCGAACATGCCGACGGCAGCTTCGACGTCATCTTCCAGGGCGCCAAGGCCGCCACCGTGACCTGGCAACTGACCGGTAAACATAACCGCTACAATGCGCTGGCAGCGATTGCCGCCGCCCGCCACGTCGGCGTGCCGATCGAAGTCGCGGCCCAGGCGCTGGACAGCTTCCAGAGCGTCAAACGCCGCATGGAAGTGCGCGGCACCGTCAACGGCGTGACCGTGTACGACGACTTTGCCCACCACCCGACTGCCATCGAGACCACCGTCGGCGGCCTGCGCCAGAAGGTCGGCAAGGACGTCCGCATCCTGGCCGTGCTGGAGCCGCGCTCCAACACCATGAAGCTGGGCACCATGAAAGACGCGCTGCCGGGCAGCCTGAAAGAGGCCGACCTGGTATTTGGCTTCGGCAGCGAAAAAGCCCTGGGCTGGAAGCTGGGCGAGGCGCTCTCGCCCATGGGCGAAATCGCATCGGCATACGAAGACCTGGACGTGATGGTGAACGCCATCGTCGCGCAGGCCAGGCCGGGCGACCATATTATTGTGATGAGCAACGGCGGCTTCGGCGGCGTCCACCAGAAATTGCTGGAGGCCCTGAAGTAATGATGTTGTACCTGCACGGCTTCCGTTCCTCGCCGCTGTCGATGAAGGCGCGGCTGACGGGGGAGCGGATGGCGCAGCTTGGCCGCAGCGCAGAATTCCTATGCCCGCAATTGCCGGCCAGCCCCAGGCTGGCCATGGAACTGGCCTGCGGCCTGGTGACCGGCGTGCCGCCGGAGCAACTGGCCATCGTCGGCTCGTCGCTGGGCGGCTACTACGCCACCTGGATGGCGGAAAGGCTCGGCTGCCGGGCCGTATTGCTGAACCCTGCCGTGGTGCCGATGCTCGACCTCGACCAGCACGTTGGCGTCACCACCGCCTACCACTCGGACCAGCCGTTCGAGTTCAAGCGTGAATATATAGAGGAGCTGCGCGCGCTGGCCGTGCCGCAAGTCACACGGCCGGAACGCTATTTCCTGCTCGCCTGCACCGGCGACGAAGTGCTGGACTACCGCGACATGGTGGCCCATTATGCCGGTGCGCGGCAGAAGGTCGTGCCGGGCAGCGACCACGCCATCAGCGAATACGCCGCCTACCTGGGCGAGGTGCTTGCCTTCTGTGGCGTCACGGGCGAGTTTCAATGAAAGGTCAATCGCTGCGCCAGGCCAACTGGCACGGTCACGTGCTCGCGACAAACGCCCCCTACCCATACCGCCAATGGCTGACCGGCGGCGGTTCGCTGACCAATAAGCTGAAAGCGCACAGCAGCGCTTTCCGCGTGCAATTGCTGCACCAGGACACGGCAATCTGCCTGGCCGACGAAGCCAACATCATCGGCTATCATCGCCCCGGCCGCGTCTGGGAGAGGGAGGTCCTGCTGCGGTGTGATAATACGCCGGTCGTCTTCGCCCATACCGTGGTGCCAATGTCGGCCGACGCCTCGGACTGGCCGCTGTTCAGCGCCCTGGGCGAACGCTCGCTCGGCAGTACGCTGTTCGGCGACCCGCGGGTGCGGCGCGGGGAACTGGAATTTGCGCGCCTGCGCGCGACGCATCCGCTGGCTGTGCGCGCCCGCGGCGCCCTGGCGGCGCAGGGCGCCGCGGTGCCGGATGATGCTTTACTGTATGCACGGCGCTGCCTGTACCGGCGCCATGAAGGAACTTTGCTGGTGACCGAGGTGTTCCTGCCTCCGGTGCTCAAGCTCGAACGGAATAATGCGAAATGAATGTATTTTTTGAAGAATCTGGCGATTTCAAAGCGGGCAGCGTGCTGTCGCAAGCGGGCGAGGCTTACCAGGTTGAAATGGCAAGCGGTAAACGCAACAAGGTCAAAACCAAGGACGTGATGCTGCAGTTCGACAAGCCGTCGCCAGTTGAGCTGATGGAGCAGGCCAAGGCCATCGCCGCCGACGTCGACCTGGACTTCCTGTGGGAAGTGGCGGGCGAAGAGGAGTTCGGTTTCGCCGAGCTGGGCGCCGAGTATTTCGGCCACGCCCCGCAGCCAGCCGAGGCGGCCGGCCTGATCCTGAGCCTGCACTCGGCGCCGATCTATTTCCACAAGAAGGGCCGCGGCCGCTATAAGAAAGCGCCGGAGCAGACCCTGAAGGCGGCTTTGGCGGGCATCGAGAAGAAGAAACAGCAAGCCATCATCCAGGGCCAGTATGCCGAGCAGTTGAAGGCGGGCAGCCTGCCGGCCTCGATGCAGAACATCGTGAGCCAGCTGCTGTTCAAGCCGGACAAGAACACCATCGAATACAAGGCGCTGGAGCAGGCCGCGAACGAGGCGCACACCACGCCGGCGCGCCTGATGCTGGCGGCGGGCGGCATCAAGTCGCCGAAAGAGCTGCATATGGCAAAGTTCCTGTTCGAGAATTTCCCGAAGGGCCATGGCTTCCCGGAGCTGCCGCTGCCATCCGCGCCGGCCAACCTGCCGCTGGCGGCAGTGGAAGCGTTCTCCATCGACGATGTGACCACCACCGAGATCGACGACGCTTTCTCCGTCGTGCATCAGGCGGACGGCAAGGTCCGTGTCGGCATCCACATTGCCGCGCCGGGCCTGGGCATCAAGCCGGACGATGCGATCGACAAGATCGCGCGCGGCCGCATGTCCACCGTGTACATGCCAGGCGACAAGATCACCATGCTGCCCGACAGCATCGTCGACGCTTTCACCCTGGCCGAGGGCAAGACTTGCCCGGCCCTGTCGCTGTACGCCGTGCTCGATCCGGCCGACTGGTCGGTGGTCTCGACCGAAACCCGGGCCGAACTGGTGCCGATCGCCAACAACCTGCGCCACAACGCGCTGGATGAACTGGTCAACGAAGAAACCCTGGCCAGCGGCGCCGGCGACTACCCGCGCAAGGCTGAACTGGCCTTGTTGTGGGGCTGGGCCCAGCACCTCGAAGCGGGCCGCATGGTCAAGCGCGAAGCGTTCGGCCTGAAGCCGGAACAGAACAACCGGGTCGACTTCAACTTCTATGTCGAAGACGACGTGGTCACCATTTCCCGCCGCAAGCGCGGCGCGCCGCTGGACAAGATCGTGGCCGAACTGATGATCTTCGCCAACAGCACCTGGGGCAAGCTGATGCACGAGCATGGCGTGCCGGGCATTTACCGCACCCAGGGGCAGGGCGTGGGCGGCTGGGCCGCCAAGATGCAGGTGCGCATGATGACCCAGGCGGCGCCGCACCAGGGCCTGGGCGTGGACCAGTACGCGTGGTCGACCTCGCCGCTGCGCCGGTATACCGACCTGGTCAACCAGTGGCAGATCCTCGCCTGCGCCTCGCATGGCGTGACGGCGCCGATGGTGGCGCCGTTCAAGCACAAGGATGCCAACCTGTTCGCCATCGTGTCTGCCTTCGATGCCGCCTACGCCGCCTATGCCGACTTCCAGTCGAATATGGAGCGCTACTGGTGCCTGCGCTGGCTGGGCCAGGAAAACGCCAGGGAAGTCGAAGCCGTGGTGCTGAAGGATGAAGTGCTGCGCCTGGCCGATATTCCGCTGATCGTGCGCATGCCGGGCATGCCGTCTGTTGCGCGTGGGTCACATGTGAAATTGGACGTGCTGCGCTGGGACGAAGTCGACCTGGCCATCGAAACGCGCCTGCAGGAAGGCTCGATTGTCCTGCCTTCCGAGCCCGAGGCGGAACTGGACGAGGAAGAGGCGCCGGCCGACCCGGCACAGCCGACCGAAGCCGATGCGGAGGAAGCTTCGCTCGCCAGCGAGACGGTTGTTACCGAACCAGGCCCACAGTGAAGTAGAATTCAAGATTCTCTAAAGCATCATTTTTGATTCCAGCGCGTGAAGTATTTCAAAGAAAACCAGTTCCTTGTCATCGCCTCCGCAGTATCGGTGGGTTTCCACGCCGTGGCGCTGATGGTGCATTTCGTCGCCCCCAAAGATTTCAAGGTCGAGCCAACCGACCCCGGCCTTGAAGTCATCCTGGTCAATGCCAAGCATGCCTCCAAGCCCTTGAAGGCCGATGCCCTGGCACAGGCTGACCTGGACGGCGGCGGCAATGCCGATGCCGGCCGCGCCAAGTCGCCGTTGCCGGACATGCGCCGCATGGACACCGGCGACAGCATCAAGGCCTCCCAGCGTTATTTGCAGGAGCTGGAAGAGCGCCAGAAAAACCTGCTGACCCAGGTGAAGAAGAGCCCGCTGTCCGCAGCGCCCGTGACGGACAAGAACCAGACCGACCCGAGCCGCACTGGCGCCGAGCTGATTGAAAGCAGCAAGGCCATCGCCCGCATGGAAGCGGAAATCACGCAGACCATCGAGGACCAGAACAAGCGGCCGAAGAAGACATTCCTGTCGCCGAGCACGCAGGGCGTCGGCTATGCCATGTATTACAACGCTTTCCGCCGCCGGGTGGAGGATATCGGCACCTTGAACTTCCCGCAGAAGAACGGGCGCAAGCTGTACGGCGTGGTGGTGCTGAGCATCCCGATCTTCCAGGACGGCAGCGTCTATGAAAAGGAAGGCGGCACCGTAGTCGAGCGCAGTTCCGGCAACCCGGACCTGGATGCGGCAGCCATCAGCATCGTGCGCCGTTCGGCACCGTTTGGCAAATTCCCGCCGAATATGCGTTCCAAGGACAGGGACGACCTGTGGGTGATCGTGCAGAAGTTCGTGTTTACGCGGGAAGAGAAGGTCCAGGTCTCCTACGGAAGCCCAGAGTAATGGACAGGTACTGCGTTTTCGGCAACCCGATTGCCCACAGCAAGTCGCCTGAAATCCACGCGGCCTATGCGGCGCAGACTGGCCAGCAACTGAGTTACGAAAAATGGCTGGCCCCGCTGGATGGCTTTGGCGCGGCGGTGCAAGCCTTCATTGCCGCCGGCGGCAAGGGCGCCAATGTCACGGTGCCGTTCAAGCTGGAAGCGCACAAGCTGGCCACGGCGCTGACCGTGCGCGCCCAGGCGGCAGGCGCCGTGAATACCCTGGTGTTCGATGCTGACGGCAGCATCACCGGCGACAATACCGACGGCGCCGGCCTGGTGGCCGACATCGTGCACAATGCCGGCGTGCCGATCGCCGGCAAGCGCGTGCTGCTGTTAGGCGCCGGCGGCGCCGCGCGCGGCGTGGTGTTGCCTGTCCTTGAGCACCGTCCCGCGGCACTGGTGATTGCCAACCGCACCGTCGCTACCGCGGAAGCCCTGGTCGAACAGTTCGGCGCACTGGCCGGGACCGGCGTGCTGTCGGCCTGCGGCTTTGCCGACGTGCTGGGCGCATTCGACATCGTCATCAACGCGACCTCGGCCAGCCTGAGCGCCGACCTGCCGCCGGTGCCAGCCACCGTCTTTGCGCCCGGCGCGCTGGCGCTGGACATGATGTACGGCGCCGAGCCGACCGTGTTCATGGCGTTTGCCGCGCAGCACGGCGCCACCGCGCGCGACGGCTTGGGCATGCTGGTCGAGCAGGCGGCCGAAGCCTTCCAGCTCTGGCGCGGCGTGCGCCCGCAAACTGCCGAAGTGCTGCAGCAGTTGCGCGCCAAATTATGATCAGGAAGCTGAAGTGGTTCATCATCGTGCCCATCGCGATTTTCCTCGCGGTGCAGCTCTACTTCTTCGTGCAGATCTGGTGGTGGGTCGAGCATAACCCGGGCATGACGGCTTTCATGCGCGAGCAGCAGGCAGCCATGCAGGAGAAGAATCCGAAAGCGCGCGTGCAGCAGCAATGGGTCAGCTACCAGGCCATTTCGCCGAACCTGAAACGGGCGGTGATCGCTTCGGAAGACGCCAACTTTGCCGAGCACGAGGGCGTGGACTGGGAGGCGATGCAGAAGGCCTACGAGCATAACCAGGAAAAGAAGAAGGGTAAAAAGATCCGCGGCGGTTCGACGATCACCCAGCAGCTGGCCAAGAACCTGTTCCTGTCCGGCTCGCGCAGCTACCTGCGCAAGGGGCAGGAGCTGATCATCACTTATATGCTGGAGATGTTGATGGACAAACGCCGCATCTTCGAGATCTACCTGAACGTGGCGGAGTTCGGGCGCGGCATCTATGGCGCGGAAGCGGCGGCACGCCACTATTACCGGATCCCGGCCTCGAAGCTGGGGCCGGAACAGGCGGCGCGGCTGGCGGTGATGCTGCCGCGTCCCAAATATTATGATGCCCACCGCGAGTCGGCTTACCTGGCGCGGCGTACCGGCATCATCATGCAACGAATGAATTCTGCGGACCTTCCATGAAAAAATATCAAACCGGTATCAGCCTGGTCGCGGTGGCGGTCATTATGGGCGTGTTGGGCGGGGCGGCGGCATTTGCCCTGATCTCGATGCGGCAAGAGCGCAACCTGTTTGCCGAAGGGCTCAACAAGGTCGGCGCCAAGGCGGCGCAAGTGGCGGCGCCAGTGGTGTCGACGGTGACGCCGCCGGCGGCGCCGATGCGCAAGTGCGTCATCAATGGCCAGACCATCATCTCCAACGCCGAATGTGGCGAAAAAGGCAAAGTGATCGAGATCCACGACTCGCGCGGCATCGAGCCGCCGAAGGAGCCGCCGAAGCCGGCGCCGCAAGCGATGCCGAGTGCCCAAGAGCGCGCCATAGAGCAGGCGACGCGTTAAAAATATGCATCGCCGGGGTGGCAGCCCGCACCCCTTTGCGGGTACACTTGCGAAGTTTTTTAGAACCCGCGCTCTACACCTCCTGTCCGGCTGAGATTGCCTATGATCAATGTTTTCGTTTTACAAAATGGCCGGCTCAACCAGGTGCCCATTGAGACGCGCGAAGACCTTGAACAAGTGGCGCCGGTCTGGGTCGACCTGACCGATCCGACAGAAGACGAGCGCGCCTGGGTCAAGTCCATCTACGGCGTAATCCTGCCCGGCGAAGACGAAGTCAAGGACATCGAAGCCTCCGCCCGTTACTACGAAGCGGAAAACGGCGACCTCCACCTGCGTACCGACTTCCTGCTGGAAGAAGACGAGGGTCCGTCGCGCGTGGTGACCGTGGCGTTCATCCTGGCCAAGAAAATGCTGTTCTCGGTGCACACCGACGACCTGCCGGTGTTCCGCCTGGTGCGCATGCGCGCGCGTTCGCGCCCCGGCTCGATCGCCGACTATATGGACGTGCTGCTGGACCTGTACGCCACCGATGCCGAGTATTCGGCGGACGCGCTGGAAGGCATCTACCAGAACCTGGAAGAAGTCTCCGGCCGCGTGCTGCAGGAAGAATTCACCGACAAGGACGCGGCCGACGCCCTGAGCGCCATCGCGCACGAGGAAGACTTGAACGGCCGCATCCGCCGCAACATGATGGATACGCGCCGTGCCGTGTCTTTCCTGATGCGCGGCCGCCTGCTCAATTCCGACCAGTTCGAGGAAGCCCGCCAGATCCTGCGCGACATCGAATCGCTCGATGGCCACACCTCCTTCCTGTTCGACAAGATCAACTTCCTGATGGATGCCACCGTCGGTTTCATCAACATTAACCAGAATAAGATCATCAAGATCTTCTCGGTGGCGTCGGTGGCCTTCCTGCCGCCGACCCTGATCGCCTCGGTGTACGGCATGAACTTCGATTTCATGCCGGAACTGAAGTGGCAGATGGGCTATGGCTGGGCCTGGGGCCTGATGATTGTCAGCGCCGCCGCACCACTGCTGTACTTCCGCCGCCGCGGCTGGCTAAGGTAGGCATCACCATGCCGCAAGCGCAGCCTCAGGACTACCGGCCTGACATCGATGGGCTGCGCGCGGTGGCCGTCCTGGCTGTCATCATCTTCCATTTGCGGGCGGAGTGGCTGCCCGGCGGCTTTGTCGGCGTCGATATCTTCTTCGTCATATCCGGCTACCTGATCACGCGCTATATCCTGCAGGAGCTCGATGCCGGCAGCTTTTCGCTGGCCGAATTCTACCGCCGCCGCATCAAGCGTATCGCACCGGCCCTGCTGCTGGTGGTGGGCACCACGCTGGTCCTGTCGGCCCTGCTGATGCTGCCGGACGATATGCGCAAGACGGCCAAGTCGGCCGTCTGGTCGCTTGCCTCGCTGGCCAACTTCTATTTCTGCTTCTTCAAGGAGTTCGGCTACTTTGGCGGCGGCAACGAAGTCTATCCCTTGCTCCACCTGTGGTCGCTTGGCGTGGAAGAACAGTTCTACATGCTGTGGCCCTTGTTGCTGATGGCCTGGCGGCCGCGCAGGCGGCGCCACTACCTGCTGGTGGCGGGTATCCTGGCGGCCGCCTCCTTCCTTGGCGCCGAGTGGCTCGCCAGAAGCCGGCAGGACCTGGCCTATTTCATGCTGCCCACGCGCGGCGGCGAAATGCTGGTGGGGGCCATGCTGGCGTGGCAGGTGCGCGGCCCGCATGCCGCCTGGCCGCCGCGCATGGCCGGCGCCGCCGCCTGGATTGGCGCGGCATTGATCCTGTGGTCCCTGCTCTTCGTGTCCAAGAGCGACACCTTCCCGGGCTTGCTGGCCGTGCCGCCAACCGTAGGCGCGGCCTTGCTGATCCAGGCGGGGCGCTTCCCTTATCCCGGCGCGCATCTGCTGGCGCATCCCTGGATGGTGGCGGTCGGCAAGGTCTCGTATTCGGCCTACCTCTGGCACTGGCCGCTGATTGCGCTCTGGAGCTACGGCTATGGCGAACCCGGCGTGGGTGCGGCGCTGCTCCTGGTCGCGGCCACGATGCTGCTGGCGGCGCTCAGCTATCGCTATGTCGAAACGCCGGCGCGCCATTCCCGGGCGCCGCTGCTGCCGCTGGCGTGGCGCCAGTTCGTCCTGCCATCGGCCGCCACCTGCCTGGCGGCGGTGGCGCTGGTGTATGGCGGCAGGGTCTGGCCGAGCCTGGTCGACACGCCCTACCACCGGGAGCTGACGCGCCTGTTCAAGCTGAACCAGCCGGCCTTCGGGCAGTCCTATGTCTGCCAGCGGCAGCGCCTGACGGAAACGGATATCAGCAACGACCGCTGCGTGGTGGGCGCCAGCGGCGGCCCGGTCAAGGTCCTGTTGTGGGGGGATTCGAACGCAGCCCACTACATCGGCATGCTGGGCGAATTCGCGCGCCACGAAGCGCTGCAGTTCCGCAATGTGGAGATCGGGGAATGCCCGCCCTTGCTGGACGACCCGGCCCCGTTCCTGCTGCCGAAGCGAATTGCCGATTGCCGCAGTTCGCTGGCCCTGGTGCGCAAAACGCTGGACCAGTACGATACGGTGATCCTGGCCGCTTCCTGGTCGCTGTACCAGCAGCGGTCCGCGCAGTTCCTGGACACGATGCAGGCCACGGTGACCGAACTGGCGCGCCGCGGCAAAAAAGTGGTGCTGCTCGGGAAAGCGCCGGAACTGGCCGGCGTGCACCGCAGCTGCCCGATGAAGGCGCTGACCTATCCCGTTCTCGATTGCGCGCCGCTCAGTGCCGCGCTCAAGCCCGAAATTGCGGCGGCCAACAATTTCCTGCGCGAGCTTGCCGGAAGCCGGCCGAATATCTTCTACTTCGACGCCAATGCCTACCTTTGCGACAATGGTATGTGTCCGTCGCACGAGGCCGATGGCCAACTGCGCTATGCTGACGGCTCCCATTTCACCATGCGCTATTCGTGGCAGCTGGGACGGCGCATCTATGACGCGGAGGGCATCCCTGCCGCTTTCCGCCAGTTATCGGGCGAACAATCGGCCGGCATGCAGCAGGGAATGTAATTTCGTTGATTGAAGGCAACATATTTATTTGCCAAGTCCTGTTTCATGGGTAAAATTTCGCCGCAAAGCCGGTTGCGGCAATTTTAACGATACGAAAGGGCTGAAATGAGATTCCGATTTGGGTTGCCGGTCGCCGCTGCCGCAGCATTCCTGACCGGTTGCGCCACCCCGCTGCAGGCCCCTGTCCCGATGGGTTACAGGCCGTTTGCGGAACCGGGCCTGCGCATCGGGGTCGCGATGAGCAAATTGCCCAAGGCCGATACCAGTTTTCCCGGTGCCGAGTGGCCCTTGTGCCACGCGGCTGCCGCGCTGGCGCACGCCAGGCTGACGGCCCATACCCGGACCTTGCCGGCGGACGACCTGGCCGGCCTGAAGGATGAAATCGCCCAGGTGCTGCAGCGGAAGGGCCAGATACCGGTGGTGATCGAAGAGCCGCTGCTGGTGGAGCAGCTGCCCAAAACCAGCAGCACCGTGCGCAATGCAGCACCCAGGGATTATTCCGCGCTCCAGGCGCGCTACCGGCTGGACAAGCTGCTGGTGGTGGAATTGAAGGAACTGGGCATCACGCGCGCCTATTCTTCGTACATTCCCACCGGCGAGCCCAAGGGCATCGTCAGCGGGGTGTCCTATATGGTCGACTTCAAGGACCATTCCTACGAGTGGTACCTGCCGTTGGTGCAGCAAAAGAGCGCCCTGGGCAACTGGGATGAAGCGCCGGCATTCCCGGGCTTGAGCAATGCCTATTTCCAGGCGATCGAAGCGGCCCGGCAGGCCGTCCTGCAGCCGCTGGCGAACTGAGATGATGGCCCGCCTTCACGCAATGACGCTGGCCGTGCTGCTGGCTTGCCTGGCGCCGGCTAAGGCGGCCGACGCGGTGCAGTCCGATACCGCCTGGTCGCTCAGCTTGCCGGCTACGGAAAAAATCGATTTCCGCGGCCAGGTCAATTTTGACAAGGCAGGGCAGGGGCCGGGCACCATGCTGTACCCTGCGCCTGGCCTGGCTGGTTTTGTCGTGGCCCTGGCGACGCACGCCGCGGTGGTCAAGGGCCAGATGAAGGAGCAGCGCAGCGAGATCGAAGCGGACGCGGACCGGATCCTGGTCCCTTTCAGGAAGACGCTGGACACCTTCAGTTATGGCGAACTGGCTGAGCGCGCCTTTCCGGCAGCGTCGGGCGTGACCTGGTTGGGCAGCGGCGCCCGGCCGCAGTCAGGCTGGCTGATTGCCAGCGCACCGGTGTTTTACATGACGCAGGACCAGAGCGCGCTGATGGTGGACAATACCGTGTCCGTGTTCCAGGCCGGCAGCGAGCAGCCGGTCTACAGCAATACGGTGCGGGTGGTGTCGCGCGCCGTGGAAGTGGAGAACGAGGCCGTCTTCTGGCAACGCAATGGCGGGGCGCGGCTGCGCGAAGTGAGTGCCGCGCTGTTCCGCGCGTCCGTCGAGATCGCGCGTGCGCATGCGCTGGCGCCAGCCACAAGCGCCGGCGCCCAGCGCACTTTCCGCTACCTGGAAGGGAAGCAGGAAGTCGTCGAACGCGCAGAACCGATCGGTGAGCAATGCGGCCGTGCGCTGGTCAGGAACTTGCGCGGCTGGTTGATGTCGATTCCCGTCCAGCGCGCGCGCCCGGCCGGGCCCGAGTGCGAGCCGCCGCCGCTGTAGCAAGCCGGCCTGGGGCAGGGCAGCCGCGTGCCTTCCAGGCCGGCAAGTCAGCAAATATACAACAGGCAGTGTAACCAAAAGGTCCAATAGCCAAGGCCGCTCGGGATGGTCCAGCGGCTTGTCCCGCATGCGCTATGGCAGCAGATGGGCGCCCAGCGTGGCCACCAGAGGCCGGTATTTGTACTTGTCAATCATGAATGGCATTTGCGCCACATATTGACACGATAGTGTCGCCGTCACATTCTTTCGTTTCACAATTTACTTTTTCCCGGAGGCTGAATGACTGAGGTCGGATTGTCTCCTGCATCGCAAGCGATGCTGGCTTTGCGCGACCAGGTGATCGATGCCTGGCGCCAGGCAGCGCGCGAGACGCTGTGCAAGGCCGGCGAGCTGCCCGATCCGATCTTGCAGAACACCTTGCCGACCTTTTACGAGCACCTGGCGCGCCTGCTGACACCGGAGTATTACCAGGCCAGCGGGGTCGACGTGGCGCTGATCGCGCAGGAGCACGGCGGCGAGCGGGCGCGCCTGAGCGGCTACGACACCACCACCCTGATCCGCGAATACCAGCTGTTCCGGCAGGTTCTGTTCAGAATGCTGCACCAGTGCGGCGTGATGCTGACGCATGAGCAGCGCGAGGCGATTGCCACCTCGATCGACAGCGCGATCCGCGAAAGCGTGACGGCGTTTGCGCTGATCCAGTCGGCCCTGCGCGAGCAGTTCATCGCAGCGCTGACCCACGATTTGCGCACGCCCTTGTCGACGCTCAGCGTGGCGGCGCAAGTGATCGAAACCAGGGCGCCGAATGAAGATATCCGCAGGCTGGCCGAGCGCATCGTGCTGAACGCGCAGCGCATCGAAGCGATGACGCGCGATCTGCTGGACTGCATGGTGTTCGAGGGCGGCCAGCGCCTGCCGCTGCATCTGGAGGAGTTCGACCTGGCCTTGCTGGCCTATGAGGTTGCGCAGCAAACGATGGAGCGCAGCGCGCGGCAGGTGAAGGTGGCGTTCGAGTCGGCGCTGGGACACTGGTGCCGTGCTTCGTTGCAGCGGGCGCTGGAGAACTTGCTGGGCAATGCGATCAAATACAGTACGCCCGGTACGCCGGTCCTGCTGCGGGTGGTGTGCCAGGGCGCACGGGTGCAACTGTCGGTGCATAACGAAGGCGAGCCGATCCCGGCGGAAGAGCTGGAATCGATCTTCCAGGTGTATCGCCGCGCACGCGGCGGCAAATGCAGCAAGGATGGCTGGGGAGTGGGGCTGCCGTATGCGCGCCGCGTGGCCGAGAGCCACGGCGGCAGCATCATCGTTACCAGTTCGGCGGCGCTGGGCACCACCTTCCTGATCGACATCCCAATGGACGCGCGGCCTTTCAGCGGCGCGCCGGTCACCGGCTCGTGCACTGGATGAAATAGCCCGCTGCGTATAGAATCCCCGCCAACTTATCAATTGTCTAAGGGGAGCCGGGTGAAGTACATCTGGAATCTGCTCGTACGCGTCGCTGCCGCCGTTTTCGGCAGTGTGTCCTGGTCTCCTCCCGCATGGCTGCGCAGCGCCGGGCAGCGCCTGTTGCCTCTGCGCGCCTGGGCTGCACGCCACCTGCGCGTGGTGGCGGCGCTGGCCGTGCTGATCGTGGCCGGCCTGGCCGCCTACCCCTTCGTCAAGAGCCGCATGCCCTACATCAAGCCGGACAAGGTCGCCTCCGGCGATGCCGGCGTGCGCATCATTGCCCCCGGCCGTACGGAGCTGGAGAACGAGGGGCAGCCGCAAGCCCTGCGTATCGAGTTCAGCGCATCGGCCGCGCCGCTGGCGCGGGTAGGGCGCGAGGCGACGGATGTGCAATTGTCCCCTGCAATCGCCGGCAAATGGACCTGGAACAGCGACCGTGAACTGTCTTTCCAGCCGGCCCAGGATTGGCCGGTCGGCCAGAAGTTTACAATCCGTTTCGGCGCCAAGGCGCTGGCGGCGCACGTCACGGCGGACAAGGAATACGAATTCGAAACCGCGCGCTTTGCCGTCACGGTCGCCAACGGCGAGTTTTACCAGGACCCCACCCAATTCAACCTGCGCAAGGGCGTGTTCGAAGTGAAGTTCACGCACCCGGTGGCGCCGGCCGAATTCGAAAAACGCCTGCGCATGGAGCTGGACGGCAAACCGGCGAAGTATACGCTCACTTACGACAAGTGGAAGGTCGGCGCCACGATCCAGTCCGAGCCGCTGGCCATCCCGCAGGACACGGCGGCGCTCACGCTGCATATCGATGCGGGCGTGAAGGCCCAGCGCGGCGGCGATGGTACGCCCGAGGAAGTGACCAGGGCGGTGTCGGTACCCGGCCTGTTCGGGCTGGAAGTCCAGGCGCTCGAGACGCAAATCGTCACCGGCCAGACCGGCGACATGGAAAATGTCCTGAAGATCACCACCGGCATGGCAGTCAACGAGAAGGAAGCGGCGCGCACGGTCAGCGCCTGGGCGCTGCCGGCCGCCACCAATGAAACGAAGAGCTGGGACGATCCGGCCGAGGTCACCGAGGCCGTGCTGAAGAACGCCCGGCGCCTGGCGCTGACGCCGTTGCCGCAGGAGCGCGACAATTCCGAACTCCATGCCTTCCGGTTCGAAGCCGATCCGGGCAGCTTCATGTTCGTGCGCATCGCGCAAGGCATGAGATCGGTCGGCGGCTACCAGTTGGGCCGCAAGCGTGAAGCAATCCTGCAGGTGAAGGCTTCCGCGCCCGAGTTGTCCATCATGGGCGCGGGCGCGTTGCTGGCGCTAAATGGCGAGCGCAAACTGCCGATCATGGTGCGCGACATCCCGGGCGTGAAGGTCGAGATCGGCCGCGTGCTGCCGCACCAGCTGCATTTCCTCGCCACGCACTCCTCCGGCAACTATGCCAGGCCTGAGTTCTACCAGGGCCTGGCGCCGGACAGCCTGACCGAACGCTTCGAGAAGAAGCTGCCGTTGAAGCTGGCGCCGGGCAAGACGCATTTCGAGACCGTCGACTTTTCGGAATACCTGAAAACCGACGGCGGCGAGCGGCGCGGCATTTTCCTGGTCAAGGTCAATGGCTACGATCCGTCCCGGGAAGACGAGGGTCAGCCGGCCGGCCCGCAATACGACCAGGAAGCAGGCGAAGGCGAGGGCATGGGCGAGGAGCAGTACAGCGGCGATGCCGGCGCGCTGTCCGATAGCCGCCTGGTCATGCTGACCGACCTGGGCCTGGTCAGCAAGCGTGCGCTGGACGGCTCGCAGCAGGTGTACGTGCAGTCCATCGGCAGCGGCACCCCGGTGGCCGGCGCCACAGTCGAAGTATGGAGCCGCAACGGCCTGGTGCTGCACACCCAGGCGACCGATGCCGGCGGCACGGTGCGCCTGCCGGACTTGCGCGGCTACACGCGCGAGAAGCAGGCGGTGCTGCTGGTGGTGAAGAAGGCCGGCGATACCGCCTTCATGGCGCTGAACCGCAGCGACCGCGCGCTGGACATGTCGCGCTTCGACGTCGGCGGCACCCACAGCGGCGGCCTGCCGAACCAGATGCGCGCCTACTTGTTCTCGGACCGCGGCATCTACCGCCCCGGCGACACCATCCAGGCCGGCATCATCGTCAAGAGCGGCGACTGGAGCCAGAACCTGAAGGACTTGCCGGTGGAGGCCGAAGTGGTCGATGCGCGCGGCCAGACGGTGCGGCGCGAGAAGCTCAAGCTCGGCCCGGCCGGCATGGCCGAAGTCGCCCATCCCACGCTCGATAGCGCGCCCACCGGCAGCTACACGATTTACCTGAACCTGCCGCGCGACGGGGCGCAAGGCGAACCGCTGCGCCTGGGTTCGACCACCGTCAAGGTGCAGGAATTCCTGCCCGACCGCACCAAGGTCGCGCTCAAGCTGTCGGCCGATGCGACTGAGGGCTGGGTCAGCCCGCAGTCGCTGACGGCGCAGATGAATGTGCAAAACCTGTTCGGCACGCCGGCGCCCAACCGCAAGGTGGAGGCGGTAGTGACGCTGACGCCGGCCTATCCGGCCTTTGCATCCTGGCCCGGCTACAGCTTCTACGACCCGCAGCGCGCCAAGGACCGCTTCAGCGACACCATCGCCGACCAGAAGACCGACGACAAGGGCGACGCCAGCTTCGACCTGGGCCTGCACCGCTACCAGTCCGCCACCTACCAGCTGCACGTGCTGGCCAAGGCCTTCGAGCCGGAAGGCGGCCGCAGCGTCAGCGCGGAAGTGCAGGCGCTGGTGTCCGACGCGCCCTACCTGGTCGGCTACAAGGCCGATGGCGACCTCGATTACATCAACCGCGGCGCGGCGCGCAGCGTGCACCTGATCGCGATCGACCCGAAAGCGCGCAAGACTGCCGTCTCCGGCCTGACGCTGGAGCGCTATGAGAACCGCGTGCTGTCGGTACTGGTCAAACAGGCCAACGGCCTGTTCAAGTATGAGTCACGCGGCAAGGACGTGTTGCTGAAGTCGCAGCCGTTTGCCATTGCGGCCGGCGGCGCGCAACTGGCGCCGGCGACCGATACGCCGGGCAACTTCACCTATGTGCTGAAAAATGCCCAGGGCAGGGCGCTGGCCCAGTTCCGCTACAGCGTGGCGGGCAGCGGCAACGTCACGCGCAGCCTGGACCGCAACGCGGAACTGCAGCTGACGCTGAACAAGAAGGATTACCAGCCCGGCGAGGAAATCGAGATCAGCGTGCGTGCGCCCTACACCGGGTCCGGCCTGATCACGATCGAGCGTGACAAGGTGTATGCCTACAAGTGGTTCAAGGCGGACAAGAACGCCTCGGTGCAGAAGATCACGCTGCCCAAGGACTATGACGGCAACGGCTACGTGATGGTGCAATTCACGCGCGACCCGTCGTCCGACGAGATTTACATGAGCCCCCTGAGCTACGGCGTGGCGCCGTTTGCCACCAGCCTGGAGCGGCGCACCACCAGGTTCGCGCTGAAGGCGCCGGAGCTGGTCAAGCCGGGGCAGACGGTGCAGTTCCGCCTCGACGCGCCCAAGCCGGTGCGTGCCGTGGTGTTTGCGGTGGATGAAGGCATCCTGCAGGTGGCACGCTACCAGGCGCCCAATCCCTTGCAGTACTTCTTCCAGAAGCGCGCGCTGGAAGTGACGACCGCGCAGACCCTGGACCAGATCCTGCCCGAGTTCCGCAAGCTGATGCAGGGCGCGGCGCCCGGCGGCGACGGCGACGGCGAGGCCGGCAAGCACCTCAATCCGTTCAAGCGCAAGCGCGACAAGCCCGTGGCTTACTGGTCGGGCATCGTCGACGTCAACGGCAGCCGGGATTTCAGCTATACGGTGCCGGATTACTTCAATGGCAGCCTGCGCGTGATGGCGGTGGCAGTGGATGACAGCTCGGCTGCCGCGGCCAGCGCCAAAACCACGGTGCGCGGCGATATCGTGCTGCTGCCGAACGTGCCGGTGGCGCTGACGCCGGGCGACGAGGCCGAAGTAGGCATCGGGGTGGCCAACAATATCAAGGGCTCGGGCAGGAATGCTCCCGTGGCGCTCACACTGCAGGTGGCGCCGGCGCTGGAAGTGGTCGGCAAGCCCCAGGTGACGCTGGCCATCAACGAAGGCGGCGAGGCGACTGCGCGCTTCCGCGTGCGCGCCCGCAGCGGCGCCCAGGCGCAACTCGGTTCGGCCAGTGTCGTGTTCAGCGCCCAGTACCAGGAGCGCAAGGCCAGGCTGTCGACCGACCTGTCGGTGCGGCCGGCTTCGGCGCTGGTCACCCTGGTGCAGAGCGGCCGCTTCAAAGGCGGCGGCGAAATCGCGACGCAAGGCCAGTTCTATCCGCAGATGCAGCGCAGCGAGCTGTCGGTATCGGCCACGCCGTGGTCGCTGGCCTCGGGCATGCTGCGCTACCTGCAGGAGTACCCATACGGCTGCACCGAGCAGATCGTCAGCCAGATGATGCCGACGGTGCTGCTGGCCAACCGGCCGGACCTGGCAAAGGAACTGCAGGCGGCGAAGGCGGGCGGCGCGGCGGTCGATCCGAAGAAGGGCTTCGAGCGCACGCTGACCGTGCTGCGCTCGCGCCAGAGCGGCGATGGCGGCTTCGGGCTGTATGGCCCGGGCGAGTCGGCGCATCCGTTTGCCACCGTGTATGCGGCGCAGATGCTGCTGGAGGCGCGCGAACACAAGCTGCAGGTGCCGGAAGACATGCTGGCGCGTTCCCTGGCCTGGCTGCAGAACTACGCTGCGCGCGGCGGCGACGACCGCTACGGCTGGCGCACGCGTGCCCAGGCCGCCTATTTGCTGACCCGCAGCGGCGCGGTGACGACGGCGGCCCTGGTGAACCTGCGCGGCGCAACGCCGAAGGATGCGCGCGCCGGGCAGGCCGCCGAAGCCGACATCGGCAACGCCTATCTGGCGGCCAGCTACCAGATCCTGAAGCAGGACCAGGTGGCGGCCCAGCTGCTCGACCCGCTGTGGAAAGACATGCTGGCACGCCTGGCGAAGAAGGAGCAGTTCAAGAGCTGGGGCTGGTATTACGACTCGCTGGTGCATGACGCCACGCTGGTGACCCTGGTGGCGCGCCACTTCCCGAACCGGCTCAGGGAACTGCCGCCGGAAGTGTTCGACCGCCTGGCAGCCTGGATGAGCGAGGGCTGGTACAGCAGCCTGTCGTCGGCAGCCGTGGTGACTGCGGTCGATGCCTACAGCACGGCTGCCGCCGGCGGCGCCGCCGGCGCCATCACGGCCCGGGCGCTCGACCGCCAGGGCAAGGAGAAGGCGCTGGAACTGGGCGCGCTGAAGCCGATCGCCAGGGCGGCAGTGCCGAACGATGCGGCGCGGCTCAAGCTTGGCAGCAGCGGCGGCCTGCCGCTCTATTATTCGCTGGCGGAGACCGGCTTCGAGCGCAATATTGCCGCCACGGCCGCCTCCAACGGCATCGAAATCATCCGCGAATTCGTCGACGGCGCCGGCAAGCCTTTGTCGGAGGTCACGCTGGGCGACGAAGTGACGGTGCGGGTACGCGTGCGTGCCGTCGGCCGCAGCGAGGTGCAGCAGGTGGCCCTGGTGGATGTGCTGCCGGGCGGCCTGGAGCCGGTGCTGAGCAGCCCGTCGGACCAAGACTCCGACGCGCCGCTGTGGCAGCGCCGGGTCGGCACCCGGGGCTGGAGCTGGAACGTCGATTACGTCGACCTGCGCGAAGACCGCGTCATCATCTTCGGCAATGTCGGCAGCAGCCAGGCCGAGATCACCTACAAGGTGCGGGCCACCAATGTCGGCGAGTTTGTCGTGCCTGGCGCGTTCGGCGAAGCGATGTACGAGCGCAAGGTGTTCGGCCGCTCGGCCGGCGCGAAGCTCGTGATCCGGGACCGCAAGTGATGTGGCAAGGCCTGCGCGCCCGGGCCGGCCGCTGGCGGCGCGCCGCCGCTGTGGCAGCTGCCTGCGCGCTGGCGGTGCTGGCGCTGCGCCTCTGGCCGCATGAACCCTTGCTGGCCGGCCAGCCCTGGTCGCATGCGGTGCACGCCAGCGGCGGCGAGCTGCTGCGCCTGACTTTGGCGGCGGACCAGCAATTCCGCCTGCCGTTGCGGCTGGAGGAGATGCCGGCGGCGCTGCCGCAAGCGGTGCTGCTGTACGAAGACCGCTGGTTCTACTGGCATCCCGGCGTCAACCCGCTGGCGCTGGTGCGCAGCGCCTGGGCCAGCGCCACCGGCACGCGGCGCCAGGGCGGCTCCACCATTACCATGCAGCTGGCGCGCCGCCTGTACGGCATCGACAGCCGCAGCATCGGCGGCAAGCTGCAGCAAGCCGCGGCCGCCCTGTGGCTGGAAGCGCGCTACGGCAAGCGCGACATCCTGCAAGCCTACCTCAACCTGGCGCCCTACGGCGGCAACGTGGAGGGCGTGGGCGCGGCCAGCCTGGTCTACTTCCGCAAGAGTGCGGCCGCGCTGGTGCTGCCGGAAATGCTGGCGCTGGCTGTCATCCCGCAGAACCCGCGCCAGCGGCTGGTGAGCGCTTCGGCCCCGGCTGCGCTGCGCGCCGCCCGCGCGCGGCTGTGGCAGCGCTGGGCGCAACACCACCCGCAAGACCGGCGCTGGCAGGCCGACATGCAGCTCACCTTGCGTACGGAAGGGCGGGCCAACATGCCGTTCCTGGCGCCGCACCTGGTCGACCTGCTGCTGCGCGAACAGCAGCAGGCGCTGCAGACCCAGGGCGCGCTCGGCTCCAGCCTCGACCTGCGCGCGCAGCGCGTGCTGGAGCGCGTGATCGGCGACTACCTGCGCGCGCGCGCCGACACCGGCGTGGTCAATGCCAGCGCCATGCTGGTCGATACCGCGACCATGCAAGTGCGGGCGCTGGTGGGTTCGGCGGACTACGGCAACGCCGCGATTGCCGGGCAAGTCAACGGCACCCTGGGACGCCGCTCGCCCGGCTCCACCCTCAAGCCGTTCATCTACGGCCTGGCGCTGGACCAGGGGCTGCTGCACCCGAAGACGGTGCTGCGCGATACGCCGTCCGCCTTCGGCGCCTTCACGCCGGAAAATTTCGACGGCCGCTTCGCCGGGCCGCTGCCGGCGGAAGACGCCCTGATCCGCAGCCGCAACGTGCCCGCGGTCGCCGTGGCGGCCAGGCTGTCGCGCCCCGACCTGCACGACTTCCTGCAGCAGGCCGGGGTGGCGCACATGAACACGCGCGAGCACTACGGCCTGGCCCTGGTGCTGGGCGGCGGCGAGGTGACGATGGAGGAGCTGGTGCAGATGTATGCCATGCTCGCCAACGGCGGCCAGTGGCGCCCGGTCACCTACCGCGGCGCGGCGGCGCCGGGGCAGCAGCGCCGCCTGCTCAGCGAAGAAGCCGCCTATATCACGCTCGATATGCTGCGCCGCACGCCGCGTCCCGACACCGCCGCCCCCGGCCAGCCGGCGATCGCCTGGAAGACCGGCACCTCCTGGGGCTTCCGCGACGCATGGACGGCAGGCGTGTTTGGCCGCTACGCGCTGGCGGTATGGCTGGGCAATTTCGACGGCGCCGGCAATCCGGCCCTGATCGGCGTCGACATGGCCGCCCCGCTGTTCCTGCGCATTGTCGACGCCTTGCGCGCCGAACGGCTCGATCCCGGCCCCGTGCCGCGCGCGCTGCCGGCGGACCTGCGCCTGGTGGACGTGTGCGCCGCCAGCGGCGAGCTGCCCGATGCCGCCTGTCCGCGCGTCGTGCCATCCTGGTTCATCGCCGGCAAGTCGCCGGTCAAGCGCAGCACGCTGCACCGCCAGGTATGGATCGACAAGGACAAGGGCACGCTGGCTTGCCAGCAGGGACCCAACACGGTGGCCAGGACGGTCGAAGCCTGGGATTCCGACGTGCAGCAGCTGATGCGCCAGGCCGGGCTGCCCTTGCGCGGCAGCGGCGCCTGCGGCGCGTCCGACGCCGACAGCGCGCCGCGCATCCTGCAACCGCTGCGCAGCGTGCGCCACGTGATACGCGCCGGCCATCCCCAACCGATCCTGCTGGTGGCGCAGGCGGCTGGCGAGGTCAGCGAACTGTTCTGGTTTATCGATGGCGCGCTGCTGGGGCGCGCCGCGCCCGGCGCGACCGTCGCCTGGCAGCCGCCCGGCCCCGGCCGCTACACGGTGCGCGTGGCCGACAGCAACGGACACGCCGACACACGCGACATCGACATCGACCTGCTGCCCTGAACTTAGAGGATGAAAGTCGGGGTCAGCTCCGGCAATCACATTTTGCGAAGCAAAATGTCCGATTGCCGGAGCTGACCCCGACTTTTTAAATGGTAGCGAAGACTTTTTTGGCGGCGGCGATGGTGGCGTCGATCACGGCGTCGTCATGCTGGGCGCTGACGAAGCCGGCTTCGAAGGCGGCCGGGGCGAAGTAGACGCCCTCGTCCAGCATCTTGTGGAAGAAGACGTTGAACCTGTCGCGGTCGCCAGCCATCATTTCGGCGTAGTTGTTGGGCGGGCTGGCGCTGAAGTACAGGCCGAACATGCCGCCTGCGGCGTCGGCACAGAAGGTGACGCCGGCTTCCCGGGCGGCGGCGGTCAGGCCGTCGGCCAGGCGGCGCGCGCTGCGGGCCAGGCCTTCATAAAAGCCGGGCTGCTGGATCAGTTTCAGGGTGGTCATGCCGGCTGCCACGGCCACCGGATTGCCGGACAGGGTGCCGGCCTGGTACACCGCGCCGACCGGCGACATGTTCGCCATCAGCCGTTTGGCGCCGCCGAAGGCCGCCACCGGCAGGCCGCCGCCGATCACCTTGCCCAGTGCCGTCAGGTCCGGCTTGATGCCGTACAGTTCCTGGGCGCCGCCCAGGCCGACGCGGAAGCCGCACATCACTTCGTCGAAGATCAGGATGGCGCCGTGTTCGGTGCACAGCTCGCGCAGCGCGCCCAGGAATTGCGGCGTGCCCTTGATCAGGTTCATATTGCCGGCCACCGGTTCCACGATGACGCAGGCGATTTCCTTGCCGTGTTGGGCGAAGGCGGCGCGCACCGCTGCCACGTTGTTGTAGTCCAGCACCATGGTGTGCTTGACGAAGTCTTCCGGCACGCCGGCCGATGTCGGGTTGCCGAAGGTGAGCAGGCCGCTGCCGGCCTTCACCAGCAGGGAGTCGGCATGGCCGTGGTAGCAGCCTTCGAACTTGACGATCTTGTCGCGCCCGGTGGCGCCGCGCGCCAGGCGCAGGGCGCTCATGGTGGCCTCGGTGCCGGAGGAGACCAGGCGCAGCTGTTCGATCGACGGCACCAAGCGGCAGATTTCTTCCGCCATGTCGATCTCGGCCTCGGTCGGGGCGCCGAAGGACAGGCCGCGGGTGGCGGCATCCTGCACGGCCTTGACCACTTCAGGATGGGCGTGGCCGACGATGGCCGGGCCCCAGGACCCGATGTAGTCGATATAGCGCTTGCCGTCCGCATCCCAGAAGTAGGGACCTTCGGCGCGGGTGATGAAGCGCGGCGTGCCGCCCACCGAGCGGAAGGCGCGCACCGGCGAATTCACGCCGCCCGGGGTGGATTTCTGGGCGCGTTCGAACAGGATGTCGTTTTTCGAAGTAGTCATGGCTTGAAGAATCGATTGGGGACAAAGCGCCCCATGCCGTAGCGTTGGGCATGGAGCAGGGTCTGGTAAGTGTATTGTTCGGCGCGTTCCACCGCTTCTGGCACGGCCAGGCCGTGCGCCAGCCAGGCGGCGATGGCGGCCGACAGGGTGCCGCCGGCGCCCACGAAGGGCCCCGGCAGGTGCTGCCATTTGTCGTGGCGCAGCACGCCTTCGGCACTGAACAGAGTGTTGGCGCGCTGGCCGCCGCCGGCATTGCTGCCGGTGACCAGCACATATTCGCAACCCAGGTCGATCAGGTGTTCGGCGTCGTCGGCCATGGTTTCGCCGTTGCCCAAGTCGCGCCAGGTTTCGGCCATGCGCACCAGTTCGACTTCGGACAGCATCAGCAGCGTGCCCTGCGGCACCAGCAGCTGGCGCAGGACCGTCAGCAGTTCTTCGGGATCGTCCTCGTCGCCCGGCGGCGGCAGCTGGCTGCCGAAGGGGTCGAGCACCAGCGGCGCATCGGGATAGTCGGAGACGATTTCGGCCAGGGTGGAGACATGTTCCAGATGGTCCAGCGCGCCGACCTTGAAGGCTTGCACCGGCACGTCTTCCAGCACCATGCGGGCCTGGTCGGCCACCCAGTCGGGATCGACGTGCTGCTGGTCTTCGACGCGCGCGCTGTCGCCCACCAGCAAGGCGGTGGTGGCGGCCAGGCCGCGGCAACCCAGGGCATGGAAAACTGCCAGGTCGGCATGCACGCCGACCGCACCGACCGGATCGGCCACGCCAAATGTCAGGATCAGGGGAGATGTTTGGTTTTGCACGGCGGGTAGATTAAGATACCTAATTCAGCATTTTACTTTATTAGAAGGTGACTCAACGTGAGCAGCAATGAACCAAGCCAGGAATTCCAAAGCTGGATGTGCCTGATCTGCGGCTGGATTTATGACGAAGCCGCCGGCTTGCCGGAAGAAGGCATCGCACCAGGCACGCGCTGGGCCGATGTGCCGATGAACTGGACTTGCCCGGAGTGCGGCGCGCGCAAGGACGACTTCGAGATGGTAGCGATTTAAAAAGTTATATTTTTGAAAACTGAGTTTCTTGTCAAATAATGAATGTTTCCAAGTTTTCAAATAAATAAGTGTTTCTTTTCAGCAGCACGACCTGCCATAGGCCTTTCCCCTGTGCTATCGTAGCGGAGATTAGCGGTGCCGGGACCCAAACACGCTGCGCGTGTCAGGCGCAGACACCGACTGTTAAAAGAAAACTGACTTACAAATGACGACAAAACCGCAAGGAACCGGACTGAAAATCATGGTGATCGACGATAGCAGCACCATTCGTCGGTCTGCAGAAATTTTCCTGACCCAGGCGGGATACCAGGTGATCCTGGCCGAAGATGGTTTCGACGCGCTGGCCAAGATCAATGACCAGCAGCCCGCGCTGATCTTCTGCGACATCCTGATGCCGCGGCTGGATGGTTACCAAACCTGCGCCCTGATCAAAAAGAGCGCCAAGTTTCATTCCACCCCAGTGCTGATGCTCTCATCCAAGGATGGCCTGTTCGACCGCGCGCGCGGCGCCATGGTCGGTTCGGCTGCTTACCTGACTAAACCCTTCACCAAAGATAGCCTGTTGGCTGCGGTGCGAGAGCACACCGCCGCTGCCAGTGCGTAATACACCGTAATACAGAGAGTAAAGCATGGCCATTCAACGAATCCTGATCGTAGACGACTCGCCGACCGAGCGTTATTACCTGACCGACATCCTGGTGCGCAGCGGTTTCACCGTTTCCACCGCTGAAAACGGCGAAGAAGCGATGGCCAAGATCAAGGCCGACAAACCGCAACTGATCCTGATGGATGTGGTGATGCCTGGCCAGAACGGCTTCCAGGTGACGCGCGCCATCGCCAAGGATCCTGAGCTGCAGGACGTGCCGATCATCATCTGCTCGTCCAAGAACCAGGAAACCGACCGTATCTGGGGCATCCGCCAGGGCGCCAAGGATTACCTGGTCAAGCCGGTCGATGCGGCCGAGCTGCTGGCCAAGATCGCGGCACTCGGTTAAGCGATGACGACCGAACAGCAGGCGCCGACCGGCGCTGAACGCCGCAGCCGCCTGCGGCAGTACCAAGTGACGCTGCTGGAGCGCATGCAGGCCGCCAAGGCCGGCACGGGCAATGCCGGCCGCGAGCTGGGCGTGCTGCTGGGCGGCCGCCGCTGCCTGCTGGACCTGACCCAGGTCGGCGAAATCGTGCCGTTCCAGTCGGTGACGGCGGTACCGCTGTCGCAGGACTGGTATCGCGGCCTGTCCAATATTCGCGGCAACCTGGTCGGTGTGGTCGACCTGGCGCGCTATATGGGCGAAGCAGGCACCCAGCCAGGGCCGGACAGCCGCCTGGTGACCTTTGCCACCCACCTTGGTTTCAACGTGGCAGTGCTGGCCGGGCGCGTGCTTGGCCTGCGCAACCTGGACGAAATGGTGGAAGTGGCGGCGGCGGACAACGGGCAAGCCGCCTGGGGTGGCCAGCAATTCAAAGACCGTGAAGGGCAGCAGTGGACCAGGCTGGACCTGGGTGAACTGGTGCACGATGCGCGGTTCCTGCAAATCGGCCTGTAATCACGCGCTGCCATCGGGCAGGCGCAACACTATCGAAAGCTATCGGGGGACGTAGTAATGGCATTTAAATTCTTGTCGCGCTCCGCACCGGAGGCCAGCGCCGAGCTGGGTTCCAATTCGGAGTTTGCCAGCTTTAACAATTCTCAGTACGAGGGTACGCCGCCGGATGCGGCTGTTGCCACTGCTGAACAACCGGCCGCGACCGAAGGCGTTACCCCGGAAGCGGCGGAAGGCGCTCGCGGCTTGCTGCAGCGCCTGCGTACCAGCTCGGTGGGCGAAGCCGCGGCCAACGTCAGGCTGCCGCTGATCGGCCACCTGCCCAGCGCACGCCAGCTGAGCCTGCTGTCCACCACGCTGGGCGTGTCGCTGCTGCTGTCGGTGGTGTTCGTGGCATGGAACGCCTACAACAGCGGCGTGACGTCGACCCGTACCCAGATCGCTTCCGACGTGCTGATGCACTCGCAGCGTATCGGCAAGGCGGCGCCTAACGCGATTAAGGGCAACCAGCAAGCGATCAAGCAGCTGGAAGACAGCCGCAGCGAACTGAATCGCGCGTTGCTGGCGCTGGCCGACGGCGGCCGCTATGCCGGCCACTCGGTGCTGTCGGCGCCCGGCGCGGTGCTGCCGACCCTGAACGATGCCCGCAAGAAGTGGACTGCGTCCGACAAGGCGGCTGCCACCATCGCCAAATACAAGTGGGACCTGGCCGGTCTGGACGAGACCTTGCAAAAACTGAACGCCATGTCGCCTGACCTGCTGTCGCTGACCGAGGAAGTGGCGTCGGCGCGCCTGAAGCAGGGCGGCAGCGCCAAGGAACTGGCGGCCCTGGGCAAGCTGGGCATGCTGACCCAGCGCATGAGCCGTAGCGCATCGGCCTTCCTGACCGAAGGCGGCATTTCCTCGTCCGAGACCGCCTTCCAGCTGGGCCGCGACGCGACCGTGTTCCGCCAGACCGTGGACGGCTTCCTGGGCGGCAGCGATACGCTGGGCCTGCCGGCCGTGAAGGATGGCGAGACCCGCGAAAACCTGCAAGCCCTGAAAAAAGGCTTCGAAGACTACGACAAACTGGTCAAGTTCATTCTGGACCGTCTGGAAAAATTCTCCGCAGCGAAGAGCGCGGAACGACTGCTGTTCAACGAGAACGAAGAAGTGCGTGCCAACTTCGCCAACCTGCAGACCAAGCTGCGTGAGCAGCAGGACTCGCTGGGCATTTCGTTCTGGCTGATGGTGGTTGGCCTGGTGGTGACCCTGGTCTCCGCGGCGGCGATCGGCCGCGTGCTGCTGATCGATTCCCAGAACCGTGGCCGCGCTTCCGAGCGCCGCCGCCAGGAAGCGGAAGCGATGCGCCTGAAAGCGCAGCAGCAGGAAGAAGAAACCAAGGCCATTAACGAGCAGAACCAGGCCGCGATTTTGCGCCTGATGAACGAACTGCAGGAAGTGGCGGACGGTGACTTGACCGTGCAGGCAACCGTTTCCGAAGACATTACCGGTGCGATTGCCGACTCGGTGAATTACACCGTGGAAGAGCTGCGCGGCCTGGTAGGCCGTGTGACGATTACCGCGGAACAGGTTACCTCCGCATCCAGCCACGCGCAGGGTATTTCGAACGACCTGCTGGCGGCATCGGCTGCGCAGTCGAAGGAGATCCAGGAAGCGTCCAACACCGTTGTGAAGATGGCCAACGAGATTACCGACGTGTCGCGCAGTGCGGCCGAATCGGCGGACGTTGCGCGCCAGTCGGTTGATGCGGCACGCCAGGGGGCGGACGCGGTGCAGAACGCGATCAAGGGTATGGACGAGATCCGCGAGCAGATCCAGGAAACCTCCAAGCGCATCAAGCGACTGGGTGAATCGTCGCAGGAGATTGGCGAGATTACCGAGCTGATTTCCGACATTACCGAACAGACCAACGTGCTGGCGCTGAACGCGGCGATCCAGGCGGCATCGGCAGGTGAAGCTGGCCGCGGCTTCTCGGTGGTTGCGGAGGAGGTTCAGCGACTGGCGGAACGTTCCGCCGAAGCGGCCAAGCAGATCGGTGCGCTGGTGAAGACCATTCAGACCGACACCCACGACGCGGTGGCCGCGATGGAAAAATCCACGCAGGGTGTGGTGGAAGGTGCCAAGCTGTCCGACGCGGCAGGTACCGCACTGCAGGACATTTCGCAGGTTTCGAACCGCCTGGCGGAACTGATTCAGGGCATTTCCTACGCGACCGGCATGCAGGCGACGTCCGCTAACGGCGTGGCGCACAATATGCAGCACATCCTGCAGGTAACGCAGCAAACCCAGGACGGTACCCAGCAAACCGCAAGTTCGGTTCGCAAACTGACCTCGCTGGCGCAGGAGTTGAAGAATTCCGTGTCGCGATTCCGAGTTGGTGCCTGATTAGTGCCCAAGTTGCCGCTTAATTTTTAGAATCTATGAGCAAACCTGATCTTTCGTTCACCGCTTTGCCGCAATACGACACCGGCCCGCTGTCCTGGGTCATGGGTGAAATCCGCGAAGCGCTGGCCCGTTCCCGCACGGCGCTGTTCGAAGCCGGCGGGCGTGATGCGGAAGACCAGACCACGGCGCTGATGCATGCCAAGTCCCACCTGCACCAGGCGCACGGCGCCTTGCAGATGGTGGACGTGGACGGCGTGGCGCTGCTGACGCAATTGGCGGAAGTGGTGCTGGACCGCATGCGTGACGGCACGCTGAAATGCACGGCGGACCACGCCCAGCTGCTGGCCAATATGTACCAGGCACTGGTGGAATTCCTGGAGGAGCTGCTGTCCGGCGCCCCGTTCCAGCCGGTGCGCCTGTTCCCGTTCTTCCGTGATATCCAGGATTTGCTGGGCATCGACCGGGTGCACCCGGCCGACCTGTTCTTCCCTGACGTATCGCATGTGCCGGAATTGCCGGCCGCCTTGCCGTCCACTGGCGCGCCGACCGGCACGCCGGACTACAAGGCCCTGCGCCAGCGCTTCGAGCGTGCGCTGCTGCCTTACCTGAAGGCGGCCGACGCCGGCAGCCAGGCCATCCACGCAGCGGCGCTGCAGGCGGCCATCACCGACGTGGCCGACCAGCAAAGCGAGCACAAGGCGCGCGTGTTCTGGCGCGCCATGCAAGCCTTCGCCGAACTGGTGGTGGGCGGCCAGCAGGAGAGCAACCGCTACGTCAAGCAGCTGTTCGGCCTGATCAACCTGCAGCTGCGCCGCCTGTCGGCCGGCGCGCCTGAATTGCCGGACAATGTGCTGAAGGAGGCGTTGTTCTTCATCGCCTCGGCCGATCCGGAAACCCTGCCGCCGCTGGCACGCCAGTTGCGCGCCGGCTATGCGCTCGACGGCATGGTGCCGCACGATTTCGAAACGCGCCGCTACGGCCGCATCGACGACGCGTCGCTGGCGGCCGCGCGCGAGGGCATTGCCCATGCGCGCTCGGTCTGGCAGCGTATCGAGCAAAACGAAAACAATCCGGAACTCGACAACGATTTCGGGCAGTCCCTGGCCCGGGTGGCCGTGGCCAGCGAAATGCTGGGCCTGGGCGCGCTGGCAGCGCTGCTGCGCCAGCTGGCTGAATCGGCGCGCAGCACCGTTGGCACCCGCCGCAGCGAGGCGCTGGGACTGGAAATGGCGACGGCCCTGCTGTTTGCCGAGCACGGCATCGCCCAGATCCGCCACCTGCCGGACGATTTCAACGCCCACGCCGACACCATCGCGGCGCGCCTGCAGGCCCTGGCGGCCGGCGGCACGGCGCCGGAGCCGGCGCAATGGCAAGGCGGCCTGGCCCGCCAGTTGCACGAGGAAGACACCGTTGTCGCCCTGGCGCTGGAAATGAAGACCGGCTTGCGCCAGGTCGAGAAGATGCTGGACGAGTATTACACCGACCCGGCCCGCCGCGGCGAGCTGTCGGACCTGGACAAGGTGCTGCACCAGCTGCACGGCGCCTGCGCCATCCTGGACCAGGACGATGCAATGAACGCGGCCGCGCACGTGCGCATCGAAATCGGCCGCCTGGCTTCGGGCCAGTTCGATGAGGCGCACGAAGCCAAGGCGCTGGACGATATCGCCCAGAACGTCGGTGCGCTGGGCTTCTTCGTCGATATGCTGGCGCAGAACCCTTCCGGCGCGCGCGAGCGTTTCGCTTTCGATCCTGAGCATGGCACTTTCCGCGCCGTGCCGTTCAAGAAAATTTCCGGCCCGGAATCGATTCCGGTGCTGGAAGAAGCATTGCCGGAGCCGGAAGCGGCTCCCGAGCCGGTGCTGACCGCGCCGGTTCCTGAAGCCGGCGCCGCCGGCGACGAGGCGGTCGAGGCCGAACTGCTGGAGATTTTCATCGGCGAGGCACAGGAAGTGCTGGCCTTTGTGCGCGAGACGCTGGCGCGTCCGCATAGCGAGATCTCCAACCTCGACACCCTGACCATGCTGCGCCGCTCCTTCCACACGCTGAAGGGCAGCAGCCGCATGGTGGGCCTGAACCGCTTCGGCGACGGCGGGCATGCGATCGAAAAGGTCATGAACCTGTGGCTGGCGGAAGAGCGCCGCGCCTCGGAGGACCTGTTCGCGCTGCTCAATTACGCGAGCGAAGAGATGTCGGCCTGGGTGGAGGAACTGGCCGCCACCGGCACCTCGGCACGCCAGGAAAAACCGATCGTCGACGCTGCCACCCGCGTGCAGGATACCGGTGTGTTCGAGCGTCCGGCCGTTGGCACCCAGCCCGCCGCTGCACCGGGGGCGCCAGCAGCCGCGCAAGCAGCCGCCCCTGCGAGCGAAGCGCTGGCCGAAGCGGGCGTGCCGCTGGCCGAAGAGCCAGTGACGGCTAGCGAGCCTGTGGCCGATGCGCCTGTCGAGGTGACCGGGGCAGCTGACGAAAACGCGGCGGCGATCGAGGCCGATGCCGTGGAAGTTGCCGAAGCCGCGCCAGTTGCAGGCGAAGCGTCTGCGGATGCGGTTGAAGCGCTGTCCGACGACCTGTCCTTTGACCTGGGAGCGCTTGAAGTTGCCGAACCTGAGGCCGTCCTGACGCTGGAAGAGCCGCTGGCCATTGAGGCGGCGGAAGAAGCGGCGGCCCCGGCCCGCCCGACCAACGTCATCGACTTCCCGACCGCCACCGCGCCGACGCCGGCTGAGCCGCCGGTGGAAGACAATATGAAGTTCGTGGGACGCCTGGCGATCCCGCTGCCGCTGTACAACATCTACATGGCCGAGACCGACGAACTGGTACGCCTGTTGTCGCAGGATTTTGGCGAATGGCGCCACGAGCAGCGTCCGGTCAATCCGGAAGCGTTGCAGGCAGTGCACACCCTGACCGGCACCTCCGGCACGGTGGGCTTCAAGCCGCTGCGCGAGCTGTCCTACGCGCTGGAAATCACGCTGCAGGAGCTGCAGCCGCCAGCGCCGCACCTGGACGATGCCCAGCACGACCTGTTCGATTTCACGATCGAACGCGTGCGCCAGATGCTGCAAAGCTTCGCCACCGGCGAACTGCCGCCGGAACAGCCGGAACTGATCGAAGCGCTGCACAAGCTGCGCGACGCACTGGCCCATCCGCCGGAAGTCGGGCAAGCACTGGACGAGCGCCTGGACAGCATCGTGGGCGAGCCGGGCGGGGAGAAGCTGGAAGCGCGCCTTGACAACCTGTTCAGCGACACCTACCACAGCCTGGTCACCGAAGCGCCTGCAGCAGCCGATGGCGCCGAGCAGCCGAAGCCGGCGGTGGTTGCGCAAGACGGCAACATCGACAACCTGTTCGATGCCGCCTTCGACGATGCCTTCGAGGCGCCGGAGCTGACGCCAGCGGCGCCCGCGGCCGAAACGCTGCGCCTGGTGGAAACCGGCCAGGCGCCTGCCGAGGCAGTCGGGGAAGCCGTGGCCGAAGCCGCTGCACCTGCCGTTGAGCAAGCCGCACCGGCCATCGAAGCAATCGCTGCGCCGCTCGGCGAAGACATCGCTGCGCCGGCCGTTGAGGAAGTTGCGGCAGCGGTCGCTGAAGAAGTCGCTGCGCCGGCTGTAGAGGAACTCGCGGCTGTGCTCGTCGAAGAAGTCGCTGCGCCGGCCGTTGAAGAAATCGCGGCGCCGGTGGTCGAAGAAATTGCCGCACCGGCCATTGCGGAAAGCGTCGCACCGGTCGTCGAGGAAGTCCCGGTACCGGCCGTTGCCGAAGCCGAAGCGGCGCCGGCCGCGGAAGAGATCGAAGTAGCCGCGCTGCTGGCCGAAGCCGAAGCCGCAAGCGCCGCAGCCGCAATGGAAGTCGACGCCATCGACGCCACCGCCCTGGCCGCCGGCGAAGCCATCGAGGAAGATGCGGTCGACCTCGACCACGCTGCCCCAAGCGAAGTGCAGGTCGTCGAACTGCCGGAAACGCCGCACCTGCTGGGCGCCAGCCCGTCCGATATTCATGACGAGCTGGACCCGGACCTGCTGCCGGTCTTCCTGGAAGAAGGCACCGACCTGCTGCCGCAGATCGGCGAATCGCTGCGCGCCTGGCATGCCAAGCCGACCGATTTCAGCCACGCCCACAGCCTGCAGCGCGTGCTGCACACCGTGAAGGGCAGCGCCCGCATGGCCGGCGCAATGCGCCTGGGCCAGCACGCGCACGAAATCGAAACGCACATTGAAAACATGGTGCACGCGGGCAGCGCGTCCCAGCACTCGTTCGACGAGCTGATGGCGCACTATGACCACGCGCTGCTGCTGTTCGAACAGCTGCAAAATCCGGAAGCGTACGCCGCTGCCATGGCCGCCGCGCAGGCAGCGGCCGCAGCACCTGCCGCCGAAGCCGGCGCGCCGGGTGCAGCCCAGCCTACGCTCAGCGCCCTGGCCGCGCGCCTGGCCGCAGCGCCGGCGACGGCAGCCCGCGGCGGCGACGAAGCGGAAGGCGCCAAGGCCTCGCCGCTGGTGCGTGTGCGTGCAGACATCCTCGATCGCCTGGTGAACCAGGCCGGTGAAGTGTCGATCACTCGTTCGCGCCTGGAAAACGAAGTAACTTCGCTGCGCACGTCGGTATCCGACTTCCAGGAAAACTTGAATCGCCTGCGCCGCCAGCTGCGTGAAGTCGAAATGCAGGCTGAATCGCAGATCGCCTCGCGTATGTCGATCGCCGGTGAACGCGAATTCGACCCGCTGGAGTTCGACCGCTTCACCCGTTTGCAGGAATTGACCCGCATGATGGCCGAATCGGTGAACGACGTGGCCTCCTTCCACGAAGGCCTGATCCGTTCCATCGACGGCGCCACCGGCGACTTGACGCAGCAAGCGCGCATGACGCGAGACCTGCAGCGCGACCTGATGCGCGTGCGTATGGTGCCGTTCAACAGCGTCTCCGAGCGTCTGTTCCGCGTGGCCCGCCAGGGCGCGAAGGAAACCGACAAGCGCGTCAACCTGGACATCCGCGGCGGCGGCGTGGAAATGGACCGCAGCGTTCTCGAGCGCATGGCCGCGCCATTCGAACACTTGCTGCGTAACGCCATCGTGCACGGCATCGAGCCGCGCGAACGCCGCGTTGAACACGGCAAGGGCGAAACCGGCGAGCTGCTGGTGCAGGTCAGCCAGCAGGGTAACGAAGTGGTGCTGGAGTTCAGCGACGACGGCGCCGGCCTGGACCTGGAGCGCATCCGCGCCAAGGCGCGCAGTGTCGGCCTGCTGGCCGAAGACCAGGTGATCAGCGACGCCGAAGCGTCCAACCTGATCTTCCAGCCGGGCTTCTCGACCGCCGATACGCTGACCGAACTGGCCGGCCGAGGCGTGGGCATGGACATTGTGCTGTCCGAGGCGCAAGCCCTGGGCGGCCGCGTGGAAACCTTTACCGAAGCCGGCAAGGGCTCGCGCTTCACCATCCGCCTGCCGCTGACGCTGGCCGTGACCCAGGTGGTGCTGATCTCCGCCGGCGGCCGCACCCACGCGGTGCCGGCGCTGATGGTGGAACAGGTGCTGCAGCTGAAGGAAGGCGCCCTGGCCGAAGCCACCGCCAAGGGCGCCGTGGTGCACCATGGCCAGCACGTGCCGCTGCGCTACTTGGCCACGCTGCTGGGCGACGGCGATGCGCGGCCATTGCTGCAGCGCTCCTCGCCAGTGATGATGCTGCGTAACGGTACCGACCGCGTCGCGCTGCACGTCGACGAAATCCTCGGCAACCGCGAGGTGGTGATCAAGAACATCGGCCCGCAGCTGTCGCGTATGCCCGGCATTGCCGGTGCAACGGTGCTCGGTTCGGGCGAGATCGTGCTGATCCTCAATCCGGTGGCGCTGCAGCTGCACGTGGCGCAGCATCCGGAGCTGGCGCCGCGCACTGCAGCGACCCCGGCGCCGGCACCGGCCGGCGGCGTTGCCGAAGCAGCGGAACCGAGCCGCGCGCATGGCACCGTCATGGTGGTGGACGATTCGCTCACCGTGCGCAAGGTGACCCAGCGCCTGCTGGAGCGCGAAGGCTATCACGTGATGCTGGCCAAGGACGGCGTGGATGCCCTGGAGCAGTTGCAGGACCGCCTGCCGGAACTGATGCTGGTCGACATCGAGATGCCGCGCATGGACGGCTTCGACTTGACCCGCAACGTGCGCGGCGACGAACGCACCAAAGAGATCCCGATCATCATGATCACCTCGCGTTCGGCCGACAAGCACCGCAACTATGCGCTGCAACTGGGCGTGAATGCCTACTTCGGCAAGCCGTTCCAGGAAGACATCCTGCTCGGCGCCATCGCCGGCCTGCTGCCGCTACGCGCTTGAGCACTGCGGCGGCAAACAATGGGGCAGGCCATAGCGCCTGCCCTTTTTTCGTCTGAACGAATGCGACTGCTCAAGCTCTTTGCCGCGTCGCTTGCGGCCTTTTTCCTGCTGGGCTGCGGCCTGCTGGTCGTCGCCGGCTGCAGCGACCGGCATGCCGATGCCGACATGATCGTGGTGCCGGGTAATACGGTAGCTGCGGACGGAACGCCCAGTCCAAGGCTGCAGGCGCGGCTCGACGCCGCGCTCGCCTTGTATCGCGGCCATCGTGCGCCCTTGATTTTCGTCAGCGGCGGGGTGGGCAAGGAAGGTTTTGACGAGGCGCTGGCGATGGCCGCCTATCTCGCCAGGAACGGCGTGCCAATGGCTGCGGTCATCGTTGACAGCCAGGGCCTGGATACCATGGCGACGGCCAGGAACGCTGCTGCCGTCATGCGCGCCAGGGGCCTGCGGACGGCGATCGTTGCGACGCAATACTTCCATGTGCCGCGCACCCGGCTTGCGCTGGCGCGTGCCGGCGTGCGCGTTGCCGGCCACAGCCATGCGCGCCATGCGCGCCATGCCGAACTGCGCGATCTGTATTCCATTCCGCGGGAGGCGGCCGGCTACATCGCCTACTTCCTGACAACCGCGTAGCGCTCCAGGGTGCGCTTGCGCGCCGCGTCGTGGTCGACCACCGGATTGCGCGGCAGGTGGATTTCCCTGGCCGACAGTGCGGCAAGCTGCGGCAGGTAGCGCTTGATGAATTTCCCCTCGGGATCGAATTTTTGCGACTGCGTCACCGGGTTGAATATCCGGAAGTAGGGCTGCGCATCGCAGCCTGAAGACGATGCCCATTGCCAGCCGCCGTTGTTGGCTGCCAGGTCGAAGTCATTCAGGTGCAAGGCGAAGTAAGCTTCGCCGCGCCGCCAGTCGATGCCGAGATCCTTGCACAGGAACGATGCCGTCACCATGCGCAGGCGGTTGTGCATGTAGCCGCTGCGGTTCAGTTGCAGCATGGCCGCGTCCACCAGCGGATAACCGGTGCGGCCTTCGCACCAGGCGGCGAACAGTTCGTCGGCGTGCGGCCCGCTTTCCCATTCGATCTTGTCGTAGGCCGGCTTGAAGGCGCCTTCCACCACATGCGGGTTGTGATACAGGACCTGCATGTAGAACTCGCGCCAGATCAGCTCCGACAGCCAGACCGCGCCGCCTGCGCCCGCCGCGCCGCGCGCCGACATGGCCATCACAGTGCGCACCAGGTGGCGCACCGAGACGGTGCCGAAACGCAGATGCATCGACAGGTAGGATGGCCCCTTGATGGCCGGGTAATCGCGGGCCGCGCCGTAATCGGCAATCCGGCCCAGAAAGTCGTCGAACAACTGCGGCCCGTTACCGATGCCCAGTTCATGCAGGTTGCTGCGCTCGAAGCCGATATCGGCCAACGATGGCAGCACGCTGCGGCCGGGCGCTAAGCGGGCCGGCGCCACCGTCCACGGCGCCAGCACCGAAGGGTCGGCTTCCAGCTTGCGCAGCCAGGCGTTCTTGTAGGGTGTAAACACGGAAAACGGCTGGCCGGCCTGGGTCAGCACCTCATCGCGCTCGAATACCACCTGGTCCTTGAAGGTGCGCAACTCGCGGCCGGCAGCGCCCAGCTTCCTGGCGACCGCCGCGTCGCGGGCAATGGCTGCCGGCTCATAGTCGTGGTTGGCAAAAACAACATCCGCGTCGAGCTCTGCAGCAAGGGCCGGAATGGCACTTTCTGCAAAATCGTGCCGCACGATCAGGTGCCCGCCATCCGCTGCCAGCTCGGCCGCAAGGGCGGCCAGCGTATCGTGGATGAACTCGACCCGGCGGTCGGCTGCCGGCAGGCCATCCAGGATGGCGCGGTCGAAAATAAAGGCAAAGTACACTGTCCCGGCAGAGGCCAGCGCGTGATGCATTGCGGCATGATCGAACAGGCGGAGGTCCCGGCGCAACCAGACAAGGGCGTTTTTCATGGCTGGATCAGCAATTCATAGTAAACTGTCGGTATATCCGGCAGTTGCAGCGCGGATATTACAGTAAAGAACTCTTAACAGTCCTGCATAGAGAGCAATCATGAAAAAAGTCAAATTGACCAGAAGCATGCCTGTGCCGGGATTGTTACCGGAAACTAGTGAACTGAAGGAGCTAAAGGCGCCTATGACTGCCCCTGCGCTCAACCTGGCAAATCATTTCCTGATTGCCATGCCATCCATGCAAGACCCGATCTTTGGCGGCACGGTCGTGTATGTATGCGAACACAATGAAAACGGCGTGCTGGGCGTCGTGATCAACAAACCTACCGATATGACCATGGAAGTGCTGTTCGACCGGATCGACCTCGAAGTGTCGTCCGCCGCCGAGCGCCACCTGGAATCGGAGCCGATCATGTTCGGCGGCCCGGTGCAGGACGACCGCGGTTTCGTGCTGCACACCCCGGGCGCGCACTATTCGTCCTCGCTGACGGTCACCAACGATGTGGCCTTCACCACCTCGATCGACGTGCTGGAAGCGGTGGCCCGCGGCCAGGGGCCGGAACGCATGATGGTGTCGATCGGCTACGCGGGCTGGAGCCCGGGCCAGCTGGAAGACGAACTGGCACGCAATGGCTGGCTGACCGTGGCCGCCGACCCGCGCATCGTATTCGATGTGCCGATCGAGGACCGCTACCAGGCCGCCATCAAGCTGCTGGGCTTCGACCCCTTGATGCTTAACTCTGAAGCGGGTCATGCATAGTCCGGAAACTGTTTTAGGATTCGACTTCGGCATCAAACGCGTTGGCGTCGCAATGGGAAACACGATGATCGGCCAGGCCACCCCCCTGGCCGTCATTCAATCCACGGTCAACGATGCACGCTTCGCCGAAATCAAGGCCCTGATCGACAAATGGGGGCCGACGAAACTGGTAGTGGGCCTGCCTTTCCATCCGGACGGTGCCGCGCACGAAATGACGGCGCGCTGCCGCAAGTTCGCCAACCAGTTGAACGGCCGCTTCAATCTTCCTGTGGTGCTGGTCGACGAGCGCTACTCGTCGGCGATGATTGCCGCCAAGCGCGGCGAAATCATCGACGACCGTGCCGCCGCCATCATCCTCCAACAATACTTTGACGAATATGTCCCACACTGATCCCCAACAGCTTGACGCTGAAGCGCTGTATGCCAGCCTGCTCGAACAGGTCAAGGCCGGCCTGGCCGGCGCCAACGATCCGGCCATCGTCGGCATCCACTCCGGCGGCGCCTGGATTGCCGAGCGCCTGGCCAGGGACCTGGGCCTCGCCGCGCGCCTGGGCGTGCTGGACGTGTCCTTTTACCGCGACGACTATGCCAAGAAGGGCTTGCCGGCCGAAGTCAAGCCGACCCATATCGGCTTCGACGTCAACGGCGCCACCATCGTGCTGGTGGACGATGTGCTCTACACCGGCCGCACCACCCGTGCCGCCATCAATGAATTGTTCGACTACGGCCGCCCGGCGCGCATCATGCTCGCCGCGCTGGTGGACCGCGGCGAACGCCAGTTGCCGGTGGCGGCCGATTTCGTGGCGGCCCATACCCGCTGCGCGGCCGGCCAGGCGCTGCGCCTGCAGCAAACCGGCGACGGAAAGTTTTCCCTGACTCTTGAACAGAACCATGCTTAATCCGCAACTTAACAAACACGGCGAGCTGCAGCACCTGCTGACGACCGAGGGCCTGCCCAAGGCCATCATCAACCAGATCCTCGATACCGCCTCCTCTTTCGTATCCGTGTCGGACCGCGAAGTGAAGAAGGTCCCGCTGATGCGCGGCAAAAGCGTGTTCAACCTGTTCTTCGAAAATTCCACCCGTACCCGCACCACTTTCGAGATCGCGGCCAAGCGCCTGTCGGCCGACGTGATCAACCTGAATATCGCGGCGTCCTCGGCCAGCAAGGGCGAATCGCTGCTCGACACCATCGACAACCTGTCGGCCATGCACGCCGACATGTTCGTGGTGCGCCATTCGCAGTCCGGCGCTCCTTACCTGATCGCCAAGCACCTGCAGGATACCAGGCAGAACCACGTGCACGTGGTGAACGCGGGCGACGGCCGCCACGCGCACCCGACGCAGGGCCTGCTGGACATGTACACCATCCGCCACTACAAGAAGGACTTCACCAACCTGCGCGTGGCGATCGTTGGCGACATCCTGCATAGCCGCGTGGCCCGCTCCGACATCCATGCGCTGACCACCCTTGGCGTGCCCGAAATCCGCGCCATCGGCCCGCACACCCTGCTGCCGGGCGGCCTGGAGCAGCTGGGCGTGCGCACCTTCACCAACATGGATGAAGGGCTGAAAGATGTGGACGTGATCATCATGCTGCGCCTGCAGAACGAGCGCATGAGCGGCGCGCTGCTGCCTTCGGCCGGCGAATACTTCCGCGCCTACGGCCTGACGCCGGAGCGCCTGGCGCTGGCCAGGCCCGACGCCATCGTGATGCACCCGGGCCCGATGAACCGCGGCGTGGAGATCGACTCCGCCGTGGCCGACGGCCCGCAAGCGGTGATCCTGTCGCAGGTCACCTTCGGCATCGCAGTCCGCATGGCGGTTATGAGCATTTTGGCAGGCACCCAGGCATGAAACTCCACATCACCAACGGCCGACTGATCGATCCGGCCAACAAGATCGACTCCAAACAAGACCTGTACATCGTGGACGGCAAGGTAGCCGCCATCGGCAGCGCGCCGGCCGGCTTCGTGGCCGACCGCACCATCGACGCCGCCGGCAAGGTGGTGGCGCCGGGCCTGGTGGACCTGTCGGCGCGCCTGCGCGAGCCGGGCTTCGAATACAAGGCCACGCTGAAATCTGAAATGCAGGCGGCAGTGCAGGGCGGCGTGACCTCCCTGGTGTGCCCGCCCGATACCGACCCTGTGCTCGACGAGCCGGGCCTGGTGGAAATGCTGAAGTACCGCGCGCGCGGCTTGAACCAGGCCCACGTGCACCCGCTGGGCGCCCTGACCCACGGCTTGAAAGGCGAGGCGCTGACCGAACTGGTGGAGCTGACCGGCGCCGGCTGCATCGGCTTCTCGCAGGCCGAGACCCCGATCAGGGACACCACCGTGCTGCAGCGCGCGATGCAGTACGCCGCCACCTTCGGCTTCACTATCTGGCTGCGCCCGCAGGACGCCTGGATCGGCCGCGGCGGCGTGGCCCACAGCGGCCCGCTGGCTTCGCGCCTGGGCCTGTCCGGTGTGCCGGTCATGGCCGAAACCATCGCGCTGCACACCATCTTCGAGCTGATGCGCTCGACCGGCGCCAGGATCCACCTGTGCCGCATTTCGTCCGCGGCCGGCCTGGAGCTGGTGCGTGCCGCCAAGGCGGAAGGCTTGCCGATCACCTGCGACGTGGGCGCCCACCATGTGCACCTGACCGACACTGACATCAACTTCTTCGATTCGAATGCACGCGTCGACCCGCCGTTCCGCACCCAGCGCGACCGCGATGCGATCCGCGCCGGCCTCATGGACGGCACCATCGATGCGATGTGTTCCGACCATACCCCGTGCGACGACGACGAGAAGCTGTTGCCGTTCGGCGAGGCTTCGCCGGGCGCCACCGGACTGGAACTGCTGCTGTCGCTGGCCATCAAGTGGGCCGACGATTACGCCGTCGCGCAAGGCAAGGACGACGCGCTGTCGCGCGCGCTGGCAAGGGTCAGCAGCGAAGCGGCGCGCGTGGCCGGGCTGGCGCAAGCGGGCCAGCTGGGCGTAGGCAGCGTGGCCGACGTGGTCGTGTTCGATCCGGCCGCACGCTGGACCGTCAGCGGCAGCGCGCTGGCCAGCCAGGGCAAGCACACGCCGTTCGTCGGCTACGAACTGGCGGGACAGGTGCAGGCGACCATCGTAGCGGGCCAAGTGGCATATGAGCGCACAGCCGGCTAAACGCAATCTCGACTGGCGCCTGATGCTGCGCATTGGGCGCATGGTGCTGCACCTGCTGGCCGGCATGGCGATCTGCGCTTTCATCTTCCCCTTCATCGGGACGGAAAAGCGCAACAGTCATGTGCGGCGCTGGTCGCGCCAGCTGCTGGCGATCTGCAACGTCAGCGTGCAGGTGACGCCCGGCAGCGCGGCGCCGCTGGAGCAGGGCATGATCGTGTGCAACCACATATCGTGGCTGGACATCTTCGTCATCAATGCGCTGTACCCGTGCCGTTTCGTGGCCAAGTCGGAAATCCGCGACTGGCCGCTGGCCGGCTGGCTGGTGGCGCAGGCGGGCACGGTGTTCATCGCACGCGGCAACAAGCGCGAGCTGCGCAATATCTTCAAGGGCCTGGTGCATGCCCTGCAGGATGGGCAGCGCGTCGCCTTCTTCCCCGAAGGGACGACCGCCGCGCAGGGCACGCTGCTGCCGTTCCACGCCAACCTGTTCGAGGCTGCTGTCGACGGCAAGGTGCCGGTGCAGCCTTTCGCCCTGTCCTACGTCGACGCAGCAGGCCAGCCGCATACCACGGTGGACTTCATCGGCGACATGACTTTCGTGCAAAGCGTGGTGAATATCCTCGATGGCAAGCCGGTGCGGGCACGCCTGGCCGTGCTGGAAGCGATACCGGGCGAAGGCGCCCATCGCCGCGAGCTGGCGGCGGCGACCCGCGCAGCAATCGGCAGCGCCCTGGGCATCGTGCCGGAGGCGGAATCTTTACAGGAGCAATCAGCATGACCAGGATCAGCGTGCTGGCAGCCTGCCTGCTGTTGGCGGCCTGCGGCGACACCTTCACCAATGCCAAGACGCTGCGCACGCAGGCGACGGACAGCCTGGCGCAGAAGAACTACGGCATCGCGGCCGACAAGGCCTATGCCGCCACGCTGAAGGCGCCCAAGGAAGCGGAGTCCTATTTCCTGCTGGCGCAGGCCCAGGCGCAGCTGGGCCGCAAGAATGCCGCCATGGCGTCGCTGGAGACGGCGATCGTCAACGGCTTCACCGACGAAGAGGCAATCAAGGGCAGCGCCAACCTGGAGCCGCTGCGCAAGTCGGAAGCGTACCGGGAACTGATGGCGGCCACCTTCGCCCCGGCCGCTGCCGCACCGGCCGAAGGCGAGGCGCCCGCTGCGGCGGAAGGCGCAAGCGAAGCAGCCCAGGCCGAGGGGCAGGCGCAGGCCCCGGACCCGGCCGAAGGCAAGTCCAGGCGCTAAGCCGTCCGGTATTCCGGGCAATCCACCTGCAGCAGACTGCGGTCGTCCAGGCAGACGGCCGACAGCTTGCCGCCCCACACGCAGCCGCTGTCGAGCGCAATCAGGCGCGGCATGATGCGCAGGCCCAGCGCCGACCAGTGGCCGAACACGACGGTGGTATCGCTGGTGCGGCGGCCCGGCACTTCGAACCACGGCATCAGGCCGGTCGCGGGATCGGCGTGCGCCGATTCCTTCATCTTGAAGTCCATGACCCCTTCGGCGCTGCAAAAGCGCATGCGGGTCAGGGCATTGACGATGCAGCGCAGGCGTGCGGCGCCGCGCAATTCATCGCTCCAGCGGTCGGGCTGGTTGCCGTACATCTCGCGCAGGAAGCCTACCCACGCGTCGCCGCGCAGCGCATTTTCCACTTCGCCTGCCAGCGCCATGGCTTGCTGCGCCGTCCATTGCGGCAGGACGCCACCGTGCACCAGCAGGTGGCCAAGGCGCATGAGGGCCATCGGGCGCAGGCGCAGCCAGTGCAGCAGTGCGTCGCGGTCGGCCGCCGCCAGGATATGCTCGATGGTGTCGGAACTCGATTCGGGGCGGATGCCATTGGCCACCGCCAGCAGGTGCAGGTCATGGTTGCCCAGCACCGCGTCGATGCGGCCGTCGCTGCCCTGGCTGAGCGCCTGGACATAGCGCAGGGTGGACAGCGAATCGGGGCCGCGGTTGATCAGGTCGCCGCAGAACAGAATGGCCGGCGGGTCGTTTCCGGCGGCATGTTCGGTGTCCAGGATCTTTTCGACCAGGGTGACTGTCTCGCCATGGCAACCCTGCAGGTCGCCCACTACATAAGTTTTCATTTGAATAGGATAACGCATCCGCGCAGCTGGCGCAGCGCAGGCGCTGCGGCCGGGTAAAAGTATCAATTGGTAAGTAAATGCTTTAGACGCCACGCCCTAGGCTAGAATTTCCCGTCGGTCCCCGCGCATACGGTACAATCGCCGCTTAGCGCGCGAGCAATCTTTCTTGCTGCGCTGCGAACAATGGCGGCTGGCTCACTATACTGATAAGAACTAATGTTTTCCTTCCTCGTGAGCTTTTTCACGTCTGCACTCTTGACCCTGTGGGTTATCAAGGAAGTGCGCTTACACGGCCCCGCGCTGGACACCGATTTCGAAGGCGTGCAAAAAGTGCACGTCCATCATGTGTCGCGCATTGGCGGCCTCTCGATTTTCCTGGCAGTTGCGCTCAGCGCCTGCATTTCCATCTGGCGCGTGCCGGTGATGACCAGCTGGATGCTGTCGCTGGTGATGTGTGCCATGTTCGCCTTCCTCGGCGGCATCGTCGAGGATTACACCGGCAAGGTCAGTGCCCGGCGGCGCCTGCTGCTGACCATGTTTGCCGCCTTGCTCGCCTATTTCCTGATGGATGCGCGCATCGACCGCATCGACTGGGTGTTCTCCACGACGCCGCTGCCCTACTTGTGGTTGACGCTGCCGCTCACGGTGCTGGCGGTCGCCGGCATTGCCAATGCCGTCAATATCATCGACGGTTTTAACGGGCTGGCCAGCGTGGTGACGATTTGCATGTTGCTTTCCCTGGGTTATGTCGCACTGCAGGTCAATGATATGTTCGTGCTGGTGGCAGCCTTGATGGTGGCGGGCGCGACTGCCGGTTTCCTGATCTGGAATTATCCGGTCGGGCTGATTTTCCTGGGCGACGGCGGTGCGTATTTTATAGGATTTATGCTGGGGGAATTGGCCCTGCTGCTGGTAATGCGCAATCCACAAGTTTCTACTTGGTATGCGGTATTGCTATTAATATATCCAACAGTTGAAACCCTGTTCAGCGTTTATCGCCGTTTCTTCATCCGGGGCGCATCGCCGGCCATGCCGGACGGTATTCACCTGCATAGCCTGATTTTCCGGCGCGTGGTGCAATGGGCGGTGGGCCGCAAGGATGCGCGCGCCCTGGTGCGCCGCAATTCCATGACTTCGCCCTACCTGTGGATGTTTTCCCTGATGGCGGTGATACCCGCCACGGTATTCTGGCGTTATACCTGGGTATTGATGCTGTTCTGCCTGCTATTTATCGCCAGTTATGTCTGGCTGTATGCGCGCATTGTCCGATTTAAAGCGCCGCGCTGGATGATTCGACATAAGAAAATCCGTTAAGCCGATTTCGTGTATATTTCCAGCATCGAAATCTATTAAAGGATAGGAAGATGGACCTGTCGAATTTGTCGTCCCCTGAATTGCGCAGCCTGCAAGAGCAAATTAAGCGCGAATTAAAGCAGCGCGAGGGCATGGACAAGCAAAAGGCGCGCGAGCAGATTTTCGCGATCGCCCAGCAAGCCGGCGTCCCGCTCAAGGAATTGCTGGCGGGCTTCCCTGGCACCCGCAACAAGGGCGGCAAGGTGGAAGCGCGCTATCGCAATCCGGCCAATGCAGCCGAGCAGTGGACCGGCCGCGGCCGCCAGCCCAAATGGGTCAAGGACTGGGTCGAGGGCGGCAAGTCGATGGACGAGCTGCGTATCTGAGCCATTTTCATTTTTCAATTTCTGTCGTTTCAGTTCCCTATGGTTGCTCTCTCTAAATCCATCTTCAAGGCCTACGATATCCGCGGCATCATCGGTAAAACGCTGGACGAAGGCGTAGCGCGTTCAGTCGGCCATGCTTTCGGCCTGGCCGCCGCCGCCAAGGGAGAACGCAGCGTGGTGATCGGCCGTGACGGCCGCCTGTCAGGCCCCGGCCTGGTTGCCGCACTGGCGCAGGGCCTGCAGGCCGCCGGCGTCGATGTGATCGACCTGGGCGTGGTGGCCACGCCGATGGTGTATTTTGGCACCCAGGTGCTCGACACCCGTTCCGGCATCATGGTCACCGGCAGCCATAACCCGCCGGACTACAACGGCTTCAAGATGGTGCTGAAGGGCGAGGCAATCCACGGCGAGGCCATCACCGCCCTGTATAACGCCATCGAAGCAGGCCTGCAGCCGGCCGCTGCCGTCGGCAAGTACGGCACCTACGACATCCGCGAGCAGTACCTGCAGCGCATCATCGGCGACGTGAAGATTGCACGTCCGATCAAGATTGCGGTCGACTGCGGCAACGGGGTGGCCGGCGCCTTCGCCGGCGACCTGTATCGCGGCATGGGCTGCGAAGTGGTCGAATTGTTCTGCGAAGTGGACGGCACGTTCCCGAACCACCACCCGGACCCGGCGCACCCGGAAAACCTGCAGGACCTGATCAAGGCGCTGCAAGACAGCGACGCTGAAATCGGCCTTGCTTTCGACGGCGACGGCGACCGCCTCGGCATCGTGACCAAGGACGGCCAGATTATCTTCCCCGACCGCCAGCTGATGCTGTTTGCGGAAGACGTGCTGGCCCGCAACCCGGGCGGACAAATCCTGTACGACGTGAAATGCACGCGCCACCTGGCTGCGTACATCGAGAAGGCTGGCGGCAAACCGCTGATGTACAAGACCGGTCACTCCCTGGTGAAGGCCAAGCTGAAGGAAACCGGCGCCCCGCTGGGCGGTGAAATGAGCGGCCACGTATTTTTCAAGGACCGCTGGTACGGCTTCGACGATGGCCTGTATGCCGGTGCACGCATGCTGGAGATCCTGACCCGCCACGCCGACCCTTCGGCGCTGCTAAATGCGCTGCCCAAGTCCGACAGTACGCCGGAACTGCACCTGCATCTGAACGAAGGCGAGAATTACGCCCTGATGGCCAAGCTGGCCGCCGAGGCAAAATTCCCGGGCAATGAGCGCGTCATCGATATTGACGGCCTGCGCGTGGAATATGCCGACGGCTTCGGCCTGGCACGCTCGTCGAACACCACGCCTGTGATCGTCATGCGCTTCGAGGCGGAATCGCCGGAAGCGCTGGCACGCATCCAGGGCCAGTTCCGTGATGTGATCCTGGCTGCCAAGCCGGACGCGCAACTCCCGTTCTAAATGAACATTCTCCTGGTGCGCGTCTCTTCGCTTGGAGACGTGCTGCACAATATGCCCATCGTGGCCGATATCAAGCGCCACTTTCCCGACGCGAACATCGACTGGGTGGTGGAAGAGGGCTATGTCAGCCTGGTGCGCCTGAACCCGATGGTGCGCAATATCCTGCCGTGGGGCTTGCGCCGCTGGCGCAAGAGCCTGGGCAAGAAGGAAACGCGCGCCGAAATTGCTGCCTTCTTCCGCAAGCTGCGTGAAGTCCAGTACGACTATGTGTTCGACACCCAGGGTTTGCTGAAGACCGGCATCATCATGGGCGCCGCACGAGGCAAGAACAAGGTCGGCCTGGCCAACGGCAGCGAAGGCTCCGGCTACGAAGGCATTTCCCGCATCTTCCACAGCAAGAGTATTCCGCTCGACCCGCGCACGCACGCGGTGGCGCGCGGCCGCCTGGTGGTGGGCGCTGCGCTTGGCTTCAAGGTCGACTACCCTGCCGACTTCGGCCTGCCGGAAGTTGCAGCCGCTGAACCGCGTCCGGACTGGATGGGCGAGGCGCCTTACGCCGTATTCTTCCACGGCACCGCACGCGACGCCAAGAAATGGTCGCCGGCCGGCTGGATTGGGCTGGGCCAGGCGCTGGCGCCGATGCCGGTGCTGCTGCCTTGGGGCTCGGAGAAGGAAAAGGCGGAAGCGGAAGCACTGGCCGCTCACATCCCGAATGCCCGCGTGCTGCCGAAACTGTCGATGGCCGACGCTGTCATGCTGGCGCGCCGCGCCGCCCTGGCCGTGGGTGTTGACACCGGCCTGACCCATATCGCAGCGGCCTTTTCGCGCCCGGTGGTGGAAATCTACGCCGACTCGCCGCGCTGGAAAACGGAAGGCAACTGGTCCCCCCGCATCATCAACCTCGGCGACAAAGGCTCGCCGCCTGGCTTGGCCGAAGTGCTGGCCGCAGCCAGAAGCCTGCTCTGAGCATGCGTATCTTCTACACTTTCATGTGGTGGCTGGCCTTGCCCCTGGTGCTGGGGCGCCTGTGGTGGCGCGGCCGCAAGGAGCCGGGCTACCGGCAGCACTGGGCCGAGCGCCTGGGCTTGTATGGTGCGCGCGCGGCCAACGATGAACCGGCCACCATCTGGGTGCACGCGGTGTCGGTGGGCGAGACGCGCGCTGCGGAACCGCTGGTCGACGCCCTGCTGACGAAGTACCCGCAAGCGCGCATCGTGCTGACCTGCATGACGCCAACCGGACGTGCCACCGGCAAGACCTTGTTCGGCAAGCACGGCGCGCGCGTAGTGCAATCCTACCTGCCATACGACATACCGCCGTTGGTGGCGCGCTTCATCCGCCACTTCGAGCCGCGCCTTTGCATCCTGATGGAGACGGAAGTGTGGCCGAACCTGATCCTGCAATGCCAGCGCGACAAGGTGCCGGTGGTGCTGGCCAACGCGCGCCTGAGCGAACGCTCGCTGGGCAAGGCGCAGCGCTTTGGCAAGGTGATACGCGACGCGGCACAGGGCATCACCCTGGTGGCAGCCCAGACCGAGGCCGATGCGCTGCGCATCCGCGAGCTGGGTGCCGGCAACGTGAGCGTCACCGGCAGCATCAAATTTGACGTCGTGATTCCGCAAGCAGCGCTGGCAACCGGCGCGCAGTTGCGCCGGCAGTTCGGCGTGCGCCCGGTCTTCCTGTGTGCCAGCACGCGCGAAGGCGAGGAGGGCGTGATCCTGGAGGCCTTCCAGGCGGCACGCGCTGCGCTGCCGCAGGACCTGCTGCTCCTGATCGTGCCGCGCCATCCGCAACGTTTCGACGAAGTGGCCGCAATGGTGGCGGAACGCGGCATGTCGCTGCAGCGCCGCTCGTCGCTGGCGGCTCCCGGCGCCAGCGTTGATCCTGCCACCGAGGTGGTGCTGGGCGATTCGATGGGCGAAATGTTCGCCTATTATTCGGCCTGCGACCTGGCTTTCATCGGCGGCAGCCTGCAGCCGCTGGGCGGCCAGAACCTGATCGAACCGGCCGCACTGGGCAAGCCGATCATCGTCGGCGAGCATACCTTCAACTTCGCGCAAGCGACCGAAGACTGTCTGCAGCAAGGCGGCGCAGTGCGCGTGCCGAACAGCGATGGCCTGATGCACCAGGCTGCACGCCTGCTGGCCGACAGCGCAGCACGCGGCGCAATGGGCGCGCATGCGCTGACTTTCGCCAATACCCACCGCGGCGCCACCGCCCGCACGATTGCATTGCTTCCTGACCTGAAGTGACAAATGTCATGACGAAGTCATGGCATTCCGTTCTGGCGCAAAGCGAAGGCAGGCCGGATACTGCGTTCACCTGAACCCAAGGAGACCGCAATGCAATCGTTCCGCAAGCTGTTGATCGCCGCCAGCCTGGCCTGCGCCCTGCCTGCCGTGGCAGCCGACACCACCTTGATCAAGGACGTCCGTGTTTTCGACGGCCAGCAAGTGCATGCCAGGCGCAGCGTACTGCTCGAAGACGGCAAGATCGCCAGCGCCGATTTCAAGGGCAAGGCGCCGGCGCACGCCAAGGTGGTCGATGGCGCCGGGCGCACCCTGATGCCGGGACTGATCGACTCCCACGTGCACGCCTATCGTTACCCCGATCTGCCGCTGCTGTTCGGCGTGACGACCCAGGTCGACATGTTCATGCCGGTGCAGGGCATGCAGGCGATACACAGCCGCATGGCAAAAGGCGAGAACAAGGACGCTGCCGACGTTTTCTCGGCCGGCATCCTGGCCACGGCGCCGGGCGGCCATGGCACGGAGTACGGTTTGCCGGTCCCGACCCTGACCAAGCCTGAGGAAGCGCAGGCCTGGGTCGACGCGCGCATCGCCGAGGGTTCGCAATTCATCAAGATCGTGCTGGAACCGGGCTGGCCGGGCCGCCCGAGCAATAGCCTTGACGTGCCGACCGTCAAGGCCCTGGTGGATGCGGCGCACAAGCGCGGCAAGCTGGCCGTGGTGCATATTTCCAAACTCGACGATGCGCGCTCGGCGCTGGAGGCCGGGGCCGACGGCCTGGTGCACCTGTTTACTGCGGCATCGGTCGCTCCTGCCGAATTGACGTCCTTCGTCAAGCTGGCCAGCCGGACCAAGGCCTTCATCATCCCGACCTTCAGCGTGATGGAAAGCGTGGCCGGCATGCCGCCACAAGAGCTGCTGGGGGACCAGCAGGTGGCGGCCCTGCTCGACAAGGAACAGGTGGCAATCCTGAAGTCATCCTTCAGCAAGCAAGCGCGCCCGGCCATCATGGCTGCGCCCAATGCTGTGGTGGCAGCGCTGCGCGATGCGGGCGTGCCGCTGCTGGCCGGCACCGACGCCGGCAACCCGGGCACGCTGTATGGCGCCAGCCTGCATCATGAACTGCTGGCGATGACCAGGGCGGGGCTGACGCCGCTGCAGGCGCTGGCCGCGGCAACTTCAGTGCCGGCCAGGTCCTTCCGTCTCGGCATGCGCGGCCAGGTTGCCGATGGCTACAAGGCTGACGTGGTGCTGGTCGAGGGCGACCCGAGCAAAGACATTCACGCGACCCGCCGCATCGTGGAAGTATGGAAGGATGGCGAGATCGTATCGCCGGCCCGCGCCAGGAAGCAGGAGCTGGTGGTGCAGGAACTCCATTCGAAAGGCGTGCCGCCGGCCATGCCGGCCGATGGCCGTATCAGCCTGTTCACCAGGGACAAGCTGGCCAGCCCGTTCGGCGCCGGCTGGATGCCGTCCCATGACGCTATCCTGGGCGGCAAGTCGAGCGTGCAGGTCGATTACATCGACGAGGCGGCGGCCAGCGTGAAGGCCAGCGTGCAGCCCGGCTTTGCCTTCCCGTGGGCCGGCCTGGCCTTCATGCCGGGCACTTCGCCGATGGCGGCTGCCGACCTGAGCGCGGTCAAAGTGCTGCGCTTCCGCGTCAAGGGCGACGGCAAGCGCTATGTGGTGGCGATCATGTCCCGCGCCGGCCAGATCCCGGTCAATGTACCGTTCGAGGCCGCTGCCGACTGGAAGGAGGTGAGCATGCCCCTGGCCGACTTCAAAGGAATCGATACCAGCGCGATTACAATGATCGCTTTCAATGCAGGGCCGCAGACCGGGGACTACCAGTTCCAGATTTCCGATGTGCGCCTGATGCTGCAATAGGGGAGCGGGGATGGAAAAGTTCAAGCGACTGCTGGCCGGGCCTTGGGTGCCGCCACATCTTGGCAAGGCGCCTTACCTCTGGCTGCTGTCGCTGAACTTCCTGCTGTGGAAATACTTCCACACCCGGGCGCCGCTGCTGGAGCTGGGTTTGCTGGCGCTGACCGTTGCCGTCTTCGTGCCGATGTACTTTGCCAGCTACTGGCTGCGCAACCGGCGCTTGCTGCCATTGCTGCTGGCGTCTGTTGTGCTGGGGCTGGCCTGGGCGCCGTTCAACTTCGGCGCCTGCACCTTCTTCATCTTCGCTTGCTCGATGTGCGCCGCGCTGGAACAGCCGCGCCAAGCCTACCTGGGGATCGGCCTGATCCTTGCTGCCGCCACGCTGGCGGCGCTGTCGCTGAAGCAGCCGCTGCCCTTCCTGTTGCCGGCACTGGCAGTCGGCGCACCGGTCGGCATTGCCAGCGTGATGGATGCCCGCGTGCGGCGCTCGAGCCAGCAACTGCTGCGCAAGCAGGAGGAAGTCGAACACCTTGCCCGCATCGCCGAACGCGAGCGCATTTCGCGCGACCTGCATGATTTGCTGGGGCATACGCTGTCGCTGATCGCCATCAAGGCCGAGCTGGCGGGGCGCCTGCTGCAGCGCGATAGCGCCGCTACCGCAAAAGAGATCAGGGACATCGAAACGACCGCGCGCCACGCCCTGGCGGAAGTGCGCAGCGCAGTCACTGGTTTTCGCCGCAGCGGCTTGGCGCAGGAACTGGCGCAGGCGCGCGCCGCCCTGGCCGCTGCCGACGTGGCGCTGGAGGCGGACGTGCAGCCCTTCGCCATGCCTGCCACGACGGAGAACGTGCTGGCGCTGGCCTTGCGCGAGGCGGTGACGAACATCCTGCGCCACGCCCGTGCCACGCGCTGCCAGGTCAGCGTGCGGCAGAAGAACGGCCAGATCGTCTGCCATATCCGCGACGACGGCCGGGCCCTGCTCGACCACGCGGCCCTGGAGCAGGGCAACGGCTTGCGCGGCATGCGCGAGCGGGTCGCCGCCGCTGGCGGACGCCTTGCCGTGCACGCCGGGGACGGGCTGGCGCTGGAATTGTGCTTACCGATGGGAGCAGCCGCATGATCCGTATTCTGATTGCCGAAGACCAGTCGCTGGTGCTGGGCGCACTGGCCGCGCTGCTGAAGCTCGAACCTGACATCGAGGTGGCCGGCCAGGCCCGTAATGGAGCCGAAGCGCTGGCGCTATGCGAAGCACTGCAGCCGGACATCGTGCTGACCGATATCGAAATGCCGCTGATGACGGGGCTGGAACTGGCGGCGGCGCTGTCCGAGCGCCGCGCATCGGCCAAGGTGGTGATCGTCACCACCTTCGCACGCTCCGGCTACCTGCGCCGTGCCATGGCGGCAGGGGTGCGCGGCTACCTGCTGAAGGATGCGCCCTCCGAATCGCTGGCCTCAGCCATCCGCAGCGTGCATGCCGGCGGCCGCGCCATCGCGCCCGAGCTGGCGCTGGAGAGCTGGGGCGGCAGCGAAGACCCGCTGAGCGAACGCGAACGCCAGGTACTGCGCCTGGCCGGCGAGGGCCGCAGCGGCGCCGACATCGCGAAGCAACTGAGCCTGTCGGAAGGCACGGTGCGCAACTATCTGTCGGAGGCGATCAGCAAGTTAGATGCCGGCAACCGCGTGGAAGCCTTCCGCCTGGCCCGCGACGCCGGCTGGCTCTAGTTTGCCACCACTCCAATGATCGGCCCGAGATCGGCGCGGTTGTCGTTGCGCCCCAATGCCGGGGCATACAGCGAGGAAATCGAACCATCCAGGTACAGGGCATCACGGCACTTCAGCGTGTCACGGAAGTATCGCGCGAAGTCATGGAGGTTGACCGGGCCTTCGCTGATGACGAAGGCTGCCTTGCCGTCGATTGCACATACGCCGTTGCGGATATGGACGGAGCGCGAGGCGGGATCGAACAGTGGGTTGATCGTGCCGGCCGACAGCAGCATCGGGCCTGACTGCGTGGCAATCAGCGCCTTGCCGGCCAGTGCTGGGTAAGCCGACGATTCGACAACCTGCGCGCCGGCATCGGTCACCAGGAACACGCCGTTTGGCCGCAGGAAGAAATTGCCCTTGCCGCGCGCCAGGTTGAGCGGCGAGAGTTCGACGCTGTCGGCAACCAACAGGCCGACTGGCGAGAAATCCGGGTGGTACATGCCGCCATTCATGGCAAATGCCAGCCGTTGGCCGCGTCCGGCCAGCGCCGATGCGAGCTTCCCCAGCCGTTTGTAGGGGCGCCCCTGTTCATCGTTGAGAAAGAGCTGCAGGCGTTCCCGGGCCGGATCGACCGTGACCACGGTGAAACGGGGTTCCGCCGCGGGCGTCGATGTGCAGGCCGCCAGCAGAGAGAACAGGGGCAGGGAGGCGACGGCCGCGGAAAAACGCATCAGGTAAACAAGGGCGGCAGTTCCGCAGCGCGTTTGCGCAGCAACTGCTTGGCTTCTTCGTATTGCGGATAGATGCGGCCGACGTTGGCCCAGAAGCGCGGGCTGTGGTTCATCTCCAGGATGTGCGCCAATTCGTGCGCCACCACGTAATCGACCAGCGGCAGCGAGAAATGCATCAGCTTCCAGTTCAGGCGGATGGTGCGCTGCGCGGTGCAGGAGCCCCAGCGCGTATCGGCCGAGGACAATGAGAAGCCGGCGTACTGGACACCCAGGCGCGCCGCATACAGGTCAAGCCGCTGCTGGAACAGGCCTTCCGCCTGCGCCTTGTACCAGTTCTTGACGCGCTCCTTGAGCAACTGCTCGGTGGCGCCTTGCACCAGGCCCATCGACAGCTCCATTGCCGTCGCATCGAACTCTGTGCGGTTGCGCGGCGCCTGGTACAGCCGCAGCGTGATTTCCTCGCCGAGGTAGGGCAGTTTGGCGCCGTCATCCCACACGACAGGCGGCTTTTCCAGGCGCGCGGCGCGGCGCTGGCGGCGTTCATCGAGCTTGGACAGGATCCAGTGCTGCTTGGCGCGGATGGCGTTGTCGATGTCGGCCAGCGAACAGCGCCTGGGCGCGGTCACATACAGGCCGGTGTCGTCGACCGTGAATCCGATCGAGCGGCGCGTCGAGCGCTTCAGCACATATTCGAGGATGTATTCGCCCACCAGCAGCTGTCGTTTGTCCTGGTCGCCGGACAGCGGCGGGGAGGTGGGTTCTGGGCGGCGCAATTGCACCGGGGGGCGCAGCAGGTTCACTGCTGCGGGAGCGGGAACGGGAAACGGGGAAGAAGGCGCGGCCGCTGCCGGCGGCGCCTCCTGTTGCGCTTCAGCCTTTTCGGCTAGCCAGCGTTGTAGGCGTGGGGCGAAATGACGCGCATTTCTGATTCGATCCACTGTTCCACCTGCTCCATCAATTCGTCCGGGGTCTTACCCTCCGACGAAATCGGTTTGCCAACCGACACCGTGACGGTGCCCGGTTTCTTGATAAAGGAATTCTTTGGCCAGCATTCGCCGGAGTTCAGCGCGATCGGCACGACCACCGCCCCGGTTTCCACCGCCAGGCGCGTGCCGCCGCTCTTGTATTTGCCTTGCTGGCCGACCGGAATGCGAGTCCCTTCCGGGAACATGATAATCCATTGGCCGTCCCTGAGTCGACGCTTGCCGTGCGCGACAACAGATTTGAAGGCGTTCTTGCCCTGCTTGCGGTCGATCGGGATCATGCGCAGCAGTGCGATGCCCCAGCCGAAGAACGGGATGTACAGGATCTCTTTTTTAAATACAAACACCAGCGGGCGTGGCAGGTTCGCCAACAGGAAGATGGTCTCCCACGCCGACTGGTGTTTGGACAGGATGATGGCCGGGGCATCGGGGAAATTCTCGTAGCCCTTGAACTGATAGTGAATGCCGCAGATCCATTTGGCGCACCAGACGATGAAGACATTCCAGCGCGAAGTCACGAAATAGCGTTTGTTGTATGGCAGCGGCGCCGCCAGCATGCACACTGCGGACCAGATGACGGTGGCAATTGCCATCAGAACCATGAACAGGGCGGAACGCAAGAACAGAACGAAATGTCGCAACGACGGTCTCCAATCAATCGGTCTTAAGTATATGGTCTACAGTGGCCGCCAGGTCGGGGAAGACCTGCGTGCCCGGCGGCAGGCCACCGGTAGCATGGGTCTTTTCGCCCTTGCCCGTCAAGACCAGGAAGGGCACGCAGCCGCTGATGAAGCCTGCCTGCAGGTCGCGCAGCGAGTCGCCGACGGTCGGCACGCCTTTCAGGCTGATCTCGAAGCGCTTCGAGATTTCCGTGAACATGCCAGGTTTTGGCTTGCGGCAGTCGCAGTTGTCGGCCGCCGCGTGCGGGCAGAAGAAGATGGCGTCGATGTCGGCGCCAACCTGCTGCGCCAGTCGGTGCATCTTCTGGTGGATCGCATTCAGGGTGTTGATGTCGAAGTACTGGCGGGCGATGCCCGACTGGTTCGACGCGATCACCACACGATAGCCCGCCTGGTTCAGGCGGGCTATCGCTTCCAGCGAGCCGGGGATGGGGATCCACTCGTCCGGCGACTTGATGAAGTCGGGCGAGTCGTGGTTGATCACGCCATCCCGGTCCAGGATGATCAGCTTGGTCGGCTGGGACTGAGGCATATCAGGCCGCCAGCTTGGAAATATCGGCCACGCGGTTCATCATGCCGTGCAGGGCAGACAGCAGCGCCAGGCGGTTATTGCGCAGGGCGATATCTTCGGCCATGACCATCACGTCGTTAAAGAAGGCATCGACTTCCTCCTTCAGTTGCGCCAGGGTCTTCAGCGTGGCGGTGAAGTCGCCCCTGGCCCATGCCGCATCGACTTCCGGCGCCACGCGGCCCATGGCGGCGTGCAGGGCTTTCTCTGCTGCGTCCTGCAGCAGTTCGGCCTTGACGATACTGGCCTGTGCCAGCGCTTCCTCGTTCTTCTTCAGGATGTTGGTGATGCGCTTGTTGGCGCCGGCCAGCGAGACCGATTCCGGCAGGGCGGCGAAGGCTTGCACGGCCTCCAGGCGCTGCACGATGTCGTCCAGGCGGTCAGGGTTTTGCGCCACCACAGCCTCGATCTCGTTCACGCTGAAACCGCGCTCGCGCAGCATGCCGCGCAGGCGGTCCATCATGAAGGCGGTGACTTCGGCAGTCGGGTCCTTGAAGTTCGGCACGGCCACGAACTGCGCGGCAGCGTCGCCCAGCAGCGCGGAGATGGACAGCGGCAGGCGCTTTTCCACCAGCATGCGCAGCACGCCCAGGGCATGGCGGCGCAGCGCGAACGGGTCCTTGTCACCGGTTGGCTGCAGGCCGATAGCCCAGATGCCGACCAGGGTTTCCACCTTGTCGGCCAGCGCCACGGCGGTGCCGGTGGCAGTGGACGGCAGGGTGTCGCCGGCGAAGCGCGGCTGGTAGTGCTCGGAGGCGGCCAGCGCGACTTCTTCGTGCTCGCCGTCGTGGCGTGCGTAGTAGGTGCCCATGATGCCTTGCAGCTCGGGGAATTCGCCGACCATGTCGGTCAGCAGATCGGCCTTGGACAGGCGCGCGGCGCGTTCGGCCAGCGCCTTGTCGCCGCCCAGGCGGCCGGCGATGGCAGCAGCCAGCGAGGTGACGCGCTCGGAGCGTTCGGCCTGGGTGCCCAGCTTGTTGTGGTACACCACGTTCTTCAGCAGCGGCAGGCGCGATTCCAGCGACTTCTTCTTGTCCTGCTCGAAGAAGAACTTGGCGTCGGACAGGCGTGGGCGCACCACGCGCTCGTTGCCGCCGATGATGGCTGCCGGGGTGTCGGTCGCGATGTTCGACACGATCAGGAAGCGCGAACGCAGCTTGCCGCTGGCGTCGGTCAGGGCGAAGTATTTCTGGTTGGTCTGCATGGTGAGGATCAGGCATTCCTGCGGCACGGCCAGGAATTCCTCCTCGAAGCGGCATTCATACACCACCGGCCATTCGACCAGGGACGACACTTCTTCCAGCAGTGCTTCCGGCATCAGCACCTGGTCGGCGCCGGCTTTGTGCAGCAGGGCCGCGCGGATCGCCTCTTTACGTGCGTCGAAGCCCGCGACGACCTTGCCGGCTTCTGCCAGGGTTGCCGCGTAGGACTCGGCGTCGGCGATGGTCACTTCGCGCTTGCCCGGTGCGGTCAGGAAGCGGTGGCCTTCGGTCTTGTTGGCGGCGCTCAGGCCCAGCAGGGTCAGTGGCAGCACGGTGGCGCCGTGCAGGGCGACCAGCGCGTGGGCCGGGCGCACGAACTGCACGGTCTCGCCGTCCGGGCGCTGGTAGCTCATGACCTTGGGAATAGGCAGCTTGGCGATGGTTTCTTCCAGCGCAGCCTGGGCTCCGAGCTGCAGGGCGCAGCCGGCAGCCAGCTTGGTGTAGAAGAAGCTTTCAGCCTTGCCGTCCTGGGCGCGTTCCATATCGGCCACGGCGACATGGGCCAGGCCCATGGCGGCCAGCTTCTTGGTCAGCGGTGCGGTCGGGTTGCCGTCGGCGTCCAGCGCGATGGCGACCGGCAGGATCTTTTCGCGCACCTGCTTGTCCGGCGAGGTGGCGCGCACCTTGGTGATCGACACGGCCAGACGGCGCGGAGTGGCGTAGGTGGTGGCGACGCTGTCCTCTTCCAGGAAGTCGCGCGATTTCAGGCCGTTGACAATGCCCGCAGCGAAAGCGGCGCCCAGCTTGGACAGGGCTTTCGGCGGCAGTTCTTCGGTCAGCAGTTCGATGAGCAGGGTCTGATTCATGTTCGGTATTCTTTTATTTGGCGACCATCGGGAAGCCGAGGCGTTCGCGGGACTCGTAGTAGGCCTGGGCGACCATGCGCGACAGGTTGCGCACGCGGCCGATGTAGGCGGCGCGCTCGGTCACGGAGATCGCGCCGCGGGCGTCCAGCATGTTGAAGCTGTGCGAGGCTTTCATGATCTGCTCATAGGCCGGCAGGGTCAGTTGCAGCTCGATCAGGCGCTTGGCTTCGGATTCGTGGTTGGCAAATTGCGCGAACAGCAGGTCGGTGTTGGCGTGCTCGAAGTTGTAGGTCGATTGCTCCACTTCATTCTGGTGGAATACGTCGCCGTACTTCAGCTGCTTCTTCACACCACCTTCTTCCCACTCGGTCCAGACCAGGTCGTAGACATTCTCCACGCCTTGCAGGTACATGGCCAGGCGCTCGACGCCGTAGGTGATCTCGCCCAGCACAGGCTTGCAATCGAGGCCGCCCACTTGCTGGAAATAGGTGAACTGGGTCACTTCCATGCCGTTCAGCCAGACTTCCCAGCCCAGGCCCCAGGCGCCCAGGGTCGGGCTTTCCCAGTCGTCTTCCACGAAACGCACGTCGTTCTGCTTCAGGTCCAGGCCCAGCGCCTCCAGGGAACCCAGGTACAGGTCCAGGATGTTTTCCGGGGCCGGCTTCAGGACGACCTGGTACTGGTAGTAGTGCTGCAGGCGGTTCGGGTTCTCGCCGTAGCGGCCGTCTTTCGGGCGGCGCGATGGCTGGACGTAGGCCGCACGCCAAGGCTCAGGGCCGATGGCGCGCAGGAAAGTACCGGTGTGGAAGGTGCCCGCGCCGACTTCCATGTCGTACGGCTGGAGCAGTGCGCAGCCCTGCTTGTCCCAGTAGGTCTGCAGGGTCAGGATAATTTGTTGAAATGTCAGCATCGTGGTCGTTGGTGGCGCCCTGGGCGCGAGCGTTATCGGTTCGCTAAAACGGCTCATTTTAGCGGTTTTTGCGGCGAACCTGTAGAGTTTCGCCCGGCCCGCAGGGCGTTTGATCGCGATCAAAGCCAGGGCGTGCGGCCGGAACCCCGCCCGCGCCGGGCCGTCCAAGCTGCATGGATACGCCAAACGCCGACTATGACTCCGTCTGGAAGCAGGCGATCGAACGCTACTGGCCTGATTTCACAGTGCTTTTCCCGCGCGAAGCGTGGGGAAACCGTCCTGCGCCCGAGAGCCTGGACCAGGAATTAGGCAAATGCTCCCGCGAGAGCACACTGGGCCTGTTCCGGGTCGATAAGCTGCTCCGCGCCCAGGGCGAGGACGGCCAGCCATGCCTGTGGCATATCGAAGTCCAGGTCGCTCGCCAGCGAGGGTTTGCGGAGCGCATGTTTGTTTGCCAATATCGCCTTTATGACCAGTTTCGGCTGCCAGTGCGCAGCATCGCGATCTTGGGCGACCGTAGTCCGACTTGGCGGCCCCATCGATTCGATCTCTCTGCGGGCGACACCCGCACCACGTTCGCTTTTGAAACCGTCAAGCTGCGAGACCTTGAAGACTTCATGGCAGAACTGATTCTTAGCGACAACGTTTTTGCGTGGCTGGTCGCGGCACATCTGTTCACCCTGCGCACGCGCAGGGAACCTTCAGCATGCGCGATCGTCAAAGACAAACTGCTGGCTGGCCTGCGAGCGGTTGGATGGGAACAGGCAAAATTCCGCGACGTATATGACCTCGTTGATCGAATGATGGGTTTGCCGAAAGCCTGGCAGCAGGCGATCGAGCAGCAGCAGGATCTTTTGGAGGGGAGAACTGACATGGCCTGGAAATACCTATGGGAAGAGCGCGCGGAACAGCGGGGAATGGCACGCGGCGAAGCGCGGGGTGAAGCAATTGGGGAAGCAAGAGGTGAGGCAAGAGGTGAAGCAAGAGGCGTGGTTCGTGGCCGACTGGAAGCGTTGCGAAAAATGCTGTGCGATCAGCTCGAAATCCGTTTTGGGCCGATCGACGACGGCGTGCGGGGCAAAGTCGAGGCCGGCTCTCAGGATGAGTTGCAACGATGGTGCCTGGCGGTGGTGAGCGCCAGGACTATTGATGAGGTGTTTTAGCTGCGGCGCTGGCGCGACCAGAGCCAGGCGGCGGCGATGGACAGGGCGGCCAAGGCGAGGAACAGCTTGTTCTGCAACTTGATGTAAGGCGTGTCGCCGGACATGCCTTGCACCGTTGCGCTCAACACGCCCGGTTGGCGGTAGGGCAGGGCGTGCGCCACTTCGCCGCGTGGCGAGATCACGACCGTGGCGCCGCTGTTGGTAGCGCTCAGCATGGGCCGGCCGGTCTCCAGCGAACGCATTTGCGACATCTGCAAGTGCTGCGGGATGGCGATCGATTCGCCGTACCAGGCCAGCTCGGAGACGTTCAGCAACACGGTTGCGCCGGTCAGCGAAATCTGCTCCGCGATCTCTTCACCGAACACATTTTCGTAGCAGATATTCGGCAGCACTTTCTGGTCCTTCACCGGGAAGGGCGCCTGGATCACTGCGCCGCGCGTCTGGTCGCCGAGCGGGATCTGCATCAGATTGGTGAACCAGCGGAAGCCGGTCGGGATGAATTCGCCAAACGGCACCAGGTGGTGCTTGTCGTAGCGGTAGGTGCTGGCGGCCAGGGTGGGCGGCAGGCCCAGCACGCTGTTCGAATACACCACGCCATTGGTCATCGGTATGCCCAGCACGATATGGCTGCCGGTACGGCGCGCGAACTGGCCGTAGGAGTCCAGGTAGCCCGGCGGCAATTGCGAAGCGAACAGTGGCACGCCGGTTTCGGGAATCGCGATCAGGTCAGCCGGGGCGGACGTCACCACCTGCTGGTACATGCGCAGGATCTCGCCGAGATGCTTGCTGTTGAATTTGTTCTGCAGCGGGACGTTGCCCTGCACCAGGCGCACCGACAACGGCTTGCCCGATGCCGTGGTCCATTCGATGCGCCCCAGCGCAAAGCCGCCCATCCAGATGGCAACAAGCAGCGCGATAGCCTTGTAGCGGAAAGGATGCATCAGCAGCGGCAATGCGCCGGCAGTGACGGCGGCGAGCCAGCTGATGCCGTATACGCCCAGCACGGGAGCATACCCGGCCAGCGGCGAAGTATTGTGGGCGTAGCCCGCCGTTACCCAGGGAAAGCCGGTAAACAGCCAGCCGCGCAGGAATTCGAACAATGCCCAGCACGCCGGCAGCACCAGCAGCGTGGCGGCCGGCAGCGGCAGGGACCAGCGCTTGCGCAGCCAGGCGGTAGCGGCCATGGCGCCGCAGGCATACAGCGCCATCGCAGCCGCCAGCAGGGCGATCGATATGGCTGCCAGCGGCGCGGGCATGCCGCCGAAGCGGTTGATCGCGACGTACAGCCAATGGAAACCGGCCAGGCACCAGCCAAAGCCGAAAGCCCATCCGACCAGGGCGGAGGCGCGCACGCCGTCGGCACGTAAGGCCTGGTACACCAGCATTGCCAGGGACAGGATCTGCAGCGGCCACCAGCCAAACGGGGCAAACGCAAACACGCCGGCCGCGCCGGCCACGGCGGCGATCAGCATGCGGCTATGGGTAGAGCGGGGCGCGGCAGGCGGTTCGCCTGCCTTGGTCTTACGCCAGCGCATCAGTCCTGCTCGTCCACCGAGGCGGGCAGTTTTTCAACCGTCAGCACATGGACCTGGCGCGCGTCGGCGCGCAGCACTTCGAAGCGCAGGTTGGCGATGTCGAAGGTGTCGCCCTTGTGCGGCATGCGGCCCAGGTGCTTGGCCACCAGGCCGCCGATGGTGTCCACATCCTCGTCGGCCAGGTCGGCATCGAGTTCTTCGTTGAACTGCTCCAGCTCGGTCAGCGCCTTGATGCGCCAGCGCGGGCCGATCTTGCCTTCCTTGATGGAGAGAATATTGTCTTCCTCCTCGTCGAAGTCGTATTCGTCTTCGATATCGCCGACGATCTGCTCCAGCACGTCCTCGATGGTGATCAGGCCGGCCACGCCGGAGTACTCATCGACCACGATGGCCATGTGGTTATGGTTGGCGCGGAAATCGCGCAGCAGCACGTTCAGGCGTTTCGATTCCGGGATGAAAATCGCCGGGCGCAGCATGTCGCGCACGTCGAACTCTTCCTCCGCGTAGTAGCGCAGCAGGTCCTTGGCCAGCAGGATGCCGATCACCTTGTCGCGTTCACCCTCGATGGCGGGGAAGCGCGAGTGGGCCGTTTCCAGCACCAGCGGGATCCATTCCTCGATCGGTTTGGTAATGTCGATGACGTCCATCTGCGAACGCGGCACCATGATGTCGCGCGCCGACAGGTCCGACACCTGGAACACGCCTTCGATCATCGACAGTGCGTCGGCGTCGATCAGGTTGCGTTCATGGGCGTCGTGCAGGACTTCAAGCAGCTCCGAGCGGCTCTCGGGCTCAGGGGAAATCAGGGCGGTGAGTCGCTCGAACAGCGACCGGTGTGGTTTAGCGTCATTCCTGACGCTACTAGAGTGCTCTTGCATAATTGGCATGAAAGCCGTTGTTCCGAAGTGCTATAGCATACACTAAACGGCCGAGTCCCGGCCGAAATTATCAGATTGGAAACTCGTGCAGATCAGTGCAGTCACCTATGGTTCCGACCAGTGCGGCCTCGTTTGCGCTTACCTGTTCGGGCGCGGCCCGCAGCCGGTGCCGATCGAGGCCTCCGGGGCCGAACAATGGCTGGGCGAACATGCCGTGCTGGCCAATGAATACTACGACAGCCTGCATGAAGAGGGCGCGCTCGACGCGCAACGAGCAGGCCGACGACACGCTGGTGGCGGTGGTCAACGACGTGCTGCGCGACTTCAGTTTCGACCCTGGTGTGTTCCGGCTGCTGCAACGGCCGCCGACCTGGGCCAGCGAGGCCGACCGCCACATTGCCGGCAGCGTGGCGCTGTTTACCGTGGCGGCGGGCGCCTGCCTGTTCCGCCAGCGTAACGATTAGCGCATCCCGCGCTCCTTCAGCCACTGCGTGAAGGTGTCGACGCGTGGCGACGCGCGCTGCCGGCCCACGGCAAACGAGTACGTGCCGCTTTCGATGCGGGCCGGATGGATGCGCTGCAATGCGATGCCTTCGACCATTGCCGCAACAAAGGCCTCCGGCACCACCAGTACACCAAGCCCCTGCATGGCGGCCTGGATCGCCAGGACGGTATTGTCGAACTCAATGGTCGGGGCCAGCATCCGTGGCTCCATGCCATGGGCCTTGCTCCAGCCGGGCCACAGGTCGGGCCGGGACCGCATGCCGATGCGCGGCACCTTGGCCAGCCAGCGCATGCCGTCCGGCTCCGGCGCGCCCAGCGTCGATGCGAAGGCCGGACTCGATACCAGGACACAGCGCTCTTGCATGAACGCCTGGGAAGGCAGCCCGCGCAATTCTGCCGGATCGCGCCGCAGGAAGACGTCGACCGGTGCCGAGGGATTGATATCGCCGTCAACGGTGCGCACGTCGACGTGGATGTGCGGATAACGCTGCCGGAAATCCGGCAGTTGGGGAATCAGCCAGTGCATGGCCAGCGTCACGCTGGTATCGACCAGGATGGAATGCTGGCTTCCCGTTCCCCCGGATGGCTCCAGCACGTCGATGATGCCGGCCAGCTGGTCGGCGACCTTGTCGTGCAATTGCCGGCCGGCGACGGTCAGCGTGGCCGAATTGCCGCTGGTGCGCTCGAACAGCACTTGCTTGAGACGCTCTTCCAGCGCCTGGACCTGGCGGCTGACCGCGCCCGGCGTCTGGTGCAGCACCTGCGCTGCCTGGCGGAAGCCGCCTTCCCTGACAACGACGCAGAACACATACAGCGCATGGAGCGGGGGGCGAACAGTCATCGATAACTCAGCGTGGTGGTGTTGAAAAATACTCAACACATCATACCAAATTCTCGTTTGATTGCCAGAGAGGCAATCTGCACACTGCGCATATGACAAATTGATGACATAACAATGCGTTTTCAATGCCTGGTTCCCGTGCTGTCCCTTGCCCTGCTGGTGTCGTGGGGCAGCCTGTACTACGCCTTCGGCGTCCTGGGACACGCCATGCAGCAGGACCTGCACTGCAGCGCCGGAACGCTGACCGGCGCCTTTTCCGTGGCCTTGCTGGTGTGGGGCCTGGCCACCTACCCGGTCGGGGTGGCGATGGACCGCTGGGGCGCGCGCAGTGTGATGATGCTTGGCGCCGGGCTCGCCGCGGCCGGCCTGGTCGGATTGAGCGGCGCCAATTCGGTCGGGATGGCGTATGCCATGTGGGCCCTGCTGGGCCTGGCCATGGCGATGAGCCTGTACGAACCGGCCTTTGCCCTGGTGGTGCAAAGCTATGAGAGCGGGCACAAGCGCCGCATTGGCTGGCTGACCATCGTTGGCGGCTTGGCCAGCACCGTCTTCTGGCCCCTGAGCTATTACCTGGGCCAGCGTATCGGCTGGCGCAATACGCTGCTGCTGTATGCGGCCATGCATTTGCTGCTCTGCGTGCTGCTGCAGTTCAGCCGCCTGCCGGCCGGCCAGCGCGCACCGGCGCCGCCGGTCCCGCAGCGCAGCGCGCGGCCGGCCCGCCACTCGGTGCTGGGCTACCTCTCGCTCTGCTTCGCAATATGCGGCTTCATCACCGCCGCCATGGCGGTACAGGCGATACCGATGCTCGAGTCGCGCGGCTTTGCCCCGGCAACGGCCCTGAGCCTGGCGGCCTGCATCGGCCCGATGCAGGTGGCGAGCCGCACCGCTGACCTGGTTTTCGGCCGCCAAGCGAGCGTGCAGCGCGTGGGCATGTTCACCCTGGGGTTGATGTCGCTGTCGCTGGCCGCCTTGTGGCTGGCCGAATGGCTGCCCGCCCTGTCCTTGTTATTCGTTGCAGCCTACGGCCTGGCCCTCGGGCTGCTCACGGTGGTGCGCGCGGCGGTGCCGCTGGAGCTGGCCGGCACCGAAAGCTATGCGGCCAATAGCGGCATTCTGGGCGCCCCCTCCCTGCTGGCGCGTGCCGCCGGGCCGGTGGGCGCCGCCTTGCTGGTGAAGGCATCGGGCAGCCCGGGCACGGTGTTGATGGTGTTGCTGCTGGGATCGCTATGCGGCATGTTGCTGTTCTGGCGCGCATGGCACTTCGGCCAGGAGGCAAGGTGAACCCGACCCTGGCGCGTTTTGGCTATCCGGCTACCGCAGTCACCGAATACGAGCATTGGGTTGTGCTGCTCAGGCCGCTGCAGACAACCCCCTTGAGCTGCATTATCGCGGCCCGCGCGCCGGTCGACAGCCTGGGCGGGCTGAGCCCGCAGGCCGGGGCGGAATTGCCGCAGCTGATACGCAGTTTCGAAGCCACCGTCAGGCGGCTGGTCCCGGCCGTGAAGTTCAACTACCTGGCGCTGATGATGGTTGATCCCAATCCGCACTTCCACGCGATCCCGCGCTATGCCGCGCCGGTCGAAGTGCTGGGCCGCACCTACTGCGATATCGCATTTCCGCGTCCGCCGGATGTCCTGAGCGGCGCCGGGCTCGACGCGGCAACACTGAAGGCATGGCAGGAGCTTCTGTCTACCCATTGGGAGTAGTCCTCCCCGTTTGTCCGGACCTTCCCCGCCGGCGGCACGCGGCAGGGGATGGGTTTCCCTTTCAATATGAAGCCTGACTTAATAAGGAAAACAAGAAACTATGATGACTTCCGATAAACGCCGCTCGGAATTCAAGCGGCTGCTGAACAGCAAACGCTGCCTGCGCGCCCTCGAAGCGCACAGCCCGATTTCCGCCTTGCTGGCCCAGCACGCCTGCTTCGAACCGGCTCCCGGCCATACCGTGGGTTATGACGCCATCTGGTCGAGTTCCCTGACCGACTCCACCCAGAAGGGCCTGCCCGACATTGAAATCCTCAGTGCCAGCAACCGCCTGCTCAATGTGCATGAGATCTTCGACGTGTGCGCATTGCCCATGATCTTCGACGGCGATACCGGCGGCAAGCCGGAACACTTCGCCCTGCACGTGAAGGCGCTGGAGCTGGCCGGCGTATCGGCCGTGGTGATCGAGGACAAGCGCGGCCTGAAAAAGAATTCCCTGCTGGGCAACGATGTGCTGCAACTGCAGGACTCGATCGAGGAATTTTGCGACAAGATCCGGGCCGGGCGCGCCAGCCGCATCACCGACGACTTCATGATCATCGCGCGCTGCGAAAGCCTGATCCTCGAGCGCGGCATGGACGACGCGCTGCAGCGTTGCCTGGCCTATGTGGAAGCGGGCGCGCACGGCATCATGATCCACAGCCGGAAAAAAGACGGCCAGGAGATCATCGAGTTCGCGCGCCTGTTCCGCCAGCGCCACCCCGATGTGCCGCTGATCTGCGTGCCGACCAGCTATGCGCACCTGAAGTTCGAAGAACTCGAACGCGCCGGCTTCAATGTCGTGATCTATGCCAACCACATGCTGCGCAGCGCCTACCTGGCCATGAAAGGCGTGGCCGAAGACATCCTGCGCAACGGCCGCACGCTGGAAATCGAACCGCGCTGCCTGGGCATCGACGAGATCCTGCGGCTGATCCCAGGCACGGCCTGAGCCGTACCCGTTTGCCCATCCAACAAGGAACCACAACATGACACTCGCGCAACGCACGAAAAAAATCGCCCCGCCTGGCACTTCCAGGATGCGCACCATTGCCAACGAGCTCAAGGCACAGGGACTGCATGTCGTCAATTTCGCCGCCGGTGAACTCGATGGCGACACTTCCGACACGGTCAAGCAGGGCGCCCGTGAGGCGATTGACGCCGGCAAGAATATTTACACGCCGACCATGGGCGCACCGGCACTGCGCAAGCAGCTCGGCGCACTGGTCTCGCAGCACACCGGCGTCGACTACGCGCACGACGAGGTGGGCCTGACTGCCGGCGCCAAGCAGGCGCTGTACAACGCCGCCATGGTGCTGCTGGACCCGGACGATGAAGTGATCATCCCCAACCCGTACTGGGTCACCTTCCCGACCCAGGTGGAACTGGCGCAAGGACGCCCGGTCTTCATTGAAACGCGCGAACATGGCTACCAGCTCATGGCCAGCCAGGTCGAACAGGCGGTCACGCCGAAGACCAAGGCCCTGATCATCAATACGCCCAACAACCCGAGCGGCGCCGTCTACCAGGGAGCGGAGCTGGCGAAGATCGCCGCCCTGGCGCTGCAGCACGACTTCTGGATCATTTTCGACGAATGCTACGCCTCGCTGGTGCGTGCCGGCCACCGGCATGCGCACATCCTGGCCATCGAGCCGCGCCTGAAGGAGCGCATCGTGCTGGTCAATTCCTTCTCGAAAAGCCATGCGCTCACCGGCTGGCGCCTGGGCTACGTGGCCGCGCCGGCCCACGTGATGAAGGCGATGGAAAACCTGCAGGGGCATACGACTTCCAACCCGAGCAGCGTGGCGCAGCACGCGATCAGCTATGCGCTGGCGCGCGAGGACGGCCAGTTCATCGCCCGCGTCAACCGCACCCTGGATGAGCGGCTGCGCCGGGCGCTGGCCATCGTGGCCGACATGCCCGCGGTGCGGGTGGCCGAGCCGCAAGGCGCGTTCTACCTGTTCCTCGATATCTCGGCCCACCTTGGCAAGCAGCTCGACGGCACCGTCATTGCCGATGTCGACCAGTTCTGCGAAGCGGCGCTGCGCGAGGCGCGCATTGCCATGGTTTCCGGCGCCGCCTTCGGCGACCCAGGCTCGGTACGCATCTCGTATGCGATCAGCACCGACGACGTGGTCGAAGGTCTGCAACGCCTGCGCCAGCTGCTGCAGCGGCTGCGCTGAGCCACGCGCTTTCACATCCCAACACTTTGACTACGGATATCAAGATGATCAAGCATTCCGTCGGCCTTGGCGCCGATACCCACGCCATCATTCTGGCTGCCGGGCTGGGCAGCAGACTCAAGGAAAATACCCGGGCCATTCCCAAATGCCTGGTACCGGTTTCGGGCCGCCCGATCCTGGAACGCATGCTCGAGCAACTGGGGGCGCTGGATGTGCGCCGGGTCACGATCGTGGTCGGCTACCTGGACCATGCGATCCGCCAGTTCGTTGCCGGCTGGTCCATGTTGCAGCCGCGGCCGATGCAGGTCGACTTCGTGTTCAACGAACGCTATGCGCAAACCGGTTCCGTCTTTTCGCTGGAAATGGCACTGCGCGCTGCGGAACCGGAACGCGACCGCCAGCACCTGCTGCTGATCGAAGGCGATGTGGTGATCGACCGCGACCTGCTGCAGCGCCTGCTGGAGCAGGGCGTGCGCGGCGGCGAAGCGGCGACCCTGTTGGCGCCGTACGAACCGGCGCTGAGCGGCACCTTCGCCTGCGTCGGCGAGGGCGTGGTGACGGCCTGGCTGCATGAAAGCGTGCGCGCTCCCGGCTTCGGCCTGGAAAGCAGCTTCAAGACGGTCAACCTGACCTTCGTGCGGCGTGGCTTGCCGCGCGCCCAGCTGCTGCGCCAGGTCAGCAGCGTGATCGGGCGCGCCGGCGTCACGGCGCCGCTGGAATACGCCATGCAGAACCTGGTGGGCGAAGGCATACGCATCGACGCGGTCGGCACTGACGGTTTGCCATGGTTCGAGGTCGATACGCCGGAAGACCTGGCCATTGCCAACATGCTGTTCCCGCCGCTGGCGGCGGTAGCCTAACCGGACAGGGACTGACTGATGCTGGATTTATTGAATGCGGCACTGATCGAGCCCATACGCTGGGCTTTGCTGTCGGTGCTGGAGCTGGCCTATGCGATGAGCGGCAGCCACGGCGTGGCCCTGCTGATCCTCAGCGTGTCCTTCAACCTGCTGCTGGTTCCGGCCTACCACTGGGCCGAATGGCTGCAGGGCAGGGAGCGCGACGTGCAGCGGCGCATGCGGCCCAAGATCGAGGAGTTCACGGCCGTGTTCCAGGGCCAGGAACGGCACATGATGCTGCGCCAGCTGTATCGGCTGCACGGCTATCATCCGGTGTACGCGCTGCGCGCGCTGGCGCCGCTGGCCATCCAGGTGCCGTTCTTCATTGCCGCTTTCGGCCTGCTGACGCACTACGTGCCGTTCCAGGGTGCCGCCTTCCTGTTCCTGCGCGACCTGTCGCGGCCGGACGGCCTGCTGGGCGGGGTCAACCTGTTGCCGCTGCTGATGACGGCACTCAACCTGTATGCCGTGCAGATCTATTCGCGCCAGTTGTCCCGCTCCGACTGGGTGCAGGGGGTGGTAGTGGCCCTGGTCTTCCTGGCGCTGCTGTACGCCTCGCCCAGCGGCCTGGTGCTGTACTGGACCTGCAACAACCTGCTGTCGGTACTCAAGAGCGCCTGGTATGCGCGCCGGCTGCCGGCGCCGCCGGCCGCCGCCCCGCACCTGGCCACGCTGCTGGAAGAGGTGCGCGCCAGCTGGCGCAGCGGCCGCACGCAGCGGCTGCTCGACAGCCTGGGCGGCACCCTGCAGTCGAGCTATAGCCTGGCTTGCGCCAGCCTGTTCGTGCTGCTGGCAGTCGCCTTGCCGATCGGCTTTACCAGCCTGGAAGACAATGTCGACGGCCTGGCCGGCTACGTCGGCTTCTTCATCGCGGGCAGCCTGGCGGCGGCGCTGCCGTTCGGCCTTGCCTGCGTGCTCTGGTACCGCGTGGCAGGACGGGCACTGCGCGCCTGGAGCACATATGCGATGTTCTGCATCATGCTGCTGGCGCTGGCGTTCGCCTTCATCCACCAGCCCGACGCGGGCATGATGGACAACTTCACCTTCTTCACGCCGAAGGCGCTGGCGCCGAGCGCCGGCAAGGCGGTGCTGGACATCGTCCTGCTGGCGGCAGTGGCGACCCTGGCATGGTGGCTGGCGCTGCGCCGTCCGGCTGCCATGCGCCATACCATGGCGGTCGTGCTGCTGGCAGGCGTGGCAAGCAGCGCCCTCAGCCTGATGTCGCTGGACACGCGCATCCGCAAGAACATGGCCGCCGCCTTGCCCGACGGCGCCAAGCTGTTCCAGTATTCCCGGACGCAGCCGAACGTGCTGCTGGTCTTCCTGGACGGCGCCATGAGCGGCTATATGCCGGCCATCCTGGAGGATGAGCCACAGCTGGCGCAGCAGCTGCGCGGGTTCAGGTGGTACCCGAATACCATCTCCTCCGGCAACCGCACCATCAACGGCCTGCCGTCGGTGTTCGGCGGTGAGGATTACACGGTCGGCGGCATCAATGCCCGCGCCGATGGCACGCTGAAGGAAAAGGTCAGCGACGCGTACCGGATCTTCGTCGACAACTTCCACGCCAAAGGGTACGCGGTGCAGTATGCCGACCCGTTCTGGTTTGGGCTGGTGCGCAGCGGCGACTGCGAATTGTTCAATGCGCAGTATGCTGCCGACGGCAAGGGCCGCTGCATCCATTCCATCGGCCGCGGCGTGGAAGCGCGCAAGCGGGCCGTCACGGCGGAACGCAAGCCCGAGTTCTTCTTCGGGCTGGCGCGGCAGTACCTGGCGCTGACGGCATTCCGCGTTGCGCCGCACTCGCTGAAAAATGCCGTCTACGACAACGGCAAGTGGCTGTCGCTGTCCTTCGCCTGGAAAAAGCGCATGGACAAGTACCTCAACAATTACTTCAGCCTGGCCGCAATGCCCTCCTTGTCGAGCGTCGACGCCGACCGCCCAACCTTCAATTTCATCACCAACGAAGCGCCGCGCGCCACCTTCCTGCTGGACCAGGACTGCCTGCCAAGCGGCGGGCAGGGCGGCACCGCAGGCCGCAGCGCGCCGCGCTTTGCCGACCAGGAGACGCAGAAGATCTTTGAGACCCACCGCTGCGTGCTGCGCGGGGTCGGCAAGTTCATGGACTGGATGCGGGCCGAAGGCATCCTTGACAACAGCTATGTGGTGTTTGCCTCGGACCATGGCTGGGTCTCCGACAACCCGCTGTTGGACGGCATCCAGGGCCAGCAGACATTCTCGATGTACCAGGCATTCCTGATGGTGAAGGATTTCAACAGCAACGGCGAGCTCGAGCGCGATCCACGCTATATCGCGAATTTCAAGGTGCCGGGCCTGATCTGCGACACGATCGGCGGCTGCCAGGACAAGGCGAGCGGCAAGCTGATCCGCTACACCCCGCTGGCGGGCCCGGTCACGCTGTATGAGACGCCATGGCAGCCGGCCGGACAAACGCAGCATCAATTCGTGATCGAAGCCATGCACCAAAACAACGGCCCTGTGAACTTGCAGGCGAGCTGGAACATGGTGCTGGACCAGCAACTGGCGGCAGCGGCACCGCCCGCCCAGGCGGCCAGGCTGGCGCTGACTGTAAAGGAGAAACAATGAGTAACACGTACTGGATTTTTGTCGTCATGGTGATTTTCACGGTGTCCAGCCCGGGCCCCGGTGTGCTGATGACGCTGGATAATGCCATCGCCAGCGGCTGGCGGGCTGCCATGCATGGCGTGTTCGGCCTGGCAATCGGTGCCGCGGTCATGGCCGGACTGTCGTCGGCCGGCATCGGGCTGGTGATCCGTTCGTCGCCGCTCCTGTTCATGCTGTTGAAATACTGCGGCGTCAGCTATCTGTTCTACCTGGCCTACAAAACCTGGTACCGCGTGCCCACACCGATCGGCGCCAGTACGGCCGAGGCGCCAGCCGACGGCCAGCGCAGCCGCTTGGTGCGCGGCGCCCTGCTGCAGACGAGCAATCCGAAGTCGCTGCTGTTCTTCCTGTCCGTGCTGCCGCAGGTCGCCGGCGCCGCCGGCTCGGCGCAGCAGCAGATGCCGCTGGTGCTGGCCATCGCCACCTATTGCGTGGTACTGATCGTGATTCACGGCATGTACGCAGGGCTGGCGGCACGCGCCAGGATCTGGCTCAGCCGGCCGCGCACGGCGCGTGCCTTGTCGCGCCTCAGTGCACTGGTGTTTTTTGCCTTCGGCCTCACCATGCTGACGCTGAAACTTTGACCGGAGCTGCCATGTTCAATTTCACGAATCAAACTGCGGCGGCCCTGCTGTACCTGGACCCGGGCACCGGCAGCCTGCTGTTCTCGGTCATCGTCGGCATTGTCAGCACCGCTTATTTCGTGGCCAGGGATGTGCTGTACCGTTCCAGGGCACGCATCGCTCTGCTGTTCTCGCCGGCCGCGCGCGCCGCCTTGCGTGCCGCCGGCGACGCGCAGCATGCCGTGGTGTTTTACAGCGAAGGCAGGCAATACCAGGGGACTTTCCTGCCCTTGCTGCAGCAGATGGCGCGCCGCGGCCTGCCTTGCCTGTACCTGAGCAGCGATGCGGCCGACCCGCTGCTGGCACTGGGCCAGCAGGGCGAACATCGGCTGCTGCAAACCGAATGCATCGGCAGCGGTGCGATGGCGTGGGCCCGGCTGCGCACCTTGCGCGCCCGGCTGGTCTGCATGACCACGCCGGGACTGGATGTATTGCAGATCCGCCGCTCGCCGCATGTGCAGCACTATATGCATATCGTGCACTCGCCGACCGACAAATCGTTCAACCGGCCGTATTCGTTCGACTTCTTCGATTCGGTGCTGTTGAACGGGCCGCACCAGGAGCGCGTGATCCGCGAGCTGGAAACGCTGCGCGGGCGCAAGCGCAAGGACCTGTTCTATATCGGCTGCATCTATTACGACGGCCTGGCAGCGCGCCATGCGGTGGCCCAGGCGCGCGCCAGCGCCGCGGCAGCTTCCGCCCAGCACAGGCCACTGCGCGTACTGCTGGCGCCGACCTGGGGCAAGAACGGCCTGCTGGCCCGCTTTGGCAGCCGCCTGATCCGCGAACTGGCGCAGGGCGATACCCAGGTGATCATCCGCCCGCACCCGCAAAGCGCGCGCTCGGAGCCGGAGATGCTGCAACAGCTGCGGCAGGAGACTGCATCCATGGCCAGCTGCCGCTGGGACATCAGCGACGATCCGGTGGATGCGATGGCCATGTCGGACATCCTGGTCTCCGATATTTCCGGCATTGTGTTCGACTATGCCTTCCTGACCGGACGTCCGGTGCTGACGCTGGATTTCGAAGTCGACAAGCGCGGCTTCGAAGCGATGGACCTGCCATTCGAGCCTTGGGAGATCGGCAGCCTGGAATTGCTGGGACGGCGTATCGGCATGGATGACCTGTCTTCCTTGCAGGACATCATCGCCCAGGAGATCGGCAGCCCGGGGCGGGCCGAGCAGATCCGGCGCCTGCGCAGCGCGTATGTCTGCAACTTCGGCCACGCCAGCGGTCCTGCGGTCGAACTGATCGCCAACCTGGCGGACCTGCAGCCGCAGCCGGATACCCTGATCGGGGACTTTCCGGCAGCGGGAGCGCCTGCCTAGCTGCACGGCCATGGCCAGGAACACAGGCATGGCAGGGCGGCTCATGCTGGGGGCGGGTTTGCTGCTGGCGCTGCCCTTGTCGCTGGCATGGCTGGCGGCGCGCCTGGCGCCCCAACTGGGCCAATGGCCGGCCGGCGGCGCATCGCCGCTTGCTGCGCAGGCGTTGCCGCAGCTTGTGCTGGTGGGGCCGCTGCTGGAGACGGGGCAACTGCTGCTGGCGGCGGCGCTGGTCGGGCGCCTGCCGGCGCAGCGCAGCGCAGCCGCCGGGCAGGGCATGCTGCCGTGCGCCGCCATAATCGCCTTCGCGTTTGTCGCCAGCCATGTTGCGCTGCGAGGCACGGGCGCATTCGCCTCGCTTCCTATGGCGCTCCTGTTATCGGCCGGCGCCGTGCTGGCGGTGCGCCAGGCCAGGGCGGCCATGCGGGCGGCGTATGGGGCGGCCCTGTTCGCGGCCCATGCCTGGTATAACGCCGCGCTACTGGCACTCGGCCAGGCTTGAATCGCCCCGTCCGGGACGGTGGGGCGCTCAGTACGGGTCGGCGTAACCGAGGCCGGTGACGATTTCCGTTTCGATGCCTTCCATCTCGGCCGCTTCCTCGTCGTCTTCGTGGTCGTAGCCCTGGGCGTGCAGCACGCCGTGCACGATCAGGTGGGCGGTGTGCTCTTCCACCGTTTTCTTCTGTTCGGCCGCTTCGCGCTGCAGCACGTCGGTGCACAGGATGATGTCGGCGCGGGTTGGTTCGTCCTCGGCCACTTCCTCGCCCTCGTTATAAGCAAAGGTCAGCACATTGGTGGCGTAGTCCTTGCCGCGGTAGTCGCGGTTCAGTTCCTGGCCTTCTGCCGCGTCGACGAAACGGATGGTCAGTTCGGCCGGCGCGAACAGGGCTGCCTTGACCCATTTGCGGATCATCGGGCGGGTGATTTCTTCCTGCAGGCGCGGGTCGGCGTATTGGACGGACAGGGCCAGCTTATTTTTTTCGGACATTGCGCACAGCTTTCACAGCGGGTTTGACGGTTTGCAGCAGGGGGGCGATTTCGGCGCTGGCTTCCTGGGCGTTTTCATAGGCATCCACGATGCGCGCCACCAGCGGATGGCGTACCACGTCGGCGCTGGAGAACTGGCTGAATGCAATGCCGCGCACATTGCGCAGCACATGCATGGCATCGACCAGGCCGGACTTCTGGTGCTTGGCCAGGTCGATCTGGGTCACGTCGCCCGTCACCACGGCCTTGCTGCCAAAGCCGATACGGGTCAGGAACATCTTCATCTGTTCGACGGTGGTGTTCTGCGCCTCGTCCAGGATGACAAAGGCGTGGTTCAAGGTGCGGCCGCGCATATACGCCAGCGGTGCGATCTCGATCACCTGCTTCTCGAACATTTTCTGGGTGCGGTCGAAGCCGAGCAGGTCGTACAGCGCGTCGTACAGCGGGCGCAAATACGGGTCCACTTTCTGCGCCAGGTCGCCCGGCAGGAAGCCCAGGCGCTCGCCGGCTTCCACCGCAGGGCGGGTCAGGATGATGCGCTTGACGGCGTCGCGTTCCAGCGCGTCGACCGCGCAAGCGACGGCAAGGTAGGTCTTGCCGGTACCGGCCGGGCCGATGCCGAAGCTGATGTCGTGGTCGAGGATGTTGCGCAGGTAGCGGATCTGGTGCGGCGTGCGGCCGCGCAGGTCGTTGCGGCGCGTCTTCAGCACCGGGCTGGTGATGTCCGGCTCGTGGAAGGGCGGCTCTTCGCCCGTCGGGGCGAAATCGTCCGGCGCTTCGCTGGCGCGCTGTTCGACCAGGGCGAGCTGCACTTCCTCCACCGGCACCACCTTGTCGGCCACTTCATAGAAGCGCTCCAGGATGGCAACGGCGCGTTCGGCATTGGTGCCGCTGACGATGAACTTCTCGCCGCGGCGGAAAATGGTCACGTCCAGCGCCGCGGAGATCTGGCGCAGGTTTTCATCGAGCGGGCCGCACAAATGGGCCAGGCGCGTATTGTCCAGTGGTTCTGGAACGAAGTAGTGCGGTTGCACCGGGGTTTTGGTTTTCAAAGTATCGCTTCTCCGCGCAGGGAGTAATCCAGGCTTTCAATGATGCGCACGCTGACCATCTGGCCGACCAGTGCCTGCGCATTGGCGCCGCCGTCGAAATGGACGGTGCGGGTATTGCTGGCGCGGCCCTGCACTTCGTTGCCGCCGCGCTTGGACCGGCCTTCCACCAGCACCTGCATGGTCATGCCGACCATGGCAGCGCTGTGGCGCCTGGTGTTTTCATCGAACAGGGCTTGCAGGCGCTGCAGGCGGGCCGATTTCACCTCGGCCGGGGTGTCGTCGGCCAGGTTGGCGGCCGGCGTGCCGGGGCGCTTGCTGAAGATGAAGCTGAAGCTGTTGTCGAAGTCGACGTCCTGCACCAGCTTGTACATGGCCTCGAAATCCTCGTCGGTTTCGCCGGGGAAGCCGACGATGAAGTCGGACGAGATCACCACGTTCGGGCGCACGGCGCGCACCTTGCGGATGATGGATTTGTATTCCAGCGCCGTGTAGCCGCGTTTCATGGCGCCCAGGATCTTGTCCGAGCCATGCTGGGCCGGCAGGTAGAGCTGGTCGGCCAGTTTCGCAATCCTCGCGTAGCAGTCGATCAGGCGCTGGGTGAATTCCTTGGGATGGCTGGTCACGAAGCGGATGCGTTCGATGCCGGGAATCTCGGCCACGTATTCGATCAGCATGGCGAAATCGGCGACGCTGCCATCGGCGGTCTCGCCGCGGAAGGCATTCACATTCTGGCCAAGCAGCATGACTTCCTTCACGCCCTGCGCGGCCAGGCCGGCGACTTCGGTCAGCACGTCTTCGAAGCGGCGCGACACTTCCTCGCCGCGGGTGTAGGGCACCACGCAGTAGGAGCAATACTTGGAGCAGCCTTCCATGATCGAGACATAGGCGAAAGCGCCCTCCACGCGTGCCGGCGGCAGGTGGTCGAACTTTTCGATCTCGGGGAAGCTGATGTCGATCTGCGGCTTGCCGGTGTGGCGGCGCAGTTCGATCATCTTCGGCAGGCGGTGCAGGGTTTGCGGGCCAAACACCACGTCCACCAGCGGCGCGCGCTTGACGATGGCTTCGCCCTCCTGCGAGGCGACGCAGCCGCCCACGCCAATCACCAGCCCAGGCTTGGCCTGCTTGAGCTTTTTGAAGGTGCCCAGGTCGGAAAACACCTTTTCCTGCGCCTTTTCGCGCACCGAGCAGGTGTTCAGGAGGATGACATCGGCCTCTTCCGGGGATTCGGTGCGTACCAGTCCCTCGGACGCGCCGAGCAGGTCTGCCATCTTGTCCGAGTCGTACTCGTTCATCTGGCAGCCGAAGGTTTTAATAAAGACTTTTTTCTGCATACCCGCAAGTTTACCGTAAATCGCCAATCGTCCCTTGAAAACGGGCCCGGCGAGCTCTAGAGTTAAAAGAGCAATTTTCTGCGGGAGCGATGTCATGGCTATCAATGGAATAGGACCGACCACCCCGAGTTTCCAGGTCAACAGTGCGGCCGCCGAGCGCCGTCTGGCCGAACAGCGCCAGCTGCAGCAGGAAGAGCAGCGCATCCGCGAACAGCAAACGGCGCGTACCGAGCAGATCAGCACCCGCCGGGAAGAGACCCGCGCCCTGGAGCAAGCCCAGTCAGCAGAGCTGCAAGACTTCCTTACCCGGCAAGACCTGCTGGTCCAGAATGCCCAGGCTAACCGCCCCACGCCGGGCACGCCGGCGCCGGGCAGCATCATTTCCGTTACGGCCTGAAATATCCGCGTAACACAATTTCCTTGTGGTTCTTTCGTGCGACACAGGAATAATGACTGTGTTGAAATGGCATTGTTGTCAAGATTTTCGGCAAATCATCGCCAAGTCTTGATGTTGAACAAGGTTCGCTTCGCAGAGCAGCATGAAAATTTAGCAAGACTGCAAGGCCCTTTCCTCAACACTCCACTGTCAAGAGAGGATCATCATGGCACACCACGCTCTCGCTTCGCAGGAAAGCTACAACCCGAATCACCTGCTGGACATCCTGCTCGGCAAAATGCAATTGAAGAACGACGCTGCGCTCTCGCGCATGCTGGAAGTTGCTCCGCCTGTAATCAGTAAGATCCGTCATCACCGCTTGCCAGTCGGCGCTTCGCTGCTGATTCGCATGCATGAAGTGACAGGCATGAGCATCCGCGAACTGCGTGACTTGATGGGCGACCGCCGCACCAAGTACCGCCTGTCGGATGCCCAGGGCCGCCCGAAACCAGAGGACAAGCCGGTCGGCTCTTCGGCCCAAGGCGGCATGCCGCAAGCCAGCGCGCACTGAGCGCGCCGGCGCCTCAGGTCATCAGCACCAACGCAATTTCCTCATATTGCAGTTCCGTTTCGCGGAACAGGTGCAGGAAAGTGTCTTCGCCCAGGTTGAGCGCTTTCCACGCGATGGGGGAAACCGGCGGCACCAGGTCGTCCGGTTTGCGCACCAGGTCCAGCGCATGCACCACCGCGTCGGCCACGTGCACGATGGCAGCCAGGAAGCCGGCCCCCGGCGTCCCTGGCTCGTGGTGGCCGGCAATGGCCAGCCGCATCGTGTCTGAAAAATTCCAGTGTTCCGCCAATGCCAGCCCGGCTTCGACGTGGTCGATCCCGAGCACGGCGCGTTCCGCCTCCAGCATATAGCAGTCGTTTTCCTTCTGGTAGGCGATCACCTCGGCGTACAGGTCCGGGAAGGTCGACACCAGCACCAGGCGGCCGATATCGTGCAGCAAGCCCGCGGTGAAAGCGTAATCCTGGTTGAAGCGCACGTGGCGCGCCAGCACCTTGGCGCAAGCGGCCGTGGCGATCGAATGGCGCCAGAACATATTGTGGTCGAAGCCGGGGCACAGCTTGTCGGCGAAACAGCCGGTCACGGCCGCCGCCGTGATCAGGTTGCGCGTGCTCTGGAAGCCCAGGAAGGTGATCGCCTGCTGGATCGTGGTGACTTTGACCTGCAGCCCGAACAGCGATGAATTGGCAAGGCGCAGGGTCTTGGCCGTCAGGGCCTGGTCGTGCGAAACCTTTTTGGCCAGCACCGCGATATCGATTTCCTCCTGGTCCACGCTGTTCAGCAATTCCATCACCACAGCCGGCAGCGACGGCAGGTCGTCCAGGTTCTTCACCACGTCGTCGTAACTGATTTGTCCGCTCATGGCATCTCCTTGCCGACGCGGAATTCGGTGACCAGCGCGCGCAGCGCGTTGGCGGCCCAGTCCTCGGCATTGGCCGGATCGTGGCGCCGGAACAGCAGGCCGATGCGCGCCAGCTGGGCTGCGCGTTCGGCGGCCGTGCGGGCCGGATCGGGCGGCGTGTCGTCGACCACGGCCAGCGATTCGATGCCGTGGCCCTGCAAGCGCTCCAGCATGCGTTCGGTCAGCACGGCGCCAGCCGGCAGCAGGACGTGGCCTTGCGTGTCCAGCAGTTCGTCCGAAAGCACCATGCCAGGCTCGACTTTAGCCAGCGGCAGGTGGCGGTATGTGCCCGTCATTTTGTTCTCCATTGTTTGCAAAGCAAATCTTACCTCAGTGATGAAAAGCCATCATCCTTAAAATCTTGCCAAGCACCACTGCATCCCTTACATTGGTGGGAATTCGGGGGAGGGAGTGAATGTTTGGTATCCAAGGCCGGCTGACCGCACTGTTCGTGGTGATTGTCACCGTTGTGCTGGGCATTTCCGGCACTTATGCGCAGTACAGCCTGGGCCATGAACTGGAAGTGGCCAACCAGCGCCTGCGTGAAGGGGTGCTGACCCGTTTGCAAACCAGCTTGCCTTCCGCCCTGTGGGACCTGGACAAGGCCAAGGTCGACAATATCGTAGCGGCCGAGATGCTGCCGCCGGAACTGGTCGCCATCCGCGTCTATGACACCTCGGTCGGCCTGTTTTCCGGCAAGCGCCGCAAGGAAGACGGCAGCATCGTCCCCATTGAATCCGAAACTGCCGTGCCGGGCGCCCCGGTGGTGGCCGACCTGGCATACCGCGATGCGGGCGCCGCCGGCAGTGCCTTGAAACCGGTGATCGTCGGCCGCGTCGTGGTCAATTTCAGCCGTGCCCAGATCGACGCCACGCTGGCGGCCGAAGTGCGGCGCAAGGTGGTGGAGGTCCTGACACTCGACCTGATCCTGGTGGTGGCGCTGGCGCTTTCCCTGCGTATCGTGTTCGACCCCTTGAAGAAGCTGCGCGACGGCCTGTTCGAGCTGGCCACCCGCGGTTCCGACGAAGTGGAGGAACTGCCGGAAAAGCGCAGCGATGAGCTGGGCGATGTGATCCGCGGCTTCAACGCCATCCAGCGCAAGGTTAAATCGATCATCAAGCGCACGCGCGAAGCGGAGGACCTGGCGCGCCGCTCGGCGCAGGAAACAGCGCAGGCATTGGACGACCTCCAGCGCACCCAGGAATCGCTGCTGCAGGCCGAGCGCCTGGCGTCCCTTGGTTCGCTGGTGGCCGGCGTGGCGCATGAGATCAATACGCCGGTCGGCATCGCCCTGACCAGCGCCTCGGTGCTGATGGATGCCACCACGGCCGTTGACGAGTCGATGAAAGCCGGCCAGGTGAAGAGGTCCGAGATCCAGAAGTACATCGACACGGCCGGCGAAAGCGCGCGCCTGATCATGAACAACGCCTATCGCGCCGCCCACCTGATCCACAGCTTCAAGCAGATCGCGGTCGACCAGGTCAGCGAAGCGCGGCGCCGCTTCGAACTGAAGGAATACATCGGCGAGGTGGTGTCCAGCCTGCAGCCAAAGCTGAAGAAAACCCGCATCGTGGTCACGATCAACTGCCCCGATGACGTCGTGCTGGACAGCTATCCCGGCGCCCTGGCGCAGGTGATCACCAACCTGACGCTGAACTGCGTCGAACATGCCTTCGAGCCCGAAGGCGCTGGCAATATCGATATCAACGTCATCCCTGACGGCGACAACATCGAGATGCAGGTGGTCGACAACGGCAAGGGCATCCCCGCCGATATGCTGGACAAGGTCTTCGATCCCTTCGTCACCACCCGGCGCGGGCAGGGCGGCACCGGCCTCGGGCTGAACATTGTCTTCAACCTGGTGGTCAAGCAGTTCGGCGGCAGCATTTCGGTGTCGAGCACGCCGGGCCAGGGCGCCAGCTTCGTGTTCCGTATCCCGCGCGTGACGCCCGGCGACGAGCACGGAGGCAAGCACCCGGACGCGCCCTTGCACGCGCCATCGGTGAGCTGAGCGCCGCCGCGGCCGCAACTGCCGCATACTGCAGCCATGCAGGGAGGAATGTCATGGATAAGCAGCGCCTGATTGCCTTGCTGCGCGGCATAAATGTCGGACGTGCAAAGCGCGTTGCGATGGCCGACCTGCGCAAGGTGCTGAGCGATATGGGATATAGCGATGTGCGCACTTTGCTCAACAGTGGCAATGTCGTGTTCGATTGCAATGCCAGCGATGCGATCGATTGCGCTGCGCGCATCGAGGAAGCGCTGGTGTTGAAGCTCGGCGTCCCCGCCAAAGTCACCGTGATCGAAGCCGTCCAATTGGCCGAGATCGTCAAGGAAAACAGCCTGCAGGACGTGGCCCATGACCATTCGCGCCTGCTGGTGGCTGTCCTCAACAAACCGGATGAAGACCGCGGCAAGCTGGAACCGCTGGCGCGGCAGAGCTGGCAGCCGGAAGCGTTCGCACTGGGCCGTCACGCCGCTTATATCTGGTGCCCGGACGGGGTGCTGGCCAGCCGCGCCGCCGCTGCCATGGGCAAGGCGCTGGGCGATGCGGTCACCTCGCGCAACTGGAACACCATCAGCAAATTGCACGCGATGGCAAATAATTAGTTGTCGAGCGGCACGTTGAGCGTCTAAAATCGCTTGTCCACGATTTTGTCAGATGAATAATGAAGATTACTGATTCGATAAGAGGAGCCATGATTCTTGGCGCCGTGGTATTGGTCCTTGTCATCGGCGGCTTTGCTGTGGCCGACAATGGCTGGCAGAAAGTCAGTTGCATTGGGCGCGCCATTGCCGGTGGTGTCGCCTTGAGCAATATCCACAGCGTTTGCGGTTTATGACGGGCGCGCGCGGCGCCCCGCCACCGATTCACATGCCCCTCCCCGGTTGTCGGTTCCCGCCTCGTCGATGATGACGGCGTGGCGGCCGGCCTTTGTCCACACCTGGTTTACCAGTTGCCCGCAGCAGCGCCGTCGTCGACCGTCAGGATATGGCCGGAGATGAAAGTCGAATCGGTCAGGTAGAGCACCGCCTCGGCGATGTCGTCGGCCGTGCCCATCCTGTGGGTCGGCACCAGGCCTTTCAGGAATTCCTGGGTGGCGGCGTCCGGGCTGTGCAGCGGCGTGCCGATGATGCCCGGCGCTACCGCATTGACCTTGATGTTCTTGCTGGCCACTTCCAGCGCCAGGGCGCGGGTTGCCATGTTCAGTCCGCCTTTGATCAGCACCGGTAGCACGGCGGCCGCCTTGGCCGGCGTGACACCCAGGCTGGCAGTGATGTTGACGATATGGCCGCCGCCGTTGGCTTCCATATGGCGCACCGCTTCCTGCGCGGGGAACAGGAAGCCCTTCAGGTTGGTCGCCACCAGGGCATCGGTCTCGGCTTCGGTGTAATCGACGGCCGGCTTGGCGATGAAGATGCCGGCGTTATTCACCAGGATGTCGACCTTGCCGAAACGCGCCGCCGCTGTCCCGAACAGCTCCTTGGCGGTGGCAGGCGAGGCGATATCGCCGGCGACCGGCAGGAAGTTGGGCGGGTTGCCCAGTTGGGCTGCCGCGGTTTGCAGGCGCGCCATGGTGCGCGCATTGCCGATCACGTTGTAGCCGCGCGCCAGGTAAGCCTTGGCAATGGCAAAACCCAGGCCGCTCGAGGCGCCGGTGACGATGGCTGTCTTGGTCATGTTGAACTCCATGAGATTGGTGAAGGTGAGCCCACTATACTTATGCTGTTTCGGTAGATAAATATGGCTTTTGGTATTTGACTTGATACATGGGGTAATGAATGCGGCGCCATTTCGATGATATGCAGCTGGGCAGCATCGAGCTGTTCGTGCTGGCGGGAGAGCAGGGCAGTTTCACCGCGGCAGCGGCGATGGCCGGCGTGACCCCGGCGGCGGTAAGCCGTTCGATTTCACGGCTGGAAGAGCGCCTTGGGGTGCGCCTGTTCGTGCGCACCACACGACAGATTCGCCTGACCGATGGCGGCCAGGTGTATTTCGAGCAGTGCCGGCAAGCGCTGGCGCAGTTGGTGGAGGCAGAACGGGAGGTGACCGGGCAGCAGGCCACGCCATCCGGCAAACTGCGTATCAGCGTGCCGACGCCTTATGCGCACTATCGCCTGCTGGAGCGTGTCGCAGCGTTCCGCCGGCAGTTCCCCGGGGTGCAGCTCGAAGTCCACGTCAGCAACCGCAACATCGACTTCGCGGAAGAGGGTTACGACCTGGCTGTGCGCGGCCGTGCGCCGCAGGATTCAACCCTGGTCGCACGCAAGCTGGAGGATGCCGAACTGGTCCTGGTAGCCGCGCCATCCTACCTGAAGCGGCGCGGCAATCCCGCATCGCTGCAGGACCTGGCCGGGCATGACTGCATCCAGTTCGTCCTGCCCAGCACGGGACGGCTGATTCCCTGGCAGTTCATGCGCGACGGCGCGGAGATCGAACTGGCGGGCGGCGATGCCCTTGTGTGTGCGGAAGACTTCCTCGGCATGGGCACGCTGGCTGTGCATGGCGGCGGCATTGCGCAAACCTATCGCTTTGCCGTGGCGCGCGAGCTGGCCAGCGGGGAGCTGGTTGAATTGCTGCCGCAGCATGGCGGCTGCTCGCGGCCGTTCTACCTGATTTACCCGCACGCGCGCCACTTGTCGCTGCGGGTGCGCAGCTTGGTCGATTTCCTCTTGCGCTAGCTTTCGTGCTGGCGCTGGCGAAAGGCCGCCACCTTGTTGCGGTTGCCGCACAGCGTCATACTGCACCAGCGGCGGCGGTGGGATTTGGTGCGGTCCAGGAACCATAGCGTGCACGCGTGGTCTTCGCATTTGCGCACCAGCCTGAAGTCGGCCGTTGCCAGCAACTGCGCCGCCGCTTCCGCCAGCGGCGCCAATAGCTGTTCTGGCGTGCGGGCAGCGTAGCGCGTGTGCAGCGACAGCCCATCCCCACTTTCTTCCACCAGCACCAAGTGGCGCTCGGCATGCGCCAGCGCCGCATTCAAGGCTGCGACGCCGAACCGCCTGCCAGCCTTGCGCGCTGCCACGGCGCTGCGCACCGTCTCACGCAAGGCACGCGCCGCCGCCAACAGCTCGCCCGGCTGGCCGGGAGCCCTGGCGCTTGCCGCAAGCTGTCCTGCCGCCGCCAGCCAGGCCATGACGTCGGCATCGCCGTGCCAGGTTTCCTCTCCCTGCACAACGGTATTGATCAAGTCCAGCGCCGGATGATCACCATAGAACTCAAGCATTTTCCTGTCCTCCTGCTTTGATTGTAACCATCAAAATAATGCTTGACAAGTTACATGGCCGGCGTAATCTTGTAACCATCAAAACAAACTTTAAAGGGTTAATCATGAACCGCACCATCCAGGCCGACGGCGTCCACATCTTTTACCGCGAAGCGGGAGCCCCGGACGCGCCGGCCATACTCCTGATGCATGGATTCCCCACCAGCTCCCACATGTTCCGCGACCTGATCCCGCTGCTGGCGACCCGGTACCGCGTCATCGCACCGGACCTGCCAGGCTTCGGTTTCACCGAGGTGCCGGCCGAACGCCACTACGAATACACCTTCGACAACCTGGCAAATACCATGGAGGCGTTCCTGCAAGCCATCAGGCTGGATAAGTTCGCACTGTACGTGTTCGACTACGGCGCACCGGTAGGGCTGCGCCTGGCTGCGGCCAGACCCGAACGCGTCACTGCCCTGATATCCCAGAATGGCAACGCCTACCTGGAAGGCTTGAGCGATGGCTGGAGCCCAATGCGCAAGCACTGGGCTGACCCGAACGAGGAGAACACCAACGTGATGCGCGGCTTCCTGACGCCTGAAGCCACCAAGTGGCAGTACACCCACGGCGTCGCCGATCCTGGCAGCGTGGCGCCGGAGTCCTACACCCTGGATTCCGCTCTGCTGGCCCGCCCCGGCAACATCGACATCCAGCTCGCGCTGTTCTACGACTATCGCAAGAACCTGGAGCTGTACCCGGTATTCCAGGAGTTCTTCCGCAAAGCGCAGGTGCCGACGCTGGCGATCTGGGGCAAGAACGATCCGTTCTTCACCCCGCCGGGCGCCGAGGCTTATCGCCGCGACAACCCGAACGCGATTGTGCAATTGCTCGATACCGGCCACTTTGCACTGGAGACCCACGCCGGGGTGATCGGCAAAGCCATCCACGCCCTGTTAGACTAGACGCTTTCGAGGAAAGCCTGACCACGCATCGATGAAGCCATACACCATCGCAATGCTGCTGGCCGGCCTGGCATTGGCCGGCTGCAGCAGCAAACAAGCCGTTACCTACACGGCCCCCGCCACCGCGTCCAACCCGCAAGTGCTGCTCCTGGGCGAGGTGCACGACAACAAGGAGGGCCACAAGCTGCGCTTCGAGGACTTGCGCCAGCGCGTGGAGGCCGGCTGGCGTCCCGCGATCGCGATGGAACAGTTCGACCGCGAATCGCAAGACTTGCTGGACGAAGCGCAAAAGGGCTGCCTTGACGCCTCCTGCGTGATCCGCGTCATGAACAAAAAGGGGTGGGACTGGCAGTTCTACCACCCGATCATCCAGCTCGCACTAAGCAACCACCTGCCGCTGATCGCGGTGAACCTGTCGCGCGCCGATGCGTCGAAAGTGGTGCGCGACGGCGTCGCCTCCAGTTTCGATGCCGCCACCGTTGCAGCCTATAAGCTGAAAGACCCGTTGCCTGCGGACCTGCGGCGCGGCCAGGAAAAGGCGATTCAGGAAGGCCATTGTAATATGGCGCCCGACATGATGGTGCCCGGCATGGTCAATGCCCAGGTTGCGCGCGATATCTGGATGGCCAAGCTGATTCGCCAGCAGCAGCCGCGCGACGTGGTCCTTATTGCCGGCAACGGCCACGTGCGCAAGGACATCGGCGTGCCGCGCTGGCTGAATGCCATAGAGCCCAGGCTGAACGTGCGCACCATTGGCTTTGTCGAGCCGGATGCAGTGCAGGGCAGCTATGACGAAATCCGCAAGGTAGCTGCGCAAAAGCGCACAGACCCTTGCGCCAAATTCAAGTAAACTTTCGGCCCTGCCGACCCACTACATCAAGGAGCAAAGAATGCAGATCGCAGGTGAAATGTTGATCGGACAAGCCGCCATCAAGGGCAGCGCAGGCCAGATGAAGGCCACCGACCCGGCCCGCAATACCGAGATCGAGCCAGCATTTGGCATGGCTACTCCGGCCGACCTGCAACGCGCCTGCGAACTGGCGGCGCAAGCATTCGACTCCTACCGCGAAACCAAGCTGGAAAAGCGCGCGCAATTCCTGGAGCAGGTGGCGCAGAACATCCTCGACATCGGCCCGCAACTGATCGAGCGCGCCATGCAGGAATCCGGCTTGCCGCAAGCCCGCCTGGAAGGCGAACGGGGACGCACCGTCAACCAGCTGCGCCTGTTCGCCAAGGTGGTGCGCGATGGCCTGTTCCTGGGGGCGACGCTGGATTCCGCCTTGCCGGAACGCGTACCGCCACGCTCCGACCTGCGCATGCGCAAGATCGGGGTCGGCCCGGTTGCCGTGTTCGGGGCTTCCAACTTCCCGCTGGCGTTCTCGGTTGCCGGCGGCGATACCGCATCGGCACTGGCTGCCGGCTGCCCGGTAGTTGTGAAAGCACACCCTGCGCACCTCGGCACCTCCGAACTGGTGGGCAAGGCGATCCAGAAAGCCGTGGCCGACTGCGGCCTGCATGAGGGCGTGTTCTCGCTGGTGATCGGTGATGTACAGATCGGCGGCGACCTGGTGGCGCATCCTGCCATCAAGGCTGTCGGCTTTACCGGCTCGCGCGGCGGCGGTTTGGCACTGGTGCGTATCGCCCAGGCCCGCAAGGAACCGATTCCTGTCTACGCCGAAATGGCATCGATCAATCCGGTGTTCCTGCTGCCGGGTGCGCTGAAAGCTGGCGCCGCACGCATCGCGCAAGGCTTTGCCGATTCGCTGACCATGGGCTCTGGACAGTTCTGCACCAATCCAGGCCTGCTGATCGCGCTGGAAGGTCCTGAGCTGAATGAGTTTGCCGCAGCTGCTGCGGCCGCGGTGCAAGCCAAGCCGTCGACCACGATGCTGACCCCTGGCATTCACAAATCGTACGAAGCCGGGGTGGGCAAGCTGTCTGCGCTGGACAAGGTGGAACTGCTGGCGCAAGGCGGCGCAGGCAGTACGGCATGCGCCGCGCAACCGCACCTGTACAGCACCGACGTTGACACCTTCCTGTCCACGCCAGCGCTGGAAGACGAGAACTTTGGCCCGAGCTCGGTGCTGGTGCGCTGCCGCGACGCGGCCGACCTGCGCCGGATCGCCGAGCATGTGGAAGGCCAGTTGACCTCCACCGTGCACGCCACGGCCGACGACCGCGAAATCGCCGCCGGCCTGCTGCCAACGCTGGAGCGCAAAGCTGGCCGCATCCTGTTCAACGGCTTCCCGACCGGCGTCGAAGTGGCGCATGCCATGGTGCACGGCGGCCCGTTCCCGTCGACTTCCGACCCGCGCAGCACCTCGGTCGGTGCGACGGCGATCGACCGCTTCCTGCGCCCGGTGTGCTACCAGGATGCGCCGGAATGGGCGCTGCCATCGACCCTGGCCAACAGCAATCCGCAGAACGTGCCGCGCGTGGTCGACGGCAAGATCCAGCCGGGCGCATAAGCCCGCGCGATCGTGGTAAGGTGGGCCGCATGATGGAAACTGTGTACAAGACAGAGCAGCCTAGCCGGGCCGACATCGACGCGCTCACCGGACCAGCAGTGCTGGAATTCGGCACCAACTGGTGTGGCTACTGCCGTGGCGCCCAGCCGGCCATCGCCGAGGCTTACCGCGAGTACGCCAACATCCCTCACTTCAAGGTGGAAGACGGTCCTGGCCGCGCGCTGGGCCGCTCCTTCCGCATCAAACTGTGGCCGACGGTCATCTTCCTGAAAGACGGCAAGGAAGTGGCCCGCGTTGTCCGTCCTGAAGAAGCCGACGAGCTGCGCGAAGGCTTCGGCCAGATCGCCGGCGCCTGATACCCCCCTGATGCGCTGATTCGGCGTTTTGCTTGACACAACACCTGCAATTGCATAATTATTAATGTAGTGGGCCAGTCATCGTGCGCCCATGGTTTCGCAGTCTGATACAAGCGCCAACTCATCCTCATCGCTAGTCGGGAGGATGCTATCCGGCGGAGGTAGACTTTTAGATTCTATGGGGCGCTGAGTGTATCCAAAAATTTTCAAATCATTGGCCTTACGATCGCCAGTCTTTGGCCCGATTGTGATCGAACGTGATCGGCTCAGACAGGAAGTTGCGCAATTTTATGAGGAGCGCGAGAGGTTGGTTCGCGAACCTGTGGAGGTATGCGAGTCAACGAATCCCGGATACTGCCACTGCTGCAGGCAGGAGACGGTCTTTGTAATGAAGGGAACGTGGCTGCGGGACCAATATGTGTGCGCAAACTGTTCTTCCATTCCGCGGCAGCGCCATATCCAGCATGTGCTGGATACCTATTTCAAGGGTTGGGAAGAAAAGAACATACACGAGTCCTCTCCGTCGAACGAACTGATTTCGCGGTACTGCGCGTCTTATTCGTCCTCGCAGTATTTCGAGGGAGTCACCGAAGGAACGTTGGTCAGCGGGGTGCGATGCGAAAACCTGGAGTCCCTGACGTTCCCGGACCATACCTTTGATATTTTCATTACCCAGGATGTCTTTGAGCACATATTTCATCCGGATCGCGCAGCCAGGGAAATTATGCGAGTCCTTAAACCTGGGGGCGTGCATGTGTTTACAGCCCCCAAGCACAAGGGGCTGCGTAAGAGCTATCCGCGCGCACGGTTGCTTGGCAATCAAATCGAGTACCTGCTGGAAGAAAGCTACCACGGCAATCCGGTTGGCGACGGCAGGGCGCTGGTGACGTGGGATTATGGGGATGACTTTGAAGAATTAATGAACTACTGGTCAGACGCCACGACGACTACTTACATCATCCGGGACAGAAGCCTTGGGATAGACGGTGAGTATCTTGAAGTCTTCGTTACCAGAAAAAAAGCGGACACTGAGCGCTGTTCCAACGGCGCACCTGCCGCAGAGACCTGAGAAAGGAAGTCGCCAGTGTCGTACGCCTGACGACGCTGGCGCGAAATCCCTGAGTTCCTCGCCATGCTTGACATGGGCTCAAAAATCATTTCAACTATTAACGAATTAGTTAATATTTAAATTGTGGGGCGACCGCTCATGTACTCGAAGTCTCCCCGGCTGGACCCTCGCCTAGACACGAATCGCGGGCGATGGATGTGGCAAAAAAGGGAGGCTGGCATGAGAAAGATTCGCAACGTCTTAAGAAATCATCGGGTCGCAAGCGATTGCTTGCCCGCGGTGGATGTCGGCGAGGTGCGCTATTCCCCGGTAAAGTCGCTCTGGCTGGTCGCGATGTGCGGCGGCGCGCTATATGGTGCGCTGGCATATCCGCTGATCTCAGCGGTGGTGTTGTTCGCCATCGCAACGGCCTTTGTGCTGCTGTTCGGGCATTCGCTGGGAAGCCATCGCAAGTTGATTCACAACAGCTTTGCATGTCCTAAATGGCTGGAATACCTGCTGATCTGGCTGGGCGTGCAAGTTGGTCTGGCCGGGCCGATTGGCCTGCTGCGCCAGCATGAGCTGCGGGACTACGCTCAACGCCAATCCGATTGTCACGCATATTTGCGGCACGGCGCTGGATTCTGGCACGACGCATGGTGGCAGCTGCATTGCGAGCTGGTGCTGGACAATCCGCCAGCGATCCATATCGAGCAGCGCATTGCCGGCGACGCCTTTTACCGGTTCCTGGAGCGCACATGGATGCTGCAGCAGTTGCCGCTGGCCGTGCTGTTCTATTTATGGGGCGGCTGGGCCTTCGTGTGCTGGGGCGTGTGCGCACGCATCGCCGCTGGCGTCACCGGCCATTGGCTGATCGGCTATTTTGCCCATAATCACGGCGACATGTCGTATGAGGTCGATGGCGCCGCGGTCCAGGGCCGCAACATCCGCTGGACTTCACTTCTGACGATGGGGGAGAGCTGGCATAACAACCACCACGCCTTCCCGCATTCGGCGAGGCTTGGGTTGGCGGAAGGGGAGTGGGACCCGGGCTGGTGGGCTTTGCGCGGCCTGGAACACTTAGGCCTGGTGAGGGACCTGCAATTGCCGGACCGGTTGGAAAACAAAAATGGCCTGGACCGCTGCTGGTTCAGACCACATCTAATGAGTCTATGGTGGTGACGCAATGCTGCGGCTTGGCGAACGGAGCACCGATCCTCATTACAGAGTCCAGTGATGCCGTATTGCCGGCCAAGCCCTGACCGGCTTGCCGGCTCCAGATAATAAAAAAGCCTGAACCGTTTCCGGGCCAGGCTTCTCATGAATCTTGGTGGTGATAGGTGGACTTGAACCACCGACCCTAGCATTATGAATGCTATGCTCTAACCAACTGAGCTATATCACCAGAGCCACGCATTATGAGGCGTTCCGCCGGAACTGTCAACAGTTGTTTATCAAGCAACCAAACTGTTGACAGGCTTATGCGAGCGGCTGAACGATAAATTCCTGAACGAAACGTGACAAAAGCCCTGTATCCGGCGGTCTATTGATGGGCTGATACACCTGGATAAGAGAGGGCATTGTTCTCATGCGCTCACGTATTCTCGGCTGTTAAATTGATATCGATGTTGATGGGAAATATAAATGCCCCGCGATCAATTTAGCTGGATGAAAAGTATCAATATTTACGATTAATCATCTATCGTCGGTCAGCCGGCGAAGTCAGGAGAAGAGCATGGCCACCATTACCGGATCTAATGGAAGCGATACGCTGAGCGGCACCAGCGGGAGCGACACCATCAACAGCGGAAACGGCGACGATTACATTTATGGCGGTGCCGGAAGCGATACGCTAAATGGCGGCGCTGGCAGCGACATACTTGATGGTGGCAGCGGCAGCGACCAACTTAACGGTGGATCCGGGCAGGATACGCTGGTCTACAACCTGAGCGAAAACCTGGCAGCAGGAGCCAGGGATGTGTACACGGGTGGCGCTGGCGTGGATGTGATTCAGCTTCAGTTGAGTTGGGAGCAGTGGTGCGATCCGGCAGTGCGATCGGAGCTCGAACGATATGTGCGGTTCCTGTCGACGGTCAAGGTGAGTGCGCAGGGTGAAGTCTCGAATGGATCGGCCAGTGATTTCGTATTCACCTTTAGCGCCGGCACGGCGGGAGCAACGACGTTGACCGTGCAAATGATGGAAAGGCTGGACGTGATGGTGCAGCCAGAGTCGGGAACCGCATTTGCGACGGTCGACTACCGCACTTCACTTATCAGTGGCAATTCGGCAGGTACGGTAAGTGAGGCTGGAGGATTCGGCAATTCAAGTGGCGGACCATCGACGGTCAGCGGCGATCTTTACTCGGATGACCTGAACGGTGCCGACGATGCTTTCCAACCTGTCAGCGAGGGGACGGCTACCAACTACGGAACGTACGGCGTTACTGCAAATGGCGTGTGGACTTACACGCTGAATAACGGGAACAGTCATGTACAGGCGCTCGCATTCGGCGAATCGCTGACTGATACTTTCACTGTGATAAGCCTGGACGGTGCGGTCAAGGTCGTCGATATCACCATAACTGGCAGCAACGACGCACCGGTGGTTGGTTCTACCCTGTCTTCCGGCGCGGCAGAGGGGACGGGTTACTATTCGGTGGATTTATTGGCAGGTGCGAGTGACGACGACCACGGCGAGACCGCAACGTTGGGCGTGGACAGCGTTACCTATGTCGTCGACGGGGAGTCTGTTGTCGACATTCCCGAAGGCGTCAGCCTGGTGGGGCACATACTGAGGGTTGATCCTGCAGATAGCGCCTTCGACCATCTGGCGGCTGGCGCGCAAAGTACCATTGTGGTCAATTATTTTGTCAAGGATGTGCACGGAGCGACAGTAGCTCAGAGCGCAACGATCACCATTGCCGGCACCAATGATGCGCCGGTGGTGACGGGCGCCGTGACTGGCAATGCGATTGAAGATGGTGTAGCAGTGACGCTCGATGCACTGGCCAATGCCTCGGATGTGGATGCCGGCACGACACTCATGGTGGCGTCGGTGCCGGATGTTCTGCCAGCGGGTGTCAGCTATGACGCCGGGACGCACAGTTTTACGCTGGACCCCAGCCATGCGGCCTATCAGAGCCTGGCTCAGGGGCAGGAGCAGGAGGTGACGGTCAGCTATCAGGTGTCGGATGGCATCACGGCCACGCCTGCATCTGTGACGTTCAAGGTCACCGGCACCAATGACGCGCCGGTGGTGACGGGCACCGTGGTTGGCAGCGCGACTGAAGATGGTGTAGCAGTGACGCTCGATGCACTGGCCAATGCATCGGATGTGGATGCCGGCACGACACTCATGGTGGCGTCGGTGCCGTATGTTCTGCCAACGGGTGTCAGCTATGACGCCGGGACGCACAGTTTTACGTTGGACCCCAGCCATGCCGCCTATCAGAGCCTGGCTCAGGGGCAGGAGCAGGAGGTGACGGTCAGCTATCAGGTGTCGGACGGCATCACGGCCACGCCTGCATCTGTGACGTTCAAGGTCACCGGCACCAATGACGCGCCGGTGGTGACGGGCGCCGTGACTGGCAATGTGACTGAAGATGGTGTGGTAGTGACGCTCGATGCACTGGCCAATGCATCGGATGTGGATGCCGGCACGACACTCATGGTGGCGTCGGTGCCGGATGTTCTGCCAGCGGGTGTCAGCTATGACGCCGGGACGCACAGTTTTACGCTGGACCCCAGCCATGCGGCCTATCAGAGCCTGGCTCAGTGGCAGGAGCAGGAGGTGACGGTCAGCTATCAGGTGTCGGATGGCATCACGGCCACGCCTGCATCTGTGACGTTCAAGGTCACCGGCACCAATGATGCGCCGGTGGTGACGGGCGCCGTGACTGGCAATGTGACTGAAGATGGTATGGCAGTGACGCTCGATGCACTGGCCAATGCATCGGATGTGGATGCCGGCACGACACTCATGGTGGATTCGGTGCCGGATGTTTTGCCAGCGGGCGTCAGCTACGATTCCGCGACGCACAGTTTTACGCTGGACCCCAGCCATGCGGCCTATCAGAGCCTGGCTCAGGGGCAGGAGCAGGAGGTGACGGTCAGCTATCAGGTGTCGGACGGCATCACGGCCACGCCTGCATCTGTGACGTTCAAGGTCACCGGCACCAATGACGCGCCGGTGGTGACGGGCGCCGTGACTGGCAATGTGACTGAAGATGGTGTGGTAGTGACGCTCGATGCATTGGCCAATGCATCGGATGTTGATTCGGGCACGACACTCATGGTGGCGTCGGTGCCGGATGTTCTGCCAGCGGGCGTCAGCTATGACGCCGGGACGCACAGTTTTACGTTGGACCCCAGCCATGCCGCCTATCAGAGCCTGGCTCAGGGGCAGGAGCAGGAGGTGACGGTCAGCTATCAGGTGTCGGATGGCATCACGGCCACGCCTGCATCTGTGACGTTCAAGGTCACCGGCACCAATGATGCGCCGGTGGTGACGGGCGCCGTGACTGGCAATGCGATTGAAGATGGTGTGGTAGTGACGCTCGATGCATTGGCCAATGCATCGGATGTTGATTCGGGCACGACACTCATGGTGGCGTCGGTGCCGGATGTTCTGCCAGCGGGCGTCAGCTATGACGCCGGGACGCACAGTTTTACGTTGAACCCCAGCCATGCCGCCTATCAGAGCCTGGCTCAGGGGCAGGAGAAAGAAGTGACAGTCAGCTATCAGGTGTCGGATGGCATCACGGCCATGCCTGCATCTGTGACGTTCACGGTCACCGGCACCAATGATGCGCCGGTGGTGACGGGGGCCGTGACTGGCAATGTGACTGAAGATGGTGTGGTAGTGACGCTCGATGCACTGGCCAATGCCTCGGATGTGGATGCCGGCACGACACTCATGGTGGCGTCGGTGCCGGGTGTTCTGCCAGCGGGCGTCAGCTATGACGCCGGGACGCGCAGTTTTACGTTAGACCCCAGCCATGCGGCCTATCAGAGCCTTGCTCAGGGGCAGGAGAAAGAAGTGACAGTCAGCTATCAGGTGTCGGATGGCATCACGGCCATGCCTGCATCTGTGACGTTCACGGTCACCGGCACCAATGATGCGCCGGTGGTGACGGGGGCCGTGACTGGCAATGCGACTGAAGACGGTGTGGCAGTGACGCTCAACGCACTGGTCAATGCATCGGATGTGGATCATGGCGCAGTGCTTGGGGTGGTGGCGGTGCCGGCCACGCTGCCAGATGGTGTCACCTATGACGCCGCGACTCACAGTTTTACGATGGATCCCGGCCACACAAGCTATCAAAGCCTGGCCTCCGGTGAAACTAAGGACATAATGGTAAGCTATGGCGTGTCCGACGGCAGCGCGACTGTTGCGCAATCGCTGACATTCACCGTAACCGGAATTAACGATGCGCCAGTATTGGTCTCCGCAGCGACACCTGTCCTGGCAAGGGTTCTCCAGAATGCTGGGGCACCGAGTGGCGCGGCAGGTTCGCTTGTCTCCGACTTGGTCGATTTAGCTCCCCCAGGCGGACTGGATAACGTGACCGATGCAGACCACAATGCAGTGACCGGTGTAGCGTTGACCGGAACGAACACCGCTAACGGAACATGGTGGTATTCCACTAATGGCGGCAGCACCTGGGCGGCTGTGGGCAACGTTTCGAATTCTTCCGCATTGTTGTTATCGGCGGACGCGAATACCCGGATCTACTTCCAGGGAACCTCGAATTTCAATGGAACTGTCAGCGATGGCGTGACTTTCCGTGCCTGGGATGGCACCAGCGGCACGGCAGGAACTAGAGCCGATACTTCTGTCAACGGCGGCAGCTCGGCATTTTCGACTGGGACCGATACCGCAGGCATTACTGTCGACGCAATTAACGTGGCGCCTGTCGGTGCAGGCGACCGTATCATCGTCTCCAACAACACCCTCGTCACAATGTCGACCAGTGTGTTGCTCGGTAATGATACCGATGCAGACGGCAATGCCCTGGTAATCACGGGCGTCAGTGGCGGCACCGGCATCACTGGCCTCACCCTGAATGCCAGCACAGGCACAATCAGCTTTACAAGCAGCAACAGCGCGACGTCGGGCAGCTTCGTGTACACGGTAGCGGACGGCGCCGGAGGCAGCGCGACAGCTTCGGTAACGATTGATATCCGGACCACGACCAACAGCAACAGCAGTGGCGATACGATCGACCTTAGTTCCGCCGGCACTTACCAAGCCTCGTATATCGATGCTGGAGGTGGATCGGATAACTTGACAGGCGGTGCTGCAGGAGACGTATTCATTGGCGGGACAGGCAATGCGGCCGACACCTTGAATGGCTCTGCCGGTAACGATCTTCTCTTCGGTAACGGCGGCGATGACCGGATCATCGGCGGAGCGGGTGCCGATGTGCTTACCGGCGGCACCGGCCGTGACACTTTCGTTTTCGATGCAGCTCCCCATGCGGCCGATTCGGTAACTGACTTCAATGCGTCTGGATCGACGGCGAGCGGTGATTGGATCGAACTGTCGCGGACCACCTTTAGCGGTATTGCTACGAGCGCAGGCAGTTCGTTATCCTCGTCCGAGTTCGCGGCGTCAGCAGGTGGAGGCGCATCGGATGCCATGGCCGCCGGAGTGAGGGTGATTTTCGATAGCATCACGGGTAACCTTTTCTACGATCCGGACGGGCTAGGCGCCGCTAACCGCATCTTGTTCGCAACGCTGACGCTGGACAATCCGGCCGACACATTCAACCAGAACGACATCAAGATCGGTTCCTGATCTGCCAACGGGACGGGGCCAATCATGAAACCGCTCTTTGAAATCATTAAACGCCCGCTCTTGGTTGTCGCGGCATTTTCTTTCATCGTCAACCTCTTGCTGCTGGCTCCTGCGCTCTTCATGCTGCAAGTCTTTGACCGCGTGCTAACCAGTCAGAGCGAGGAAACTTTGCTGCTGCTCTTGCTGGGCATGGTGATCGCCCTTGGCTTGATGCTGATGCTAGATTACCTGCGCAGCCGCTTGCAGGGCGTAATTGGCAACCTGATTGCCGAGCAATTGGCGCCGCTTGTCGCCAAGGTGATGCTGGAGAGGTCGGCGCGCCGCGCCGAGCGGGCTGCATCCGAGGGTTTGCGCGATGTGGCGGCATTGCGCAACCTTTTTTCTGCGCAAGGCTTGTTGGCGCTGTTCGATACGCCGTGGGCCGCCGTGTATGTCGCAGTCATCTGGCTGGCCCACCCGCTGCTTGGCGCTGCGGCGGCAGGTGCTTCGGTGCTGATGCTGTTCCTGGCCTTGATCAACGACCGCATTACCCGGCGCGGCATCGAAACGCTGCAAATGGAGGCAGCCAAAGCCACGCGCTATCTTGAATCGTCCCTGCACAATGCGGAAGTGGTGCAGTCGCTCGGCATGGCCGACGCGTTGATCGGGCGCTGGCAGAGCCAGAGCGCCAAGGTCTCAAAGCTGCAGGGGGCGACCGCGCGCAAGTCGGTGGCAATGGCTGCCATCACCCGCATGACGCGGCAACTGGTACAGGTCATGGTGCAGGCGCTGGGTGCTTATCTGGTCATCAGCGGCGAGGGCACAGCAGGCATCCTGGTGGCGACCACGGTGCTGCTGGGGCGGGCTTTGTCGCCGGTGGAGCAGGTGGTCGGCAGCTGGCGTACCCTGGCCGAGGCACGTTTGGGTTTCGCGCGCTTGTCCGAGTTGCTGGCCGCCGCTGTGCAGCCGGAGCGGATGAAGCTGCCCGCGCCCAGCGGCCGGCTGCAGGCGCAGGGGCTGGTATTCCGCCTGCCGCAAAGCGAGCGGATGATCCTGGCCAATGTCACATTCAGCCTGGAGCCAGGTGAATCGCTGGCCGTGGTAGGCGCCAGCGGCGCCGGCAAGTCGACGCTGGCGCGTCTGCTGACCGGGCTCTGGCCGCCGAATGCGGGGACGGTACGGCTGGACGGCGTCGACCTGGCCCAGTGGCCGCGCCAGGAGCTCGGACCCTGGCTCGGCTATCTTCCTCAAGACGTTGAGCTGTTTCCAGGCACGGTGGCGGACAATATCGCACGGCTGGGCGAGGTCGATTCGGAAAAGGTGGTGCTGGCGGCGCAACGCGCCGGCGTGCATGCGTTGATCCTGAGCCTGCCGCAAGGCTACGACACGCAGATCGACGGCATGGGCGTGATGCTGTCGCCCGGCCAGCGGCAGCGCATCGCCTTGGCGCGCGCCTTATACGGCGATCCAAAATTGCTGGTGCTGGACGAGCCCAATTCCAATCTCGATGGGGCCGGTGAACTGGCGCTCGCCGATGCGTTGAAAGCGCTGAGCGGGCAGGTAACCGTGGTCGTTGTCACGCATCGCAGCACGCTGGTGCAGCACATGGACAAGATGCTGGTCCTCGACGCCGGCCGCGTCCAGCACTTCGGCACCGTGGCGGAGGTCATGCAGGCGATACAACCTGGCCAGGGCAGGGCGGGTGCGCAGGTGGTGGCAATGCCGCGCGTCGCGGAAGGGAGGGCATGATGGAAAGCGCATTGCATAAGGTGACAGCAAGCAATTCCTTGCAACTGCTTGTCAGCGAAACGCGTCGCCTGGCCAATTGGGGCCTGGCTGTGGTGATCCTCGGGCTGCTGCCGCTAACGGCCTGGATGACGTTCGCGCCCCTGTCGTCAGCGGTAGTGGCGCAGGCGTATGTGAAGGTGGACCTGAACCGAAGGCCCGTGCAGCACGCGGAGGGCGGCATCGTGCGTCAGGTGCTGGCGCGCGATGGCCAGCGCGTGCGGCAGGGCGAACCCCTGCTGGTGCTTGGTGATGTGTCAGTCGATGCCGACAAGAACCGGCTGGACTATCGGGTCAAGGCGGAGCGTGCCAGCCTGGCGCGCCTCGAGGCCGAGCAAGGCATGCAGCACTCGTTGGATTTCCCGGCAGATGTAGCGGCGGCCGCGAAGCTCGATCAGCGCCTGGCCGAGCAGGTCCGCAAGGAATGGGCGTTGTTTGCCGCAAGGCGCGACGCCCTGGTGGAACAGGTGCGGCTGCTGCATTCGCAGCGGGACAGGGTGGCGCAGGAGGTCGTCGCACTGCGCGCGCAGATCGTGCAGGCTGGCGAATCGATGAAATTCCAGAGGGTAGAGCTGGACACCAACAACAAGCTGCGTAAGGACGGCTTTGTTTCCGCCACGCGAATCGCCCAGATCGAAGGGGCAGTTGCCGACTATGGGGTCAAGCTTGAAGAGCGGCGCTCGGAGCTGGCGCGTGCGCAGCAGCGCATGGTTGACATTGACTTGCGGGTGAGTGCGCTGCAGGGCGAGTACAGACAGCAGGCAAGCGACCAGCTCAAGGTGGCGACCGCGCGCCTGTCCGAGATTGAGCAGGAGCAGCGCAAGTCGGCGGATGCTTCTGCGCGCCAGGTCATTATCGCACCGGCCAGCGGCGAAGTCATTGGGCTGAAGTATCCGGTGCCCGGTGCGGTCATCGCGCCGCGCGAAACGATCGCCGACATCGTGCCGGATGACGCGCGCCTGGTGACGGAGGCGCGGATACGCCCGGATGACATCAGCCGCATTGCGCGTGGCCAGCCGGCCGACATCCGCTTCACCGCATTCAACTACCGCACTACGCAACTGGTACGCGGCAAGGTAATTTACATTTCGGCCGATCGCCTGGTCGACCGCGCCACGGACGCTCCCTATTACTCCGTATTGGTGGAGGCCGCTCCGGCGTCGTTGGCCAGGGCGGGCGACCTGAAACTGCTGGCGGGGATGCCGGCGGAAGTCTATATCGAAGGGGCGCGGCGCACGCCCCTGGAATATCTGCTGGAGCCGGTTACCCAGGTGTTGCGCCACGCTGCGCGTGAGCGCTGAGAAAACGAAAAACCCGCAGTGCACCGGGTGCATTGCGGGTTCTCGCTGAATCCTTTGGTGGTGATAGGTGGACTTGAACCACCGACCCTAGCATTATGAATGCTATGCTCTAACCAACTGAGCTATATCACCGCAAGGCCAGCATTATCGGTGTCGGCCGGCGATCTGTCAAGGATGGATTACGCTGTGGCGATTTTTGCAAGCACTTGCTGTTGCAATTGCCCGCTGGCGTCCGCGGCGCAGCAGTCGACCACGATCCGGTCAGGCATCGCGCGCAGCCAGGTTAGCTGGCGCTTACATAGTTGGCGGGTGGCGATGATGCCGGTTTCACGCATCGTCGCGTAGTCGATGCTGCCATCCAGGTATTCCCAGGCCTGGCGGTAGCCCACGCAGCGGATCGATGGCAGGCCAAGGTGCAGGTCGCCGCGCGCGCGCAGGGTCTTCACTTCGTCGAGGAAGCCCGTATCGAGCATGATGTCGAAGCGGCGCGCAATGCGCTCGTGCAGCCAGGCGCGGTCGGATGGTTCGAGCGCGAACGACACCAGGTCGAAGGGCAGTTCTTCCTTCGCGCGCTGGGCCAGCAGCTCGGACATCGGCCTGCCGGACAGGGCGTGGATCTCCAGTGCGCGCTGGATGCGCTGCGCGTCGGCTGGCTTGAGGCGGGCGGCAGTTTCGGGATCGACTTGCGCCAGACGCGCGTGCATGGCGGGCCAGCCGATGCGGGCTGCTTCCTCGTCCAGCTGTGCGCGCAGCGCTGCGTCCGCGCCGGGCAGGTCGTCCAGGCCGTCGGCCAGACCTTTGTAATACAGCATGGTGCCGCCGACCAGCAGCGGGATCTTGCCGCGTGCGCTGATTTCAGCGGCCAGGCGCAGCGTGTCGGTGCGGAACTGGGCGACCGAATAAGAGTCCAGCGGGTCGATGATGTCGATCAGGTGGTGCGGCACGGCGGCCAGTTCTTCTTTCGAAGGCTTGGCGGTGCCGATGTCCATGCCGCGGTACACCAGCGCGGAATCGACGGAGATGATTTCGCACGGGACCTGCTGTGCGATGGCCAGCGCGGCGGCGGTCTTGCCGGACGCGGTCGGCCCCATGATGGCGACCGCCAGCGGGCGCTTGTTGGACTGCTCGTTCATAGCCTGCTGCCCGTTCTACTGCCCGCGCAGGAAAAGTTTATCCAGCGCGTTGATGTCGATCTGGACCCAGGTCGGGCGGCCATGGTTGCACTGGTCGGCGCGTTCGGTCGCTTCCATATGGCGCAGCAGTGCATTCATTTCCGGCACAGCCAGGATGCGGTTGGCGCGCACCGCGGTGTGGCAGGCGAGGGTGCCGAGCAGCTCATTGCGGCGCTCGATCAGCACGCGCGAGCCGCCATACTCCCGTACGTCGCGGATCACGTCGCGCGCCAGGGTTTGCGCATCGGCGTTCTTCAGCAGGGCGGGGACGGCGCGCACGGCCAGCGTGGTGGGCGACATGACGGCAATGTCAAAGCCAAGGGTTTTCAGCGTGTCGCCGTGCTCCTGCACGGTGCCAACTTCCACTGCATCGGCGTAGAAGGTGACGGGAATCAGCAGGTTCTGCACCGACATTTCAGTGCCGTCGATCTGGGCGTCCAGCGCGTTCTTCAGCTGCTCGTACAGGATGCGTTCGTGCGCCGCATGCATGTCGACCAGCACCAGGCCCTTGCTGTTCTGGGCCAGGATGTAGATGCCATGCAGTTGCGCCAGCGCGAAGCCGAGTGGGAACTCCTCGCCGGCCATTTGCGCCGACGAGGCGGCGATCGGTGCCGCTTGCGGCAGCGTGTAATCGGAAGAGGCGCGGAAGCCATTGCCGCCGTCCGCTGCCGTCGCACCGGGAACGAAATTGTCGCGCGGGTCGTTCGACCACAGGGCGCCGTAGCGTTCCGTGCTCTGGGCCACGCCGCCGCTGCCTGCGCCGCCGAATGGCGATGGCGAGAAAGTTGGCCGATATTCCGGGTTCAGGATCGAGCCGAAGCTGGTCTGCTGCTGCGGGCGCCAGACGGGACCCGAGGCCTGCAGGTTGTCCGCGGCCGGCAGTGGCGAAGGCACGCTGCCGTGCGAGGTGGCTGAGGTAGCAGCCAGCGCGCGCTGTACGGCGTGGAACACGAACTGGTGCACGGCACGGCTGTCGCGGAAACGCACTTCGATCTTCGACGGGTGCACATTGACGTCGACCAGCGCGGGATCGAGGTCGAGCGCCAGCACATAGGATGGATAGCGGTCGCCATGCAGCACGTCTTCATAGGCGGCGCGTACGGCATGCACCAGCAGCTTGTCGCGCACGAAGCGGCCGTTGACGTAAAAGTACTGGCTGTCGGCACGGCCCTTGGAGGCGGTCGGCAGGCCGGCGAAGCCGTGGATGCGCAGCACGCCGGAACCTTCGTCCAGCGCCAGGCGGGCCTCCTCGAAATTGCTGCCCAGGATCTGGGCGCTACGCTTGGCCATGTCGCTGACCATCCAGTGGTCGACAGTCTTGCCGTTGTGGCTTAACGTGAACGATACGTCAGGGCGGGCCAGGGCGATGCGGCGTACGACCTCCGCGCAGTGGCCGAATTCGGTTTGCTCGGATTTCAGGAACTTGCGCCGCGCCGGCGTGTTGAAATACAAGTCGCGCACGTCGATTGTTGTGCCGGGAGCGCCGGAGGATGGCACCACCGTGCCTTCGTGCGAGCCTTCCAGTTCCCATGCATGGGCGCCGTCGGCGGTGCGGGAGGTGAGGGTGACTGCCGCCACGGAGGCGATCGAAGCCAGGGCTTCGCCGCGGAAGCCAAGGGTGCCGACGTTTTCCAGGTCATCCAGCGAGGCGATTTTCGAGGTCGCGTGGCGTGCCAGGGCCAATGGCATCTGGTCGGGCGGGATGCCGCGGCCGTTGTCAGTAATGCAAATGCGTTTGACGCCGCCTTCTTCCAGCCGCACGGTGACCTGGGTCGAACCGGCGTCCAGGGCGTTTTCCAGGAGCTCTTTGACAACAGCCGATGGGCGTTCCACTACCTCGCCCGCGGCGATCTGGGAAATCAGTTGGTCAGGAAGGGCCCGGATCGGGCGCGGTGGGGTCGGCGCGTTCATTGCCACATTATAATGTCCACCTTGGGGTCAGGAACAGAAGTGGACAATGTCCACTTCTGTTCCTGACCCCAAGGTGGACATTTGCCTTATTTCACTTCGCGCACGGGGATGGGGACGTTGCACAGGTCGACATGGCCGGCGGCGTATTTGGTCCAGGGGCCGCCGCGGTTGCGCTGCGCTTCGGCCACCGACTTGAAGCTGGCCGACTCGGTGCGCATCACTTCGAACTTCGAACGTTCCGCTTCCGGCACGTCGGCTGCCAGCCTGACCGATTTGAGCGGCACCCATTGGTCCTCTTTCTCGATCATGCCCATCGGCGCCGGGCCGCGCGGCAGCACGGACAGCAGCGGCATGCCGCTGACGATGCGCCCCACCACGGTGATGTTGCGGTCCAGGTGGCGTGGGGAATTGCCGATCACGGTATACAGGGTGCCGCCATTGCCGCTGTCCGATTCATTGCCGCGCGCCACGCCGACCATACCGTAGCAATGCGCCAGCCAGGCTTGGCCCGTTTTCGGGTCGCGTGCGGACGGGAATCCATTTGAATGGCCAACTTGCGGCGCATAGCCGTCCTTGTCCGGCAGGCGGGTGAACTGGCTGTCGTTTTTCATCGCTACCGTGAATTCCTGCTCCAGCCGGGCCTTGGCGGTGCCGATCGCCTTTGGCTTGTCCTCGCGCGGATCGCCCCACTGCACCACGAAATTGTCCTGCGTGCGATAAATCCACAGGCCGTCCCAGTAGCCTTCCCTGGCCAGGGTGCGGATATTGGCGGCGTGGTTGGGCGCGAAGGCCGGCGCCAGTTCAATGATCACGCGGCCCGCCGGCAGGTCCATGTACAGGGTGTTGGCCGGGTCGAGCTGGCGCCAGTGCGCCGCTGGCGCGGCCTTGATGATGTCGCTGACGGTCGGCTTGGGCGGCAATTCTTTCGCGGGCGCGGCCATGGCGGCCAGGGGTGAGGCCAACGCGAAGGCGGCGAGCATGGTGGACTTCACAAATGTCTCCTTTGTGGGGTTCTAAGCGGGTTCTAAGTTGCCGGGGAATTTTAGCCTGTAAGATGGACAGTTTGGTATGATTCCCGCCGCAACCTTTTTGGGATAAATAATGGATTTCGTTCAATTGCTGGACATGCTGGTTCACGTAGACCGCGCGATGGGCACCCTGATCGCGCAGTACGGCGTATATGTATATGCACTGCTGTTTGCCATCGTCTTCTGCGAGACCGGCCTGGTGGTACTGTTCTTCTTCCCTGGCGATACGCTGCTGTTCATTGCCGGCGCCTTCTGCGCCACCGGCGACATGCATCTGGGCCTGCTGATGTTCCTGCTGACCACTGCCGCAATCCTGGGCAATACGACCAATTACTGGATAGGCGAGGCGATCGGCCAGCGCGTGTTTACCCATGATTACCGGTGGATCAACAAGGATGCGCTGAACCGCACCCACGAATTCTTCGAAAAACATGGCGGCAAGACCATCATCCTGGCGCGTTTCGTCCCCGTGGTGCGCACCTTCGCGCCGTTTGTGGCCGGGGTGTCGGACATGACCCATGGCCGCTTCCAGCTGTTTAACTTTGTCGGCGCCATAGCCTGGGTGGTGTCGCTTTGCGTGGCCGGTTATATCTTCGGCAACACCCCCTGGGTGCGTGACCACCTGAGCGCCATCGTGCTGGTGGGCGTCAGCGCGGCCGTGGTGCCGATGGCACTGGGCGCTGCCTGGAAACTGGGCCGCCGCGTACTCAAGCGTTAAGCCGCACTCAAGTTTTCCCCCAGCGCAACCGTTAACCGGAGAAACAGTCTCTCCTCCGGATTTAACATGCGTAACTTGATCGCCCTGTCGGCCTGTTGTCTTGTCATCGGGACAGCAGGCGCCGCCGATCCCGTCATCCCGCCGTCGAAAGGCGTGCCGAGCATTCGCCCCAACTTGGCCGCTGCCGCTGCGGCCGACAAGGCGAACGTTGAAAAGGAAGCCAGTGCGGCCAGCGGCCCGAAGTATGTGCCGCCGGTACGCAAAAAGCCGGCCGCATCGGCCGCAACCCAGCGCGAGGAAGAGGCGCGCGCGGAAGCGGAATTGTCGGAGAAGATCGCCCAGCGCCTGGCCGAAATGCGTGCCAATCAGGCCGCCCGCCTTGCCGCTGCGGAGAAGGCACGCAAGCAGAAAGCCACCAAGGCTGCCGCTGCCCAAGTCGCCGCCAAGGCCCCGCCGCCGCGCGTCTATGGCACCCATTGGACCTATGAGGGTGAACATGGCCCGGCCAACTGGTCCAAGATCAATTCGGATTGGGCGAAATGCTCAAGCGGCAGCCGCCAGTCGCCGATCGATATCCGTGACGGCATGAAGGTGGACCTGGAGCAGATCGCCTTCGATTACCGTCCATCCGGTTTCAATGTGACCGACAACGGGCATACCGTGCAGGTGATGGTTGGCCCGGGCAATTACCTGAGCGTGGCTGGCCGCACCTACGAGCTGCAGCAGTTCCACTTCCACCGCCCGGCCGAGGAGCGCGTCAACGGCAAGGGCTTCGAAATGGTGGTGCACCTGGTGCACAAGGATCCGGAAGGCAGGCTGGCGGTGCTGGCGCTGCTGCTCGAGCGCGGCAAGCCGCAACCGACCATCCAGACCGTGTGGAACAACCTGCCGCTGGAGAAAGGCGATACGGCCACGCCAAGCATCGTGCTGGACCCCAACGACCTGCTGCCGCAACGCCGCGACTACTACACCTTTATGGGCTCGCTGACCACGCCGCCGTGCACCGAAGGCGTGCTGTGGCTGGTGATGAAGGAGCCGGTGCAGGCCTCGCCTGCGCAACTGGCCTTGTTCAGCCGTCTTTATCCATTCAATGCACGTCCGATCCAGGCCAGCTCCGGCCGCATGATCAAGGAATCAAACTGATGGTGTGAAGGCCGGTCCATCCGGCACCGGCCTGCAGCACTTGCTTGTCTACCCGGGCAGGTTCGATGCAGACGAAACGGCGGTGGTCGCCGTCGTCCATGTCGGCGGTCGCTGCCGCGCCTTCCGCCCCCGGATTCCAGACTACCCATTCCGAAAAGCCTTGCTGTTCCAGCTGCAGCCGGCCGGCGCCGGTGTCGAGGAGAAGCTGCGGTGTGCCGGGGCGGATATCGTCCAGCGCACCGCTGAAGGGCATGCCGTCCAGCGTGGCCTGCTCGAATTCGGCGACCGCGAAATAGGTGTGCAGTGCACCGGCCCAGCTGAAGTCCTGCTGGCCTGTGTTGCGAACGGTGTAGCTGATGGCCAGCGCATTGGCCTTCAGCTCGAAGCGCAGGCGCAATTCAAACGCGCGCGGCCAGGATTGGAAGTGGTTGCGCGACAGGTCGGTTTGCGCCAGCTCCAGTTCGGCCCAGTCATTGGCCTGCTCCACGATGCGCCAGGTGGAGGTGCGGGCGAAGCCGTGGCGCAGGCCGTCGCCGCGGGTGGCAAATTGCGGGAAGATGACAGGTACGCCGCCGCGGACGGCAGCGCTGCCGTCGAGCGCTGAGCGCTGGCTCAGGAACAGGCGTTCCTTGCCGTCCGCAGTCTTCCACGACATCAGATGTGCACCGAACAGGGAAATGGAGGCTTCGGCGCCTTCGGCAGTGGAGATGCGAACTTCGTTCATGCGCTTTCCTTAAGTGAGCCGGTTCTTCGAGAGCGGCGGGTTCTTGGCGAAATAGCGGCGGATGCCTTTGACGATGGCGTCCGCGATCTTGTCCTGGTAAGCGTCGTCCAGCAGGCGCGCTTCTTCTTCCGGGTTGGAGATGAAGGCGGTCTCGATCAGGATCGACGGGATGTCGGGCGCTTTCAGCACGGCGAAACCGGCCTGTTCGACCGAGCCTTTGTGCAGCTTGTTGATGCCGCCGATTTCGCCCAGCACTGCCTTGCCGACCTTCATACTGTCGTTGATCTGGGCGGTGGTGGAGAGGTCGAACAGCACGCTGGCCAATTGCGGGTCGTGTCCTTTGGCGTTGGCGCCGCCGATCAGGTCGGCCTGGTTTTCCTTGTCGGCCAGCCAGCGCGCGGCGGACGAGGTGGCGCCTTTTTCGGACAGCACGAAGACGGAAGAGCCGCGGGCGCTGGCTTTCACGAAGGCATCGGCGTGAATCGAGACGAACAGGTCGGCATCGACCTTACGGGCCTTTTCCACGCGTTTTCCGAGCGGGACGAAGTAGTCGCCGTCGCGCGTGAGCATGACGCGCATATTGGGGTGGTCTTCGATCTTGTCCTTCAAGCGCTTGGCGATGGCCAGCACGATGTCTTTTTCGCGGCTGCCGCGCGCGCCGATTGCACCGGGGTCTTCGCCGCCGTGGCCGGGGTCGAGCGCGATGGTGAGCATGCGCACCATCTTTTCCTGGCCGGATTTCTGGCCGGGCTTGTGGTGTGCCGGCGCCGGGTCCGGCTCGCCGGGTTGCGCAGCGATGGCAGGCGATTGGGCAGGCGTGCCGGCGCCGGGCGCTGGCGCGGTTGCCCCGGGCTGGCTGGCTGTGGCCTGGGCATTGCCAGCGGCGCCCTGGCCTGCGGACGCGCTGCCTTGGCCGGGCAGGGCCGTTTGGCCCGCGCTGCCGGCTTGGCCTGGCGCGGCGGGCTGGCCTGGGGAGGCCGGCTGGCCAGCAAGCGCAGGCTGGCCCGTTGCGTTGCCCTGGCTGCCAGGCGCCTGCGCGCTGGCGCCGTCAGCCTTGTCGTCCTGCGACCACTCGCCTTTCTCGATCAGCGCGGCGATCGGGTCGACGGCCTTGACCGGGTAGAGGTCGAAGATCAGGCGATGCTTGTAATTGCCGACCGGTTCCAGCGTGAACACCTGCGGCGTGACCTTTTCCTTCAGGTCGAACACCAGCCGCACCACGTTCGGGCGGTTCTGGCCGACGCGCACTTCCTTGATGTACGGGTCGTTGGACTCGATCTTGGCGACCAGGCTTTTCAGCGTGGAGTTCAGCACCAGGCCGTCGATGTCGACCACCAGCCGGTCCGGGTCAGGGACCAGGAAGTGCTTGACCTTGAGATCGGTGTCGTTCTCCAGCGTGACGCGCGTGTAGTCTTCCGCCGGCCACACGCGTACAGCCAGGATCTGCGCGGCTTGCGCAGTCATCGGTGCGAACACGGACAGCAGCAGGGTGCCGCCGGCCTTGAGCACCGTGCGGCGGCTTACAGGTTTGGAGCGAATTGGAGGCGTTGCAGGCATGACGTACCAAGAGCGGAAGACGGCTGCAATTCTACATCACGTCCGGACCCGGCTACAGAGAGGTAAACATGAAGGTCGGGCGGCGGCAACACGCCGTCCGCCTTCTCCGGCCATTCGACGATGCACACGTTCTCGCGATTGAACTCTTCGCGAAAGCCGGCATCGAGGAATTCCTCCGGGCTGCCCATGCGGTACAGGTCGAAATGCACCACATTGGCCAGCTTGCCGTCGACCTTCACGCGGTAGGGCTCGGACAGGGTATATGTCGGGCTTTTCACCGGTCCCACATGGCCTGCCGCATGCAACAGCGCGCGCGTCAGCGCAGTCTTGCCGGCGCCCAGGTCGCCATGCAGGTAGATCGCCATGCCGGGCAGCAGGGCGCGCGACAGCGCAGCGCCTAGCGCCGCAGTACCGGCTTCGTCGTGGAGATGGGATTTAAAGTGCTGCATCGAATAAAATGATGGTTTGGATTTCCCCGCATTGTAAGGCCGTGTCACTCTCCCAAGCCAATTTAGACGAATTAGCCAGCCGCATCAAGGCGTGGGGGCTGGAACTCGGCTTCGCAGAGGTGCGCATTGCCGATATCGACCTGTCGGCTGCCGAGGCGGGGTTGCAAGCGTGGCTGGATGCCGGCATGCACGGCGATATGGACTATATGGCAAGCCACGGCATGAAACGCGCGCGCCCGGCGGAACTGGTGCCGGGCACGGTGCGCGTGATCACGGCCCGCATGAATTACCTTCCCGCTGCAGCCGGCGAGGGCTGGCGCGAGCGCGAAACGGCGCGCCTGTCCGATCCCACGCAGGCGGTGATCTCGGTGTATGCCCGCGGCCGCGATTACCACAAGGTGCTGCGCGCGCGGCTGCAGCAGCTGGCGGACAAGGTCAGCGCGGAGATCGGCCAGTTCGGCTACCGCGTGTTCACCGACTCGGCGCCGGTGATGGAACTGCCGCTGGCGGAAAAGTCGGGCCTGGGCTGGCGCGGCAAGCATACCTTGCTGATCAACCGCAGCGCGGGCTCCATGTTCTTCATGGGTGAGATCCTGGTCGACCTGCCATTGCCGGTCGATGAACCGACCGGTGCGCACTGCGGCCAGTGCACGGCCTGCATCGATGTCTGCCCGACCCAGGCCATCCTCGGGCCGGGCAAGCTGGACGCGCGACGCTGCATTTCTTACCTGACCATCGAACTCAAAAGCTCCATCCCGCAAGAACTGCGGCCTTTGCTGGGCAACCGTGTCTACGGCTGCGACGATTGCCAGACAGTCTGTCCCTGGAACAAGTTCGCCCAGCGCGCCACGCTGCCGGATTTCGACGAGCGCCACGCCCTGGGCAATGCCGGCATGATCGAGCTGTTTGCGTGGAGCGAGGAGGAGTTCAACCGCCGCATGGAGGGCAGCCCGATCCGCCGCATCGGCCATGAGCGCTGGCTGCGCAACCTCGCAGTAGGACTTGGCAATGCGGCGCGCATGGGCGCCGAGGGCGACCCGGCCATCCTGGCTGCGCTGCGGGCGCGCCGCGGCCACCCGTCGGAAATGGTGCGCGAGCACGTGGAATGGGCGCTTAGCCAGCATCAACAGGCAGCACTAGGGCATAATTGACCTGTCCTGGTCAAAAATCCCGAGTGACTAATTGTCTCCATTTGCGGAAGCAGTACAGAGTTATCGCGAATTGTCGCCTGTGAATGTGTGGCGGCATGGCAGTGCGCCAGAAAAGCGCGCGATCTTCGGCGGCTGGCTGCTGTTGCTGCTGCTTTGCGTGGCGCTGGGCGTGGCCACCGTCAAATGGAACTGGTCCGGCATGCCCATTGACATGGGCGGCGTCACCGCCTATGTCACCATTTATCCGCCGCTGCCCATCTGCCTGCTGCTGACGCTTACGCTGGGCTGGTGGTGGGGCGCGGTTCCGGCCTATTGTTCGACCCTGGTGCTGGCGCTGTATGCCGGCATGTCCCTGCATTGGGCGCTGTTGTTCGCCTGCGCCAATCCGCTGGGGTTCAGCATCCTGGCGATCGGCTACCGCGCCATGGTCATGCGGCGCGACCTGCGGCAACTGACCTCGCTGATGTTTTACGTCCAGCTTTGTTTCGTGGCCAGCATTTTCGGTTCGTCCGGAGCCCTGATCTGGAGCTATACCAATCACATTGCGCCCGGGGCACAGCTGCCGGTATGGCAGGGCTGGTGGCTCGGCTCCTTCCTGCAAAGCGTCCTGATTGGCGGCCCGGCAATGGCCGTGTTGTGGCCGCGCGTGGACCGCTGGCAGTTGCAGCGCCAGAAACTGATGCGCAGGCGGCGCGGCGGCTCGCGCCGCTCCGTATTGCGCATGCTGGCAACGGTGGCGGCTGGCGTACTGATTTATGGCTTTGTCACGATCCGCCTGGCCGAGGCGGATGCCGCTCACGCGCCGGAGGTATTCCGCCAGACGGTATGGATCTTCTACTGGGTGTTCGCGGCCATCATCGTTTTCATCGCCTTCTTCGGCTACCAGTTGTTCTCGCATTGGCAGGATTCGACCGACGGGCTGTTGAACGAGATGCAGCGCATGAATGTCGACCTGGAACGCCTGGCCACGACGGATGCGCTGACCGGTTTGCTGAACCGCCGCGCCGCCGACCGCCATCTCGATGCGGAGTGGCACCGCGCGCGCCGCTCAGGCCATGCCTCGGCCCTGGTACTGCTGGATATCGACCATTTCAAGCAGGTGAACGACAAGTACGGCCACCCGGGCGGCGATGCGGCCCTGCGCGTGCTGGCGTCCTGCATCCGCTCGGTGATGCGGGAAGTCGACGTCGGCGCGCGCTACGGCGGTGAGGAATTCCTGGTCGTGCTGCCGGAAACCGGTCGCGAAGGGGCCTTCGTATTTGCCGAACGCCTGCGCGAGCGCGTGGCGGGCTGCGAGATCAACCACGACAACCGCCTTTTCCGCTGCCAGGTCAGTGTCGGCATCGCCATCAGCGACAAGCACGAGGCGAGCTATGAACAATGGGTGCGGCGTGCCGACGAGGCACTATATCGGGCCAAGCAGGGCGGGCGCAACCAGGCCGTCATGGGCGTGTAGCCCGCTTTACTTCAGCAGCCCGGCCAGTTCGACAGCGGTCTTGACCTGCATCTTGTCGAAGATATGGGCACGGTGCACTTCAACGGTGCGCATCGAGATGCCCAGTTCGTCGGCCACCACCTTGTTCATCTTGCCGGCCAGGATCAGGTCCAGCACTTCGCGCTCGCGGCTCGAGAGCGTGGCCAGGCGCGCCTGCACGGCCGCCTTGGCGCTGGCCTGGCGCGAGGCAGCCAGGCCTTCCTGCACGCGGTCCATCAACTGGTTGTCATTGAAGGGTTTTTCGAAGAAGTCGAAGGCGCCGCGCTTGAGGGTGTCGACCGCCATGGGTACGTCGCCGTGGCCGGTAAGGAAGATGACCGGCAGGCGTGCCGTCAGCCCGCGCGCCGCCAGCTGGTCGAAGGCGGCGATGCCGTTGATCTCGGGCATGCGCACGTCGAGCAGCACACAGTCGCCTTCCGGATCGAACGCTCCGCTTTGTGCGAAGGCGAGAAAGGCGGTTGCGCTGTCGTAGCTGGTAGCTGCGATGCCGCGCGAGGATGCGAGCCAGGACAGGGCATCGCGCACCACGGCTTCATCGTCAACGATATGTAGCATTCTGGGGTCTCCCGAATTTGCTGTATTAGGCGCCGCCTGCGACCGGCAGCGTAAAAGTGAATATGGTACCGCCTTGCGGATTGCCGCGGTGGGTCAATGTGCCGCCATGGAATTCGATCGCGGTGCGGCAAATGTTAAGGCCCATGCCCATGCCTTCCGCCTTGGTCGAGAAGAAGGGCGAGAACAGGCGCTCGGCCACTTCCTGCGGAATGCCGTGGCCATTGTCGATGACCTGCACCACCACCACGCCCGCCAGGGGATCGTTTGCAGCCACCACGCGCAGCACCCTTTTCAGCGGCTGTACATCGGCCATCGCTTCGATGCCGTTGCGGGTCAGGTTCAGTAGCACCTGTTCGATCAGCATACGGTCGGCGCGCACCGGCGGCAGCGATTCCGGAATGTCGATTTGCAGCGAAACATGATGCTGGCGCGCCTGCAGCTCGATCAGCACCAGGATGGCGTCGAGCATGGATTGCAGCGCCACGTCCTGCCGCTCCGATTCGCGGTTCTTCACGAATTCGTGCACGCTGCGGATGATCTGTCCGGCGCGCTGGGCCTGGGTGCCGGCTTGTTCCAGCGCGGGTTTCAGCAAGGCCGGGTCGCCGCCGCGCGCAAGGATATTCAACGCACCGGTGGTGTAGCTTGAAATGGCGGCCAGCGGCTGGTTCAGTTCATGCGCCAGCATGGAAGCGATTTCGCCCATGGTGGCCAGGCGCGCGCTCGCTTGCAGCTTTTCCTGGTGCTGGCGGTTCAGTTCCTCCATGCGCTTACGGTCGGAAATGTCGAGGATGGAGCCCATATAGCCGGTGTGGCGCCCTTCCTTGTCCACCAGCGGCGCCTCGAACACCAGCACCGGGATGCGGGTGCCGTCCGGGCGCTGGAACAGGGTTTCGAATTCGGGCGTGATGGAACCGGCCAGTACGCTGGCCAGGCGGTGCTGATATTCCTCCATCACGTCCGGCGCCCAGTAGGGCATGGGCGGCGAGCGCCCGATCAGTTCTTCCGCCGGGTAGCCCACCATCTGGCAGAAGGCGGGATTGACGTAGGTGATGCGGCCTTCCAGGTCGCGTGCGCGCAAGCCGGTCACCAGCGAGTTTTCCATCGCCGTGCGGAACGACATTTGCTGGCGCAGTTCGCCCTCGGCCGCCAGGCGGCGCGAGATGTGGCCCCATAGCGCGAACAGGCTCCACAACAGGGCCAGCGACAGCGCGATGACGGAGCCGACCAGCAGGTTGGGCAGCAGTTTCGGTGCGCTCTTGACGCTGTCGGTCATCAGGATGATGGTGGTGCCGGGCAGGTCGAGGGCGCGCTTGTGGGTGTAGACGCCGTGGCCGGGACCGGCCGAACTGCGGCGCGCCAGCACCTTGTCGTCGCGGTCGAGCAGGCTGATCTGGTTATCTTGCGCGAACCACCAGGGCACCATTTCCTCCAGCAGGCTGCTCAGCTGGAAGCTTGCCACCAGGCTGCCCAGCCACTGGTCGCCGCGGTAAATTGGAAAGTGCAGGTCCATCTTCAACTCGCCTGGCGCGGTGCTGCCGGCCATCGGTTCCGGTTCGGCATAGACTGGAGCGTGGGTGCGGCGCGCATGGTCCTGCGCCGCCAGCGAGGCCGCGCCAAGCATAGCGCTGCCGTTCGGGGCGGCCGGCGCCCCCTCGCTTGCCACGACAATGCGGCCGGCGGGATCGACCTGCACCACGCTTTTCAGCTCGGCACCATTTCTCAGCATGCGGCCCATGCGCTGCTGCACTTCGGCCGGCGCCGGGTGGCCGCTGGCGATCTCATTGGCCAGGCCGCGCAGGCTTTCTTCATGGCGGCCGAGCTGGAAGCGGAGCGACTGTTCCACCCACAGGGTATCGGCGATCAGCTGCTCCTGTCGCTCATTGCTTTCAAGCTGGCGCGCCTGCCACGGCAGCCAGAACACGATGGCAACGAACAGCAGCACCAGGACCACCGGCAGCAGCCAGCGTATGGAAGAGGGCAGGGATATGCGTTTCAACATGCACCGAGGGTAGCGAATCCAGTTGCTGCTTGTATTGTGGGTTTCCACAGTTGTGTGCCACCATTCCGGTGGACACAATATAAAGTGAGAATAATAATGCACCAAAATCGCCGGGAGACCTTATGCATTTGAAGCCCCTCCTGGCCGCCTTCGGCGCGGCCGCATTTGTCACGTCCCAAGCCTTGGCCCAGGCGCCCATCGTCATCAAATTCAGCCACGTGGTGGCGCCGGATACCCCCAAGGGGCAGGCGGCGGAGCGCTTCAAGCAGCTCGCCGAGAAGTCGACCGGCGGCCGGGTCCGGGTCCAGGTCTACCCGAACAGCCAACTGTACAAGGACAAGGAGGAGCTGGAAGCCCTGCAACTGGGTGCGGTGCAGATGCTGGCGCCGTCGCTGGCCAAGTTCGGCCCGCTGGGCGTGAAGGAGTTCGAAGTGTTCGACCTGCCTTACATTTTCCCCAACAAGACGGCGCTGTACAACGTGACCGAAGGCCCGATCGGCAAATCGCTGCTGAAGAAGCTCGAGACCAAGGGCATCACGGGCCTGGCGTATTGGGACAATGGCTTCAAGGTCATGTCGGCCAACCGCCAGTTGCGCGTGCCGGCCGACTTCAAGGGCCTGAAGATGCGCATCCAGTCCTCCAAGGTGCTGGACATCCAGATGCGCGCACTGGGCGCGGTTCCGCAATCGCTGGCTTTCTCGGAAGCGTATATGGCGCTGCAGACCGGCGTGGTGGACGGCACCGAGAACCCGCCCTCCAATATGTACACGCAGAAGATGCATGAGGTGCAAAAGCATCTGACCATTTCCAACCACGGCTACCTGGGTTACGCGGTGATCGTCAACAAGAAATTCTGGGACGGCCTGCCCGGGGATATCCGCGGCAAGCTGGAAGGAGCCATGAAGGAAGCCACCACCTACGAAAAAGCCATCGCCCAGCGCGACAACGATATGGCGCTGGAGGCGATCCGCAAGTCCGGCAAGACCCAGATCTACAACCTGAGCGCCCAGGAGCAGGCCTTGTGGCGCAATGCCCTGCTGCCGGTGCAAAAGCAGATGGAAGAACGCATCGGCAAAGACCTGATCCACGCCATCAACCGCGAAACAGCAAAGTAAATTCCTGTCAAGTTGCTCAAAATAAATAACGATATTCGGAAAAAGATCGGTTACTATGGCGACGCCCCCGAACGGTGCGACTTGCACCATGATGGTTACGGGCACAGGATTTAGTGGGGAGTGAAGAAGAAGAACCAGCGGCGCGGCCGCGGATCATAGAGGAGACACGCTGCCTGACAGTATGCCGTTGGCCGCCGCCACAAGCGGGGTTAAATGGCCGGGGCGGTGAAAAAAAAGATTCAAGACGCACCTGAGGGTGCGTTTTTTTTTGCCCTATCCTGGCGCGCTGGTGTAGCATGATTGCCACAGTTTTATTGGAGTAAGCGTGACCGAAAAACAACATGTTGGCAGGCAGTTCAGCGCCATCATCCATCTCCCGTTCGGCGCCATGGGCGTCGGCACGGCCGGCGCAGTCGTGACGGAAATGTTCTATCTGCCCGGCGACACGCCGGAACAGGCGCCCGCCAATGCGCTGGCGGAAAAGGCCGTTCAGCAGTTGCTGGCCTATTGCGACGATGCCGATTACGTCTTCGACCTGCCGCTGGCCATGCGCGGCAGCGAATTCCAGTGCCGCGTGTGGCAATCGCTGCGCGAGATACCGCGCGGCCAGGTGCGCACCTACGGCGAGCTGGCCAGGCACCTTGATTCCGTGGCCCGCGCCGTGGGGCAGGCTTGCCGCAGCAACCCCTTCCCGCCGCTGGTGCCTTGCCACCGCGTGATGGGCGCCAGCAGCCTGGGCGGATTTGCCGGCAGCGACGACCAGAACGGTTTCACCCTCGGCGTGAAGCGCTGGCTGCTGGCGCACGAAGGACATAAAGAATATCAATGGCAGCAGGCAACCTTGCTCTGATCGACGAGTTCTGCGACAGCCTGTGGCTGGAGGACGGCCTGTCCAGGAATTCCCTCGATGCCTACCGGCGCGACCTGACCGCCTTTGCCCAATGGCTGGAAACGGCGCGGCCCGCGGTCGGCAGCCTGCATGCGGCCGGCACGGCCGACCTGCAAGCCTATTTCGCGGCGCGCCATGCGGACACCAAGGCCAGCTCGGCCAACCGCCGCCTGTCCGCACTGAAGCGCTTCTATCAGCTTGCACTGCGCCAGCGCCATATCGCGGAAGATCCCTGCCTGCGCATGGCTTCGGCCAAGCAGCCGCTGCGCTTCGTCCACACCCTGAGCGAAGGGCAGGTGGAAGCGCTGCTGGCCGCGCCCGACCTGCGCACGCCGCTGGGTATCCGCGACCGCACCATGCTGGAGCTGATGTATGCCAGCGGCCTGCGGGTGTCGGAGCTGGTGGCCCTGAAGACGCTCGAGCTGAGCATGAACGATGGCGTGCTGCGCGTCACCGGCAAGGGCGCCAAGACGCGCCTGGTGCCGTTCGGCGAACAGGCGCGCCTGTGGATCGAGCGCTACCTGCGCGAAGCGCGCGGCATCATTCTCGCCGGACAGCAGGACGACGCGCTGTTTGTGACCGGCCGCGGCGGGCCGATGACACGCCAAATGTTCTGGGTGGTGGTGAAGAAGCATGCGCTGAAGGCGGGCATCACGGCGCCGCTGTCGCCGCATACCCTGCGCCATGCGTTTGCGACCCACTTGCTGAACCATGGCGCCGACCTGCGCGTGGTACAGTTGCTTTTAGGCCACTCCGATATTTCTACAACACAGATCTACACCCACGTCGCCCGCGAGCGTTTGAAGCAGCTTCATGCGCTACATCATCCGCGCGGATAATTTCGTTTGCGCAGCGGCGCCAATCGGCTTACCTTGAGGCCAGGAGGATCACACCATGGCAAAAACGAATTTCCAGTACGAAAAACGGCAGCGCGAGTTGGAAAAGAAACGCAAGGCGGAAGAGAAGGCGCAGCGCAAGCTGGACGCCAAGAACCGGCCGCCTTCCGAACAGGCAGCCGATGAGGCCGGCTTCGAAACCAGCGAGACGGACACCACCACACAGGAATAATGAAACGACACGCCCTCGCCACACTATCGATTACCACCGCACTCCTCAACAGCCCACCAGCAGTTGCCGCCGAGGGCACCTTATCCCCGCCAAAGTGTGCAGCGCAGTCCGAAAGCGCGGACCCCGCTTTGGCCTACGTCATTGCCAGCTCCGCCGCCGTGCGCTCGGCGCCATCGGCAACGGCCGAGCTGGTCGGTTACGCACCGATTGCCCGCCCGCTCGAGCTGTTCTGCCAGCAGGACGGCTGGATCAAGGTGACGGTCGACGGAGCGGAAAGCATGAAAGGCTGGCTGCGCGCCGACCTGGCGGGAGCGCAACTGCCGACGCGGGATGCAGCGCTGGCCGCATTGCGCGGCGCTCAGGCCGGAAATTTCGCTGCCTTGCGCAACCAGGCCGAACGCGTGCTGGCATTCGATCCGCTGGATGAAAGCAATTTCGAAACCGTGCTGCAAGTGGTGCGCAGCGCGGGCGATGCGGAGTGGACGCAGAAGCTGGAGCGCCGCCTGGCCCTGCTGCGTGCGCCCACCGTCACGCGTGCGCCCAACGAAGAAAAGATGCTGTTCGCCGTGGACGGCGAAGGCATGAGCGCCGTGGCTCGCTTTGCCGACGGGAAGTGGCATGGGTATTCGGCGAGCAATGGTGCCAACGAGGAAGAGCGCAAGAATGACCAGAAGTTTGCCGGTCGTTACTTTGCGCTCGGGCGTGCCTACAACTTCTATGCGCGCGGCGGAGTGGATGGAATGGTGCTGGCGGCAGGCCGGCAGGAAATGGGTTGTTCCTCGATGGCGGCCAACTACAAGCGTGTCGGCGCCAGGCTCGCGGTCCGCAGCGGCTTGGCGGCAAACTTTGCCTTGACGGAGCAGCCGGCTGGCCAGGAACTGTCTGTCGCGGATGCGCAAAAACGCAGCGTGCTTGACGTAGCTGGCGCGATGCTGAAAGCCCAGGGCGTGCCGGCAGCCGCTATCGCGCGCTTGCTGCGTGCGCCGGCCGGGAACGAGCGGGGCCTGCTCATTACGGCGGTCCCGGCGCCAGGGCAATCGTCGCCTGCGCTGGTGGCGTCGTCTTCGTATTCCAATCCCGAGTCTGGCCAAGGGTATTCCTTCTTGCTGGTCATGGAAGCGGACCGGGGCGGGAAGTATGGCGCTACCCACCGCTATTTCAAGAAAATGCAGACGGAAGAAGACGCGGGTTCTTACAGCCTGCTGGCCTACGTTGACACGGACGGCGATGGACAACAGGAGCTGCTGTTGGCGTACAGCGGCTATGAGAGCTGGCGCTATGAGATGCTGCAGCGTAATGGAAAGGGCTGGAACAAATTGTTCGAAGGCGGCGACGGCGGTTGTTGAGAGAGGCTGGCGGCCGCCGTATCGTCCCCGCCAATGCGGGGACGGGTAGGGCGAACTTTTACGCGGCTTCCGCCACGTCGGATTTTTCCACGGCAGGCGCCTCGTCCTGGTGGCCGCGGCGCAGCCAGCGCCTGGCGCGCTTGCCGAAGCTGTCAAGATAAGTGTAGGCCACCGGCACCACCACCAGGGTCAGCAGGGTGGAGGTGATCACGCCGCCAATCACGGCGCGACCCATCGGCGCCTGGGTTTCGCCGCCTTCGCCGAGGCCGATCGCCATCGGCAGCATGCCGAAGATCATCGCCAGGGTGGTCATCAGGATGGGGCGCAGGCGCACCTGGCCGGCGGCCATGATGGCGTCGTACTGGCTCATGCCGTCGCGCTGGCCGTGGTTGGTGAAGTCCACCAGCAGGATGGCGTTCTTGGTCACGAGCCCCATCAGCATGATCACGCCGATCACGGAGAATACGTTCAGCGTGGAGCCCGTCACCAGCAGCGCCGCCAGCACGCCGATCAGCGACATCGGCAGCGACACCATGATCGCAATCGGCTGCAGGAAGCTGCCGAACTGCGAGGCCAGTACGATGTAAATGAACACCACTGCGATGCCCAGCGCCGTCATGGCGCCGTTCATGGTTTCGGCCATCTGCTGCGCATTGCCTGCCACGTCGAAGCGCACGCCGTCCGGCAAGGTCATCGAGTCCATGGCTTTCTTGACGTCGGCATCGACGTCGCCGGCAGGGCGGCCTTCGGTGCCGGCGTAGATCGCCACGCGGCGCTGCAAGGCCTGGCGCTTCAGCACTTGCGGGCTGAAGCCGGGCACGAAGTCCACCACCTGGCGCAACGGCACCATCAGGGGGTTGCCGTCCGGGCCGGTCTTGCTGGAAGTCAGCGACAGGTCGGCCAGGTCGGCGATGCGCTGGCGATCCGATTTCGGCAATTGCACATTGACTTCATAGTTCTGGCCATCGGCAGCCAGCCAGTAGCTGGCCGTATCGCCGGCCACAAAAGGCCGCATGGCGCTGCCTATTTGCTGCACGGTGAGTCCCAGGTCGCTGGCCAGCTCGTTGTTGATCTTGATCAGGGTCGAAGGATTGGCGCCCTCCTGGCTGTATTCCAGGTCGGCCACGCCCTTGATCTGGCGCATCTTGGCCATCAGGGTCTGCGCGGTCTGTTCCAGCTTCGCTTCGTCGGTGCCGAGGATGGCGATGAAGATCGGCTTCTGGCCCACCGACATGGTGATGCCAGGGATGCTCTCCAGGCGCTTGCGGATCGCGCTCTCCAGTTTTTGCTGCGACTGGCGGCCGGTGGTCTTGGCGTCGGTCAGTTTCAGGCGCATGAAGGACATGTGGCGGCCGCCCTGGTCACCGACATTGGCCAGCACGGCGTCGATCTCAGGGAATTCCTTGAGCGCAGCTTCCACCTGCTTCACCTTGGCGTCGTTGTATTCCAGGCTGGAGCCCACAGGCACCTTGAACTGAAGGAAGATCTGGCCCTGGTCGGTCTCCGGGAACATCTCGCCGCCAATCATCGGCACCAGCATCAGGCTGCCCACGAACAAGCCAAGGGCGGTGCTGAGCGTCAGCTTGCGCCACCTCAGCGCAAGCGCCAGCACCTTGCCATATATCTTGTGCACCTTTTCCACGCCGTGTTCGACCTTTTCCATGATGCGGCCCAGCCATGGCAGGTATTTGAAGCGGTCCTTGACCGGGTCGTGCCACACCGACGACAGCATCGGGTCCAGCGTAAAGGAGACGAACAGCGATACCAGCACGGCCACCGTCACGGTCACGCCGAACTGCAGGAAGAAGCGGCCGATGATGCCTTCCATGAAGGCTACCGGCACGAACACGGCGACGATCGCGAAGGTGGTGGCCATCACGGCGATACCGATTTCATTGGTGCCGTCCTCTGCCGCCTTGCGGTGATGCTTGCCGAAGCCGAGGTGGCGCACGATGTTTTCACGCACCACGATGGCGTCGTCGATCAGCAGGCCGATGCACAGCGACAGCGCCATCAGCGTCAGGAAATTCAGCGTGAAGCCGAAAGCCTTCATGGCGATGAAGGACGCCAGCACCGAGATCGGCAGCGTCAGGCCGGTGATGACGGTCGAGCGCCACGAGTGCAGGAAGAAGAACACGATCACCATGGTCAGGATTGCGCCTTCGATGATGGTGCGCTTCACGTTGTCGAGCTGCGCTTGCACGCGCTCGGACTGCGAATCCATCACCTTGATCTGGATGTCTTCCGGCAGGGTCTTGCGCAGGTTCTCCACCACTTTCAGGATGCCGCTGCCGACTTCGACCACGTTGGCGTCCTGCACCTTGGTGATGTCCAGCGATACGGCGCGCTTGCCGTTGACGCGCGAGATCGACTGCTCCTCGGCCTCGCCGTCGATCACATCGGCCACCTGGTCCAGATAGACCGGGCCATTGGCGCGGCGCGCGACGATAATCTTGTTGAACTCCTGCGCCTCCTTCAGCTTACCCTCGACGCGCACCAGGGTTTCAGTGACGTCTGCAGTCAGGCGGCCGGCCGGCAGGTTGGCGTTGGTGTTCTGGATGGCGCGCATTACCTCATCGACGCCGACACCCTGCGCACGCATATCGGCAGGGCGCAGGCTGACCAGCATCTGGCGCTTGGTGGTGCCGAACACGCGCACCTGGCCCACGCCGGGCACGCCCTGGAAGCGCTTGGCCAGGATCTGGTCGGTCATGGTGGACAGTTCGCGCAGGCTGCGCTTGTCCGAGATGAACGACAGGCTGACGATGGGCTGGTCGTTCTCGCCTTCGGCGCGGGCGATGAAGGGTTCTTTGGCTTCGCGCGGGAATTTCGGGCGCACCAGTGCGATCTTGTCGCGCATATCCTGCATCGCCTTGTCCATATTGGTGGACAGTTCGAATTCGACATAGACGCCGGACTTGCCTTCCCACGAGTTCGAGCGGATGGTCTTGACGCCCGATACGGTGTTGACGATGTCCTCGATCGGGCGCGTGATGTCGTTTTCCACCGCTTCGGGCGAGGCGCCCGGGTAGACCACTTCGATCGCGGCAAACGGGAACGAAACATTCGGCATGGATTCCACGCCGAGGCCCTTGTAAGAGAAGATGCCGAGCACCATCAGCGCCACCATCACCATGGTGGCAAAGACCGGCTGGCGGATCGAGATTTTCGTAATCCACATGGCGGCGTCCCTTAGCCTTTAGCCGCTGCCAACATGGCCGGCTTGGCGGCGGGAGCGCTTGCCGGCGCCGCCAGCTTGACCTTGGCGCCCGGTTTCACCCCTTCCAGCCTGGAGATGATGACGTTGGCGCCCTTGTCCAGGCCTCCGGTCACTTCGGCCAGGCCCACGTCCTCGCTGCGCAGGCCAAGGCTGACCGGCTGCGACACAACGATGCCATCGGCGATCTTGTAGACCACCTGCTTGCCCGCTTCCTCTCGCAGGGCAGCCAGGGGAACCATCGGCGCCTCCCTGGTGCGCTCGGTGGTGATATTGCCCTTGGCGAACATGCCGCCGCGCAGCACGCCGTCGGCGTTCGGCACCGAGATGTAGACCAGCATGGCGCGCGAGCCGGCTTCCGTGGTCGGGTTGATGCGGGCCACCTTGCCGCTGAATTCGCGCCTGGCGAAGCCGTCGACCTGGAAGCTGACTTGCTGGCCGACTTTCACGCGCGGGATGTCGGTAGTCGGCACCTGCGCTTCCAGCGTCAGCTCCTGCAGGCCGACGATGGTGTAGACGGGCATGTCAGGCGCGACCTTATCGCCCGCCTGCACATGACGTTTGGAGATGATCCCGCCGATCGGGGCACGGATCACGCTGTCGTTCAGCGCGATGCGGGCCAGTTCGACCAGGGCGGTAGCAGATTTGACATTGGCATGCGCCAGCGCGACGGCATTGGCCGTGGTGTCGAAGCTGGTTTGCGAGATGAATTTCTGCGACAGCAGCGCTTTCGCGTTGTATTCGTTTTTCTGCGCCATGCTCAGCCTGGCCTGCGCTTCCTCCAGCATGGCCTGCTGCTGGGCCAGGCGCGCCGTCAGGTCGGCCTGGTCGAGGCGGGCCAGCACCTGGCCTTCCTGCACCGAGACCCCTTCGCGCAGCGCCGCTTGCTGCACCTGGCCGGACACCTTGGATTTGATCGTGGCCTGCTGGACCGGGATTAGCGAACCCGACAGTGGGAGGCCGACCGACAGCGCACGCGTATCGATGGCGGCCACGTCGGCACTGGCCAGTTCCAGCACTGGCGCCGGCGTGGCGGCCGTGGCTTTCGGCGCTTCGGCCGGCTTGGCGCGCGCTTTCATGACGGCCCAGCCGCCCCCGGCCAGGCCCAGCACCACCAGGCCGATCAGGGGAAGGCGCCAGCGTTTCGGGGATTTCATGTGCACGGGTTGTGGGCTCATTATTGTCTCTTCGTTAAAGTTGTCCGCTGGCGCGGGTTGCGATGGTGTCACTGTAGGTTTTAACAAGTCCAGCAGCCATGGGAATGCGATAAAGCGCATAAACGGCGACCTGAAATGCAAAAAGCGGGGATGGAGCCGCAGCTTCTGGCGCACCTTTGATACATCGCAACCGGCGCGCCGCCCCCGGTGGCAAAAATGGGATTATGCGTACCACCATGCCCCCCTTGCCCCATGCGTTGACGCCCGCCCACGCTGCGCTCGACCTGATCGCAAGGATGGTCGCGGCGCTTGAGTTGACCCCGTCAGTCGCGGTATGCAGTTTGGATCGTGATGGGGTGATGCAGTTCTGCAACCAGGCATGCGCCGATATGCTCGGCCTTACGGTTGAGTCAGCGGTCGGCCAATGCAGGTCCAAGCTGTGTTCGCATGGCGACCGGCAGGATGAGCATGACGCGATGCTGGAAGAAGTCTGGCGCAGCGGCCGATGCCCGCCGTCAGGTGACTGGCAAATCAAAACAGGCGACGGCCGCGAACTTTGGGTGTACTCAACATGCATCCCGGTCTGGCATGACGGCGGGCTGGCGCAGATTTTTTGCATGGAAGTCGATGTCACACAGCGGTGCAAGGACTTCGATGCCTTGAAGGCGGCAGGCGCAAACTTTCATCACATGTTCGAACGGTCCAGCGACGCCATCTTCCTGTTGCGCGACGGCATGGTGGAAGAGGCCAACCCGGCTGCGGTAGGGCTGTTCAAGAGCGAAGGGCCGGAGCGCCTGGTCGGAGGCTTCCTGCACGACTTCTCGCCGATGACGCAACCGTCAGGCATGCTCTCGGCGGAAGCGGAGGCGCGCATGGCCGATGAGGCGAAGCAGCGGGGCAATGCGCGCAGCGAATGGCAGTATGTGGATGGCGAGGGCACGCTGTTCTGGGCTGAAGTATTGCTGACCGCCATCTCCCTCGACGGCAGCAGTTTGTACTATGCGGTGGTGCGCGATATATCCGAACGCAAGCGCGCCGAGCGCACCCTGTACCTGGCGGCGCAAGTGTTCGAGAACAGCCGCGATGCCATCGTGCTGACCGACCGGGGACGGCGCGTGATTGCCCTCAACCGTGCCTTCACGGACATTACCGGTTTCGCGCCGCAGGACATGCTGGGCAAGCCGGTCAGCCTGTTCCGCTCCGGCGTGCACGACGATTCGTTCTACCGCGAAGTATGGGCGCAGGTCGATGCCAGCGACCATTGGGAAGGCGAATCCTGGGGCCGCAAGCAGGGCGGGGCGCTCTTTCCCTGCTGGACCAGCATCAGCGCAATCCGCGACAGCGCGGGCCGCGTCAGCAACTATATGGGCACCGTCACCGATATCACCGAGCGCAAGAAGTCCGAGGAACACACGCGCCACCTGGCCGAGCACGACTTCCTGACCGATCTGCCGAACCGGGTGCTGCTGCTGGACCGCCTGCGGCTGGCACTGGCTGCCGCGCGCCGCAACCATGCCATGCTGGCGGTGCTGTTCGTTGACCTCGACCGCTTCAAGATGGTCAACGACACCCTGGGGCATTCGGTGGGCGACCGGCTGCTGAAGGAGGTGGCCAGCCGGCTGGTGCATTGCGTGCGTGAAGCCGACACGGTGAGCCGGCAGGGAGGCGATGAGTTCATTATCGTATTGTCGGATGTGGCGGGGCCGGAAGGGGCGGCCCATGCAGCGGACACGGTGCTGCGTGCGCTGGAACAGGAATTCGTGCTGGGCGAGCACATAGCCCATGTCTCGGGTTCGATCGGGATTGCCATGTTTCCCGCCGATGGGGACGAGATCGACAGCCTGCTGAAGCATGCGGATATCGCCATGTACCACGCCAAGCAGGAAGGCCGCAACGGCTACCAGTTCTTCGGCGGCGAGATGAACGCCCGCATCGTGGAGCGTTCCGGGCTGGAACAGGGCTTGCGGCGTGCGCTTGCCGAGCAGCAGTTCGAGCTGGCGTTCGAGCCGGAGGTGGAGATCGCCAGCGGTGCCGTGGTCGGGATGGAGGCGCTGGTGCGCTGGCGCCATCCCGACCTGGGTGTGCTGCTGCCGGAGCGCTTCATCGAGGTCGCCACCGAGGCGGGCATGATGGTGGCCATCGGCAATTGGGTGCTGCGGGAGGCCTGCCGCCATGCGCGCGCCTGGCGGGACCAGGGGCGGGAGCTGATGGTGTCGGTCAACCTGGCGCCGGCGCAGTTCGTGCACAAGGATTTGCCGGACTGCGTAGGCGATGCCTTGCGTACGGCCGGCTTGCCGGCGCAGTTGCTGGAGCTGCAACTGACCGAGGCCATGCTGATGCAGGGCGGCGCCCGGACGGAAGCCGTGCTGGGAAAATTGCGCGGGCTTGGCGTGCGGCTTTCCATCGACGACTTTGGCACCGGCTACTCGCGGCTGGGGCAGTTGAAGGACAGTCCGATCGACAAGCTCAAGATCGCCCAGTCGTTCTTCGACCACGGCACCGACGCCACCGCCATTCGCACCATCATCGCCATGGCGCGCAGCCTCGATATGACTGTCATCGCCGAAGGCGTCGAAACCGAGGACCAGCTCCAGCTCTTGCGCGAACTGGGCTGCGACCAATACCAGGGCCACCTGGCCAGCGCGGCCGGCCTCTAATGCCGCAAGCGGCGATTCGCTGGGACCGCCTAGCGCAGCCGCAGCCGCACCAGCACCTGGCCGTGGTCGGAGACCTCGGGCCGCTCCTGGCGCAAGTGGTCGTTGAAGTAGCTGACGTCCAGCACTTCGCCAATCGCGCGCGGGGAGGCCGGGTTGAATTCCTCCGACACCAGCACGTGGTCGATGGTGGAGTAGTGGCCCTCGTGGATGCTGGTGTAGGCCACGTGGCGCAGGTGGTCTTGCCGCAGCTGGATCTGGTTGGCATCGTACATGCGGCCGCGGCGCTCGTCGCCTGGAATCATGCCGCCGCCGTTGCCAAGCACGATGGTGGTGGTCACTGCATCGGCGGTGTCGTTGAAGTCCCCCAGTACGATGCAAGGGCGGCGCGATTCGCGCATCATCTTGCTTAACAATACCCGCAAGGCCACCGCTTCCGTGCCGCGCCACACCAGCGAGCGCAGGCTGGCCATGGCCAGGTGCAGCGGGTCTTCCGAGGTGTCGCCGCTGCGGTAGTCGGGCCGGCGCGACTTCAGGTGCACCACGATGACATCCACCACCACCTCGTTGGGCAGGACGATCTGGGCGTGCAGGGGCGCCCGCGCGAAACGGTCCGACTCCGGCAGGCCGGAATCGGCAGGCACACCTTCCGGGAAGTTGGCATATACTTCCGGCGCCGCAGCCAGGGGCAGGCGCGACACCAGCGCCACATTGGGCGTCAGGCGGGCAGCATGCGGATCGGGATCGAAGCCGGCATGCACCGCATCGCGGTATTTGCGCGTGCGCGAGAGGACGTCGCGCAAGGCTTCCTGCGAGAAGATTTCCTGGAAGCCGATCACGTCGGCATCGAGCTGGTCCAGTTGCTGCGCAGTCCATTCCGCCTTGGCCCGATACTCCCGCTCCGTCAAAGGCTGCAGGTTGTCGTACAGTTTCGCCCCTGGCGGGGCAAGGTTGCAGACATTGAAGGTGGCAAAGCGAATTTCTTGCTGCATAATTAGAAACTCCTCTCTTGGCACTAGCGTATCACGGCATGGCAAAAAAAGAGCACATTTCCGAAACCCCGGCGACAGCATTACTGCGCAAGCACAAAGTCGCATTTTCCGAACATCCTTATGAGTACGAAGAGCATGGCGGCACTGCCGTCTCTTCGCGCGAGCTTGGCGTCAATGAGCACCAGGTGGTGAAGACCCTGGTGATGCAGGACGAAGCGGCGCGGCCGCTGATCGTGCTGATGCACGGCGACTGCAAGGTCTCGACCAAGAACCTGGCCCGCAATATCGGCTGCAAATCCGTCGAGCCCTGCAAGCCCGAGGTGGCGCAGCGTCATTCCGGCTATCTGGTGGGCGGTACGTCGCCGTTCGGCACCAGGAAGGCGATGCCGGTGTATGTGGAGGAAAGCATCCTCGGCCTGGAAACGATTTATATCAATGGCGGCCGCCGCGGCTTCCTGATTGGTATCAAGCCAACTGTGCTGACGGACGTGCTGGCGGCCAAGCCGGTGCAGTGCGCATTGGCTGATTGATAAGATTGGCGTGGCGCGCCACCGCCCGCGCCGGGCGGTATGGTGTATAGTCGCTGCCGCATATAAAAACAACGAATCCTGGGGATTTATGACTACTTTGCTTCTGATTATTGCCGCTTACCTGATCGGCTCGATTTCCTTCGCCGTGGTGGTGAGCAAGTTCTACGGCCTGGCCGATCCGCGTACCTATGGTTCCGGCAATCCCGGCGCGACCAACGTGCTGCGCAGCGGTAACAAGGGCGCCGCCATCTGGACCTTGATCGGGGATGCCTTCAAGGGCTGGCTGGCCGTGTTCCTGGTGGACCATTACCAGCAGCAACTGGGCCTGGGCAGCCAGGCGGACCAAGCCATCTCCCTGGTGGCGGTGGCCGTGTTTGTTGGCCACTTGTGGCCGGTGTTCTTCAAATTCGTCGGCGGCAAGGGTGTGGCCACTGCGCTGGGCGTGCTGCTGGCGCTGAACGTGTGGCTGGGTCTGGCAACCCTGGTGACCTGGCTGGTGGTGGCTTACGCCTTCCGCTACTCCTCGCTGGCTGCCCTGATCGCATCCGTGTTTGCACCGTTCTACTACGGCCTGTTGTTCGGCGCCGAGCCGCAATTGGCTGCCGTCTTGGTCATGAGCGGCCTGCTGATTTGGCGCCATGCCAAAAATATTGCTAACCTTATTGCTGGCAAAGAAAGCCGCATCGGCAGCAAAGCCAAGAACAAGGCCTAGAAAACCATGACTACGACCCCGATCCGCATCGACTTCGTTTCCGACGTCTCTTGTCCCTGGTGTGCGATCGGGCTGAACAGCCTGGAAGTGGCACTGTCCCGCCTTGGCGACAGTGTCCAGGCGCAAATCCACTTCCAGCCCTTCGAGCTGAACCCGCATATGGTTCCGGAGGGGCAGGACATCACCGAGCACCTGCGCCAGAAATACGGCGCCAGTCCCGCCCAGCAAGAACAAACCCGCGAGATGATCCGCCAGCGCGGCGCCGATGTCGGTTTCGATTTCGCCATGGGCATGCGCAGCCGCATTTACAACACTTTCGATGCCCACCGGCTGCTGCATTGGGCAGGGGAGCACGGCAAGCAGAAAGAGCTGAAGAAGGCATTGTTCGACGCCTACTTCACGCGCGGCCAGGACCCGAGTTCGCGCACCCTGCTGGTGCAGGTGGCCGGCAAGGTCGGCCTGGACGAAGCGGAAGCCGTGCAAGTGCTGTCATCGGGCCGCTACGCACAGGAAGTGCGCGATATGGAACACTTCTATCACCGCAACGGCATCCAGTCGGTGCCGGCTGTGATCATCAACGAAAAGCACTTGATTTCCGGCGGACAGCCGCCGGAAGCCTTCGAGCGGGCGCTGCGCCAAATAGTGGCTGCCAAATAAAGACTATTAACTTGCTAACAACCTTGTTACACTTGGTATAGTAACAAGGGAGAGAGCATGTCTGCCGCAGAAAAAATCATCACAACCCTGTACCCGCGGCAGGCGGACGAGCACAATCGCCTGTCTGCGCTGCGCCGCTACGACGCACTGGATGCGCCAGCGACCGAAGACTTCACCTTCCTGACCGAGCTGGCTGCCAGGGTTTGCGACGTCCCCTATGCCTTTATCACCCTGGTCGGCGCCGAGCGCGCCTTGGTCAAGTCGTCCACCGGGCTGGCAGCCAGCGCCATGCCGCGCAGCCAATGCTACTGTTCGCTGGCCGTGCTGGGCGACGACGCTACCGAGATTTGCGACCTGAGCAAGGATGCCCGCACCGCAGGCATGCCCCTGACCACGGAAGCGCCCTTCATGCGCATGTACAGCAGCGTGCCGCTGACCAGCAGCGACGGCTTCGCGATCGGCACGCTGTGCGTCATGGACAGCAAGCCCGGCCGCCTGTCGCCTTCCCAGCGCGACATGTTGCGCAAGCTGGCGCGCCAGGCCATGGCGCTGTTCGAGCTGCGCGCCAAGGAAAAGGCGCTGCAAGCTTCGATGGATGAGCTGGAAACCCTGGCCACCACCGATGAGCTGACCGGCCTGCATAATCGCCGCTCGCTGATGAACCGCCTGCGGTTCGAGGTGGCGCGCACGCGCCGCTTCCGCACGCCGCTGTCGGCCGTGACGCTGGACGTCGACCGCTTCAAGCACATCAACGATGAGTTCGGCCACCAGCTTGGCGATGCAGTGCTGGCCGCGATCGGCCGCTTAGTGCGCGAAAACATACGGGTCATCGACGTGGCTGGACGCTACGGCGGCGAAGAATTGTGTATCCTGTTGCCGAACACACCGCTCGCAGGAGCGCGCAAGTTCGCAGAGACGTTGCGGTGGCGGATCGAAGCCCAGGTGCACAGCGCCGGTGCGCGCACGGTAGCGGTGACGGCCAGCCTTGGCGTCGGCTCCTTCAATCACATGGATATTGATGATGCCGAGATGCTGCTGAAGCAGGCGGACGCCGCGCTGTACCGCGCCAAAGCCAATGGCCGCAACCGTGTGGAAAGTTGAACAGGACAGGAGTTTGCATGCCGAAGGCAATTTGGAATGGCGCCGTGATTGCGGAAGCCGATAGCAGCGAAGTCGAGATCGTCGAACACAATATTTATTTCCCGCCATCGCGTGTGAAGCAGGACTATCTCCAGCCAAGCCAGCACACCACGCTGTGCCCGTGGAAGGGTGTGGCCAGCTATTACAACGTGGTAGTGGATGGCAAGGTGAACGCCAACGCCGCCTGGTACTACCCATCGCCAAAGGAAGCGGCCCACAATATCAAGGACCGCATCGCCTTCTGGCACGGCGTCGAGGTCGAACATTAATTGTTGAAAGTCGGGGTCAGCTCCGGCAATCGGACATTTGCCGAAGGCAAATGTCCGATTGCCGGAGCTGACCCCGACTTTCATTAAGCATGGATAACATCACACATTCTGTTGTCGGCCTTGGTGTCGGCGAACTGGTCCAGCGCTCGCTGCCGGCGGAAGACGATCCGGCACGCCATCGAACGCGCCATCGCCTGCTGTTGACGGCTTGCGCGCTGGCCAGTAATTTCCCCGACCTTGACCTGGTATTCACCCGGCTGGCGCCGGCGCCGCTGGGCTATTTGCTGCACCATCGGGGGCACACGCATACCTTGCTGTACCTGCTGCCGCAGGCTTTGCTGCTGCTCGCCCTGTTGTGGGCCCTGTGGCCCAATGCGCGTGCGCTGCTGCGCGAGAGCCGCGATGCCAGGCGCGGGCTGCTGCTGGCGCTGGCCGCCGGCTTCCTGCTGCACCTCGGTATGGACTTCATGAACAACTACGGCGTCCATCCCTTTTATCCGTTCAGCGGCACCTGGTATTTCGGCGATATGGTCTACATCATCGAACCGGTGTTCTGGGTGGCGTTCGGGGTGCCGTTGGCGATGGCTGCGCCCTCGCGCAGGATGCGTATCGTGCTGTTGTCCGTATTGCCGGTGATCCTGCTGTATGTGACGATGCATGGCTATCTTGGCTGGATTTCGTTCGCAGCCCTGGTCGCGCTGGGCGCGGCGGTGGCGGCGCTGCGCTTCATGCATATGCAGAGCCGGCGCGCGCTGCTGCTGGCGCTTGGCATGGTGCTGGCGTTCGTCGGTATCCAGACCTCGGCCTCGTCAAAGGCGCGCCAGGCAGTGACGGCGGCGCTGGCGCTGCAACATCCGCAGGCGCGCGTGCTGGACGTGGCGCTGACTGCTTATCCGGCACAGCCGCTGTGCTGGAGCTTTACGTCGATCGAGTCGGACGGGAAGGCTTACCAGCTGCGGCGCGGACATCTGAGCCTGGCGCCGTCCATGCTGCCGCCGCGCGAATGTCCCGCCGCATTGTCGGCCGATGCGGCGCAGGAAATGGCCGGTACCGTGCCGGGCGTGCTGCTTTCCGGCTCGTGGCAGGGCGATGTGGCGGCCTTGCGCACACGGGCGGCGACCGATTGCCAGCTCGCGGCATGGTTGCGCTTTGCGCGCATGCCCGCTGTGGATGAGTCGCAGGCCAGCGACCTGCGTTTTTCCAGCTCGCCACGCGGCAATTTCACGACGCTGTTGCTGGCGGCGAAAGCGGATTGCCCGTTCAGCGTGCCCGCATGGGGCATGCCGCGTGCTGATTTGCTGGGGAGCGCACAGTGAAGACTTATGACCCGCACCAGCGCTTTGGACGTCCGGAAGGCGGCTGGCGCGAGAAGCTGTATTCCGTCATTTTCGAGTCCGATACGCCGGCCGGCATGGCCTTCGACCTGGCGCTGATCGGTGCCATCCTGCTGAGCGTCACGACCGTGGTGCTGTCCAGCGTGTCCGTGGTGGCGCGCGACTATGGCGACTGGCTGTTCGCGGCAGAGTGGTTCTTTACGGTGCTGTTCACCATTGAGTACATCAGCCGCCTGCTGTGCGTGCGGCACCCGCTGCGCTATGCCCGCAGCTTCTTTGGCATGATCGATTTGCTGGCGGTGCTGCCAAGCTATATGGCGCTGTTCCTTCCCGGCGCGCATGTGCTGCTCAATGTGCGGATCCTGCGCCTGCTACGCATGTTCCGTATCCTCAAGCTCACGCTCTACATCGAGGAATACGGCATGCTGGGACGGGCCTTGCTGGCCAGCCGGCGCAAGATCCTGATCTTCCTGTCGGTAGTGTTCATGGTCGTGTTCCTGCTGGGGACCGCCATGTACGTGGTCGAAGGGCCGGCACACGGCTTCACCAGCATTCCCACTGCCGTCTACTGGGCGATTTCCGCTGTGACCACCGTGGGCTTTGGCGACCTGGTGCCGAAGACGGACCTGGGGCGTGCCATCGCATCCTTCATGATGCTGCTGGGGTGGGGCATTCTTGCCGTCCCGACCGGCATCATCAGCGCGGAAATCAGCCAGCAGCGCCGCTCGCACCGCACCTGCACCGCCTGCCTGGCCGGCGACCATGAGCAGGCGGCGCGTTTCTGCAAGAGCTGCGGGACCAGGTTGCCCGGGACTTAAGCGGCCGGCCTGGCCGGCTGCCCGAAGTCGGTCGATAGGGCCAGCTCCTTCCATCGCGCCAGTTCCTGCTCGACCTGCCGGTGCTTGGCGTAGGCGCGGGCGACGGCGTCGCTGCCCAGTTGCAGGCGCAGCGGCGGCTGGGCTGCGTCGGCCAGTTTCAGCAGCGCCTGCGACAACCTGGCCGGATCGCCCGGTTGCGCGTGATTGGCGCCCGCAGCAAAGTCGCGCATGGCGCCGACCGTGTGCTGGTAGTCATCGATGCGCTTTGCGGTCTCCACCAGCGAGGTGGCGTCGAGGAAATCGGTGCGGAAGAAACCCGGCTCGACCACGGTGACATGCACGCCGAGCGGGGCCAGTTCCTGTGCCATGGCTTCGCTCAAGCCCTCCACCGCAAACTTGGTGGAACCGTAGACGCCCCAGCCGTGATACGCCTGGTAGCCGCCCAGCGAGGAAATGTTGATCACGTGGCCGCTGCGCTGCCTGCGCATGGCCGGCAGCACCGCGCGGCTCACGTGCAGCAGGCCGAAGACATTGGTTTCGTAATTGCGGCGCACTTCATCTGCCGACGTTTCCTCGACGGCGCCGAGAATGCCGTAGCCGGCGTTATTCACCAGCACATCAATGCGGCCGAAGCGTTCGATTGCGGCCTGGGCGGCGAGGACGGCAGCAGCTTCCCGGGTGACGTCCAGCTGCACCGGCAGCAGTCTGGGATGCACGCCCAAAGCTTCGACTACCGCTTGCGGGTTGCGGGCGGCAGCTACTACGGCATCGCCGCGCGCCAGGGCGTCGCGCGCAATCAGCAAGCCGAAGCCGCGCGATGCGCCAGTGATGAACCAGACTTTGTTTGCCATGATATTGCTCCTTCAGGTGGGTGGTTGGTGAAGGGAATGGTAGGCGTCGGCAGGCTGTTACACTAGCGATGGTAAAGCTGATTGATTTTCAACTTTGAGTTGTAAATGATGGACAAGGCCCGCGTCATCACACTATTCATCGGCGTCGTGCACGCCGGCAGTTTCAGCCGGGCGGCAGTGGGGGCCGGCCTCTCGGCGCAGGCAGTGAGCAAGGCGATCCGCCAGTTGGAGGAATACCTCGGCGTGCGCCTGTTCCACAGGACTACCCGCAGCCTGAGCCTGACCGACGAGGGCCAGCGCCTGTTCGAGCTGGCCAACCCCGGCCTGCGCCTGCTGGACGAGGCGCTGGACCACGTGCGGAACAGCCGCGAGGCAGTGGAAGGCATGATCCGGGTTGCCGCGCCCACGTCCCTCGGTACCGTGGTGTTGGCGCCCCTGCTGCGCGAATTCCAGGAGCGGTATCCGGGCGCGCATTTCGACATGCTGTTCGACGACCACTTCACCGACTTGATCGAGAAGAAGATCGACGTCGGCTTCCGTGCGGGGAATCCGCCGGAGCGCAACCTGGTTGCGCGCCAGCTCGGCAGGATCCCCCTGCATATTTGCGCCTCGCCCGGCTATATCGAACGCCACGGTGCGCCGCGCACGCTGGAAGACCTGCAGCGGCACCGCTGCACCGGTTTCCGCCAACCGAACACGGGCCGCGTCATTCCGTGGGAGTTGAAAGGGCAGGGCGGCACGGTCTACCAGGACGTGCCCTGCGTGGCGACCTTCAATACCGCGGAAGGCGAGGTGGAAGCGGTGCGCGCCGGCGTGGGCATCGGCCAGCTGGCGCTGTATATGGTGGAGCGCGACCTGGCGGAGGGCCGGCTGGTGCAGCTGCTGCCTGGCCAGGTTACGGCGAATGCGGCGGTTTACATGTACTATCCGCAGCGCAGCCGCATGCCGATACGTGTGCGGCACTTTATCGACTTCATGATGAAACGCAAATGGACCGCCTTTACCTGATGACCGTCTATGTGGCGGTGGCCGAGGAGCAGGGCTTCGCGGCAGGTGCGCGCCGCCTGGGCATGTCGCCGCCGGCCGTCACGCGCGCGGTCGCGGCGCTGGAAGAGCGGCTGGGCGTCAAGCTGCTGGACCGCACGACGCGCCATGTGCGCGTGACGGAAGCCGGCCAGCGCTACCTGGATGATGCGCGCCGCATCATTGCGGAAGTCGACGAGGCCGACGATGCGGTGGCCGGTATCAATGCCGCGCCCCGCGGCCACCTGGCCGTTACCGCCCCGGTGCTGTTCGGCCGCCTGTACGTCATGCCGGGCATTGTCGAATACCTGCAGCGCTATCCTGCGATGGATGTCTCCACTGTCTTCGTCGACCGCCTGACCAACCTGCTGGAGGAGGGAATCGACGTTGGCATCCGCATCGGCGAACTGCCCGATTCGACCATGCGCGCGATTCCGGTCGGGCAGGTGCGGCGCATGATCATTGCCTCACCTTCTTATATTGCGAAACATGGCGCGCCGGCCACGCCGCAAGAGCTGGCGCAGCACACCATCGTCGCCTCGTCCGGCTCCAGCGTGCCGCCGGATTGGCGTTTCCATCACGGCGGCAGCAGTCAGTCGCTCAGGGTCAAGCCGCGCCTGGGCGTGAATAATAATGACTCAGCCATTGAAGCGGTGCGAAGCGGCTTTGGCATCGCACGCCTGCTGTCCTACCAGGCGGCCGCCTTGCTCGAGGCGGGCGAACTGGTGGAGGTGCTGCAGGACTATGCCACACCGGCTGTGCCTGTCCATATCATTCACCGCGACAGCCGGCAGGGCTCGACCCGCATCCGCAGCTTCGTAGACCTGATGGCCGAGCGTTTGCGCACCGATCCGAGGCTGCACCCGGTGCGCTGACAGCGCCAGTTTGGTGCGGCGCACAAAGGCGGTGCTGGATTTCCACCCGCTTTCCCTCTGAAAGCGGGGTGGCACGGCGCTTGCAGTATCCCCATTATTTACTCACCGGGGATAGTGATGGATCGCACGTTCAGCCTTACCCGTCGCCGCCTGCTTGCTACGGGCGCTGCGACAGCGTTATCGAATTACGCCTGGGCCGCAGGCTCCGATAAGCCGGAAAAGGAAGAAGTCAGGGTCGGCTTCATTCCGCTCACCGATTGCGCATCGGTAGTGATGGCGTCCGTGCTGGGCTTCGATAAGAAGTACGGCATCAAGATCGTTTTGAGCAAGGAAGCGTCCTGGCCCGCCGTGCGCGACAAGCTGGTGAACGGCGAACTTGATGCAGCCCATGTGCTGTATGGACTGATATATGGCGTGCAGCTCGGCGCCGGCGGTCCGAAGAAGGACATGGCGGTGCTGATGAACCTGAATCACAATGGCCAGGCGATCACGCTGTCGAAGAAGCTTGCCGAGAAAGGCGCTGTCGATGGCGCCTCGCTGGCAAAGGTGATGCGCACGGAGCAGCGCGAATATACTTTTGCGCAGACCTTCCCCACCGGCACGCACGCGATGTGGCTGTACTACTGGCTTGCTTCGTACGGCATCAACCCGATGAAGGACGCAAAGATGATCACCGTGCCGCCGCCGCAGATGGTGGCGAATATGCGGATCGGGAACATGGATGGCTTCTGCGTCGGCGAGCCGTGGAATCATCGCGCCATTGTGGACGGCATCGGCATCACTGCGACAACCACGCAGGATATCTGGCGCGACCATCCTGAGAAGGTCCTGGGCACCAGCGCGGAGTGGGTGAAGAAGTATCCCAATACCGCGCGCGCGCTGGTCGCGGCGGTGCTGGAGGCCGGGCGCTGGATCGACGCGTCCCTGTCGAACAAGGTGAAAATGGCCGAAGCCATTGCCGACAAATCCTACGTCAACACGACCGTCGACGTGATCGGCCAGCGCATCTTGGGGCGCTATCAGAATGGCCTGGGCAAAACCTGGGACGATCCCAACTACATGAAGTTCTTCAATGACGGCGAGGTGAATTTCCCTTACCTGAGCGACGGCATGTGGTTCCTGACGCAGCAAAAGCGCTGGGGCCTGCTCAAAGCGGAGCCGGATTACCTGGCTGTCGCCACGCAGGTGAACCAGATCGAGGTCTATAAGGACGCGGCCAGCATGGCAAAGGTGAGCGTGCCGAAGTCGGCGCTGCGTAGCGTGAAGATGATCGACGGCGCGGTTTGGGATGGCAAGCATCCCAAGGCCTATGCCGATTCATTCAAAATCAAGGCGTAAGGGGCAGGCTTATGAGTACGGTCTACGAAACGATTGGCGGCGCCAGCGCGGTGCCGCCGGCGGACGAGGTGCGCGCACCTTCGCGCCGAGCGCGCTTGGCGGCGAAAGGAGTACGGCTGGCGCCGGAGGGTGGGCGGCTGCGGCCTGTTGTGCTGAAGATCCTGCCGCCGCTGCTCGGCCTGGCGCTGTTGGTGCTGGTGTGGCAGATACTGGCGGTGCGTAATGAAGGGTTCCCCACGCCGCTGGAAACCTGGCATGAGGCGCTCAAGCTGTTTGCCGATCCGTTCTACCGCAAAGGTCCGAACGACCAGGGCATAGGCTGGAACATCCTCGCGTCGCTGCGCCGCGTGGCGCTGGGCTTTGGCCTGGCGGCGCTGGTTGGTATCCCGCTTGGCTTCCTGATTGGCCGCTTCAGCTTCGTGTACGGCATGTTCAGCCCATTAATCAGCCTGCTGAAGCCCGTGTCGCCGCTGGCCTGGCTGCCGATTGGCCTTCTGCTGTTCAAGGCCGCCGATCCAGCCGCGATCTGGGCCATCTTCATTTGCTCGATCTGGCCGATGATCGTCAACACCGCCGTCGGCGTGCAGCGCGTGCCGCAGGATTACCTGAACGTGGCGCGCGTGCTGAACCTGTCGGAATGGAAGGTGGCGACGAAGATATTGCTGCCGTCCGTGCTGCCCTACATGCTGACCGGTGTGCGGCTTGCCATCGGTACTGCATGGCTGGTAATCGTCGCCGCCGAAATGCTGACCGGCGGCGTAGGCATTGGCTTCTGGGTGTGGGACGAGTGGAATAACCTGAATGTGCCGCACATCCTGATCGCCATTGGCGTGATCGGCGTGGTCGGTCTGCTGCTGGAGCTGGCGTTGATTGCGCTGGCCAAAGCCTTCAGCTACGAGGAGAAATGAGATGACGTCGAAATTCATCGATATCAGCCAGGTCCATGTCCACTTCGGCCAGTTCCATGCGCTGAACGACATCAACCTGACAGTGGAACAGGGCGAATTCATCACCCTGATCGGCCACTCAGGCTGCGGCAAATCCACGCTGCTCAACCTGATCGCTGGCCTGAACCTGCCAAGCAGCGGAGTCCTGGTGTGCAGCGGACGCGAAATCGCCGGGCCCGGGCCGGAGCGTGCCGTGGTGTTCCAGAACCATTCACTGCTGCCCTGGCTGACCTGTTTTGAAAACATCTACCTGGCGGTGGAGCGGGTATTCGGCGGCAAGGAGGTTCGTGCGCAACTGGAGGAACGCACCTGGCAGGCGCTGGAGCTGGTGGGACTGGCGGCAGCAGGCGGCAAGCGGCCCAATGAGATTTCGGGCGGCATGAAGCAGCGTGTCGGCATCGCCCGTGCACTGTCGATCGAGCCCAAGGTACTGCTGATGGACGAACCGTTCGGCGCCCTGGACGCGCTGACGCGCGCCCACCTGCAGGATGAGTTGATGCGCATTGTCGCCGCCACGGGCGCCACAGTGGTGATGGTGACGCATGATGTGGATGAGGCGGTGTTGCTGTCCGATCGTATTATCATGATGACAAATGGACCGGCGGCGACCATCGGCGGCATCGTCAAAGTGCGGCTGGAGCGTCCGCGCGACCGGCTGCTCCTGGCCCAGGATGGGCTATATCTTGACTACCGGACCAGCGTCCTGCAGTTCCTGCACCAGCGGCAAGGGCATCCGGCACAACGTTTTGCTGCATAGCAACGCACAAAAGTGTGGCAGCAGATCCACTCTGCTGCTACATTTGTGGTCTATACAAATGGAGACACCTGATGGGTACCGAAGTACAGCAGCACGAGGTTATTAAAGATGCAAAGCGGGAAGACAAGCCGAACCGTCACGAGATGGTGCGCCAGCAAATGAACCACACCGGCATGCGTACCGGTATCGCAGCCGGCCTGCTGGCCCTGGTAGGCCTGAGCGCCTGGCTGCTCGCCTGATCAAATGACCCGCAGTTCGTCCAGCGGCCAACGCGGACGAACGTTGAAGGAATAATCGCGCTGCGCCGCCTGCGGATTGATCTGCAAGCGCATGGCGCCGGCGAAGGCAATCATTGCGCCGTTATCGGTGCAGAATTCCAGTTCCGGATAGTAGACCTTGAAGTGCTTCCTCTTGGCTGCCGCATTCAGCGACGCGCGCAGCTGAGCGTTCGCGCCCACGCCACCAGCGATCACCAGGCGTTTCAAGCCGGTCTGCTTTAGCGCGGACAGGCACTTGGCTGTCAGCACATCCACGATCGCATCCACGAAACCGCGCGCGATATTCGCCTTGTCCTGTTCGCAGACATTGGCGGCGCCGCCGTTGTTGTTCACCACTGTCAGCACGGCTGTTTTCAGGCCCGAGAACGAGAACATCAAGTCCTTCGAGTGCAGCATGGGGCGCGGCAGCTTGCAGGCTTCCGGATCGCCGAACTCGGCCATGCGGGAAATTGCCGGGCCGCCGGGGTAGCCCAGGCCCAGCAGCTTGGCGGATTTGTCGAACGCTTCGCCGGCTGCATCATCCAGTGTTTCGCCCAGCAGCTCATATTGGCCGACGCCGTCCACTCGCATCAGTTGTGTATGGCCGCCCGAGACCAGCAGCGCCACGAAGGGGAATTCCGGCGGTTCGCTGGCCAGCAGGGGCGACAGCAGGTGGCCCTCCAGGTGGTGCACGCCCAGTACCGGCTTATCCAGCGCCATGCCCAGCGCGCAGGCGATGGCCGAACCCACCAGCAGGGCGCCGGCCAGGCCGGGGCCTTGCGTGTAGGCGATGGCATCGATCGCACTGGCAGGGAGCTTGGCTGTGCCCAGGGCTTGCTCCAGCAGCGGGATGGCGCGGCGGATATGGTCGCGCGAGGCCAGCTCCGGCACCACGCCGCCATATTCCTCGTGCATCGCGACCTGCGAGTGCAGGGCGTGCGAGAGCAGGCCGCGCTGCGTGTCATACAGGGCCAGGCCGGTTTCGTCACAGGAGGATTCAACGCCGAGAACGATCATTGGAATGCACAAAGGTTAAAGGGCAATCCGCCATTGTAATGGAAAGCCTGCTTGCGATGATTGGTATACGTGTATACAATTTGCTGCATGACGACACCACCACCCCGTGCGCAAGGCGGCCCGGCCATCCTGGCGGCCCTGCGCGCCGCCATCAGCAACGGCAAGCTGGCGCCCGGCGCCGTGCTGCGCCAGGCCGAACTGGCTGAACAATTCGGCACGAGCCGCATTCCCGTGCGCGAAGCCCTCAATTCCCTGCAAGCGGAAGGCCTGGTGCAAATCGAGCCGAATCGCGGCGCCTTCGTGACGACGCTGAGCGCCGAGGAACTGCATGAGCTGTTCGACCTGCGCGTGCTGCTCGAAACCGATGTGCTGCGGCGCGCGGTGCCCTTGCATACGGAACGCAGCCTGCGCCGGCTGGAGGCGATCCAGCATGAACTGGATGGCGAGACCGTGCCGCTGGAATGGCTGCGCCTCGACCGCGCCTTCCACGATGAACTGTATGCGCCGAGCGCGCGGCCGCGCAGCCTGCAGTTGGTGGGCAGCCTGCGGGCGTCGGTCGAGCGCTTTTACCTGGCGCGTCTGGGGCCGGACGCGCGCCGTCCGGAATGGAACGACGAGCACCAGCGCCTGATCGCGCTGGTGAGGGCGGGAGATGCGGAAGGGGCTTGCGCCATCCTGGCCGGGCACCTGCGCGAAACTGTAAGGAGCATGACATGAGTACTCATACTGCGGAAGTTGCCTGGCATCGGCACGATGCCAGGTTCACCGATAACCGTTACAGCAGGCTGCATAAGTGGACGTTTGATGGCGGCACCGTGGTGCCGGGATCGTCGTCGCCGCATGTGGTGCGGGTGCCGCTGTCCGATCCGTCCGCGGTGGATCCGGAGGAAGCTTATGTGGCCTCGCTATCGAGCTGCCATATGCTGTGGTTCCTGAGCCTTGCGGCGCGCGATGGCTATGTAGTCGACAGTTATGTCGATGCGGCGGAAGGGACGATGGAGGATGGCTGGATCAGCGTGGTGACGCTGAAGCCGGTGGTCGTGTTCTCGGGCGAGAAGGCGCCGACCGATGCCGAGCTGGAGCGGCTGCACCATGAGGCGCATGGGGAGTGCTTCCTGGCGCGGTCGGTCAAGACCGAGATTCGCGTCGAAGGCAGCTGGCGCTACTGAACCAGTCAGCCGGTGTCAGGCCCATCGGGTCTGACACCGCTTGACCGGTTTAGGGGCGCGCGCGCAGTTCGCGATCCGCTTCCTTCAACATGTGGACCGTGGTATCCCAATCGATACACGCATCGGTCACCGAGCAGCCGTATTTCAGCTCGGACAGGTTCGAAGGAATCTTCTGGTTCCCCGCCACGATATTCGACTCGATCATCACGCCAACGATCGACTGGTTGCCGTGCACGATCTGGTTGACCACATCGGTCATCACCAGCGGTTGCAGTTCCGGCTTCTTGTACGAGTTGGCATGCGAGCAGTCGATCACGATATTGGCTGGCAGCTTGGCCTTCTGCAGCGATTGTTCCGCGATCGCCACCGATACGGAATCATAGTTAGGCCGGCCGTCGCCCCCGCGCAGCACCACGTGGCCGTGCGGATTGCCCCGCGTGCGCACGACAGACACATTACCCTGGCTGTTAATGCCCAGGAAAGCATGCGGATTGGCCGCCGACAGGATGGCGTTGATCGCAATGCCGATGTCGCCGTCCGTGCCGTTCTTGAAGCCCACGGGAGTCGACAGCCCCGACGACATTTCGCGGTGGGTCTGCGATTCCGTGGTGCGGGCGCCGATGGCGGTCCAGGCGATCAAGTCGCCCAGGTATTGCGGCGAGATCGGGTCCAGCGCCTCGGTGGCGGTTGGCAGGCCCAGTTCGCACACGTCCAGCAGGAACTGGCGTGCCTTTTCCATGCCGACGTCGACGCGGAACGAATCGTCCATATAAGGATCGTTGATATAGCCCTTCCAGCCGGTGGTGGTGCGTGGCTTTTCGAAGTACACGCGCATCACCAGCAGCATGGTGTCCTTGACTTCTTCCTGCAGCACCTTCAGGCGGCGCGCATAATCCAGGCCCGCGACCGGGTCATGGATGGAGCAAGGACCCACGACGACGAAGAGGCGCTTGTCCTTGCGCTCCAGGATGGCGCGCAGGTCAGCGCGGCCCTTGGTGACGGTGTCGGAGGCCTTGTCGGTCAGCGGCAGTTTCGCATGCAGCTCCTCTGGGGTAGGCATGGATGCGAACGAGGTAACGTTAATGTTTTCAAGGTTTTGGGCAATCATGATCAGTCTGCTTTTCAACGTGTTTTTTCTTGGGGGATCTAACAGTGTAGCCGAAATGCCGTAAACTGGCTGAATGACGACTAAACAACCTTTCCAGGCCGCCCCTTACATCAAGGAGATCGGCCGGGGCGCGAAAGGCGCCCGCAGCATGGACCGCGAGCAGGCGCGCGAATTGTGGGGCGCGATTCTTGACGGACGCGTGTCCGACCTGGAGCTGGGCGGCATCCTGCTGTCGATGCGTATCAAGGGCGAATCGGTGGGCGAGTTGGAAGGCTTCCTCGAGGCGTCCGAAGCCTCGTTTGACAAGCTGCGCGCGCCGGCGGGCGAGTTCGCGCCGGTAGTGATCCCGAGCTATAACGGCGCCCGCAAGATGGCCAACCTGACCGCGTTGTTGGCGCTGCTGCTGGCGCGCGAAGGCGTGCCGGTGCTGGTGCATGGCGTTGCGCATGACGTGGGCCGCGTGGCCACGGCGGAAGTATTCGAGGCGCTCGGTGTGCATGCTTCGCCCGACCACGGGGCAGCCGAAGCGGCGCTGGCGAATGGACGCGTTGCCTTCATCACCATCGACGCGCTGGCGCCGCGCCTGGCGTGGATGCTGTCGCTGCGCCGCATCCTCGGCGTGCGCAACTCGACGCATACGCTGGTGAAGATCATGCAGCCGTTCGCCGGGCCTGCGCTGCGCCTGGTGTCCTACACCCACCCGGAATACCTGGAATCGCTGGGCGAGTTCTTTACGCTGAACAAAGGCCACGCCTTCCTGATGCGCGGTACGGAAGGGGAGACTGTCGCCAACGCCAACAAGGCGCAGAAGATCGACTGGTTCCACGGCGGCGAACGCACGGTGCTGGTTGAAAAGCAGACGCTGGTCGAGAAGCTGCCCGAACTGCCGGAAGATAAAAGCGCCGAATCCACGGCGGCCTGGATCCAGGCCGTGCTGCGCGGGGAACTGCCGGTGCCCGATTCGATCGCCCAGCAAGTGGCCCACTGCAAAGACGTCGCGCGCCAAATGTCCACTTCGGGGTCAGGAACCAAAGTGGACATTCGCTAGGGCAAATGTCCACTTTTGTTCCTGACCCCGAAGTGGACATTTGCTTCGCGTAAAATAGGCGGTTATGGCTAAGGAATTTGATGTGGCGGTGATCGGCGCGGGCGCCGCTGGAATGATGTGCGCGGCGACTGCGGGCAAGCGTGGGAAACGCGTTGTGCTGCTCGATCACGCCGAAAAACTGGCGGAGAAGATCCGCATCTCCGGCGGTGGCCGTTGCAACTTCACCAATATTAATGCCGGTCCCGCCAACTTCCTGTCCGAGAACCCGCACTTCGCCAAAAGCGCCTTGTCGCGTTTTACTCCCCACGATTTCCTGGCGATGGTGAAGAAGCACCGCATCGGCTTCCACGAAAAGCATAAAGGGCAACTGTTCTGCGACGACTCCGCCGAACAGATCATCGACATGCTGCGCAATGAGTGCGCCGATGGCGGCGTGCACTGGCGCATGCCGGCCAAGGTGCAGGCGGTGGCGCAGAATGGCGCCGGTTTCGTGCTGCAGACCGATGACGGCGAAATCCATGCTGGCGCCGTTGTGGTTGCAACCGGCGGCCTGTCGATTCCAAAGATCGGCGCGACCGATTTCGGCTACCGCGTCGCCAAGCACTTCGGTTTGAAGCTGGTGGAGCCGCGTCCCGCCCTGGTGCCGCTGACTTTCGACGCCCAGGAGTGGGCGCCATTCGTCCCGCTGGCCGGCGTATCGCTCGAAGTGGACGTGGAAACCGGTTCCCTGAAGGGCCGCAACCCGACCGGCGCCCGTTTCCGCGAAGACCTGCTGTTCACACACCGAGGCCTGAGCGGCCCCGCCATCCTGCAGATTTCCTCGTTCTGGCAGCCCGGCACTCCGATCACGATCAACCTGCTGCCTGAGATGGACCTGGCGCAGACGCTGATCGAAGGGAAGGGCAGCTTGAAAAAGCAACTGGGTAACCTGCTGCCGCAATGGCTGCCAACCCGCCTGGCCGAAGGCCTGCTGCAGGTGCATGGCCTGGATCCCGAAGCGCGCATCGCCGACATGAAGGACGACACCCTGCGCAAGCTGGGCCGCGCCGTCAACCAGTGGACCATCACCCCGAACGGCTCGGAAGGCTACCGCAAGGCCGAAGTCACGCGCGGCGGTGTGGACACCCGCGAGCTGTCCCAGCAATCGATGGAATGCAAGAACGTGCCCGGCCTGTACTTCATTGGTGAAACAGTCGACGTCACCGGATGGTTGGGCGGCTACAACTTCCAATGGGCGTGGGCATCGGGAGTGGCTGCTGGCCTCGCGATCTGATATCATTCCGCTTCCGGCAACGCGTTTTCCGCCGGATTCATGATGTTAGCTGGGCTGAAATATTGCCCGCGAAAGACGTCGATATCCCCTTCGGAACCGCCTGAGTGGCCGGTTTGGCGTCTATTGTCTCTTCCATTTTTGAGCAAAACCTGCTAATATCGCTGTCTTTCCTGAACCCTAACGGTTTGAATTTTTACATGACTACTATCCGCCTTAAAGAAAACGAGCCGTTCGAAGTCGCAATGCGTCGCTTCAAGCGCACCATCGAAAAGACCGGTCTGCTGACCGAACTGCGCGCACGCGAGTTCTACGAAAAGCCAACCGCAGAGCGCAAGCGCAAGCTGGCAGCCGCCGTGAAGCGCCACTACAAGCGCATCCGCAGCCAGCAACTGCCTAAGAAGCTGTACTAATTCAGCTCTCGTTGGGCATTCTTGCAGGCGCACTGATCGCCACAGATGCCCACGCCAGAGTTTCAACCCGCTCCGGTAAAAGCCGCAGCGGGTTTTCCTTTTTCCACGCACACTTTTGAGGTAGCTATGAGCCTGAAAGCCCAGATTACTGATGACATGAAAGCCGCCATGCGCGCCAAGGAAGCCGGCAAGCTGGCCACCATCCGCCTGATCCTGGCTGAGATCAAGCGCAAGGAAGTGGATGAGCAGATCGAAGTCAACGACGCCCAGACCGTGGCCATCGTTGAAAAGATGATCAAGCAGCGCAAGGACTCCATCACCCAGTTCGAAGCCGGCGGCCGTACCGACCTGGCCGACATCGAAAAGGCCGAGCTGGCTGTGCTGGTGGCCTACATGCCCGCCGGCCTGTCCGAAGAGGAAGTCGCCGCCGAAGTGCAGGCCGCCGTCGCCGAGTCCGGCGCCGCCGGTCCACAGGACATGGGCAAAGTCATGGCCATCGTCAAGCCAAAGCTGGCTGGCCGCGCCGACATGACCGTCGTATCCGCACTGGTCAAAAAGGCCCTCACCCCGGCATAATCTACAGCCGAGTTCGTGTCAACCTTGGGGTCAGACCCTTTGGTTGCCACGCGTGGCAACCAAAGGGTCTGACCCCAAGGTTGACACGGGCCCAGCCATATCGTGGGCCGCGTGCGTTGAGGTGGATCAAACTCCCTTTGTGCGCGGCGGTATAGTCTGATTTATAACAAATACCGTTCAGCCTCGTGATTCCACAGTCATTTATTGCCGACCTGCTGAACCGCGTCGATATCGTCGATGTGGTGGGGCGCTACGTCCAGTTGAAAAAGGGCGGCGCCAACTATCAGGGCTTGTGCCCTTTTCATAGCGAAAAATCCCCCAGCTTTACCGTGAGTCCGACCAAGCAGTTCTATCACTGCTTCGGCTGCGGCGCCCATGGCACTGCCATTGGCTTCCTGATCGAGTATTCGGGCATGGGCTTTGTCGATGCGGTCAAGGACCTGGCCCAGAACGTTGGCATGGTGGTGCCTGAGCAGGACGATAAGATTCCGCCGGCCCAACGCGCTGCCCAGCAGCAGCAATCGATGGCGCTATCCGATGCCATGACCAGGGCGAACGAGTTTTACCGGGCCCAGTTGCGCCTGGCGCCGCAGGCGATCGGCTACCTGAAAGGCCGCGGCCTGACCGGCGAAATCGCGGCGCGCTTTGCCCTCGGCTACTCGCCGAGCGGATGGGATAGCCTGAAAGCCGTGTTCCCGGACTATGAAAACCCGGTCCTGGTCGAAGCCGGCCTGATCATCCAGAACGTGGACGAGGATGGCAAGCGCACCAAGCGCTACGACCGTTTCCGCGAACGCGTCATGTTTCCCATCCGTAATACCAAGGGCCAGGTGATCGCCTTTGGCGGCCGCATCATGGACCAGGGTGAACCAAAGTACTTGAATTCTCCGGAAACGCCTTTATTTTCAAAGGGCTCGGAGCTGTATGGCTTGTTCGAAGCGCGCCAGGCAATCCGCGATGCGGGTTATGTGCTGGTGACAGAGGGCTATATGGACGTGGTGGCGTTGGCCCAGATGGGCTTCCCCCAGGCTGTCGCGACTTTGGGAACCGCTTGCACCACGACCCACGTCCAGAAATTGTTGCGTCAAACCGACAACGTGATCTTTAGTTTCGACGGCGATAAGGCCGGCCGCCGCGCCGCCCGGCGTGCGCTGGAAGCCTGTCTACCGCATGTGTCGGATGATAAGACGATCAAGTTCCTGTTCCTGCCGGCTGAGCATGACCCGGACAGCTATATCCGTGAATATGGCGCCCAGGCTTTCGAGCAGCAGGTGCATGAAGCGATGCCGCTGTCCCAGTTCCTGCTGCGCGAGGCGGCTGGCGAGCATGATTTAAGCTCGCCTGAAGGCCGCGCCCGCGTTCAATTCGACGCCAAGCCGCTATTGCAGGCGATGCCGCCGACAGCGCTGCGCCTGCAAATCGTGCGCGGCCTGGCGAACATGACGCAGAGCACGCCGGGCGAGATTGAGCAACTGTTCGAGCTGGCCAAACCGGTGGCGGCAAACAAGAAGGCACCAGCGAAAAGCCGGCGCGAACAGCCGGTTGGGCTGGAGCTGAAGCTGATCCGTGTCGTGCTGACACACCCGACACTGGCGCTGGAGCTGGACGATGAAGCGCTGCTGGCCTTCAGCCACTTTGGCCAGGAAGCCGCCGAGCGCCTGGTCTGGCTAATGGTGCAGGCACAATCGCTGGGAGAGCAGGGCAGTTTCGCGGCTTTCTGCCAGTTGGTGAAAGAAACGGGCAGCGATTATGATGCGCTGATCGGTGAGATCGCCGCCGCGCCGGAGCCGGACATCGAAGGCGAGCGCTTGTGGCTGCTGGCCACGGTGCGCCACCTGAAGATGGATGCATTAAAACAGGAGTTGGACCAGCTGTTTACGACCGGTTTGTCTTCTGAGGAGATTGGCGTACGCTACCGCGAAATTACTGCCAAGCAAGACCAACTGAGGAAGGAAGCTGAAGCTGAATTGAGCCCGAGGTAATTGCCCGCACGCACGCAAACCTTCCCGTCTGGTAATTGTAAAGTGGCGTGCTATAATAAAATGCTAAATATTGCAATATTTAGCGGGTCTGTTTTTTCGTTTGTTTTCAGTAAGTTACAGTAGTAGTTGTTGCGGTTTGTAGTGGACTTAACTATTCCCGAAAGCGCCTGTGCCAGCAAAGAAACCTGAAACCAAAGCGGCTGAAAAGCCTCGCAAAGTGACCGCCAAGCCTGCGACGAAGTCGGCTGATAAGCCGGCTACTCGCGTCACCAAGGCACCGCCGGTGGTTAGTCAGACAACGGACGCGGCCGCCCTGGCTGCCATCGATACTTCCGGATATGTGCTGCCAACCGTCAAGGTGCCGGGACGCCGTGGCCGCAAGCCGAAGGAATTCACGCCGGAAAACGACGAGGTAGCAGCATTGAACGCTGTTGAGCGTGCCGAGATGAAGGCTGCGGACAAGGCGAAAGCCAAAGACCGCAAGGCCAAGGAAAAGGCACTGCTGAAAGATGCGTTCTCGTCCGACACCGAGGCCACGGAAGAGGAACTCGAGCGCCGCCGCCAGAAGCTCAAAACGCTGATCAAGTTCGGCAAGGAGCGCGGCTTCCTCACCTACGCTGAAATCAACGACCACCTGCCAGAAAATATCGTCGATCCGGAAGCGATCGAGGGCATTATCGGCACCTTCAACGACATGGGCATCGCCGTGTACGAACACGCACCCGATGCCGAGACCCTGCTGCTGTCGGATAACGTCGCCACTGTCACCAGCGACGACGAAGCCGAAGCCGCCGCCGAAGCCGCGCTGTCCACCGTCGATTCCGACTTCGGCCGCACCACCGACCCGGTCCGCATGTACATGCGCGAAATGGGTTCGGTCGAGCTGCTGACCCGCGAAGGCGAGATCGAAATCGCCAAGCGTATCGAAGACGGCCTGCGCGACATGATCCAGGCGATTTCCGCCTGCCCGGTGACGATCGCCGAGATCCTCGCCACCTCCGAACGTATCCGCATCGACGAGATCAAGATCGACGAAATCGTCGACGGCCTGGTCGATGAGGAGGGCGAAGCCGCCGCTGCAGCACCAGCCGCTTCCGATGAGGAAGAAGAAGACGAGGACGAGGAAGAAGAGGACGAAGAAGAAGAGGAGGAAGCCGCCAGCCCGGGCGGCGCGGCAGCCGGCTACACCGCCGAGCAGCTGGAAGCCATGAAGCAGGCTTCCCTCGAAAAATTCGACAATATCGCCAACCAGTTCGAGCGCATGCGCAAGGCGTTCGAGAAGGATGGCTACAACTCGAAAGCCTACCTGAAGGCGCAGGAGTCGATTTCCGCCGAGCTGCTGGGCATCCGCTTCACCGCCAAAGTGGTGGAAAAGCTGTGCGACACCCTGCGCGGCCAGGTCGATGAAGTGCGCCATATCGAGAAGCAGATCCTCGATGTGGCGGTGAACAAGTGCGGCATGCCGCGCGCCCACTTCATCAAGGTCTTCCCGGGTAACGAAACCAATCTGGAATGGGTGGATGGCGAAGTCTCGGCTAGTCACGCTTACAGCGCGATCCTGGGCCGCAACATCCCGACCATCAAGGAGCTGCAGCAGCGCCTGATCGACCTGCAGGCACGCGTCGTGCTGCCGCTGCCGGACCTGCGCAACATCAACCGCCAGATGGCGGCCGGGGAAATGAAGGCGCGCAAGGCCAAGCGTGAAATGACCGAGGCCAACCTGCGCCTGGTGATTTCGATCGCGAAGAAGTACACCAATCGCGGCCTGCAATTCCTCGACCTGATCCAGGAAGGCAATATCGGCCTGATGAAGGCGGTCGACAAGTTCGAGTACCGCCGCGGCTACAAGTTCTCCACGTACGCAACGTGGTGGATCCGCCAGGCGATTACCCGTTCCATCGCCGACCAGGCGCGCACCATCCGTATTCCGGTGCACATGATCGAAACGATCAACAAGATGAACCGGATCTCGCGCCAGATCCTGCAGGAAACCGGCGCCGAGCCGGATCCGGCAACCCTGGCGATCAAGATGGAAATGCCGGAGGATAAGATCCGCAAGATCATGAAGATCGCGAAAGAGCCGATCTCGATGGAAACGCCGATCGGTGACGACGACGATTCCCATCTGGGCGACTTCATCGAGGACAACAATACGCTGGCGCCATCGGACGCGGCGCTGCATGCCTCGATGCGCGGGGTGGTCAAGGATGTGCTCGATTCGCTGACGCCGCGTGAAGCCAAGGTGCTGCGTATGCGCTTCGGTATCGAAATGTCGACCGACCACACTCTGGAAGAGGTCGGCAAACAGTTCGACGTGACCCGCGAGCGTATCCGCCAGATCGAAGCCAAGGCATTGCGCAAGCTGCGCCATCCATCGCGCTCGGACAAGCTGAAGAGTTTCCTGGAAGGTAACTAAACTTGACGAATAGGGCCGCTGGCCCTATCCTGCCGGGTTCTCAGGGCCCTTAGCTCATGCTTGGTTAGAGCAGAGGACTCATAATCCTTTGGTGCGCGGTTCGACTCCGCGAGGGCCTACCAAATAGCGTTGAATAAAAAGGGGTTACGCTCTGTCGTAACCCCTTTTTGTTTTCTATGCTGCTTTCCGCCGGAAGTACCAGGTGAGGTAGACAACGAAGACAATGGCAGCTGTGATCATCCCCGCGATCACTCCTTTCGCCAGCCATTCATAGCCGCAACCGTTTCCATACACATGACCGAACCAGCGACAAGGCATCTGGAGGAACAACAATGTCCCGCCTACGCCAATGACCAGGCTTAGAAGCAGTCCCCCCAGCACGGCCCAGAATTTTGCAAACAGATTCAATTCAAGCTCCTTATCTTCGATCGCCGCGGATTATAGGTCTTATTGATTTGGCAATCACACACCGTTGAATTGCTAATCGTGCATGAGGTGCGATTGCTATTATGGTAATCTTTCTGATATGCACCGGAATCTGCCGTTCAAACCCATCCTGCTTGCCTTTTGTTTCCTGCTCAGTGCTTGCGGCCATCCGCCCGAAGGACCTTACGCCGAGTGGCTTGAAACCGATGAAATGGTAGACTCGGTTAGCCAGGAGGGGCCGTTCACGATCCTGCATATCGAGTATGTTCCGACGGATTGGCTCAGAATATTCTCGTCGCAGAATCGATTCGACCGTGTGCTGTACAAGGGCAAAGTTGTCTTGGACAAGGGCGAACCGGCGCAGCTGTGGCAAGGCCTCGGGCAGCCGGTAGTCATTGCGCATCAATACGCCGATATCTCGGACGACCAAAGCCCACTGTTTCTCATCTACGAGCGCAATAACAAGGCTGTTGTCGAACATATCGACATGGGCATCCCCGTCAAGTGGATTGGTGAACCGATCGGCCCTGGGCTGCGCTACTTCAAGGACGAAGACCGCAAGTACCAAGGATCCATTCTCAAAGCCTTTCCGGTTGAGAAAACGAATCTGCCGAAAGGGCCTGCCTGGCCATCGATAAATAGCCTGGCGGGCTTTACCCCGGACATGAAAGCCTTCGCTTATGTGGACTCCCTGTCTGAGCCATCGGTGGTAATCGTAGTCGACGCAAAGGGCCATATTGGCGAACCGATACCCCTGCCAGCAAGGCCCCGCGTTCCGGAAGAGGTGCAGACGAGCGAATACTTGGGAAAGCTGTATCCGTGGTTCGATGCCCAATTCAAATGGCAAGTAACGCCCACCGGTAAATGGGACCTGGCCCGGACAGCGCCAATGGAAAATGACCGCAGTGCGACCAGTGCCCTCGAAGAATTGTTTCTCGATGCCGGCGAAGGCTATCGAAACTGTTTCGGCAGCACCAGTATCGCCTGTCTCGATGGCTGGCGCAGGGATCCGGAAGGCGAAGCATATGAACACTGCAAATGCGCCGGGGCCCATGTCTACAGGCCAGTCCAGCCGGTGCAGGCCTTCGGTTGGCCTGTGAACAGGCTGTTGTATGCAACGTCAGGCAATGGTTCTGCTTACCATTTGGTTCTCGATGCGCCTCCTGAAAAAGTGGTGGGCGAAATTCGCAAGCGGCTCAGGGCCCGGCGCCTGGAAGTTGCTGACACAGGTGAGAATGCGCATGAAAGTGTCGATGCCAATCAATTCGTCACGCCAACCGTTACCGTGCGCGTCGAAGCGTTCGAACAGGGCTCCCTCATTCGTACTATCGCGCGCTATCCAGCAAATCAATAAGATTCGTCATGCACATCATCAAATTCTTTGGGGCCGCCCTGGCTGGTCTTGTATTTACCAATGCAATTGCCGCAACCCTGCCACTTGGCGCCAAGAAGTTCACGCCATTGCACGTTGGCTTTGCCGCCGACAATACGCGCGCTTGCCTGGCAGGCGGGGGCTTTGACCCGGAGTCGATGCAGAGCACGGGCGAGTTGTTGCTGCTAGACCTGAAACGCGATGCAGTGCTGGCGCAGGCGCACATCCCTGTGCCGGAGGATTATGCATCGCTGCACCCGGTGCAATGCGCGCTTGACGGTGACAGTGTCTACCTGCTCGCGAACGTGAACACGCAACTCCCGCGCTCGCTGAACCAGGGGATCGTCTACCTGTACCAGTTCAATTTGCAGGGGAAGCAGCTTGGCAAGAAGCGCCTGGTGATTGAGGGACGCAATAGCTACGGCCATGCACTTGGCGCATCCGCGAACGGGGTGCAAGTCGCGGGTTATATCAAGGACGAGGACGACACCACTGAGTATTACTCTTTCTTTACGCTTGCGGTAGACCGTCGCCTGAACCAGGGCAAGCTGAATGTCCGGAAAACGGGAGCATTCACGAGCGGTGCCGAGGCGCGCTTCGTGGGTGACTACCTGCAGGTTGCCGGGCCATTCCTTCCAGCCAAACTGGCGAAGAACGATTGGACCGATGATTATGCGAATTCGCGCGTCCTGGCAAATGGTGGTTATGCCTGGAGCATTCGGCCGTTCAAACAGCCCCCGCGCAATGTGGCGGCCGGAATTTCCCAACAAGGTGCGATTTATTCGCTGGCATATGGCGACACCGGGTCGACGCTTGCGGTGACCAGCGCCGAAGGCAAGCAGCTTTCGTTGGCCACTTACCCGAGCAAATTCTGCGAAACGAGTTCGATTGCAGAATATGGCGTTGACGTGCTGGCCTTGCGCAAGCCTTGCGATGAGAGGCGCAAGGCGGCGGAGCTAGTGCTTATTTCGCCGGCCAATGGAAAAGAAAGCCCACTGCAACTGGCGCCAGGTGAGCCGGTTTTCGCTGCTGCCAATTCGGGCCATTGGCTCGTGATCTCGAGGGATGCCGCTGGCAAGCTGGCCTGGCATACCGGACCGATAGACGGCGATACCCGCTTCAGCCAGATGGCGGCGGGCGTGCAGCATTCCTTGAGCCTTGGCCGCATCAGTATCGACAGGAAGGGGGCGCGTTCTTTCGACTACGTTTATGAGCAGCGCGCCGGCGAGTGCCGCTTCAGCGTGAACGGGCATGCCGTCGAGGTGGATGTCTTTAATCCCCAAGGCGCGAATGGAAAGTCGCTACCGCAAATCGTTTTGTACGAAAGCGATGGCCTTGCACTTACACTGCCATTGGACGGGCCGCCACAGGAGGTCTCGTTCTCAGGCATCCTGACGCCAGAGCAGGTGAAGCGCAGCTGTGGCGGCAAGAGCGGCGGCAAGCTGTCCCTCACTTTTACGGCGGCGGGCGCTCGCCGCTGATTGCCATTGATCCGCTTGATCTTGCAGCCTGTCGCATAGTGAGGGCGCGCACGCGCGTGCGATCCTAGAATCAGCCATCCTATTAACGGGCAGGGGAGTGCAATGGGCATGTGGAAGAAAGTGGTGTGGGGACTGGCTGCGGCGTCGCCGTTGATGGCGCAAGCGCAGGTCGATTTGACGAAGCTCGATCGCGACATGGCTGGTCCGAAGTCGCAGGTGCTGGTGCTTGGCACGATGCACCTGAGTGAAATGCCGGCCGGCTTCAACCCGGCTTCGCTTGGGGGCGTTATCGACCGCCTGGCCGCGTACAAGCCGGACATTATCACCATTGAACATGAGCCTGGCGAGGATTGCGATCTCGCCAGGCGCCATCCGGCAAAGTTTGGTCCTGACTGGTGTCCAAGTACTGATGTGGCCAGGGCCGCAACCGGGCTGGATATTCCGGCGGCATTGGCCGAAGTGGACAAGACCCTGAAGGCGTGGCCGGGTCAGCCATTGCCATCGCAGCGCCGGCGGCTGGCGGCGGCGTTCCTGGCGGCGAACGATCCGGCGTCGGCGCTGGTGCAGTGGTTGCAGTTGCCCGCGGCAGAACGGCGTGCCGGCGATTCGCTGGATGCGGCGCTTGTGGCGGTACTGATGAAGCTCGAGACGCGGCAGAATGAGGACAACCTGATTGCGGCGCCCTTGGCTGCGCGCCTTGGCTTGCCCCGGGTTTACCCGGTCGATAACCATACTGGCGACAATATCAAGGTGTCCGATATCAAGGCCTTTGTCGCCTCGCTCGAAGCAGCCTGGGCATCCGGCAACGGCGAGATGAAGGTGCTGGGCAAGCGCAAGAACGACATGGCGCTGGCCAACGATATGCTGCCGCTGTACCGCTACATTAACAGCCCGGAAAGCATGCGGATCCACGCGGAGTCGAATATCATCGGGCCGATGCGTGCGAAATCCGCGGAAGCCTATCCGCAGATCTGGGTAGGCGGCTGGGAGGTTCGCAACCTGCGCATGGTGGCCAACATTCGTGAGACCTTCCGCGAACGTCCAGGTGTTCGCGTGCTTTCCATCGTCGGCGCATCGCACAAGCCGTGGTTTGACCAGTGGCTTGGGCAACTGCAAGGTGTGGAAGTCGTGGACGCGGCCGAAGTCCTCAAGTAATTCGTTCGAGCTGGCGCGTTGCGGTGCGACTTCGGCGGGTGCGCAAGCGCAGCGTGCAGCGCGCTTGCGCCACCAGATCACGATGCCGGTTGCGACAGCATCGCCACCGCCAGGCCGAGCAGGCAAATGAAGACTGCGCCGGAGAATCGGTGTACAGTGAGTTTCCCTGTTGTTTTGTTGAAAAGGAGATCGAAATGGCAATCAAGAAGATCCTGTTTTTGACGGGCGATTTTGCGGAAGACTATGAAACCATGGTGCCGTTCCAGGTGCTGCAGATGGTTGGGCATACCGTGCATGCGGTCTGTCCCGGCAAGAAGGCGGGCGAGAAGATCAAGACCGCGATCCACGATTTCGAGGGCGACCAGACGTATACCGAAAAACCGGGCCACCAGTTCGCGCTGAATGCGAGCTTTGACGAGGCGCGTACGTCGGCTTACGATGCGCTGGTGATCGCCGGCGGACGGGCGCCGGAATATTTGCGTCTCAATCCCCGCGTGCTGGAAACGGTGCAGGAATTTGCCAAGGCGGGTAAGCCGATTGCAGCGATTTGCCACGCTGCGCAGATCCTGACTGCGGCAGACGTCATCAAGGGCAAGCGCATCTCGGCTTATCCAGCCTGTGCGCCGGAAGTGCGCTCGGCCGGAGGGGAGTACGTTTCGGTCGAGATGGACCAGGCGCTCACCGACGGCAACTTCGTGACGGCGCCGGCCTGGCCTGCGCATCCGCAGTGGATGGCGCAGTTCCTCAAGCTGCTCGGAACCGAGATCAAGCCTTAATTCGCTCCAAAGCAGGGTGAGAATTTGCTGGAGTGCCGGTGCGCGCAGCGATGTGCGCAGTGCGGAATCGGTGGTAGCGTGGGCCGTCCAGCCTACGCAAGGGCAATGGCAGGTCGCGCTGTACTCGCCGAAACGGCCGGCAGCCCGACCTGGCTTCCCGCCAGTCAGCAGCGTCACGTCCGCGATTGTAGCGTTGCGGATGCCGAACGTGTGGCGTTTGAATCGTGTGCAAGCAGCCGGAGACTTATTGTAAGCTCGTCGCCCTCTCAATCATCAACTGGAAACGTCATGCGTGTCTTGCTCACAGTCGTTGCATGTCTCGCCGTCCATCCGGCTAGCGCAAAGCCGGCCACTGCCTGCCCGCCTGTCATCGGCGAGCGAGATATGATGGTCGGCTCGGTAGTGACCTTGGGGACCAACAAGCGCATTGGAGAATTGTGCAAAATCGAAGCGCCACGCGTTCAGAAAATGGTTGCCAAGAACATGATGGCGTTAAAGCCTTGTCTTCAGGAGCTGGGCGTCAAGGACGTCGAAATCAAAAAGGCGATGGAAAAAGGCGAGGTTGCGGGTCAGGAAATATACAGCCGATCGGGCGCAAAGGTCGAGCTTTGCGCCCGGGTCAACGAAGAATTCGATTCCTGATCCTTATCAGCGCGGCACAATGGCGAACTGGGGCCGCTCGCTGTAGTTCGGCTTGACGCTACGGCCGATGAAGCGGGTCCACGCCTCGCGGGCGTTGGGGACGCCGGTGGCAGCGGCCATCGCCAATGCCGGCTGCATATTCGAAGGGTAGCCTTCCGGCGAGGAGGCGTAACCGGTCATCTCGCCGGCCTGCCATGGCGAGCGCCAGACTTTGGCATCCTTGTCGGCCTGGGTGCGCCAGTCGGCCTGGGCCTGGCTGCCGCAGGGCTGGTCCAGGTAGCGTGCGCCGGTGCTGTTGACCATTGGCGAACCGTCGTTCTTGCGCATGGTGGCCTGGTAGGCCTCGGCGAAGCTGGTGTAGTAGCCGGATGTGGCGCTTGGCCGCACCATCAGCGCGTAGACGGCGCCGTCGATCCAGCAATAGCCGCTCGCCATCATGCGTCCGATCGGGAAGCGCGCTTTCCACGTCAGGATCGGTTCCGCTGCGGTAAATCCCATCTCATGCAAATGGCCGACGGCTGATGTGAAGAAGTCATCCATCCAGGGCGCGACGCCGGTACTCGGACCGTTTGGACCGCTGTAAGCCACCGCATAGCTGGTGGCGGTATTGTCGATAAAACCCAACTGGTTGGTGGTGCTGCCGGCGAAAGTGGTGTTATAGAAATCCAGGTTGTCCTTCAGGACCTGGTTGAAGTATGCCTTCATCGGATGCGCGTCCGGCGTAATGTAGGCGGCGTGCCCAAGCGTGCGCAACGACCAGGCCTGGCCACGCACCTGGTTGCCCTTTACCAGGCCTTTGGACAGCGAGCGGTAATGCGGGTTCATCGTGAGCAGGTTCCAGTTCGCCCAGAATTGCAGCTCGTCGAGATGATACGTATCGCCGCTGAGGAGATAGGGAAGGTAGGCGAAAGAAGGCTGGTGGGCCGTATCGGGCGTGTATGGCGTTGTGCAGGCACCAGCTTCGGTCGAGGTGCAGCGCGGCATGTCTTCATGTTTTCTGGTGACGGGGTTGTAGCTGTCGGAGCCGATGCGCTGGTCGCGCACGTAGGGGTACTCGATGATGGACACCACCTGGTCGGTGTTCTTGTCGCGGTAGTGGATCGGCCAGCTTCCCGCGAGGTCGCCCAGTCCGGCAGTCACCTGCCTGGCGCGTGCATCCATGCTGAGTATGTACATGGCAGCCCAGGCGTGCTGCAGCCCGATATCGGGGCGGCCACCTGTCGATGGCATGTATTTGTTCACAAAAGGCATGGACATCGGGCCGCTGTCGGCCGCTTCCCAATCCATCTTCATTTTGGCGAGGGCCGTTTGCGATGGAACGACGGTGCGGTCGTAATTGGGCAGGGCGCGTGTGCCAAGCAGGTACGCAATGTCATGCTTCACGTGCACTTTCGGTTCGGTGCCGGTCCAGAATACCTTGCGCCAGCGGGCGTGGTGGAAATGCGTCAGCGCGGCCTTGCTGTACACCGCCTGATTGTTGACCAGTACTTCGGCGTCGTAGGTCACGTTTTTGGGATCGGGTTCATAAGCCCAGTTGTTCTCGACGGTGACGTCAACGCGCGTCGGTCCGGGGCGGTCGGTGCCCGGCAAAGTGTAGCTGCGGATTGCGAAGCGCGCAGTGAGGTGCGGGTGGGCGATGCCGTTCGCTGTCACGGGACCGGCTACCTGCCATTCGTTGACCAGTGCACCGGAGAGCCAGGTTTTATATGGCTTGCTTGTCAGTAGCTGGGCTGCGTCCGCACTGAAAACGACGCCTGCGACGTTGAGCCGGACAATGGCGCTGAAGCCGCTGGCCAGCAATGCGCTGGGGCTGGCGCCACCGGCGGGAGCGGGGGCCGGTGCCGTGGCCAATGCCAGGGCCGCAGCTTCGCCGCCGGCAAGTTGCGGCAACACGGCAGTGAGCACGGCATGTCGCACCGAGCCATCGGCATGGGTGGCCTTGATGTCGGCTTGCAGCGGCAGCGCGGCGCCCCTGAATGTTGCGGCGATGGTTTCGCCGGGCTTCACATCACCTTTGGCGAAGACATGGCCGACTGTGACCGGTACGCCGGCTTGCGCCTGCGCCGAGGTATCGCTCATTTGCAGGGACGGCAGCTGTGCCGCAGCTGCGGTGCTGGCGGCCAACAGGGTTGCGAGGTAGGACAGGAATGATTTCATGGGCAGATCCTCTCAAATTGAAAGCGCTTGACCTGAATCAATTTAATTAATGGGCAAACTCCGTACAGTCCTGCACTGGAATAACACAGAGTAGGAGTATTGAAACATGGGTAGCGACAATGAGGTAAACGACGTGCAAACGAACAGCCGTCGTCGATTCCTGGGTAAGAGTGCTGCGCTAGGCTTGGCCGGCGCCGGCGTGCTGGCAGGCTGCAAGGAGAACGGTGCGGGGGCGCCCGGTTCTGCTTCGGCATCGGCAGCAGCGGCGGGCAAGTCGCATGGCGCGAGCAAGGCGCATGTGGAGCCAGGCCAGCTGGATGACTATTACCTGTTCTCCAGCGGCGGGCATTCCGGCGAAGCGCGCATCATGGGCGTTCCTTCCGGCCGAACACTACGCCGCATCCCTGTTTTCAATATCGATCCTATGGTTGGTTGGGGTATCACCAACGAGTCCAAGGCCATCATGGGCACCAAGCCTGACGGCAGCCTGAAATACACCACCGGCGATACCCACCACGTGCATGGCAGCTACAAGGACGGCACCTACGATGGCCGCTACCTGTGGGTGAACGACAAGATCCACTCGCGCCTGGCCCGCATCCGCATGGACACCATGGAATGCGACAAGATCACCGAACTGCCTAACGTTCAAGGCTTCCATGGCATCTTCCCCGACAAGTGCGACCCGGTCGACAAGTCGGTCAACCACACCACCCGCGTGTTCTGCGGCGCCGAATTCGCCATTCCGTTCCCTAACGATGGCCGCGACCTGGATGATCCTTCCAAGTGGGGTTCGCTGTTCACATGCGTCGATGCGGAAACCATGGAAGTGCGCTGGCAAGTGCGCGTCGACGGCAACATGGACTTGACCGCGACTTCCTACGATGGCCGCTTCGCCTGCTCCAACCAGTACAACACCGAGAACGCGCCAGACCAGGCAGGCATGATGGCCGCCGAACGCGATGCCTGCGTATTTTTCGACGTGGCACGGGTGGAAGCGTTGGTCAAGGCCGGCAAATTCACCACCATCGGTTCCTCGAAAGTGCCTGTGGTCGACGGCCGCAAAGCCGCCAATGCCGACCCCAAGACCGCGGTGACCTGCTACGTCCCGGTCGGCAAGAACCCGCACGGCGTCAACGCTTCGCCGGACGGCAAGTACATGGTTTGTTCCGGCAAGCTGTCGCCCACTGCGACCGTGATCGAGGTGGCGCTGGTGGCCAAGTGGTTCGACGGTGACCTGAAAACCGAACGCGATGCGGTCGTGGCGGAGCCGGAAATCGGCCTGGGTCCATTGCACACCGCCTTCGACGGCAAGGGCAACGCTTTCACCACACTGTTCCTGGATAGCCAGATCGTCAAGTGGAACGTGGCCGCTGCCATTGCCCAGTTCAAGGGAGACAAGAACGCCAAACCTGTGGTGGACCGCGTGGACGTGCACTACCAGCCGGGCCACGGCTACGCTTCGATGGGCGAAACCAGGGAGGCGGACGGCAAATACTTCAACTCCGGTAACAAGTTCTCGAAGGACCGTTTCCTGCCGGTGGGCCCGCTGCACAGCGAAACGGAGCAGCTGATCGACATCACCGGCGACAAGATGGTGATCATCTCCGACCACACGGCCTATCCTGAACCGCATGATGCGATCATCGTGCGCCGCGACATCGTGAAGACGCGCCAGATCTACAACATGGACGACTTTCCGAACAAGGTAACGGCGGATAACGCCGGCATCACGCGCAACGGCAACAAGGTGCACGTACGCCTGATGTCCCAGGCGCCTGCCTTCAGCATGCCGGTCATCAAGGTGAAGAAGGGCGACGAGGTGACGATCACGCTGACCAACTACGACAAGGTGGAAGACCTGACTCACGGTTGCGCGATCCCGACCTACAACATCAACTTCATCGTCAACCCGCAGGAGACCAAGTCGGTCACCTTCAAGGCTGACCATGCCGGTGCGTTCTGGATGTATTGCACGCATTTCTGCCATGCGCTGCACCTGGAAATGCGCAGCCGCTTCCTGGTGGAGGCTTAAGCCCGCGAGGGTGGTTTATCCATGCTGTATCGACTGATTTCCCTGCTTTGGGCGGCGCTGCTCGCGATGGTGTGCACAGCGCCCGCCTCGGCCACTTCGATGTACGACACCGTGCTGTCCGCGGGGTTGATGGTTGGTCCCGATTTGTGTGCCGAAGCGCCGTGCGGAGATGTACTGCCTGCCGCAACGGCGTTTTCCAGGCGCAAGGGCGCGCCGGCCTACGTCGAGGGCTATGCGCTTGAACAGGGTAAGCAGAAGGTGGTGGGGTATGTGTTCCTATCCACTGACGTGGTGGACATTCCGGCGTACTCCGGCAAGCCGGTCATCACGCTGATCGGCATGGATACCAGAGGTCTGATTACCGGGGTGCGTATCCTGAAGCACTCCGAACCGATTTTGTTGGCGGGCATTCCCGAAACTGTGCTGACGAAGTTCGTCGGCCAGTACCTGGGAAAGTCCGGCGACGCCAAGCTGGAACTCGGTCTTGGACGTGATGGTGGTGATCTTGATGCGATCAGCGGGGCCACCGTTACTGCCATAGCCGAGAACCAGACCATTGCGCAAAGCGCGTATGAGATTGGCAAGCAGGTTGGCATCTTCAAGGGGATGGTCAAACCGCGCGCCCATTTCACGCCGCTGCGCGAACGTCTGGACTGGGCCGCGCTCGTTGAGGAGGGCGCGGTCCGGCACCTGCGCGTGGAAAGCGCAGATGTCGGCTTGCCCGCCGGCGGCAAGCCGTACATGGATCTGCATTTCGGTTACCTGAACGTGCCGACTATCGGCATCAGCCTGCTCGGCGAGCGCAATTACCAGCGCCTGATGCATGACCTGAAGGAAGACGAGCATGCGATCTTCATCATCGGAAGCGGCCTGGAATCGTTCAAGGGCTCCGGCTTTGTACGCGGCGGCATCTATGATCGCATCCAGGTGCGCCAGGATGCGGACCGCTTTACCTTCCGCGACACCGATTACCTGAACCTGTACCACCTGGAGCCGGCCGATACGCCGGAGTACAAGGAATCGGCGATCTTCATCGTCCGTTCCGCCAACTTCAACCCTGCCTGGCCGTGGCAACTGAGCCTGCTGGCCAACAAGCTGGACCTGCAGACGCATGCCAAGGTTTTCGTGCATTTCGACCAGGAGTACTGGACCCCTGCGCGCTACCTGGAAGGGGGGCGTCCGAAAGTCGAGCGCCCGGTACCGGCGTGGAAGTCGGCCTGGCTGGCGCGCAAGGCCGAAATTGTCTTGTTCGCGCTGGTGCTGCTGGCGACGGCCGGACTGTATTCTCAGCGCGACCGCCTGGTGCGTGCATCGAACCGCAAGAGCAAGCCGCTGATCAGCATTCCCCGCACCATCCTGTGGGGGATCGCAGTGGGCTTCTTTGGCCTGTACCTGAAGGCGCAGCCGTCGATCACCCAGGTGATGACCTGGTTCCATTCGCTGATCCACCAGTGGAAGTGGGAACTGTTCCTGTCCGATCCCTTCATCTTCATCTTCTGGTGGTTCATGGTGGTCACGGTGGTGTGGTGGGGACGGGGCTTGTTCTGCGGCTGGCTGTGCCCGTTTGGCTCGCTGCAGCACCTGGCATACAAACTTGGAACGCTCATCGGGTTGGGACGCTTTCAGGGCCTGCTGCCAAAGCGTGCGCACGACAAGCTCAAATGGGTGAAGTATGGGGTGTTCGCGGTGCTGGTTGGCGTGTCCTTCTACTCGATGGAACTGGCCGAGCACCTGGCCGAGATTGAGCCGTTCAAGACGACCTTCCTGGTCGGCGTGCTGAATCGCGGCTGGCCGTTCGCAGTCTTCGTGGCGGTCATACTCGGCATCTCTATCCTGAGCGAGCGTCCTTATTGCAAGTACATCTGCCCGCTGGGCGCCGGTCTGGCCGTGCCTAGCTTCTTCCGCCTGTTTGGCCTGAAACGCAAGCAGGAATGCGTGACCTGCACCGCTTGCGCCAAGGGTTGCGGTTCGCATGCAATCGATGCACAGGGCCGTATCGACCAGAAGGAATGCCTGCTTTGCCTCGACTGCATGGTGATGTACTACGACGACCATGCTTGCCCGCCGCTGGCCAAGGAGCGCAAGGCGCGCGAAAAGAACGGCCAGCCGCTGACGCCTATTGATGAACGCGGCTACTTTATCCCGCTGGATGCAGTCCGCAGTGAACTGAAAAGGAAGGCAGGGTAAAGCCATGAGTGTGCTCCGGTTTTGCGCGGCTGTCGTGGCCGCGTCGTTCACAGCGATGCTTGCCTGCGCCTCGCCGGAGATACACGCGGCCGTGCTGAAAGTCCGCGCCGGCGAATCGATCGCCGCTGCTGTCGGCCAGGCACGCGCCGGCGACACCGTCCAGGTCATGGCCGGTACCTACAGGGAACGCATCCTGATCGACAAGCCGCTGCGCCTTGAAGGCATCGGCAAGCCAACCATCGCTGCCGGCTATCAGGGCGACGTAATCCGCGTCAAGTCCGCCGACGTGACAATCCGCGGCCTGATCGTGCGTGACAGCGGCACCGACCTCGGATTGCAGAACGCTGGCATCTATGTCATGCCGGGCTCCGACCGCATCGTCGTCGCCAACTGCGACCTTGTCACCAACCTGTTCGGCATCTGGCTCGAACAGTCGCGCGACGCTGTCGTGCAGGGCAATCTGGTCACCGGCCGCCGCGACCTGATGTCGCAAATGCGTGGCAATGGCATCCAGGTCTATAACACGGACGACACGCAGGTGATCGACAACACGGTCAGCTACGTGCGCGACGGCATCTACGTCGACTACTCGCGTCGCGCCACGTTCCGTGGCAACACTGTGCACCATGTCCGCTATGGCACGCATTACATGAACACCCATAACAGCATTTGGGAAGGCAACACCGTGTACCAGAGCCGCGGCGGGCTGGCGTTGATGGAAGTGCGCAATCTTACCGTGCGCAACAACGTCGCCTGGGGCAATGAAGACCACGGCATCATGCTGCGCACGATCCAGGACTCTGTCATCGAAAACAACATCGTGGCCGGCAATGGACGCGGCTTCTTTATTTACGACGCCGAATTCAATGCCCTGCGCGGCAACCTGGTGATTGGAAACCGCACCGGTGTGCACCTGACGGCAGGGTCGAGCAATAACGCTGTGGATGGAAACGATTTTACCCACAACGCGGAACAGGTCAAATTCGTCGCCTCGAAGGATGTCGAATGGGGCCGCAGCCAGGGCAATTACTGGAGCAATTACAGTGGCTGGGACCAGGACGACGACGGCATCGGCGACGTGCTGTACCAGGCCAACGACGTGGTCGACCGCCTGCATTGGCGTTACCCGCTGCTCAAGCTGCTGCTTAGCAGTCCGGCTGTACAGACGCTGCGCTTCGTGTCGCGGCAATTCCCATTGCTGCGTGCACCGAGCGTGGTCGACAAGCATGCCCGCATGCGGCCCTGGAACACTGATTGGAGAAAATGGCATGGACGACAAGCTGATTGACTTGCGCGCCGTGAGCAAGCGCTATGGCGCGCTGCAGGCGGTAGACGGCGTCGACCTTACCGTGGGGCGCGGCTGCATGGTGGGCCTGATCGGGCATAACGGCGCCGGCAAGAGCACCTTGTTCAAGATGATGCTCGGCCTGCTGGAGCCGACTTCCGGCGAAGTTCTCATCTGCGGCGTGAAAACCTGTGCCGGCGCGTTCCGCGACGTGCGGCGGCGTATCGGCTACCTGCCGGAGAACTTCGTGGCCTATGACAACCTGACCGGCATGGAACTGCTGCACCTGTTCGCCGACCTGAAAAAGGTCGCACGCGGCGCTTGCGGCAATGTACTGGAGCGGGTCGGCCTGTCGGCGGCCGCGGACCGCCGTGTTGGCGGCTACTCCAAGGGCATGCGCCAGCGCCTTGGCTTCGCTCAACTGCTGCTTGGCGCACCGGAACTGGTGTTCCTCGATGAGCCGACCAATGGCCTTGACCCCGACGGCATCCACGATTTCTACCGCATCCTGCACCAGCTGCGCGAGCAGGGCGCCACCATTGTCATCACGTCGCACATCCTGGCCGAAATCCAGGAGCGGGTCGACGAGCTGGTGATCCTGAGCGGCGGCCGCATAGCGGCGCAAGGAACGCTGGCGCAGCTGCGCGCCGGAGCAGCCATGCCGACGGAAATCCGGCTGGTGGCACGCGCAGGGGTAACGGGCCGGGTCGTTGCGGCACTGCGGGGACACGAGGTGAGCGTGGAGCGCGATTGCATCCGAGTTCCATGCACACCGCGGCAAAAGATCCAGATGCTGCAGCTTATCTCCACGCTCGGCGACGCCATTGACGACGTGGGGATTCACGAACCGTCGCTGGAAGACCTGTTCCTTGGCATGGGAGGCCGTCATGCACGCGCGGCTTGACTGGTCGGCGGCGGCCACCATCGCCTCACGCGAATTCCGGGACCGCCTGCGCAACCGCTGGGTACTGGCGGTGGCACTGGTGTTTGCCGTGTTTGCGCTGGCGATTGCCTGGTTCGGCATGGCGCAGCAGGGCAGCGTGGGTTATCGGGGCATCGACGTGACCATCGTCAGCTTGTCCAGCCTTGTTACTTACCTGGTGCCGTTGATCGCACTCTTGCTGGGTTATGACGCGATTGTCGGTGAGCGTGAGCGCGGCTCGCTGGAGCTGCTGCTGTCGCTGCCGATTACGCGCTTCGAGCTGCTGCTCGGGAAGTTTGCCGGACTGGCCGCGGCGATGGCCGCTTCGACTGCACTGGGGTTTGGCGTAGCCCTGCTGGCGCTTTCCAGCCAGCTCGATGCGCGCGATGCCATGCATTTCTTCGGTTTTGCCGGCAGCGCCATCTTGCTGGGACTGGCCTTCCTCAGCATGTCCCTGTGCCTGTCGGTGCTGGCCCACAACCGCATCCGCGCCAGCGGCCTGGCGATTGGCCTGTGGTTCCTGTTCGTGCTGGTCTTCGACATGGTGCTGATGGGCATGCTGGTGCTGTCGCAGGGCGCGCTGGACAGCGCCCTGTTCGGCGCCCTGCTGATGCTGAATCCGGCGGACGTGTTCCGCCTGCTGAATATCTTCAGCTCCGAGCAGGTGCAGGGCTTGTATGGCCTGGCCACCGTGATGCCGGAGCATATGACCGACCCGGGCCTGCTGGCTGGCGTGATGCTGGCCTGGATTGCCGTTCCCTTTGCCATTGCTACCTGGAGATTCAGATGACGTTCCGCAATGCCGCGGCCATTGCCGTACTGCTGCTTCTGGCCGCATGCAACGATTCCGCACGTTCACTGGCCGCGGGCGAGCCGGCGGACGATGCGGTTTGCGCGCTGGATGGCATGAGTCTCAAGGACTACCCCGGCCCCAAGGCGCAGATCGTGTTCAAGGACGGCCGTATCGATTATCTCTGCAGCCTGTCTGAGCTGTTCGAAGTCCTGTTCGGCGACGATGGCCGGCATGGCGTTGGCGCCAGCTATGTGCAGGACATGGGTAAGGCCGACTGGAACAAGCCGCGCGGCCACTGGATCGACGCCCGCGATGCGTTCTATGTGATCGATAGCCGCGCGCAGGGCGCCATGGGGCCAACCACCGGCACCTTCGCCAGCAAGGAAGATGCGCAAGCGTTCGCCGCGCGCGAAGGCGGCCGTGTGCTCGATTACAGCCAGATCAGGCCGGAGGTGCTCAAGCTGGGCACCAAGCCGGCGCACGATGCGCGTGACGATTCCATGCGCTGAGTATTTTTCACCCACCAACCACGAGGAAGACAAGCATGAAAGCATTTACCAAGCTGACCGTCGCTATCGCTGCCGCCGTCCTGGCGCCAGCGGTTATGGCCGCCGCACCTGCCAAGGGCGCCGCCGTCAACGGTGAGAAGATCTATTCCGCCAACTGCGCCTCCTGCCACGCTGCCGGCGTGCTGGGCGCACCCAAGGCGGGCGACAAGGCCGCCTGGGGACCGCGCCTCAAGCAGGGCAAGGAAGTCCTGTACACCCATGGCCTGAGCGGCTTCAAGATGATGCCTGCCAAGGGCGGCAATCCAGGCCTGAAAGACGATGAAGTGAAGGCAGCTATCGACTTCATGGTCAAGGGCTGACGATGCGGCGCCGGAGGCTGTTGGCCTGCGCTGTGCTGCTGCCGTTAGTAGCGGCATGCACGGCCAGGGATGAAGTGCACCATGTGCGGGGCCACGTGTTCGGCACGCAGGTCGAGGTCAGCATCTACGGGCCTTCCGAAACGGAGGCGCGCGAGCAGGGCGCCGCCGTGCTGCGCGAGTTCGACCGCTTGCACCACAAGTACCACGCCTGGCAACCAAGCCAGCTGACGGCGCTGAACGATGCTATTGCCCGCGGCGAGCCTTTCGAAGCGGACGAGGAGATGGTCGCGCTGCTGCGCTCCGCCACCGATTTGTCGGCGCGCTCAGGCGATACATTCAACCCTGCTATCGGTCGCCTGATCCGGCTGTGGGGGTTCCAGAAGAACGATATTACTGCCGGCGGACCGTCGGCGGCGGAGATAGAAAGCCTGGTCAAGGCCAATCCCCGCATGGCGGACCTGCATTTCGACGGTCATCGCATTACCAGCAGCAACCGCAGCGTCATGCTGGACCTGGGCGGCTATGCCAAGGGCTATGCCCTGGACCGCGCGGCGCAGATCCTGCGCCAGGCCGGGGTCAAGGCGGCACTGGTGAACGTTGGCGGCAACGCGATAGCGCTTGGCCAGCCGGGATCGCGCCCGTGGATGGTCGGCATCCGCAATCCCCGTGGGCCGGAAATGGTGGCGCGCGTGGCCTTGCACCACAATGAAGCGATCGGCACCAGCGGCGACTACGAGCGCTACTTTATGAAGCAAGGCAAGCGTCACGCCCACATCATCGATGCCCGTAGCGGGCAGACGGTGGACCTGGTCGCTTCCGTCACCATCATTGCCTCCGGCGGCGCCGATGCGGGCCTGCGCTCGGATGGCAATTCCAAGCCGCTGTTCGTAGTCGGGCCGCAAGGCTGGTGCGGCATGGCGCAACGCCTTGGCCTGAAAGAGGCCATGATGATCGATGCGCAAGGCCAGGTGTATGCTACGCCTGCCATGATGGCGCGCACTGACCGGGGAAAAGGAAATGGGAAATCTGTACGAGGATGCACTGCCGCCCGCAACGGGTGAGCGCTTCGATACGCTGTTGTCGCACCAGGGGCTGGTGGTCGAGCGAATCGTCAGCACGTCGAAGATCGAATCGCAGGAATACGTGCAGGAACAGGACGAATGGGTGGTTCTGCTGGCGGGCGAGGCATTGCTCGAAGTAGCTGGCCGTCAGGTCCCGCTGAAGGCGGGCGACTACCTGTTCCTGCCCGCGCGCACGCCACATACCGTGCAGCGCGTATCCGATGGCGCCTTGTGGCTGGCAGTGCACCTGCATGGCCGCAGCGTGTGACAAAGCGCGCATCTTTTCCCCGTCCTGATCTGCTACTCTTGGTCACTTTAGTTCTGGAGCCAAGGGAATGCAGCCGACGCAGCAGCAGGAAGCGATAGAGGAATTCTGGCAGAACATTTCGCATTGCGACCACGTGGTGCAGATGTATGAAGACGAAGCATCGTTCCTCGATACGCTGGAAGCCTTTGTCCTCGAAGGTTTCCGCAAGAACGACGCCCTGATCATCATCGCCACGCCGGAGCACAGGGCGGCATTGGCCGAGCGCCTGGAGCGCAATGGCATTGACGTAGCCGCTGCCGCATCGGACGGCCAGTACATCGTGCGCGATGCGAGATCCTGCCTGGCGCGCTTCATGTTCGATGGCTGGCCGGCTGAGTCGCGTTTCCATGCGATGGTGGAAGAATTGCTTGCCAAGGCACGCGAAAGGCGCCAGACAGTACGCGCCTTTGGCGAAATGGTGGCCTTGCTGTGGGACGAAAAACTGTATCGCGCCACCATGCGCCTGGAGCATATGTGGACGCAATTGTGCCAGCGCGAATCGTTCCCGCTGTTCTGCGCCTACCCGAAGGCAAGTTTCGATGCCGGCGACCCGGCAATCTGCCGCGAAGTGCACAACGCGCATACGAGGGTCTGCCCACCGCTATAATTGGGCGATGAAAATCGTCCTGGTCACTTTCGGCTGCCTGTTCATGATCCTCGCGGTCCTGGGCGTGTTCCTGCCGCTGCTGCCCACCACGCCCTTCCTGCTGCTGGCGTCGGCCTGCTTCGCGCGCAGCTCGGACAAGCTGCATAACTGGCTGCGCAACCACGGCCGGTTTGGCCGCTACCTGCGCGACTACGAGGATGGGCGCGGCATCCCGCTGCGCGGCAAGATCCTGGCAATGGCAATGATGTGGCCTTCGATGATCTATTCGATGTACCGCGTGCCTTTCCTGTCGCTGAAGGTCATGCTGTTCCTGGTTGCCTGCGGCGTGACGGTTTACCTGTTGCGCCTTCCCACTTCCCGCCCTCTGGATGAATAAGAAAAGCCTGATTGCTGCCGCAGCCGCGTTGCTGCTGTCCCATGCCGCCTGCGCCGCAAGGTGGGAGGTCGTCGCGGGAGCGCCTATGGCCTTGCGCAGTGAGCGGCTGGAAACGCCGCGCGGCATCGCCGTTGGGCATGACGACACCATTTATTTCACCGACGGTGCGACCGTGAGGGCCTTGCAGCCGGACGGCAAGCTGGTGGCCTTGCCGGGGCGATTCATCGCGCCGGCCGGGCTGGCCGTGGCGGCCGATGGCACTGTCTATGTGGCCGATGCGGGCAACCATGCGGTGAAGGCCATTTCTCCTGCGGGAGATGTGCGGACGGTGGCCGGTCAAGCCGGCACTGCGGGACGCAAAGACGGCAGGGGCATTGCGGCACGTTTCGACCAGCCGGCCGGGCTGGCACTTGATGCGGCCGGCAGCATCCTGGTGGCTGACGCTGGCAACAATGCGCTGCGGCGGATTTCGGCCGACGGCGTGGTCAGCACGCTGGCCATGGGCCTGCCGATGCAGCCGCAAGGCATAGCGATCGATGCGCGCGGCGGCGTTGTGCTGTCTGATGCAGTGAGCGCGTTGCGCGTCGATGCGGCCGGTAAATGGCAGGCGCTCGATCCTGAACCGGATATCGTGCCTTCGCCGGACCAGGCGGAGCGCGGCGTCCGCGCCATCGCTGGAGCGCCGGAGGAATGCCAGCGCGGCAAATGCCTGCGGCGCTACCTGGCCCCGAGCATGCCGACCGTTGCCAAGACACGCGCCATGCCCGCCGGGCAGATCGCCGTCGACTCGCAGGGACGGCTGCTGGCGACCGCGCCTGCCAGCGGAACCATCTACCGCATCGACCATGACGGCATCATCGTGCCTGTGCTGGGTGCGGGCGATGTGACGGGCGACCTGTCCGGCGTCGCGCGCAGCCGCGAAGGCCGCCTGCACCTGCTGCTGGCCGAGCGGCAATCGGCAATGAGCTGGGATGCCGGCGGCAAGCCGCAGCCGTTTGCGCTGCAATATGCTGCCTCGTTGAACCGTGATGGCCCGGCATTGCAGGCGCGCTTCGGCGAAATTACCCAGCTCGCAGTGGGGCGCGATGGCGGGCTGTATGTGCTGGACGGCGACCAGTTACGCCGTATCGACAAGGAAGGCGTGGTGCGCACCTTGCTGGAAGCAGGAAGCTTTCGCAAGCTGCGCGATTCGAACGCTGCGGCGCAGGTGGACTTGCATGGCTCTATGGTTGCCCGTCCCAGCACCGGCGTATTCGTTACCGCCAACGGCGGGCTGGCAGGCGTGAGCACGGAAGGCATGATTTCCCTGGTCAGCGGCCCGCCGGGCATGACGCCCGACCAAACCGGCTTGGTGCCTGCGCTGCGGCGCATCTGGGCCTACGTCGCACAGGATGCGGAACCATTCATGTTGCCCGGACTGGGCCGGCATCGCATTGCCGCGGACGCCACGGGCCAGGCCTGGTACTGCGCCGACAATGTATTGTGGCGCATCCGCCCACGCGGTGTGGCGCGCAAGATCGAACTGCAGGAGGCGGACGGTTGCGGCGACGTGCTGGTTGCACCGAGCGATGATGTCTTCATGCTGCACGGCCATTACATTAGCCGCGTCGGCGCGGATGGCTACCAGTGGCTGGCGGCCGGCAGCCGCGAACGTAAAGGCGGGGACGATGGGGCAGGCCTGCTGGCACGCTTTCGTAACATCACACATGCGGCGGCCGATGCCGGCAGCAATATCTACCTTATTGACGATGGCGTGTTGCGCAAGTTGTCGGCAAATGGTGAAGTCAGCACCGAAGGAAAAGGCTTGCCTGGAGATGTCGGAAAGCTGCGCGCCCTTGCTGTGGACAGGAAGGGCGCGCTCTACGTCGCTACTCAGCGCACAATCTTGAAGCTCAAGCCCTGATTCAAGGCTGCCAGTTCACGTTCACCGTGGCAGTACCGCTGGCTGGCGTGGTAAAGGTGTGGTTGCTGCCCCCTTCCCACACGGTAGGGTTGGCACTCTTCTTCAGGAACTTGTAGCTGACGGTGGTGCCAGCCGGTACGCTGACGTCGGTGTACCAGTTCGGGTAGCTGTAGACCACCTGGTTGAACAGCGGGCCAAGGGGGGCGGCGGCGCTCCAGTTGGCAAGTTCGAATTTGTCCCCGGTCAGGTAGACGTTTTCACCGGATACCGTGGTGGCATTGCCAACCACGAAGCGCACCGTCACCTGCGGTCCGCTAAGGATCTCGAAATTGCTCCAGGTATCGCTGGTGGCTGCGCCAGCCGTGACGATGCTCACGCCGCTCATGCCCGCTGCCACGCTCGGCACCAGTACCTTGATCTGGGTGTCTTCCCACGACAGGATGTTGGCGCCGCTGACCACCGTGCTGCCGAATTTCACGGTACCTTTGGTGGCGCCGAAGCCACGGCCATCGATGGTAATGGCTTTACCTGGCATCGACATATTCGGTCCGACGTGCCCCAGTTTTGGCGACGCAACGGCTGCGGTGTACTGCCACACGGCGATCGCGCCCGGCGCCAGGGTGAAGTTGCCGACTGCGCCGTTAGCGCCGACCGTGATGTTGTTGCCATTGAAGCCCAGGCCATTCAGCACGTCGGTATAGCTGCCTGCCGGCAGCCCGGCGATAAAGCCGCTGATGGGCGTTGCGGTGGACAGGTTGCGGTTGATTGCAACCACGGTCACGTTGTTGCCGAAATTGCGCTCGAAGATCAGCACATCGTTATTGACCCAGCGCTGCTGAGTGGTGCCGTAAGCGATGGCGGGATTCGATTTGCGCAGTGGGGCCAGGCGCGCCACCAGCTTGTACGCTGCCGTCGTCGTGGCAAAGGAAGTCATCATTGCGCGGTTGTCCGGGTCACCGGTGCCCTGCATGTATTGCTCGGTGCCGTAGTAGATGGCCGGCACGCCGCGTGAAGTAAGGGTAAAGGCCAATGCCTGTTCCAGCTTGCGGCCGTTGGCGCCCGCCGTCTGGAAGCGCGGCATATCGTGATTGTCGATGAAGGTCACCTGGTCGCCCACGTGCGAATACTGGCCGGAGGTATCGCTCACCATCTGGTTCAGGGAAGTCATGTTCGCCGTGCCATCCTTGAAAACCTGGCGCACTTTCTGTGCGAACTGGAAGTCCAGCAGGCTCATGCCGCTGCGGTTGGCGAAGTAGTGGTTGGCCGGGTCGACTTCATTCTCGCTCAAGTACCACTCGCCGAAGGTAAACACCGGCTTGTAGCCGTTGATATACGACATCAGGCTCTTTTGCCAGCCGAACGACATGTGCTTGACCGCGTCCATGCGGATGCCGTCGATGCCCAGGTCCAGCCATACCTTGATGGCGGCCTTCATGTAGGCGTCTACGGCGGCGTTGTTGTGGTTCAGGTCTGCCAGGTCGAACAGGTTGCGGTAAATGCCGCTTTCCAGCGTGGAGAAGTCGGTGCCGCCGTTGTGGTGGAAGTAGCCGTTCGGATCGGAACCGTAGCCGGCCATCAGCGCACCGTTGTCATACAGCCTGCCGTTCTCGCCAAAGGTGGTATCGGTGGCCGAGGCGGGGGAAGTGTGGTTGGGTGCGAAGTCGATGATCACCTTGATGTTGCGGGCGTGGGCCGCGTTGATCATGCTGGTGAAGTCGCTCATGGTGCCGAAGGCGGGGTTGGCGCGCTTGAAGTCGCGTGCCCAGTAGCCGTGGTAGGCGGTGCTGCTGGTGCCGGAGTAGTTCAGTACCGCTGTGATGTTCTCCACCGGTTGCGAAATCCAGATGGCGGTGATGCCCATGCCGGTCAGGTAGCCGTCCTCGATCTTGTTCTGGATCCCTTTCCAGTCGCCGCCGCAGAACAGTTTTTTCTGCGCGCAGCCGGCGCTGAAGGCGCTGCCGGCCGGGTTGTTGGCGCTATTGCCGTCCGCCAGCCGGTCGGTCACGATCTGGTAGATCACGTCCGTGTTGAAGCCTTGCCTGTTGCCGACCGCAGTGTCGGGAGCGGCCTGCGTATTGAAGGTGAATGCGGCCAGCACGGCCGCAAACAGGGCGTTGCGTTGAGTCTCCATGGTCCTTCCTTTCTTTGTTTTGGTGGACAAAGTATGGAGTAGTTTAACTACGCGCACACTTGGCATGTGGCGTAAACGCAGCAAAAAACCTGATTAAATTGAAGTATTTTGACTACAGAAAATCCTGTAGTCGGCGCCCAAGGCGCTTGCCGAGTGCAAGCAGCGTGAGGGTGGGTGGCAGGCCCCAGGGGGCGGGTAGGACGGAGGCATCGCAGACGTAAAGGCCGCTCGTGGCGGTGCGTAAATCGCTGTCCACGCCAGCCTGGCCACTACCGCCTATGGCCAGGGCACTGCCCGGATGGGCGGCGAAATGCCAGCTTTGGAACACATGGCGGGCGCCGGCTTCGGACAGGATGCGCCGCGCCAGTGCGGTACCGCGCCTGAAGCGCTCGCGGTCGGCAGTTTGCAATGTCTTGTCGACCCAGTGCGGACCGATGCCGCCGCCGGCCAGGTCGCGGATCTTGACCATGATGCTGAGCGTGCGGCGGTGAGCGAACAGGCGGTCGACGCGGCCGACCTGCAGCGCGAAGGCCTGGTACATCGGCTTGGGCAGGGTCAGGTCGGCAAAAGACAGGCCTTCTTCCGGCAACGCCATGCCGGCCGCCATCGGCACCTCGGCGCCGCCGTCGATATCTTCGACTGTACCCATTACCGCCACCACGGGATCGCTGATGAAGGGCAGGCTGCGCGGTGCCAGCCCGGAGGCATGCAGCAGGCGCGGGCTGCCGATGCCCCCGCCGGCCAATATCACCACGCTGGCCCTGGCGCTGTGCGTGGTGCCGTCGCGCACGTATTCAACACCGGCTGCGCGGCCCTGGTCGAGCAGCACGCGCCGGACCTGCGCGCGGTCCAGGATATGCGCACCGCGCAGGCGCGCTGCATCGAGCAGGTCGCGAGCAGTCCACTTGGCGCCGTACGGGCAGCCGTAGACGCATCGCCAGCAGCCGGTGCGGCAGATGGCCGGGCGGATCATCTTTTCGAGTTTTTGCCAGGGCAAGCCGGCTGACTGCGCTGCCTGCATGATGCGTTGGGCCATGGGGCCGAGCAATTCATCGGGCAAACGGCCGATCGGCAGTTCGGCGCGGCATTCCGCCAGGGCAGGCGCCAGGTCGATGCCCAGCGCTGCAAAGCGTTCCAGCGGCGGCGTAGCGGCAGTGGCGAAGTTCAGGGTGGAGCTGCCGCCGGCAGCCTGGCCGCGCACCAGCAGCGATGCGTCGCGGTGGAAGAAAGCTCCCTTGCCGGGGATGGCGCCGATGCCCGCCATCTGGGCCAGCGTGCCGCGCAAGGGCGCGCTGCTGCCCTGTTCCAGCACCAGAACGCGCTGTCCATGCCGCGCAAGCGTATGCGCGACGCTGGCGCCCCCGGGGCCGCTGCCGACAACGATGGCGTCGTAGCGTCGAGCGGACGGCCCCTCTGTCATGTCAGTTCTCCTGTTTCAGGTCAAATATTCCGTCCACTCTAATGGAGACAATAGTATTGTCAACTTATACCGATGTTCTTTGCATGGAGGCTGAATGGAGCAGTTGAGGAAAGCGGCGACAGCATACTGGGTCATGTTTGAGCATGTTGGGGTTTGCTATCACCTTCAGAACTGGAACTATCGAATCGCGCTCCTTGCCGGACTAGGATTCCTGGCATCGGTTGTATTCTGCTTCATTGCGCTATGGGAGAAGGACGCCGTATGGTGGAAACTTTTCTTACTCGCCCTGGGAATGGAAGCAGCAGGACTCTATTTTCTTTTCCGATTCGAGAAAACGAGAAATGCATTTGTCCTTGAGCGATTGAATCGACGATTCGAAGTTGAGTTTGCAACCCTGGATGGGCACAGGAAAAGGCAACTTACCAGGCACTTTGGCCAAAAGCCGAGTGACTTTATTGAGTTTGCCGCGCAAATAGATCAAATGAGGGAGCAGTATGAGAAGCATTACCCGCGAAGCAACCCAATTCTTGACCTGTTGCGGTATGTCTATCATCCAGAGTCAAAGGCCCGGATATATACCCTCTTGCTAGCTATTGCGTCTGCGGTACTTGCACTTGCGATTCGCCAGGGAGCAGGTCTCGACAATCTCTTTCAGTTTTTCGAGGGGATGGGATTGGCGCAAGGGCTGATGCTTAACATCGCCTTTGCCACCATGATTGGCTATTTTCTCTACATGCTTGGCATGGTGGGGGCGGATCTCCTGGGAGTGGTCGAGCACTTGGGATCCCGGTTCGCCTTCAGGAGAAAAGTCGGATCGGATTTCGCCCTGAAGTACGTCCAGAAAGATCTGGTCAGGCTTGCAAACGTGATCCATTTGCCGTATGAGGCGATTGGATAGAAACCCGGCGCGCCGTGCCGCGCGAGCATAGGGGCGGCACAGGCGGTGCGACGGTGGTAAATCAGCGGGTTTGCTTGTCGTGCTTCTGGTGGTGGATGGCGGCGCTGTTGCGGTCAGCTTCGCGCTGCAGCTTGTGGCGCTCCTTGCGGGTGACTTTGCCGTCGGCCTTGGCCATCGCTTCGTCATGGGCCAGCTTGGCTTCGCGGGCTTCCAGGTGCTGCGCTTCTTTGGCGGTCAACTGGCCGGATTCGATGCCTTGGGCAATGCGGGCCTGCTGGCGCTCTTCGCGCTTGTCCAGGTTCGGGGTGGATTGGGCGAAGGCTGGCAGGACAAAGGCCGATACCAGGACGGCGGCGAACAGCTTGGTGGTTTTCATGGCGTTCCCTTTCAATTGTTGGTTTCCGCAAGTCGCGTTGCCGCAGTATAGGACTGGCGATCCCGGGAAAAAACACCGTGCCATGTAATCGGTGTAAGCATTTGCAACCGTTACGTTAATGTAGTTCGGGGCGCAGGTGCTGCATCAGGTCTTTCAGCGCGCCCTGCGACAGGCCGTCCAGCTCCGGGGAGCGGCGGTCGATTTCGTTGGCCAGGTCGGCCAGCAGCCAGTCCATCTCATCGAGCATGGCGCGCAATTCGGCCAGTATCTCTGGGTCGCCCTGCATCATTGCCAACATGCTGGTCATGTCGTCCGGGTTGAAGCCTAAAGTGGACCCGTCAGTCAAGACACTTAGCCGGTTAATTTAAGCTGTGCCCGTTTCCACTTCTGCAGCTGCCCGGCGCTGCCCCGTATTGCTCACTTCTTCCTGCCCCTGATCTGCGTCGCCGAATTTGTCAACGATCATCGCACCGCCGCCGATGCCCGCGCTGTAGACCCGATCTGGCGTCTCGTAGCCCAATGCCTGATGTGGGCGCCCGGCGTTGTAGAACGCGAAGTATTGCGCCAGCCCCACCGTCAACTCGGCCATGTTGGCATAGCCCTTCAAATACACGTCCTCGTACTTCACGTTGCGCCACAGGCGCTCCACGAAGATGTTGTCCAAAGCTCGTCCGCGCCCATCCATGCTGATCGCCACGCCTTCGCGTTTGAGTACACCGGTGAAGGCGCTGCTGGTGAACTGCGAGCCTTGGTCGCTATTGAAAACCTCGGGCTTGCCATGGTGACGTATAGCGTCTTCCAGGCAGTCCACGCAGAACGCGGCGTCCATGCTGTTGCTGAGGCGCCAGGCCAGCACCTTGCGGCTGTACCAGTCGATGATCGCCACCAGATAGGCGAAACCCTTCGCCAGTCGGATGTAGGTGAGATCCGTCGACCACACCTGGTTTGGCCGCGTTACCGCCACACCGCGCAGCAGGTAAGGATAGACCTTGTGCCCTGGCTGCGCCTTGCTCGTGTTGGGTCCCGGCGCCATGCCGGCCAGGCCCATCTCCCGCATCAGGCGCTGCACGCGCTTACGGTTGACGCAATGGCCTCGCCCGCGCAGAAACACCACCATACGCCGACTACCGTAGAACGGCCGATTGGTGTACTCCTCGTCGATCAGCGCCCGCAGCTGGCCATCTTCCTCGTCTATCAACGGCTGGCGCGCTGCCGCTTCCAGTCGCCGGTAGACCGTGGAGCGCGGCACGGCTGCCAGCTCGCACTGCATCGCCAACGGCACCTCATCGCCGCGATCAATCCACTGCGCCCGTTCGGCTGGGCTCATTCCCCGAGCTTTTTTTTGAGCCAATCGACCTGCATCTTCAGCCGCCCAATCTCGCCATACAGCTTGTCCTCCGGGCTGCTTTCATCGACCGGCTTGGGGCCGCGCTTGACGTCGAACAGCACCCCGGCGTTTTCCAGGATTTCCTTTTTCCACTGCCCGACCAGCACCGGATGCACGCCGTATTCCTGCGCGATCTCCGTCACCGTCTTCACCCCGCGTACCGCTTCCAAGCCCACCTTGGCCTTGAACTCCGCCGTATGCACCCTGCGTTTTTTGCCTTCACTCATGCGCTATCATCCTTTCACGGACGACAGCTTAAACCACCGTCTCAAATTCGGGGTCCACTATAGCCGGCCTGCAGTACCAGGGAACGGACCGACGCCATGCGTTCGAACAGGAATGCCAGCGGTGAGCCCGGCGAATCGGCGGCGGGGCGCTGCTCCAGCATTGCCCGCAGGCCGAACCAGGCCTGCAGCAATTCGGACAGGTGGTTCAGGCGTCTCGATGGGTCGACGGCGGGAGATGCCCCGGCCTGCGTGCCCGCATGCGGCTGCAGCAGGTCGCGCAGGATGACCAGCACTTCGCCATCGAAGCGCGGCTTGTTAATCCGGTACAGCATTTCCAGGCGCTGCATATCGAGGCGGCGCAGCACGGTTTCGGTCACGTCGGCAGCGGCAATGATGCGTGCCAGCCGGTCGACCTGGGCACCTCGCAGCGCGTGCGGATAGCCGCTGCCATCCAGCCTTTCGTGATGCTGCAGTACCGCCTTGCTCGCGGCGGCCGGAAAGCCCGGCAGGTCTTTCAGCAGCACGTAGCCGGTTACTGGATGCACATGCACAAAGCGGCGCTCTTCCGCTGTGACCTGGTGCGACTGGTCGAGGATGCGCGGATCGGTGTGCATTTCGCCGAAGTCGTGGCAAAGCGCGGCCAGCAGCACGGCCGGCAGATCGGCTGAGGGAATGCCCATGCGCTGTGCACAGGCGAAGGCGATGATGGCCGTGCGCAGCGTATGGTCGAACATCTCGGCGTGCTTGTCCGCCATGACTGTCAGGCGCAGCTCGATGGTCGAGTGCAGGCGCAGGTTGGCAGTGCAGTGCTTCAGCTGGCGCGGATCGCCGGCACGCGCGAGCAGTTGGCGATAGCTCGCATCGTTTTCGAGGATGCGGTCGAATTCGATCGCCAGCGTGGCGGCATCGACTGCCTTGTCGGAGGAAAGGACCTGGTCGAGCGGGGCGGAGAGTTTGTAGCGGGTGAGCTTTTCGAACTGCCTGCTGTCGATGCGTGCGCCCTTGGCCAGCAGCTTGGTGCCGTTGCTGGCGTAGATATCCTCGCTGGCGATCACGTCGCGCGTGTCGCCCATCTCCGTTACCGAGCGCACGAAATGCGGGCTCTCGCCCGGCACGCCACTAAGTTTCATTTCGCTAGCCAAAATGTCCACCTTGGGGTCAGGAACGGAAGTGGACATTTTCGCAGAAAAAAAGCCCCGCACAAGGCGGGGCCGGAAGCAGAGGCGGAGAGACGCCTTTGAAACACCTTAGAACTTGTAGCGCAGGCCGGCCAGGAATTCGCGGCCGGTCACGTTGTTCACCACGACGCTGTTGCGTGCGCGGCTTACGAACTGGTCGTTTTCTTCGTTGCTCAGGTTCACGCCTTCCAGCGTGAGTTCCAGCTTGTCGTTGACTTTGTACGACAGGGAGAGATCCACGTTCAGCGACTTGTTCTTGCCTTCGACGTCGTTGTTGTTCTGGCCCGGCACGCGGGTCACGAAGGACGATCGGGACGACGCCGAGACGCGGGCACTAAGCTTGCCGTTGTCGTAGTACAGCGTTGCGTTCCAGGAGCGCGGCGACAGGTTCAGCAAGTCGTCGGTGATGCGGGTGTCGCTGGTTGGCGAAACGACGTACTCGATCTTCGACTTCACGTAGGTGTAGTTCAGCAGTGCGCCGAAGTCCTTGCCCCATGCATGCAGGAAGGTGAACGGCTGCTGGTAATTCAGCTCGAAGCCTTTCAGCTTGCCGCCATCGGTGTTGATCGGCGCCGTCACCTGGAACACTTCTTCTCCCGTGAAATTGGAGGGCAGCAGCGACAGGGGCAGGCCGGTATCCTTGAACGCCACATTGGTGCGCAGCGACTGGATGTAGGTCTCGATGTTCTTCTGGAACAGGCCCAGGCCGAGGAAGGCGTTCTTGCCGAAGTAATATTCGAAGCTGGTGTCGAAGGTCTTGGCGCGGAACGGCTTCAGGTTGGGATTGCCCGTGTTGACCGACAGCGTACCGGTGGTGGCGATGGTGCCGCCCGGCGAAAGCAGGCCCAGTGGCGGGCGGGTCATCACTTTGGCGGCGCCGATGCGGGCGACGAAGTCCTGCGTCAGGTTGGCCGCCAGGTTGAACGATGGCAGCGTGTCGGAGTAGCTGTTCTCCACCGTGACCGCGGTACCGCCACCGGTGGCCAGGTAGCCGGTGGCGCTCAAGTCGGTTTTCACATAACGGGCGCCGAAGTTGCCGCGCAGTGGAATGCTGCCCAGTTCCGTCTTGAATTCGCCCATCAGGTAAAAGCCCTTGTCGTCCTCGCCGACGGCGCGGTTGTTGCCGCGTGCATTGCCGTTGGTGGTGGAGGAAAGCGTGAAGTCGCCGGGCCCGCCGGCAGGACCACTCTTGATGCAGTTGCAGTAAATGTCGTAGGCCTTGGCGATGGCGTTCAAGTCCGGGATCAGCCAGGTCGTATAGGTGCCAGCCGGCAGGTTCTGGCCTTTGCCAAAACCGCTTAAAGTGGCGGCCAGGTTGCCGGAGCCGGAAGGGGGAGCGAAGATCGTGTCGTTCTGGTTGACGCGGCGCGACTCATAGGAATCGAAGTCGTATTTCTTGCGATTCAGGCCGCCCTTCAGCGTCACTGCATCCGACGCTTCCCAGGACAGGTCCACGGTTGCAGTATCGTTGCGGTTAGTCGCTCCTTGCGGGCGGATGCGGATTTCGCTGGTAGTGGTATTGGGCAGCGTGGTCGGCTGGGTGCCGCTGGCCACCTGCGGCACGCCGACGATGCCCATGCTGCCGCTGGCCGCAGGGTCGAATGGCAGCGAAATGATCGGGTGACGGTCGTCCTGACGGAAGTCGATGGTATAGCCGTTCACGTTCAGCGCATCGAGCGTGGTGGTGGTCTGCACCGGGTTACGGAACTTCGATGTGGCGCGCCCAACACGGGCCTGCAGTTGCAGGGTATCGGTCAGGCGCTGCTCGAGGGTCAGCGTCGGTTGCGTGAACGTGGTGGACAGTTCGTCGAAGCGCGATTCGGCGCGCATGTCGACGCCGTTGAATCTACCGTACAGCAGGTTGCCGTTCGGCGCGTACTGCGCCTCCACGACCGAGGTTTGCGGCTTGCCGCCCTGGCTGGCGGAACGGCTGAACGAAATCGCTTCCAGGAAGTCTTCCTGGCGGGTCGCGTCGAGCTTCGCATACAGCATGTCGAAGGTGACCAGCGAGCCTTGCATCGGGCGCCACTGCACGGAACCGGTCAAGCCGACGCGGTCCTGGTCGTGGGTCAGGCGGCCATAGCGCGGCAGACGCGGGTGGAAGTTGTTGGCGTTACTGGCCAGGTTGTAGGCGTCGGTCGCCGCTTGCGATGCGGGCAGGCGTGCCACGCCTTGCGCTGCCGGCCCGCAGGTGGCGGCGGTGGAATTGGCCGGGTTGGCAGCCACGCCTTGCGGTGCGCACCAGCCGCCGCTGGACGGACCGTTATCCCAGCGCACGCTGGAGAAGCCTTCTTCCAGCAACTGGCGCTTGGAGAATGCGCCGGACAGCAGCACGCCCACCTTGCGGTCGGCGAAGGTGTCTGACAGCAGGAAGGCCACGCGCGGGTCGGTCTTCCTCGACAGGTCGTTGTACTTGCCTTTGGCCGTGATGGTGGCGTTGAAGCCCTTCAGGTCGAAGGGACGCATGGTTTGCAGGTCGACGGTGGCACCCAGCGAGCCTTCATCCACGTCGGCCGACGAGCTCTTGCGCACGGTCAGCGACGAGAACAGTTCGGACGCAAACACGTTGAAGTCGAAGCCGCGCGAGCGGTTGGTGCCGCCGGAACTGTCGGTGCCGCCGGTGGTGGCCAGCGCTTCCAGGCCGTTGATGCGCACCCGGGTGAAGTCCTGGCCCAGCCCGCGCACGGTGATGCTGCGGCCCTCGCCTGCATCGCGGTCGATTACCACGCCCGGCACGCGCTGCAGCGATTCGGCCAGGTTGGTGTCGGGGAATTTGCCCATGTCTTCCGCCTTGATGACATCGACGATGCCGTTGTCCTCGCGTTTCTTGTTCAGCGCAGATTCCAGTGCGGCGCGCAAGCCGGTCACCACCACCTTCATTTCCGGTTCCGCTGCCGGTGCAGCAGGCGCGGTAGCCTGTGCGTGGGCCAGGCCCATGGCCAGTGCAGTGACTGAGTAAGTGCCGACGAGACGCAGCGCGCACTTGCGCAAGGCCTCGGATTGATCCGTAAACTTCATGCCATCTCCTGTTCTATTATCTCCGCCGGCTCTTGTAATTGGTCAGGCCGGTTTCGCTATTCTATGCTAATGTTTTTGCAATGTGGTCAGTCCAAATATAATTATTTTCAAAATTGGCCTGTCCAGATCAGCTGTCGGTGGAGACTTCCCCGCTATAGCGCCTGTCGCCTATGGTGACGTTGTCAAGCATGAGCCCGCGGACGTTGTGCAGAAACCACGGTTGTTCGGCATTGCGGGGCGTTCCGAAGTCGCAGTCGCGGATGCGCACGCGCGTGATTGGCGGGATCGCCACGCCGGCAGTGCCGTTGTAGCTGCTGGCGACGGGGCCGAGCAGCACCATGGCCTGGTAACAGGAGGCGGTTCCGGTTGGCGTGGCGACGTTGCCGACTTTGAGGCCGGAGATTTCGATGTCCGATACTTGAGGCGGGCGAGTGCGCACCGAGTCGTCGGCCGGAGCGTAGTCGCAATCGATGGTGATGACGGCTCCGGCGCTGGAGGCAATCTGGCCGGACGGCCTGGCGGTGCCGGGCAGCGGCTGGTAGTAGCCGGGACTGGTCTGCACGCCGTTTGGCAGCGTGCAGTGACGGACGTAGAGGTGGCGCAGGAAGCCGCCACGGTTCATATTGGTCTTCAGGCGGATGGCGGTGTTGAGCGCGTCGCTGGCCCAGTGCAGGTTCTTGAATTCGATCTGCTCGGCGTAAATGTGTTCAATGCCGCCGGCCATTTCGCTGCCCAGCGTGACGCCGCCATGGCCGCTGTTCATCACGCAGTTGCGGATCAGGATATTGCGGGTGGGGCCATAGTGGGTGTCTTTGTTCTTACCGGCCTTGATGGCGATGCAGTCGTCGCCGTTGTTGAAGGTGCAGCCTTCGACCAGCACGCCGTCGCAGGCTTCGGGATCGAAGCCATCGCTGTTCGGACCAAGGCTTTCCATGTTCACGTCCTTGAAGTGGACGTTGCGGCAGGCGACCGGATGGTGCAGCCAGAACGGCGCGCCGACGATCTGGTAGCCCTGGAGCAGCACGTTTTCGCATTCGATCAGTTCGACCATGCAGGGGCGCAGGAAGTGGCCGTGGCCGAATATGCGTTCGTCGGGGGCAATGCCAGCCTCGGACAGCGCGGGCAGGTAGCGCGAGTCGGTTTGCCAGCGGTTGCCTTGGCCTTCGATCAGGGCGCGTTCTTCTGCGGCGAGGTCCGGTGCGCGCCGGGCAAGTGGTGCGTTTTTCGGATTCGGCGCGATTTCAGTGCGTGCGCGTGCTGGCTTGCCGCGGCCTTTCCAGTCCCACCAGCATTCGCCCGGCTTGTTTTCGAAGGGGACGCCGCCCTGGCCGTCCAGAACGGAGGTCCAGTCTTCACCGGTAAGCGCGATGTTCTTCTGGCCGCGGGCGTAGACCAATGGCGAGAAGTTCAGGCAGTCGTTGCCCTGCCAGCGGCTGCGAACCAGCTTGCCATTCGTTCCGCAGTCCATGTCGCCGTATTTTGCATAGTCGTCCGGGTTGGCGCTGAACATCAGGCGCGCGCCTTTTGCCAGGTGCACGTGGACCCCCGAGCGCAGTACCAGCGGGCCTTTGATGTACCACACGCCCTCGGGAATGACTACGCGCCCGCCGCCGGCTGTGTGTGCGGCGGCAATGGCGGCGGTGATGGCGGGATAGCAGTCATGGCTGCCTTTGGCCGGCGTTTGCAGCTTGCCCGATACCTGCGATGCCACCTGGCCTTGCACGTCGACCAGCTTGCAGGGCCTTGCCCCATACTTCGTCACCGGGAAGTCTTGCTGGCGGAAGAAAAGTGGAGCGGCAAAGCGCGCGGCGATCTCGCGCGCGCGCAGCCATGGGTCGCCGCCAACCGCCGCTGCGACGCGGGCCAGGGCAGGCTGCGATGCGATCAGGGCGCCGCCGGCAACCGCTGCGCGGAGCAAGGCGCGGCGCTTAGGTACTGTCGGGCTCGTGTCACTTTTGGGGTGTGACCCCATGGTGTGACACGGGCTCTGCCGGAGGGTGTCGCGTGGGGTGCTCATTTGCTGGCCGCCTGGGTGCTGCGCACGGGATTGGCGGCGCGCTCGGCTGCGTGGGCGATGTAGGCTTCCCATTGCTCGCCGGTAGTGATGTCGCCGGCGCGGCTCCAGGCGCCTCCGGCGTAGTAGCGCAATGGCTTGCCGGCCGTCGTCGGAGCGAGGATCAGCTCGTTCAAGGCGTCGCTTGCGAAGCCTTGTGCGGCCGGTAAGATGACGGCCGTGCCGAAGGCGCCGTTGCTGGCTTGTTCGATCCATTGCAGCAGTACCTTGCCTTCGCGCCTGGTGACGATCTGCGGATTCTGGCCTTTGTCGCTTGGCGTCTTGTTCAGGCCCACGGCGATGGTCAGCGGTTTGTCGCCTGCATACGTGAACGTGGATTCGATCATGTCCAGTTGCTGGCCGGCGTCGACGGTGAAGCGCTTGGTTTCAGTCACCGGCAGGCCGGCTGCGTCCCAGGCGGCGTATGACAGCTCGAATATCGATCGTACCGGGCCATTGGCCAGCACTTTCCAGGTGGCGTAGTTGGTGGAGACATACAGCTTGCCGCCGTCCCACACGCCAGTACCGCCGGCGCCGCGCGAGCGGCCGACGTTGTACATGTCCATGCCTTCGCCTTCGTCATGGTGGTAGTGGTCGTGTCCTTTGTTGTACCAGCGGTCGACAATCGGGTAGGGCACGCGCTTGAACCACAGGTCCAGGCCGGACGTTACCAGCACTTCTTTCACGACGCCTGCCGGGGCTGGAGCGGCAAGGGCGGGGCCGTAAGTGCGGTGCGCAATCTTGTCGTTCTCCCAGCCGAAGTCGTCCAGGCGTTCGGGAACGTAGCGGGCGAAGGTCTGCGCTGCGAAGACCGGTGCAACGCTGTCGATCTTTTCTACTGTGTAGCTGGCGGACTTTTCGCCGGCCTTGAAACTATGCTGGAAAATCAGTTCGCCGTAGGCGATGCCGACGTTTTGCGGGTCTTTGGCCTGCGGCGCGACATTGGTGACCTGGTGCGGCACCACGCGGCCGGAGGCATCGCGTACGGCGATTTTCTGAACCAGCGCATGCGGCAGGGCCTTGTTCACTTCCGGCCAGGGTATGGCCACGGTTTCCGACGGGCGCGCGATGTCGAGGTCGTGCTGCAGCGTGATGGTCAGGCGCTCCGCTGCGCCGGCGGCAATCGCCGGCAGGGCGGTGGCCAGTACGGCAAGGATGCGGGTGGTCTTCATGGCTGTTCCTTAGTGGTGTTCGCGATAGTCGGTCTCGCCGCCTTTCGGCAGGTAGTGATAGGTGCGCACGCGGTGCTGGATGTCGAACCTTGGATTGGTGACCAGCTTGATCATCTCGGCGCCGGCCAACAGCATTGGGCCGTAGCCATGCAAGGCGTGCTTGCTGGTCGGGCGGTTGTAGTAGTACACCTGGTCGCCGGCAAGCGTGGTGCCGACGCAGGTGCCTTCCACTTCGCCTTTATCCGTAACCCTGGTCTGCAGGCCCGCCCAGCCGGCCTGCGCGATGCTGCCGTATGGCGCCGGTGAGATCCAGCCCTGGTTGACGGCGTGCGCGATCACGTAGGTGAAGATGGCGGAGGCGGACGTCTCGAGATAGGAGTCGCTACGGTCGATCATCTGGTGCCACAGGCCCGTGCCGGACTGGCGCTGCGCAATGCCCTTCAGCGCCAGGCGCAGTTGCGCCAGCACTTTCGGATAGCCCGCATGGTCTTTCGGCAGCACGTCGAGCAGGTCGGACATGGCCAGTACCGCCCAGCCATTGGCGCGAGACCAGTAGAAGTTCGGCGCGTCCTGCATGCCGGCGTGCCAGCCATGGGTGTACAGGTTGACCTGCGGGTTGAACAGATAGCCCGACATGTTGAGCACATTGTTCACCGCATCGTCGTAGTAGGCGCGCTTGCCGCTCATGCGGCCCATTTCGGCCAGCGCCGGCACCCCCATGTACAAATCGTCGCCCCACAGCGATTCGGCCTGCGGGCGCTTGCGGGCCAGGGTGCCGTCCTTCAGTCGAAACTGCTTGTTGGCGACCCAGTCGCTGCAGGTGGCGATCATGTCGGACAGGTCGGGGCCGACCCTGGCGGCGCGGGCGCGCATCAGGGCGGCGCACATCGAGCCCGAGTCGTCGAGGGAGCGCGGGTCGAGGAAGCGCGAGAAGCTGTTCGCGCGCTCCAGCTTGAACCGTTGTTCCTGCGCGGCGAAATACGGCCTGGTCGTTTTGAAGAAGTTGAAGTGGCGTTCGCTCATGGCGAGGAAGCTGCGGTCGCCGGTCGCTTCGGCCGCGCGCAGCAGGCCGGAATGCACGACGCCCATCTCGTACACCTGGATGCCGAAGTCGCCGTTGCTCGGTTCGAAAATCGCATCGGCCACCGGGTTCTTCAGGTCGGTGACCGGTTCGCCGCTCTTCTTGCTGATGATGCGGGTCGGGGTCACGCTGTCCATATAGCTGCGCACCTTGTGCAGCGTGGCGGTGATCTCCGCCACGCTTGGCATCTTGTACGGCACCGGGTAGCTGCCTTCGCCGGCATCGTTGGGATTGTTGTTGTCGGGATTGCGGTACGGGCCTTCCGCGTGGGCCGGGCTGAATGCGAACAGGCATGCCAGGGCGGCTGCCAGCAGGGACGATGTCGGCTTCATGGGTCTCCGGTGCGACGTTTTAAGTGTGGTGAAAGTGCGTCATCTGGTCAGGCCATTCTAATTTGGTCAGGCCAAATATGCAAGGTGGACTAGCCAATCGGGATTTTTGTGTGGCATACTGAAAACGAAGGCAAGGAACAATGCAGGTACCCAAAGGATTTCTATGACAATTGCACGCTACATCAAGATGCACGAGGCAGACAACGTCGCCATCGTGGTCAATGACGGCGGCTTGCCGGCCGGGTCGGTATTCCCGGACGGCCTGACGCTGGCCGAGGGCGTGCCACAAGGGCATAAGGTCGCGCTGGTCGACCTGGCCGAAGGCGATCCCGTAACGCGCTATAACGTGACCATCGGTTATGCCGACCAGGCGATTGCGCGCGGCTCCTGGGTGTCGGAGAAGCTGCTGCGCATGCCGGGCGCCCGTTCGCTGGACGGCCTGCCGGTCGGCACCCGCAAACCGGCGCCGCTGCCGCCGCTGGAAGGCTTTACCTTCCAGGGCTACCGCAATGCGGATGGCTCGGTCGGCACACGCAATATCCTGGCGCTGACCACTACCGTTCAATGCGTTTCGGGTGTGGTCGACCACGCGGTCAAGCGCATCAAGGCAGAACTGCTGCCGCGCTACCCGAACGTCGATGACGTGGTGGGGCTGGAGCATATCTACGGCTGCGGCGTGGCGATCGATGCGCCGGGCGCCGATGTGCCGATCCGCACGCTGCGCAATATCAGCAAGAACCCGAACTTCGGCAACCAGGTGATGGTGGTTAGCCTCGGCTGCGAAAAATTGCCGCCAACGCGCCTGTTCCCGGCCGGGAGCATCCCGATCGCATCGGCCAACCTCAATTCGGCGCCCGGTGAGCCGGATGTGGTATGCCTGCAGGATGGCGCACACGTCGGCTTCAGTTCGATGATCGATTCGATCATGCGCACGGCGGAGCATCACCTGAAGGTGCTAAATGGGCGCCAGCGCGAAACGGTGCCTGCTTCCGAGCTGGTGGTGGGTGTGCAATGCGGGGGCAGCGATGCATTCTCGGGCGTGACGGCCAACCCGGCTGTGGGCTTTGCCACCGACCTGCTGGTGCGTGCTGGCGCCACCGTGATGTTCTCGGAAGTGACGGAGGTGCGCGACGGCATCGACCAGCTTACCTCACGCGCCGAAACGCCGGAGGTGGCAGCGGCAATGATCCGCGAGATGCAGTGGTATGACGATTACCTGAAACGCGGCGGCGTTGACCGCAGCGCCAACACGACGCCGGGCAACAAGCAGGGCGGCCTGTCGAATATCGTGGAAAAAGCCATGGGCTCGATCGTGAAATCCGGATCGGGCGCCATTCACGGCGTGCTGTCTCCCGGCGATAAGCTGACGCAAAAAGGCCTGATCTATGCGGCAACGCCGGCCAGCGATTTCATCTGCGCTACGCTGCAGATGGCGGCGGGCATGAACATCCACGTTTTCACTACGGGCCGCGGCACGCCTTACGGCCTGGCGGCGGTGCCTGTCATCAAGGTCGCGACGCGCAATGACCTGGCGCAGCGCTGGCACGACCTGATGGACGTCAACGCGGGACGCATCGCCAGCGGCGAGGCCAGCATCGAGGATGTCGGCTGGGAGCTGTTCCGCCTGATGCTGGAGGTGGCGAGCGGCAAGGAAACCTGGGCGGAACACTGGAAGATCCATAATTCACTGGCGCTGTTCAATCCAGCGCCGGTTACCTGATGACGGAGAAAGAAACATGGCGGCAAAACCATTCAAGCGCATCCTCATGACCGGCGCCGCCGGCGGCCTGGGCAAAGTGCTGCGTGACCGCATCAAGCCGTGGGCGGAAGTAGTGCGCCTGAGCGATATCGCCGATATGGGCGAGGCGCGGCCCGGCGAGGAGCTGATGCAGTGCGACCTGTCCGACAAGGCGGCGGTGATGAAGCTGATGGAGGGCGTGGATGCGGTGCTGCACTTCGGCGGCATCTCGACCGAGGCTCCCTTCGAGGCGATCATGCAGGCCAATATCCTCGGCGTGGCCAACCTCTACGAGGCGGCCTACAAGCACGGCGTGAAGCGGCTGATGTTTGCCAGCTCGAATCATGCGATCGGCTACTACAAAACCACGGATATGCTCGATGCGAACATGCCGACCCGGCCGGACAGCATGTACGGCATCTCGAAGGTGTTCGGCGAGCAGATGTCGCGCTACTACTACGACCGCTTTGGCATCGAGACGGTTTGCATCCGCATTGGCTCGAGCTTCCCTCAGCCTGCCAACAAGCGCATGATGTCGACCTATTTGTCGTATGACGATTTGACGGAGCTGTTGCGCTGCTCGCTGTTTGCGCCGCGCGTGGGACACACCATCGTATTTGGCATGTCGGACAATGATTCGGTGTGGTGGGATAACCGTCAAGCCGCGCACCTGGGCTATCGGCCGAAGGATTCATCCGCCAAGTTCGCGCACCTGTTTCCGGATACGTCCGAGTTCCCGGAGAAGGACGATGTCACCACCATCTACCAGGGCGGCAAGTTCCTGCTCGACGGTCCGATGTTCAAATGATCGAGCTGCGCGGCGGCTGCCTGCGGGCAGTGGTGCTGCCAGATGCCGGCGGCGGCCTGGCGCGGCTTGACTGGCTGGGCGGCCCTGGCCGCGCCGATGCCGGCGCCAACGCTGCTGTCCCGGTGCTGCGTCCCGTTCCCGACGGCGTGGCGCAGCCGCTGCCCGGCCAGTTGGCCTGCTTTCCTCTTGTCCCCTGGTCCAACCGGATCGCCCCGGACGGCTTCGATTTCGAAGGCCGTCGCGTCATTCCTGCGCCAACCCGTGAAGGCGAGCCATGCCCGATCCACGGCGACGGCTGGCGCATGCCATGGCACGTCGAGGCACGGGACGAAGGCAGCGTGGTGCTCTCGCTATTCCGCCGAGACGGCTCGCCATTTGCGTTCACCGCCCACATGGCTTACACGCTGTCGGACAACGCTTTGCGTGTGACGCTCAAAGTTGCCAACAACGGCAGCTATCCTCTGCCGTTCGGCCTGGGCTTGCATCCATGGATGCCTTACCCGGAAGATGCACGCCTTCGGGCCGTGGCGGACGGGGTGTGGCTGTCCGGCGCCGACAAGCTGCCCGCCGCGCGCGCTGCTCTGCCCCGGGAATGGGATTTCGGCGGCGCGGTGCCCAAGCCCTTGCCGCACGAGGGTGTCGACAATGCCTTCACCGGATGGAACGGCAGGGCGCAAATCGATTGGCCGTCGCGCCGCCTGCGCCTGAGCATTCAGGCGGACATGGGCTATTACGTTCTTTACGTCCCCCCGGGCAAAGACTTTTTCTGCTTTGAGCCGGTCGACCATCCGGTCAACGCGCACAACCTGCCGGGTGGTGCGGCCGCAAATGGGTTGAGCGTGCTGGTGCCGGGGCAGTCGTTACGCCGCACCGTCCGCTTTGCGGTTGGGGAGATTGCATGAGAAGGACGAAATTCGTGCTGGGTGCAGGATGGCTTGCCGTGGGCGCGAGCCCCCTGGCAGCTTACGAACTGCCGTACAACGCCGAAACAGCTTTCGCCAGGCTGGTCGGCCAGTATCCGTATATCGCCATTGCCAGTGCGGAGGCGCCAGCGCCAGTGCGCTTGCTGCGAGACCTTACGTTCGCCCGGCGCGGCGAGCGTGCATTGAAGCTTGACCTTTACTTGCCAGGGCCGGACGGCGCAGACCGCGAGCGCTCTTTGCCGCTGGTCGTCCTGGTCCACGGTGGGGGATGGCGCAGCGGCACGCGCCAGAATATGGCGCCGTTGGCAGCGCGTCTTGCGGCGAGGGGCTTTGCGGCGGCTACGATCGACTATCGCCTCTCCGGAGAAGCGCAATATCCAGCGGCGGTCCACGACGTCAGGGAAGCATTACGCTGGCTGCGCGCCAAGGCGCCGCAGTACGGCGTTGACCACAAGCGTTTCGCGGTCGCGGGCGCATCGGCCGGCGGCCAGATTGCGGCGCTGGTCGGCATGGAGAACGGCCGTGACCCCTCCGATGCCGTACAGGCGGTCATCAACATCGATGGCCTGTCCGATTTCACGTCGGAAGAGGCGCGCAGGTACGAGGACGATCCGGCCAAGAATCCGTCAGCGGCCGGCGCCTGGCTGGGAGGCCGGTACGCGGAACAGGAAGCCCGGTGGCGCGATGCTTCGCCCCTGACGCACGCTAGCGCCGGTAGCGCGCCGATATTGTTCATCACTAGCGGGCAGCCGCGCTTCAGCGTTGGGCGGGAGGCGTTGGTGGAACGGCTGGGCCGATACAAAATACCGGCCGAGCACGTTCATCTGCCCGGCACGCCGCATTCTTTCTGGCTGTTCGATCCGTGGCTGGCGCCGACCGCCGATGCCATGCAGGCTTTCCTGGAACGCACGCTGGGAGCGCCGCAATCGCTGCGTGCGCCGTGGTCGCCTGACCTGGGCGATGGCCGCTACCGCAATCCGGTCCTGCATGCCGACTATTCTGATCCGGACGCGATCCGTGTCGGCAAACGCTACTACATGACTGCTTCGAGCTTCACCAACGTGCCCGGCCTGCCGCTGCTGGAGTCCGGCGATATGGTGAACTGGCGGCTGGTCGGCCATGCATTGCCACGGCTGGAGCCGGAGGAGGCGTTCCGCACGCCGCAGCACGGCAAAGGCGTATGGGCGCCGTGCCTGCGTTACCATGACGGCAAATTCTGGATCTTCTATCCAGACCCTGATTCGGGCATTTACGTCATCACGGCGAAGGCCTTTGCGGGGCCCTGGAGTAAGCCCCGGTTGCTTATGGCCGGCAAAGGCCTGATCGATCCAACGCCGCTGTGGGACGACGACGGCAGGGCGTGGCTGCTGCACGGATGGGCGAAGTCGCGTGCTGGCTTCAACAATGTCCTGAGTTTGCGGCCGATGGCGCCGGATGGCAGCCGCATGCTGGACGATGTGAGCCGCGTGGTCATCGACGGCAATACGCTGCCGGGCTACAAGACGCTGGAAGGCCCAAAGCTCCATAAACATAATGGCTGGTATTACGTATTCGCGCCTGCTGGCGGTGTTGAGACGGGATGGCAATCGGTGTTCCGTTCGCGGAATATCGACGGTCCGTACGAAGCGCGCATCGTGATGGAGCAGGGCGCCACTGCGACCAACGGACCGCACCAAGGCGCCTGGGTGCGCGCGGAGAATGGAAGCGACTGGTTCTACCATTTCCAGGACAAGCGAGCGTTCGGACGCGTGGTGCATCTGCAGCCGATGCGCTGGCTGGAAGATGGCTGGCCCATGATCGGCGAGCTCTCCGGCAGGCCGGGCGTGGGCCAGCCGGTGCCTGAATTCACGAAGCCGATAGCTGTGGACGCCGCGGCGCCCGCCCAGGCACCGGTCTGGCCGGCCATCGGCGACGAGTTCCTTGCGCCGCGGCTCGGGCCGCAGTGGCAATGGGTTGCCAATCCTGCACCGGAATGGTATTCGTTGACCGGCCGCGCCGGTTTCCTGCGCCTGTACGCGCAGCCGGTTCAGGATGGCGGCGAAGAAGGCGTTGCACCGATGCGTTCCCTGCCCGCCGTACTGACGCAGAAACCGCCGGCACCAGTCTTCTCCGCAGTCGCAAAGCTGGAACTGCATGCGGTCGCCGATGGCGACACCGTTGGCCTGGCCATGTACGGTCAAAGCTACGCCTGGTTGGGCCTGCGTCGCGACAGGGGCGAAACGCAGGTGGTCTACGTGCGTTGCGAGGCAGCCGATGACAAATGCAGGGAGCGTGAAGAAGCATCGTCCCGGTTGCCGTTGAATACATTCGTCCACTTGCGCATGCAGGTTGGTGCGGGCGCTCAAACCGTTTTCTCCTATAGCCCCGACGGCGTGACTTTTACACGGATTGGCACGCCGTTCACCGCCGCCATGGGCCGCTGGGTTGGCGCCCAGGTCGGCCTCTTCGCCACTGGCGCGAGGGGCGCATACGCCGACATCGACTATCTGCGCATCACGCCTTAGCGCGGCGCGGGCCGGAGCTTGCCGAGGTGACCGGCGCCGCTGTTGGCCATGACATTGGGCGGCACGTCGGCAGCGGGAAGTGCGGTGAAGGGGTAGGGGACGGTCCAGCCGACATCGGCTGCAAAGCCGCAATCGGCCAGCGCCTTGCCGTTCAACTGCGAGCCGCGATCCAGCGCGAAGCCTGGCCCTGATTTGCCAGGATTGCGCATCACATCTCCGCAGCCTCGCGCGCCTTCGATATCGTAAGCATTGGCATCGATGATCACGCGCGCCTCCTTGGCGATGCCGACACTGTATTCATGCGCATATTCAGCGTGCTTGCGCGAGCCTTTATGGAAATTGTTGAACAAGTGGACTTGCCCGAACCGCACACGTGGGCTGCGCGCCGTGATGTGTTCGAAAAGGTTGTTCGAGAACGTCACGCGCAGGTGGCCTTCGTCGCCGGTAGCACGGTCGCTGGCGCCGACCAGCGTGTTTTTCTCGTGCAGCGCGAAATGGTTGTACGACACCGTCACAAAGTCGGAAGCGGCCGTGATATCGAGTGCGCCATCGTGGCATTGCTTGAGCATGCCGTTCTCCTTCGGCGATTGGCCGTCGGTGCGTGGCGTATCGCTGAAGCTGTTATGGTCGATCCAGACATGATGCGAACCCGTGACGGTGATACCGTCGTAAAGCGAATTCCAGTTACCGTGCGGGCCATCCTCCGGGTCCCATTTCGGTTCGGGGTCGCAAGGGTTGCTGATCGAGAGATTGCGGATGATGACCTGGCTCACGTCGCCGACCACAATGCTTGCGTTGACAAAGCCTGCGTCTTCGCCCTGGCCGATCAGCGTGGTCTGGGACGGCAGCCGCAGCACGCCCGGCCTGGCGCCGTTGGTCATGTCGAGCGTGCCGCGCACCTGAATGATTCTCGCATCGACAGCAGCGGCAAGCGCGGCTCGCAGTTCGGCGGGCGTGGCAACCGTATACACGGCGGAAGCGGGAGCTGCCGCGCCGCCATGCGTTCCTCCCTCCATGCCGGCCCAACCATCAATCGGCGCATGTTCGCGTGCAGCTTGCTGCGAGGTCGTGGCAGGATCGGTCAGCGGCCCGAGGGCCGGGAACAGCCGCACCAGTTCGCGGGCTGCCATGTCGCCGAAGAAGCGGCCGCCTTTCGAGCCCAGGTGGGTGTAGTCGAAGCCGGCCCCCTTGGGCGGCGCCAGCGTGTCGGCTTGGGCAGGCCCCATCGCCTGCACGGCCGCCAGGGACAAGGCATTCAGGTCCAGGACGGCTACGCTATTGCGCTGGGCGACCTCGCGGGCCGCCGTTGCCCACGGCGCCAGGTCATTCCATACATAGCCGTTGCGAAAGCTGCGGCGGGTGAGGGAAGTTACCAGCACAGGCACGCCGCCGCCTGCCTTGACGTCGGCTATGTAGCGCGCCAGGTTCGCAGGATATTCCTTGACCAGGTCCGTCGAGCGGCCTGGCTTGCCCGGCTGGTCGTTGTGACCGAACTGCATCAGTACATAGGTGTTACCCAAGCCGACGCTGTCGCGCAGGAGCGCCTGCACCTCGCTCCAACGGCCTTCGGCGCGGAAGGAGCCCGAGCTGCGGCCGTTCTTGGCGAGATTGAGGCAGGTCGTGCCGGCGCGCTGGCGTCGGCACAGGTAGTCGCCATATCCGCCGCCGCTGGCGACAGTCGAATCGCCGACCAGGATGATGCGGTCGGCGGCATAGGCAGGCAAGCTGGCGACGAAGGCCAGGGACAAAAGGATGTGGCGCAGCATGAGGCTCCCCTGAAGTTCGCCCCATTTTATTTTGGCCTGACCGCACAATCAAGTGGTCAGGCCAAGTTTCTTTCAGCCGCGCGAGAAGGTCTTGGTAACCCGTTCCAGGTGGGCGCGCATGGCCTGGCGGGCGCCGGCCGCATCGTGCGCTGCGATGGCTGCCACGATGTTGCGATGGTCATCCAGCGTGTTCTGGCGCAGTTCTTCCGTCTGGAAGTGCTCTTTCAGCTTGTGCCACATGGTGCCGCGCTGGTTCCACAGCGTTTCAACCACGCCCACCAGCGCTGTATTGCCGGTTGCGCGCGCGATCGCCAGGTGGAAGTTGCGGTCGGCCTGTTCGTTGGTGGCGCGGTCGGCATGGTGCTGCTCCATTTCCGCTGCCGCACGCAGGATCGCATCGATCGCCGAATCGGTCGCCATCTTCGCTGCAATTGCGGCGACCTCGGATTCGATCAGGCGGCGCGCCGCCAGCACTTCAAAGGGACCCGGGCCTCCTTCTGTCACGTCGGAAGGGGAGGCCCCCTTTTCACTAACGTACACGCCCGAACCGCCACGCACTTCGACAATGCCGGACAACTCCAGGGCAATCAGTGCCTCGCGCAGCGAAGCGCGGCTGACGCTCAGTTTGGCTGCCAGATCGCGCTCGGCTGGCAAACGGGTGCCGGGCTTGATTTTCTCTTCGCGGATCAGGTCCTGGATCTTGGCGGCGACCACGCGGTACAGCCGTTGTTCGGCTGCTGGATTCGGCTCCGTTGCAACGATTTTTTTGTTCATGCGGCCAGGGCCTTCTATAGAGGGAAGATGGTCGCCCGATTTTAATTTGGTCCGGCCAATTTCGCAAGAAAGCAGGCGGTGGGAAGCGCCGAAGATATCTCTGATAAGATGTCTGACATCTTTTTCACATGTATAATGGGGCATGACTATCCTCCCTCGCAAGCGACACACCCTGGCCCAGGGCGTGGTCGAACAGATCAGCAGCAGCATCAACAGCGGCGTGCTGAAACCCGGTGACAAGCTGCCGACCGAATCGGCCATCATGGAGCAGCATGGCGTCAGCCGCACTGTGGTGCGCGAAGCGATCTCGCACCTGCAGGCGGCGGGGCTGGTGCAGACACGCCATGGCATCGGGACCTTCGTGCTGGAGAAGCCGCGCAGCACCGGCGGCCTTGGCATCGACGCCGAGAGCATCGTCACCGTGCGCGACGTGCTGGCCATCCTCGAGCTGCGCATCAGCATGGAAACCGAGACCTCCGGCCTGGCCGCTACCCGCCGCAGCGAAGAGCAAGTGGCTGAACTGGCGCAGGCGCTGGCCGATATGCGACAGGCGATGGAGCAGGGCCGCGCTTCGGTGGAGGCCGACCGCCGCTTTCACCTGGTGATCGCCAAGGCCACCGGCAACCGCTATTTCGTCGACATCCTCGGCCAGCTTGGCCAGGCGATCATTCCGCGCGCGCGCGTCAACACCGCCAACCTTTCCCAGGACCGCCCGGCCGACTATCTCGATCGCGTGCACCGTGAACACGAGGACATCTTCCGCGCCATACAGCGCCAGGACCCGGACGCGGCCCGTGCGGCCATGCGCACCCACCTCTCCAATTCCCGTGAACGCCTGCTGCAAGCCCAGCAGCGTTTCGAGAACGCGGTATAAAAATGGGGTACGTCCCCATTTTTTCGCTTGCGTTCATTTAAGCCAGGTTGTACGATGACTTACAACTGAGCTCGCGCTCGATTCGTGCAAAAACCACATTTAGGAGTCAACGATGTCCCTCTCCCCGCAAGAACTCAAGAAAGTCATGTCGTCCGGCCTGCTGTCCTTCCCGATCACCGACTTTGATGCCGAAGGCAACTTCAATGCCAGGACCTATGCCGAGCGCCTGGACTGGCTGGCTCCTTACGGCGCAAGCGCGCTGTTCGCCGCCGGCGGCACCGGCGAGTTCTTCTCGCTGACCGCTCCCGAGTATTCGCAGGTGATCAAGGTTGCCGTGGAAAGCTGCCGCGGCAAGGTGCCGTTGCTAGCTGGTACCGGTGGCCCGACCCGCCAGGCCATCGCGCTGGCGCAGGAGGCGGAACGCCTTGGCGCCGACGGCTTGCTGCTGCTGCCGCATTACCTGACCGAGGCAAGCCAGGATGGCTTGATCGAACACGTGGCCCAGGTGTGCGAATCGGTCAAGATCGGTGTGATCGTATACAACCGCGCCAACTGCCGCCTGAACGCCAACTCGCTGGCCATTCTGGCCGCACGCTGTCCGAACCTGATCGGCTTCAAGGACGGGGTAGGTGAGATCGAACTGATGGTGCAGATCTACCGTAAGCTGGGCGAGCGCTTCTCCTACCTGGGCGGCCTGCCCACTGCAGAAGTCTATGCCGGCGCTTACAAGGCGCTCGGTACGCCGGTGTACTCGTCGGCCGTGTTCAACTTCGTGCCGAAGCTGGCAATGGACTTCTACCATGCCACCGCCGCCGGCAACACCGCCGAAACGGACCGCATGCTCGACGAATTCTTCCTGCCATACCTTGAGATCCGCAATCGCAAGGCGGGTTATGCCGTGTCGATCGTGAAGGCAGGTGCGCGCCTGGTCGGCCACTCGGGCGGGCCGGTGCGCGCTCCGCTGACCGACCTCACCGCGGAAGAAGACGCCATGCTGCTGGCGCTGATCAAGAAGCAAGGTGCCCAGTAATGCAGGTCACCGGTGAAATGATCATCGGCCAACAACTGGTGCGCGGTGCAGCCGGCACGCAGTTGGCCTTCAACCCGGCGACGCGGCAGAACCTGCAGCCGGCGTTCGGGCAGGCGGAGCTGGCCGACGTGGAGCGTGCCTGTACACTGGCTGAACAGGCTTTCGATGCCTACCGTGCGGCTGAGCCGGAAGCGCGCGCCGCTTTCCTGGAGGCGGTGGCGAACAATATCGATGCGCTGGGTGCGGCCCTGACCGTGCGCGCGATGGCCGAAACCGGCCTGCCGCAAGCCCGCCTCGAAGGTGAGCGCGGCCGCACCGTCAACCAGTTGCGCCTGTTTGCAAAGGTGGTGCGAGACGGCCACTGGCAGCACGCCACGTTGGACTCCGCGCTGCCGCAGCGCATGCCGCCGCGCCCCGACCTGCGCCTGCGCAAGATCGCCATCGGGCCGGTCGCGGTGTTCGGCGCCTCCAACTTTCCGCTGGCGTTTTCCGTCGCGGGCGGCGACACCGCCTCCGCGCTGGCTGCCGGTTGCCCGGTAGTGGTGAAGGCGCACGCCGCCCACCCGGGCACATCGGAACTGGTGGCGCGCGCCGTGCAGAAGGCGGTAGCAGATTGCCGCATGCCGGAGGGTGTGTTCTCCATGATTCACGGCGACGGCCGCGTGGTGGGCCAGGCCCTGGTCGCCAACCCATCGATCAAGGCTGTCGGCTTTACCGGTTCGCGCCAGGGCGGCACAGCGCTCATGCGCACGGCCGCCGCGCGCCATGAGCCGATTCCGGTGTACGCCGAGATGAGCAGCATCAATCCGGTCTTTATGCTGCCAGCCGTTCTGGCGGCAAATGCCGAAGCGCTGGGCGCCGCTTTCGTCGAATCGCTTACCATGGGCGTGGGCCAGTTCTGCACCAACCCAGGCTTGGTGATCGGCGTGGCCGGTCCGGACTTCGACCGCTTCGCTGCTGCCGCAGCCGCAGCACTGCAGCCGAAGGGGGCCGGGACCATGCTGACCGAGGGCATCCACAAGGCTTATGATTCCGGCGTTGGCCGTCTGTCCGATGCCGCCGGTGTCAAGCTGCTGGCCCTTGGGCAGGAAGAGGGTGCCGGCTGCGCTGCGCAAGCTGCACTGTTCCGCGTTGACGCGCAGACTTTCCTTGCCAGCGACGCACTGCAGGAAGAGCTGTTCGGCCCGGCCTCGGTGCTGGTCGCCTGCCGCGATGAAGCCGAAGTGCAGCGACTGGCCGCCAGCCTGGAGGGCCAGCTGACCGCCACCGTGCACTGTACTGCCGACGACCATCCGCTGGCTTTTAGGCTGTTGCCGACGCTGGAGCGCAAGGCTGGCCGCGTGTTGTTCAACGGCTTCCCTACCGGCGTTGAAGTGTGCCATGCAATGGTGCACGGCGGGCCGTTCCCAGCCACCTCGGACACGCGGTCCACCTCCGTCGGCGCCACGGCGATTGAACGCTTCCTGCGTCCGGTAGGCTACCAGAATGTGCCCGCAGCCTTGCTGCCTGCCGCCCTGCAGGACGATAATCCACTGCGCCTGGCACGCCTCGTGGATGGGGAGCTGCGCACGGCAGTTTGATCAAGTAGTACGGCCGGAGGAGACGCCGGCCGCTCTCGACTATAAGAAACCATGAATCAACCAAACCCGCAAGCTGTCGGCCTGGCCGCAGAACCGGTCGCCGCCATCGGAAAATACCGCTGGACCATCTGTGGCCTGCTGTTCTTCGCCACCACCATCAACTACCTTGACCGCCAGGTGCTGTCGCTGCTGGCACCCGCGCTGTCGAAGAAATTCGGCTGGTCCAATACCGACTACGCCAACATCGCCGCGGTATTCCAGTTCGTGTACGCGATCTCGATGCTGTTCGCCGGCCGTGTGATCGACCGGATGGGCACTCGCCGCGCTTTCGTGCTGGCCATCGTGGTGTGGTCGTTCGGTGCGATCCTGCATGCTTACTCGGTGGCGATCGGTACCACGTTCACAAATATCCTGGCCGCCGTCGGCATTGCCGCCGTGCCGGTATCGGTGGCTGGCTTCATGGTTGGCCGCGCGGTGCTGGCGCTGGGCGAAGCGGGCAACTTCCCGGCCGCGATCAAGGCTACTGCCGAATACTTTCCGAAGAAGGAGCGCTCCTTCGCCACCGGCATCTTCAATTCCGGCGCGAATATCGGCGCGATCCTGGCGCCGATCACGGTGCCGCTGATCGCCGGGCTGTGGGGCTGGCAAGCAGCCTTCATCATCATCGGTGCGGTCGGCTTTGTCTGGATGGGCTTCTGGCTATATCTCTACGACGTGCCGTCGAAGCAAAAACGCCTGTCGCGCGCCGAGCTGGATTACATCAACAGTGATGCGGCGGATGCCCCGGCGCCTACGGCTGACGAAGCGCCGCGCAAGGCTTCCTGGTTCAAGCTGCTGGCCTACCGCCAGACCTGGGCTTTCACGGTTGGCAAATTCCTGACCGATGGCGTATGGTGGTTCTTTCTTTTCTGGCTGCCCAAGTTCATGTCGGCGCAGTACGGCGTATCGGCAACCGAAATGGTGGTGCCGCTCGCGGTGCTTTACTCAATGACCATGTTCGGTTCCATCGGCGGCGGCTGGTTCCCTACCTTCTTCATCAACCGCGGCGCGAGCGTCTACCACGGCCGCATGCGCGCCATGCTGACCATCGCGTTCTTCCCGCTGGCGGTGCTGCTGGCGCAGCCGCTTGGCTACCTGGGCATCTGGGTGCCGGTGATCCTGATCGGCATCGGCGCTTCCGCGCACCAGGCCTGGTCGGCCAACCTGTTCACTACTGTGTCGGACATGTTCCCGAAACACAGTGTCGGCTCCGTGGTCGGCATCGGCGGCATGGCCGGTGGCCTGGGCGGCGTACTGATTACCAAAGTGGCCGGAAAACTGTTCGACCACTACAACGCGCTGGGCCAGATCCAGACCGGCTATATGATCATGTTCACCTTCTGCGCGCTGGCTTACCTGCTCGCATGGTGCATCATGAAAGCGCTGGTCCCGGCGCACAAGGAAATCACTGATCTCTGATGGAAAAAATAAGCGGTGTTCATTGCACGGTGGGTGAAAGCCCCGCCTGGCACGCGGGCGAGGGCGCCTGGTATTGGGTCGACATTCCGGCGCGCCGCATCTGGCGCCTGGATTACGCCAGCGGCGCCACACGCTTCTGGGAGGCGCCGGAGATGGTGGCCTGCCTGGCGCCGGCCGCCCGCGGCGGCTTCATTGCGGGAACGGAAAGCGGCATATTCCATCTGTGGCTGCATGAAGACGGCAGTGTTCTGGCCGAACGCTTGGCGGCACCGCCGGAGTCTCAGCTGGGTGAAGGCATGCGTTTCAACGATGGGCGCTGCGACCGGCAGGGCCGCTTCTGGGCCGGCACCATGTTTATGGATATGGCTGCGGAGCGCGCGGTCGGCCAGCTGTATCGCTACAGCGCTGGCGAAGGGTTGTCGGGGCCCTTTGTGTCCGGCTTGCTGACCCAGAACGGCACGGCCTTCTCGCCGGGCGGCGATGTGATGTACCTGTCAGATTCGCACCCGAAGCGGCGCATGGTGTGGGCCTTCGATTACGATAGCGACAGCGGCACGCCGCACAATAAACGCATTTTCCTCGACCTCGGCGGGCAGCTAGGTCGGCCCGATGGTGCCGCAGTCGATGCCGATGGTTGCTACTGGACCTGCGCCAACGACGGCGGCCTGCTGCAGCGCTACACGCCAGCCGGTGTGCTCGATCGCGAGATCGAACTGCCGTTCGCCAAGCCATCGATGTGCAGCTTCGGTGGTCCCGACCTGTCCACGCTGCTGGTCACCTCGATCGACCCCGGCAACGGCGCCGGCTGGCCCGGCTCCGTCTTGCTGCTAAGCCCCGGCGTGCAGGGCATCGCGGAAACCTTGTGTTGCGGATGAACGTCTTGTTGCAAATGACATCGGAATCTTGTCCCGTTTGTTGCTGTTTATGCAAATTAAGTTGTATACTTTATTCTTTTTAAAAATTGTGAAGTATGAAACATACCGCGCTGCCAGTCTTGATGCTGGCTCTCGCCGGGTCGGCGCATGCAGGCTTGGCCGTGACCTTCAGCGTCAATTCCGCCGTTCACTGGACTAGCATTGGGCAAAACCGGTCCCAGGATTCGAAGGCGATCACACCCTTTGGTGGCACGTTGCGCTCAAGCCTGACTTCACAGCGCTGCATTACCGACGACGACGATTACCGCATTACGTCTTGCAGATTCGATTATCCGATTTCTATTCGCCCTACGACAATGAGTATCTTGCCCGCATCGGGCGGCAGGCCGACCCGGACTTTCAGTGGCTCAGGGTCACCTTGATGGTGGAGCGGGACGGCGGCTATTCGGGGCGCTTTACCTTCGGTCAAATCGGTGACGAGTACACCGGCGATGCGGCCGGCAGTTATCACAGAGGTTTCGTCACCAATTATCAGTTTCATTTCAGTGGTGCGGGAATGGCGCTTGAAACCGTCATGGACAGCGCCTTGGCAGAAAAGCTGTGGCGCAATGAGAAGATAAGTTACACGCGCTTTTCGACTCAATGGATGTACGACCGCGTTGACAGTCAAACCGGGGAGGAAATACCCATTGCAGGCGAAGGATGGGACGGGAAGATGGAGATGGTGGAAGTTCCCGAGCCCACCACGCTGGCGTTGTTTGGTATCGGCTTCGCCGGCTTTGCCTCTTTGCGCAGAAAAAAAAGCGCTTAAACCGTTACGAGAGCGCGGCAAAACGCCGCGCTGGCCTCGTCGGCGGGAAAGCACGATTCGATGTGCAGTTCTTCCAGCGTGACGTCGCGCGGGGTGCCGAAGGTGGTGATGGTGGAGAAGAATGCCACGCGCTGGCCGTCGCGCTCGAAAACTGTTTCAAGCAGCGGCGCCGGAACCGCGCGCAGGTCGCGCTGGCGCCATTTCTCGGGCACGCCGGGATAGCCGAGGACTTCGTCCAGCAGTCCGCGTGCCTTGTTGTCGTTCGGCGCCGTTGCGACCAGCTTGTGCAGGTGGGCCAACAGGGTGCCTGCAATCTCTTCCCAGTTCACCAGCACCGAGCGCAGGTCCTGCGGGTCGAAGGCGTGCCGCAGCATATTGCGGTGCGGGCTGTCGCGGCCGCCGAGCAGCCAGCGGTTCATGCGGATGGCGGCGTCGTTGGCCATGACGATATCCCAATGGCGGTTCATCAGGAAGGCAGGATAGGGCTCCTGCTGCTTCAGCATCGCCTCGATGGCGCGCCGCATTGGCGCCAGTTCGGGATTGGCCAGCGCGGATTCCGCGTAGCGCGGGGCGTAGCCGGCGGCCACCAGCAACGCATTGCGGTCGCGCAGCGTCATTGCCAGCGTGTCGGCGATGCGGGCCAGGATGTCGCGGCTGGGCTGGGCCTTGCCCGTTTCGATGCAGCTCAAATGGCGCGTGGAGAGGCCGGCGTCCAGCGCCAGGTCCATCTGGCTCATGCGGCGGGCGGAGCGCCATTCGCGCAGCAGGGCGCCGACATGGGCGATCGGGGTCGGGTTTGCGTTCATGTGGCGATATTAGCAAGGTTTGGCGCCGCGTTTCCATGACCTCGGAGGTCATTGCTTCGCGCCGGTCCCGGACCGATCATGCATTCCATCGAAAACCAGTCTTTAAGGAGATGAGCATGATTCGCCGGGACTTTCTGAAATTGGGTTTTGCCGCCACCGCGCTCGCGGCCATGACGGGCGCTGGACGCCTCGCCAGCGCTGCGCCGGGCCGCGCTGCGGGCGTGACTCCGGGTGACGCGGTGTTGCGGGCCGAAGCTGCGCGTGATGCGAGGGCATGGAAGGCGGCGCGGCGCTTTGTTGCGACCAGCTTCGGGCGCGTCGCAGTTGTGGAACGTGGTCGCGCCACGCAGGCAGCCTTGTTCCTGCACGGCCTGCCGCTGAACAACTTCCAATGGCGCGGCGCGGTGGCGCGCCTTTCGCCGCATCGCCGCTGCATCGCGCCGGACTTTCTCGGTCTTGGCCACAGCGAACCGGCGCCGGATGCCAGGCTCGATCCGGAAGGGCAGGTCGCCATGCTGGCCGAACTGCTCGACAAGCTGGGTGTCGATCAAGTCGACGTGGTGGCCAGCGACAGCGGCGGCGCCGTCGCTCAGCTATTGCTGGTGCTGCATCCGGAGCGCGTGCGCAGCGTGCTGCTTGCCAACTGCGACACCGAAATCGATTGCCCGCCGCCTGCCATGCGGCCGGTGATCGAATTGGCCAAGCAAGGCAAGTTCGCGCGGGAATGGCTGGCGCCCTGGCTGGCCGACAAGGACAAGGCCCGCTCGCCGGAAGGCCTGGGCGGCATCTGCTACGCCCACCCCGCCGCGCTGGCCGACGAGGTATTCGAAACCTACCTGCGCCCCCTGGTCGACAACCCGCAGCGCCTGCACGGCTACATCACCGCGCTGGAGCGAAACGTCCTGCACGGCATCAAACCGGCTTTGAAAGCCAGCAGGGCACCGGTGCGCGTGTTGTGGGGCATGGCGGACGATATCTTCCTGCCGCGTGGCGCCGACTATCTGGAGCAAGCGTTCGGCAACAGCAAGGGTGTGCGCCGCATCGAAGGCAGCAAGTTGTTCTGGCCAGAAGAACGCCCTGACCTGGTGGCGCAGGAAGCGCTGGCGCTGTGGCGCAGCGCCTGATGCTTAGCGCTTGCGGTAGATGCAGACCATGATATCGCTGGGGAAGAGCCGCATCAGCGGCAGCACCACCCAGCGCATGCCCAGGTAGCGCAGGGGCGCCTTGAGCGGCGTCACCGGGCCAAACACCGTCATCCAGCGCCACATGCCTTCCTTCTTCACTGCAGCCAGTTCGGTGCTGTGGCGCAGGACAAAGCCTTCGCGCTCCACCAGCCTGGTGAGGTTGGTCGGATTGAAGTAATGCACATGCGGCGACGGCATGCCCTTCTGCCACAGCCGCTCGAACAGTCCATGCAGGCCAAAGCGGGCGAACTGCTTGGACAGCCGGTAGCAAAGCCCGCGGCTGCTGGGCAGGTTGAGTACCAGGGTGCCATCCGGCGCCAGGCGCTGGTGGCAGTCGCGCAGCGCGGCGCGGATGTCGGGAATATGTTCGATTATTTCGTTCAGAACGATGATGTCGAACTGCTCCCCGTCGGCCAGCGCCTGCGGGAAATAGCCGATGCGCACGGGCAGTCCGCGCGCTGCGGCCTGCCTCGCCAGCACTTCATCCGGCTCGACACCCAGCACGTCGAAGGCGCATGCGGCGGCCTCCAGGAACCAGCCGTGGGCGCTGCCAACGTCAAGCAGGGTGTTGGCGCGCGGCGCCGCGAACTGGCGTGTGAGGGCGACAATGGTGCGGCAGTTCTCCTGGCGCAGCGCATTCAGCGACGCTTCGCGCAGGTCCTCTTCGCTTGCGTCGGGTGTGACGGGATGGTCCGCGCCTTCGTAGGCGCAGCCAGGGCAGGTACGGTGCCAGCCTGAGAGGCCGGTCTTCAATGGGGCGTAGCAAATAATACAAGTCATGCGCGCCACGATAGCATGCTTACATTGTTGCGATATTCACAAATACTCACTTTGCAGACTGCGGTAGAATCGCAGGTTTGGATCTTTCCGAGGTTTTCGCAATGAAATGGGCTGTTGTCGGTTTTTACATCCTGTCCGTCCTGCACATCCACTTCCGTGGCAAGGTACGCCTCCCGATCGGCCGCCAACTATTCGATCACTCGTCGTTCATGGCCCCGATCAACATCTTCATGCACTGGTTTTCGCGCGTGCCGTCCACGCCTTACCTGCCGGTTGATACCTTCAAGGAGCTCAAGCCGCTGGAAGACAACTGGCAGGTAATCCGGGCCGAAGCGGAAAATCTGCTGCGACTGCAGAAGATCAAGGCTTCGGAAAAGAACGACGACGCTGGCTTCAACTCCTTTTTCAAGAACGGCTGGAAGCGTTTTTACCTGAAGTGGTACAACGCCAGCCACCCATCGGCGCAGGAACTGTGCCCGCAAACCTATGCACTGCTGGCCGCGATCCCGTCGGTAAAAGCCGCCATGTTTGCCGAGCTGCCGCCGGGCGGCAAGCTCAATCCGCACCGCGATCCGTTTGCCGGCTCGCTGCGCTACCACCTGGGCCTGGCCACACCAAACGACGACCGCTGCTTCATCGATGTCGACGGCGAACGCCACAGCTGGCGCGACGGCCAGGGTGTGATCTTCGACGAGACCTATATTCACTGGGCCATCAACGGTTCCGAAAGCGACCGCATCATCCTGTTCTGCGACGTGGAACGTCCGATGCGCTATCGCTGGGCGCAGGCGATCAACCGCTTCCTGGGCCGCACCATGATGACCGCTGCCGCTTCCCCCAACGAGCAAGGCGACCAGGTGGGCCTGGTGTCGAAGCTGTTCCGCGTGTCCTTCTATGCCGGCAAATACCGCCGCGCTTTCAAGGCCTGGAACAAGACCGTCTACAAGATCACCAAGTTTGGCCTTATCATCGGCCTCGCAGCAGCAATCTACTTCATCTGAGGCAGCCCGGCGCTGCCTCGCTTCAAGGAGGCAGCATGCGCCACCGGTTCCCCGCCGGCGTCCTGGCCATCGTGCTGGGCGCCACCATCCTCCCCGCCGGCGCGGGGCCCTTGCGCGACATCCCCTACGGCAGCGATCACCGCCAACGCTTCGACGTCTACCTGCCCAAGCCGGCGACAGCCAATGCGCCTGTCATCTTCATGGTGCATGGCGGCGGTTGGCGCACCGGCGACAAGGCCGAAAGGGCTGTGGTGGAAAACAAGGTTCCCTATTTCAACGGGCGCGGCTACCTGCTCATCTCGATCGATTACCGCATGCTGCCCGATGCCGATCCGCTAGTGCAGGCGCAGGACGTGGCGCTGGCGCTGGCCGCAGCCCAAGGCAGGGCCGCGAGCTGGGGCGCCGACCCGCGCCGCTTTATCCTGATGGGCCATTCGGCCGGAGCGCACCTGGTGGCGCTGCTGTCGGCCCAGCCGTCGCTGGCAGCAGGCAGCAGCTGGCTTGGCGCCATTGCCCTCGATAGCGGGGCGCTCGACGTGCCTGCGATTATGGAACAGCGCCACATGCGCTTGTACGACGAAGCGTTTGGCAGCGATCCGGCCTTCTGGCGCAAGGTGTCGCCAGCCCACGCGCTGGTGCCCGGCGCGCAGCCGATGCTGCTGGTTTGCTCCACCCGGCGTGACGGCGCCTGCCGCCAGGCCCACGATTTTGCGCAGCGCCTGCGCGCCGGCGGCAGCCGCGCCGAAGTGCTGGAGCAGGCCGGGAGCCACCGCGCAATCAACCTGCAGCTTGGCGCTGACCCTGCCTATACCGGTGCCGTGCAGGCCTTTATCGATAGCCTGGTCAAGCCCTGAAGTTGTCGGAATTCTTTACAGCCAGAAGCAGCCCGCATTTGAAATCAGCAACTTATATTGCCTGGTGCGATTATTGCTTAAATTTCAGTTAATCAAAATTAACTGGAGGAAATGTATGGGCAGATTGGGGCTGGGCGCTTGCGCCCTGCTGCTGTCCGCGAGCCAAGCTGCGTCTGCTGCGTTGCTGTCCAGCTCGGAGGCATCTGGCAGTGGTAACGCGGCCCCCGTCGCCGGCCCCGACCCATTCGAGAATTTCGTCAGCGAGAACGATGCCCCGCATTTCCAGGGTGGGTTGGCCGAGCCGCCGGAATTCCCCTTCAGTCCACCGGGCCAGGCGGGCAATGGCCGGGCCAGCCTGGGCAGGATGATGCTGGACGTCGATCCGGCCCTGGCCAATAATGTCCTGTTGGGCAGCAAATACGAGATCGTCGACGATGCCGCGGCCAGGCCTTCGGCACCAGCCTTATGCGGCATCAGCCTGGTGGTGCTGTTGGCCTTCCGTGCGGCGGCACGTTTCAGCGGCAGGAGGAAGCGGCGACGACGGTAAAGTGGTAGCGCAGCGCGATGCGGCGCCACTCGCGATCACAGGGCATGGCGGCAGCGATCTTGTCCAGTTCTGCCGCCAGCTTACCGGCATCGCGCGCCAGTACGAAATGGCGGCCGAACTGGTTGAACGGTTTGTCGCCCACATGCAGCTGTCCCACCGGCAGTTGTTCCTTGTCCATCTGGCGCCGCAGGTAACGGAAAGAACTGAGGGGCATGACGGTGAAATCCGCCTGGCCTGCGGCCAATTTGCGCAAGTTGGCCATCGCATCGGGCGCGTTGGCGCGCGTCAGGCTCTTGCCGACGTATTCATCGATGCCGGGATAGCGGTTGCCGTAGATGCCGGCAAAGCGCAGGCCCACCAGCGAAGCAGGTCCTTGGTAGCGTACCGGGTTGTCGATGCGCGACACAATGGCATTGCTGTCGTCGAGGAAGGCCGGGCTCCAGTGAAAACGCTTGCGCGGCACATCGCCGATGAAGGCGGGGGAGAGGAACAGCGCTACGCCGTCGAAACCGCCGGGCGCCTCCATTAACTGGTTCAGCTGGCGGCGCTGCAAGGACACCAGTTGCAGCGTGTAGCGGCCTTCCAGCTTGCGGTTCACATAACGCACCAGTTCCGGCGCCAGGCCAGTTCTGCCGTCGATGTAGGGCGGCCCGCGATAGCTGTTGTAGGCTTTGACAAGCGTGTCGGCGCCGGCCGGCGCCGCGGCCGCAAGCAGCAGGGCGAAGGCAAGGCGGCGCCGCAGCATCGGTCAGCGCTTGTTGGCTGCGGGCAGGCGCGCTTCTTCCTGCGTCAGGATCCAGACCAGGTTGAGATTGCCGTTCATGTCTTCGGTGTAGTTGACGATGAAGGTGCCGTCGGCCAGCGAGTTCGGCACAACGGTCAGGTTTTCATCGCTGAAGATGCGCGCGGCCGGCGAGAGCTGGCGCGGCTTGCCGTCGACGACGATGTCGGGCGCATAGCCGAAGGTAATCTTGCCGCGTTTGGCGTTTGGCGGGAATGGGCGCGGCTCGGCGGCCAGCGCAGGCAGCGATGGCAGGGCGATTGCGGCCGCAAGGGCCAGCAGGAAGTGTCGTTTGTTCATGCGCGCTAGCTTACCATGCTGGCGAACATGGCCAACACTGCCAAGGCCATTACTGTTGTACAGGACCAGCCCAGCACGCGCAAACGGCGCGACAGGACGACCTTGCCCATCACCCCGCGCCGGGTCGACAGCAGCATGGTTACCACCATGACCGGCACCGCCACCACGCCGTTGATGACCGCGCTCCAGTACAGGGCCCGCATCGGGTCCACTGGCAGGAAGCCGATACCGACGCCGGCCAGCGTGGCCGCGGCGATGATGGCGTAGAACTTGCGCGCCGCATGCGGTTCCAGCTCCAGGCTGCTGCGCCAGTTGAAGGCGCCCGCCATGGCGTAGGCAGCCGAACCGGCCAGCACGGGAATCGCCAGCAGGCCGGTGCCGATGATGCCGAGCCCGAATAGCGCAAACGCCAGCTCTCCCGCGATCGGCCGCAGCGCCGCAGCCGCCTGGGCCGACGAGCCGACATCGAAGATGCCGTGCGCATGCAGCGTCACGGCAGTGGTCAGCATGATCGACCAGGCCACCAGGTTCGAAAAGCCCATGCCGATCGCGGTATCGAGCTTGATGCGGCGCAGTTGCGGGCGCACCTGGCGCGGCGCGCGCTTGAGCGGCTGGGCCTGCGGGTCGGCCTGCAGTTCCTCCACTTCCTGCGCTGCCTGCCAGAAGAACAGGTAGGGGCTGATGGTGGTGCCGAATACCGCCACCATGGTGGTCAGGTATTCCTTGTTCCATTCGATATAGGGCGAAAAGGTGCGCTTGGCCACCTCGCGCCAGGGCACATCGATCACCAGCACGGTGGCGGCATAGGCCAGCAGCGCCAGCGTCAGCCACTTCAGCAGGCGTGCGTAGCGCTGGTAGGGGATGAAAACCTGCAGTAGTACCGACAGCAGGCCAAAGCCCAGTGCATACCATTGCGCCTGGCCGCCCGCGACCAGCTGCAGCGCATCGCCCATGGCGGCCAGGTCGGCTGCGATATTGATGGTGTTGGCGAACAGCAGCAGGCTGACCACGCCGTACAACAGCCAGGCCGGAAAGCAGCGGCGCATATTGGAGGCCAGGCCACGCCCGCTGGTGCGGCCGATGCGGGCGCTGGTTTCCTGGATGCCGACCATCAGGGGATAGGTGAACAGCCCAAGCCATAGCATGCCGAGGCCGAACTGGGCTCCGGCCTGCGAATAGGTGGCGATGCCGCTGGGATCATCGTCGGCGGCCCCCGAGATCAGGCCGGGACCGAGCTTGTCCAGCCAGGATTGGCTCTGCTGTTCCATGTCCCGATGCTAGCGGGAGCGGGGCCAGCCTTCCGTTAAGTCACGAACATGCAAGTCGGGGCCGACTGGGCTTGTCATGAACTTTGCGAAACTTTTGTCCGATTGCCGGAGCTGACCCCGACTTTTTTCCTGCGAGCTTCCCAGGCGGCGAGGGCGCTGCGGTAGCGCTCGAGGTCTTCGTAGTAGAGATCGAGCACGCACCAGGTGCAGCCGCTGTGGCAGCAGTCGTCAGGGCCGGGTTCGGCCGGCGGTTGTGGCTGGGGATCGTCCTGGGCTGCCATGGTGCCTGCCTCACTCTTCCATTGCCAGCAGGGCCTGGTTGCGGCCGCGCTGCTTGGCGCGGTACAGCGCTTCGTCGGCCAGGCGCACCAGGTGCTCGGGGCGGCTGTGTTCGGTTGGCACCAGCACCGCGACGCCGATACTGATGGTTACGTGGCCGAGCGGGGAGGCGTCGTGCGCCAGCTGCAGGCGCGCCAGTTCGCTGCAGATGGTTTGCGCGACGCCGATTGCGTCGGCGCCTGGCGTGGCGACCGACAGCAGGGCGAATTCTTCGCCGCCGTAGCGCGCCACCAGGTCGGAACTGCGCCGACCGTGCTCGGTGATCAGGCGCGCCACCGCGCGCAGCGTGGCGTCGCCGGCCAGGTGTCCATAACGGTCATTGTATTTCTTGAAGTAGTCCACATCCAGCATCGACAGCGCCAGCGGCTGGCCGGTGCGCAGGGCGCGCCGCCATTCCGTGTCCAGCGCCAGGTCGAAGCCGCGCCGGTTGCCGACGCCGGTCAGGCCGTCGGTCTGGCTCAGCGCTTCGAGCTTGCGGTTGGAGTCTTCCAGCTCGACCGTGCGGGCGGCGACTTGCTGCTCGAGTACGGCTTGCAGGCGCGTCAGGCGCCGGATGCGCCAGTGGTACAGGCTCCACAGTCCGCCCAGGATCACGGCCGCGGCGGCAATGCGGAACCAGGAGGTTTGCCAGAACGGCGGGGTGATCGTCACGTCGAGGGTGGCGGCATGCTCGCTCCAGCTGCCGTGGTGGTTGGCGGCGCGCACCCGGAACACGTAGCGGCCCGGGTCGAGGTTGGTGTAGGTGGCGACGCGGCGCTCGGCATCGGTTTCCTGCCAGTCGGGGTCGAACCCTTCCAGCTGGTAGGCGTAGCGGTTCTGCGTCGGTTCGGTGAAATGCAAGGCGGCAAACTCGATGGTGAAGGCGCTCGCCTGGGACGACAGCACCAGGCCGGTGGGCGCCGTCAGCGGGCCTTCCAGCCAGGCCTGGTCGCGGAAGCGGCCTTCGCTCAGCGAGTGGCTGAACAGCTTGATGTCGGTGATTGCCACCTGGGGCGGCACCGAGTCGCTGCGCACCTGCTCCGGCTCGACGCTGGTCATGCCGTGCACGCCGCCGAAGTACAGCTTGCCGTTCGCGCCGGGCGCCGAGGCATTGGTGGTAAAGCCGTCGGTCATGCCGTCGGCTACGGTATACAGCTGGGCCGAACCATTGCCTGGGTTCAGGCGGAACAGGCCGGCCAGCGTGCTGACCCAGATCTTGCCCTTGGCGTCGGATTGGATGGACAGCGTTTTCAGGTGCTGCACGGCGGCGGCGTGCGAGCGCAGGCGCAAGCCGCCGCGCGCGCTTTCTTCCAGTTGCACCAGGCCGCGCGAAGTGCCGATCCATAACCGGCCCTGGGCATCTTCGTGCAGCGCGGTGACGTTATCGTCGATCATGCCTTCCGGGCCGCCGGCGCGCAGGTGGCGGAACTTGCCGGTGGCAGGTTCCAGCAGGTCGAGCCCGCCGCCATTGAACTCCGAACCCATCCACACACGGCCTTTGCGGTCTTCCAGCACTACGCTGGTGCCGCCCACGCTGCGGCTGTCCGGGTTTTGCGGGTCGTGGTAGAACAGCAGGGAGCGGTCGCGCTGCGTGTCGTAACGTACCAGGCTGTTGCCCGTGCCCAGCCATAGCACACCGTCCTTGCCGGGAGCGATGGAGTTGATGAAGTCGCTGGCGGTGTTGCCGAAGCGGACCAGCTTGAACTTGCCGTTTGGCGTATCTAGCCGGTTCAGGCCGTTCGCGGTGCCCACCCATAAGGGGCCGTCCTGCTGCTGGTACAGGCTGTACACGATATTGCTGTTGATCGAGCCGGCCTGGCCGTCGGCCTGGTAGCGCCGCAGCACTTGCCCGTTGCCCGGGTCGAACTGGCCGATGCCGAGATTGCCGCCCATCCAGACCGTGCCGTCTGGGCCGTTCGCCAGGCTGAGCAAGGCATTATTGGCGCGGCCGTGGCGCCCGTCCAGGCGGTAGGGCAGGTAGCGCGTGAAGCCGCTGCTGCTCAGGTTGACCAGGGCAATGCCATCGGTAAACGATGCAATCCACAGCATGCCGCCGCGGTCCTGCATCATGGCGCGCAGGTTATCGCCCGGCAGGGAATACGGGTCGTCGCTGCTGTGGCTGTACTGCTCGAAGCGCTGCGCCGCCGCATCCCAGCGCAGCAGGCCGGCCGACAGCGTGGTGGCCCACAGCGTGCCGTCGCGGTCGAAGTAGAAGCTGGTGACGCGGCTGTCGGGCACGGCCACGCTTTCGCGCGTATCCCATGGCTTGCTGCTGTCCCAGCGCCAGACGCCACCTTCCGTGCCGATCCACAGCACGCCATGGCGGTCGAACTGCAGGGCGCGTACGATATTGGCGCGCGCGTTCGGGTCCTGGCCCTTGTCCACGCGGTAGTGTTCGAATTCGCTGGCGCCGGCCGGCAGGTAGTCGAGGCCGCCGGGCCAGGTGGCGGCCCAGACGCCGCCGTTGCTATCGACTGCCAGCGCGTTCAGGTCGTTGCCGCCCAGGCTTGCCGGGCGGGCCGGGTCGTGCACGTGAATGGTGAACTTGCCGCTGTCCGGTTCGAAGTGCTGCAGCCCGCCCCAGGTCGCGAGCCACATGCCGCTTTTTCCGTCCGACACGATAGCGCGGATGATGCGGCCATTACTGGGCGCATTGGCCGGCGCAAAGGCCGTGAAATCATTGCTTTCCGGGTTGAAGCGCGCCAAGCCGTTCTGGGTGCCGGCCCAAAGCCGGCCCTGGCCATCTTCATACAGCGCCGCGACGCGGTCATGCGGCAGCTTGCGCGGGTCGCCGGCCTGGCTGCGGTATTTGGTGACACGGTAGCCGTCGTAGCGGTAAAGGCCGTTCGACTGGGTGCCGATCCACATGAAGCCGCGCTTGTCTTGCAGCAGAGATAACATTGACGGCTCGTCATTGCCGAGCGGCCCGAGTTTGCGGAAGCGCAGCGATGGCGCGGCGGCCTGGGCGGCAGCGGCGAACAGGCTGCTGGCCAGGACAAGCAGCAGGAAAAAGCGGCCCAGCTGCCAGCCGCGAGCGTGGATAGCATTCATTTAGTGACATTATAGCTTCCAACTCGGCAATAATTTCCGCTACAGAGTCCCAATCCATGCGCTTTGCCACAGTTCTCAGGTATCATGCGGGGTTGGCCGCTGTTAATTAAAGAATTGTATGTCTGACATTGAGAACACCCCTGAGCAAGTAAAGTTCGCCGATTTCGGCCTGGCGCCGGAAATCCAGCGCGCACTGACCGACCAGGGTTATGTGCACCCAACGCCGATCCAGGCGAAAGCGATCCCGATCCTGCTGCAGGGCCGCGACGTGATGGGTGCCGCCCAGACCGGTACCGGCAAGACGGCCAGTTTTTCCCTGCCGATCATCCAGCTGTTGCTGGCCCATGCGAATACGTCGATGAGCCCGGCGCGCCACCCGGTGCGCGCCCTGGTGCTGGCGCCGACCCGCGAACTGGCGGTGCAGGTGGCGGAAAACGTGGCGGCATATTGCAAGCACACCCCGTTGCGTTCCACCGTGGTCTTTGGCGGCATGGACATGAAGCCGCAGACTGAAAAGCTGCGCAGCGGCGTGGAAATCGTGATTGCCACACCGGGCCGCCTGCTGGACCACGTGGAGCAGAAGAATATTTCGCTGGGCCAGGTGCAGATGCTGGTCATGGACGAAGCCGACCGCATGCTGGACATGGGCTTCCTGCCGGACCTGCAGCGCATCATCAACCTGCTGCCGAAGAAGCGCCAGAACCTGATGTTCTCGGCCACCTTCTCGCCGGAGATCAAGAAGCTGGCCTCCAGCTTCCTGACTGACCCGATCACGATCGAAGTGGCACGCTCCAACGCAACCGCCGAAAAAGTAACCCAGGTCGTATACAAGGTCAACGAAGACCATAAGCGCGATGCCGTCGCCCACATCCTGCGCCAGCGCGAGTTGAAGCAGGTGATCGTGTTCTCCAATACCAAGATCGGTGCTTCGCGCCTGGCGCGTGGCCTGGCGGCCGAAGGCATGAAGGCTGCGGCCATCCATGGCGATAAGACGCAGCAGGAGCGCATGCAGGCGCTGGATGCTTTCAAGAAGGGCGAGATCGACGTGCTGGTGGCTACCGATGTGGCGGCGCGCGGCCTGGATATTTCCGATCTGCCTTGCGTGATCAACTTCGACCTGCCGTACAACGCGGAAGACTATGTGCACCGCATTGGCCGTACCGGCCGCGCTGGTGCATCGGGCGACGCGATCTCGATCTATTCCGACAAGGATGAACGCCTGCTGGCCGACATCGAAAAGCTGATCAAGCAGACCGTCCCGCGCGGTACGCTGGAAGGTTTCGTGCCGGGCGGCTTCCGTAGCGATGAACGCCACGGCGACCGTCGCCGCGACCGCACGCAGAGTGATCGTGCGCCGCGCAGTGGCGAGCGTCGCGAAGGGGCACCACCGCCGCGCCGCGAGAAAGTCGATCCATGGTTCCTGAAGCCGTACGAGCCAAGCCGCAGCAATGGCACTCCGGCCGCTGCCGCGCCAGTTGCGCCGGTCAAGCCGAAGCAGAAAATCGCTGCCCTGCTGGGCGGCCTGCCGAAAGGCTAAGACGAAAAAAGGCCCGTTGTTCAACGGGCCTTTTTTTATCGTGGACGGTGGTGTCTGACCCTGCGGGTCGGACACCGGTTTTCGCAGGAGAACCGGCAAGGCAGTGTCAGACCCACGGGGTCTGACACTCGCTCAATGCTTGCCGAAGCAGGCCGGGCATGAAACCCCAGGCACGTATTCCGGCGCCAATTGCTGGCGCGGGGTAACCACGGCGCGGCAGGCGAAGCATTGCTTGGTTTCGGTTGGCTCGAGCTGAGGGTTCAGCGCGGTGCGGTAGTCGAACACGAAGCAATCGCCGGTGTAGTGTGCGCCGCCCACTTCCTCGAAGTATTTCAGGATGCCGCCTTCCAGCTGGTACACATTGTCGTAGCCGATGTTCTGCATGTGGATTGCGGCTTTCTCGCAGCGGATGCCGCCGGTGCAGAAGGTCACGACGGTCTTGCCTTCGAAATCGGCCTTGTGCTTCTCGATCACCTCAGGGAATTCGGTGAACTTGGTCAGGCGGTAATCGACCGTGTTGTTGAAGGTGCCGACGTCCACTTCATAATCGTTGCGGGTTTCGACCATGACAACCGGCTTGCCGTTGTCGTCGTGGCCCTGGTCCAGCCAGCGTTTCAGCGTTTTGGCTTCCACATGCGGCGCGCGGCCGTCTTCCGGACGGATCAGCGGGTGGCGCATGGTGATGATCTCTTTCTTGATGCGCACCAGCATGCGGCGGTGCGACTGCTCGGCCGACAGGCTTTCCTTCACTTCCAGGTCCGCCAGGCGCGCATCGCTGCGCACCCATGCCAGGTACTCGTCGATGTGTGCGCGGGTGCCGGACAGGAACATATTGATGCCTTCCGGGGTCAGCAGGATGGTGCCCTTCAGGCCCAGGCGAGCGCAAATGTCCTGGTATTGCGGGCGCAATTCGTCCAGCTTGTCGAGCGTGATGAATTTGTAGGCGGCGATGTTGACGTAAACGGCTGGTGCCGCGCCGGGCACTGCAGGCGCGTTCTCAATGGTTGCTTGCATGGGATTGGTAATCGATTGAATCCAGAACAGCCGACATTATAGCCGCACTCGTCTTAATGCTCAAATATTAGGCAGGCTCGAATGCTGCGCGCCAAGCCGGCGGGCGGCCAGCAGGATGGGCTGTCGGCAAATGGCGGTGGACGACAGCCCCGGCTGGCGCTTATTTCTGAGCCATGATCCAGCGCACCAGCTGGTGTGCTTCGGCATCGCTTACCTGGTTAGGCGGCATCGGTACAGCGCCCCAGACACCGGAGCCGCCCTGTAGTACCTTCAGGACCAGCTTGTCTTCAGCGCCCTTGTCGTTTTTATATTTAGCCGCGACGTCCTTGAACGATGGCCCGACCAGCTTCTTCGCCATGGCGTGGCAGGCGAAGCAGCTCTTCGATTTGGCCAACTGCTCAGGTCCTTCCGCATGCGCCGCCAGCGAGGCGCTCATCAGCAGGGCAGCAGCAATAATTTTCATCTTCATCTCCCAGGGGAATTGGTAAGGGTGATTCTAGCCTTGCTGCGCGGGTGCAACCGACTCATTTGTAAGCAAATATGCTGCATTCTAGCCAGCCATCTAGTTCACCCGGAGGCGCCCATGTATAAAGAGGTTGGCCCATTGACGCAAAGGCAATATTTTCAGAGTTGTTGCGCGGCGTCAGTGAAGGGCAGCGCTATACGATTTCGGTCCGGGGCAAGCCAGTGGCGGATCTCGTTCCCGCGCAAGCCAGGCCGCAGGGCGATGCCCAGCTCGCCATGGACGCTTTGCGAAAGCTCCCGAAGGTCAAGGGCGCGGGCGGCGCGGAGCTTGCAGCCATGATCCGCGAGCGGCGCGAGTGAACGTCGTGCCCGACGCGTCCGTGGTCCTGGCCTGGCAGGGAGCCGCCTTCGACTGCCAGTTGCTTGCGGCGGCGCGGCAGGCGGGCGTGCAGCTTGTGGAATAGGAGCGGAGCCAGCTCAGGCGTTAAAATAGGGGGATATTCGACTTACCATCTGCCTGCCCCCATGAGCATTGAAACAATCGACCAGCCAGTAGACGCCACGCCAGCCGCAGCGCCCGTCGGACCGCAATTTGTCCATCTGCGCGTGCACACGGAATACTCGATTGTCGATGGACTGGTGCGCTACGACGACATGATCAAGAAGGCGGTCAAGGATGGCCAGGGCGCCCTGGCCATCACCGACCTGGCCAATATGTTCGCCATGGTGCGCTTCTACAAGGCGGCGCGCGGCAAGGGCATCAAACCTATCGTCGGCGTCGACACCTGGATCACCAACGACGAAAACCGCGACAAGCCGCACCGCATCATGCTGTTCGCAAAGAACCGCATGGGCTACCTGCAGCTGTGCGAACTGCTGTCTGAAGCGTGGCTGAACAACCAGTGGAAGGGCCGCGCGGAGATCCGCACCGAGTGGCTGCGCGACTTGCCGAACAAGCAGTATCCGCTGCTGCCGGACGAAGATCCGCGTAACTGCCTGATCGCCTTGTCCGGCGCCCATTTCGGCGATATCGGCCAGGCCATCGAGAACGGCAACCTGGACCTGGCGGAAGCCAATGCCCGCAAGTGGGCGGAGATTTTCCCGAACGGCCATTTCTACGTCGAGATCCAGCGCGCGGGCCAGGCCAACCAGGAAGTGCAGGTCCGCCAGTCGGTAGCGATCGCGGCCAGGCTTGGCCTGCCGGTGGTGGCGACGCACCCGGTGCAGTTCCTGTCGAAGGAAGAATATATCGCCCACGAAGCGCGCGTCTGTATCGCGGAAGGCGAGATGCTGGCTAACGCCAAGCGCGTCAAGCGTTTCAATGAGCAAATGCGCTTCCTGACCCAGGCGGAAATGGCGGAACTGTTCCACGACTTGCCGGCTGCGCTGCAAAACTCGGTGGAAATCGCCAAGCGCTGCAACCTGTCGCTGGTGCTGGGCAAGCCGCAGCTGCCGAACTTCCCGACGCCGGGCATGACGATCGACGAATTCCTGGTCGCGGAGACGACCAAGGGCCTGGAAGAGCGCCTGGTGCAGCTCTTCCCCGATCCGGAGAAGCGCGAGAAGGAGCGCCCACGCTACGAGGCGCGTCTGAAGTTCGAGAACGACACCATCATCAAGATGAAGTTCCCGGGCTACTTCCTGATCGTTGCGGAGTTTATCCAGTGGGGCAAGAACAATGGCGTACCGATCGGACCGGGCCGAGGCTCCGGTGCAGGCTCGCTGGTGGCATACGCGCTGAAGATTACCGACCTGGACCCGTTGAAGTACAACCTGCTGTTCGAGCGTTTCCTGAATCCGGAACGCGTATCGATGCCCGACTTCGATATTGACTTCTGCCAGGAAAAGCGCGAGCTGGTGATCCAGCACGTGAAGGACCTGTACGGGCGCGAGGCGGTTTCGCAGATCGCCACCTTCGGCACCATGGCGGCCAAGGGCGCGATCCGCGACGTGGGCCGGGTGATGGACTTCGGCTACAACTTCTGCGACGGTGTGTCGAAGCTGATCCCGTTCAAACCGGGCAAGCCGGTGTCGATTGCGGAAGCGATCGAGGAGGAACCGCTGCTGAAAGAGCGCCAGGAGAACGAAGAGGAAGTGCGCCAGCTGCTCGACCTTGCGCAGCAGGTGGAAGGCATCACCCGTAACATCGGCATGCACGCCGGCGGCGTGCTGATCGCGCCGGGCAAGCTGACCGACTTCTGCCCGCTGTACACCCAGTCCGGCGATACCGGCGTAGTGTCGCAGTTCGACAAGGACGACGTGGAAGCCATTGGCCTGGTGAAGTTCGACTTCCTGGGCTTGACCACGCTGACCATCCTGGACCGCGCCGTCAACTACATCAAGGACCTCGATCCGGAAGGGGCCAGGGATTTCGACCTGGCCAAGTTGCCGCTGAACGACCGCCCGACGTACGAGCTGCTGACCAAGGCGAAAACCGTCGCCGTGTTCCAGCTTGAATCGCGCGGCATGCAGGGCATGCTGAAAGATGCGCGTCCCGACCGCTTCGAGGACATTATTGCGCTGGTGGCGCTGTACCGTCCGGGCCCGATGGACCTGATCCCGGATTTCTGCAAGCGTAAGCACGGCGAGAAATTCGATTACCCCGACCCCCGCACCGAGGGCATTCTGTCCGAAACCTACGGCATCATGGTTTACCAGGAGCAGGTGATGCAGATGGCGCAGATCATCGGCGGCTACTCGCTGGGCGGCGCGGACATGCTGCGCCGTGCGATGGGTAAGAAAAAAGCCGAGGAGATGGCGGAGCACCGCGAGATCTTCCGCAAGGGCGCGCAGGAGGGCGGCCTGACCATCGAGAAGGCCGACGAGATCTTCGACCTGATGGAAAAGTTCGCAGGCTACGGCTTCAACAAGTCGCACGCTGCCGCCTATGCGCTGCTGTCGTATCACACCGCCTACCTGAAGCATCACCACACCGCAGCGTTCATGGCAGCCAACATGTCGCTGGCCATGGACGATACCGAGAAGGTCAAGATCCTGGTCGAGGACTCGATCGACGTCTGCGGCCTGACCATCCTGCCGCCGGACGTCAACAAGTCGGCCTACCACTTCCGCCCGGACGGGGAGCCGGGCAAGAAGGCGACCAAGATCCGCTACGGCCTGGGCGGCGTGAAGGGCGCGGGCCAGAACGCGATCGAGGCCATCATCGCCGCGCGCACTGCGGGCGGCCCTTTCACCAGCCTGTTCGACTTCTGCAAGCGGGTGGACAAGAAGCAGATGAACCGCCGCACCATCGAGGCCCTGATCCGCGCTGGAGCGTTTGACGGCTTCGGGGTGGACCGCGCCGTCCTGTTTGCCTCGGTCAGCTTCGCCATGGAATACGCGGACCAGGAAGCCAAGTCGGCCAACCAGGTCAGCCTGTTCGGCGGCGATGATTCCGACCTGGTGGCGCCCCCGGACTATGTGCAGGCAACGCCATGGACAGACCGCGAAAAGCTGGCGGAAGAGAAGATCGCGCTCGGTTATTACCTGTCCGGCCACATGTTCGATTCCTACCAGCAGGAGGCGCGCCGCTTTGCGCGCACCAAGCTGTCCGAGCTGGAGCCGTCGCGTGAGCCGCGCATGATGTGCGGCGTGATTTCCGGCATCCGTACCCAGATGACCCAGCGCGGCAAGCTCTTGATCGTCACGCTGGATGACAAGACCGCGGTGGTCGAAGTCACCGTCTACAGCGAAGTCTTCGAGCCGAACAAGCATATGTTCAAGGAAGACGAATTCCTGTGCGTGACGGGCAAAGTGTCGGAAGACCGCTTTTCGGGCGGCCTGCGCATTTCGGCGGAAAAGGTCTACAACATCACCGTCGCCCGCATCCAGTTCGGGCGCCAGATCGGCCTGGCGCTGCCGAAGGCGGTACCGTCGGCCAAGCTGGCCGAAATCCTGGGCCCGCACCGCGACGAGTACGGCTTGCCGGTGTCGATGCGCGTCAAGCCGCAAGGCATCGACTGCGTGTTGCAACTTGGCGACGAATGGCGCGTGGCGCCGTCCGATGCACTCAAAATCGCGCTGGAACAGGGCCTGGGAGCACAGGAAGTCGCCATCGAGTATTGAAGTGTTGTTGCATGGGTGATAACATTTTCCAACCATGCTATTCAACTCATTCAGCTTCCTGTTCGGATTCCTGCCGGTCGTCCTGATCGGTTACTTCCTGCTCGCCCGGCGCGACCCCGCCTGGGGGGTGGCCTGGCTGGCGCTGGCCTCGCTGTTCTTCTACGGCTGGTGGGACGTGCGCTATGTGCCGCTGCTGCTCGGCTCCATCGTTGCCAACTACGGCTGCGCACAGGCCATACGCAGCGCGCAGGGCAGGGCGCGCAACTGGTGGCTGGGTGGCGCGGTGGCAGCCAACCTGGTGCTGCTTGGCTACTACAAATATGCCAACTTCTTCTACACCAGCCTGACCGGCCAGCATGCGGACGTGCTGCAGGTGGTGCTGCCGATCGGCATATCGTTCTTCACGTTCACCCAGATCGCCTTCCTGGTCGATACGGCTCGAGGCTTCGTGCAGGAAGGGCGCTTCGTCCACTACCTGCTGTTCGTCACCTATTTCCCGCACCTGGTGGCCGGGCCGGTGCTGCACCACAAGGAAATGATGCCGCAGTTTGCCGACCCGCGAAATGCCTTGCCGCGCGCGGATAACTTCTCGGTCGGCGCCACCATCTTCATCATCGGCCTGGCCAAGAAAACGCTGCTGGCCGACACCCTGGCGCCTTACGCCAACGCGCTGTTTGCCGCGCCGGGCGAGCCCACGCTGCTGACGGCGTGGGGCGGCGTGCTGGCGTATTCCTTCCAGCTTTACTTTGATTTCTCAGGTTATTCGGACATGGCGATCGGCCTGTCGCGCATGTTCGGCGTGAACCTGCCGCTGAACTTCAATTCGCCCTACAAATCGCTCAATATCGTCGAATTCTGGCGCCGCTGGCACATGACCCTGTCGCGCTTCCTGCGCGACTACCTGTACATCCCCCTGGGCGGCAACCGCCACGGCGCGGTGCGCGCCAAGTTGAACCTGATGGTGACCATGCTGCTGGGCGGACTGTGGCACGGCGCGAGCTGGAATTTCGTGCTGTGGGGCGGCCTGCACGGCGCCTACCTGGTGATTGCACATGCATGGCAGATGCTCAGGGCGCGCCTCGGCTGGCAAGGCGGCAGCAAGGCCGGCAAGGTCGCCGCATGGGCGCTGACTTTCATTGCCGTGGCCTATGCCTGGGTCTTCTTCCGGGCGGCGGACCTGCCTTCCGCCCTGCGCATCGTGGCCGGCATGTCGGGCCAGTATGGCGTGGCGCTGCCGGACGCAATCGGCGCGCGCCTGGGCGGGCTGCGCGAGGCGCTGGCGCCGTTGGGAATCAAGTGGACGCTGGGCGGCGCGACGCAGTTCATCGAGACATGGTGCTGGGTCGTTGTCGCCGCGCTGGTGGCTTTCTGCGCGCCCAATACACAGCAGATCATGCATCGCTTCGAGCCCGCTTTGGACCATGACGGGACGGCGGCCCCGGCGCGCCTGGCCTGGCTGCCGGCACCGCGCCCGGCACTGGCGACCGGCATGTTGGCCGTGCTTTGCCTGCTGGCGCTGTCGCGGCCGAGCGAATTCCTTTACTTCCAGTTCTGACCATGTCCAACGCTTCGCACCACCATTATCTGCGCAAACTGGGCCTGGCCATGCTGGCGGGCGTCCTGCTGGTGACCAGCGTGGTGGTGCTGGCCGACCCCTATGGCCTGTACGGCGTGGTGCGCAAGCCCGGCCTGAATGCGGAAAAGCCGGTGCCGCAGCACTTCCGCAACGAGATCAAGCTGTCCGGTGCCCAGCGCCTGGGCGCCACCCAATTCCTGCTCGGGAATTCGCGGGTTGAAGTCGGCTTCGATCCCGAAAGCCCGCTGCTGGGAGGGGGGGCCTATAACCTGGGACTGGCGGGAACCGGCACCATGGTGGCAGTCGGACAGTTGCGGTATTTGCGAAGCCTGGGCGTCAGGCCTGTGCGCGTGATTGCCGGCGTCGATTTCCATGACGCCTTGCTGGCGCCGGGCAAGCGTGGCGGCGCACGCAAGCCGCCGGTAGCCGGAGCCGGCAATCTGGGCTGGCGTGTGGAGAGCCTGTTCTCGCTGGCCGCCTTGCGCGATGCGGCAACTACATTTGCCATGCAGGGCGACCGCGAGGCCGAGACCATGACCGAGCGCGGGCTCAATCCCTTGAACCAGTATGAAAAATTCGCCCGCTATGACGGCTATTACAAGATCTTCCGCCAGCGCGCGGAGGAGAACGCAGCTTCCCTGGTCAAGAAAGCGGCAGGCGGCCTTGACCGCGACGGGCTGCGGGCAGAACTGCGTACCCTGGTCGACGCTGCGGCGAGCGATAATCCCGGCGTCGACGTGCGCCTGATGGTGTACGCTTACCATGCGCAGTTGCTGGCGCTGTACGAGGCGAGCGGCATGTGGCCGCGCTTCGAGGAATGGAAGCGCATTGTGCTGGAAGAGGCGGAGGCGGCGCGCGGCCGCCATCCGCAGGCACGCATCGTGGTACATGACTTCAGCGGTTTCGGCGAATTCAATTGCGAGGCGATTCCGGGACCGGATGAGAAAGGCGCAACCCGCTGGTACTGGGAAGCCGGGCACCAGAAGCCAGCGCTGGGCGAGGAAATGATGCGGCGCATGCTGTCCGCTACGCCGGAGCACGGCTTTGGCATGGCGCTGACCTTGCAGAACCTGGAGCAGGACCGACAGCGCATTGCCGCTGAGCGAGCCAGTTGCGCGGCCGCGCAGCCGGGTTTGTTCGCCGAAGCACAGGAGCTGGTGGCGCGCGCTGCGCGTCGCCTGGAAAAGGGGCAATGACATGGAAATGAAGCGCATCAACGCAGGCAAGCTGCGCGTCGAATTCGACGACGGCAGCGCCATCGATTACGAGGGCGTCGGCCGGGACGTCTGGCAGCGCCTGTCCACCTCGGGCAGCGCGTGGAGCTATTACCGCGACAATATCGAGGAGGAGTTCACCGGCCGCAAAGGACGCGCCAAGCCGCAGGCGGGAACGCGTCCCGCCGGCCTTGATGAGCTGTTTGATTGAAAGTCGAGCTCCGGCTTCTCGAGGAAATTTGCGCTGCGCGCAGCGCGAAATGTCCGATTGCCAGAGCTGACCCCGACTTTCAATTTACATGTCTTTCAATCCGGTGATGGCGTAGCCTTTGCTGCCCATCTGCTGGGTCAGCCGGTCGATGTGGTAGTCGGGCAGGACTTGCACATCATCGTCGACTTCCAGCGACTGCTCGGCTGGCAGCCAGTCGGTGTTGATGGCTTCCTGTGGGATGGGTTTGCCCTCGGGCACGGCAAGGTAGGAAAAAATGCCGTCATGTTCGGCACGACGATAGATATCCAGGCGCATCTTCATCTCCCTTCAACTAGTCCTACGCACAGGCTGGCGTAACGCTTTGATTCTACTCCGCTTGAGTGGCGCTGGCCATGCAAGATTGCCGTGCCGCGGCACCCAAGGCAGTAGAATTAACCTGGATCAACAAATTGCCGTGAAGCCTGCGAACTTCCTTATGCGTTTTCCGTTCTTGCTGCCGGCTGCCGGGTTCATTGCGGCCTACCTGCTGTTCGACTGGCTCACTTATGTCGAGCCCTTGCTTGGCCTGAACATTACCCCCTGGAACCCGGATACCGCGCTGGGCCTGGTGTTCTGGCTGGTATATGGCCGGCGCGCGGCGCTGCCCTGGCTGGCGGCCCTGGTGGCGGGCGATGTGCTGGTGCGTGGCCTGCCGGGCGGCCTGGCCGGCACCCTGCTCACGTCCGGATGGTTGCTTTGCGGCTACGGCCTGCTGGGCGAAGCCCTGCGCCGTGCCTTGGGCGGCGGCACCATTTTCAGCTCGCGCAGCAGTTTCTACCGCTGGCTGCTGCTGGTGGCGGCCGGCACCATGCTGAACGCCATTGGCCATATCAGCCTGCTGGCCTGGCTCGGGCTGGTGCCCTGGGACGACTGGCTGCGCGCCGTGTGGCGCTTCGGTTTCGGCGACATGGTAGGGGTGGTGGTCAGCATGCCGCTGCTGTGGAAGCTGGCCAACCCGCAGGACCGGGCGCGCCTGCGCGAAGCGACCTGGAAGCCGGAAACCCTCGGTTACCTGGCACTGGCGATCTGCGTGCTGTGGGCGGTGTTCGGCTACATCATGACGGCCGAATTCAAGCACTTCTACTTCCTGTTCCTGCCGCTGATCTGGGCCGCTTCGCGCCAGGGCGTGCATGGTGCGGCGCTGGTGGTGTTCGTGCTGCAGCTCGCCATCGTGGCCCTGGTCAGGGCCAACAGCGCCAACAACATCACGGTCTCCGAGCTGCAGATGCTCGATGCGGTGCTGGCGCTGGTGGGCTTTTTCATCGGCATCGTGGTCGACGAACGGCGCCAGGCGGCGGAGGAACTGAAGCAGACCTTGCGCCTGGCCGCGGCTGGCGAAATGGCGGCCGCGCTGGCGCATGAACTGAACCAGCCGATGACGGCGCTGGCGGTATACGGCAAGGCTTGCGAGCACCTGCTGGCGCGCGGCGAGGCCGGTGAATTGCTGAAGAACGCGATCGGCCAGATGATCAATGAATCGGCGCGCGCGGCGGAAGTGGTGCGCCGCCTGCGCGACTTCTTCCGCACTGGTGCGATGCAGCTTGAAACCGTCGGCGCGGCCGCCCTGCAGGCCGGCATCGTGCAGCAGTTCCGCCCGCAATTCGCCGAACTCGGGGTGGACGTCACCGTCGTCGAAGCGCCGGCGCTGGCGGTACAGGTCGACCGCCTGCAGGTGGAACTGGTGCTGCGCAACCTGCTGGCCAATGCCCTGGATGCGGTGCGCGTGCGTCCCGCAGGCCAGCGCAGCATCCGGCTCACGGCGGAAAATGTCGGCGGCAGGCTGCGCTTTACCGTGGAAGACAGTGGCGATGGCCTGACCCAGCAGGCGGCCGGGCGCCTGTTCGAGCCATTTGTTTCGACCAAGGCCAGCGGCATGGGCCTGGGACTGGTGCTGAGCCGCTCCATCGTGGAGGCGCACGGCGGGACTTTATGGGCAGAAGTGGCCGACCACGGCGTCTTTCGATTTATACTGCCGGCGCTGGACACTGGAGAATAGCTTTGTCAAACCTTACCGTTTTCATTGTCGACGATGACCCTTCGCTGCGCGATGCGCTTGGCCTGCTGCTGAGCGTGCGCGGCTACCGCACCGCCGTATTTGCCAGCGCCGAAGCCTTCCTGCAAGCCTGGCTGCCGGAATGGGCCGGCTGCCTGGTGGCCGATATCCGCATGTCCGGCATGGACGGGCTGGCCCTGCAGCGCAAGCTGGCGGACATGAACTGCCTGCTGCCGGTGATTATCGTGACCGGCCACGGCGATGTCAGTTCGGCGCGCGAAGCCTTCAAGGCGCGCGCGGTCGATTTCCTGGAAAAGCCGTTTGACGACGATAAGCTGATTGCAGCCATCGAGGAAGCGTTCTCGATGCAGCTGCGCCAGCGCCAGGACCAGGACCGCCGCCAGCAGCGCGACCAGCTGCTGGGCGAGCTGACCCCGCGCGAGCGCGAAGTGTTCGAGCTGGTGGTGATGGGGCGCCACAACCGCGAAATCGCGCCGCAGCTGAACATCAGCGTGCGCACCGTGGAAGTGCACAAGGCGCGCCTGATGGCCAAGCTGGGCGTGGATAACGTGGCCGACCTGGTGCGCGTCGCGATGCGCGGCTAGGCGGCGTCCGCGCGCAGCTCGCGCAGGCCGGCAGTGGCCTGCGTCGTCTTGTCCCTGGCCCGCTGCAGCACCACCGAACGGTTGCTCGATTCCTGGTCGCGTTTTGCTTCGCGGTGCCACAGGTGGTACACCTCGGTGGCGAAAGCGCCGCTCTTGCGCATGACGCCGGCATTGAACAGGCGCACCACCAGGTCGGAATCCTCATGGCCCCAGCCGGTGAAGCTCTCATCGAAGCCGTTCACCAGGTCCAGGTCGCTGCGCCACACTGCCATATTGCAGCTCTTGATGCGGCGCCAGGTAAAGCGCCTGCTTTCACGGCCCAGGTCGGGCAGGGACAGCATCGTCTGCAGGAATTTGTTGGCGTGGCCGGCCAGGTACAGCCTGAATTTTTCCAGCGCGCCCAGGCGCTGGATGTCGAGGTGCTGCTCCAGCAGGCGCCGCGTATACCCCTCGCTGAGCAGCACGCGGCTGCCGGTCACCACGTAGCCGCGCCTGGACAGGCGGCGGTGGTTGGCGACGAAATCCTTCTGCGGCACGCAGTCGCCATCGATGAAGATGATGTATTCGCCCTGTGCCGCCAGGGTGCCCAGGTTGCGCGCGCGCGCCGCGCGGAAACCGATATCTTCCTGCCACACATGCTTCATCGGCACCGGCGAGCGCGCCTGCAAAGCCGCTACGGTTTCCCGCGTGTTGTTGGTCGATCCGTCATCGGCGATAATGATCTCGAAATTCCGATCGTCCTGCGCAAAACAGGCCTCCACCACGGCCGACAGGGCGTCAGGACGATTGTACGTGGTGATAATTAACGAGATGGTTGAAGCTTGTTGCATGGATGCCAAAAAATTAATAAGAAATGCCGTCCTGCTGGCGGGCGCCAATCCAGCAGTATACCAGCGCCGGCTTCCCGGCACCGGTTGCCCGGTACGGGAGGGGTGTCCATGAGGACCCTGGTGATCTCTCCCAACTGGATCGGCGATGCCGTGATGGCGCAGCCGCTGTTGCAGCGCCTGAAGGCAGCCCACCCGGAGCGCCCGATCGACGTGCTGGCGCCGCCTGCGGTGTCCCCGGTCTGGCGCCAGATGGCCGAAGTGGCCGAAGTGCTGGAAACGCCGTTCCGCCACGGTTCGCTGCAGTTGAAAGAGCGCTGGCGCTATGCGCGCCTGCTGCGCCAGCGCGGCTATGCCGAGGCCTACATCCTGCCGAACACCCTGAAATTTGCCCTGATCCCCTGGCTGGCCGGCATTGCGCGCCGGGTCGGCTACAAGGGCGAAAGCCGTTATGGGCTGATTAACGTCATGCACCATGACGACACGCCGCCGCGGCCGATGGTGCCGTTCTACGCGGCGCTGGCCGACGCGCCGGCAGCGCCGCTGCGCAGCAGCCCGGCCAAGCCGCGCATGGTAGCCAGCGACGAGCAGGTGGCCGCTGCCTGCGCCAAGGCCGGCCTGGACCCGGCGCGCCCGCTGGTGGTGTTTGCGCCAGGCGCCGAATTCGGCGGCGCCAAGCGCTGGCCGCCCGCGCATTTCGGCCAGTTGGCGCAGCACATCCTGGCGCGCGACCCGCAAGCCCAGGTTGCGCTGCTCGGTTCGCCCAAGGATGGTCCGACATGCGACGAAGTCATCGCCGCCGCCGGCGCGCCCGCCGGCCTGACCAGCCTGGCCGGCAAGACCAGCCTGGCCGATGCCGTGGCCCTGATCGCCCGTTCGGCAGCCGTGGTCAGTAACGACTCCGGCCTGCTGCATGTGGCTTCCGCGCTGAACCGGCCGGTGATTGCCATTTACGGACCGACCGATCCCGATCACGCGCCGCCATTCTCCGACCTGGCTGCCTCGATCTCGCTGCGCCTGGAATGCTCGCCGTGCCGCCAGCGCGAATGCCCACTCGGCCACCAGAACTGCATGCATGGCATCAGCGCCGGCCAGGTGTGGCAGACGCTGGAACCGATGCTCGGCCGTTGACGATGGCAGCGGCATGAGCTGCTGGAGCAGCGGGCTGGCCAGCTTTGTCATGGTGCAGGGGGATATACTGGCGGCATGACACCGCTGGTCCTGATTCCCGGCTATATGCTGGACGACGCCTTATGGGATGGCATGCTGCCGTTCCTGCCTTCCGAACTCCCGCTGCATTTTGCCAGCCTGGCCGAAGGCGATTCCATCGCCGCCATGGCGCACGCCGTGCTGGCCAGGTGCCCGCCGCAATTCAGTTTGCTTGGCTTTTCGATGGGCGGCTATGTCGCGCGCGAAGTCGTGCGCCTGGCGCCAGGCCGCGTGCAGTCACTGGCACTGGTCGCCACCTCCAGCCGTGCCGACCTGCCATTGCAGGTTGAGCAGCGCACCAGGGCTGCCCGGGCCACGCCTCTCGGCCCTTTCCGGGGCCTGGGGCGCGCCGCGATCGCACAATCGCTGCATCCTGACAATGCTGCCAATGAAACGCTGGTGGCGCAGGTGCGTACCATGGGCGCACGCCTAGGCCGCGAAGTCTTTGTGCGACAGTCGCTGATTGTGCGCGAGGCCGACGCGGACCGCTTGTCCGGCATTCAATGTCCGACGCTGGTGGTGGCGGCAGCCGAAGACCAGTTGCGCAGCGCAGAAGAAGCGCGCGAACTGGCCGACGGCATTCCCGGCGCGAAGCTGGTGACGGTGCCGGACGCGGGGCACCTGATTCCCCTTGAACAACCACAGGCGCTGGCCAGTCTTCTGCGCCGGATGCTCCAGCAGCATATGGCATAAGAAGCAACATCATTCTCAGCCGTATGAGCTATCACGTTTGCCGCGCGCATGTGTTGCCGGCACATGACACGGTGATAATAATAAAATACCAATGTGTCTGCCGTACCAAGTAACTTCGGTTAGAATTCCAGCGTTGTGCGGTTGAAGCGTGCCCGCCCCCAGCTGATGGGGCGAGGTGAATGTCCAGTGGCTTTTCGAGGGATACGGAATGATATTAGTGACGGGAAGCGCGCAAGAACCCCAGCCCAGGCAGAAACAGGGTTGCTGACTAATGCAACAAATGTCGACTTCGTCCCGCCATCTGGCGGGAAGCGCGCGGAATCGCGCCTCGATTCCGTCCGGCCCGGCACTGCTGGCGGTTCATCCGGCAGCAGCGGCATACCTGGCCATGCCTGGTTTGGCCGGGTCCCGGAAGATGGGGAAAGGCTTTGCCGATGTCCTGTGACGATGTGGCCATCTCGGTCAAGGACCTGAGCAAATGTTTCGAGATCTATGACAAGCCGCGTGACCGTTTGCTGCAGATGTTCGCGCGCGGCCACAAGAAGTACTATCGCGAATTCTGGGCACTGAAGAATGTCTCGTTCGACATCCGGCGCGGAGAAACCGTCGGTATCGTCGGCCGCAATGGCAGCGGCAAGTCGACTTTGCTGCAGATCATTTGCGGCACCCTGAACCCGACTTCCGGCAGCGTGACCACGCATGGCCGGATCGCTGCCCTGCTCGAGCTGGGTTCCGGTTTCAATCCCGAGTTCACCGGCCGCGAGAACGTCTACCTGAACGCCTCGGTCCTTGGACTGAGCGAAGCCGAAATCGACCAACGCTACGACGAAATCGTCGCGTTCGCTAATATCGGCGACTTCATTTCCCAGCCGGTCAAGACCTATTCCAGCGGCATGCTGGTACGCCTGGCATTCGCGGTGGCGATCAACGTCGATCCGGAAATCCTGATCGTGGACGAAGCGCTGTCGGTCGGCGATGAACTGTTCCAACGTAAGTGCTTCGCGCGCATCGAAGCGATTCGCGCCAGGGGGGCGACCATCCTGTTTGTCTCGCATTCGGGCAGCACGATCGTCGATCTGTGCGATACCGCGATCTTGATGGATGCCGGCGAAAAATTGCTGGAAGGCGTGCCCAAGCAGATCGTCGGGCGCTACCAGAAACTGCTGTACGCCCCGGCTGAGAAGCAGGCGGAAGTGCGTGAGCAGATTCAGCGGGCTGAAGAGTGCAGGCTGAACCTGGGCGTGGATAATGCGCACAACGAGCATGCCAAGGTGCTGCCGCCGGATGCCGAGGAGCAGGAAAGGTTTGACAGCGGCCTCAAGCCGACCAGCACTATTGCGTACGAATCGCATGGTGCCCTGATCGAATCGGTGGAAATCCGCACGCTCGGCGACCGCCGCGTCAACATCCTGGTGCGCGGCCGGGAATACCGTTATGTGTATTCGGTACGGTTCCTGGCATCGGCCAGCAACGTCCGGTTCGGCATGATGATCAAGACGCTGAACGGCATCGAACTGGGCGGGGCGGTGTCGTCGCCGGCAACCCGGATTGCGATGGAAAGCGTCGCAGCGGGCGCAGTCTGCAAAGTGGAGTTCCGGTTTGCCTGCTCGCTTAACGCGGGCGTTTACTTCCTGAATGCCGGTGTCGCCGGCGCCATCAATGGCGAAGAAGGCTATCTGCATCGCCTGGTCGACGTTTCCATGTTCCGCGTACAGGCAAGCGAGCATGACATGACAACGGGCATTGTGGATTTCAATTGCTATCCGGAAATAGAACTGCAGTAATCACCAAATGGGGGAAAGCAGACAGTTATGCCAGAGGTTAAAAAAAACAAGCTGTTGATCGTATTGGGCATGCACCGCAGCGGTACCAGTGCCATTACGCGCGGCCTGCGCGTAATGGGTGTGGAACTGGGCAACCGGCTCATTCCTCCGATCGAAGGCAATAACGACAAGGGCTTTTGGGAAGACATCGACCTCAACGCTTTCGATAATGAAGTTCTCGCGCACCTCGGACAGAGCTGGTTCAGCCTGACAGCCCTTGACGAGCCAGACATCGCCTCGCTGAAGAAGCACGGCTACTTCCTGCGTGCTGTCGAACTGCTGGGGTCGAAGATCGGCGACGCGCCGGTATTTGGCTTCAAGGACCCGCGCGTGGCCAAATTGCTGCCGTTCTGGCGCGAAGTCTTCGCCCACTGCGAACTCGATGTTTCCTACGTCGTCGCGCTGCGCCACCCGATGAGTGTCGCGCAGTCGCTGGTCAAGCGCGATGCCATGGATATCGAGCAGAGCTACCTGCTCTGGCTGGGACACATTATTCCTGCGCTGGTCCTGAGCGCCGGCAAGCCGCGCATCGTTACCGATTACGACCAGATCATGGCGGCGCCGGAACGGGAGCTGCAACGCGTGGCCGACGCATTCGGCCTGCAGCTCAGCCCGGAAGCGATGGCGGACTACCGCAACGAATTCCTCGACCCCAAATTGCGCCATACGGTTTATGCGCCGGAAGACCTGTTGCTAGACGTTCGTTGCCCGCCGCTGGTGTACGAGATCTATTCCGTACTGAACGACCTGGCGCTCGGCCGCCGCAGCTTCGAGGAAGCGGGCCTGGATCAACAGATCGGGCGCTGGTCGCGGGAGTTCGACCGCATGAACGTGGTCATGCAACTGGTGGACCGCCTGGGCGTGCGCGTGCAGACCGCATTGGCCGACGTCAAGAACCGCGAAGGCGAAATCGGCGCGCTGCACCAGCGCGGGGCGGATCTGCAGGGCATCATATCTGTCCTGGAAAAGCGCTGCGCGGATTACGACCAGCGCTGCGCGGAGTATGACCAGCGCTGTGCGGACTATGACCAGCGCTGCGCCGATTATGACCAGCGGTGCATGGAAATGGAGCGTTCCCTGATGGCGCAGAGTGCGCACATCATACACCTGGAGCAGCATACGCAGGCGCGTGCCGATGAGTACCAGGCGCTCGCCGGCGAGCACCAGTTGCTGGCGAAGGAACACCAGGCCCTTGGCCAGCGCGTGGATGCCCTCTCGGCGGAGTATGCCGTGCTCCAGTCGGAGCATAACGCCATGCGTGCCGGCAATCTGGCAATGAAAGGCCATATCGAACGCCTGTACGCCTCCAACAGCTGGCGCGTTACGGCGCCGCTGCGCATGATCAGCGCCGTGCCACGCGTTGGCGGGCGGGCTTTGTTCGGCGCTGCGATAGCATCCTACCGCGCACTGCCGGTATCGCCATCGGGCAAAGAAAAACTGAAAGGCGGCGTGTTCAAGTACTTCGGATTTGCCCTCAAGCGCGCGCCGGCCTACCAGCGCTGGATGGAGAACCAGGCGATCCAGCGTAACTTGAGCATTCCACAGCCTGATGCACTCGCCGTCCAGATGCCTGCCCTGGCGGTGCATGGCGCAGCCGTCAATCCGCCGCTGCCGGCGGCTGACGGCGTCTGGGAATGGCAGGACTATGCGCCGCTCAAAGCGAACATCGCGCAGGTCAAGGCGAACCGGCTGGCTAATGCCGAAGTCACGCCATACGACATGATCAAGATCGCCAAAGGCAATTTGCGGCGCGCCGCCGAAGCGCTGGCATTCCCGCCGCTGGTAGCCAGCCCGGAGGTGTCGATCATCCTCCCGGTCTTTAACAATATCGCGTTGACGCTGGAGTGCCTGGCCTCGATCGCCAAGCACGCGGAGCCGGCGCATACGTTTGAAATCATCGTGGCGGACGATTGCTCGACCGATGAAACTGGACAGTTGCTGGCGCTGGTCAAGAACATCCGCTACAGCCGCAGTGACAACAACCTGGGCTTCCTGCGCAATTGCAACCGGGTCCTGGGCGAGGTCAGCGGTCGTTACGTCCTGTACCTGAACAACGATGTGCAGGTGACCGCCGGCTGGCTCGGCGCGCTGCTGGCAACCTTCGCGCAGAAGCCCAATGTCGGCGCAGTCGGCCCGCGCTTCGTCTACCCGAGCGGCCACCTGCAGGAAGCCGGCGTGGCATTCACGCCGGACGGGGCAGCCAGCATGATTGGCCTGAACGAACATCCGCAGCAGCCACGCTACTCCTACCTGCGCCGCGTCGACTACGTATCGGGGGCCTGCCTGCTGCTGCCGACCGAGCTGGTCATGAAAATCGGCGGCTTTTCCGAAGAGTTCCTGCCGTGCTATTGCGAAGATGCGGACCTGTGCCTGAGCGTGCGCGATGCCGGTTTCGACATCTACTACAACCCGGCCGCCACGATTATCCATCACCTGTCGAAAACCACGGCGAACGTCGATGACAGCTTCAAGCAGCGCGCCATCAACGCCAACCTGGTCACGCTGCGCCAGAAATGGACAAGCAAGCTGGACAGCCAGATGGACCCGCGCTTGATCGCCTTCTTCCTGCCACAGTTTCACCCGATCGCGGAGAACGACCAGTGGTGGGGCAAGGGCTTCACGGAATGGACCAACGTCAGCAAGGCGCAACCCAACTTTGTCGGCCACTACCAGCCACGCGTTCCAGCCGACCTGGGATATTACGACCTGCGCCTGATCGAAGTGATGCAGCAGCAGGCTGAACTTGCCCAGCGTTACGGCGTGCACGGTTTCTGCTATTACTATTACTGGTTCGATGGCCACCGCCTGCTCGAGCGTCCGGTCGAGCAGTTGCTGCTGTCGGACGAACCCAAGCTGCCGTTCTGTCTGTGCTGGGCAAACGAGAACTGGAGCCGCCGCTGGGACGGCCAGGAGCACGAGGTGTTGATGGCGCAGTCGCACTCGGTCGACGATGATATTGCAGTGATCAAGGACCTGATCCGCTTCTTCAGGGACCAGCGCTATATCCGCATCGATGGCAAGCCGCTGTTGCTGATCTACCGCGTGACGCTGTTCCCGGATTTTGCCGCGACGGCCGAGCGCTGGCGCAGCGTCTGCCGCGAACTGGGTATCGGTGAAATCTACCTGGCCATGGTCGAATCGTTCGAGATGGTGCATGCCAACACGCATCCGTCGAAGTATGGCTGCGATGCGGCTGTCGAGTTCCCACCGCAGGGCTTGGCCGAACAGAAGGGGCCAAGCGGCGACATCCTGAACCCGGCCTTCGCCGGCAGTGTAGCCGACTACCGCGACCTTGCGTTACGCTATGCCACCCGTGAGGCGCCTGCTTATACCCGCTTCAAAGGCGTGATGCCGGGCTGGGACAATACTGCCCGCCGTGCCGGCAACAGTTTCTGCTTCGAACATGCCACGCCGGGCGCGTTCCAGGGCTGGCTGGAAGAGACGATCGACGAGACGCGCAAGCAGCATTACGGCGATGAGCGCCTGGTCTTCGTCAACGCCTGGAACGAATGGGCGGAAGGCGCATACCTGGAACCGGACCGCCGCTTCGGTCACACCTATCTGGAAGCGGTGCGCAATGCGCGCGAGGCCGGTCGTTTGCTGCGCAAAAACAGGAAGGCCATGTAAGCATGACTACATCCACACAAAACGACGTTTGCCTGGTCGGACACCCCTACACGCCGATTGGTATGGGCGAGCATGTGCGTGCCACGTTCCGCGCCATGCGCGCAGCTGGCCAGGCGCCGCAGCTGCTCGATATCTTCCAGCTGGAACAGCCGTCGGCGGCCGATCAGTCAGAAATGGGGCCTTCGTGCCGGAACACGCTGTCGCCGATCAACGTCTTCCATATCAATGGCGGTGAAGTCGAGCAGGTGTGGAAGCACCTGAGCTACCACGGCCAATGGGAGGGCTACAACGTCATCTACCCGCTGTGGGAACTGCCGCGCTATCCGGAAGTGTGGGCGCGGCAGCTGGACCGCTTCGACGAGATCTGGGCACCGACCCGCTTCATCCAGGAGAGCCTGCAGCAGGCGTGCAGCAAGCCGATCCATTACATGCCAATGGCGTGCGAAGTGGCGCTGACCAGCTTCATTGGCCGCCGCTTCTTCGGCATCCCGGAAGCCGATTACGCCTTCCTGTTCTTCTACGACCTGCGCTCCTACTCGACGCGCAAGAATCCGGCCGGCGTACTGAAAGCCTTCCGCGGCCTGCTGGCCAGGCGCCCGTACGCCAAGGCGCACCTGGTCATCAAGGTCAACGGCGTCGACACCAACCCGGCCGCATTTGCCGAACTGCAGCAGGAAGTGGCCGACCTGCACGATCGCGTCACCCTGATCCAGCGCGTCATGACCGGCGATGAAGTGAAGAATCTGGTGCGTTGCTGCGATTGCTTCCTGTCGCTGCACCGTTCGGAAGGCTATGGCTTCGGCTGCGCCGAGGCCATGGCGCTCGGCCACCCGGTGATTGCCACCGCCTATTCCGGCAATATGGACTTCATGGCGCCGGAAGTCTCGTTCGGCGTTGATTACAGGCTGATTCCAGTACAGGAAGGCGAGTATCCGCATCATGAAAACCAGGTTTGGGCCGAGCCGGATTATGAGCAGGCCGTCGGCTACATGGTTGAACTGGTCGACTCGCCGGGGAAGGGGCGGGCGCTGGGCGCGCTGGCCCGCCAGCACATGCAGAACCGGTTTGCCTACCGCCCGATCGGATTGAAGTATGTTGACCGGCTGCAGGCTATTCGCCGCACGCTTGGGGAATCAGAAGCGAGCGCGATGGCGGGCAGGGCCGTCGCCGCAGCGGCCGCTGCCAGCATGGGACTGCCTCAGGACAGGCCCGCCTTCAGCAACAGCGCGACGCTCTGATCGATGGTCTGTTCGCTGCCGTCGATCGTGACTTGGGGGACCAGCGGCGCTTCGTAAGGACTGCCGATGCCCGACATGTTCGGCAACTGGCCGGCGCGTGCCTTCCGGTACAGGCCTTTCGGGTCGCGCTGTTCGCACACCGCCAACGGCGTGCTGATATACGCCTCCACGAAATTATCGCTGCCGATCAGCTCACGCGCCATCTCGCGTTCGCGGCGGAACGGGGAGATGAAGGCGGTGATGACGATCATGCCCGCATCGAGCATCAGCTTGGCAACTTCGGCAATGCGCCGGATGTTTTCGACCCGGTCGGCATCGGTGAATCCCAGGTCGCGGTTCAGGCCCTGGCGCACATTGTCGCCGTCCAGCAGGTAAGTGCGCTTGCCGTCCGCGTGCAGCGCCACTTCCAGTGCATTGGCGATGCTCGACTTGCCCGCGCCGGACAGGCCGGTAAGCCAGATCACCTTGCCGCGATGGCCATTCAGTTTCTCGCGTGCGGCACGGTTGATCGACAATGCCTGCCGGTGCACATTCTGCGCACGGCGCAGGCTGTGCCGCACCATGCCGATAGCGATGGTCGCGTTGGTATGGCGGTCGATCAGGATGAAGCTGCCGAGCGGTTTCGATTTCCCGTAGTTCTCGAACACCATCGGCTTGCTGAGCGCGAGCGTACAGACGGTGATGCTGTTCAGCGTCAGCTGTTTGCTTGCGTGGTGCGCAAGCGTATTGACGTCGATCTCGTGCTTGATCTTGGTGACCGAGGCGGCGCCGCTTTGGGTCGCCAGCTTGATGTGGTAGCTGCGGCCGACCAGGCCGGGTTCGGGATCGGTCCAGATCAGCGTGGCTTCCAGCTGGTCGGACAGGTCCAGCGGCGCCCTGGCCAGTGACAGCACGTCGCCGCGCGAGGCGTCGATTTCGGTCGCCAGGCGCAGCGTGACCGCATCGCCACGCGCGGCGCGCGGCAACGAACCGTCCATGGTGACGATTTCGGCGATGTGGCTGGTCTGGCCCGATGCGCTGACGCGAATCTCATCGCCGACAGCAAACGATCCCTGCGCCACTGTCCCGCTGAAGCCGCGGAACGATGCGTCCGGGCGGTTAACCCACTGCACCGGGAATACCGCGTTGTCGCCTGCAGGCAGTTCAATCTTTGCCGTCTCCAGGCAGCCAAGCAGGGTCGGGCCCGCGTACCAGGCCATGTTCAGCGAGCGCTCGCTCAGGTTGTCGCCCTTGAGCGCGCTGAGCGGGATGGCGGTGAGGCTGGCGAACTTGAACGGGGCGGAAAACGCAGCGAAGTCCTCGCTGATCCTGGTGAAGACGTCCTGCGCGTAGCCGACCAGGTCCATCTTGTTAATTGCCAGCACAATGTGGCTCACGCCCATCAGCGAGGCGAGGTAGGCGTGGCGGCGGCTCTGGGTCTGCAAGCCGTTGCGGGCGTCAATCAGCAGCACGGCGACATCGGCAGTCGATGCTGCCGTGACCATATTGCGGGTGTATTGCTGGTGGCCCGGGGTGTCGGCGATAATGAAGCGGCGCCGGCTGGTGCCAAAGAAGCGGTAGGCGATATCGATGGTGATGCCCTGTTCGCGTTCGGCCGACAAGCCATCGACCAGCAGCGCGAAGTCGATCTGGCCGCCCTGCGTGCCGAATTTCCTGGACTCCCGCTGCAGCGCGTCAAGCTGGTCATCGAGCAGTTGCTGCGATTCCCAGAGCAAGCGTCCGATCAGGGTGCTTTTTCCATCGTCGACATTGCCGCAGGTGATCACACGCAGCAGGTCCTGGCCGTCCTGTTGCCGTTGCAGCGTTTCCAGGCTGGTGAGCGGGCTGGCGCTGCGGTGCGGCTGGCCGGGCGTGGCAGGCGTTTTCCTTGGGCGGGCCATCAAAAGTATCCTTCCTGTTTTTTCTTCTCCATGCTGGCCGCTGCGTCGTTATCGATGGCGCGGCCTTGCCGTTCCGAGTTGCGCGCGTGGACCAGTTCCATGATGATCTCCGGCAAGGTCGTCGCGCTCGATTCGATCGCGCCGGTGAGCGGGTAGCAGCCCAGGGTGCGGAACCTGACGCGCTTCCTATAGATCGGCTCGTCCGGGCCGATTGGCATGCGGGCATCGTCCACCATCAGCCACATGCCGTCGCGCTGAACCACGGGCCGTTCCCTGGCAAAGTAAAGCGGGACCACGGCAATGCCTTCCTGGTGGATGTACTGCCAGATATCGAGTTCAGTCCAGTTCGAAAGCGGAAACACGCGCACGCTTTCGCCCATGTTCTTGTTGGTGTTGTACAGGTTCCACGGTTCCGGGCGCTGGTTTTTCGGATCCCAGCAATGGCTGGCCGAGCGGAATGAAAAGATGCGTTCCTTGGCGCGCGACTTTTCCTCATCCCGGCGCGCGCCGCCGAACACGACGTCAAACTTGTGCTGGTCCAGTGCCTGCTTCAGACCGGCCGTTTTGGTAATGTCGGTATGCAGCGTCGAGCCATGGTCGAATGGATTGATATTCTTTTCGATCGCCTCGGGATTGGTGTGGACCAGGATCTCCATGCCGCTCTCGCGCACCATCGCATCGCGGAATGCATACATTTCCTGGAACTTCCAGCGCGTGTCGACGTGCAGCAGCGGGAACGGCGGCAGCGACGGATAAAAAGCCTTGCGCGCCAGGTGCAGCATGACGGAACTGTCCTTGCCAAGCGAGTACAGCATGCAGGGATTGCCGCCGGCCGCGACGGCTTCACGGATGATCTCGATGCTTTCGGCTTCAAGGCGCTTCAGGTGAGGCGATACGCCCAGCACGGGGCCGCGGCTGACCGTTGGCCTGGCTGCCCGGTAGCCAAGCAGGCAGAACTGGATCGCCTGGCTGCTTGGCAAGTCCCGGCAGATGGCGGCCAGGCAGCCATGCGGGAACAATGCCAGGGGTTTGCCGATATGCGACTGAAGCCTGGCCATGCCGGCTGCCACCGTGGCCGCATCGGCTTCTCTGTGGCCCAGCGGCAGCCAGTAGCGGGCGCCGCGCGCGTCATTGAAGTGCAGGCAGCATTGTCCGTCTGGCAGGCGGGATAGTTGCGCGAATACGGTCAGCATGCGCTTGCTGCGCGCCTGGTTGATTTCCCATGCCAGTACCGCCGGGGTAGGCTGGCAGCCTTCTTCATCGCGCAGTTTTGCCGGCGCAAGCGATTCCGGCAGCAACTCCAGCTTGTGCAACAGACGCTCCGCTGTGCGCTTGGTGTCGGCAGCGCCTAGCTCTTGCAGGTGACGGTAGGCGCGTGCGGTATCCCAGGGGCCATCCGCATCCAGGTTGAACAGCAGGGTCGGTGATGTGCTCATGCACTCCTCGTTTGTCGCAATTTGCATCGTATTGCTTTTTTGCTTGTTTTTTTCGTGACTGATGATAGCATATCAGAAACAAATTCCGACAAACTGCACAATGCGACAAAATCTGTCCGAAAGCATGATGAGATCTGTGCTTGCTCTGGCGCGAAGAGCAGGCATGGCCATCATGGATATTTACCGGGCAGACTCGCTGGCAACGACGTTGAAGGGCGATGGCAGTCCACTATGCCAGGCGGACCTGCGGGCGCATGAAATGCTGCGCAGTGGCCTGCTGGCATTGACGCCGGACCTGGCCATCGTGTCGGAAGAGGATGGCGATGCGGCAGGTAGGCGCCCGAACAGCGGCCGCTTCTGGTTGGTTGACCCGCTGGATGGAACCAGGGAATTCATCTCGCGGAACGATGAATTCACGGTCAATGTTGCGTTGATCGATGACGGCCAGCCAGTGTTCGGGGTGGTTGTCGCGCCGGCCCTGGAGCAGACCTATTGGGGGGCGGAAGGGATTGGTGCCTGGCGCGCCGATGCCGGCGGGATTGCTGCGATCCAGGCCGCGCATCCGGTCGCCGGCCAGCCGCTGCGTGTCGTTGCCAGCAAGAGCCATATGAACGGAGAGACCCAGGCCTTCATCGCCGGTCTTGGCGCTTGTGAAGTGGTGCAGGCGGGCAGTTCGCTGAAGATCTGCCGGATTGCCGAAGGTGCGGCCGATCTCTATCCGCGCATGGGACCGACCTGCGAATGGGACACCGCCGCCGCGCAGGCCGTGCTTGAAGCGGCAGGGGGCGCGGTGCGCACCTTGTCCGGCCAGGCGCTGCGCTATGGCAAACCGGAAGTGCTGAATCCGTTCTTTATCGCTGTGGCGCCAGGCTTGCCGGCCGCGTGGCCCGCATTTCAACCGAAAGAAGAATAATCATGGAAAAGAAACAGATCCACATCCGCTTCAATAACCGCAACGACAATGACAATCCCTTGCCATGGCGCGTACTGACCAAGTGCGGCGAAGTCGACGGGGTGCTTCAGTTCACCCAGGAATTCGCCTCCGAAGTGCGGTTCCACGCGCCGGTCGTGACGTCCGAAGACCAGGTGGCTGCCGGCGTTTTCAAATGGCACATCCGCTCGGTCGGCTTTGTTTCCTGGGATGGCGACGTATGCTATGTCACCGAGCAGGCCGTCCGGCCGATGGCGTCGTTAGCGCTGTAGACGGTCAAGGCTTGCGCAAATAAAACGTTTCTCGCCAGCCCTTGTGATAGTCGTGCATTGCTTCGGCATGTGCCGGGTTGGCGAGAAAGTGTTTGGGCCAGTCATACTGGCTGGTCGCGTAGCCAAAGTGTTCTGCCAAAAAACGAATCGCTGCGCGCGAAGGACGCCCGACCAAGGTGAAGCCGTTACGGGTCAATGCGTCGTCGCAGGCCATCTGCTGGTCGTCGATCGGTTCGCGCAGCAACTGAATTCCGTAAGGATTCTTGAAGATTAAGCGTGTCTCCTGCTGCTCATGGATCGGCACTTCATCTTCTGCCGGCGTGACTTCGGTATCGATGATCACCAATCGGGCGCCAGTGCGTTCGATCCGGTCAAGCAATTCCGCGTGACGGATCGTGTGGTAATAGAAGCCCAGGCAAAAGACCACGTCGAACGATTCATCCCGTAGCAGTTCGAACACGTCGCCGCAGGCAAAGTCGTAACGGCTACGGTCGATATCGTAACGGTCAAAGGTCGCTACCGCATTTGCGATCAGCTCCTGACGCGGCTCGATGCCCTTGACATAAGCGGCTCCAGCCTTCAATGCCGCAAACGTCCAGCGTCCATCGTGACTGGCAATGTCCAGTACCTTTTTGCCTGACAAGTTGGCTGCATTTGTCGCGATGATGGCTTCGTGGCGGCCATTTAGCCGATGCGGAAAAGGACTGGTCAGGCTGGTCGCGTAAAACTGATCGTACTGATTAAAAAAGTCCACTTGGATTTCCTTGTTGGATGGCTTGGCGCGTTGCGTGCCGGATCACATCAGGATCACGTCGTACTGTTCCTGGTGATAGCTGGTTTCGACCTGTAGTGAGATTTTCTTGCCGATGAAGTCGCCCAGCATTGCCAGGTGCTGCGATTCCTCCTCCAGGAACAGGTCGACCACTTCCTGCGAGGCCAGGATGCGGAATTCGCGCGGGTTGAACTGCTTGGCTTCGCGCAGCAGTTCGCGCAGGATCTCGTAGCAGATGGTGCGCGAGGTCTTGACCTGGCCTTTGCCTTCGCAGGCGGGGCAGGGCTCGCACAGGATGTGGGCCAGCGATTCGCGCGTGCGCTTGCGGGTCATCTCCACCAGTCCCAGCGCGGAGAAGCCGGACACCGACACCTTGGTGCGGTCGCGCGCCAGGGCTTTCTTCAGTTCCGCGAGCACGGCGTTGCGGTGCTCGTTGTTCTCCATGTCGATGAAGTCGAGGATGATGATGCCGCCCAGGTTGCGCAGGCGCAGCTGGCGTGCGATGGCGTGCGCCGCTTCCAGGTTGGTCTTGAAGATGGTGTCGGCAAAATTGCGGCCGCCGACGAAACCGCCGGTATTGACGTCGATGGTGGTCATGGCCTCGGTCTGGTCGACGATCAGATAGCCGCCTGACTTCAAATCGACGCGGCGGCCCAGCGCGCGGTGGATTTCCTCTTCCACGCCGTACAGGTCGAACAGCGGGCGCTCGCCGGTGTAGTGCTGCAAGCGCTGCAGGACGGAAGGCGTGTAGATGCGGCCGAACTCCGTCAGCGACAGGAAGTTTTCACGCGAATCGACCTGGATGGTTGCGGTTTCGTCGTGTACGAAGTCGCGCAGCACGCGCTGTGCCAGGTTCAGGTCCTGGTGCAGCAGGGAAGTCGGCGGGCGGGTGCGCGCGCCGTGGCAGATCGCGCCCCAGGTCTTGCGCAGGTATTCGATGTCGGCCTGCAGGTCGCTGTCCGAGGCGTCTTCCGCCTGGGTGCGCACGATGTAGCCGCCTTTTTCGTCTTCCGGCAGCAGGCCTTGCATGCGCGCGCGCAGGGCTTCGCGGTCGGCTTCCTTCTCGATCTTTTGCGAGATGCCGATATGGCCGTCCTGCGGCAGGTAGACCAGCATGCGGCCGGCAATGGAAATCTGCGTCGACAAACGCGCGCCCTTGGTGCCGATCGGGTCCTTGATGACCTGCACGGTCAGCACCTGGCCGTCGAACAGCAGCTTTTCGATCGGGGTCGGGGTGGCGTTCTGGGCGCCGTCGTGCGGACGGGCTTCCCAGATATCGGCCACGTGCAGGAAGGCTGCGCGCTCCAGGCCGATGTCGATGAAGGCCGACTGCATGCCGGGCAGCACGCGCACCACTTTGCCGGAATAGACGTTGCCCGCCAGGCCGCGCGTCAGCGTGCGCTCGATGTGCAGTTCCTGCACGGCGCCCTGCACGATGAGGGCGACGCGGGTTTCCTGCGGGGTGATATTAATGAGGATGTCTTCGTTCATCAGGGGAGTTTCAATCCTGCCTGGCGCAACAGTTGCGCCGTTTCGTACAGCGGCAGGCCCATGATGCCGGAGTGGCTGCCTTCGATGTGTTCAACGAACAGGGCTGCCAGGCCCTGGATGCCATAGCCGCCGGCCTTGTCGTAAGGCTCGGTGGTGGCGCAATAAGTCTTGATCTCGGCCTCGGTCAGCTTGCCGAAGCGAACCTCCGAGACCTGGGTGATATGGCCGGAGAAGTCCTGCGAGTGCACGGCCACCGAGGTCAGTACCTGGTGGGTGCGGCCGGACAGCTTGTGCAGCATGTCGGTTGCCTCGCGCACGTTGGCCGGCTTGCCGAGGATTTCGCCGTCGATGGTGACGGTGGTGTCGGCGGCCAGGATGGGGCGCAGGATCAGGCGGCGGCGCTGGATCATGTCCCAGGCAAAATCGGCTTTCTCCTGGGCCACGCGGCCAACATAGACCAGCGGCTCTTCGCCGGCATGGACTTCTTCGCTCACGTCCGGCCCGCGCGGGCCGTCGTTACGCAGCATTAGCAACTCAAAGTCCACGCCGATCTGGCGCAGCAATTCGCGCCGGCGCGGACTCTTGGAAGCCAGGTAGATCTTCTTTTCGACCAGTTTCATCGTTTGCCTTAAAGGTTAGACACGATGATAAGGGTGGTTTTGCGTTATTGTCCACGCCCTGTACAACTGTTCGGCCAGCATGACGCGCACCATGCCATGCGGGAGGGTCAGGCTGGACAGGCGAATCATGCCTTCCGCCCTGGCCTTCAGCCCCGGATCGAGGCCGTCGGCGCCGCCGATCAGGAAGGCGGTATCGCGGCCATCCTGCTGCCAGGCTTCCAGCTGCTGGGACAGGCCCACGCTGGTCAGGTCCTTGCCGCGTTCATCGAGGGCGATGATGCGTACCGATTTCGGCAAGGCGGCCTCGATACGCTCCCGTTCCAGGGCCATGGCGGTGGCGGCGGTCTTGCTGCCGGAACGCTCAACGGGCTTGATTTCCTTCAGCACGATGCGCAGTTCCGGCGGCATCCGCTTCACGTATTCGGTGAAGCCATTCTCGATCCAAGCCGGCATTTTATGGCCGACCGCAGCGATAATCAGCTGCACCGGACTTACTCAGCCGCAGGCTTCTTGATGCGCTTGATGACGGTCTTGGCCGGCGCTGCGGCTGCAGCGGCGGCTTTCTTCTCCTTGGCGGCTTTGGCGGATGCCTCGGCGGTCTTGGTGGAAGCGACCTTCACTTTCTTGCCTTCCGGCGCGACGACCTTCGGCGCAGCCTTCTTGGCGGCGGCTTTCTTGGCCACGGCGCCGGCTGCGGCAGTTGCCTTCACGGTGCCTGGCTTCTTGGCCGCCGGTTTCTTCTCGACCACGGCTTCCGCAGCTTTGGCTGCCTTGGTGGCCGCCAGGTGGCCCGATTTCTTCGGCGCGGCTTCCTTTTCGGCGGCGGCCTTGCCTTCGGCGGTGGATTTGCGCTTGGCGGCGCCCAGCTTGACCGGCTTCTCGCCCCAGATTTCTTCCAGGCGGTAGTAAGCGCGGATCGGCGCCTGCATGATGTGGACGATCATGTCGCCCAGGTCCACCAGCACCCATTCGCCGGTATCTTCACCCTCGATGCCGATCACGTCGCCGCCGGCTTCTTTCACCTTGTCGCGCACCGAGGCAGCCAGTGCCTTGGTCTGGCGGTTGGAAGTACCGGAAGCGATGGCGATGCGGTCGAAAAGGCTGGTCAGGCCGGTGGTGTCGAACAGGACGATTTCCTGGCCCTTGACGTCTTCCAGGGCGTCCACGACGATGGATTGCAGTTTTTTGATATCCATTATTTAGTTCTTATACAAATTATGTTGTTCAATATAGTCTAGCACTACCGGTGGCAGAAGCGAGTTCGCCCCGTCCCCCCGTTGTAATGCAGCACGAATGGCAGTGGCCGAGATGTCGACGGCTAAATCAGCCGCCAGCATGGTCATGCCCGCCGGGGTGTTCCTGACCTGATCCGGCGTGGCCAGGCGGCGCTGGAATTCAGCTGCCACCTCGGCCGGCACGTGGGCGTCGTCCAGCTCGAAGCCGGGCCTGGCTGCCACGCAGAAGTGGGCCAGGTCGAACAGGTTGCGCCATTCGTGCCAGGTGTTCAGTCGCTGCAGCTGGTCGGCGCCCATCAGGAAGGCCAGCGATACATCAGGGCCTATGTCGGCGCGGATTGCCCGCAGCGTGTCGATCGTATAAGTGGCGCTGCCGCGCGCCAGTTCCTGCCAGTCGATCGTGACCGGGCAGGGCAGGCCGGTAAAGGCCAAAGTCAGCATATCCACGCGCTGCTGCGGCGTCGCTACCAGCGCGCCCTTTTGCCAGGGCAGGGCTGGAATCACGAGCAGCGCATCGGCGTTGAGCAGTTGGACAAATTGTTTGCCAAGCGCGACGTGGCCGTTGTGCACCGGATCGAAACTGCCTCCCAGCAGTGCGATGCAGCGTTTCACTCGGCCAGCCAGTCGCGGTGCGGGAGGAAGCCGGTGTACAGCGCCGCTTCCGCGCTGCCGTCTTCCGGATGCCAGTCGTAGCGCCATTTGACGACCGGCGGCATGGACATCAGGATCGCTTCGGTGCGGCCGCCGGACTGCAGGCCGAACAGGGTGCCGCGGTCGAACACCAGGTTGAATTCGACGTAGCGTCCGCGGCGGTAGGCCTGGAAGTCGCGCTCGCGTTCTCCGTAGGGCGTGTCCTTGCGGGCTTTCACGATCGGCAGGTAGGCGGCCAGGAATGCGTCGCCCACGCTGCGGGTCATTTCAAAACTCTGGTCGAAGCCAAGTGCGTTGAAGTCATCGAAGAAGATGCCTCCCACGCCGCGCGCTTCCTTGCGGTGCTTCAGGTAGAAATACTCGTCGCACCATTTCTTGAATTTCGGGTGCAGCTCGTCGCCGAAAGGCTGCAGCGCGTCGCGGCAGGTGCGGTGGAAGTGGCGCGCATCGTCGGCATTGCCGTAGTAGGGCGTCAGGTCCATGCCGCCGCCGAACCACCATACCGGCTTGCCGTCGGTGGTGGTGGTGGTGAAGAAGCGCACGTTCATGTGTACCGTTGGCGCGTACGGATTGCGCGGGTGCAGCACCAGGCTGACGCCCATGGCTTCCCAAGGCTGGCCGCCCAGCTCCGGGCGGTGCGCCGAGGCCGATGGCGGCAGCTTGGCGCCCGTGACGTGGCTGAAGTTGCAGCCGCCGCGCTCGAACACGTTGCCTTCTTCGATCAGGCGCGAGATGCCGCCGCCGCCTTCCGGGCGCTCCCACGCATCGCGCAGGAATGGCTTGCCGTCCACATCTTCCAGGGCGGAGATGATGCGGTCCTGCAGGCCAAGCAGCCAGGCTTTGACGTCTTGTGGGTTGGGGGCGGTCATTTCTTTTTCTTTGCTCTTTTCTTCAAACCGGTAAACCGAAGTCAGACCCGCAGGGTCTGACACCTTCCTTACGCGGCGGTCGCGGGCCAAGTGCCGGTATTAGTGCTTCAATCCGCGCCAGCCGATATCGCGGCGGAACTGCACGCCTTCGAAGCCGATCTTGTCGACCGCTTCGTACGCCTGCTTCTGCGCCATCTTGATGTTGTCGCCCAGGCCCACCACGCACAGCACGCGGCCGCCGGAGGTAACCAGCTTGCCGTCCGCATCGTCGGTAGTACCGGCATGGAAGGTCACGGAATCGCTCGTTTCAGCCGCAATGCCGTGGATATGGTCGCCCTTGCGCGGTGCGTCAGGGTAGCCGGCGGCTGCCAGCACCACGCCGACGGCGGTGCGGCGGTCCCACTCCAGCTCCACCTGGTCCAGCGTCCCGTTGACGGCATGCTCCATCACGCCCAGCAGCTCGGTCTTCAGGCGCGACATGATCGGCTGGGTTTCCGGATCGCCCATGCGGCAGTTGAATTCCAGCGTCTTCGGATTGCCGGCGGCGTCGATCATCAGGCCGGCGTACAGGAAGCCGGTGAACTGGATGCCGTCCTTGGCCATGCCCTGGATGGTAGGCATGATGATCTCGCGCATCACGCGCGCATGCATGGCCGGGGTCACGATCGGGGCGGGGGAGTAGGCGCCCATGCCGCCGGTGTTCGGGCCCTGGTCGTTGTCCAGCAGGCGCTTGTGGTCTTGCGAAGTGGCCAGCGGCAGCACGTTTTTGCCGTCGCACATGACGATGAAGGAAGCCTCTTCGCCGGCCAGGAATTCCTCAATCACGATGCGCGCACCGGCGTCGCCGAAGGCATTATCGGACAGCATGTGGTCGACCGCGCCATGCGCTTCTTCCAGCGTCATGGCAACCACCACGCCCTTGCCCGCTGCCAGGCCGTCGGCCTTGATGACGATCGGCGCGCCCTTGGCGTCCACGTAGGCGTGGGCTGCCTTGGCATCGGCAAAGGTTTCGTACTCGGCGGTCGGGATGCCGTGGCGCTTCATGAAGGCCTTGGCGAAGTCTTTGGACGACTCGAGCTGGGCTGCCTCTTTGGTCGGGCCGAACACTTTCAGGCCGCGCGCGCGGAACAGGTTGACGATACCGGCAGCCAGCGGCACTTCCGGGCCGACCACGGTCAGGCCGACGTGCTCTTTCTCGACGAAGTCGGCCAGTTGCGCCAGGTCGGTGATCGGCACGTTTTCCAGGCGCACATCGCGCGCGGTGCCGCCGTTGCCAGGCGCAACATAGACCATCTGTACGCGTTCCGACTGCGCCAGTTTCCAAGCCAAAGCGTGTTCACGGCCACCCGAGCCGACTACCAGGATCTTCATAAGGATTATTCTTCGATGACAGCGTTGGTATAGATTTCCTGGACGTCGTCCAGGTTTTCCAGTGCATCCAGCAGCTTTTGCATCTTGGCCGCGTCTTCACCGGTGAATACGGTCTCGGTGGCCGGCTTCATGATCACTTCCGCCACTTCCGCCTTGAAGCCGGCCGCTTCCAGCGCATCCTTCACGCCGGCGAAATCGTGCGGGCCGCACAGCACTTCGATGCCGCCTTCCTCGTCGGTCACCACGTCTTCGGCGCCCGCTTCCAGGGCTGCGTCCATCAGTTTGGCTTCATCGGTGCCGGGAGCGAACAGGAACTGGCCGGTGTGCTGGAACATGAAGGCCACGGAGCCTTCGGTGCCCATATTGCCGCCGTACTTGTTGAAGGCATGGCGCACTTCAGCCACGGTACGCACGCGGTTGTCGGTCATGCAGTCCACGATGATGGCTGCGCCGCCGATGCCGTAGCCTTCGTAGCGGACTTCTTCATAGTTGGCGCCGTCGCCGCCGCCGGTGCCGCGCGTAATGGCGCGGTTCACGTTGTCCTTCGGCATATTGGCGTCAGCGGCCTTGTCGACTGCCAGGCGCAGGCGCGGATTGGAGTTCAGGTCGCCGCCGCCCATGCGCGCGGCCACGGTGATCTCCTTGATCAGGCGCGTCCAGATTTTGCCGCGCTTCGCGTCCGTTGCAGCCTTTTTATGCTTAATATTGGCCCATTTGCTGTGTCCAGCCATGTTCAATCTTCCTTAGACGGTATGCAATCGAGGGCGACATTCTAGCATACCGGTCCTTCCCTGAAATTGTCGCGCCGGCGCGACCAAAAGCGCATGCGCAACCCCCGCACGCGTGTTTAGTAGCTTTCCTCAGGCTTATTTCATCTGCATGTAAAGTTAATATCGTAAAACAATAATTTTTATCATGAAGGAGACCTATGGATCGTCGGCAATTTATTAAATTGGGCGGCTTTATTACTGTATCGGCTGCCACCGGCGGCCTGGCAGGCTGCGGCGGCGGCAACGACACCCCGCCGGCACCCGGCCTGCCGCCTGCGACCGGCGCCAACTGGAAGTTTCCGCAAAGCGTAGCCTCCGGCGACCCCCGTGCCGACAGCATCCTGCTGTGGACCCGCGTGGTGCCGACCTCCCTGGATGACGTGGCGACCGTTACGGTCAAATCGGGCGTCACGGTGCGCGTGCAAGTCTCCGCCGCCGACAATACTGCCGCCCTGGGCAGCAACAAGGCACTCGAGGGCAGCGCGGTGGTCGATGTCCAGATCGAGCTGAACGCCGATTTCGATAACACGATCCGCCACAAGGTCACCGGCCTGCAGCCGAACACCGTATACTTCTACCAGTTCACCGCCGGCGATGTGCGTTCCAACGTGGCCCGCTTCAAGACTGCGCCGGCGGCCGACGCCAGCGTCTCGCAATTGCAGTTCGCCTACCTGACCTGCCAGGACTGGAGCATCAACCACTGGGGCGCGCTCGATCATATTGCCAAAAACGAAAAACTGGACTTTATCGTCCATCTCGGCGACTACATTTACGAGACCGTGGGCGAGGCTTTCCAGGTCGGCTCGGTCGAAACCCGCCATGGCGCCCTGACCCTGCCGGACGGCACCTTCAAGAACGGCAGCTCGGGCGCGAAATACGCGACCACCCTGGCCGACTACCGCTACCTGTACAAGAAGTACCGCACCGATACCCGCCTGCAGGCAGTGCACGAGCGCTTCGCCTTCATCGCCATCTGGGACGACCACGAGTTCAGCGACGATTCCTGGGGCGATACCCAGACCTATTCGGAAGGCGAAAAGAAGGATACCGCCCGCCGCCGCAGCGCCAACCAAGCCTGGTTCGAATACATGCCGGCCGACGTTACGCTCGACAGCGCAGCCACCGGTTTCCAGAACATCAAGATCTACCGCGATTTCCAGTTCGGCAAACTGATGCAGCTGGTGATGACCGACGAGCGCCTGTACCGCGCCGACCACGTGGTGCCGGAGCAGATGGCCAATCCGGCCACCGGACAGCCGCTGGGCAGCATCGGTGCGCGCTACCTGGTGGCGCAGGACCTCTACAGCGCCGCCGAAGCGCAGAAGGTGGCTGCCGTGGGCGGCGCCGATCCGCTGGCCGCCATCAGCATGCTGGGCGCCACCCAGCGCGACTGGTGGAAGGCCACCATGAAGTCTTCCAGCGCCACCTGGAAGCTGTGGGGCAATGAAGTATCGCTGCTGCGCATGGGCCTGAGCGGCGTGGACGCCATCGCCACCCTGGTGGCCTTGCAGGCCGTTGCCACGCTGGCCACCAATATCGGCAGCACTGCCGCCAATTCGACCGGCGGCAACGTTCCGGTGGCCGGTGCGATTGTCGGCGCCATGACTGCAGGCGCATCGTCTTCCGTGGCGGCGGCTGCCGCGACCGCGATCGCCACTTCCGCTGCCGGCGGCGGCGACACCAGCGCGCGCCTGACGGCAGCCGTCGGCGCTGGATTGAACTCGGTCCAGGCCAGCGTAGCGGTCCTGGTGTTTGGCCAGGCGGAGAACGTGGCCAAGTCGGGCGGCAGCGCCACAGCCCAGGTTACGGCAGCCGCACAGGGTATCGCGATCGGCTATATCAAGCCGGACGTGCAAGCCAACAAGGCCGCATCGCAGTTCGTGGTCGCTTCGGGCAAGGCTGCCGCCCTGGCGCCTTACTTCCGCAAGTTCCTGATCAATTGCGACCAGTGGGACGGCTACAACGCCGAGCGCAAGGCCCTGATGTCGCACCTGAAGACCAACAACATCGGCAACGTGGTGGCGCTGACCGGCGACATCCACTCCTTCTTCGCCGGTACCGTCAATGACGATTACGATGCGGCGGGCGGCGGCACGCCGGTGATGGTGGACCTGGTATCGGCCGGCGTCAGCTCGGACTCCTTCTTCACCTACCTGCGCGAAGCTTCTGCAAGCCTGGGCGACCTGGGCACCCTGGTGTCCCTGCCGCTTTCGGTGCCGGTGCCGAACGTGGGCACGATCACGCTGAACGTCAACCTGCTGGACTACACCATGGGCAAGGTGTCGCCAAGCGCCGATTCGGTGGCGACTTCGCTGATGATCCAGTTGCGCGGCGCGCTGGGTGCCAAGGGTGTGCCGGAAGCCATGCTGGATGCGACCATGGACGCGGTGCTGTCGGCCATCAAGGCTGATGCCAACTTCGGCACCCTGGTTGGCCTGGCGCAGCAGCTGGCCAGCCTGAACAGCAACCCATGGCTGCGCCACGTGAACACCGATGCGCAGGGCTTCACCGTGGTGACTGTGACCCCGGGTTCGCTGGTGGCCCAGTTCAAGCAGGTCAACAAGCTGGTAGGCAGCAATGCCCCTGCCACTGTGATCGCCAGGGTCACTACCGCCACCGTGAACGCGGGCCAGGCAGCCGTAGTCGTCTTGTAAATAGGCCAAAACCGGCCCTTGGCACGCGGCCGCCGCAGACCAGTGTCTGACCCTGTGGGTCAGACACTGCATTACCGGTTTTAAGGGGGCGCCAGCAACCTTGGCGGCTTGCCGCTACAATGGTGGCATGGAAACAGCTACACCGGAACCGCAGGGCAAACGTGCCGCCTACCTGGGCGGATTGGCAATAGCTGTCGGCGGGGCAGTACTGTTCTCCACCAAGGCCATCGTGGCCAAGCTGCTGTACCGGTACCAGCTCGACGCCGTCACGGTGATCGCCTTCCGCATGTTGTTCTCTTTGCCAGTCTTTGCAGCCATTGCGCTGTGGAAGATGCGTACCGAGCCGCCTTTGAGCCGCGCCGATGCCTGGCGACTGACAGGACTGGGCCTGGTTGGCTACTACCTTTCGTCTTACCTCGATTTCCTCGGCCTGCAGTTCATTACAGTCGGCCTGGAGCGCCTGATCCTGTTCCTGACGCCGACCTTCGTGCTGCTGGCCTCCGCGCTGTGGTTGAAGAAGCATATCGGCCGCAGCCAGTGGATCTCCCTGCTTACCGCCTACGCCGGCATCGTCCTGGTGTTCTTCCACGACCTGCGCGACGGCGGCAGCAATGTGGCACTCGGTTCGCTGCTGGTGCTCGGTTCGGCCATGGCTTACGCCCTGTACCTGCTGGCATCGGGCGAAATGGTCAAGCGCCTCGGCTCGCTGCGCCTGGTGTCGTATGCCATGTGCGTGTCCAGTGCCGCCTGCATCGGCCAATTCTTCCTGCTGCGGCCCGCCGCCCTGCTGGTACAGCCGATGGAGGTTTACGGCCTGTCGCTGGTAAACGGTATCCTGTGCACGGTGATGCCGGTCTTTATGACCATGGTCGCCGTACAGCGCATCGGCGCCGGTCCCGCTTCGCTGGCGGGTATGATCGGTCCTGTGTCCACCCTGTTCTTTGGCGCCGTCATCCTGTCCGAACCCGTCACCAGTTGGCAACTGGCGGGAACGGCCCTGGTGCTGGCCGGTATCTACCTGCTGTCGAATGTGAAAGGTAAAGAGAAATGACGCCCCGCATTGCCCTGATTGCCCACGACAAGAAGAAAGACGACATGATCGCGCTGGCCCGCGAGTACGCTGCCTTCCTGCGTAGCTGCAAGCTGTGCGCGACCGGCACCACGGGCGGCCGCCTGATCGCGGAAGTTGGCCTGACGGTGGAGCGCAAGCATTCCGGCCCGCTGGGCGGCGACCTGCAGATCGGCGCCATGCTGGTGGAAGGGCACATCGATGCCATCATCTTCCTGCGCGACCCGATGACCCCGCAACCGCACGAACCCGATATCAACGCACTGGTGCGTGCTTGCGACGTGCACAACGTTGCTTGCGCTACCAATCTGGCAAGCGCCCACCTGGTACTGTCGCAAATGCAGGCTGATGCCGCAAAAACGCAGCCTGTCGCATGAAGCTTGGCCGGCGCCCTGCGTGCTGGCACTGTAGCGTCCTCATTAAAAAAAGAGGAGAGCGTGCATGAAGGGTATCCTGGGCGGCGTTGCCGCCATCGCCATCATCGGCGCCAGCTCGGCCAGTGCAGCCCCTGGCCTGGCGGGCCACTGGGTCGGCACTTACGGGGTGGGCGGCGATATGAATTTCCTGCGTCCGCATTTCGGCGCAGATGGCAAGGCCACGGTCGACATGCCGGCCTTCGAGAAAAAAGGCCTGCCGCTCGAAGCTGTTGCGAACAAAGGCGGCAGCGTGAGTTTTTCCCTGCCTGGCCCCGACGGTGTGCTGCAATTCGACGGCAAGCTGCAAGGCGACCTGTTGGCCGGCAAAGTAAGACTGAACGGGAAGGACGGAAAGTTCGCCTTCCGCCGCACGCTGCCCGACGATCCCGCGCGCCACCAACCGCTGCTGGGAGCCTATGAATTCCCCGGCAAGCGCCTGGTCGTGTTGTCCGAGTGGGGCGACTTTCCGCAGATGTTCTACAGCGATTTGAGCACGGGCCGCTACGCCTCCATGTTCGCCGAAAGCGGGAACGTGTATTACGCCGGCGCCGGAAACCTGAATCCCGCCGTGCGCGAGACCACGATGCGCTTCGAGGGCAACAAGATGGTTTGGCAGCAGGCCGGCAAGAAGGAAACCGGCCGCCGCCTGCAGTTCCGCTCGGAAGAGGTGACGTTCCGCAACGGCGACGTTACGCTTTCCGGCACCCTGGTGCTGCCGGAAGGGAAGGGGCCATTCCCCGCCATCGTGCTGACGCAGATGTCCAGCCCAGCACCGCGTGGCGCATATGCGCTGCAAGCGTACTACTTCGCCGCACACGGCATGGCAGCGCTGATGTACGACAAGCGCGGCGTGGGCAAATCCAGCGGACAATTCAACAAGGCCACCATGGAGCAGTTGGCCGATGATGCCATCGCAGGCATTGAGCTGCTCGGCAAGCGCAGCGACATCAAGGGCGATGCGATCGGAACCTGGGGCCATAGCCAGGGCGGCTGGCTGGCGCCGCTGGCGGCGGTCCGTTCGCAGAAGGTCGCGTTCGTGATCGCGCAAGCCGCATCGGCCGTTCCGCCGGCCGAACAGGAGGTTTACCGCATCGAAAGCTCCCTGCGTGCGCAAGGCTTCAGCGAAGACGAGGTAAAGGCGGGCGCTGCGTACCAGGAGAAACTGATGCATTGGGTGACCAGCGGCGGCGCCAACCGCACCGAATTGCTGGCCGCGGCGCGCGCCGGCGAGAAGGCGCGCTGGGCCAGCCGCGTCGAAATCGTGCCGGACACGCTGAAGGAGAAGCCGAGCGAGACCACCACCGCCTTCTACAGCTACGACCCGCTGCCTGACCTGAAGAAGCTGAACGCGCCCGTGGTCTATATCCTCGGCGAGAAAGACGCTTTCGTACCGGTGCATAAGAGCGCGAAGCTGTTCCAGCAAACGCTTGATGCGAGCGGCCACAAGGACCACCAGGTGTGGATGCTGCCGCGTGCGGCGCACGGTTTGTGGGAAACCGATGCCGATGGCGGCAGTGCCTATATCAACTCCACGCACTGGGCGCGCGAACACTATCCACGCATGACGCAATGGCTGCGCGAGCGTGGCTTCATCACACACTAAAGGAGCAGGTAATGGTTAAGGCGATTCGCATGTCCCGCACTGGCGGGCCGGAAGTGATGGAATACGTCGAGGTCGAGGTTGCGCCGCCAGGTCCGGGCGAAGCGACCGTGCGGCACGAAGCGATCGGCCTTAACTTTATCGATGTGTACTTCCGCACCGGCCTGTATCCGCAGCCGCTGCCGGGCGGCCTGGGGCAGGAAGGGGCCGGCGTGGTGGAAGCGGTAGGCGAGGGCGTGAGCCATGTGCGCGTGGGCGACCGCGTGGCCTATGCCGGCCGTCCGAACGGCGCTTATGCGCAGGCGCGCAATTTGCCCGCCAGCTTGCTGGTCAAGCTGCCCGATGCAATCGGCAGCGACACTGCGGCCGCCATGATGTTGCAAGGGATGACAGTGCAATACCTGTTCCACAGCGCGGCGCCGGTCAAGGCCGGCGACACCATCCTGTTTCATGCGGCGGCCGGCGGCGTGGGCCTGATTGCTTGCCAGTGGGCGCGTGCCCTGGGCGTCACCCTGATCGGCACCGCCGGTTGCGACGAAAAGGTGGCGCTGGCGCTGCAGCATGGCGCGGCCCATGGGATCAACTACAACAAGGAAAACTTTGCAGAAAGGGTGCGTGAGATCACCGGCGGCAAAGGCGTTTCCATCGTATTCGATTCGATCGGCAAGGATACCTTCACCGGTTCGCTCGACTGCCTGCGGCCGCGCGGCATGATGGTCAGCTTCGGCAATGCGTCCGGCCCGGTGGCCAACTTCTCGCTGGGCGAACTGGCTTCGCGCGGCTCGCTGTTCCTGACCCGTCCTGCGCTTGGCAACTATACGGCCACGCGCGCCGACCTTGAGGCCTGCGCACAATCGCTGTTCGATGTGGTGGCGCGCGGCGAGGTCAAGATCGAAATCCAGCAGCGGTATAATCTGGCCGACGTAGGGCGGGCGCATCGCGACCTTGAGGCGCGCCGCACCACAGGCTCCACCATCCTCTTGCCTTGAAACCGAATATGACTGACCAGAACCGCCCAGCCGATGACGACGGCACCCCGAAGTTTGGACGCTTGCTGATTGTCCTGTTGTGTGCTGTCGCCCTGATCGGTCTCATCACCTTCGCCAGCGAAGCTTACTACCGCTGACCATGCGACTCCTGCTGCCGCTCCTGCTGTCGGTGCTGGCCGTGTATGTCGCCGTTTGCGCGCTGGTGTTTTTCCGCCAGCGCAGCATGATCTATTTTCCGCAGGCGTTTGAAGGCGGCACCGTGCTCGCGCTGGATGGCGGCGTGCGTGTCGGGGTTACCTTAGACGAGCAGCCGGGGCCTGCAGCGGTGATCTACTTCGGCGGCAATGCGGAGGCGGTCGGCCATAGTCTGCCGGAGCTGCAGGCCGCTTTTCCCGGCCATGCACTGTACCTGATGCACTATCGCGGCTACGGCGCCACACCGGGAGAGCCGACGGAGGCCGGCCTGTTTGCCGATGCGCTGGCCTTGTATGAGCATGTGCGCGCCCGGCACCCGCAGGTCACGATCGTTGGCCGCAGCCTTGGCAGCGGGATCGCCACACGGCTGGCCGGCAGCAAACCGGCCGAGCGGCTGGTGCTGGTCACGCCGTATGACAGCATGGCCGGGGCAGCCTCGCACCATTATCCCTGGCTGCCTGTGCGCTTGCTGCTGCGCGAGCGCTACGACTCGGCGGGCTACGCCGCTACAGTCAACGCCCCAACCACCATCTTCGCTGCCGAGCGCGACGACATCATCCCCCGCGCCAGCAGCGAAGCGCTGTATCGCAGCTTCCGCCCAGGGCTCGCCACATTCCATGTTGTGCCCGGCGTCGGGCACAACGATATTTCCCTCTCCCAGCTGCCGCTGCATTGAACTTTGCAGTCACTGAAACGTGGCCAGCTTGGCGCCGATGGCGCGGCCGATGGAGATCTGCGGGTTCGAATAGCCGTCGTCCTTGCCAGCCTCGACTTCACGTTTGCGTATCACTTCACGTGCGGCGGCGTGGGCTTGTTCGAAGGAGCGCGTGTGGCTGCGCAGCTGTTCGTCGAACATGGCGCGGCCGAAGAAAGTGAGCTCGGATTTGTAGCCGCAGCCGTAGGAGGTATGGTCGGCATCGGCTGCAGTCAGCACCATGGTCGCGTCGTCTTTCAGCGCCGGAATCCAGCTGCCGGAGTAGCAGGCCGAGACTGCGATGACACGATGTTTGATTCCCGCTTCGTCCAGGAATTTGCGCAGCATGGAAGGCGTCAGTTCTGTCAACTCGAACGGCCAGAACTCCGCCGCCAACTGGCCTTCGCGCGCACCGTGCGAAGTCAGGTAAATGAACAGCACATCTTCGTCCTTGTCCATGGTGCGCGACACACTGCGGATCGTCTTCTGCAAGTTAACAGTAGTGGCCCACGGCAGTTTTTCGGCGGTCTGGAAATGGTTCACCAGTTGCATCGTGCGGCCGGCAGTGTCGAAGCGCTGCGACATCACGTCGGCCACCATCTGGCTCTCGCGGCGGAACACTTCGTCGCCGTAAGGCGCGAAGGTCAGTGCATACATGTCGACCTTGCCCGGGCGCTGCGGGGCCAGCGCTGCCAGTTGGCGCGACAGCAGCACCGGCTGCGACTCCATCAGTTCCGCGGTCAGCTTCAGGTAGCGCGACGATTCTTCGTTGCCCGCTTCCTGTTTTTTCGGATACCAGAAATCGGGCTGCTGCGTGGTCACGCCCAGCGCGATCACGCCCGCCATCATGCCCCCGCTGAGCATCAGCGGCCGGCGCCTGCCGCGGCCGCCGCGCGCCAGCAGCGCGAGTTGGGACAGGATCACCAGGGCGACCGGAACTGCCCAGACGATCCACGCGCCCCATTGCCCCATATAGCGCACCGACCAGGCCTCGGCGCCGCCGTACAGCATAGCGGTGAAGCACAGGTCAATAAACAGTTCCAGCCAGACGGTCTGCGCCAGCAATAGGGTAGTGAGAAGCGCCAGGTCGGGCGCGGCGCCGGGACGCCCGCTTGGTCCGGTACCGCGCGCCATCAGCGCGTAGAACGGCAGCAGGGCGAAAGGAAGCCAGCCGTAGGCGATGGCCTTCCAGTAGAAGATCGCCGGGCCGTTGATATACACGCGCTGGAACAATACCGAAAGCGCCAGCACCAGCAGCGCCAGAACGGCGACAACGCCCGGCCCGGTGGACAGGCCATCCCAGCGGGGTGGACGGAAAAAGGCGGTGGAAGCGCCTTCGCGCAACCACCGCCCGATCGATTTGATGGAATTATTGGAGCTCAAGATCTACGCGCTTGGCCTTTCCGCTTTCGCCAGGGAAGCCGGTGAAGGCGCTTTGTACCAGTGCCGGCATGACCAGCGGCGTCGATTGCTTGCGGCTGGTGTTTTGCACGGTCACGTCATACAGCTTCTTGCCCTGCAGGTTGTTGATGGTGACGCGCAGGTTGCGGTCATAGTTATGCTGGATGGTTTCGCGGAACTCCATCGGTCCCCACATCCACGGATCGTAGTATGGACGGTAGAAGCCGTAGTAGCGATAACGGTAAGGGTAGTAGCCCCAGCGCGGGTAGTAGCCCCAGGGGCCGGGTCCATACATCCACGGGTCGGTCGCAGTCAGGACCTTGACCGGGCGGTCGATAGTGCTGAACTGCATGGCGACGCGCAGCTTGGCATCCCTGGCGCTGGCGGCCTGGGTGAAGCCCAGCTTGGCCAGTTCGCCGCTCACCAGGTTCTGGTAGCTGCGGTATTCCAGCGTATCCTCACCCGGGGAAGGCGTTTCGAAGGTATAAGATTTGTCCTGCAGGTCGCTCGGCCACTCATGGAAGACCGTGACGTTGCTGCGCAGGGTGGTGGCACAGCCGCTCAGCAACAGACTGGTGGCTGCCACCAAAATGGCTAGCGCTTTCATGGCAAAACTCCTTTTTATCCTCATAAGCCAGTTTAATCCGGCAACATGCGTTTCACCTAATTATTACAGAATGTTACCCCCACAGGGACACCGGAAAAGAATCGGGCGTACCCCTTGCCCGGTATTGGTAAAATAGCCTTCTTTGTCCTCGCTCGCCCAAACCATGCGTACCGACAGCCCTCAAACGATCTATCGTAAAGACTACACCCCGCCCAGCTACCTGGTGGAGACCGTGGAACTGGGCTTCGACCTTGATCCCGCCCGCACCATCGTCGCCAACCGCGTGCACCTGCGGCATAACCCCGATAGCAAGAGCCATGACCTGGTGCTGCACGGTGAGGCCATCGAACTGGTTGCCCTGCGCATGAACGGGGTGGCGCTGAATCCTGGTCAATATATTATTAGCAACAATACCCTGACCATCCGCAATGCCCCCGTCAACGTGGTGCTGGAAATCGAAACGACCTGTGCCCCGGTTGAGAACACGACGCTGTCCGGCCTGTACACCTCGGGCAGCGGTTTCTACACCCAGTGCGAGGCCGAAGGCTTCCGCCGCATCACCTATTTCCCGGACCGCCCGGACGTGATGGCGCGCTACACCGTGATGCTGCGCGCCGACAAGGAGCAATACCCGGTACTGCTCTCCAACGGCAACCTGCTGGAAGAAGGCGACCTCGAAGGCGGCCGCCACTACGCAAAGTGGGAAGACCCGTTCAAGAAGCCGTCCTACCTGTTTGCACTGGTGGCCGCGCGCCTGGTATGCCAGGAAGAGAAATTCAAGCTGAAGTCCGGCCGGGAAGTACTGCTGCAGGTGTGGGTGGAAGAGGGCAACCTCGACAAGACCGACTATGCGATGGAGTCGCTGAAAAACTCGATCCGCTGGGACGAGGAACGCTGGGGCCTGGAACTTGACCTGGACCGCTTCATGATTGTCGCCGTAAGCGACTTCAATATGGGCGCGATGGAGAACAAGGGCCTGAATATCTTCAACACGAAATTCGTGCTGGCCAACCCGCGCACCGCGACCGACGTCGACTACTCCGGCATCGAAGCCGTGGTGGGCCACGAGTACTTCCACAACTGGACCGGCAACCGCGTGACGTGCCGCGACTGGTTCCAGCTGTCGCTGAAGGAAGGCCTGACCGTGTTCCGCGACCAGGAATTCAGCGCCGACATGATCGGCACCGACAGCGGCCGCGCCGTGACCCGTATCGACCAGGTGCGCACGCTGCGCCAGGCCCAGTTCCCGGAAGACGCGGGCCCGATGGCGCACCCGGTGCGTCCCGATTCGTTTGTCGAGATCAACAACTTCTACACGGTGACCGTGTACGAAAAGGGCGCCGAAGTGGTGCGCATGTACCAGACCTTGCTGGGCCGCGAAGGCTTCCGCAAGGGCATGGACCTGTATTTCGAGCGCCATGACGGCCAGGCCGTGCAGTGCGACGACTTCCGCGCGGCAATGGCCGACGCCAACCAGCGCGACCTGAAACAGTTCGAGCGCTGGTACAGCCAGGCCGGCACGCCGGTGGTCAGCGCCAGCGGCCAGCACGACGGCGGCAAGCAGGTCTACGAACTGACGCTGCGCCAGTCCTGCCCGGCCACGCCCGGACAGGACAAGAAGCTGCCGTTCCACATCCCGGTGGCCGTGGGCCTGCTGGGCCGCGACGGCAAGGACCTGGCGCTGACGCTGGACGGCAAGCAGCTCGGCACCACGACCGTGCTGGAACTGACAGCCGCCGAGCAGACCTTCCGCTTCGAAGGCATTGCCGAAGCACCGGTGCCGTCGATCCTGCGCGACTTCTCCGCGCCGGTCGTGCTGGAGTACCCGTACACCGATGACGAACTGCTGCATCTGTTCCGCTACGACAGCGACCCGGTAAATCGCTGGGAAGCCGGCCAGCGCCTGGCCATGGAGCGCCTGCTGTCGCTGACCCAGGCAGTGCTGGAGGACCAGCCGCTCAAGCTGGACGACACCTACATCGGCGCGCTGCGCGCCGTGCTGAGCGACACCGGCCTCGATGCCGCCTTCCGCGAACAGTGCCTGATCCTGCCTTCCGAAATCATCATCGCCGAGCAGATGGAAGTGGTGCATCCGCAAGCTATCCACAGCGCGCGTCAGTTCATGCGCCATGCCATCGGCACCGCGCTGCGCGCCGAACTGCTGCAGGTGTACGCGGCCAACGCCACGCCCGGCACCTACAGCCCGGACGCCATTTCGGCCGGCAAGCGCGGCCTGAAGAACGTGGCCCTGGCTTACCTGCTGGTGCAGCCGAATGCGGAAGCGGTCAAGCTGGCGGGCGAGCAGTTCGCCGCCGCCACCAACATGACCGACCGAGCTGCCGCCTTGTCCGCCCTGATCCACAGCGGCGCCGACGCCGGCAAGCAGCTCGACGCCTTCTACAAGGACTTCAAAGGCGAAGCGCTGGTGGTCGACAAGTGGTTCGCCATGCAAGGCTCGGCTCCGCACACCAATGTGGGCAAGGTGCGTGAACTGATGAAGCACCCGGCTTTCACGCTGAAGAACCCGAACCGCGCGCGCAGCCTGCTGTTCAGTTTCTGCAACCAGAACCCGTCGCAATTCCACGCCGCCGACGGCAGCGCCTACGAATTCTGGGCCGAGCATGTGATCAAGCTCGACGCCTTGAACCCGCAAGTGGCCGCCCGCCTGGCACGCAGCATGGACCGCTGGCGCCGTTACGCGCCGGCGCTGCAAGTCCATATGCGCCACGCGCTGGAAAAAGTCGCCGCCGCCACTCCGCTGTCGAATGACGTGATGGAAGTGGTCAGCAAAGCACTCGCAAACTAATTAAGCACAAACCTAGGGAAACAATGAAACGCATCAGCCTGACCCAATATCTCGTTGAAGAACAACGCCAGCACCACACCATTCCGGCCGAACTGCGCCTCCTGATCGAGGTGGTAGGCCGCGCCTGCAAAACCATTTCGCACAGCGTCGGCAAGGGCGCACTGGGCGAGGTGCTGGGCGCGCTGGAATCGGAAAACGTCCAGGGTGAAGTTCAGAAGAAGCTGGACGTGATCTCCAACGAAATCCTGCTGGAAGCGAACGAGTGGGGCGGCCACCTGGCGGCGATGGCGTCGGAAGAAATGGAAGACATCCACCCGATCCCTAACCGTTACCCGAAAGGCGAATACCTGCTGGTGTTCGACCCGCTGGACGGATCCTCCAATATCGACGTCAACGTTTCGATCGGCACCATCTTCTCCGTGCTGAAAGCACCGGAGGGCATGACCGAGCCGACCGAACAGGACTTCCTGCAGCCAGGAGCCAAGCAAGTGGCCGCCGGCTACGCCCTGTACGGCCCGCAAACCCTGCTGGTGCTTACCACCGGCAATGGCGTGAACTGCTTCACCCTGGACCGCGAGATGGGTTCGTGGGTGCTGACCCAGCGCAATATGCAGATTCCTGCCAAGACCAAGGAATTCGCGATCAACTCGTCCAATATGCGCCACTGGCACGCGCCGGTGCAGCGTTACATTGGCGAACTGCTGGCCGGCACCACCGGCCCGCGCGGCACCGACTTCAACATGCGCTGGATCGCCTCGATGGTGGCCGACGTGCACCGCATCCTGAATCGCGGCGGCATCTTCATGTACCCGGCCGACAATAAGGATCCATCCAAGCCAGGCCGCCTGCGCCTGATGTACGAAGCCAACCCGATGGCCTTCATCGTGGAACAGGCGGGCGGTATGGCGACCGACGGAAAGAGGCGCATCCTCGACATCCAGCCTGAGAAGCTGCACCAGCGCGTGCCGGTCTTCCTCGGCTCCCGCGACGAAGTGGCACTGGTGACCAGCTACCATCAGGAAGGCGTGTAATTTTTGCAATGATGGCGCCCCGATACTAGCAAACGCGCAAGTTTGTTTGCTATAATCCGGGCTCTTTGCCGGTGTAGCTCAGTTGGTAGAGCAGCTCATTCGTAATGAGAAGGTCGGGAGTTCGATTCTCTTCTCCGGCACCAGGACGTACAAGAACCCTGTCAGGTCATTGATCTGACAGGGTTTTTTCGTTTAACGCCACACCGCCCAGCGTCAGCCTGATACAACCAAAGGCGCTTAAAGCTGCGTTACTTCACGTTACGCGCGAGGAAAGTGCGCATCAGCTTGCCGATCTGTTCGCCGTCTTCCTCGAGGGCAAAGTGACCGGTGTCGAGCAGGTGCAGTTCGGCTTTCGGCAGGTCGCGCAGGTAGGGCGCGGCGCCGGCAGCGGGAAAGATCTTGTCGTTCTTGCCCCAGGCGATCAGCATCGGCGGCTGGTGTTTGCGGAAGTAGGCTTGCCACTCCGGATAGCGCGCCGGGTTGCTGCCGTAGCTGTAGAACAGCTCGAGCTGGATTTCCTTGTTGCCGGGACGGTCCATATAGGCCTGGTCGACGGTCCATGCATCTGGACTGATCCTGCTGGCGTCGCGCGCGCCGTGCGTGTACTGCCACTTGGTTGCGCCGATCTCGAAGAACGGTTTCAGCTTGGCGGCATTGGCTTCGGATTTGTCGGCCCAATAGAGCTTGAACGGCGCCCAGAATTCATTGTCGATACCTTCGGTGTAAGCGTTGCCGTTCTGGACCACGATGGCGGACACCCGCTCCGGGTGCGCGGCTGCAAGGCGAAAGCCGATCGGGGCGCCGTAGTCCTGCACGTACAAGGCGTACGTCGACGCGCCAACTGCAGTGGTGAACTTGTCGACCACATTCGCCAGGTTGTCGAAACTGTAGGCGAATTTATCGACGGCCGGCGCATCGCTCTGGCCAAAGCCAGGATAGTCGGGGGCGATTACGTGATAGCGCTCGGCCAGCTGCGGAATCAGGTTGCGGAACATCTGGGACGAGGTCGGGAAACCGTGCAGCAGCAACACCGTGGGCGCATCCTTCGGGCCGGCTTCGCGGTAGAAAATGTTGACGCCGTCGACCTTCACGCTGCGGTAGCGTACGTCGGTCGGGGCGGCGGACGCGGTGGCGGCTGCGAGGGCCAGGACCAGGGTTGCGGCGATGCGGGAGGTGTTCATGTTCGCTTCCTTCAAAAGTGGTTTGGATGGGATGGATTGTAGGAAGAGGCCCAATGCGCCGGAACTACGCCCAGCGAAACAATCCGTTTCGCTGGACGCGGTTCCGCCGGGCCGGGATCGTCGCTAGAGTGGGGCCATCGACATCCACTGGAGAACAACATGAGAAAATTCGTCGCCGCCGCCGCTATCGCCTTCGCAGGAGCCGCGCAAGCTGCTCCCGTCGCCTACCGCACGGTCGCCGTGGACGGTATCAATATCGCCTACCGCGAAGCCGGCGATGCCAGCAAACCGACGGTCCTGCTGCTGCATGGTGTGCCAAGCTCGTCCCGCATGTACGACGGCTTGCTGCGCAAGCTGGGCGACCGCTACCACCTGGTGGCGCCGGACTATCCCGGTTTTGGCAACAGCGACGCACCCGACCCGGCGAGATTCAGCTATACCTTCGACAACCTGGCCAGGATCATGAACAAATTCACCGATGCCGTCGGCGCGCGCCACTACGTGCTGCTGATGCAGGACTACGGCGCGCCTGTCGGTATGCGCATGGCGCAGGCACGGCCGCAAGCGGTGCAGGCACTGGTCTTCCAGAACGGGAATGTGTATGAGGAAGGCCTCGGTGCGATGTGGGCCAAGCGCAAGCCTTTCTGGGCGGATCGCGCCGCGCACGAGAAGGAGGTCATCGCCGTGCACCAGTCGGTGGCCGCAACCCGTGCGCGGCATATCGGCAGCGATCCGGCCATCGAAGCCTACGATCCGGATCTCTGAATGGACGAATATGCCTATCTCAATCGTCCCGGGCAGGCGCGCATCCAGGCCGACCTGATTTACGATTACCAGTACAACCTGGCGGCATATCCAGCGTGGCAGGCTTGGCTGAAGCAGCGCCAGTTGCCGACCCTGGTGGTGTGGGGCAGGCATGACCTCGCATTCACCGTGCCGGGCGCGCACGCGTTCCGGCGCGACAACCCCTCGGCCGAAGTGCACATCCTCGACGGTGGGCACTTTGTGATGGACACCAGGCTTGACGAAGTCGCGGCCATCACCGGCGCCTTCCTGGGCAAGCTCAAGCCAGGTGCGGATGCGTCCGCAGGTGCTGCGCCAGCAGGTCGATGAATTTTCGGACACGGGAAGAGCCGTACTTGCTTTCCCGGTGCAGGATATGCACCGGCCACGGCTCTTCTTCGAATTCGGCCAGGATGATCTTCAACTTCCCGGCCGCCAGTTCGTCGGCCATCTGGTAGGACAGCAGGCGGCAGATGCCCAGGCCTTCCACCGCGGCGCGAACCGCCGCATCGTTGCTGGAGACGGTGAAGCGCGGCTTCATGCGCACCGTGATCGCTCCTGTCCCATGGCCGAACTTCCACTCCACGCGTGGCGTGATATTGCTGGCGGCGATGATCGTATGCCGTTGCAGGTCTTCGGGTTGCTGCGGCACGCCATGCCCGGCGAGGTACTCCGGCGACGCGCACAGCACGCGCCGCATCTGTCCCACGCGCAGCGCCTTCATGCTCGAATCGGGCAGGGGGCCAAGGCGCACCGCCACGTCCATGCCTTCTTCGACCAGGTTGACCACGCGGTCGAGGAAATAGGCGGTGACGTCGACTTCCGGATACTGCTGCAGGAACTGCACGATGCAAGGGGTGACGAAAGTTTTCCCGAACAACACGGAGGCGGTGACGGTCACGTTGCCCTTGGGCGGTGCATTGACGCCGGAAGCGGCGTCGTTGGCTTCCTCGATGCTGGCCAGGATATGGCGGCAGTCGTCCAGGTAACGCTGGCCCGCCTCGGTGAGGCGGACATTGCGCGTGGTCCGCAGCAACAGCTGGGCGCCCAGCTTTTTTTCCAGCGCCGCCACCGCGCGCGTGATGGCGGCAGGCGACATGTTCAGGCTGCGCGAGGCGCCCGCAAAACTTTCCTGCTCGCCTACCGCCACGAAAACCGTCATCAGGTGCATGTGATCCATGAATTTCCTCCTGACACGATGGTAGCTGGACTAAAGCATTAAAACTTAAGCCATATTAACTTTTTTGCCTTATACTTCTTGCACATTTGAATGCGAATGATTATCATTTGCGTTCAATTTTCATTTCTGAACAAAGTCATGTCTTTCTCGAAAACCCTCATCGCGGCGAGCCTGGCCGCCATCGGCCTTCCTGTGCTTGCCGATGATGCAGGTGGCGTCGGCGACGGCAACGTCGTTGTCGTTACCGCTTCCATGCGTGCCCACACCGTGGCCGGCGCTCCCGCCTTCACCACCGTCCTTACGGCGGAAGATATCGCCAAATCGCCGGCCAACGGCCTGGCGGACCTGTTGCGCGACAGCGTCGGCGTGAACAACCGGACCGACGAAAACGGCCGCGACGAAATCCGCATCCGCGGCCTGGGCGGCAAGTACACGCTGATGCTGGTGAACGGCAAGCGCGTTTCGTCGGGCGGCGCCCTGTGGCGCGGCGGCGATTTCGATTTCAGCTCCATCCCGCTGTCCAGCATCAAGCGCGTCGAGATCGTGCGTGGTCCGATGGCGGCGCTGTACGGTTCCGATGCGATGGGTGGCGTGATCAACATCATCACCTGGCCGGCCACCAAGGAGTGGAAGGGCAGCGTCACTGGCGAGTACCGCACCGTCGATAGCGGTTACGACGGCGACCAGTATCGCCTGGGCGCCAACCTGTCCGGCGCGTTGAGCGATACCGTCAGCCTGTCCCTTGCCGGCGAACGCTATGACCGCGATGCATGGTGGGGTGCGCCTGCCGGCGACAATACGCGTACCCCGCGCCTGGAAGAGAAGAAAGCCAGCAACCTGACCGGTACGCTGACCTGGCAACTGGCGGAAAACCAGTCGCTGGACTTCGACCTGGGCTACAACAAGGACGAGCGTCCGCGCGTGATGTATTTCTACGCCTTCTACCCGGCTTGGAACTTCGAAACGAGGGATATCCGCGACCAGGAGATCGAGCGCAAGACCTATGGCATGACCCACCGCGCCAGCTGGGACTGGGGCAATACCACCGCATATATCACCCGCGAGAATGCGGAAATCCGGGACTTCAACACCCGCTATAACGCGCCGCAGCAGCGCACCTTGAAAGAAGACAACACCTACGCCAAGTTCTACGGCAACACCACCTTCGGCATCAACGCGCTGACCGCGGGTATCGACCTGCGCCGCCAGGTGATCCGCGATGCGGCAAGCTACCTGGACACCGGCAAGGTCAGCACCGACAGCAAGGCGGCCTTCGTCGAGGATGAACTGTCGCTGGCGAAGGACTGGCGCCTGACCCTGGCCGGCCGCCTGGACGATCACAGCGTGTTCGGCAGCCACTTCTCGCCAAAGAGCTACCTGGTCTGGCAGGGCAGCGATGTCCTGACCGTCAAGGGCGGCATCAGCAAGGCGTTCAAGGCGCCGGATTCCTACCAGTTGAGCAAGGAATACCGCATCGTCAGCTGCGGCGGCAGCTGCTTCCTGGCCGGTAACCCGGAACTGTCGCCGGAGACCAGCACCAACTATGAGCTGGGCTTCGAAGTCCACCAGAAGGGCTGGGACCTGACCGCAGTCGTATTCAAGAACGACGTGGACGACATGATCGTGGCAACCTACGATGCGGCGGCCAACGCGCGCCGCTGGGTCAACGTGGCGCAAGCCAAGACCAAAGGCCTGGAACTGGAAGCGAGCGTGCAGCTGCATCCTTCCCTGACCCTGTCCGGCAACTTCACCCATTTGAAGGCCGACTACGTCAACGAGAACGGCAAGACCACGGTCCTGGACAACCGCCCGGAAAACGTGGGCCGCGTCGGGCTGACATGGACCGCAGTGCCGGGCGTGCAGGCATCGCTGGCAGCGCACTATACGGGCAAGCAGTTCTACTCCGGCAAGGAGCTGCCCGGCTATACCCGCGTCGACCTCGGCATGTCCGCCAAGGCAGGCAAGCACTGGACCCTGCGCACCGGCGTCAAGAACCTGACCGACGTCGACCTGTCCAGAAAGAGCAAGGACTTCAGCTTCTTTGAGCTGGGCCGCAATTACTACGTCAGCGCCAGCTACGGCTTCTGACGCCCGCAGGGGCTGGATCCCCTGATTCCCCCAGCCAGCGTAAAGCCAGCGAACCATTCAACAGTTTGCGAGGTAGAACATGGCTACAAGCTTATTCCTGTCGCCGCACCGTTCGCTGCGTGGCAGCGGCGTTGCTGAACGCATCGATACGCCGGCACATCATACCGGCCGCCTGCAGGCCGATGTGGCGGCAGCCTTGCGCCGGGCGCGCATGCGCGGCAATCCCCATCCGGTGGCGCTGGGCGCCATTCCGTTCGATACACGACAGCCGTCCGCGCTTGTGGTGCCGCAGGTATCGGAATTTGTCGACCGCAAGGAAGTGCTGCAGGGCGGCGCGGTGGAACTGCCGCCCATCCTGCACGCCCAAAGCATTCCCGGCGAAGAGCGATTCAAGCAGGGCGTGCGCCAGGCAGTCGCCAACTTTGGCCTGAGCGAGATCCGCAAGGCGGTTCTGTCTCGTCTGCTGGATGTCGAACTGGCCGGCCTTGCCGATGCCGGCGACATCTTCCGGCGGCTGGTGGCGCGCAATCCTTCCGGATTCCAGTTCCGGCTTCCGCTGGCCGACGGCTCCGAACTGGTAGGCGTGAGTCCCGAACTGCTGGTACGCAAGGATGGGGCGCGCATGGAATCCAACCCGCTGGCAGGTTCCGCGCGGCGCGATGCCGATCCGGTGCGCGACCGCCAGGTCAGCGATGCGCTGCTGCGCTCGTCCAAGGACGCCTACGAACACCGGCTCGTCACGGATGAAATCCGGCGCGTGCTGGCTCCGGTTTGCCGGCAGCTGTCGATTCCTGAGCATCCATCACTGCTGTCCACGGCGGCGATGTGGCACCTGTCGACGCCGATACAGGGCGTGCTGCACGATCCTGCAATGGGCGCGCTGGAGCTGGCCTGCCGCCTGCATCCGACGCCGGCTGTCTGCGGTTTTCCAACGCGCCTGGCGCGCAAGCTGATCGACCTGGTGGAGCCGTTCGACCGGGGGCTGTTCGCCGGCATGGTGGGCTGGTGCGACGACGAGGGCAACGGCGAGTGGGCAGTCACCATCCGTTGCGGCCGCGTGGCCGGTAACCGGGTGCAGCTGTTCGCCGGCGCCGGCATCGTGGCCGATTCCTGCCCCGATGCCGAGTGGGCGGAAACCCAGGCCAAGCTGCAGACCATGCTTGGCGCTTTGACCGCAAGGGAGGCAGCATGATCGCCTTCACACCGTGGCCGCAGGACGCAGCGCAGCGCTACCGGGCGCAAGGCCTGTGGACCGGCATGCCGCTGAACGAAATCCTGGAACGCCAGGCGCGCGAGCATCCGCAAGGCATCGCCGTCATCTGCGGCGAACGCATGCTCAGCTACCGGGAACTTGACGAACAGGCGGAGCAGCTGGCGCAGGTGCTGGCGCGGCGCGGCCTGGGCGTGGGTGATACGGCCCTGGTGCAACTGCCCAATGTGGCCGAATTCTACGTCGCATTCTTTGGCCTGCTGAAGGCCGGAGTGGCGCCGGTCAATGCGCTGTTCAGCCACCAGCGGCTGGAACTGGCGGCGTATGCGCAGCAGCTGCAACCCCGGCTGCTGGTCGCCTCGGCCAGCCACCCATTGTTTGCAAACGAAGCGTTTGCCCGCGAATTGGCGGTGCCGCACACCATGGTGCTGGGAGAGGATGGATTCCGGGAGCAGGCGCAGGGTATCGGCCCGCGTCCGCAGCATTCGCCCGCGCACGAAGTGGCGTTTTTCCAGCTGTCCGGTGGCAGTACCGGAACGCCCAAACTGATTCCGCGTACCCATGACGATTACTATTACAGCGTGCGCCGCAGCGCGGAAATCTGCCGCCTGGAGCGCGGCACGCGCTTCCTGTGCGCGCTGCCGGCCGGGCACAACTTCCTGCTCAGTTCTCCCGGCGCGCTGGGCGTGTTCCACGCGGGCGGCACCGTAGTGCTGGCGCGCGCGCCGGAGCCGCTGGCCTGCTTCGGCCTGGTCGAGCGGCACCGCGTGAACATGGCGGCGCTGGTTCCCTCCGCCGTTACCTTGTGGCTGCAGGCTGCCCAGCAGGCGGAACGCCGCGCGCAACTGGCTTCGCTGCGCCTGCTGCAGGTGGGCGGCGCCAGTTTTGCCGAAGCGCTGGCGCGCCGCGTGCCGCAGGAGCTCGGTTGCGCGCTGCAGCAGGTGTTCGGCATGGCCGAAGGCCTGGTCAACTACACACGCCTGGACGACCCGGATGATGTGGTCTACACGACGCAGGGCCGCCCCATGAGCGATGCCGACGAAGTGCGTGTACTCGATGCCGGCGGCCAGCCAGTGGCCGACGGCGAGACGGGCATGCTGGCAACGCGCGGCCCGTATACCTTCCGCGGCTATTACCGCGCGCCGGAACACAATGCGCGCGTGTTCGATGCGGATGGCTTCTACCACACGGGCGACCTGGTACAGCGCGGCGCCGACGGCAATCTGCGCGTGGTCGGCCGGGTGAAGGACCAGATCAACCGCGGCGGCGAGAAGATCGCAGCGGAAGAAGTGGAGAACCTGCTGCTGCGCCATCCGGGCGTACTGCAGGCGGCCCTGATTTCGGTGCCGCATGCGTTGCTGGGCGAAATGAGCTGCGCCTGCATTGTGCCGAGAGCCGGGGGCCTGCGCCCGGTCGAACTGCGCAAGTACCTGCGCGGCCTGGGCGTGGCCGACTACAAGCTGCCCGACCGCTTCGAAATGCTGGACCGCCTGCCGCTGACGGCGGTCGGCAAGACCGACAAGCTGGCGCTGCGCGCCAGCATTCCCAATTGAGATGGAGCCAGGACCATGAGTATTCCCGTGATTTCTTCCTACCCGATGCCGATGCCGGATTGGCTGCCGGCCAACAAGGTGGCGTGGCAGCTGGAGGCCCGCCGCGCCGTGCTGCTGGTGCACGATATGCAGGATTACTTCCTGCGCTTCTACGGCGAGGACAGCGAGCTGCGCACCAAGCTGGTTGCCAATATCGCCGCCCTGTGCGCGTGGGCGCGGGCCTGCGGCGTGCCGCTGGTGTACACCGCGCAGCCGGTCAGGCAAAGCGCCGAAGAGCGCGCCTTGCTGAACGATATGTGGGGACCCGGCCTGACAAGCGCCGACCCGGCGCTGCAGCAGGTCACTGCTGCCGTGGCGCCGGCGCCGGGCGATACGGTCCTGGTCAAATGGCGCTACAGCGCCTTCCAGCGCTCCGAGCTGCAGCAGATGATGCGCGACTGGGGCCGCGACCAGCTGCTGATCGCCGGCGTCTACGCGCATATCGGCTGCATGACGACGGCGCTGGACGCTTTCATGCGCGACGTGCAGCCTTTCATGGTGGCCGATGCGCTGGCCGACTTCAGTGAAGAGGAACACCGCATGGCCCTGCGCTACGTGGCCGGCCGCTGCGGCAGCGTGACGCACACGGCGCAGGTGCTGGCGCAGCGTCCGCCGCTGTCGATCGAATGGCTGCGCGCCAGCCTGCTGCCGCGTCTGGAGGAGGATGGCTTCGGCCCGGACGACAACCTGGTCGACTACGGCCTCGATTCCATGGAAGTGATGGTGCTGGTGGCCGAATGGCAGAAGCTCGGCTTGCGCGTAAGCTTTGAGGAGCTGGCTGGCACGCCGACGCTCAACGCGTGGTGGGATGTCCTGCAGCGTAAGCTTGCGGCATGAGGTGAGCCATGTTCCTGGCTGACCAGAACAACCTGACTTCGGCTCGCCCGCAAGCGCCGCCGCGTCCTCCCGGCCTGTATTTCGAGGGGCGACAGGTGTGGGTGACCGGCGCCGGGCGCGGTATCGGCTACCAGGCGGCAATGGCGTTCCGCCAACTGGGCGCGCGGGTGATCGGCATCGACCGCCAGTTCGACACCGAACTGGGCACGCTGCACGGCAAGAAGTATCCCTTCAAGACGGTGCAGCTGGACATCACCGACCGTGCCGCGATTGCGAAAGCCTGCGACCAGCTGCTGCTGGAGACGCCGCGCGTGGACGTGCTGGTCAACGCGGCCGGCGTGCTGCGCCTGGGCCGGCTGGAAAACACTAGCGCCGAAGACTGGCAGGCTTGCTTCGACATCAATGTGAGCGGGGTGTTCCATATCCTCAGCCAATTGCTGCCGCAGTTCAAAGCGCAGCGCTCGGGCAGCATCGTCAATGTCGCCTCGAATGCGGCGCACGTGCCGCGCCTGAACATGGTGGCCTATTGCGCCTCCAAGTCGGCCCTGGTGAGTCTCAGCCACTGCGCCGGGCTGGAACTGGCACAGTACGGCGTGCGCTGCAACCTGGTGTCGCCCGGCTCCACCGATACGCCGATGCTGCGCTCCATGCTGCCCGACGAGGAAGGCATGCAGCGCACCATCGCGGGACTACCGGAACAGTTCAAGCTGGGCATCCCGCTGCGCAAGATAGCCTCGGCGCGCGAGATCGCCAACACCATTGTATTCCTGGCTTCCGACCTGGCCAGCCACATCACCATGCAGGACCTGGTCGTCGATGGCGGCGCCACACTGGCCGCATGAACAAACTGGAGCAACCATGCAATTTATGAAGTACCTGCCGGCCGTGCCGCTCCTGTTGGCCGCCTGCGGCGCGAAGCAGGAAGCACCGCCCACGCCACCGCTGCCGGAAGTGGCAGTTGCCACGCTGGCGCTGGAAAAGCTGCCGCTGCAAAGCGACCTGGCGGGCCGGGTGGCGGCCGTGCGCGTGTCCGAGGTGCGCCCGCAGGTCGACGGCGTGATCGTGCAGCGCTATTTCGAGGAAGGCGCGGATGTGCGCGCGGGGCAGCTGCTGTACCGCATCGACAGCGCAAGCTATGCGGCGCGGCAGGAGCAGGCCAGCGCCGAGCTGGCGCTGGAGAAGGCCAGCCTGGTCAACCTGCGCGTGATCGCGGAGCGCTATGCGCGCCTGCTCGACTCGCGTACGGTGACGCAGCAGGATCACGACCTGGCGCAGGCCAACTACCAGCAAGGGCTGGCGCGGGTACGCGCGCGCGCCGCATCCCTGCGCTCGGCAGAAATCGACTTGCAGCGCACCGAGGTGCGGGCCGCGATTGCCGGGCGCATCGGCCGCGCGGAAGCGACCGAAGGGGCGCTGGTGTCGCGCGCGCAGCAGGAACCACTGGCGCGCGTGCAGCAGCTCGACCCGGTCTATGTGGACGTGGTGCAGTCCAGCCAGCAGATGCTGGCCCTGCAGCGTGCACTGCGCAGCGGAAACATCAAGCCCGGCGCGCGTGCGGTGACGCTGGCGCTGGAGGATGGCAGCCAGTATGCCCATGCCGGCGAGCTGCAGTTCGCCGAAATGCAGGTGGACCAGCAGACCGGCATGGTGACATTGCGGGCACGTTTCCCTAATCCGGAGCGCCTGCTGGTGCCTGGAATGTATGTGCGGGCCCGCGTCGAACATGGGGTGCAGCCGGAAGCGGTGATGCTGCCGCAGCAGGCGGTGCGCCTGGGCGACGGCGAGCAGGCGTCCGCGTTGGTGGTCAATGCGAAGGGTGAGGTCGAGCCGCGCCAGCTGGTGCTCGCCGGCAGCCACCAGGGACGCTGGGCCGCGCTCTCCGGCGTGAGCGCGGGCGAACGCGTGATCGTTGAAGGCGGCATGAAGGCTGCGCCGGGCAGCCGGGTTCACGCCGTCGAGTGGCGCGACCCGGCACAGAAGGCCAATCATGCGCCTGCGGCGGCGTCGGCTGAACCGCCGGCGGCGTCCCGTCCTGCTGCCGCATCGGCAGGGCGTCCTGCGTCGGCGCCGGCCACAGCCGCGTCGTCCGCGCCGGCCGCCTCGGCTGCGGTCGCGGCGCTTGGTGCCGCGTCCTCAGCGGCGCTGCCCGGGCGCGAGGGCTGACCGGTGGTGGCGCGTTTCTTTATTGCCCGGCCGGTCCTGGCCTGGGTCCTGGCAACGGTTGTCATGCTGGGCGGCCTGCTGGCATTGGTCCTGCTGCCGGTGGCGCAGTACCCGAACATCGCTCCGCCGACAGTACGGGTGGCGGCCAGCTATCCGGGCGCTTCGGCCCAGGTGGTCGAGCACAGCGTGGTGCAGGTACTGGAGCAGGAACTCAAGAACCTGAAGCACCTGACCTATTTCGACGCCAGCAGCAGTTCCTCCGGCGAGGCGGAAATCATGCTCACCTTCGAGCAGGGTGCCGATCCCGCGCTGGCCCAGCTCGAGGTGCAGAACAAGGTCAACCAGCTGGCCTACCGCCTGCCGCGCGCCGTCCAGCAGAACGGCCTGAGTGTGACGGCGATGCAGAACAGCTTCCTGATGGTGGTGGTGTTCAGCGACCGTCGCGGCGCGCTGGGCGAGGCGGCCCTGTCGGACTGGATGAGCAGCCAGGTGATCGATGCCGTCAGCCGCGTGCCAGGTGTCGGCGAGGTGCGCAGCTTCGGTTCGCAGTACGCCATGCGCGTCTGGCTGCACCCGCACAGGCTGCACAGCTTCGGGCTGATGCCGGCCGACGTGATCCGCGCCATCGAAAGCCAGAATACCGAAGTGCCGGTCGGCGAGCTAGGCGCCCGTCCGGCGCCGGCGGGCCAGGCTCTGAACGTTTCCGTCACCGCGCTGTCGCGCCTGAAAACACCGCAGCAGTTCCGCGACCTGGTGCTGAAGACCCGGCAGGACGGTGCCGTGGTGAGGCTGTCCGACGTGGCGCGTGTGGAAATCGGCAGCGAAGCATACGGCGCAGCCTCGCGCCTGGATGGCCAGCCGGCTTCCGGCTTTGCCGTCATGCTTGCACCCGGTGCCAACGGACTGGCCACGGCCGCCGGCGTGCGTGCACGGATCGCTGCGCTCCAGCCTTCGTTCCGCACCGGCGTTGAAGTGGCCTACCCGGAGGACGCCACCCGCTTCGTCAAGCTGTCGATCCGCCAGGTGGCCGTGACGCTGGCCGAGGCGGTATTGCTGGTGGTGCTGGTGATGTTCGTCTTCCTGCAGGGGTGGCGCGCCACGCTGGTGCCTGTGATTACCGTGCCGGTGGTCCTGCTGGGAACCTGCGGCGTACTGGCCCTGGCCGGTTTCTCGATCAACACACTGACCCTGTTTGCCATGGTGCTGGCGATCGGCCTGCTGGTAGACGATTCCATCGTCGTGGTGGAGAACGTCGAGCGCATCATGGCGGAGCAGCGCATCGGCGCGCGCGAGGCCACGCTGCAATCGATGCGCGGCATCACCGGTGCCCTGGCAGGCATCGCCATCGTCCTGGGCGCCGTATTCCTGCCGATGGCTTTCTTCCCCGGTTCGGTAGGGGTGATCTACCGCCAGTTTTCGATCACGCTGGTGACGGCCATGGCGCTGTCAGTGCTGGTGGCGATCAGCCTGACGCCGGTGCTGTGCGCGGCCTTGCTGCTTCCCGCCCCGGCGCACGCTGTTGACGGCCGGTTCGCACGCGCCATGGCTGCGCTGCAGCGGTGCTACGACTGGCTGTTGCAAGGGCTGCCGGGCCGGCCATGGCGCCTGGCGCTGGTGTATGCGGTCCTGCTGGGCGCTACCGCCTGGGGCTACCAGCGCCTGCCGGCTTCGTTCATACCGGTGGACGACCAGGGCACGGTGATGGTGCGCTTTGCGCTGCCTGCCGGCGCCACCTATCCTCGCACCGCCGAGCTGGCGCGCGAAGTGGAGCGCCATTTCCGGGAGAATGAGAAAGCCAACGTTACCATGGTGTACACCATCGCCGGCATGGGCATGGGCGGTGCGGGCCAGAACGCCGGCATGGCCTTCGTCAACCTGAAGGACTGGTCGCAGCGCAAGGGCGCCGGGAATTCGGCGCAAGCCATCGCCGCCCGCGCCACCGCAGCGTTGGGCAAGCTGCGCGACGCGCGCGTATTCGCCATGGTGCCGCCACCGATCGACGGCCTGGGCGAGGCCAGCGGCTTCGAATTCTGGCTGCAGGACACTTCCGGCGCGACTGCTGAGGAACTGGCCGGGCGTGCCGCAGCCCTGGCTGCCAGCGCAGGCAAGCTGCCGGGGATAATGTATGCGGAGGCCGACGGCAGTGAAAGCAAGGCCCAGCTGCGTATCGATATCGACCAGGCCAAGGCCCTCACGCTGGGCCTGGACCTGGATGACGTCAACAGCACGCTCAGTTCCGCCTGGGGCGGCGTCTACGTCAACGACTACCTGCATGAGGGCCGCGTGCGCAAGGTACTGGTGCAGGCCGACGCACAATGGCGGGCCGCCCCGGACGACCTGCAGCACTGGTCGGTGCGCGGCGACGGCAATGCCATGACCCCTTTGTCCGCCTTCGCCTCCACGCGCTGGGACAGCGGCCCGACGCAGCTGCGCCGTTTCAACGGGCTGCCTGCCGTGCATATCAGCGGCGCCGGCACGCCCGGCGCGAGCTCGGGGGAACTGATGGCGCGCCTGGAGGCATTGGTGGCCGCGCAGCCTTCCAGCCGCCTGGCCTGGAGCGGCCTGTCCTACCAGGACCAGCTCTCGCGCGGCCAGGCGCCGCTGCTGTATGCGGTGTCGGTGCTGTTCGTCTTCCTGTGCCTGGCCGGCCTGTACGGCAGCTGGTCGATCCCCTTCTGCGTGCTGCTGGCGGTTCCGCCCGGCGTACTGGGTGCCGTGGCAGGCGCCGGCCTGCTTGGCCTGGAACGCGATATCTTCTTCCAGGTGGGCGTACTGGCCACGGTCGGCCTGTCGGCCAAGAACGCGATCCTGATCGTGGAATTCGCCGAGGCTGCGGTGCGTGCGGGGCAGGCGCCCTGGAGCGCCGTCACGGCAGCCGCCAGCCAGCGCCTGCGGCCCATCCTGATGACTTCCCTGGCATTCGGCGCTGGCATCGTGCCGCTGGTGCTGGCCTCCGGTCCGGGCGCAGCCGCGCAGCAGGCCATCGGCGCCAGCGTGCTGGGCGGCGTCCTCCTCTCGACCGCGCTGGGAGTATTCCTGGTGCCCCTGTTCTATCTCTCCATCCTGAAACTCGGCCAACGCCGGGCATTAGCAAATGATCCTGTTCCTACTGCTTGATATCGCGGGCTGCTGCCTGCTGTACCTGAGCCACCGCCACCAGGGCTGGCTGGCGCAACCCATTGGCCCGCTTGGCGCTGCCGCCGGCGTGCTGGCATTGCTGCTGGCACTGGCCAGCGCCTGCATTGCGCTGACGCCGCTGGCAGCGGCGTTCGCGTGGACCGTCACCAGCATGCTGGTTTTCAGCCTGCTGCCATTTGCCTCCCTGTTGAAAGGAAAACCATGAACGCCAAAGCGGACGCGATCCGCCCCGACTGGTGGAGCAAGACCTTTGCCGGCGCCGTACTGGGCGGCGCCCTGGCACTGGCCCTGGCCGGCCTCTTCGCCTGGGCCGGTCCCGGCGGCATCGGCGCACGCGAGAAAGCACAGGTCGTCATGTGGAGCATGGCGCCGCTGTGGATGATCGTGTTCGCTTCCGTCTATCTGTTCCGCACTGGCCTGCGCGCCGTGCTGTGGCTCGGCGGCGCCAATGTGTTGGCGTACAGCCTGTTGTTCCATGTCCGTACCAGCCTGGGGTAAGCCATGAAAGTTCGCAGCGATATCCTTCGCATCTACCAATCCCTGCACACCTGGACCGGCATCTGCGCCGGTATCCTGCTGTTCATCGGCTTCTTCGGCGGTGCGCTGACCATGTTCAAGCATCCGCTGGAGCGCTGGGTCAGCGCGCCGTCCGCACCCGTCTCGGCGTTGGCGCCGCAGCAGGTCGATACCGTCGTGCGCGAGGTGCTGGCGGCCCACCCCGCCGCCCGCGAGGAGTTCACCCTGCACCTGGTGCAGCATGAAAACAACCCGGCGCCGGTGACCTGGAGCGCGGCTCATGCGGCACGCGACATCGACCTGGATGCCACACGCTGGCAGGCAACGCTGGATGGGCAAGGCAAACTGGCCGCGCAGGAAGTGCGGCCATCCCTGTTTGGCGAGCTGGTCGACATGCTGCACCGCACCGGCGGTATTCCCGGCACGCTGGGTGACGAGTACCTGGGCGTCTACCTGATGGGCGTGGCGGGCGTGCTGTACTTCCTGGCGCTGGTCTCCGGCGTGGTGCTGCTGTTACCGACGCTGGTGAAGGACTTCTTCGCGCTGCGCAAGGGCAGGAACCGCAAGCGCTTCTGGCTCGACGCACACAATGTGGTCGGCATTGCCAGCCTGCCGTTCCACCTCGTGATCAGCCTGACAGTGATTGTCTTCGCCTTCCACGACCAGTTCTACGATGGACTGCAGGAAGTGGTGTACGGCGAGAAGAAGATGTGGTCGCGCCCGGCCGGGACGCCGGGGCCGGGGGACGTGTCGAAGCTGGCGCCGGCCAGCGAGCTGGTACGCCGCGCGCAGCAGGAAGCGCCGGGCTTCGCGGTGACGGAAATGCTGTTCATGGATCTGGAGAGCCCGCGCCCGCTGGTGCGTGTCGGCGTGGCCAACGAGGACTATGTGGTACGCGGCGCCGTGTCGGGCTTCCTGCTGATGGATCCGTACAGCGCACAAGTGCTGAACACGAGCATGCTGCCGACCAGGAGCGATACCTGGAGCAGTATCGCGGCCTCGTTCTTTGCGCTGCACTTCGGCAGCTACGGCGGGAACTGGATGCGCTGGGTGTACTTTGTATTCGGGCTGTCGGGCGCATTCCTGTTTTATTCCGGCAACCTGCTGTGGGTCGAAAAGCGCCGCAAGAACCAGCTGCGCGACCAGGCGCCGCCGGTGCAGCCCCGCCGCACCGCCCTGCTGGCGGCGGCGACGGTCGGCATGTGCCTGGGCAGCGTGGCCGGCGTGGCCGGGGCGCTGCTGGCAGCCAAATGGCTGCACGCGTCGGCGGACAACCTGAATGCGGTGCTGCTGATGTCCTACTATGCGCTATTCCTGTCCTGCGTGGCCTGGGCTTTCTGGCGCGGCGCGGCGCGCGCGGCACCGGAGCTGCTGGCGCTGTGCGCGGCAGCCGGTTTCGCCATTCCCCTCACTTCGCTGCTGGCACGCCTCCTTCCTTCGCTTGGCATGTGGGCGCACGGCAGCCTGGGCGCGGTGGCGGTGGACCTGACCGCCTTCGTACTGGCCCTGCTGCTGGCATGGGCGGCCCGCCTGGCCGCACGCCGCGCCCGCGGCGGCCCGGTGGACAGCGTATGGGCGGCGCCAGCCGCCGAGGCGCCGGCGCTGGCTGTGGCGCAGGAGCGCCAGGCATGATGCATCGCGCCGACCTTGGCAGCGCCGCATGGTGGAGCGAAGCCGCGGCACGCGGCACGCCGCTGCTGAGCGCTGCAGGCGATACGGCAGGTGCACACGACGTCACCTTCCTGTGGCGCGCGCCCGCCGGGGGGCAAGTCCATGCCGTCTATATCGATGTGTACTCGCATACGCCGCACCCCAGCACCGGGCCGGCAGCCTTGCGCCACCATGCCGGTACCGACGTCTGGAGCTGGAGCACGCGGCTGTCTTCCGACTGGCGCGGCAGCTACTTCCTGATGCCGGTGGGTGCGGACCGGCCGGCGCCTGAAAAGGGCGGCGCCCCCGAGCTGCGGCGCTGGTGGACCGGCCTTCTCGAAACGAACGCCCAGGCAGACCCGTTGAACCGGCGACCACGGCATGGCGGCGGCTGGGGCCAGCCGCTGTCCGCACTGCTGCTGCCGGACGCTGCCGCACATCCGGCATGGGCGGACGCCGGATTGCCGCAAGGCCGGCTGCAGCGCTTGCGCTGGCAAAGCGCGGCCCTTGGCAACGCCCGCGATACCTGGATCTATCGCACGGCGCCAGAAGCGCAAGCAAACGATTCGCCGCTGGCGGTGCTGCTCGATGGCCACTATTGGGCACGCCAGGTAAACCTGTTCGGGGCACTCGATACCTTGACCACACAGGGCAAGCTGCCGCCGGCAGTCTACCTGCTGCTTGACGCCGTATCGCCGGAAAAGCGCGCGCAGGAGCTGCCTTGCAATGCGCCGTTCTGGATCGCCCTGCAGCAGGACCTGCTGCCGCCGGTGCATGCGCTCGAGCCGTTCACTGCGCAGCCTGAACGCACCGTCATTGCCGGCCAGAGCTTCGGCGGCCTGGGCGCGGCCTATGCGGCGCTGCATTGGCCCGAGCGCTTTGGCAATGTGCTGAGCCAATCAGGCTCGTTCTGGTGGCCCGACCCAAGCGATACGGCCAGCGGCGGCTGGCTGGCGGGCGAAGTGGAACGCGGCTTGGCGGCAGGCATGCCGCTGCGCTTCCTGCTGGAGATCGGCTGTTACGAGGACAGCATGCTTGGCCCTAACCGTTCCTTCCACCGGGCGCTTTGCGCCGCGGGCCACCGTGCCGAACTGCGCGAGGTGCGCGGCGGCCATGACTGGCTGTGCTGGCGCGATGGCCTGCTGGAGGGTCTGTGTGAATTGATGAATGACTTTGACTGGAACCGACGACCATGAGCAACGAAGACAACACCAATCCTTTTGATGATGAAAGCTACCAGTTCACAGTGCTGCGCAATGGCTCGGGCCAGTACAGCCTGTGGCCGGAATTCGCGCCCCAGCCGGCAGGCTGGCATGCGCAGCATGGCCCTGCGCCGCGCAGCGAGTGCATCGACTACATCGAGCGCCACTGGCATGCCATCAACCCGTTTGCGGCTCGCGCCTGAGGAATCGCCATGCAAGCACAATACCTGCCTTTGAACGGCAGCCAGCTCGGTATCTGGCTGGCCGACCAGGTGGCCGAGAACAAGCAAGGCTACGTCATCGCCCATTGCATCGAAGTGCGTGGCGCCTTGCAACCGGAACTGCTATCGAGCGCTATCCGGCGCGGACTGGCCGAGGCGGACACCGTGACGGCGCGCTATGTCCAGGCCGATGCAGGAGCGCGGCAGGAGCTGCAGGCCGCCGGCGCCATGGACGCCATCGCCCCGCCGCTGGAATTCGATATGCGCCGCCACCCGGACGCCAGGATGCAGGCCGACGCCTGGATGCGCGCGGACATGGCCGAGCCCTTCGACCTGTCCAGCGGCCAGTGTTGCTACCGCCAGGCGCTGTTCCATATTGGCGCCGACCACTGGCTCTGGTACCAGCGCTTTCACCACATCATGCTGGACGGCTTCAGCTTCCTGGCTTTGACGCGGCGCATTGCGGCCCATTACACGGCGCTGGCGACCGGTGCCGAAGCCGGGCCGTCGCCCTTTGCGCCGGTATCGGTCGCAGTCGAGGAGTATGAGGCATACCAGCACAGCGACGCGCGGGAGCGTGACCGCGCTTTCTGGGCGGGCTTTTGCGAAACGCTGCCGCCGGCGGCCAGCCTTTCCCTGCGCAATGCAGCGCCGTCGGGCCATGTGCGCAGCCTGGGGTGGGAACTGCCTGACGACGCTGCGATGGCGCTGCAGCGCCATGCGCTGGACGCCGCCCTGGCGGTCCCGGACCTGCTGCATGGCTTGCTGGCGGCTTACCTGTACCGGATGACGGGCCAGAAGCGCCAGGCTATCGGCATGCCCTTCATGCGCCGCATGGGATCGCGCGCCATCAACGCGCTGGCGCCGATGGTCAATGTGCTTCCGCTGGCAGTCGAGATGGAAGGCGCTATGGACTGGTTCGCGGTAGCACGCGCCTTCCGTACCGCGGCACAGGCGGTGCGCCCGCACCAGCGTTATGAAGCGGAGCAGATCCAGCGCGACGCGGGCCTGGTTGGCAGCGGACGCAAGCTGTATGGCGCGCTGGTCAACTTCAAGATGTTCGATTACCGGCTGGACCTGGGCGGCCTGCAGGGCATTACGCATCACCTGGCGACGGGGCCGGTGGACGACCTTGAGTTCAACCTTCAGGTAGGCGAACGCATCTCGATCGAGCTGCGCGCCGATGCCGCGCGTTATGAGGCCGCGGAGCTGAAACAGCATGTGTCGCGCCTCGATGCCATGCTGCAGCAATGGCTGGCGGCGCCGCATGGTGAACTGCAGGCGCTGCTGCCGGCAACGCCCGATGAGCGGAACAATATCGCGCAATGGTCGCAAGGACCGGCTGTCGGCGTGGCCGGGATGGACCGTCTGTCAGCCATGCTGGCGCGCCAGGCTGCGGCAACGCCAGAGGCCGTCGCGCTGGTATGCGGCGGCGCGACCTTGCGTTTCTCCGCACTGGCAGGACGGGTGGCGCAGTTGGCGCGCCTGCTGCGCATGCAGGGCGCCGGTCCCGGCCGCGTGGTGGCGGTCGCCATTCCGCGTTCCGTGGAATCCGTGGTGGCAATGCTGGCGGTGATGGAGTGCGGCGCCGTATTCCTTCCGCTGGACCTGGACTACCCGGCGGACCGCGTGGCCATGATGTGCGAAGATGCTGCGCCCGTGCTGCTCCTGTCCAGCCGTGCGGCAGCGATCATTCCGCCGGCCGGTATTCCGCGCCTAGACCTGGACGGCGAACCCGCCCGCACGGCCCTGGCGCAGTTGCCGGCAACGCCGCTGGAGGACGAGGAGCGCGGCGGCGCGCTGCCTGCCGATGCGGTGGCCTATATTATCTTCACATCGGGCAGCACCGGCCGGCCAAAAGGCGTGATGAATACCCACAGCGCGCTGCTCAACCTGTTCCAGGCGCATGCGGGAACGGTCTACGGCCCGGCGCTGGCCGAAGTGGGGGCGCGCCATCCCGGCCGCACGCTGCGCGCCGCCCATACCCATTCCTTCTCGTTTGATTCCTCCTGGCTGCAACTGTTCTGGCTGCTGCGCGGCCAGGAACTGTATGTGTTCGACGAAGAGATGCGGCGCGATGCATACGCCCTGGTGCAGGAAGTTGAGCGTATCGGCATCGATGCGATGGACTTGCCGCCTTCCTTCCTGGCACAGATGCTGGGCAATGGGTTGCTGGCGCCAGGCCGCCACCAGCCGGCGCTGATCCTGATCGGCGGCGAAGCGGCGCCGGCGGCGCTATGGCAGCAGTTGCGCTCCTTTCCCGGGCTGCAGGCGCACAACCTGTACGGGCCCACCGAATACACGGTCGATACGCTGCGTGCAGCGCTGGCCGACAGCGCCCATCCGGTGCTCGGCCGGCCGATCGGCAATACGATGGCCCATGTGCTCGATGCCCGGCTGCAGCCGGTGCCGGTTGGCGTGGCGGGAGAGTTGTATGTCAGCGGCGCCGGGCTGGCGCAAGGCTACCTGGCGCGGGGGGGCTTGAGCGCAGCGCGCTTCGTTGCCTGCCCATTCGGTCCGCCAGGCGGCCGGATGTACCGCACCGGCGACCTGGTACGCTGGAATACTGCAGGGCAGCTGGAATTCCTTGGCCGCGGCGACGACCAGGTCAAGGTGCGCGGCTACCGCGTCGAACTGGGCGAGGTGGAAAACGCGCTGTCACTCCTGCCGGGTGTGGAAAGCGTCGTAGTGCTGGCGCAGGCAGTCAACAATACGCAGCGCCTGGTCGGCTACTGCGTGGTGCCCGGACTGGACGAGGCCCGGCGTGCGGCGAAGAGCGCGGAATTGCTGGCGGCGTTGCGCCAGGTGCTGCCGGACTATATGGTGCCGGCTGCGCTGGTGGTGATGGAACGTTTCCCGCGCAATGTCAGCGGCAAGGTTGACCGCAAGCAGTTGCCTGTCCCGCATGCCGGTCCTGGCACCGCACCGGCAGCCGGGAACGCGCAGACCGGCAGCGACGGCGACGCCGGACCCTTGCCCTTGCTGGTGGCACGTGCGATGGCCGATGTGCTGCGGCTTGCCTCGGCTTCGGTGGACGACGATTTCTTTGCCTTGGGCGGCGACAGCATTTCCGCCATCATGCTGTGCACGTCCATGCGCCATACCGGCTACATGCTGCGGCCCGCCGCGGTTTTCGCAGAACGCACCCCGCGCGCCATGGCGGCCCGGCTGGCGCCGTTCGCCGCGCAGGAGGCTGGCCCGGCCGGTGCAGTACAGGCACCGCTTGTGCCGACGGCGCAACAGCGCGAACTGCTGCAGCGCCGTCACGGCGCATACGGCGACATCCTCCCGGTCCTGCCGTTGCAGCAGGGCATGCTGTTCCATGCACAGACGGCGCAGGGGCAGGGCAGCTATAACGCCTTCACCCTGCTGCACCTTGACGGCGAGGTCGACCCGGACCGCGTGCAGGGCGCCCTAGGGGCGGTAATGCGCCGCTATCCGCAACTTGGTGGCATGTTCGACCTCGATGCGGCGGAGCAGCCGCTATTCCTGATGCCCGCCCCGGACGCCATCCCTTCCTGGCCCTGGCAGCAGCATGACTTCAGCCACCTGCCGCAAGCGGAGGCGGAAGCGCGGCTGGCGGCGCTGCAGGCGGCGCTGCTGGCGCATGACGGTTCCACGGCGCGCTTCGGCGGCATGCTGCAGGCGGCCCTGGTGAAGCTGGCGGAGCGCCGCCATGCGTTGTTGCTGGTGGTGCACCACCTGGTGATCGACGGCTGGTCGACACCGCTGCTGCTGCGCGCACTGCTGTCGGCCTACAGTGAACCCGACGCTGCAGCCGTCCCGTTGCGGGCCAGCTATGGCCAGCTGGTACAACGGCTGGCGCAGCGCGACCCGGCTCCGGCGCAAGCGGCCTGGCGGGACGATCTGGCAGGCGCGGAACCGCTGCTGCTGTTCGACGCCGCGGCGGCCGGCGCGCCGGTGCAGGAGTACACCCTGCAATTGCCTGCGTCGCTGACTGCGCGCTTGCAGGAAACCTTGCGCGCGCGCGGCATCACGCTGAATGTGCTGATGCAAGCCGTCTGGGGCCAGGTGCTGGGCGTAATGTCGGGTCGCGGCGATGTGCTGTTCGGCTGCCCGGTGTCGGGCCGCCACAGCGAAATAGATGGTATCGAAGAGCAGGTCGGCCTGTTCCTGAACACGATCCCGGTGCGAACCCGCCTCGATGCAGCGCAAGGGCTGTGGGAGCAGTTGCCCGCCCTGCAGCAGCGCCACATCGCGCTGATGGAGCATGACGGGCTTGGCCTGGCTGCCATCCAGCGCGAAGCTGGCACGGCTGCGCTCTTTGACACGCTGCTGGTGGTGGAAAACTACCCCGACAATGCCTACCTGGCGCAGAACCTTCCCGGCCGGGACGGCCGTCCGCTGCGCATCGGGGAAGTGGTGAACCGCGGTTACAGCCACTATCCGCTGGCCCTGCTGGTGCTGCCGGGCGAGCGCCTGACGCTGCTGGTGGAAAATCGCGGCGCGGTGGCCGATGCGGCAGCGCTGGCCCAGCGGGTGGCGATGGTGCTGCGCACGGCGCTGGACCAGCCGCAATTGCCCCTGGCGCGCTACCCCGTGCTGACGCCGGGCGAGGCGCAGTCGCTGGCAGCAGCCAACGATACCGTCGTGGCGTTGTCGGCGCAGACCCTGCGCGGAGCGCTGGCCGCCCAGGCGCGGCGCACGCCATACCGCCCCGCGCTGGTGGATGCGCAGGTTCAGCTGGATTACGCGGAAACGCGGCGACAGGTATGTGTGCTGGCGGGGCGCCTGGTTGAGCAGGGCGTGCAGCCCGGCGACATCGTCGCAGTCGCGTTGCCCCGTTCGGCACGCCTGAGCATTGCCATCATGGCCGTGATCGAGGCCGGCGCCGCCTACCTGCCGCTGGAGCTGGGCTATCCGGCCGAGCGCCTGGCGTATATGCTGGCCGATGCCGCGCCGCGCCTGCTGCTGAGCGACAGCGCCCATCAGGCGCGCTTCGACGCTGCCGGCACGCCGCAGTTGTGCTTCGACGAACTGGCGGGCCCGGGGATGTTCGCGCCGCAGCTCGACCTGGACTGCAGCCCCGCACACCCGGCCTACGTCATCTACACATCGGGCACCACCGGCCGCCCCAAGGGCGCCATGGTGCCGCACCAGGCCATCTACAACCGCATCGCCTGGATGCAGTACCAGTACCAGTTGCGCGAGGACGATGTGGTGCTGCAGAAGACCCCCTGCGGATTCGACGTCTCGGTATGGGAATTCTTCTGGCCCCTGATGCAGGGCGCCTGCCTGGCGATGGCGGAACCGGATGCCCACCGCGATCCGGCTGCACTGCTGCAGGCCATCGAGCAGCATGGCGTGACCTGCCTGCATTTCGTGCCTTCGATGCTGTCGGTGTTTTCCGGCCATCTGGCAGGGCAGGGCGAGCTGCGTTGCGCCAGCCTGCGGCTGGTGTTCTGCAGCGGGGAAGCGCTGAGCAAGTCGCTGGCGCGCGAGTTTGCGCAATTGAGCTCCGCGGCCCTGCACAACCTGTACGGGCCGACCGAAGCGGCAGTCGACGTCAGCTACATGCCGGCCTTTGGCGCCATGGGGCCGGGCGGCGCCGGAGTGCCGATCGGCCGTCCGGTCTGGAATACCCAGTTGCGCGTGCTCGACCGCTGGCTGCGGCAGGTGCCGCCGGGGGCGGTCGGCGAGTTGTACCTGGGCGGCATCCAGCTGGCGGACGGCTATGTCGGCAAGCCGGGCCTGACCGCTGCGCGCTTCGTGGCCGACCCGTTCATGCCAGGCGCGCGCCTGTACCGCACCGGCGACATCGTGCGTTGGCTGGAAGGCGGCATCGTGGAATACCTGGGGCGTGCCGACGACCAGGTCAAGATACGCGGCCAGCGTATCGAACTGGGCGAGATCGAGGCGGTCTTGCGCGAGCAGGCGGGCATAGCAGAGGCGGCCGTGCATGCAGCGGTGCTGGGCGGCGATAGCAGCAGCGGGGCGGATGCGCGCCAGTTGCTGGCCTATGTGGTTGCCGCACCTGATGCGCAGCCGGATGGCGAGCAGTTGCGCAGCGCGCTGGCGGCGCGCCTGCCGGGCCACATGGTGCCGGTGGCTGTCATGCAGCTGGAGCGGCTCCCGCTCAGCGCGAACGGCAAGCTTGACCGCAAGGCGCTGCCGCTGCCGGCCCGCAGCGGCAAGGCGGCCGGCCGGGCGCCTGCGCGCGGCCTGGAACAGCGCCTGGCCGACGTATTCGGGCGCGTGCTGGGGCTGCAGGCGGTGGGCGCCGACGACGATTTCTTCGCGCTCGGCGGGCATTCGCTGCTGGCGATGAAGCTGGCGGCCGAAGTGCGGCGCAGTCTGCAGCGGCGTATCACGGTCGGCCAGGTGATGACGGCGCCGACGGTAGCGCGGCTGGCCGCCTTGCTGAACAGCCAGGGCATGGTCAACGATTTCGGCAGCGACGGTTTCGACGAAGTGATCCAGCTGCGCCAGGGCGAAGGCCCGCCGCTGATCTGCTTCTATCCCGGTTCCGGTTTCGCCTGGCAGTACAGCGTGCTGTCGCGCTACCTTGGCGGCGGCCGCGCCATTGTCGGACTGCAGTCGCCGCGCCCGCACGGCCTGGTGGCATCCAGCGCCGATATGGATGCGCTGCTGGAGCGCCAGGTGGAGATCGTGCGCGGGGTGCAGGCGCAGGGGCCGTACTACCTGCTGGGCTACTCGCTGGGCGGCACGGTCGCCTACGGCGTGGCCGAGCGTTTGCGCGCGCAAGGTGAGGAGGTCAGCTTCCTCGGCCTGCTGGACACCTATCCGGCCGAAGTGCACGACTGGACCGACCCGCAGGGCGCGGAAGCGGCGCTGGGTGCGGAACGCGAGCAGGAACGCCTGCTGGGCGATGCCTACGAAGGCGAGACCGATGAAGTGCTGCGCCGGGAGAAGGAAGCGATGCTGGAACAGGTCTTCGCCAACTACCGCGATGCAGTGCGCCTGCTGGCGCGCACCCGCACGCCGGATTACGACGGGCCGGTCACGCTGTTCATCGCCGGCCAGTCGCTGCCCGTGTACATCCGGCCGGTCGAAGCGTGGCGCAAGCACGTGGCGGATCTCGAAGTGCACCATCTGGCGCACTGCTCGCATGAAACCATCCTGTCGCCGCAGTCGCTGGAAGTGCTTGGTCCCCTGCTGGACCGCGCGATCGCAAGCGCCGAACAGCGCTCGCAACTGCGCCAGCGCCGCAGCGCATAAAGAAGAAGAGGAAAAAAGTATGAAACTGTTTGTTGACCTTGGCCTGCTGCGCCGCAACCGGGACTTCCGCAGCGTGTTCATCGCGCGCAGCATATCGCTGCTGGGACTTGGCATGCTGTCGGTGGCCGTGCCGATGCAGGTCTACGCCCTGACTGGCGACAGCCTGCAGGTCGGGCTGGCGCTGGCGCTGGAGGGCGGCGGCATGTTTGCCGGCCTGCTGCTGGGCGGCGTGCTGGCCGATCGCTACGACCGCCGCAAGCTGATCCTGCTGGCGCGCGCCATTTGCGGCCTGGGCTTCCTCGGCCTGGCGGCAAATGCCTGGCTGCCAGCGCCGTCCTTGTGGGCAGTCTGCATCCTCTCGGCCTGGGACGGCTTTTTTGGCGCCCTGGGCGTGACGGCGCTGCTGGCCTGCATGCCGGCCATTGTAGGGCGCGAAAACCTGATGCAGGCGCGCGCGGTGAACATGGTCTCGATGCGGCTGGCGACGGTGATTTCGCCGGCCATCGGCGGCATGCTGATCGCCGCCACGGACGTGGGCTGGGCCTACGCCATCGCCGCCATCGGCACCGGCCTGACCCTGCTGCCGCTGCTGCGTCTTCCGTCCATGCTGCCGCAGCATGCGGGCGACGAGCATCCACTGCGCGCCCTGGCCGACGGCGTACGATTCCTGTCCACCAGCCCGGTGCTGGCGGCAACGGTGCTGGTCGGCACGCTGGTCACCTTGACCACGGCGGTGCGCGTGCTGTTCCCGGCCATGGCGCCGGGCGCGCTGGAGCTGGGACTGATGTACTCCGCGGTGTCACTGGGCGCTACGCTGGGCGCCATCATCAGCGGCTGGACCGAGCGCCTGCAGCGGCCCGGCCAGGCCATGATTGCGGCCAGCCTTGCCGCTTTTGCCTGCCTGATGCTGCTGGGCGCCCAGCCGTCATTCCCGCTGGTGTTGGCTTTGCTGGCCTGCTTCGGCTACAGCGTTTCGATCGCATCGCTGCTGCAGTATGGCCTGGTGCAGGGCCATACGCCGGACCACTACCTGGGACGCGTGAACGGCCTGTGGGCGGCGCAGGACGCAGCTGGGGATTCGCTGGCCACGATCGGCATCGGCCTGCTGGGCAAACTGCTGTCGGCCACGGCGGGCATCTTCGTGCTGGGCGCCACCGCAGGCGTGCTGGGCCTGGCGATGCTGGGCCTGTGCAAGCAGCTGCGCACCGTGCCGCTGAACGACCCATCGCTGCCCACAGCTTGAAAGACGGGCAAGTCAGCGCAGGAAGCCCAGCACGGCTGCGCTGAATTCCTCCGGCATCTCGATGTTCGACAGGTGTACCGTCGGCAGTGTCACCAGGCGTGCGCCGGGGATGGCCGCCGCGATCTCGGCACCATGCCGGGCCGAGGTCACGGTGTCGTCGCGCCCGGCGATCACCAGGGTTGGCGCTTCGATCAGCCCGATGGTGCGGCGCAAATCCGCGTCGCGCACCGCTGCCAGGCTGGCGGCGAGCCCCTGGTTTTCCGTTGCCAGCAGCATGGCGCGGAATTTGCCGACCGTAGCATGCCGTGCGGCCAGCATGTGTGGGGGGAACCATCGGGAAAGGAAGCCTTCGGCGGTATCGCGCATGTCGGGCGCGGCACGCACGGCAGTAATCTGCTCGTCAAAGCCTTCCGGCCCCAGGCTGGCGGCGGTATTGGCCAGGACCAGGCGCCCGATGCGTTCGGGCGCATGGATGGCCAGCCATTGGCCGATGAAGCCGCCCAGGGAAAGGCCGAGGAAGTGCGCGCGCCGGATGCCGAGGGCATCCATCAGCTCGAGTACGTCGCGGCCAAGGCGGTCGAGCGAATAGTCGCCGGCCGGCACGTCCGATGCTCCGTGGCCGCGCGTGTCGAAGCGCAGCACGCGGAAATGCTGCGACAGCGCGCCGACTTCACCATCCCACATGCGGTAGCTGGTGCCGATGGAGTTCGACAGGATCAGGACAGGCAGGTGCCCTGCGCCGTCGAAGCGGTAAGCAATGCGGACATTGTCGCCGGTGGTGATGAACATGGTACTGGCCCTTTCGATGGGTAGTTGATAGACCAGATCCTAGGTGCGCCAGCCGCGGAAATATATTATAAAGTTCGGCAAATCCTTGTAAGAAAAGTGGACAATGAGCACATTCACACTGCATGACCTGCAATGCTTCGACGCGGTGGCGCGCAGCGGCGGGTTCCAGCCTGCCGCCGAGCTGTTGCACCGCTCCCACCCTGCCGTGCACGCAGCGCTTACCCGCCTGGAGCAGCAAACCGGCCTGCAACTGCTGGACCGCAGCGGCTACCGTGTCGCGCTGACACCGGCCGGCAAGTCCTTTCATCGCAAGGCGCAGGCCACACTGACGGAAATGGCCGGGCTGCAGGTGCACGCGCGGCAACTGGCAATGGGTGAGGAAGATGAACTGCGCGTGGTTATCGGCGATATCTGCCCGCAGCGCGAGGTACTGGCGACGCTGGCCGGGTTCTTCCGCGGCCGGCCGGCGACGCGCCTGCATGTGCAGGTGGAGACGGTCAGCGGACCGGCCGAGCGGCTATACGATGGCGACGCGGACCTTATCGTGCATGGCGTCGACCAGGGCGATCCGCGCATTGAATGGGTGCCGCTGGCGAAGATCCCCTTCGTGCCTGTGGTGGCGCCGGGCTTCCTGCGTTTTGCCGTGTCCCGCGCAATCAAGCCCGCGCAATTGCGCCAGTACACCCAGTGCATCATCCGCGACACCGCGCGCCATACGCAGGGCAGAGACTATTTCGTGGTCGAGGGGGCGAGCTGGTGCTCGGTGCCGGACCAGCAAATGAAGAAGGAAATCATCCTGCAAGGCCTGGCCTGGGGCCATTTGCCGCGTTTCCTGGTGGAGCGTGAACTGGAGGAGGGGAGTTTGCTGTCGATCGCCGGCAGGTACCTGCCGGGCAGCGTGGAGCAACTGGCGGCTGCGCGCCTGAGTGACCGGCCGCACGGGCCGGTCGCTCAGGAATTATGGGAATTCCTCAGTAGCTCGAAATCGCAGCCGGCTGGCCGTTCTTGAAATTGAAGATGGTTACCGGCGAAGACTTCATATCGCCTTTGGCATCGAACGCGTAGGTGCCCGACACGCCCTTGTAGCTGCCGGCGGAAATATCGGCGCCAACCTTGGCCGGATCGGTCGAATTCACCTTCTGCATCGAGGCAGCGTACATCAGCACGGCATCGTAGTAGGCCGAAGCATAGACGTCGGGTTCCGCGTTGAAGCGCTTCTTGAACTTGGCCTTGAAGGCCGGGCCGGAAGCCGCCTTTTCCAGCAAGGCGCCGCCTTGCGCGCACAGCACGTTGTCGCCGACGGCATCGCCGCCCAGCTTGCCCATTTCAGCGGTGCAGATGGTATCGCCGCCCAGCAGCTTGGCCGGGATGCCAAGCTGCTTCATCTGGCGCGCCATCGGCGCACCTTGCGGAGCATAGCCGCCGAAGAAAATGGCCTGCACGTTCTTCGACTTCAACTTGGTCAGGATGGAAGTGAAGTCGACCGCCTTGTCGGTGGTGTATTCGTGGCCGGCCACCTGCAGTCCGGAAGCCCGTGCCTGCTTCTTGAATTCTTCCGCCAGTCCCTGGCCGAATGCAGTACGGTCGTCGATCACGGCGACGTTCTTCACCTTCAGCTCATTGGCGGCATAGAGCGCCATCTTGGAACCGAGCTGGGTATCGCTGGCGTTGATACGAAAGATATTCTTGTAACCTTGTTGCGTTAACTTGGGGTTGGTCGCAACTGGTGCGATCAGGGTGCCGGCTTCGTTGTAGATGCGGGAGGCTGGAATGGCGACGCCGGAGTTGTATGGACCGACCACGTACTTGACGCCTGCATCGGCCAGCTTCTGCGCGGCGGAGACGCCGGCTTTCGGGTCGCCCTGGTCGTCTTCCGACATCAGTTCGAATTTGATTTTCTTGCCGCCGACGGTGATCGGCTTGGCGTTCAGTTCTTCGACGGCCAGACGGGCACCGTTTTCATTGTCTTTGCCGGAAAACGCTTGTGCGCCGGACAGCGGGCCGCTATGGCCGATCTTTACCACCATGTCCTGCGCGCAGGCGCCAGCGGCCATTGCCAGCAGCGCCACTGCGCTTACCGAGTGCTTCAGCTTCATCGAAGGGTCTCCCTTTGTTTGTCGATGGCGTGATTATCCACAATCCGGGCGGCGCGGCAAGCCGCACTGCATCATGCCGGAATGCGGCAAGGCAATCGATGAAGGGCGGCCCGGCTTCGATTCTGCTGTGTTCTGCCCACTGGGCGATTAAAACGGCATAGCGGCCCTGTCACCGCGGCTATGGGGCCTTACGCATTGTTGTCGATGCGGCTGCCCGGTGCCGGCGTTGTCGCCGGTGCCGTGGCGGGCGCCGCAGCTTGGCGCGTTCCCTGGGGCCGCGCGCCTTGGCCTGGCGTGCCGCCGCCAGACGCGCCGCCGGCCGTGCCGCCTGGCGCACCGCCGGCCGGACCGCCCCCCGCCTGCGTGCCCGCTTCGGCATTCTGGCCGGCAGCCGACTCGCCGGCGCGCTGGACGGGACGCGACTGGACTGGTGCGACAGGAGTGGTGGCCGGCACGGCGACCGGTGCGGGGACCGCTTCGATCGGCGGTGCCGCCGCGGGCGGCCGCCCTGCCGCTGCCGCGATATCGCCGCTACGGTAGGCGGCCACCGCGGCCGCGATGGCCGGGTCGGCGGCCTGCTGACGTTGCGCTTGCAGCGTCGTTGGCGCGGCGGCGCGGCGCGCTGCCTCGGCAGCGCGGGCGGCGCGTTCGGCTGCGGTGTTGGCTTCCTGGGCGGCGGCTGCCGTGCTGGCCGTCGCCCCGGCGATGGTGGGGACAGCTTGGCCGATGCCGGCGCCTGCTGCCGCTGCCGGGCCTGGACCGGGAGCGATGCCGGTCGGCGTCGCGCCGCTGACTTGCGGACCGGCTGCGCTGATGCCGGCTTCCGGCGGCCGGATTGCCGTGTTGCCGGGTGGTACGGCGCCGGCCGGTGCGGCCGGGGCGCCTGCGCTGGCAGGGTTTGGCGGCGCGCCAGGGGGGGCTATGGCGGCGTTGCTGGTCAGGGATGCTGCGGCTTGCGCGGCTGCCTGCGCTTCGCGCAGCGCTTGCCGGCGGGCTTCCAGGCGGACTTCGGCCTGCTCGTTTGCGATGTCACGGGAAATATCGGCGGCTTCCTCCAGGCGCTGGGCGGTCAGGCGGTCTTGCAGCGACAGCGCCTCGGTTGTCAGTGCAGCCCGGGTCCGTTCGGCCTCTTCGGCAACGCGGCGCGCTTGTGCCGCAGTGGCGTTAACTTGGACTTGTCGTGTACGTGCGGCGCTTGTCGCGGCTTCGGATGCCTGGGCTTCCTGCGCGGCCGGCGTCGCGGTGCCGCTGCCAGGGGCGCCGGCCGGGCCGGGCAATACGCCCGCACCAGCCTCCCTTGCAGCTTCCTGCCGCATCCGTGCCAGGCGGGCGTCGCTGGCTGCAGTGGCCGCGGCTTCGCTGCTGGAATCGGCCGCCTGCTGACGGGCCAGCGTGAGCCGCGCGTCGGTGGCTGCGATGGTTTCGGCTTCAGCGTTGATGGTTGCCGCCTGCTGGCGGGCGAGGGCGAGCCGCGCCGCGATCAATTCCTCCGACTCGGCAGTTTCGGCCTGTTCGGCGACCAGGCGGCGCGCAGTATCCAGGCGATCGGCGGCGGCACGTTCGGCACGGGTGCGGCCAAGCTGGCTGGTTTCGGCTTCCTGCAGGGCGGCGCGGCGGGCGGCTTCGAGGCGGTCCGCCAGGGCCTGGGCGGCGCGGTCCTCTTCGCGCGTGCTTTCCAGTTGCCGCGTGGCAGCGGCCTGCGTTTCGGCGAGGCGCTGCTGCTGCGTATCTTCCAGCTCATTGGCAGCCAGGGCCGCGCTGGCAAGCCGCCGGGTTTCCGTTGCCTGCTGCGCGGCGATGCGCTGTTGCGTGCTCAGTTCTGCCAGGTTGGGCGATGCGGCGGCAGGGGCATCGTCCCCTGCCGCCAGTGCCAGTGCGGCGGCGTTGGGCTGGGTAGCGGCAGCGGCGTCGGCTACTGCGCCCAGTGCGTCCCCCAACGCCGATAGCGCGCGCTGCGGCGCCGCGTTGAACGCGGTCGACAGCGTGCCCTCGTCGGCCGATAGGGTGCCGCCGCTGGCGACGTCGATGCCGGCCTGCCTGAGCGCGGGCTGCTGCGATGCCAGCACGCCGCCCAGGATGGGCGGCGCATTGGCATTCATGTTCTCGACTACCTGCTGTGCCGCCGCCGCAAACGCGGCCGCGTCGCCGCCTTCAGTGGCCAGCTCACGCAGCCGCCGTTGCGCCAGCACCAGGTTGGACAGGAACAGTCCAAGCGACGACACCGTAGGCGTCGCATTGGCGGGAGACGGCGCGGCAGCGGCAGGCACAACACGGTCGCCCGGCGTTGCCGGCGTGACCGTGGTGGCGCTCGAGACAGGGTCGATAGGAATCACGCGGCACCTTTCAACGGGGACAATTTCAGGTTGCCAGAAATCGCCGCCGCGCATCGTTAGCTGGCGCACGGTGGATGCAGGCGTGCGGCCTTATCTTGACCCTTCCACAGCAACCAAACGATGAGGAACCCGATCATGGACAACAACATCACCCGCAGCGACAGCCCAGCCAAAGACCTGCGCGCCGGCATGCACAGCACCATCGATAAGGTGGCCGACAACATCACCAGCATCACCGACCAGGTGGGCGCCAAGGGCGACCAGTTGAATGCCGCCTATAAACGTTTTGCAGAATCCGGCCGCAATTACGTGCGCCAGAGCCCCGGCAAATCGTTGCTGGTGGCGCTGGCCGCCGGCTACGCCGTCTCCAAGCTGCTCGGTTCGCGCAAGCATTGAGCCGGGGAGCGCGCCGTGCCCACGACCAAACCTGACCCGGCTAAACGCGGCGCCGGACTGGCCGCGCGATTCCCCTACAACGTCAACAAGGCTGCGGAGCATGGCGCGGGCATTCCGCCCGCCGGCGCCTCGGCCAGTCCTGCGGACCCGCTGGATACCGCCAGCACCGCCAGTGAAAGCGCCGCTTCGCCGAAAGCCGGCGCCGGAGTGCCACCGCAGGGCGCCAACTCCAATAACGCCCCGCTGGACCGTGTACGCACCGATGGCGGCGGCCGCCCGCTCACCACCAACCAGGGCGTGCCGGTTTCCGATAACCAGAACTCGCTGAAGGCCGGCCTGCGCGGTCCGGCGTTGCTGGAAGACTTCATCCTGCGCGAAAAGATCACGCACTTCGACCACGAGCGCATTCCTGAGCGCGTGGTGCATGCCCGCGGCTCCGCGGCGCATGGATTTTTCGAGTGCTACCGCGAACTGTCCGACCTGACGCGCGCCGCGCCTTTCGCAGCAGCAGGCAAGCGCACGCCGGTCTTTGTGCGTTTCTCCACCGTGGCCGGCGAGCGCGGCTCCACCGATACCGCGCGCGACGTGCGCGGCTTCGCCGTCAAGTTTTATACCGATGATGGCAACTGGGACCTGGTCGGCAACAACATCCCCGTTTTCTTCATCCAGGACGCGATGAAATTCCCGGACCTGGTGCATGCGGTCAAGCCCGAGCCGCACCATGCCATGCCGCAGGCCGCCAGTGCCCATGACACCTTCTGGGACTTCGTATCCCTGATGCCGGAATCGATGCATATGCTGATGTGGGTGATGTCCGACCGCGCGATACCACGCAGCTTCCGCACCATGCAAGGCTTCGGCGTGCATACTTTCCGTCTGGTGAACTCAGCCGGGCAGACGCGTTTCGTGAAATTCCACTGGCTGCCCAAGCAGGGCACCTATTCGCTGGTATGGGACGAAGCAGTGCGCATCTCCGGCGCCGATCCCGATTTCCACCGCCGCGACCTGTGGGAATCCATCGAGATGGGCGACTACCCGGAATGGGAGCTGGCGCTGCAAGTCTTCACGGAAGAAGAGGCAGCCGAATTCCCGTTCGACGTGCTGGACCCGACCAAGATCGTGCCGGAGGAAATGGTGCCGCTGCAGGTGGTCGGCCGCATGGTATTGGACCGTAACCCCGACAACTTCTTCGCCGAAACGGAGCAGGTGGCGTTCTGCGCAGCGCACATTGTCCCCGGCATCGACTTCAGCAACGATCCGTTGCTGGCAGGCCGCATCCACTCCTATGTGGACACCCAGATCAGCCGCCTGGGCGGCCCCAATTTCCATGAGATCCCGATCAATGCCCCGGTCGCGCAAGTGCACAACAACCAGCGCGATGGCATGCACCGGCAGGCGATCCACCGCGGCCGCGTAGCCTACGAACCGAATTCGCTGGGCGGCGGTTGCCCGTTCCAGGCCGGACGCATGGGCTTCATGTCTTTCCCGGAGCCGGTGCAGGAAGATAAAGTGCGCGGCAAGCCGGAACTGTTTGCCGACCACTATTCGCAGGCACGCCTGTTCTGGCAAAGCCAGACGCCGGTGGAACAGATGCACATCGCCCATGCGTTCAGCTTCGAGTTGAGCAAGGTGCAGGTGCCAGCGATCCGCGAACGCACCTTGTCCATGCTGGTCAACGTCGATGCGGTGCTGGCTGACATGGTGGCGCTGCGCCTGGGGACCAGCGCGCCGGACCCGCAACCGATGGCCACTACGCGCGAGCTGCCCACGTACCAGCCGTCGCCGGGCCTGTCGCTCATGACGCGGCCCGGGCAGACCGGTATTCGCGGGCGCAAAGTGGCTATCCTGGTTGCGCCCGGATGCGATGAAGCGATGGTCGCTTCACTCCAGGCCGAGCTGGAAGCCCAGGGGGCGGTCACGCGCCTGGTCGGGCCCCGTGTCGGCATGGTTGGCGCACTGGAAGCCGACATGTCCCTGGAAACCGGCCCGGCGGTACTGTTCGACGCCATGCTGGTGCCTGACGGCGATGCCGCTGTCGAAACCCTGGCCGCCAACGCGTTGGCGGTGGAATTCGTTACCCTGCAATACCGCCACTGCAAACCGCTGATGGTGGTTGGCGCGGGGGCCACGCTGCTGGCGGCGGCAGGCATTCCGGCAACCTTGCCAGGCGGCGTACCCGACCCCGGCCTGGTGGGCACGGCACCGGCCGACCTGCAAGCCGCGCTGGCGGCATTCATCTCAGCCCTGGCGGGCCCGCGCGTCTTCGACCGGGAAACCGATCCGCCGGTAGTCTGAATGCCGGCGGCTAATTGCCGATGTTCGTCGCAACGGTGACGGCCCACCACGGGCCGTCCGTCCGGCCCAGTTGCGCGGCCCAGTACCAGGCCGAGACGTCGCTCCACTGCCCGCCGTGGCCATCGGCAATGCGTTCGCGCACTTCCAGCTTTTGTGCTCCGCGCGAGGCAGTGAAACCCGACCAGCGCTCATTGCCGACGATTTTCACCGGCTGCACCGTGAGGTCGTAGCCGTTCGCCTTGAAACAGTCGCTGCTTGCATGCAGCTTGCGCGTGCCCTGGTCCACCCAGCGGATCACGATCTCACGCTCGCCATCGCTGAAGCGGCCCACCCGGCCGGGAAAGTTCTGCTGGAAGCGCAGCTCAATCGGGGTGAGGGGAAGCGGCGTAAGCTTCCGGCCTTCAAAGCTTGCGGGCCATCCAGGGAAACCAGCTATTGCGCGCGTGCCTGCATTGCTTTCGAAAACCAGGGGCGCGAGTGCAGCCAGGACGCATAATCCGGCGAAAGCAATGGTGGTGAAAGATCTCATGCCTTGCGTTTCTCCAGTTGCTGGGTGATGAAAAGAATGCCCGCACCCGCGGCAGCAAAGCTGAAGATGCCGATGGCATCGTGCGCCGATGCCGGCAGGTGCACGATACCGGTCTCCACATAGAACAATGCCGTGGCGCGGATGGCGTTGGCCACGACGACGGCGATGACTGCCAGCGTCAGCGCGGCCGCCGTGCGAAGCGGCGACAAGCGGACAGCGCCTGCCAATGCGCTCGCCAGCAGCAGGCCGGCCCACAGCATTTTCACGCCGCTGCATGGAGCGTCGATGGAAACAAGTTGTCCATGCCATGCCAGCATGGCACCTTCGCGCGCCACAGCGATGCCGTTCATGCGCAGCAGGAATACCGACAGGTCGCCGGCGATCACGCGCAGCGGATATCCGAGGTAGAACTGCAAGGTTGCGGCAAACGGCAGCGCAAGGATGCACAGTGCGAACAAGGGCACGTCGAATCGCTTCCCCAGCCGGTAACTGCTGGCCAGCGCGGTGACGGCCAGCGCCAGGAGCAGGGAACGCGCCGGCACGGGAACCAGGCAGGCGGTGGCGGCAAGATACGCGGCCAGGCATGCGCACGGCAACAGCAGCGGGCGCGGCACCACTTCCCGCTTCGGCGCAAACGCGACGATGGCGCCTGCCGCGGCTGCCGCCAGCATTCCGGCGCTGTCGTTCGAACCGTCCAGGGTACCCCGGGCGAACCAGAGCAGCACGGGCCAACATGCCAGGCATAGCGCGGCCAGCAGCAAGATGAATGGCGGCGCTTTCATTGGGCGCGGGAGCGGCGGTGCCATGCCAGCATGAGCGTCGCCACCAGGATCAGCATCCAGGTCTCCGGTTCCGGAATGGTTGGTACGCTGCCCGGCGGGACAGGCTCCAGGCCGGCATCGTCATACTGCTCGCGGGTTTCCAGTACGACGGCGCCCGATACGGAAGTCACCAGCTGGTAGCGGGTCGCCAGCGCGACGGCAGCGCCGTTCCGGGCCGGGTTCGCGCTCATTGCGGTGACTTCGCTCGCCGCCCACAAGCGCGCAAGGTGCTCGGAAGTGCGGCTCGATTGCGTCATACCCGCGGCGCCGCGCCGCTCCCTCAGCAGGACGGCTTGGGTGGCTCCCGGCTGCCATTGCGCGAACAGCTTGCCCAGGTCCCCGGCCAGGTTGCCGAAGCCCGGTACTGCGCTCACGCCCTGCAGTTGCTGCGCAAGGACATTTGGCCCGCGTTCCACCGCCACGTCGTAGATGGCGACCTGGCTTGCGCGGCGTTCGAAGCGCTGCCGCAAGGCGCCTGCCGACGGGACTGCCACCGGCTGTGCGCCATGGATCCATACGATCGCCCCGCGGGACGACATGCTGGCCCAGTCCCACGCCGCACCCAGCGCGTCGCTGTTGTCCCGTCCACCGGCAAAGTCCAGCTGCGCGATGTACTGGCGGGTGAGAAGCGGATTGGCGGCATCGTGGAGGAACAGCGACGGCTTCTCGTCTCCGGCAAAAACGATGGCCACCTCGATATTCCTGGGGAAGGCTGCGAGGGCATCAAGCAATTGCCGCTTCTGTTCCCGCATCGACGATGATCCATCGATGACCAGCGCAAGCCGCTGCGGCGCAGTGGCGGCGGCTTCGCTGTATACCTGGACGACGGCCTTGCCGTCATTGCCTTTCCCGTCGGCGCTCCAGGCGAGGGGCGCCGGCCGTGCACCTGGCGCCCAGATTGTATGCATCGGGTGCGCGGCCGCGGGCTCTGCCAGCTCGCCGCGAACGGCGTACAGGCCGCGCGGTCCCGCTTGTGCGGAGAGGCCCGGGCTGCCTTTCAGGGGAGCCTGCGATTCGAACCACACGGCGTGGCGCAAGTCCGGCGCGAGGTCGAAATTGCGTTCGCTGAAGGCCGGCAATTGCAGATGCATGGCGTCGTGGCCGGGTGGAGCCATGGGAACAGTGATGCCGAGACGGATTTTCATATTGCCCGACGGAGGAATCGGGAACATCTGCACCAGTATCCGGTCATTGCCTGCGGTAGTGACCAGCAGGGGATCGCGGCTCTGGCGAACCACTTTCGTGTAGGCTTCGCGTACTTGCGCGCGGCCACCGAATGCGGCTTCGCGCTCTTCGCCATCAATCCATAACGTGGCGCGGGAAACTATGCCACCGGGGGGCAGCATGATTTCGGCGCGGCCTTCCTGCTGGCTCGCCGACTTGTTCTGCAGCTCCATCGTCCACTCCATGTAGCCCAACGCGGCGTTGGCATCGAGCGATCCATCCATGCGCGAGGCGACAAGGGTAACGTCGTTGATGCGCTGGCCTACGCTGGCGCCGCCCAGGTCGCCGTCGAACGTGCGCTCCCACTCGCGCATCGAACGGCGCACCGGGGCTGGATGGGAGTTGAATACGGTCCCCGTCACCTGGTAGAAGGTGGTCCGCGCTTGCTGCGGATCGCTCTCCATCTGGCCTGCGACCAGGGTGCCCAGCAAGTCCGTTGCCTGCCCGTTCTGGTGGTAGCAAAGGCGCAGCATCAAGTCCTCATCCCCAACCTTGCGCAGGAGCTTGATACCGCGCAGGCGCGTTTCGGCAGAGTCCGATGCTGCCATCTGCATGCCGATGCGTGTCAAGGTAGACGGGGCATCCGCAGCCAGCAGCACAAGGAACGCAAGCGCGACGCCCTGCCATAGCTTGCCAGGCAGCTGGCCGTGTCGCGCTTTCATTGCCTTCCTGGCGAATATGACGCAGGCCACGGCAAATATTGGCGAGAGGCCAAGCAGGCCGATACCGAAGGCGATAACCGCGAATGCGGCAATCGGGGATATTGGCAGGAACACCAGGCTGTAAAACATGGCGACGCCGGCCGAAAAAGCATGGAACCAGCTCCAGCGGGGCGGCAAGGCTTCACCGCGCACCAGCGCCAGCGAAAGCCGCACGTTTGCCGCCGGTATGGTGGCGTACAAGGCGAAATGAAACGGCGTGGGCAGGGGATCGAAGAAGATCTGGCGGCACATGCCGGTGATCGATTCAAACAGCAGCGCAGCTATAGGCAACGCAACCCCAAACAGCGAGATGAAGGCGATGGTACCGCGGGGCATGCGGTACGTGGATGGCGGGTTTTCTGATGCGGGTATCGCTGGCATTGCGCTTCCGGTAATGGATGGTGGAGGCGCAATTGTGGCTTAAGATTGTGCGTAGAGTATGCGTTCCGTGTGAAGCTGCGCATGGGACAGCCCGCGCGCAGCCTTTCCTAGTCGATCGGGATGAACAGCTCGCAGGCAAATTCGCCTGTTGCCGGGTCGGCGCTAAAGTCGGCCGCATAACGCTCAAAGCAAGGGCCCGGGCGGCTTGCCAGCCCCGCCGCGGGCAAGCCCTCGCTGTAAAAGGCCTGCCACACTTCCCCGATGCCGGCCGGTGCGCCGTAATAGTCCACCACCGCGTAGCGGCCGCCGGGGATGGTTGCCAGCGTTGCGGGCGGCGGCGCCGGGTCGTCGTGTCCGACTTCGACGCAGGCGTCGTAGCGGCATTTCTCAGGCGGCGTGGTGCCGGGATCGTCCATCGCCACGCCGTAGGTGACTCGCCCCAGCAGGCCGTTCGTTTGCATCCATGGCGCCACGACGCCGCGCCAGAACTCGCCCAGCGCCGGGCCGAAGGGACCAGTGTGGCGCAAACAGGCTACGCGGACAGGTTCGGTCTCGACGGCGCGGACTTTCATGGCAGGTTCCTTATTCGGCGAGCGGCGCCGCTGCATGCTTGTGCGGCTTGCGCAGTTTGTGCACGATGCGCTTGATCAGGTGTTCGGCATCGTCCACATAGGTGAACACGGCCGGCACCACCAGCAGCGACAGCAGGGTTGAGGTGATCAGGCCGCCGATCACGGCAATCGCCATCGGCGAGCGGAAGCTCGGGTCGGCGCCCCAGCCCAGGGCCAGCGGCATCATGCCGGCGCCCATGGCGATCGTGGTCATCAGGATCGGGCGGCTGCGCTTGTGGCAGGCATCGACCAGCGCATCGAAGCGGCTCATGCCTTCGGCGCGCGCCAGGATCGCGTAGTCGACCAGCAGGATCGAGTTCTTGGTCACAATCCCCATCAGCATAATCAGGCCGATCATGGACGGCATCGACAGCGCTTTCTGCGTCACCAGCAGGGCCACGAAGGCGCCGCCGATCGACAGCGGCAGTGCCGCCAGGATGGTCAGCGGCTGCAGGAAGTCGTGGAACAGCAGCACCAGCACGCCGTAGATGCACAGCACGCCGATCAGCATGGCGATGCCGAAGCTGGCGAACAGGTTCTGCATCTCCTGCGTATCGCCCAGTTCCGCGCGGGTCACCGTTGGCGGCAGGTTTTTCATTGACGGCAACTGGCGCGCTTCCTCATCCAGTTCGCCCAGCGAACGGCTGCCCAGCTCCACGTCCAGCGTCACGTTGCGGCTGCGGTTCAGGCGGTCGATCTGGGCCGGGCCGGAATCCATGGTGATGGTCGCCACATTGGCCAGCATCACCGGGCCGTTGCGGCCCGGCACGGTCAGGCGCCCGATGGCGTCGAGGTCGGCGCGCACGCTGTCCGGCAGCTTGACGCGGATCGGCACCTGGCGTTCGGCCAGGTTCATCTTGGTCAGCTCGAAGTCGTAGTCGCCGGCGGTGGCCACGCGCACCGTCTCGCCAATGGCGTTGGCGGTAACGCCCAGGTCGGCGGCCCTGGCAAAGTCGGGGCGCACGATGATTTCCGGGCGCACCAGCGAAGCGCTGGAACTCACGTTGCCGATGCCTTGCAGGGTGCGCAGGTCGCGTTCGACCTTGCGTGCCGATTCGATCAGCGCGACAGGATCTTCCGAGCGCAGCACGAGCTGCATCTTCACGCCGGTATCGGGCGGGCCCACGGTGAAGCGGGCGCCGGGCAGGGTGGAGAGCTTCTCGCGGATCATGTCGTCGATCTCGGGCATCGATTCGTTGCGGTCGTTGCGGTGCTTGGTGGTAATGGTCAGCACGGCGCGGCGCGCCTCCGCTGCGGCGCCCGGTGCGAAAGCATCGCCCGAAGAACCGCCGCCGATGGAGCTGAACACATTGGTCACCGGCTTCACTTCCATGATGGCCAGGCGCGCGCGTTCGGCAATGGCGCGGGTCTCCGCCAGCGTGGAGCCGGGCGGCAGTTCCAGGTTGACCATGGTCTGGCCGCGGTCGGCCGGCGGCACGAAGCCGGTCGGCAGCAGGCCTACCAGCATGATCGAGCCAATGAAGAAGGCGCCGGCCGCCAGCGAGGTCTTGCCGCGGTTTTGCAGGCACCAGCGCATGGTTTTCATGTAGCGCTGCATGATCCAGCCGTCCTCCTGTTGCGGCTTGTCGGTCGCTTTCAGGAGGTGTGCCGCCATCATCGGCGTCAGCAGGCGCGCCACGACCAGCGATGCCAGCACCGCCAGCACTGCCGCCCAGCCGAACTGCTTGAAGAACTTGCCCGGAATGCCGCCCATGAAGGCGGTGGGCAGGAACACGGCAACCAGGGCAAAGGTGGTGGCAATCACCGCCATGCCGATTTCATCGGCCGCTTCCAGCGCGGCCTGCATCGGCGTCTTGCCCATGTGCAGGTGGCGCTCGATGTTCTCGATTTCCACGATGGCGTCGTCCACCAGAACGCCGACCACCAGGGCCAGCGACAGCAGCGTCACGGTATTCAGCGTAAAGCCCATCCAGTACATGCCGAGGAAGGCTGGCAGCACCGAAAGCGGCAGTGCCGATGCGGCCACCAGCGTGGCGCGCCAGTCGCGCAGGAACCACCACACCACCAGCACGGCCAGGATGGCGCCTTCGTACAGAAGCTCCATCGAGCCGTCGAAGTTTTCGTCCACCGGTTCGGCGTTGTCGATCGATTGCGCGATCTCGATGGTCGGATGCGCCTTGCGCAGTTCTTCCACTGCCGCGCGCGAATCGGCGGCGACCTGGGTCTCGCTGGCGCCCTTGGTGCGGAAGATCTCGAAGGCGACCACTTTCTTGCCGTCCTGGGTCGCTTCGGAGCGCGGTTCGGCAATCGTGTCGGTCACATTGGCCACTTGTTCGAGGCGCACATGGCGGCCATCGCCCAGCGGGATATCCATCTGCGACAGTTCCTGTGCGCTTTTCACGGTGGCGATGGTGCGCACCGATTGCTCGGCGCCGCTGATGTCGCCGCGCCCGCCCGGAGCCTCCTTCTGAACCTGGCGCAGCATGCGCGACACGTCCAGCGCGGACACGCGCAGCGCCGCCATGCGCTCGTCATCGAGTTCCACGCGGATCTCGCGGTTCACGCCGCCGACGCGCTTGACGGCGCCGACGCCCGGCACCGACAGCAGCTTCTTGGCGACGGAATTGTCGACATACCAGCTCAGGTCCGCATCGTCGATCTTCGTGCCTTCCTTGGGCGTGACGACAAAGGCCAGGATCACGCGGCCGGCCGTGGACACCTTGCTGACCACCGGGTCGCGCATCTCGCCGGGCATGTCGGCGCGCACCTGGGTCACGGCGTCACGCACTTCATTGACGGCGTCGGACAGGTTCTTCTCGAGGATGAATTCGACGGTGATGGTGGCTGTACCGTCCAGCACCTTGGAGTAGATGTTCTTCACGCCTTGCAGCGTGGCGACCGAATCCTCGATCTTGCGCGCCACCTCGGTTTCCAGCTGGGCCGGCGCGGCGCCCGGCAGGGTGGCGGAAACGGTGACGATCGGCAGTTCGATGTCGGGAAAGTCCTGCACCGGGTTGGCGCGGTACGCCATCCATCCTGCCAGCGACAGCAGGATGAACAGCATGATCGCCGGAACCGGGTGCTTGATTGAGAGGGCTGAAAAATTCACGGCGCCTCCTTAGCGTACTGGCTTGGCCGCCGTGGCCGCTTGCGCCGGCGCGCCGGTATTGCGTACCAGGTCGCCGTCGTTCAGGAAGCCCGCGCCGGCGGCCACGATCTGCGCTTCGGGCGCCAGGCCGGACAGCACTTCGATGCGGTCGCCGATGCGGCGGCCCGGCTGCACCTTGACCTGGCTGACGCGCTGGTCCTGGTTCAGGCGGAACACGTAGCTGAAGCCGTCGCGCACCGTGATCGCCTGTTGCGGCACGGTCAGGGCATCGGATGCGCCCAGCTCGAACTGCCCGGTGGCGAACATGCCGGCCTTGAACGGCGCCTGCTTGGCGGTATTGGGCGGCAGGTCGACGTAGACCAGGGCGGAGCGGGTTTGCGGGTCGATGGTCGGCGCCACCATGCGGATCTTGCCGGTCAGTTCACTGCCGTTGGCAGCCTTGACGAGGGCAGTGCCGCCAACCTTGATGTTGCGCAGGTCGGCAGCCGTGACTTCTGCGCGCCATTCCAGGCGGCCCTGGCGGATCATGCGGAACAATTCGGTGCCGGGACCGGCCACCGCGCCGACGGTGGCGCTGCGGGAGGAAATCACGCCCGCGTCGGGCGCAACCACCCTGGCGTAGCGCAGGCGCAGTTCGGCCGACGCCAGCATGGCTTTGGCGGAAGCGGCGCGTGCCTTCGCGGTGGCTTCGGCGGTGGTGTACTGGCTGACCTGCTGTGCGCTCAGGGCTCCGGTGTCTTCAATCGAGCGGGCGCGGTCGGCATTGGCCTTGGCCTCCGCCGCGGCGGCTTCGGCCTCCATCAGCGCGGCCCTGGCTTGCGCCACTTCCGCCTGCGGGGTTTCCGGCGCAAACACGGCCAGTACCTCGCCCTTGGTGACGACGTCGCCGACGTTCACCTTGACGTCGGACAGGCGCAGGCCGTTCGATTCGCTGCTGATGACAGCTTCCTGCCAGGCAGCGACGTTGCCGTTCGCGGTGAGGCGGATCGGCAGGCTGGTTTTCTGCGGACGGACGGTAGTCACGGTCAGCGAGGGCTTGGCTGCGGCGGGTTTCTTGTCGTCAGCCATGGCGGACGGCACCTGCGCCAGGGCGGCGAGGGCGGCGGCAACGGCGATGGCGGCGACGGCGGGGGTAATGCGGTGCAGTGGTTTCATAGGTTATCCAATCTCATTGCGCTGCGGGCGCGGTCCAGCCGCCGCCTGCTGCACGGTACAGGGCGATCCATGCGGCGCTGCGTTCGCGCTGCAGGTTCACGACTGTGTTCTCTGCGGCCAGCCGCGTACGGCGGGCATCTTCCAGTTCGATCAGGCTGGCCAGCCCGTTCTTGTAGCGTTCTTCGGTCGCGGTGAAGAAGGTGCGGTAGCCTTCCAGGGCGGTTTGCGCATCCTCGGCGCGCTCCTGGGTGCTTTGCAGCGCCACCAGTGCCTGTTCGACTTCCGCCACGGCCTGGCGCACGCTGGCCTTGTAGCCCGACACGGCTGCGTCGTAACTGGCGCGCGAAGCTTCCACGTTGGCACGGCGCACGCCCCAGTCGATGATCGGCAGGGTCATTTGCAGCGGGCCGATGGTCCACACGTTGGCGCTGATGTCCTGGCCTCCCGCGTGCAGACGGCCGCGCCCGACGGAGCCGGATAGCCCAAGCCGCGGCAGGCGCTCGGCCCGCGCACTGGCGACGTCGTAGCTTGCAGCCGCCACTGCGCGCTCGGCGTTGAGCACGTCCGGACGCTGGGCCAGTACCTGGGCCGGCAGCGAATCGATGGCGACGCCGGCGGCCGGCGACAGCGCCGCATTGGCCGAGCTGTCGGCCAGCCGCGCGCGCAGGTCCGGTTCCGGGATGGCGGTCAGCGCCACCAGCACTTTCAACTCGCTGTCGCAGGCGGCGCGTTGGGCCAGCGCGCGGTTGTTGCCGTCGGCGGCGCTGGCGCGGGCCAGGGCATTGGCCGATGTCGACTGGAAACCCGCCTTGGCTGTGATTTCGGTCAGGCGTGCGGTATGGGCGCGCGAGGCAGCGTCCATGCGCGTCACTTCCACCAGCTTCTCGCAGGCGCGCAGGCTGTAGTACTGGTTGGCCGTTTCGGCTGCCACGCTGACGCGGGCTACATGCCAGCCGGCCTGGGCGCCTTCATGGCGCGCGATGGCCGCGTTGCGGCGCGCACGGCCGCCGCCGAACAGGTCGATTTCCCACTGGGCCTGTGCCAGGAGCTGGGTAGTGGTGTTGGTGGGCGCACTGGCTGACTGCTGGCTCATGCGGGTAGACGTCAGCACGCCGGTCAGCGAGGGGGCGAGCGCCGCGCCGGCGGCGGTCCGCTCGGCACTGGCTGCAGCAAAGCGCGCCTGGGCGCTGGCAATGGTGGGACTGGCCGCCTGTGCGGCCTCGATCAATTGCACCAGCAGCGGGTCGGACTGGCGCTGCCACCAGTTTGCCAGTTCACCGGTGCTGCCGTTGTGGGGCAGGGGAGCCTGCCATTGTTGCGGCGCATCCGCCGCGACCTTGTTCGCCGGTCCGGTAACGCCGCAGGCGCCAAGCGCCAGCATTGCCATCACCGATAGCGGGACCTGATATCTCTTCATGCCGTCCTTTCATTTTGCGCAACGTGAATTAGAGCATACAAATCAAACAATTAACATCCTGATACAAAGGAGTCTTTGCCCTCAATCCGGCGGCTAGCGTATAAAGAAAGTCCTGCAAATCATTGTATTGGGACGACATCATGCGAGGCTGGATACTCGGCGCCGTGCTTGCCGCATTGCCCCAGGCCGCCCTGTGGGCGGCGCCGCTGGCTGGCGAGCAGGCTGCTATCCATGTGCTGAACCGGCTCGCTTACGGGCCGCGGCCGGGCGATATCGAGCGGGTGCGCCAGTCCGGGGTGCAAGCGTATATTGATGAGCAACTCGATCCGCCGCCCCTGCCCGTGACGCTGGCCCGGCGCCTGGACAAGCTGGAAACGCTGAAAATGAGCGCCGGCGAGGCGCTGGAGCGCTTCCAGCAGGCCCGCAGTGGCGAGCAGGGCGAGCGCCGCGAAGTGGTGCAGCAGATGGCCTCCGAAGCGGCCGAAGCGCGCCTGCTGCGCGCCATCGAAAGCCCGCGCCAGCTGGAAGAGGTGATGGTTGACTTCTGGTACAACCATTTCAACGTATTCTCGGGAAAAGGGCAGGACCGCGCGCTGGTCACCAGCTATGAGCGCGATGCAATCCGCCCGCATGTCTTCGGCTCGTTCCGCCAGATGCTGGGCGCCACGGCCCGCCACCCGGCCATGCTGTTTTACCTGGATAACTGGGTGTCGAAGGCGGGCGGCCTGAATGAAAACTACGCGCGTGAGCTGATGGAGCTGCATACCCTGGGTGTCGACGGCGGCTATACGCAGAAAGACGTGACCGAGCTGGCACGCATGCTGACCGGCTGGACCTACCGCCCGAAGCGCGATGCCCGGTTCGCGTTCGATCCACGCCGCCACGACAACGGCGCCAAGACCTGGCTGGGCAAGCCGGTTGCCGCCCGCGGCGAGGCGGAAGGCGAGTATGCGCTGGACGTGCTGGCGGTGCATCCGGCCACCGCCCGCCATATCAGCCGCAAGCTGGCGCAGTACTTCGTAGCCGACCAGCCGCCGCCCGCGCTGGTGGAGCGCATGGCGCAGGCATGGATCGCCGGCAAGGGCGATATCCGCACCGTGCTGCGCACCCTGTTCTCCAGCCCGCAATTCATGGACCAGCAGTATGCCGGCGCCAAGTTCAAGACGCCTTACCAGTACGTGGTATCCGCCTCACGCGCCGCTGCCATGCCGACGCCTGAAGTGAAGCCGCTGGTGGGCATCCTGAACCGCCTAGGCATGCCGCTGTACGGCTGCCAGACGCCGGACGGCTACAAGAACACGGAAGACGCCTGGCTCAACCCCGATGGGCTGAGCCGCCGCATCGGCTATGCGCTGGCACTCTCCTCCGGCGCCGATGCCGACGCCGTGCAGCAGGCGCTGGGCGTGTCCGTATCGAAGAGGACTGCGGCCATCGTCGCCGCCAGCAATGAGCGCCTGCGCGCAGCCATGCTGCTTGCCAGCCCCGACTTCATGCAACGCTAACGGAGCACCCCATGCAACGACGCCAATTCCTGAATGCCTTTGCCGCCGGCGCCGGCCTGGTACTGCCGCTTGGCCCTCAAGCCTGGGCGGCGACCATGGCCTCCGGCAGCACTGCGCCAACGGCGAAAAAGCTGATCGTCGTCATGCTGCGCGGCGCAGTAGACGGCCTGAATGTGGTGGCGCCGGTGGCCGACCCGGAGTATGCCCGCCTGCGCCCGAATATTGCGCTGGCCAAGCCAGGCGCCGATGGCGGCGCGCTGGACCTGGACGGCTACTTTGGCCTGCATCCGGCGCTGGCACCCTTGCTGCCATTGTGGCAGCAGAAGAAGCTGGCCTTCGTGCACGCCAGCGGTTCGCCCGATGCCAGCCGTTCGCATTTCGACGCACAAGACTATATGGAATCGGCCACGCCGGGCGTGAAGAGCACGCAGGACGGCTGGATGAACCGCCTGCTTGGCGGCCTGCCCGGCGAAACGACGCCGACCCGGGCGCTCAGCATCGGCCCCGTGATGCCGCGTGTACTGTCCGGTGCGTTGCCTGCAACCAACCTTGCCAATGGCGCTGCGGGTACGCGCAGCACGCCGCTCGACCGGCCGCAGGTTGCCAGCGCCTTCGACGCCTTATATGCCGGCCATGAGCGTTACGGCAAGGTATACCTGGCCGGGCGCAAGGCGCATGAAGAAGTGATGGCCGCCGCCAACAGCGGCATGCTGTCCGAAATGCAGGCGGCCGATAACGGTGCTCCGCTGCCCAATGGTTTTCCGGACGATGCCGGCAGGCTGGCCACGTTGATGCGCAATAACGCGAATATCCAGCTCGCCTTCATTGCCCTGGGCGGCTGGGATACCCACGCCAACCAGGGGGCTGGCAGCGGCCAGCTGGCCAACCGCCTGCAGCCGCTGGGGCAGGGACTGGCGACGCTGGCGCAACGCCTTGGTCCGCTGTTCGACGACACGGTGATCGTGGTGATGTCCGAATTCGGCCGCACCGCACGCGAGAACGGCAATCGCGGCACCGACCATGGCCACGGCAACGCGATGTGGCTGCTGGGCGGGAAGTTGCAGGGCGGCAAGGTCGCTGGCGAATGGCAGGGGCTGGCCGACGCGCAGCTGAACGAAGGCCGCGACCTGCCGGTCACCACCGATTTCCGCCAGGTGCTGGCGCACGTGGCCGAGCGCCACCTGCGCTTGCCGGATGCCGCGCTGGCGCGGGCTTTCCCCGGCTTGCCGGCTGGCGGCCGTTTGAAGTTGTTGGCCTGAAACTGGCGCTGTCCTGAGCGCCGCTGCGCGCCGGAAGCGCTAAAATGGTGCAGGATCCCGGCGCGTGCATGGCGTTGGGACGTGGTTGGGGACAACAAGAATGTTGAAGTTTCTTTGGAAGTTGACCAGTCCGGATGAACGGTCTGAGAATGCGCTTGGCATGGTTGCCGCAGTGTTCAGCCTGATCGCGCTGGGGTGGCTGGTGCTGGCCTAGCGCCTGGCCAGGCCAAGCAAGCTGTCGATTTCCGCTACCAGCTGCTGCGGGTCGAGCGGGTGGGACAGCACGCTGCGCCGGCGTCCCGCGCCGAGCGCTCCCAGGTCGTCTTCGTCATCGGGGCGAATTACCAGCACCGGCAGCCCGGGCGCCATTTCCAGCGCGTCGCCCAGGAAGGCCAGACGGCCTGCCTCCAGCAATCCCAGTTCACACAGCACCAGGTCGAACGCATGCCCGTCCAGCAGCGCGCCGGCATCCATTGGATTGGCAGCTGTGCTGACGGTGTAGCCGCTGTGCGCCAGGATGGCGGCCACCAGGCCGGCATTCTCGGGCGCGGCGTCAAGCAGCAAGACGCGGGCGCGCCCGGCGCTTGCGCAAGGCGCCGCGGCAGCGGGCCCAGGCGCAGGGGCCGAATCCGCCGGCGCCGGCGGGGCGTTGCCTGAGCGCAGCTGCGGGGGAAGGAAGCTTTCCAGTGCCGGGATCAGGACGTCGGGCTCCAGCGACTTGGGCAGGCAGCCGGAAAAGCCGGCGCGGCGCAGGGCTGCGCAGCCGTCCGTGACGGGCAGGGCGCTGGCAGCCAGGACCGGGATCTGGCGTGTGGCGGGATCGGCGCGCAAGCGTGCCACGACCCCCATTCCGTCGAGCTTTGGCAGGTGCAGATCGCACAGGATCAGGTCCGGCGTGGCGCTGGCGGCCAGCGCCACGCCCATCTCGCCATCGGTGGCGCACAAGGGCTGGTGGCCGAAAGCCTGCAGCAAGTACGTCATCAGGTCCATATTGGCCTGGTTGTCTTCGATGATCAGGATGCGTGCCGACATTTGAGCGCGAGCGTGAAGGTGCTGCCTTTGCCGAAGTCGCTGCTGAAGAACAGCGAGCCGCCGAGGAGGTTGGCCAGGTTCTGGCTCAGGTAAAGGCCCAGGCCCGCGCCTTCCACATGCCGGGTCGAGGTGTTGTCCAGTTGCGAGAAGGCCTGGAACAGCTTGGCCTGGTCTTCTTCCTTGATGCCGCTGCCGCTGTCGGTCACGCTGAACTCGGTGATCAGGGCCTGCTCGTCGTCGGTGCGCTGGCTGAGGGCCAGCTTGACCATGCCTTTCTCAGTGAACTTGATGGCGTTGTTGGCCAGGTTGATCATGATTTGCGCCAGCGCGCGGCGGTCGGTCTGCAGCACGATCGGCTGCTCGGGCATGTCGATCAAGACTTCCAGGCCCTTCTGCGCGGCCAGCGGGCGCAGGGTGTCGGCCACTTCACCCATCAGCTGCTGGCATGGCACGGACTCCAGCGACAGGGTGACCTTGCCGGCCTCGATCTTGGCCACATCCAGGATATCGTTGATCAGCGAGAGCAGGTGGCGCGCGCTGTTACGGATGGTATTGAGCTGTCGGTCCTGCTCGTCGGTCAGCGGGCCGGGCAGCTTCATCAGCAGTGCGCCGGTGAAGCCGATGATGGCGTTCAGCGGCGTGCGCAGTTCGTGCGACATATTGGCGATGAAGGCCGACTTCATGCGGCTTGCTTCAGCCAGCTCCAGGTTCTTCAGCGCGATTTCGCGGTTGATGGTTTCCAGTTCGCCCGCATGGTGGGCCAGGCGCATATTCAGTTCGATCACCTGCCGTTCACGCGCCTGCAGTTCGCTATTGACCTGCACCGCCTGCTCGTAAGTTGAAATCAGCAGGTCGAGAATTTGCTGGCGCTCGGCATTGATGAAGTGCTTCTGGTCGCCCAGGTAGAGGGCGATACCGACCTCCATGCTGGAGTTCTTGCGCAGCTTCTGGTTGACCAGCATCTGGCCGATGCGGTTCAGCAGGTAGTCTTCGGCGTAGGGCTTGCGGATGAAGTTGTCGGCGCCGCATTCGATGCCGCGGATGATGTCCTTGGGGTCAGTCAGCGAGGTGACCAGGATGACAGGGATGTCGCGCAGCGTGGGGTCGGCCTTGACGGCGCGGCACAGTTCATAGCCGTTCATCTCGGGCATGACGATGTCCGACAGGACCAGGTGCGGCTTGTGCTCGCGGATATCAGCCAGCGCCAGCTTGCCGTTGGCAGCCACCCTGGCGTGATAGCCCGAGGACCGGATCAGCCGCCGCAGGCGCTCAGCCTGGGTCGGACTGTCTTCCACGATGAGTATTTCCAGCTCATCGGGCGCGATATCGTAGCTGGAGTCCAAGTCACCTCCGAAATGGTTGGGTGTTCAGACTATACCGTTTTTTCACCCGCCTTGGAAACCGCCGTCACGATAGGTGAGGACCAGTGTGTCGCGGTGGCCATGGCCGTCCAGGGGCTGGATTGGGGTCGATTCATGGATGACAGCCGCATCGTCAAGCAGCAGCAGGGTCCACGGCTCGGTCATGGTGAAGCGCTTGCCGTTCGGCCCATCGGCCTCGAACACGCGGGTCTCGCCGCCCTTGATGCCATGACGGCCGACCAGCAGCACGGCGACGAAATCGACGCCGTCGCGGTGGGCGCCTTCCGGCGTGGGCCGGCCGATGCCGTCGGTGGTGTCGATGCGGAACTGGTGGGCTTCCACATACCATGGGTGCTGGCCGCGCACCTGGGCGCAGGCCTGGCCGATGGCTGCCACCAGCCTGGTCCAGGCCGGATTGGCGGCGGTCTGCGGTGCAACCGGCTCGAACAGGCGGCGCATGCCGCCGTGCAGGGCGTTGTATTCGACCGGCTGCCAGTGGGCCCGGTGCGGGGTCTGGTCGAGGGCCAGGCCGTCATGCACGAAGCAGGAGTGGCGACGGCGGCGGTAGCGGCCGCCGTCCTTCAGGTAGTTGTCCGGGACCAGATCGTCCCAGCTCGGGACCAGGGAGTTCAGTTCATCCAAGGTGCAGCCGGCCAGGCTGGCCACGTCGGCCGGCTTGAGCAGGGCGTAGCCGGCGCTGCGCAGGGTGTGGATCAATTGGGGCAAGGGCGTCATCATGCCCTTATTGTACTTAGAATATGTAATTCAGGCTGAGGCGGAAGGAGCGGGCCTCGATCGGATGGAAATGGATGTCCGGCTTTGCCTCGGCCTCGCCCTTCAGGCGCGATTCGTAGAAGTAGTCGATGGCCGATACCCGGCGGTTGGCGAGGTTGAATCCTTCCAGCTCCAGCGTGGCGCGGGCGCCGAGCTTGTAAGCCATGCGGCCGTTGACGGTGGCACTGGCTTGGGAGCGGACAGAGTTGTCTTCCACCAGCGGACGCGGACCAAACCAGCGCAGGCGCATGGCGCCGGACCAGGGCCCGGCCGGCGTGATGGTGGCGGCCAGTTGCGCGACACCTTCGACTGCGCCCGGGATGCGGTCTCCTTGCGGCGCGGCGCGGCGGAAGCGGCCGCGCGCAAAAGCGAGGTCGGCGTCCAGGGACAGCCACTTGAACGGCTTGTAGTAGTTGGACAATTCGACCCCGTAACGGCGGCTCGGGCGGCCTGCCTCAGTATTACCGGCATCGCCGAGGTAGACCAGCTCCGAATCGAAGTCCAGCCGGTACAGCGCAAGTACGGTCTGCAGGCCTTTGACCTCTTCGCTGCGCAGGCCGAACTCGAGTCCACGCGAGCGGGCCAGCGGTGTTGCGCGCTCCTGTGCCTGCGTCACGCCGCGCGCGTCGTTGCTGTGGAAGCCGCGGCCAGCATTGAAGTAAAGCTCGGTGCGCGACCAGGGACCGAAGGCCAGGCTGATACCCGGACTGGCCAGGGTCTGGCCGGCGCGCCCTGCGCCACCGACAGCGAAGCGGTAGCGGTCCAGGCGCACGCCGGCTTCGCCGCGCAGCCATGGCGTGACGCGCAGGCGCTGCTGCAAATAGAGTGCGGCACTGGTTTCGACAATATGGTCGGCGCGCACGGTCGCCAGCACCTGGCGCGCTTCCGTGCGTTGCAAGGCGTTGAAGATATTGTCGTTCTGCGCCTGCAGGCCGATCGTTGTGCTCCACGCCATATCGTCCATATGGTCATGCCAGCTGTGGCTTGCCTCGAAACCGCTGGTCACGCGGCGGTCCGGCTGGGCGAACTGGTCGCCATGCACGGGATCTTCCAGGAAGTAAGTGAAGTTGGAAAACAGCTCGAGACGGTTGTTGACGATGTAGGCGTTAGCGCGTGTGGTCTGTTTCTCGTCGCTGCGGGCCCATGCCGCGGACAGGCTGAAACGGCGCGCCTGCCCGCCGTCGCTCAAGTCGATGCCGTCGAAGCGGCCCAGCAAGCCGCTGTCCACCGCGCGCTGCGGAATCTGGTCGGTCGCATTCCATGCACCGCGATAGGCCATGGCAGTGATGGTGTAGCCGTTGTTGGCGAAGCCGGAGCTGTAGCGCAGCACTGCGTTCAGCTTGCGGAAATTGTCGCCGCGCGTGAAGGGGCCGTCGTTATGGACTGCCTCCAGCGCGTAAAGCCAGGCGCTGGGACTGCCCGCGCCGCCGCTGCCGTCTGCGTCGTGCGAGCCGGCCAACAGCGTGCGCCCGTAGCCGTTCCCGCCTGCGGTAATGCTGGCCTGGCTATTCGGCAAACGGCTGGAGTAACCGATCGCCGTGGCGCCGGCGGAGGAGAAATCGCCGGTACTGGCGTTGTACGGGCCCTTGTTGTAATCGAGCCGCGCCACCAGTTCCGGGATGATGAAATTCAGGTCGGTCCAGCCCTGGCCGTGTGCATGGCTGCGCTGGTTGACCGGCATGCCATCGACCGTGGTGCGCAGGTCGGTGCCGTGGTCGAGGTTGAAGCCGCGCAGGTAGAATTGGTTGGCCTTGCCCTCGCCGCTGTGCTGGCTGGCCACCAGGCCGGGCGTCGCTTCCAGCAATTCTCCGGGACGGTAAATGGTGCGTGCTTCGAGCTGGCGCTGCGACACGCTGCCCATGCCGGCCGAATCGGCCACGCCAAGCTGGCTGGCGCGCGCACCTTCGACCAGCACGCGCTGCATGAAGGGATCGTCGGCATATGCGGCGGCCGGGGCGAGCAGCCAGGCCAGGACCATGGCCGGCCCCCGCCCGTTCTTAAGGGAGCGGCTGTTCACGGCGTTCGCGATTGAAAACGATGGAGGCTGCCGGGCGGCCAGGTCCGCTGACATTGACGTTGTTGACTTGCTGCGGCAGGAAGTCGGTCAGCACGCCATCCAGCAGAACGGCGCCTGGCGGCAGTTCGGTCTTTTCGATTTCCTGGAACACGTTGACGCTGTCGACATTGGCCTGCATGCCAACCCACTGCAGCGGCAAAGGCTTGCCGTTGACTGTGATGCGGAACTGCTTTTCGAGGTAGCGACGGAACACGGCCTGGTCCTCCTCCAACCCAAGGTCAAAGCGGCGCTGGTACAGGTTCATCAGCAACGCTTCCACATCATGCGCCGTGTAAGTATGAACCACTTCCGTGCTGCCCGTGCGTGGGTTGAAGCTGATCTCGGTCAAACCCACGTGAAAATTGTGGGCTTGGGCGGCGGTGCCGCACCAGAGCAGCGCCGCTGTGAGGGCGGCCTTGAAACGCATCATTGCTTGTTACCTGCTTCCGCGTCCTGCTTCTTGAGCGGGGTGTTGAAGTCCTTCATCATGTTGTCGGGTTGCCGCGCCTTGAACAGTTCCAGGCGCGAAGGCGTCACCTTGCGCGGCCAGGCGTTGTTCGACTGGTCGATGTCGGCGGTTTCCCAGTACGGGTCGTGCACCAGCGACACCAGCGGCTCGTCAGTCACGATAACCTTGGTGACCTTCTTCGGCGAGTAGCGCCACACTTCAGCAGGAACGCGCTCGATATACTTCTTGCCCGACTTCAGCTCGATCTGCAGGACCAGCGGGGTCACCAGGCCGCCCAAGTTCGAGAAGTCCACCAGGTACAGGTGCTTGCCCTGGGCCAGCAGATCCTTCTCCCACTGTTCCAGGTCCTTGGTCTGCTCGGCATACTTATTGCGATCGGCGTTGGTGACGGTGAAGTCGTCGTGCTCGTTGTAGAAATCCTTCAACGCAGGCTGCTCGTCCACCTTGCGCACCATGCCTTTGTTGCGCTGGTCGATGATGGAGACCGGCTCGGCATCGCGCTGTGCCTTCTTCCAGGCTTTTTCGGTTTCCGGCTTCCTGGTGCTCACGCCGTACTCGCTGATGCCGTCGATCGATACGTCCACCGCATCGGTGGTGTAGAACCAGCCGCGCCAGAACCAGTCAAGGTCGGTGCCCGAAGCGTCTTCCATGGTGCGGAAGAAGTCGGCCGGGGTCGGGCGCTTGAACTTCCAGCGGCGCGCGTACTCGCGGAAAGCATAGTCGAACAGTTCGCGCCCCAGGACGGTCTCGCGCAGCACGTTCAGCGCCGCCGCCGGCTTGGCATAGGCGTTGTTTCCGAACTGGAGCAGCGACTCCGAGTTGGTCATGATCGGCACCTGGTTCTTTGAACGCATGTAGTCAACGATGAAGCGCGGGTCGCCGCGGCCGGCGGGATAGTCCTCTTCCCAGGCTTCCTGTGCCAGCGACTGCACGAAGGTGTTCAGCCCCTCGTCCATCCAGGTCCACTGGCGTTCATCGCTGTTGATGATCATCGGGTAGTAGTTGTGGCCGACCTCGTGGATCACCACCCCGATCAAGCCGTACTTGGCGCGCTTGGTGTAGGTGATTTCGCCGGTTTTCCTGTCCTTCACTGGGCGTGGACCGTTAAAGGAGATCATCGGATACTCCATCCCGCCCACCGGGCCGTTGACGGAAATCGCGGTCGGGTACGGGTAGTCGAAGCTGTACTTGTTGTACTGCTCGATGGTGTGGATGATGGCGGCGGTCGAATACTTCTCCCACAGCGGGTTGCCTTCCTTCGGATAGAAGGACATGGCCATCAGGTTGCTGCCATCCTTCTTGTAGCCCTGCGCATCCCAGATGAACTTGCGCGAAGAAGCCCAGGCGAAGTCACGCACGTTCCTGGCCTTGAAATGCCAGGTCTTGGAGCCCTTGGCCTGACTCTTCTCGGCCTGCTCGGCTTCCGCCTGGGTCACGATAAGGACCGGGGTTTTGCTGGTGCGGGCCTTGGCCAGCCGCTCGCGCTGGGTAGCGCTCAGCACTTCGTTCGGATTTTGCAGTTCGCCGGTGGAAGCGACGATGTGGTCGGCCGGCACGGTGATCTGCACGTCGTAGTCGCCGAATTCCAGCGTAAATTCGCCGGACCCCAGGAACTGCTTGTGCTGCCAGCCGTACACGTCATAGTAGGCAGCCATGCGCGGGAACCACTGGGCGATCTCGAACAGCGCGTTCTTGTCTTCGGCGAAGTACTCGTAGCCGGAGCGGCCGCCCAGGACTTTCTGCTCGTTGATCTTGTAGCTCCAGTCGATGGAGAAGCTGAACTTCTCGCCCGGCTTCAGCGGCTGCTGCAAGTCGATGCGCATCATGGTGCGGTTGATGGCGTACTTCAGCGGAGCACCGCCGGCATTTTTGACGGAGCCGATCTTGAAGCCGCCGTCGAAATCGCGGCCGGCCAGGATATTACGCAGGCCGTCATACTTCAAACCGTCTTCATCGTTCCTGGCACGGCCCCACGCCTCGCGCGAAGGTGCGGTCATGGTCATGCGTGCGTCCGAATCCGATCTGTAAATGTTCTGGTCGAGCTGCAGCCACAGGTAGTGCAAGGTGTCGGGCGAATTATTATGGTAGGTGACCTGGCCGCTGCCCGAGATGGCGCGGTTCGCCTCATCCAGCGTGGCGCGGATCGTGTAGTCCGCGCGCTGCTGCCAGTAGGCGTGGCCGGGAGCGCCGGAAGCGGTGCGGTACTGGTTGGCGGAAGGCAGCAGCTCTTCGAGCTGGCGGAACTTGTCATCGAATGGCTCGGCAGCGAAGGCCGTCGCCGTCAGGCAAAGTGCGGCAAGGCCGAATTGAAAGCGTTTCATCGAATCCCCAGGCTTGTTGTAATAAATGCCGGGCTATTCTAGAGAGCTTTTCCTTGCGACACTTTCTTTATTTGTAAAAAACCTGAAACATCCATTGTGAAAGTCGGGGTCAGCTCCGGCAATCGGACATTTGCCTTCGGCAAATGTCCGATTGCCGGAGCTGACCCCGACTTTCATCTTTCACTTCAGGCGGAATTTCAGTTCCTGGCCGGCCTGGCGCATGGCGGCTTTGGTGCCGGGTACGTTGGACAGCACGTTGAGCAGGCCGAAGTCGTGGATCATGCCGTTGTAGCGGATGGTGGCGGTTTCGACACCGGCCGCATCCAGCTTCTTGCCATAGGCTTCACCTTCGTCACGCAGTACGTCGAATTCGGCGGTCTGGATCAGGGTGGGGGGCAAGCCTTTGAGTTGCTCGATCGAGGCTTGCAAAGGCGAGGCGTAGATTTCCTTGCGCTTGGCCAGGTCCGTCGTGTAATTGTCCCAGAACCATTTCATCGCATTGCGGGTCAGGAAGTGGCCTTCGGCGAACTGCCTGTACGATGCATTGTCGAAATCGGCATCGGTGACGGGCCACAACAGGACCTGGGCGCGCAGCTTGGGCTGCCCCTGGTCTTTCGCCATCAGCGCGACGACGGCTGCCATATTTCCGCCGACGCTATTGCCGGCTACTGCCAGGCGGGAACCGTCGACATTGATTTCCTTGCCATTCTTTGCGACCCATTTGGTTGCGCCATACGCTTGCTTGATTGCCACGCCATAGCCGGCTTCCGGCGATGGGGTGTAGTCAACGAAGACTGCCGCGGCGCCGGAATTGACCACCAGGTCGCGCACCAGGCGTTCATGGGTCGCGAAGTCACCCAATACCCAGCCGCCGCCGTGGAAGAACATGAACACGGGCAGGGTGCCCTTGGCGCCGGCCGGGCGCACGATGTGCAGCTTGACCTTTTCGCCGTCGACGTCGATCACCTTGTCGGAGACGTCGGCGGCCGGCAGCCTGGCGCCTTTCTGGGCGCCGACCAGCACTTGGCGGGCATCGGCCGGGCTCAGTGATTCGAGCGGTGCGCCGCCCTCGATGGCTTTCAGGAATTGTGCGGTGTGCGGCTCGACGCCTGGCAAGCTGGCAGCGAGGGCGGAACCGGCAAAGAGGGCGAGGGCGGAAGCAGAAATGGCGTTTTTCATGGTGATTCTCCTTTGTTGGCGATTAAATAGTGTGCTACCTAATTGATATAAAAAAATGTCCACCTTTGTTCCTGACCCCAGGGTGGACATCTGGTTTTATGCGTTGTTCATCAGGCTGGTGCGCAGTACGGACAGTTCGCGTTGCAGGCGGATCACTTGCTCCAGGTCGCAGCCGCTGGCGCCGAGGACGCAGGCCGGCAGCTTGGCACCTTCGTTCCGCAGTTCGCTGCCGTGCGGCGTGAGGGCAATGATCACCTGGCGCTCGTCTTGCGGACAGCGGGTGCGGGTGATCAGTTCCGCCTGCTCCATCCGCTTCAGCAGCGGAGTCAGCGTGGCCGAGTCGAGGAAGAGGCGGTCGCCCAGGGCTGACACCGTTTGCTCGTCCTGTTCCCACAACACCATCATGACCAGGTATTGTGAGTAGGTCAGGCCCAGCTTGCGCAGCAGTTTGCGGTACAGCTTGTTCATCGCCAGGGACGTCGAGTACAAGGCGAAGCACAATTGCTGGTCGAGCTTGGGAACCTGCTCCAGGTCTAATGTTTTCGTATCCATGGACAGGAGTATATGTAGTGCGCGATCTAATTGCAAGCAATTTTTCTCGCTGACCTTGCCTGATGAGGAATCTTTGACTATCGTTAAAGTGCCCGTAACCTGCGCTGGGCAAAGGGGATGACAATGAATCAAATGAATCACTATCATTCAGGCGCCTACCCAGTGCCCGACCAGCGAGGCCCGGAGCCCGTGCTTTTCCTGGTTGAGCTTGACCCGCAGCGCGTCGTTGATGGTGTACGTTACGACGAAAACTACCTGGCGGACGACGTCCTGGCCTGCGGCACCATGCGCGAGACCTGTCCCATTTGCGAGGAGGGCCACCTGCAATTGGTCCTGCGCCAGAAGAATGTGCGGGTGGCGCACCTGTTCTGCATTGAATGCACCCGTTGCTTCGGTGCGTTCCTGCCGGACGGTTCACCTGCACTCGCAGATTGAACATCCCCTGCTGGATGTTCCCGTGCGGTATCATGCCGCAATGAAGAGCCCAAAGACCAAGCCGCTGCTGCTGATCGTTGATGGATCGGCTGACCACCTGCGGCAGCTCAGCCACCTGCTGGAAGACAAGTACGCTGTGCGCGCGGCCGTCGACGGTGACAGCGCGCTTGCCGTGGCACAGCAGCTACCGCGTCCAGACCTGATCCTGGTCGATGTGGTGCGCGATGGCTTTGCGGTTTGCCAACGCCTGCGCGGCAATCCGGATACGGCCAGCATTCCGCTGATCGCCATGATCGAACGCGGCCAGCCGGAGCTGGAGCAAAGCGCCATTGCCGAAGGTGCATCGGATGTGGTGGCGCGACCGCTGGTGCCGGAATTGCTGCGCGCCCGCATCGCTACCCACCTGCAGTTGCGCGAGGTGCAAGCGAAGGTGCAGCGCCAGCGTACCCAGCTCAATGAACTGGGCCAGATTGCCGATGCGGCCGCCTGGGCCATCGCCAGCCTGGCCGAATGGCGCGATGAGGAAGACCCTTCGCACTTGCGCCGTATCCAGCACATCGTGCTGGCGCTGGCGCGCCAGTTGCAGGGTAATCCGCGCTTTGCCGATGAACTGGTCGAAGCGCATATTCCCTTGCTGTTCAAAGCAGCCCCGCTGCACGACATCGGCAAAGTGCGCATTCCGGATGCGATCCTGCTCAAGCCGGGCCAACTGACGCCGGAGGAATTCGAGATCATGAAGCTGCACACGGTGCATGGGCGCGATGCCATCGCCGGGGTGGAGCGCGAGCTGGGTTTCTCCAATGCCTTCCTGCGTTTTGCGCGCGAAATTACCTACAGCCATCAGGAGCGCTACGATGGTTCGGGTTATCCGCAGGGCCTGGCGGGTGATGCCATTCCGGTATCGGCGCGCCTGGTCGCCGTGGCGGATGTCTATGACGCACTGGTGTCCCGGCGGGTCTACCGCCCGGCGTTTACGCACGAGACCGCGATCGAGCTGATCCGCCAGGGCAGCGGTGAGCAGTTCGATCCGGATGTGGTCGACGCATTGCTGGCTGCAGAGGAGCGAGTGATGGAAATTACGGTGCGGTATCAGGATACGACGCACTAACAACGGCCGACCGTTTCCCCAGCGAATTATGGATTTCCCTATGCTATAGTCGTCTCCACAGTCCTGTCGGAGCAAGCATGCGCATACACGGATACCTGGCCTTTATTGTCGGTATTTGCGTTACCGTGTGGGTCTGCATGTTCGTGATGAATGTGCAGGACCGCCAAACCAATGAAGCCTTCCAGCGCGATACGCAAAAGATAGCGCGCGATACCCAGCTTCGCCTGCAAACCTACTTCGACATGCTGCTGAGTATTAAGGGCGTGTTCGCGGTGAAGGACGATGTCTCGCGTGTGGAATTCAGCCGCTACGTGCGCGAGCTGGACCTCAAGCGCCGCTATCCCGGCTTCCAGGCCATCCAGTTCGTGCGGCGCGTGCCTTCCAGCCAATTAGATGCCTATGCGGCACGTATCCGCGCCGACGACAGCCTGCAAAGCGGCGGCTATCCCGACTACAAGGTGCATCCGGCATCGGTGCGGCCGGAGCACTTCCTGATCGAGTATAACGAGCCAATGCGGGGCAATGAAAATGCCTTTGGCCTCGATCTCGCCGCCTTGCCGCCGCATTACAAAGCCTTGCAACTGGGCAAAGCCACTGGCCGCGTAGTGGCCACTGAACGTATCACCCTGGTGCAGGATATCAGCGGCCAGCCCGGCTTTGTGGCGCGTGCACCCATCTACCGGCGTGGCGCGTCGCTGCTGACGGAACAGGAACGTGATGCGGCGCTGGTTGGCTTTGTCGCCATCGTGTTCCGCGTCAACGACCTGATGTCGGAAACCATCGACAGCCCGATGCTGCAGCATCTCTATGTCAACATCAACGACGCGGGTTATATCAGCGACGGCGGCAATAGGCCCCCAACAGTCGATAACCTGATGTTCAACAGCTTCGGCAAGCTTGGATCGGGCGAGCGCCTGCCGCCGCTGCCAGGCCTGGTCAGCAAGATTCCGCTCGATGTCGGTGAGCGGCGCTGGGTCATGACATTCGAAGGCCATGCAAGCGAACGTTACAGCCGCGACCTCAGGCTGATTACCGTGATCGGCCTGGCGGGCTTTATCATCAGCGCCCTGATTGGCGCGCAGATCATGACGCTGCAGCGGCGCCGCGCGCTGGCGCAAAAGCTCCGGGTGACAGCCGATGAACTGCGTGCGCTGCAGGACAGCGCCATTGTCGGCATCGGACTATTCGCCAACGGCGTGATCGTGCGCTGCAATCGTGGGCTGGAGGAGATGATGGGCTACCAGCCCGGCGAGCTGGCGGGCCGTTCCTGCAATATGCTGACAGGGGGGTTAAACGATCCCTTTGCCTGCGTGGCGGACGGCAGCCCAATGCATTTCGAACTGGAGCTGGCCAGCTCCAGCGGACGGCGCCTGTGGTGCATGGTGAACGGGCGAATGCTGGACCAGGAGGAACCGCGCAAGGGCTGCGTGTGGGTGATCATCGATATCACCGAGCGCAAGCAGACCGAGGCCGCGCTGGTCGACACCAAGCATGGCCTGGAACGCAGCCTGAGTGAGCTGGCATTGCAAAAGGCCAATGTGGAACTGGCACACAAGGATTTGTCGGCTGTGCTGCTGACGTTGAAGCAGGCGCAGGCGAACCTGATCACTTCGGAAAAGATGGCATCTCTGGGCGCGCTGGTGGCCGGCATTGCGCATGAACTGAACACGCCGATCGGCAACAGCCTGCTGACCGCGACCGCCTTGAGCGATATGTGCAAGGAATTTGAACGCCAGCTTTCCGAGGGCGGTATCAAGCGCTCCGCGCTCGATACGCATCTGAAGGATGCGCGCATGGCGTGCTCGATCATCACCAATTCACTGACGCGCGCGGCGGACCTGATCCACTCCTTCAAGCAAGTGGCCGTCGACCAGACTTCAGACAAACGGCGTTCGTTCAACCTGCATGGGGTGGTGCACGACACGCTTGCCACCTATTCGGCCCAGCTGCGCCGTGCCAATTGCGAGGTGAAGGTGTGGATGCCGGAGACGCTGACCTTTATCTCCTATCCCGGCAGCATTGGACAGGTGTTGAGTAACCTGATTCAGAACGCCATCATGCATGCCTTTGAAGGACGCGAATCCGGCCGCATCACGATCAGCGCTGTTGAAATGGACGAGGAAAATGTCGAACTGCGCTTCGCCGACGACGGCAATGGCATGAGCGCACGTACCCTGCGCCAGGTGTACGATCCCTTCTTCACCACGAAAATGGGGCAGGGCGGTTCTGGGCTCGGCATGAATATCGTCTACAACCTTGTTACCGGTGTCTTGCGCGGAACCATCCACGTCGATTCCGAGGTCGGAAAAGGTACGACCGTAATCATCACCTTGCCCCGCAACGCTCCCGCAAAAGACGAACTCGCGGAGAACGACCTGCTGCACGCGCAGTAGTCAGGCAACTGCCGGCGTTTGAGATGCCATGCGGCGGATTGCGTACAGGCCGACGATGTCGATAGCGGCATGAATGACCATCGCGGCGAGTAGCCCGACATACTGCGTAATGTAGCCGAAGAAGACGCTTACGACAAAGACGCTGCCAGCCTGGATCAGCACCCGCCCGGTCAGCTCATTGAACTTGTAAGCCCTCGTGTGCGCGAGGACGAATAGCGCGGAAGTGAACCAGATGCCAAGAAGGGGTTGCAACGCTCCGCGGAATAACAGCTCTTCGCCAAAGCCCGCTGCCAATGCGATCCAGACGGGGTTCCAGCCGCTCAAGTCCAGGCGGCTGTAGCTTTCAACAGTAGATCGGTTTGTCTTTCGTGCTGCGGCATACTTGAAACCGATGACGCCGAACGCCCAATACAGTAAGCCAACCGTCAGGCCTATGCCGGCTTGCAGCAGCAACGGCATGCCGGCATGTAGCTTGGACAGGTAGGGTTTATCGTGGAGCAACGCGATGATGGCGACCGCGATTGCGGACATGATAGCGCAGGTGCGAAGCTGCCGGGCCAGGGTGAATCGGGTGTTTGGATTTCTCTGCATAAAATCAGGAGCGCAAGTCTTCAAGGATTTTCAATGCGGCGCGTTCGGCCTCGGCTTCGGCGGCTTGCTGGTCCAATAAGGTGAGGTCCGCCGACACGCGACGCTTTGGATAGACATGCGTCATATGCATCGGGTTCGCAGAAGGGGCGAAGATGGATACATAGGCGCCCCATAGCTTCGTACCTTCCAGCAGTTCGCCGGTGAATTCGATCTCATAGCCATCAATGCTCCTGTTAGGCATCGTCATTCTCCGCTTGGCGAGAAGGTCCAGCATAACAAATAGCCTGGACCGCTCCTTTTGTAGCGCTGCTCCCGGTTAATGCGTTTGAACTGGGCCGTGGCGGGACGTGCGCCGGCGGGTGCATCGTTTGGGCTGCGTCCAAGCTGAGCGATCGAATGATTGGACATATGCGAAAGGCAGCCACGTTTAGCGCAAGAACTTGCCGGCCTTAGCTTCCAGAAGGCGGATCAATTCGGGCTGCATGTACTCGTAATCATCAGGGATGTCGAGGCAGATCACGCGCTTGCCGTTCAGGTGAGCCCTGAAATTCCGGGAGAGGCGGTTGCGATGGGCCTTCTCCATCACGAAGATGATGTTCGACCACGCTATCTGCTCGGTCGACAACTGCACGTCGGCATCATTGCCCAGGCCTGCCGAATCGGTCTCGACATCCGGCCAACCGGCAAAGATGTGTTCCGCCGTCGGGCTGCGCAAGCGGTTTTGGGTGCAAATGAAAAGTGCTCGTTTCACAAAGTAGGGGCTTGGCTATTCGTTATGCGCAAATCTTATCAAATTTAAACTGGATCAAGGAAATCAAAAATCGGAACTCTAGCGGCGTCGATTACTATATTTAGTGTGTAAGATTCGTTTTGACACAATATGTAGACTATCAAGACGATGAATTCGACCCGCAAGACCACGGTGGACGTACAGTCCTCGATCGATGAATACCTGCAGCAGCTCGATTGGCGCGTGAACGCCAATGCCAACCAGGGTTACTCCCTGGGCGGCATGATCCTCAACATCTCCGGCAAGATGATCGCCAACTACTGGCTCGACCACGTCTACCCGCGCGAAGTCGGCGCGGCGCACCGCAATGCCGACATCCACATCCACGACCTCGACATGCTGGCAGGTTACTGCGCCGGATGGTCGTTGCGCACCTTGCTGAACGAAGGCCTGAACGGCGTGCCGGGAAAGGTGGAATCGGCGCCACCGAAGCACCTCTCCAGCGCAGCCGGCCAGATCGTGAACTTCCTCGGCACGCTGCAAAACGAGTGGGCCGGAGCGCAGGCATTCAGCTCCTTCGATACCTACATGGCGCCTTACGTACGCAAGGACAGTCTGGAATATGAACAGGTCCTGCAAACCATGCAGGAGCTGATCTACAACCTGAATGTCCCGTCACGCTGGGGAACGCAGACACCATTTACCAATCTCACTTTCGACTGGACTTGTCCGGAAGACCTCCAGGAGCAGGTGCCGGTGATCGCCGGCGAAGAAATGCCCTTCACCTACGGCGACCTGCAGGCCGAGATGGATATGATCAATCGCGCCTACATTGAAGTGATGATGCGCGGCGACGCCAAAGGCCGGGCATTCACCTTCCCGATCCCGACTTACAACATCACGCCGGACTTCAACTGGTACAGCCCGAACGCCGAACTGCTGTTCGAGATGACTGCGCGCTACGGCCTGCCGTACTTCCAGAACTTCGTGAATTCGGAACTCAAGCCGAACATGATCCGTTCCATGTGCTGTCGGCTGCAGCTTGACCTGCGCGAACTGCTCAAGCGAGGCAACGGCCTGTTCGGTTCGGCCGAACAAACCGGCTCGCTCGGCGTAGTGACGCTGAACTGCGCCCGTCTTGGCTACCTGTTTGCGGGCGATGAAGCTGCGCTGCTTGCGCGCGTGGACGAATTGCTCGAACTCGGCAAGACCAGCCTGGAGATCAAACGCCAGGTGATCCAGCGCCTGATGGATGGCGGCCTGTTCCCCTACACCAAACGCTACCTCGGCACGCTGCGCAACCACTTCTCGACGCTCGGCGTGAACGGCATCAACGAAATGATCCGCAACTTCAGCCGCGACTCGGAAGACATCACGACCGAAGCCGGCGCCGCGTTGGCAATACGCCTGCTGGATCACGTTCGCGCCCGCATGCTGGAATTCCAGGAGGAGACCGGGCACATGTATAACCTTGAGGCGACTCCGGCCGAGGGCACAACCTACCGCTTTGCCAAGGAGGACCGCGCGCGCATGCCCTCGATCATCCAGGCCGGCACGAAGGAGATGCCGTACTACACCAATTCATCGCAGCTTCCGGTCGGCTTTACCGACGACCCTTTCGAAGCGCTGGAGCGGCAGGATGAGCTGCAGAGGAAGTACACCGGCGGCACCGTTCTGCACCTGTACATGACTGAACAGGTATCGAGCGCCGATGCATGCCGCCGGCTGGTGCAGCGTGCCCTGACCCGCTTCCGCCTGCCATATATCACCGTCACGCCGACTTTCTCGGTCTGCCCGAAGCACGGCTACCTGAGCGGCAAGCACGAATTCTGTCCCAAATGCGATGAGGACATCATAGCGCGCAAGGCGCGCGAACTTTCACTTAACTGAGGAGATATGCATGACCGCCAAGCAACCAGTCCAGGAAATCGTCCTGACCGACGCCGAGCGCCAGCCCTGTGAAGTCTGGACGCGCGTGATGGGCTACCACCGTCCATATTCGTCCTTCAACGTCGGCAAGAAGGGGGAATTCAACGAACGCACTTATTTCGTCGAGCGCCGGAACAATGGCTGAAAGGGAGCTCAAGGTCGGAGGCTACACAAAGTTCACGTCGACCGACTATCCAGGTGAGCTGGCGGCCGTGGTCTTCGTCCAGGGCTGCCCCTGGCGCTGTGGCTACTGCCATAACCCGCACTTGCAGCCGCGGGACGGTGAGGCAGCGATTGCATGGCGTGACTTGCTTGCCTTCCTCTCCGAAAGGGCAGGGTTGCTCGATGCGGTAGTGTTCTCCGGCGGCGAGCCAACCCTTGATCCGGCCCTGGAAGATGCGATGCGCGGCGTGAAGGCGCTGGGCTTTAAAGTCGGCTTGCACACGGCTGGCATCTACCCCGAGCGATTGAAGGAGGTGCTGCCGCTGGTGGATTGGGTGGGGCTGGATATCAAGACTTCATTCGAAGCCTACGATGAAATCACCGGGGCCAGCGGCAGCGCACAGGCCGCTCAAGCCGCCGCCCGCCTGGTGCTTGAGAGCGGCGTGCCATACGAATTCAGGACCACCGTGCATCCCGAACTGACCACTCGCCAGCAGATCTCTACCCTGGCGCGGCAGATTTCGGACATGGGCTGTGAGACTTATGCTCTGCAGGACTTTCGCTCAGTAGGTTGTCGGGCCGGGGAACTGATTGATTTCGCCGGCAAGAGCGCATTGGACAGCGAATTGGTCGGCCAGGTGAAATCCATGTTCCGCCAATTCACGCACAGGCGAGCGGACGGCTAGTCACCTTACCAATGCCTCACGCAATATCGTCCCTGCCATGCTCAGAGCTTGCCTGCCTTCGGCCAGTTCCGGGTAGTAGTTAGGCCAGAAATGGAACATCTTCGGCCATATCTCCAGCCGCACGCGAACGTCCGCGAGCGTGGCTGCGCGTGCGAGGGCGATCGAGTCGTCCAATAACGATTCGGTCGCGCCGACAAAGATGTTGAGCGGTGCGATGCCGTGCAGGTCGGCGAAAGCAGGCGACGCCAGCGGGGTATTCCTTTCCCGGTCGCCGAGGTATTGTGCGGCGAGGAATAACATCAGCTCACGGTTCAGCACCGGGTCGCGTACTGCATTTCGCGCGTAGCTGCCCGCCGAAATGGTCATGTCTGCCCAGGGAGAGAAAAGGACGGTACTTGCCGGTTGGGGCAGGCCCAGTGCGCGCAAACGCACCAGCATGGCGACTGCCAGGCCAGCACCCGCGCTATCGCCAGCCACCGTGACCTGCACGCCGCGATCCAGCACGTACTGGTATCCATTGACGGCATCTTCCAGCGCATGGGGGAAAGGGAATTCCGGGGCGCGCCGGTAATCGAGGGCGAATGTCTTCATCTCCGCCGCACGTCCAAGTTCGCTGACAAAGTGACGATGACTTGCCAAGGATCCCCACACAAAACCACCGCCGTGCAAATAGAGAATCACGGCATCTTCGCGCGCAGCAGGAGTGGAGGTCCATTCGGCGGGGATGCCGTTCGCAACAACGGGATCGACACGTACATCCGTCGCAGTCGGGTAGCGCTCGGCCAGCGCATCGCATGCCTCCCGGCGTTGCTCAATGGTGAGGCCTGCCGGCCGTGCGCGAAACATCGCTTCCAATCGTTCGAGCTCGCTCATTGGTCAGCTCCTCATGGCGTCCACTGTTTGTATGGGCTATCAGCAGCGCGGCCAGACGAGTCGGTCCAGATATCGTCGGGCTGTGATCTGTCCCGATGCAGCACGCGGTCATGGTCGGGATAGGTAATGCGGTCGGTTGGTGCCCGTGTTCCCACTATCATGCACCGGACCGGCGATTGGCTCCTGTTCAAAAGATAGTGGCCAACCGGGCTACCAAGCGGGAATGTCGCGGCATCGCCAGGGCCGAGGGTGGATTCAACACTTCCTTCGACAACGGTTACTTCCCCATCGAGAACGTACATAAGCTCGTCTTCCGACAGGTGCCAATGCTTGATCGACGAGCGCGTGCCCGGCATGAGCAGATGAATAAAAACGCCAAACTGAGTCAGCCCGCCGGGCTCACTGATCCACTCTTCCCGGTTCACGACACCGGGCATGGAAGTCTCGACAGTCTCGACTTGCCTTTGGGCGATGCGGATTACTGGCATGATGCTCCTCATTGATCAGGTGACCAGCATACCCGCCTTTTGCCTGGACGCTTTCTAGGCGAAGACGGGGCGGAAGAAGCTTCGTTCGTAACTGACGATGCAGCGGGTGTCCTCTGCATATTTGAATGCAGCCTGGCATTCCGCGTCTTCAAGAGACCTGATCCTGTACTCTTCGTACTTCGCCAGGCTAGGAAAGGAGAACATCGCCAGCGCGACATTGTTCGTGCCCTCGGACGGAAGGAAGTAACCGTGGTGAGTGCCGCCAAACCTCTCGACTAGCGGAATCCAGATCTTCCCGTAATGTTCAAATTCCTTGAGCTTGTAAGGATCGATGATGTAGCGGAGGTAGCAGGTGATCATAGGGCTTCGTCAGGCAGGATGGTTTATCCCTAGTATAAGTGAGGCCGTAATTACGCGCTTGCCCTGCGCATCTTTCGCAGTATCAGGATCGCCACGCCAATTGCTCCAGCCACGACGCATGACCAATGCAGGGCATCGAGCGGGATAATCCTCCAGAGCGGGTTGGCATCGCTGAAAGGCGCGAAAGGCCTGATATCCGAATGCATGATGCTGTCGAATACGATATGCGTGTAGCTGCCAAATGCCGCACCGACGGCTACGTTGGCCGCGTTCAAGCCGCGCCAGGCAAACAGGTTCGGCAGGCGGAACCGGTTCGCGGCGGCGCGCGTTGCGTAGAAAAGTGCGAGCGTCAGGCAAACTGTGAGCGTCGCCCCAACGTAAGTATGCAAGAACCGGTGTATCGGGAACTGCCCGGTTGTCATGTAGTAGAGTAAAGTGGACCCGTCAGTCAAGACACTTAGCCGGTTAATTTAAGCTGTGCCCGTTTCCACTTCTGCAGCTGCCCGGCGCTGCCCCGTATTGCTCACTTCTTCCTGCCCCTGATCTGCGTCGCCGAATTTGTCAACGATCATCGCACCGCCGCCGATGCCCGCGCTGTAGACCCGATCTGGCGTCTCGTAGCCCAATGCCTGATGTGGGCGCCCGGCGTTGTAGAACGCGAAGTATTGCGCCAGCCCCACCGTCAACTCGGCCATGTTGGCATAGCCCTTCAAATACACGTCCTCGTACTTCACGTTGCGCCACAGGCGCTCCACGAAGATGTTGTCCAAAGCTCGTCCGCGCCCATCCATGCTGATCGCCACGCCTTCGCGTTTGAGTACACCGGTGAAGGCGCTGCTGGTGAACTGCGAGCCTTGGTCGCTATTGAAAACCTCGGGCTTGCCATGGTGACGTATAGCGTCTTCCAGGCAGTCCACGCAGAACGCGGCGTCCATGCTGTTGCTGAGGCGCCAGGCCAGCACCTTGCGGCTGTACCAGTCGATGATCGCCACCAGATAGGCGAAACCCTTCGCCAGTCGGATGTAGGTGAGATCCGTCGACCACACCTGGTTTGGCCGCGTTACCGCCACACCGCGCAGCAGGTAAGGATAGACCTTGTGCCCTGGCTGCGCCTTGCTCGTGTTGGGTCCCGGCGCCATGCCGGCCAGGCCCATCTCCCGCATCAGGCGCTGCACGCGCTTACGGTTGACGCAATGGCCTCGCCCGCGCAGAAACACCACCATACGCCGACTACCGTAGAACGGCCGATTGGTGTACTCCTCGTCGATCAGCGCCCGCAGCTGGCCATCTTCCTCGTCTATCAACGGCTGGCGCGCTGCCGCTTCCAGTCGCCGGTAGACCGTGGAGCGCGGCACGGCTGCCAGCTCGCACTGCATCGCCAACGGCACCTCATCGCCGCGATCAATCCACTGCGCCCGTTCGGCTGGGCTCATTCCCCGAGCTTTTTTTTGAGCCAATCGACCTGCATCTTCAGCCGCCCAATCTCGCCATACAGCTTGTCCTCCGGGCTGCTTTCATCGACCGGCTTGGGGCCGCGCTTGACGTCGAACAGCACCCCGGCGTTTTCCAGGATTTCCTTTTTCCACTGCCCGACCAGCACCGGATGCACGCCGTATTCCTGCGCGATCTCCGTCACCGTCTTCACCCCGCGTACCGCTTCCAAGCCCACCTTGGCCTTGAACTCCGCCGTATGCACCCTGCGTTTTTTGCCTTCACTCATGCGCTATCATCCTTTCACAGACGACAGCTTAAACCACCGTCTCAAATTCGGGGTCCACTATAGAGCGACTCGACATCGGTCAGGACATTCGCAGAGCAAAAGGCTATGAAGCTGATCCGTTTTGGAGCGAGTGCATGGATGGCGGCGCCAGGTCCGAAGTGAAATGGTGTGATAGGCATTGAACGTCTGTCAGTACGTTATCTTTCCATTCGTAGCCGTCATCATCGAGATCCTAGCCAGAGAAGGGCTGCGACGGCCAGGAAGACAATCCAGGACAAGTGCCGGCCACGGGTGAAATACAGGGGAAACAGAGCAGAAATCAAAGCGATGGCGCTGAAGGTGCGAAGAACCATTGTGGCATTGAGATCTTGTCCCGATGCCAGGAGAACGATGGCCGCGATACCCCACCAGACCAAGGTGAGAAGGTGCCAGACAAATCTCAGCGTACCTGTAGTGAAGCCCGTTCCGCCAAAAAGCTGGGGGAGGTTGTCGCGCTTGAAGAGGCGTATCAGGATGTAGCGCTCGCCAAGGTAAGAGTGGGCGACGCCGGTAAGGAAAAGCAGCAGTGCGGCAATGGTAAGCATTTATGTGTAGTGGTCGCGATCTGATCTGACATTGTGCGTCAGTTGGGAGGGGCTTCCGCCCCAACTCGGACGTTCGCCCTTAATTGAAAACGTCGGTAAGGACTTCGGCTGCTATCTCATGTCAGACTTGACGCTTTTACGTTTGAGCTCAGCTTTAATCTTAGCTGCGATTTCATCTTCCTGAAAATCTTCTATAACGCTAGAACCGCTACAGGTTTCAATGCTCTGCTGGTCTTTCGTTTTGAAGATGATATATTTCGCTGATACAAACATAGGGACGTTACAGCCACTATTTCCCGTTCCGGTCGAGAGCACGATTTCCTTGGTACTGGCAGCCCCCTTTAACACACTGCGCCTCTGAAAAGTGCCTTCAATGTATGACCATTTTTCGGGATAATCTCCCGGCTTGATTTCAGCACGCTGAAGGGTTGCGATGAAAATCTCGTCTGCCTCATTTACCCGCTGAGCTAGCGGCGTGAACTGACAGCTGCACGCACGAGCATCAGCATTTAGCAGGACCAGCGCAGCAAACGCAAAGATAACCTTTTTCATAAACCCTTCGCTTCAATTTTCATCGGCAGCTGTCAGCCGTTTTCGGACCAAGAAGGACTCTAAATCATATGACAATCAGTGTCAGATTAAGTTTGAACCACCACAATTTATGGATGTACCACGACCGTGAGTTTGTTGCTGTCGGTATGGATCGGAACAGCGCTGTGTCCCGATAATACATAGATTCCAGGCTTGGAGAACTGTACCTTGCGGTCATGGCTGACGGCGTTTACTAATGTTGGGACATTCATCCGGGCCAGGCCAGGCGGATCGATTTGCCAGTTGAGATTGGCCGCAACCTCGCTTTCATAACCGGACATAGGCTGCGCCCACCAATCGCTTCCCTCCGGAAGCTGTGCGAGTCTGGTCCGGACCCAGTCGCCGGTAACGGTGCGCGATGCGTTCAGTGTAATCCATTCGCCCACCCTGGCTTCGCCCGGCCCCCTGATTTCAACGATGACCTTTACGTTTGGCGCGGCGACGTAGCCGAATTCCGGTAATTGCTCCGCGGCGTGCGATTCCGGTCCGGTCGATTGTTCCCTGTTCCCGCAGCCCGTAGCCGCAAGCACAAGGCATAGGCCTATGAGTCGCATTGGCGTTGACATCAGGAGGTCCACATCGGCAGCCCGGGTTTTGGCATGCCCGCTACCAGAAGGTGCTGGTGTTTTGGGCAGAACAGCTCCTGATACCACCCGTAATGAGGGTCGTTGCAGATTGACGCTTCGATGATGTCCGGAAGCGCGGCCTTTGGTATAGCGAGGTCTTTTGATAAGTGGGCGAAGACCGAACCTTTGCTGGGCCAATCCGTCACCGTCGGCTTCTCGGACAATGAGTTACCGCTGGCGAGTTCCCTTGCCAGGATCGGGGCCAGCTCTTCACAGAAAAGTGTCGTGGATTTCATCGGCATCTATCAGCGGATTTTACGCGTGCTGGAACAGGAACCACATCAGGCATGCGACGAGAAGCCCGAAAGCCATCACGGCAAATCGGTAGAAGCGAACCACTTTTAACTGCCGCTGCACCGATAGCGTGTGCAATTCAAATGCAGCCTTTTGCGCAGCGACTGATTCGCCAGCGAGGCGGCGGTATTCCTCCAGGTGCTGGCGATGCAGGTCTCGAATTTCGGTAAGCAAGGATTCGATCTTTTGATTTTCCATTCTGTCATCCCTTATATTGTTCCGGTTCCGGAGGGTATCGTTTCGCTGAGCCCATCAAGGATCTCCTCGACGTTCACGGCTGAAGATCGATCGGGTCCTGAACTGCTTTATCGGCCAGGTATCGTATTCGCCATCAGCAGGATGGCCGAGTGGTCCGTTCTGGCATGTGCCAACATTGGTTCCTGATATCGAATATTCGAAACAGCGATCCGCTCCAAACGACAGGCCCGATCGCAGCATGTGTCTGCTCAAGGGATGAATGAACAAGGTCAGGCCCCCTGCTAAAGGTGCGATCTGATTCGCATCGCTCAGTTCAATGGTTTGCTGGTCGTCGTAGAAGGATAGCGACAGATTTTCCGTGATCAGGGCATCATCAATTTCGATTCGCCCTTGAAGATTGAATTTCGATTCCACGATCTGCTCCTGATCAACCGCCGAAGTTCAGAACCCGAAGCCTGCGCCGAGACTAAGCTTGGGGTGGCGGCCGTCTCCTTTCGGGAACATGACGCCCGCCCGGAAAATTACCACCTGTGCTTCGATGCCATAGTATTCAGTGTAGGCATCGGCCAGCCATGGGTTAGCGCGTGTTTTCCAGCGTGCGAGGTCGATACTGCCCCAGGCCACCCCATGTCCTTTGGCCACCACGCGGTAGCCGACAAACTGTTTGCTGCCGCGAAGGCCAAATTCGTTGCCGATAGTGATAGCGGAATCATCGCCGGCCGGCAGCGCGAGGCCGACGCGTGCTGAAACGCCGAGTGGCGCGTTGGCCCATACGCCGAGGGTCGTGTAGTCAAGTGGATCAAACGCTTTGCCTTCTGCATGGGCGAAGGCGCTGGAAAGAGAAGCCATGAGCGCGATAACAATTTTGTTTCCGAACTTATTCATTACTGTTTGCAGCTATTTTCGTTGAAGGTGATGGAGGCGACCGGCTTTCCGTTCATGTCCGAGTACGTGAACGCCTCCGATACGCCGTGTTGATAAAGGTCTTTTGACTGCTCGTTCTGGCATGACTGCGCCTTAAGAACAGGGAAGAGCTTTGTCGCTACTTCGGCCCGCAGAGGCTCGGAGACTTGGGCCGAGACCAGCGTGTATCGCTTTTCCAATGTGTGTTCAGTGGCCACCACGGCATCGAGTCGAGTCAGGTGGTCAACCATCACGGGAAGCTCTTTGCTGGATTGTGCTGCAATCTTACTGAGCGCCTCGGGCGAATAACGCTCGGCGATTTCTGCCTTCATATACTGGACGCTGCCCAAGCCTGCGGCGGCGACGACTATGGCAATGCCAATGAGGATTTTATTCATGGTCCGGGGCCATCAGTCGAACCTCTTGGACAGTTCGGGGAATCTGGCTTCCAGGTCTTCTTCCTCCCACGGCGTGCCTGCCACTTCCCGCGCTATCGGCAAGCCGTGTTCGGGGAAGTCATCATATGATTTACCGGTCTTCTCCTCCCAGGCCTGGGACGCCAGGTACTGGTAGCCCTCGACCTGGCAATCGCCGTCATGGTCCTCGACGAGATTTGCGAGCGAATCGGCGTCGGCCATTGCCGCTTCATATATTTTCTCGCCCCGTGAGATCAGCCAGCCCCTGAAGTCCATGAAACCATCGTCTGAGCACCCGCCGCCAATGATGTAGGCCGCCCCCCAGAGATCCCAATGGTAGGCACGCGCATGGTAGGCGCTCAAGTGGAAATCGAAGGAGACGATTTCCTCCGGCGGCATCTCGCCAAGGAGCTCACCAAGCGTCTCAAGCTGCTGCTCCGGATCGCCGCCGGCAGCTTCCCGCGATTTGTCGATGATGCTCCAGAATCCCGCTTTGTCCATAGTTGCTCTCCCTAATCTTGTTTTCGGAACAGCCGACTGAAGAATCCCTTCTTCTTTGCCTTTTTGGCATCGTTGTCGGCGACAGCTGCCGCAAGCTGTTCAAGCGCCGCTTCGCTGTAAAGGATCGCGCCATCGGGGTGGCAGTTGAATAAATTCGACAGGCTCGAACTCGCGTCCAGGTTGAACGGTCTCGGTTCAACCACCTCCGTGGCTTCGACAAGACCATGGCCGTTTCCAATGGCGTCGTCTACGGCTTGCCAGAAAATGGCCAGGCGCCCGTGGGAGAATATCTCGTCCAGTTTTGAGCGCACGATCGGATCCGATTCGTAATCCCTGCGTAATGTCTTAAGCGATTCGTTCGAAAGATAGACGCCGCCGCAGTAATTCTCGGTCAGGCGATTCTCAAACTTTCGCCCGCGAAGATTCTCCGGCACAAGTAATGCCCAGTCGCCGACATACCGGGCCATCACGCGATCGTCTGCCAGGAACGAGAAGGCGCCGCCACGGATGTAATGATGTTTCCTCAGGAAGCCAAAAATGATGGCCACGTAGAATGCGTGACCTTTGTTGAAGGGAACGTCATCGCCGATGCGCCTGGCTTCCTCAAAGCGGATACGTAACTGCTCGGCGTAAAAATCGTCCACTTCAAATTGTGTTACCAGCGATTTGTAGTAATCCTGGTCTGCCAGCCCTTTGAAGTAGATCGAGCGGATCTCGTCTGCTCCAACAAGGTGATAGGTAATGTCCCATCCCATTTATCGCTTCTCCAGGCGGTTGATCAGTTCAAGCACGTCCTGCCGCTTTACGAAGTTTGCAGAATTGCGGGAGTTCGGCGTCGGACGCGCGCCTTTGGCGACCAGCAGTTCGATAATACCCATGCTGCCGCCAACGATTGCAGCATCGAGCGGACTTCCCTTTCCCGGCATATAGAAATCAGCCTTTGCGCCGGACTGCAAAGCCGCCTTCACGCCCGCCATATCGTTGTGGCCCGCCGCGGAAATCAGGCGTTCATTTGCATCGAGGCCTTCATCGCTGCGCTGTGCGGAAATGTCCAGGTTGGGCAGGATTGCATCTTTTGCCGGTCCAAGCGTCAATCGGGATGGCGTGCGATAGTAATATGGCGGCACGTCCAGGTTGAAGGCGGAGAATTGCTTTGCCTGTTGAGCCGGTACCGCCATTTCTGCCTTCAGCACCCTGCCTGCAACGTCGAACCATATCCCCCTGCAGGAATCGAAGAATGGTGCCGATTTGTCCGTGCGCTGGTTTGTTTCCACAAATTGAAGCCGGCATCCAGAGTGCGGGCTCCAGGCACCGATGACCAGGTACTCGTCCTGGAGCGATCGAAAAGATGTCTTTTCGATTGATGGCAGGCTAAATGCCAGAAGTCGCGCCCAGACTTTTGAGGTCGAGACCCGGTGTGAGGCAGCAATGGATTTGGCCCAGTTTTTACCGGCCGGATCTGCGAGTTGGGCGGTCGTATTGCTACGCAGGTACTTCAAGTCTTCCGGTGTGCGCCGGTAAATCAAGATTGGCCTGTCAGCGTATTCGATCTGCATATATTTGCCTGGCTGGAGACCACCCAGGTTGACTTCCACGCCAGCGTTTGCCTTCTGCAATTGCGCGCGAATATAGCTTTCCGGGAAGTCATCTGCCAGCGCGATATTCGCTTGGCAAGCAGCCAACAAGGTGATGGTTCCTAGTACCCGGCTTATCGGCTTACCTACTTGGCCTGCGCTCATTTGTCGTGTCAAAGGGAAATCTTGCGATTGTGCAATTAGCAGTATGACACTGAACGGGGAAAAGTCCAATCCCGGGAGAAATCCAGGGCATGCATCATCATGCCCTTTGTGTGCGCAGCACAGATCGGATTACTTGCAGTAGCGATTGCGCAGCAACTCCAGCATCGCCACGTTCTGGTCCCATGCGTTGCTGACCGGCTGGCCGGTGTAAGGCAGGGTGAAGGTGTAAGGCGCCGGGCCGAATTCCGGCGTGAGCGTCATGCGTTCGGCGCCGTCGTTGCGGCGCAATTCGATGATGCGGTCCCACCAGGACAGGTGGGCCTTCAATGCTTCGGCATTCTCCGGCGCGCGGAAGTCAGCCACTTGCGGGCCTTGCTGGTGGCCGACGCGGGCGTGGATGTGGCGCACGCGCGGCAGTACCTTGGCCAGCGTCAGCTCCTGGTCTTCCAGCAGCGATTCGCATGCCACGCACCAATGCGAGAGGTCTGCGTTCAGGTGCAGTTGCGGCAGGCGATCGAGGTAGGGCAGCAGCAGCATCGGGTGGCCGCTGAAGCGGCTGCGGTGGATCTCGTGCACGACCGGCACGCCGTATTCCTTCGAGATGCCAGCGGCAAGTGCGATCAATTCTTCATTCTGCTGTGGCGTGTACCAGTCCTTGCCTGTGTGCGAGTTCACCAGCACGGGCTGCACCTCGCAGGCATTGCGCAGCAGCTCGCCAAGCGCCTGCTTGTGTGCTTCAAAGTCGCTATGGAACACTGTCTCCCATTGGGCGACAATCAAGTCCAGCCCGGCGTTGGCGATCTTGTAGACCCAGTTGTCGCGCTGGGCGCGGTCCAGCGGCAGCGACATTTCAATGCCGTCGAACCCGGCCTCTTTTACCTTGGCGATGAAAACGTCCGGCGGCAGGTCGTTGCTGCCCCAGTGCGGCGCGAAGATGCTGATTTTCACAGGAAGCCTCGCACCGGGAAGGAGTTGTCGCGCTGGATCCAGTTGCGCCGGGAATACTCGGTGCGGCCGTCGGTCACGTGCAGCGTGTAGGCGTGGCGCGAAACCGGCGAGCGGTTAGGGGCGCTGTAGTGCGGCAGCAAACCATGGAAGCAGACCAGCGAACCGGCCTTGCATTCGAGCGGCACGGCGGTGGCGTCGGTTGGCCATGGCGTGTTGTCCAGCTTTTCCACGCGCACCTGGTCGCCTTCGCGGATGAAGCGTTCGCGCAGCGGCGAGCGGTGGCCGCCCGGTTCAGCCCACATGCAGCCGTTTTCCAGCGTGGCGTCTTCCAGGGCGAACCAAAAGGTGGTGACGCTGATTGGCGTGGTGTCGAAATAGGTGGCGTCCTGATGCCAGCGTACTTCGCCGCCAATGCCAGGCTGCTTGAAGATGTACATCGATTGCCAGACCTGCGGCTCGGCCAGCCCGATATCACGGGCGATCTGCTCCAGGCGCGCATCGGCGGTGAAAGCGCGGAAAGCCGGGTCGAGGTCGTGCATGGCGTGGCCGATCTTGTTGATCGACAGTTCCTTGGCCTGCTTCAGTTGGCCGTCGGGCCCGAAAGCTTCCTCTTCAAAGAAGCAGCGAATGGTGTTGTCCGAGCCGAGGAAATAGTCGTCGGCCTTCTTCTCCTGCTCCTTGGTGGTGAAAATGCCTTGCGCGACTGCAGGGTCGAAGTCATGCACGACTTGTGCGGCGCGCGCGCGCAGGGCGGCGATTTCTCCTGTGGTCTTGAAGCCGGGGATGATGATAAAGCCATCCTCGGCATATTGGGCTTTCTGGGCGTCGGTCAGCATGTGTGCTCCTTTTCTTAACTTGGGTCATTGTAGGGAAGCCATTGGGCGCAAACAACGCGCAAACGGTTGACACTTTGTCTCTAAAATGGAGACAATCCACGCCATGGACCAGCTCAAGGCAATGGAAATCTTCGTGGAGGTGGCGCGGCAGCGCAGCTTCAGCGGCGCCGCGCGCCGGCTGGGCATGACGCGTGCCATGGTCAGCAAGCATGTCATCGCGCTGGAAGAGCGCCTTAATGCACGCCTGCTGCACCGTTCCACGCGCGATGTGAGCCTGACCGATGCGGGCCAGGCTTACCTGGAGCCTTGCGCCCTGGCGGTGCTGCAGGCACAGGAGGCGGCGCGGGTGGTGACGCATGCCGGCATCGAGCTGGCGGGGCCGTTGCGGATACAGGCGCCTTCCAGCTTCGGCAGCGAGTGGCTGGCCGATGCTGTGGCGCGATTCAGCTTGCCGCATCCACAGTTGTCGCCGCTGTTGCACGTGGACGATGCGCTGCTCGATCCGATCGAGCATGGCTTCGACCTGACCATCCGCGTCGGCGGAATTCCTGACAGCCGTGCGCTGGCGATACGGCCCCTGGCGCCTTGCCGCGGCGTGCTGTGCGCTTCGCCCGCCTATCTGGCGCGGGCGGGACGGCCGGAGGCGCCGGAAGACCTGCATCGCCACCAGTGCCTGCATTTCAGCCACCTGACCGGCGGCATTGCGTGGCATTTTGCGCGCGGCGAGGAACAGGCTACGGTGCGGGTGACGCCGGCCTTCACAGCCAATAACGGCATGGTATTGCAGCATGCTGCCCTGCGCGGGCTGGGCATCGTCTACACCACAACCTTCCTGGCCTGGAGCGACATTATCGAGGGGCGGCTGGTACCGGTGCTGAGCGACTGGGAGCTGCCCCTGAACCATTTGAGCGCCTTGTATCCGGCCACTCGCCAGTTGTCGCCGAAGGTGAGGGCGCTGATCGACTTCCTGGTGGCGGAATACCAGCCGGTGCCGCCCTGGGATAAAGCGTTGGCAGGGGCGGGGTTGCTAAATATATAATCGGAGGATGAACCAGCACCGCTTCCTCCAAATCGATGCCCTGCGCGGCTTTGCGCTATTCGGCATCCTCGCCGTCAATATCTGGGCATTTGCCGACCCCTATTTCGCCACCGGCGTGAACAATCCGCGCTATGCCGGTGTGCTTGATGTGGCAGTGCGTTTCGTGGAAGCGCTGCTGTTCGAGGCCAAGTTCTACCTGTTGTTCTCCTTCCTGTTCGGCTACAGCTTCATGCTCCAGGCTTGGGCCGCCGCGCGTGCAGGCGCCGCGTTCCGTCCGCGCATTCTGCGCCGCGCGGCTGGGCTGGTGCTTTTGGGCGTACTGCATGGCTGCTTCCTGTTCTACGGCGATATCCTGCACCTGTATGGGGTGCTGAGCACGCTGCTGCTAGTCTGGTATGGCCGTCAATGGCGCACGGCCGAAAGCGCTGCGCTGCTGCTGATGCTGGCAGCCTTCATGCTGGTGGTGCTGGGTGTGGTGCTCATGTTCGCGCCAGAAACGGGGGCACCGGACCTGAAAGACGTATTTGCCAAGGTGGCTGCCTTCCACGGCGATGCGCGCAGCACCCAGGCGTATACGATGGGCGAGTTTCCTGCGACTGCTGCGCTGCTGATGTTCGGCCAGGGCCCGAGTGCACTGGCGATGTTCCTGCTTGGCCTGGGGGCCGGGCGTGCACATCTGCTTGAGAGCGTCGAATCCATCGACCAGCTGGTGCGGCCGGTCTTGCGTCTTGGCGCCACGTTCGGGCTCGGTGGGGCGCTGCTGTATGCGGCTGCTTCCGAATTCGCGCCGGGCGGGGTGCTGATGATTTTCGCCACGGCGCTCAACTACCTGACCGCGCCGCTGCTGGCGGCCGCGTATGTCGTCGGCCTGATGCTGCTGTTCGAGAGCCGCTACGGCGCGCGGGTGATCGCTGCACTGGCACCAATGGGCAAGCTCGCGTTGAGCAACTACCTGCTGCAGTCCCTGGTCATGGCTTTGCTGTTCACCGGCTACGGCCTGCGCCTGTGCGACGAACTTCCTCCCATCGCCGTGCTGGCGCTGGTGCCGGCCATCTATCTCACGCAAATGGCCCTCAGCGCATGGTGGCTCAGGTACTTCACCTACGGCCCGGCCGAGTGGGTGCTGCGCGCAATCACCAACTGGCAGTGGACGCCTCAGGAAGCGGGAGCCCAGCCGCCGTCGCGGTAGACCTGGTCGCCGTCAAGGTAGACGGCGTCTGTCTGGACGAAGACGTCGACGTGGAAGCGGGCGTCCTTGCGCTTGAACTGGGGCTTCTGGTACTGGCCGTGCTTGGCGCCCAGGGAAAGGTGGATGCCGCACATGCGCTCGTATGTGCCGATATCGTCCACCGTGCGTTCGCGCGAGAAGGCGCGGTTCATGCCGAAGCCGAGCTCGCGTACCCATACTTCGCCTTCATGTGCGCGGATGATGGCCAGCATATTGTCGAATTCCGGCGTGCTGTTTTCGGCGCCGGTCACGCGGCCTTTTTCCACGATCATGGTGATTGGCGTGGCGGGACGGTTGACGTGGAAGGTGGTGTCGCCGAACACGAAAACCCTGGCGCGGCCGTTGACTGCTTCCAGGTCTTGCGCCTCGGTGAACACTTCGCCGATCGGGAACAGGCCGCCGACATTTTTCATGGCGCTGTAGTCGCCGATATTCAGCTTGGCTTCTTCAAACGGCGAAGCGAAGACCAGCCGTTCGCCGCCGCTTTCCACCACGCCCGACTGCGCGCGGTCGATGCGCGCCTTCAGGGCGTGGCCGACGCCGCGGTAATACGCCGGGTCGTAGGCCAACGCGTCAATATAGACAAGACCTTGCTCGCCTGGCATGCGTGACAGATGCATATGTTCGATCACCTTGAGGCCACGCTTGAACAGCTCCATGCGGATGCGGTATTCGTTCAGGCGGAAGCTGGTGGTCTGCACCAGCACCACCAGGTCGCCCGCCTGCAGTTGTTCGAAAGCCGCCAGCACATCGTCCGGCTGCACCGTGTCGAAGTCGATGCAGCGGCCTGCCGGCAGGGCCGCGCGGTAGGCGTCGGCCAGCACCTGGGACAGTGGGCTGCGCAGGTCGAATACCAGCAAAGCCCGCTGTGGCGCGGCATATTCGATGGCGTGGGCAAGCAGGTCGCGGACGTTGCGGGCTGCCGAATCGCGGGCGGCAGGTGGAAAAGCGGTCATTATCAGGCTATAAAGAGGATGAGGCATGGGCATTATACGGCGCGCCGCCGCTTGAACCGGGAAAGGGCGCGAGGTAGAATCGGAAGAATATAGCCGGGGAGAAACATCAATGGGTGTACAGTTTGGCCAGGACTTGCCGCTGCAGCGGCCCGATGAGGCGGATAGCCGTGCGGCCATCTTCGTCCCGACTGCCAATATCAAGGAAGATATCCTGTCCGCGGTCCGCAAGGGCGCGGCGGTAGTCGGCTATGGCAATCACGACCACACCTTGACCATCTATTACGAGAGCAACCGTTTCAACGAGCCGACCCTGGCCAAGTGGGAGCAGAAGGCGCGCAAGGCGTACGACCGCCTGCGCGACAACCTGCCGACCACCTCGAAGATGGTGTGCAAGCTGGATAACTTCGAACAGATCGGTTACATCAGCAACAAGGGCATCACGATCCGGCGTCGTGCCAGCCTGGACCGCTGGCTCGAGTTCTCGGACGCCCAGGATTCCGCACCGGAAGGCGATACCGTCGCCTTCGCCCCGCCACCGCCGCCCAAAAAGATCGTCGCCGATTAAGACTCGGTGCTACCATCTGCCCAAAGCCAAAAATCGGAGGGCAGATGCAGGTAAGCCTATTAGCTGCAGGTGTTGCATTCCTGTTGGTGTTGCTGGCATCCAACGCCATCCGGCGCGCCTACATGCGCCATGCCCAGGAACGGGGAACCGAGCTGTCGGCCGCAGACACGGCAGGCTGGCTGCTGTTCTTCGGACTGGCATTCCTGGCTGCCGCCCTGCTTGGGGTGCTGAACCTTTCCAAATTCCTCAACCTGGCGTTTTGCAGCACCCTGCTGGTGTTCGGGGTCGCCGCGCTGGTCGGCGCCTTCGTCATTGGTCGGCGTTAGCGTCGTCCTGCCAGGCCACCGGAATGTTGCGGATCTCGTTGCCGTTCCACGCGGTGACCAGCCCTTCCACGCGCTTGCCATCCACCTTCAGTGCGGCCACGTGGTAGCGATAATCCGGCCCGAACTGGCGTTCGGCCGAGCGCCGCGCGCGTTCCGCGACTTCGCCATTCAGCAGCTGGGACAAGGTGGCGCAAACCACCAGCGCCAGCGCGGCCCCGCTGGCGGCAGCGAAGCCCATATGGCCCGGTTTGTGGCCGGCGGCGCGGCGCGCGGCCAGTACGGCCGGGGCGCCGAGCGTGCGGTACAGCCAGTGCAACAGCAGCAGCCAGGTCGCGCTGAGGACCAGGGAAGGCAGGATGCGCGGCTGCAGCTTGAGCTGGGTCAGGGTCAGGTCGACCGGCTGCATCAGGGGCCAGGCCAGCATCATCACGCCAAGGGCGCACAGCGCGAAGACAGCCATCCAACGTACCAGCGATGCCACCTGCAGGCTGCCGTACAGCAAGCCGACTCCGGCTGCTGCGCCAAGCAGGAACAGGCCGGACCGGATGGCCAGCAGGTCGCAGGTGCCCAGCACCACCAGCACCATGCCCGCCCGCTTAAGGATGGGAATGTGCGCGTCCATTGGAGTATTCTAGCGTAACATTTTCGATATGCTGGAAGGAAAGGAGACACCATGAAAAGCATCATTGCCGTGCTGTTTGCCACGCTCGCGCTGGCCCTGGGCGCTTGCCAGAAACCGGACGACAAACGCATCGGCCCGGCCGAGCAGGCCGGGCGCGAAATCGACCAAGCCGCCAGCGTTGCAGGCGAAAAGCTGGACCAGGCAGCCAGCAAGGCGGAAGAAAAACTGGGCCAGGCCGGCGAGAAACTGGACCAGGCGGCCCAGCAGGCTGGCGAAAAACTGAACAAGGCGACTGAAAAGCTCGGCGAGAAGGTCGAGCAGGCCGGCAAGGAAATGCAGGAGTCGGCCCGCGAGGCGCGCAAGGAAAAGCACTAGTTTCCGGACTTGCTCTTGAGCGGCACCACATTGGAAGGCGGCGGTTCTTCCGGCATGGTGCCGCCCAACACCAGCGTCAGGTCGACAAAGCCGGCACGCCAGGCCTGTTCCAGGTTCTGCTCGATGGTTTCCATCGAGGTTTGCTCGAAGTTGGTGAAGCCGCGCACGCCGTAGGCACGGTTGCGGCCATGGGCTTTGGCCAGGTACAGCGCCATGTCCACCAGGTTGACCGCGCGTTCCCAGGGCAATGGCACGCCGCCTGGCGCCAACGGGAACGGCGCAAAGCCGACCGATACATTCACGTGGATCATGTGGTCCTGGAACGGCACCGGCTGCGACGACACGCAGCCCAGGATGCGGCGCGCGATGTCGTCCACGCCGTTGCGCGGGATGGCGGGCAGGAAGGCCAGGAACTCTTCACCGCCCCAGCGCACGATCATGTCGGTCTCGCGCAGCGCAACGCGCAGGCTTTCCGCAATCATCTTCAGCACCGCATCGCCGGCCGCATGGCCGTAAGTGTCGTTGACGTGCTTGAAGTGGTCGACGTCCAGCAGGAACAGGGCGCCGACAATGTCCTCGCCGTTGGCACCGCGCCGCTCCACCTGGTTATGCGTACGCATGTACTCCTGGAAGTGGCGGCGGTTGTACAGCGCCGTCAGCGGATCGAGCGAGCTTTGCGCCTTCAGCTCGAGGTTCTTCACTTCCAGCTGGGCGTTGGCCTGGCGCACCTTGCGGTACAGCAGGCCGACAATCACCGCAGCCAGCGCGAACACGACCGCCAGCAGCCACCAGATGCGCTGCTGCAGGCGGCGAGCAGTGAGCTCCGCGCCCTTGGCCTGGTTTTCATGCGATAGCTGTTCGATCTGGCGCTTCTTCTTTTCGGTGTCGTACTTTTCCTGCAGCTCCCACATGGTTTTCTTGCGCTGCGATTCGAACAGTTCGTTCGAAATCTGGCGCTCGCGGTGGTAGGCTTCAACGGCGCCCTGGTAGTCGCCCACGCGTTCCAGCGCTTCGCCGTACTCGGTCAGCAGGGCCTGCAGCTCCGGCTTGTCGCCGGTTTTTTCGAAGTAGGCCATGCCGAGCGCAAAGGACTTCTTTCCTTCAGCGACCTTGTTGATGCCCATATAGGCCTGGCCGGCATTGATGCGCGCGGTGGCTTCGTTGGCTTCGTCGCTGGCCTCGCGCGATGCGGCCGATGCCTCGTTGGCAAAGCGCAGCGCGGCCGGGAAGTCGTGCAGCTTGAGGTTGATGTCGGACAGGTTGACCAGCGTGGTGGCGATCATGCCGCGCGCGCCGAGTTTGCGGGTCAGGTCGAGGTTTGCCAGCAGGGCGCGCATGCCACGCTTGTACTGGCGCGTATCGACCGCCAGGCCGTATTCGGTGTTGTTGGCGATCGCCATGCGGCCCGGCGAATTCAGGGTCTCCGACACTTCGAACGTCTCGCCAAGCGTTTCCCATGCCTTGTCGTACTCGCGTACCTGGGTGTAGAACAGGGTCAGGGCATTCAGCGCGCTGGCCAGCGGCACCTTGTCGCTTTCAATCTTGTGCGCCATCTCCACCGCCGACTGCAGGCGAGCCAGGGCTACCGGGTAGTTGCCCTGCTCGGCGTAGCTCTGGCCAGCCGTGATGGTGGACTGCACGCGCAGCACCATGTCGCTGGTGCTGCTTGCCAGCTTTTCCGCGTCGAACGCCAGTTCGTGCGACAGTTGGTACTGGTTCATTGCCGAGCGCACATACGCCTTGGTCAGCAAGGCTTTGGCGATAATGATCTTGTTGTCCTGCGCGCGCCCGAAGTCGTGCAATTCTTCGGCCAGGGCGAGCGCAACGTCCTGCCTGCCAAGGCTGCGGTGGGTGAGGCTGAGCTGGGTCAGGAATTCGGCACGTGTCAGCGCCGGTGCGGAACGGGCCGCCGGTTCCATCTGCTGCAACTGGACCAGGGCTTTCTCCGGCACGAAGCGCACCAGTTCGCGGATCTGGGCAATTTCGCTGTCCAGCGGGGACTGGGCGAAGGCCAGGCAGGGCGCGAGCAGGCAAGCGCCAGCCAGCATGCGCAGGCGCTTGGAGATCGTCAAAACCGGAAAGCCTGCCAACTTGGGTCCTTGGGGTCGCATGAGCAAGGTGTGCGGTTCATTATATGCCTGTTGCAAGCGGGAAATCCGCAACCTCACTCACTATTTTCATGATAGAGGTCGTAACTGTGGGGAAAATACAAGTGGAAATTCCACTTGTGTAACTTGTTGCCATAAATGCCACCCAGGCCTCGATTTCGACCGTTCGTCGCAACGCCCATGCGGGCTCGATGCGAGTTCGCTACAGTCCGCCTCAACAACATTCCTGAGGCGAAGAACAATATGCTCGAACTGCGCAATGTCAGCAAAACTTTCCGCGACCTGACAGCGGTCGACGACGTTTGCCTGAAACTTGGTAGCGGCGTGGTTGGCCTTGTCGGTCACAACGGCGCCGGCAAGACTACCTTGATGCAGCTGGTCGCTACGCTGTCGCGGCCGACCTCCGGCAGCATCCTGTTCGACGGCAAGGACATTGTGCGTAATCCGGATGCCATGCGGCGCCGCCTTGGCTTCCTGCCGCAGGAGTTCGGGGTCTATCCCAAGCTGACGGCACTGGAGTGCATGCAGTATTTCGCGGCGCTCAAAGGCGTGCGCGATGCGGCCCGCATCCGCCACCTGCTGGAGCTGGTAAATCTCGCCGAGCATGCGCGGCGGCCGGCGGCATCCTTCTCGGGCGGCATGCGGCGGCGCCTGGGAATCGCGCAAGCTTTGCTGAACGATCCCGATATCCTGATCGTGGACGAACCGACGGCGGGACTCGATCCGGAGGAGCGCTTGCGTTTCCGCCGGCTGTTGTCCGAGCTGGGCTTCGGCAAGCTGGTCATCGTGTCGACCCATATCGTGCCGGACGTGGAGAGCATCGCCGGCCAGCTGGCCATCATGCGCAAGGGGCGCCTGCTTGCGCTGGAAGCGCCGGAAGCCATCCTGCAGCGGGCGCGCGGCCAGGTGTGGCAGGCCAGTGTCGATACGGCCGATTACGATGCGCTGCGCAAGCGCTTCCATGTGCTGCAGGCGCAGCGCCAGGGCTCGCAGGTGCAATTGCGCCTGGCCCATTCGGAACAGCCGATGGCGGGAGCTCACGCGGTCGAGCCTAGCCTTGAGGAGGCCTTGATGGCGCAACGCTACGCGCTGTCCGAGCCGGTGGCGGCGGCAGCATGAATACGCAGGCCTTGCGCATTCTTGCGCTTAACGAAGTCCGTTTGCGCCTGCGCCGCCTGTCCACGTTGGTGGTGCTGCTGGCGGTGGTGGCCCTGTGCTGGATTGCGATTGCCGATCCTGCCGATGGCGTCACGATGATGGTGGTCGACCAGAAGCGCGTTCTCTACACCAGCCAGGCGTTGGCCTTTGGCAGCGCGCATGTCGCCGGCCTGCTGCTTGGACTGGCAGGCTTTTACCTGGTGCGTGGACGGGTGGCGGATGACCTGCAAAGCGGCATGGGGGCGGTGATCGCTGCAACGGGCGCCAGCAATGCCTTGCTGGTGTTCGGACGCTGGCTGGGCGGCGTGGCTTACCTGATGCTGTTTGTGCTGGCCTATCTGGGTTCCACGCTCGCGCTGCATGCCTTGCGGGGCGAGGGGCCGGTCCAGCTGTTGGTCTACTTGCAGACCTATACGTTGATGCTGCTGCCCGTTATCAGCTATGTGGCCGCCTGCGCGGTCCTGTTCGACAATATCGGACCACTGCTTGGCAAACGCGGCGACGTGCTCTTCTTCTTCCTTTGGTGCATGCAGTTCGGCGCTCTCGCGGGCGTGACTGAGCATCCGGGTGTGCTGTGGCCCATGTTCTTCGATTTTTCCGGACTATCGGTGGCTGTGACCTCGCTGCGCGAGCACTTCGAAACAACGCACCTCAGCCTGGGGCGGAACGGGTTCGATCCGGCCGGAGCGGCAATGGTGCTTCCCGCCCGCCTTTGGACGCTTCAGGCGTGGGCCATCCGCGCGACGACGCTGGCGCTGTCCCTCCTGCTGTTGCTGCCGGCTACGCTGTTCTTCCACCGCTATTCGCCGGACCGGGTACGTCCGCGCTCTGCACGCGGCAGGCGCTTGTCGGCGTTGGCTGACCGGGTGCTCCATCCGGTGGCGGTAGCGGTACGGCCCTTGCCGCGCCTGGCGATGCGCGTGCCGGGTTTTGCGGGAGAAGTGCTGGCCGAGGTGGCACTGGTATTGTCGATGGCGCCCGCTGCAGCGTTGGCGCTGGCAGCAGGCACCGTGGCGGCGGCGCTGGTGGCGCCAGATGTGCTGCCAGGCGTGATGACTGCCGGCGTCGCATGCTGGGGCGTGATCGTGTGCGGCATCGCGCCGCGCGACTGGCAAAACGGGGCGGATGCGATGACCGGCGCGCTGCCGGGCGGCATGGTGCGGCGCTACCTGCGGCAATGGACGGCCAGCCTGGTGCTCGGCCTGCCGCTGGCGGTCGTCGCTTTGCGCTGGTCGCTTGACGAACCGGTGCGCGCTGCCGCTGCACTGGCCGGCGTCCTGGCGCTCGCTGCGGCCGCCAGCCTGCTGGGCGGCTTGACGCGCGGGGCGCGGCTGTTCCTCGCCCTGTTCCTGTTCACATGGTATATCGCGCTCAATGCGCCGAAGGAGGCGGCACTCGATCTGGTTGGCTTTAATGGCTCCGCCAGCGTGGGTTCTGCAGCCGCATGGGCGCTGGCGGGCAGCCTCGCATGGGCGGCTGGATACGCCCACAGCCGCTGGCGCCGCGCCTAGAATTCTTCCCAGTCGTCGCCTGCGGGAGTGGTGTTGCGGACTGTCGCGGCCGCCCGTGGTGCTTTCCCGGCCGGCACTGCCGTGGCCGACCTCTGCCTCGGGGCTGCAGCGGCGCCACGCGCGCCGTCGGATGAGGCCGCGCCGCCAGCATGGCGCGGTGTTCCGGTAGCGAGGCCGCCCGCGGGGCGGATGCCGGTGCGGGATGCCTGGCGCGCCGGCATCGAGGCGGTCACCGCAAGCCCGGTACGCGGACTCACAGCGGCCTTGCCGGTTGCTGCCAATGCGGCAGCACCGCCTTTCAGCCGGAAGATGCTGACCGCCTGCGCCAAGGCTTGCGCCTGTTCCTGCAAGCTTTCCGCCGCAGCCGCTGCCTGCTCGACCAGCGCGGCATTTTGCTGCGTCATGGCATCCATCTGGCCGATCGCCTGGTTCACTTCGCCAATGCCGCTGCCCTGTTGCTGGCTGGCGCTGGTAATCTCCCCCATGATGCCGGCCACCTTGTGAACCGAAGCGACAATGCGTTGCATGGTGTCGCCGGCGGCATCGACCAGCCGTCCGCCTTCCTCGACCCGCGACACCGAGGCGCCGATCAGTTCCTTGATTTCCTTGGCTGCCGCGGCGCTGCGCTGCGCCAGGTTGCGCACTTCCGACGCCACGACCGCAAAGCCGCGACCTTGCTCGCCGGCGCGCGCCGCCTCCACCGCCGCGTTCAGCGCCAGGATATTGGTCTGGAATGCAATGCCATCGATGACGCTGATGATATCGCCGATGCGCGCCGAGCTGTCCTTGATGGCGCCCATGGTCGCGACCACCTGCGACACCACGTCGCCACCTTGTTCGGCCACCTGGGCGGCATCGGCTGCCAGCTGGTTGGCCTGCTGCGCATTGCTGGCGTTCTGCTGCACGGTATCGGTCAGGTTTTCCATCGCACTGGCGGTTTCTTCCAGCGAGGAAGCCTGGGTTTCGGTGCGGGCCGAGAGGTCGGCATTGCCGGTGGCGATTTCAGTGGTGGCCACCGTCATCTGGTCGGTGCTGTTGCGGATGTTGCCGATCATGTCGGCCAGGCCCTTGTTGATGTGCTCCATCGCTTGCAGCAGCTGGCCGATCTCGTCGCTGCGGCCGGCATCGATGTCGCGGCTCAGGTCGCCACCTGCAATGCATTCGGCGGTGTCGATCGCCTGCTGCAGACCGGAGCGGATGTAACGGTAAGCGAAAAGCAGGCAAGCGACGGCAGCGATGACCGACATGGCTTGCAAAGCCTGGGCCAGGCGCTGGGCCCGGTCGAAGGCTGCACCGGCAGCAGCCACTTCGGCGCTGGTGCGCTCGTCGAGGAGGGCCAGGAATTCGTTCACCGGCTGCATGATCCTGGCCTTGTTCTGGTGGTAGGCCTGGTCGTGCATGATGCGCCGCGCCATCTCCGGATCGGGCGCCTCCTCGCGCGTGAAGCCGCCTTTACCGTCATCGAATTTTCCCTTGACCGCATTCATCGCGATCACTTCTGTGTGGACCAGTTCGTTGGAGTTCGCCTCAGCCTCCTTCAGCTTGGCGAATTCCTGGTCGGTGAAACCTGCCCGCTTCATCAACTCCGACAGGGCGATGCTCTGGCCGGAGGAGGGCGTTACCGGCATGCCTGCAGCCACGAAGTCCCAGTAGATGCGTTCATAGTTTTTCGGGCGCGGCTTCTGGCCGTTGCGGATGGCCAGGATGTCCATGTACTGTTGCTCGTAAGCCGCATCGCCCGACACCACATAGGTACGCGCCAGGCGGGTCAGGTCATCGGAGCTTTGCCGCAGTTCGTCGGCCAGCAAATAGGACTGGTAGCGAGAATCGGCGGCCTGCTTGGCCTCCGCCTCCTTGTTGGAAACGCGTAGCAAGGCCAGCATGGTCAGCGTTGCCAACACCACCGTGATGGCAAAAAACGCAATGAAGATACGTTTGATGGATAGGTTCTTTTGCATGGCGCTGTCCCCCCTGGAGGACAGCATACCCCGACTACCAAGCGACTAGTAATTCTTATCGTGCGGAAACAATAAGTCAGGCGGCCAGCTGTTGCAAAAGATAAAGGCGCTGGTACAAGCCGTTATCAATTTGCATAAGGTCTTCGTGCGGTCCCTGTTCCACAATACGTCCGTGATTCAGCACGATGATGCGGTCCGCTTCGCGAATGGTGGACAGGCGGTGCGCGATGGCGATGATGGTGACCTGGCCGCGCAGCTCGTTGAGCGCCACCTGCACGATCTGCTCGGTATGCGAATCGATGCGCGAGGTCGCCTCGTCCAGCAGCAGGATGCGCGGCTTGCCTGCCAGTGCGCGGGCAATGGCGATCAGCTGCTTCTGGCCGGACGACAGGCGCGAGCCGCCTTCGCCCAGTACCGTGTCATAGCGGTCCTCCATTGCCATGATGAAGTCGTGGCAATGGGCCGCGCGCGCCGCAATCTCGATTTCGTCCTGCGACAGGCCGCGGCCCATATCGATATTCTCGCGCGCGGAAGCGGCAAGCAGGAAGGGATCTTGCGGCACCAGTCCCACATCGGAGCGGAATTGCTCGTTATCGATTTCGTCCAGTTGCATGCCGTTCATGCGGATGCTGCCGTGCGGGGCGGGATAGTAGCGCAGCAGCAGCGACAGCAGGGTTGATTTGCCGCTGCCGGTGTGGCCGACGATGCCGAAGAAGGAGCCTTGCGGAATCTCCAGCGACAACTGGTGCAGCACGCGCTGGCCCTCGATGTATTCGAAATCCAGGCCGCGGATATCGATGGCGGAAGCGCCGTCGTCATTGGCCGCGTGGCGCGTGTGGGCGCCGGCGCGGTGCTCCGCTGCACTCTGTTCGCCGAGCAGGACCGCCACACGCGATGTTGCCACTACCGATTGCTGCAGCTGGCTGAACTGCATGGTGATCTGGATCAGCGGCTCGATCACGCGCGCGATATAGTTGATGAAAGCGTACAGCACGCCCACTTCCGCTGCGCTCATGTCGCGCTGGCCGAACATGAAGATCACGGATGCCAGCAGCAGGATGTTCAGCATGTCCAGAGCGGGGCGCAGCAGCCAGGCATTGGCGCGGATTTCAGCCAGGCGCTGGGTGTAGTGTTCCGCATTGGTGCTGGCAAAGCGTTCCCCGAAGCGCTGCTCCGCGTTATTCGCCTGCAGTACCGTCATGCCGCCGATGGATTCGGCGATCTGGGCGTTGATGTCGCTGCGCAGCTGGCGCGCGCGTGTCACGGCCGGCGCGCTCAGGCGCTGGTAGGCCCACACGATCACCAGTACGAAAGGCAGCAGCGCCACCACGATGGTCATCAGGCGCCAGTCCAGCCAGGCCATGGCAGCCACCGTGCCGAGCAGGACGATGGTGCTGTCCAGGATCACGAACAGCACCTGGATGTACAAGCCTTTCACCGCCTCGGTGTCATTGGTGACACGCGATACCAGTTGGCCGGTGATGGCGCGGTCGAAGAAGGCCATCGGCAGCCGCAAGACATGGCTATAGACGCGTTCGCGCAGCCGCTGCACCGAGCGCATGGCCACGCCGGACAAGCGCACCAGCTGCAGGTAGCGCACCCAGGTGGCGATCCAGCCGGTCAGCAGGACGCCGCCCAGCAACAGGGCCATGCTGGCCCAATCCAGGTGTTTTGGCAGCAGGTGTTCGTCGATCAGGCGCTTGCCCAGCAATGGACCGAGGACTTCCATGCCGGCCGCAAAGGCCAGCCACAGGACGGCCCAGCCGAGATGGTGCAGGTCGGGACCGGAAGCTTCTTTCAGGAGGCCGGCGGCTTGGCGCGTCTGTTCGCGAGCGCTCTGTTTATCAGGCTGCGTCAAGGCTGGCCTCCAGTTGTTGGTAGCGCCACTGGCTGGCATACCAGCCGTTCAGCGCAAGCAATTCTTCGTGTGTACCCGACTCGGTAATGCGGCCATGCCGCAGCACCACGATCTGGTCCGCATCCACCACGGCGCTCAGGCGGTGGCTGGCAATGATGGCGCTGCGCGTGGGGTGGGCACGGCGCAGTTCCTCCAGGTGTTCGAGGATGGCGGTTTCGGTGCCGGTGTCCACTGCCGACAGGGCATCGTCCAGCAGCAGCAAGTCGTTGTCCGACAGCAGGGCACGCGCAATCGCCACCCGCTGGCGCTGACCGCCGGACAGGGTGATGCCCTTCTCGCCGACCTCCGTTTCATATTTGTGCGGGAACAGCAGGATGTCGTCATGGATCGCGGCCAGGCCGGCCGCGCGTTCGACATCCGCACGCGTGGCGCCGGGCTTGGCCAGCGCGATATTGTCGGCAATCGAAGCGGAGAACAGGAAGGATTCCTGCGGCACCCAGCTGATGGCCGCGCGCAGCGCCTGCAGGGTGTACTGGTCCAGCGGGTGGCCACTCCATTTAGCGCTGCCGTGCGCAGGCGTGACCTGGCGCAGCAGCACGCGCAGGAGCGTCGATTTCCCGGAGCCGGTCGGCCCGACAAGCCCGAGGGTCTGGCCTGGCTTCAAGGTGAGCGAGATATCGGTCAGCGCCGGCTCATGCTGGCCGGGATAGGAAAAACCGACGCCGTGCAGCTCCAGGTTGCCGGGAGCGACGTGCGGCAGGGTGCCGTGGTCTTCGATGGTCAACGGCGCATCGAGCATCGGCTGCAGGCGCGCATAAGCGGCGCGGCCACGCTCGATCAGCGACAGCACCCAGCCCGCCGCAAACATCGGCCATATCAACTGGCCGAGATACATGCTGAAGGAAGTCAGTTCGCCAATCGTCAACTCGCCGCGCCACACCAGGAAGCCGCCCAGGCCCAGCGACAGTCCGGTAGCCGCAGTCAGCGCCAGGCCGACGGCAGGTTCATACGCCGCTTCCCAACGCTGCGCGGTAAGGCTGGAATCTGCAGCGGCGCCGGCCAGTTCCTCGAAGCGCTTGCTGCTGCGCTGTTCCAGCCCAAGCGCGCGCAAGGTGCGCACGCCGGACAGGGTTTCCTGCACATGATCGTTCAAGGCGCTGAAACGCTTCAGCGAATCGGCCGAAGCAGTATGGATGTGCGACGAAATGCGCCAGAAGGCCCAGGCCATCAGCGGGAAAGGGATCAAGGCGAACAAGGCCAGGCGCCAGTCGACGCCGACCAGCATCATGCCCAGCACCAGCAGCAGCGTAAGCGAACCATCGAAACCAGCCAGCATCGCCTCGCCGGCCGCCATCTCGATGGCATCGATATCGTTGGTGGCCAATGCCATCAGGTCGCCGGTGCGCTGCTTCTGGAAGAATTGCGGGCCTTGCAATGACAGACGGCGATAGAAGCGCGTGCGCAGTTCGACGCCCAATTGATAAGCGGCCGAGAACAGCTTCATGCGCCACGCCACGCGCAGACCGTAATTCGCTACACCCAGCAAAAGCAGCAAGCCGATAGCCTGCCACAAGGCCTCGCGGCCAAGCGTGCCCGCCGCCAGGCCATCGACCATGAAGCCGATCTGGCGCGGAATCCAGATACCGATGATTGCAACGCCGGTCAGCATGGCGCCGGCGGCTGCGTAAGGACGCCAGTGGCTACGGACGAAGCCACCGATCAGGCGCGATAAACTCATATGCTTATTAGATAAATGCTGCCAAGAGCCTGCAAGCATACCTCAGGGCAGAATTTTTCGCCGAGCGCCCCTCCGCGGATAAAAGTCGGGGTCAGCTCCGGCAATCGGACATTTCGCCGCGCGAAATGTCCGATTGCCGGAGCTGACCCCGACTTTTAAATTACTTGTTACTTGTGCGCTTTGGCGCTGTTGGCGTTGGCGTTGGCGTTTTTGGCGTCGGGGAAGTTGCCGGCCGGCTTGGCTGGTTTGGCGTCGGCTTTGACTTCGGGCTTGCTTTCGAGCGCTTCAGGTTTGGCTTCTACTTTTCCTTCAGCTTTGGAGACTGGCTTGGCTTCGGCTTTGGCCACCTTCGGTGCTGGTGCGGGAGCTGGTGCCGGAACTGGCGCCGCAACCGGTGCGGACAGCTTTGGTACTTGCGCGACTTGATTGCCGGCTTCTTTCAACTGCTCTTGCGCTGCCTGGAACAGTTCCGCCTGGGTCTTGCTGGCGATGCTGAACAGCTCGCGGTTGTAGGCGAACAGGCCGTCAAGGTTCGGCGCGCGCGCCGTGCTCTTGGCGAAGAAATCTTGTGGGTCTTTCGCTTCCAGCAGTTCGCGCGCGGCAGCGGAACCTTTTTCGACGGAGGCTTTGGTGGTGCTCAGGTTGAGGGCAATCACCTTCTGTGCGCCTTCGAAGGCCGTGGTGGCGAAGTTGTTGAGGATTTTCAGCTGCGCTTCCAGCTGCGACTTGGTGGCTGCGGAAAATTGCTCGGGAATCGAAAACATATTTTCTCCTGGATCGATGGGAAATGGTGCGCTGCAATAAACCCATTCTAGCGACGAAATATGGTAATGGAAAGACATTTTTGCCGACTATCGAAGCAAAAGTTATGCAGTGCAACATTGCATGCCCTGCGCAGCCTGCCTACAATCGGCCATCCTTACCAGTGGAGCCATGCGATGGATCTTGTAATCCGCAATGCCAGCTTGCCCGATGGCCGCCAGGGCATCGATATCGCCATCGACCAGGGCCGCATCGCCGATGTCGCTCCCGCCCTGCAAGCCAAAGGTGGGCGCGAGATCGATGCGGAAGGCGATCTTGTCACGCCGCCTTTCGTCGACGCGCATTTCCATATGGATGCCACGCTCAGTTACGGCTTGCCGCGCGTGAACCAGTCCGGCACCCTGCTGGAGGGTATTGCCCTGTGGGGCGAGCTGAAGCCGCAACTGACGCAGCAAGCCCTGGTGGAACGCGCGCTGCAGTATTGCGATTGGGCCGTGGCGCGTGGCCTTCTCGCCATCCGCAGCCACGTCGATGTGTGCGACGACCGCCTGCTGGCCGTGGAGGCGCTGCTCGAAGTAAGGCGCCGCGTCGCCCCTTACCTGGATCTGCAACTGGTGGCCTTCCCGCAGGATGGCGTGCTGCGCAGCCCGACCGCGCTGGATAACCTGAAGCGCGCGATCGCAATGGGCGTCGACGTCGTTGGCGGCATCCCGCATTTCGAGCGCACCATGGCCGATGGTGCGGAATCGGTGCGCATCCTGTGCGAGTTCGCTGCGCAGAAGGGGCTGCGCGTCGATATGCATTGCGACGAATCGGACGATCCCATGTCGCGCCACATCGAAACGCTGGCGTTTCACACGCAGCGCCTTGGCCTGCAAGGCCGCGTGGCCGGTTCGCACCTGACTTCCATGCATTCGATGGATAACTACTACGTCAGCAAACTGCTGCCGCTGATCCGGGAGGCCGGCGTCGCCGCGATCGCCAACCCGCTGATCAACATCACTTTGCAAGGCCGCCACGATACCTATCCCAAGCGCCGCGGCATGACGCGCGTGCCGGAGATGCTGGCGCAAGGCATTGACGTCGCCTTTGGCCATGACTGCGTGATGGATCCCTGGTACAGCCTGGGCTCAGGCGATATGCTGGAGGTGGCCCATATGGGCCTGCACGTAGCGCAGATGACCGGGCAGGAGGCAATGCGCGCCTGCTTCAAGGCCGTGACGGAAACGCCGGCGAAGATTCTCGGCCTTGAAGGATATGGCTTGCAGCCGGGCTGCCACGCCGACCTGGTGCTGCTCGATGCCGGTGACCCGGTGGAAGCTATCCGCCTGCGCGCCGCAAGGCGGCTGGTGCTGCGGCGCGGGCAGGTGGTGGCGGAATCGCCGCGTGCGGTGGCGCGCCTTGCCTTGCCGGGCCGGCCGCAGCAGGCGGATTTCCGGCTGTCCGGGCGCGCTGGACTTGCCAAGGAAAATGCATGAAAATTCAGCATCATTCCTGCCGCTGGGAGCAGCTTTGAAAGATATCGACATCCGCCCGGCCAGCGAGGCCGACTTCGACTCCATGTGGACTATATTCCAGGAGTTGATCGCCAGCGGCGATACCTATTACTTCGCGGCCGAGACCAGCCGCGACGACTGCCATGCGTTCTGGTTCGGGCGCGGCATCAAGACCTGGGTCGCCGTGCTGAATACCGGCCGCCTGCTTGGCATGTACCGCCTGCTGCCCAACCAGCTTGACCGCGGTTCGCATGTCGCCAACGCTTCCTTCATGGTCAGCCCTGCCGCGCAAGGCGTGGGCATCGGCAAAATGCTGGGCCGCCATTGCCTGGAACAGGCGCGGCGCGACGGCTTCCTCGCCATGCAGTTCAATTACGTTGTAAGCACCAATGTTTCTGCCGTGCTGCTGTGGAAGCGGCTCGGCTTTTCCGTGATAGGCACGCTGCCGCGCGCTTATCGGCACAAGCAGCTCGGTTTTGTCGACGTGTATGTGATGTACAAGTTCCTGGCCGACCCTAACGATTGGCCGGAGCAATGATCGATACCAAACGACTGACCCTGCGTCCCGCAACCCTTGATGATGCATCGTTCTACCTGCGCCTGGTGAACGAGCCTTCCTTCCTCGAAAACATCGGCGACAAAGGCGTACGCGACCTGAAAGGTGCACGTGCCGCCTTGCTTGCCGGCCCGATCGCCATGCAGGCCCAGTTGGGCTATTCGTTGTGGATGGTGATCCGCAAGGACGATGGCGCCACCATCGGCATGTGCGGCTTGATCAAGCGCGACACCTTGCCCGATACCGATATAGGCTATGCCTACCTGCCAGCCTTTTGGGGCCAGGGATATGCCTGGGAAGCTGCGTCGGCTGCGGTGGCGTATGGCCGCGATGTTATTGGTTTGCCTCGCCTGCTGGGTATCGTTTCACCCGGCAATACTGCGTCGTCGGCGCTGCTGGTCAAGCTCGGCATGCATTTTGTTGAGCGTTTCGCCACGGGGAAAACCGACCTTTACCGCATGGAGTTTCCCCCGCGCCACAACTAGGTTGTTGCGAAAACAGGTTTCTTGGCTTTTAGTACTTTAAGGCGCATGATGAAGATTGCAGTCCAGAAGGCATAATGCTGCCTTTTTACCTGGAGGAAACGAATCATGAACTTCGGCAATCTAAAGATCGGAGTGCGCTTGGCCTTACTGGGTGCTTTCTTCATGCTGGCCTTGTTTACGGTCGGCTACCAGGGCTGGAGCGCCATCAGCTTTATCAAGACCGGCAATGCGCAGAGCATGCAGCGCTCGGTCGACTTGACCCAGGCGGTCGATACTGCGCGCGGAGCGCAGGTCGAATTCAAGATCCAGGTGCAGGAGTGGAAGAATATCCTGGTGCGCGGCCACGATCCCGCACAGCTGGAAAAATACTCGGCAGCCTTCGTCAAAAGCGGCCAGGCTACCAATGCCGAGCTGCACAAGCTGGCCAGCTTGCTGGCGCAATTGAAGCTGCAAACACCGCTGGTCGATGAAGCGATCAAGATGCACGACGAGCTGGGCAAGAACTATATGGCTGCGCTGAAGCAGTTCGACACGGCCAATCCCGAAAGCTACAAGATCCTCGACAAGGCCGTGGCCGGCATGGACCGCGCACCGACCAAAAAGATCGATGAGATCGTTGCGTTCATTGATACCCAGTCGAAGAAGAATGCGGCGGAAGCAGTTGCCGCGGCAGAAGCGGCCAATCGTTCGGCCACCATTACATTGCTGGTGGTGCTGGTCGTGACGACTGTGATCGGCGCGGCGATTGTCTGGTGGATCGTGAAGGGCATTACGCGTCCGCTGGACCAGGCGATCGATATCGCCAAGACGGTAGCAGCCGGGGACTTGCGGGTCGACGTCGATGTGCGAACCAAGGATGAGGTGGGTGAACTGTTGTCCGCGCTGAAGCAGATGAGCGGCAACCTGTCCGATATCGTCAGCCGCGTGCGCACAGGCACTGAAACCATTGCCAGTGCATCGAACGAAGTGGCAACCGGCAGCATGGACCTGTCGACCCGCACTGAACAGCAAGCCAGTTCGCTGGAGGAAACCGCATCTTCGATGACGGAGCTGACCAGCACCGTGCGGCAGAATAACGAGAACGCGACCCAGGCGCGCAAGCTGGCTGACGAGGCGTCCAACGTCGCAGTGCGCGGTGGTGCGACCGTGTCGGAAGTGGTGCAGACCATGGGCGCGATCAACGAGTCGTCGCGCAAGATCGTCGACATCATTGGCGTGATCGACGGCATTGCGTTCCAGACCAATATCCTGGCGCTGAATGCCGCAGTGGAAGCTGCGCGTGCCGGTGAGCAGGGACGCGGCTTTGCCGTGGTGGCGGGCGAGGTGCGCAACCTGGCGCATCGTTCGGCGGCTGCGGCGAAAGAGATCAAGGAGCTGATCGGCAACTCAGTCGAACGCGTGGAAGAGGGCAGCCGACTGGTGGGCGAAGCTGGCGTGACCATGGAAGAAGTGGTCACCAGTGTGCGGCGCGTGACTTCGATTATCGGCGAGATTGCCGTTGCCACCGGCGAGCAGCGTGATGGCATCGAGCAGATCAGCGATGCGATTACCCAAATGGATACCGTGACCCAGCAGAATGCGGCGCTGGTGGAGGAAGCTGCTGCCGCTGCCGAGGCCTTGCAGCAGCAGGCCGCCAGCCTGTCGGAGGCAGTGTCGGTGTTCAAGGTGCACGAACCGACTGCCGGCTCGCGCATGAAGATGTCGGCAAGCCGCAGCCTCCAGGCCTTGCCGGCTTAAGGGGCTTTCTGCCCTGTTGCGTGGCGTGGTTTGCCGAAGAACCACGCCAGCGCGACGTGCACGCGGCCGGCCCACGATTGCTCGTGATGGCGCCCGCCTTCATCGACCAGGAACAGCAGGTCGCGTCCTTCGCGGTAGCCTTTTCTCACCAGGGCCTGGCGGAAAACTTCGCTGTCCTCCTGGCCGTCAAATACCGTCCCCACATCAATGTAGAACCTGGCTGGCATTTTCTTTGGCGGGTGTTTCACTTGTTCCCGGTTGTTCCACCAGAAGGAGCTGGAGACGCCACCAGCCATCGAGAATATTCGCGGGTAGCGCTGGATGATGCCGATGGAAGCCAGGCCGCCCAGCGAAGAACCCATCACCGCCGTGTGCCGGCGGCCAGGCTTGGTGCGGTATTGCTTGTCTACCCAGGGCTTGACGGTTCTTGCCACGAAGTCGGCATAGGCGTTCAGCTTTCCGCCTCCATGTTTCGGATCGCAGCAGGGCGTGTATTCCGCAATGCGGTCGGTGGTGTTATCGATGCCGACTACAATCACTTCTTCCATGTCGCCCTGACGTACCAGGCGGTCTGCAACCTCGTCGATATTCCATTCAGTGCCGTAGCTGGCGGTCCGGGCGTCGAACAGGTTCTGTCCGTCGTGCATGTACAGCACGGGATAGCGGCGCCGGGTGTCGCTGCCATAACTTGGCGGAAGGTAGATGCGCAGCGTGCGCTCGTTGCCCAGTTGGGGCGATCTGAACTTTTCCACCAGCTGCAAGGTGCCGTGCCGTGGTGGCCTGTCTGGCGCAGGTGCGGGCAGGAGGCGCACTGCCTGGACATCGGCATGATTGCGGGCGCCGCCGATGCCACCGGCGTCAGCGTAGCCGGCGTTGGCTTGCAGGCTGCTCATGTTGTAGAAGGGCTGGAGCTCGAGGCGGTAGCTGCCTTGCTTTAGCGCGGCGGGCAGGGGAGTCGACCACGTGGGACCGTAATCGGGGGCGTTGTGCGGCATCTGGATGATGCCCTGGGCCGCGACTACGCCATGCTTATCGCGCAGCCGCAGCAGATGCACGGCATTGGTGATGCCGAGGTTGATCTGGTGGGCGTGGTTGTTGTAGCGCAGTTGAACGTTGTACCGGCCGTCCTTGGCGACGGTCACGCTGTCTGCCACTCCGCCTGCATCCGCCCTTGCATTGGCTTTATTGCCTGCCGCGGCGGGGCAGACCGGCTCCGAATGATGGCTTCGCAAGCCTGTGGCCGGATCGACTGCCTCGACGGCGTAGCAGGATGCGGTTACGGCCGCACCTTCCGCCGCCGCGCTTGCCTGTGCTGCGTTGCCGCTGCGCCCGGGCGACCAGTTGCCCGCGGCGGCGTTGGCGGCGACGAGCCGGCCGTCGCGGTACACGTTGAAGCGAGTGCCTTCCTGTGTTCCGGCGCCTGCCGCGATGTGAAGAACGCCGGCGCTGGCCATTGCTGCTTGTGCGACAGTGGGTTCAGGCGGCGCAGTCGATGCAGCTTCGCTACGCGAGAAAGTGATCTGCTGCCGCCCAGGTACCAGCGTCCCCATTTCCACCTCGATCACGTTATCTTCCGCCAGTTCGCTCCATGCGACCGGGCTGCGCGCGTCCTTGCCATTCAGCTTGCCGCCAACCGGCATGTAATACCCCTCCAGCGCGACAGCCGGCGGAAGCTTGATCCTGATCTGCAGGCGCTTTCCGCGCAAGACCAGGCCGGACAGCTCGATCACATCGCTGCCCGCAAACCATTCCCGCCGCAGCCGGGAAGTAATAAAAGGATGAACGTGCAATTGGTCGGCGTCCACCCCGATACCGAACACCTGCTGCACCACCATTCCCAGGAAGCCGCCCACCGACCAAAGCTGGCGCCGCGAATTGATGGCAGGCGCGGAAGGATCTCCGCCTTGCCATTCCATGTTCTCCATATTCGACAAGTTGAGCGCCGCGCCCTGCAGCAGGCTGGCATAGGCTGCATCGGCGACCGCCACATTGGCGTATTGCGCCGCGGCCCGTAGGCCATAAGCGGTGACAAAAGGCCACAGGGCGCGGTTGTGGTACACCGCGACGCCGGGCTGCTGCGGCCAGATCACCGGCGCGCCCAGCGGGCCGTGCGGGTAGCGCGCCAGTATCGATTGCGCCTGTTCGGCATCCGCCACACCAGTGATGATGGCGAGCGTCTGGCCGAGCCAGTCGAATTTGTGCATGGCGGCGCCGTCGAAGTGGCCGGCGGTAAGGCTGCTGTACATGCCTGCATCCTTGAGCCATAGCCGGTCGTTGATTGCGATTTTCAGGTCGGAGGCCCAGCGCGTGTAACGCAGTGCAACGTCGTTGTCGCCTGCCTGCTGCGCCAGTTCGGCCGCCAGGGTCAGCGCCTTGAAGTGGGCAACGTTGGTGGACAGCGACCTGGATGAGGCCATGCTGGACAGGTCGTTGCGAATCCACGCTGCGTACGACTGTTCGCGCCAGTCGAGGAAGGATTGCTCGCCCTTGTACAAGCCGCTGGCGGCGTCAAAGGCGGCGATGCGGTCGTTCTCGATCGTGTTGCGCAGCGCTTGCAGGGCGATGGCGGCGAACTGACTGCGCTCGTCCGCAGGGAGTGCCTTGAGCACCTGCTCGGCGCCGAAGGCCCAGCTTACGCGGTCCGTGCTGACGGGCCAGCTTCCGCCGCTGCCGGTATCCTGCACGATCTGCAGGCCGTCTTCGCTGCCTGCCGCCAGCGGCGGCTTGCCGTTGCGATAGCCGGAGAGCTTGAACAGCAGGGAATTGCGTGTGCGCTGCGGGTCGAGCATGGCCAGCCCGAGGTTGGCGGCATAGGATAAGTCGCGCGTCCAGACGTAGTGCCACTTTTCACCTGTTTCGAAACACTCGCACGCTATCGGCTTGCCGGAGTTGTAGCTGTCATCACGGATGGTTTGCACCGAATCCTGCTGCATTTCCGTGATCGCCAGCGCGAACAGGGCGTCGAAGGCAAGGCTGCCACTGCGTACCTTGGGCAAGCCGGGCTTCTCGCTGAAGGAAATCGACTGCGGTGCATTGTCGCGCAGGGGCATTGTGGTTGATTGCGTGTAGCTGCGTAGCATCGCCTGTGCATCCGGCGTTGCGAAGCTGGCCTTGTGGGCGCCGAACGGCAGTTCCACGCTGGTACTCGCCAGCGCCGGGCCGACCGCCAGGATGCAGGCAGCGGCAAATGCCGCTGCGATGGCGGCGGCCACGGCGCGGCGGGGCATTACTTAACCTCCATCACCAATACCGAGCGGGCCGGGAGCGTGAATTTGCCCGCGAGCGGAATCTCGCGGCCAGTGATCACGTCCGTGCCGCTACGCGCGCCAGCCAGCATTTCGCGGAAGCGGTCCGCGCCGAGTGTCATCTCCCTGGCGTTCTTGTTCAGCGCGATCATGATCTTCTGCTTATCGTCATAGCGGAAGTACACATAGGTATCCTGTTCAGGCCCATATTGCATCATCTTGCCATGCTGGACCGCGCTGGCAGTCTTGCGCCAGTTGGCCAGCTTCTTCACGAAGGCTTGCATGTCGCGCTGCTCGGCGCTCAGCCCAGCGCCCGTGAACGCATTCACCTTGTCGCCCGCCCAGCCTCCCGGCATGTCGTGCCGATAGGATGGGTCGTCCCGGCCCTTCACTGTACTTGGCATCAGGATTTCAGTTCCATAGTAAAACTGCGGGATGCGCGGCACGGTCAGCGTAAAGGCGAGCGCCATGCGCAGCAGGGCAGGGTCATTGTTCACCATGCTGAAACTGCGCGCCAGGTCATGATTCCCTTCGAACAGCACCAGGTTGGATGGGTTCGGATAGAGGTAGTCCTGCGCCAGCGTTTCATAGATGTCGTACAGGCGGTAGGTGCCGTCGGTATCGCCAAGCGCCTTGCGCAGCACGTCGTTGAGCGGGAAATCCATCATGCTTGGCGCGTTCAGTGCCTGCCAGCGCGCCACGATCGGAATCCGTGAGCTCCATTCCTCACCCACGATATTCAGTTTCGGGTATTCCGCCAGGACCCGCTTCGACCATTCGCTCAGGAAGGCAGTATCGGAATAGCCGTAGGTATCCACGCGCAGCCCGGACAAGCCGGCGTATTCGATCCACCAGATATTGTTCTGGATAAGGTAGTTGGCCACATACGGGTTGGTCTGGTTCATGTCCGGCATATGCGGGCCGAACCAGCCCTGCGTGAAGTTGCGGGCATCTTCCTTGCTGCCGTAAGGGTCGACGTTGGCGACGCGGTGGTGCGCGGTCGGCGTGTACTTGCCGTCATAGCTAAGCCAGTCCTGCATCGGCATGTCTTTCATCCACCAGTGGTGGCTGCCGATGTGGCTCAGCACCACATCCTGGATCACGCCGATGCCGCGCGAGCGCGCTTGCGCCACGAAGGCGCGGTAGTCCTCGTTGCTGCCATAGCGCGCGTCGATCTTGTAATGGTCGGTCGCCGCGTAGCCGTGGTAGGAGTGGATGTCCTGGTTGTTTTCCACCAGCGGCGTCGGCCAGACCTGGGTGAAACCCATGTCTTTTATATAGTCGAGGCGCGCAGTCATGCCGGCCAGGTCGCCACCGTGGCGGCCATTGCCTTCGGTGCGGTTGGCCTTGTCCGGCATGCCGGCGACGTTGTCGTTCGCTGGGTTACCGTTGGCGAAGCGGTCTGGCATGACCTGGTAAATCGTGTCGGAAGTATTGAAGCCCTGGCGCTGCGCGGAACCGGGCGCGCGCGCCAGCAACTGGTAACTATAAGTAAGGTCTTGCTTGCCGGGTGCGGTAAAGCGGATGTCGAAGCGTCCCGGCGCCACATCCGGCGCCAGCACGAGGTCGATGAACAGGTAATTTCGGTTGGCTACGCGGCTCACGTTCCCGATCCTCACGCCCGGGTAATCGATGGACGGTTCCAGGTCCGCCAGCTTCGGTGCATGCACCATCAACTGTAGCCTTGGATTCTGCATGCCTGCCCACCAAAAAGGCGGTTCCATATGCTGGACGGTTGGCGCGGCTGCATGAACGGCTTGCAGCAAGGTGATGCCAAGCAGGGCGGCGAAAGCGGTCTTCTTCATCATTTCTCCGGTTGGGACGTCTTGTGAGCCCGACAATACACCTAAATTCACTGTAGTTCTACTACACCTTGATATGTCTAAATTTGTAGCCGAAATACAACGTAGCCATCCGAAATGCCAGAGAGGGTGCCACGGGAAAGGCAGAAATACATGCCGATGATGATGGTCATTCATTGACATCAAATCTAGTTTTAGTACAGAATCCGCCTCAGAGCGTCCGTAAGAGCGTTCGCTTTCCAAGGATTCCCGTGTAGTCGAAATAAACCGGTCTGTGTAGGTTGCGGGAAAGAATGTTTACTGAGTGAGGGGACTTTGATGACTATCTTCGCCAACAAGCGAGGCAATACCGCTTTCCGACTGAGTCCGGTTGCGGCCGGGTGTGCTGTATTTGTATCCGCCTTCGCAGGCTCTGCGTACGCGCAGACTGCGACCACCGGCCAGGCAGCGGAAGCGCCGATGCAAACTGTGACCGTCTCCGGCATCCGCCGCGGTATTGAAGACGCGATCTCCGTCAAGAAAAACGCGACTTCCATCGTCGAGGCCATCTCCGCGGAAGACATCGGCAAGCTGCCCGATACCTCCATCGCCGAATCCATCGCCCGCCTGCCGGGCCTGGCAGCCCAGCGCGTTGCCGGCCGTGCGCAAAACATTTCCGTACGCGGCCTGTCGCCGGACTTTGCCACCACCCTGCTGAACGGCCGCGAGCAAGTCTCCACCGGCGACAACCGCAGTGTCGAATTCGACCAGTACCCGTCCGAACTGATCGGCGCCGTCACCATTTACAAGACCCCTGACGCCGGCATGATCGGCCAGGGCCTGTCCGGTACCCTGGACCTGCAAACCGTGCGTCCGCTGGCTTTCGGCGGCCGTACCGTGTCCCTGAACGCCCGCATGGAGAAGAATTCGCTGGGCAGCATCGCTGACACCAACTCGCGCGGCGGCCGCTTCAGCGCCACCTACATCGACCAGTTCGCGAACCGTACCATTGGTGTGGCAATCGGCTTTGCCCACCTGGACTCGCCGGTGCTGGCCCGCGAGACCGGCCTGTACGAGCCATGGAAGAACGAGTCCCGTCCAGGCGTGCCTGCCGGTACCAATGTCACCGACGGCATCAAGTCCGTGGCACGCAGCGGCTACAACAAGCGCGACGGTTTGATGGGCGTGCTGCAATACCGTCCAAGCAAGAACTTCACCTCGATGATCGACGTGTACGCTTCGCGCTTCAAGCATGAAGACACTGCCAACCAGTTCGAAGTCCATGTCGGCGGCTACAACGGCAACTACACCCCGGGCCTGAACTTCGAAAACGTCACGACCAACAACGGTTCGTTCGCAACCGGTACCGCAACCGGCGTGTACCCGCTGGTGCGCGGCATGTACACCAAGCGCAAGGATGATATCCGCGCTATCGGCTGGAACAACGAGTGGAAGATGGACGGCTGGTCGCTGGTGGCTGACCTGAGCCGCTCCACCGCCAAGCGCGATGAACTGAGCCTGGAAAACAACCTGCAGATCAGCGATGCAGCCGGCAATCCATACCTGGATTCCGTTGCCCTGGCGCTGGGTACCGGCGGTTTCCCGACCATGAACCCGGGCCGCGACTACAGCAACCCGGCCACCCTGTTCGTGCGCAACACGATCTACGGTTCCGGCTACGGCAAGACTCCGCACGTGGAAGATGAGCTGAACGGCTTCAAGCTGGCTGCCAACATCCAGTCCGCCGGCGCCCTGGAGAAGTACTTCTCGAGCTTCGATTTCGGCGTGCATTACTCCGACCGCAGCAAGGTCAAGCACCAGCCTGAAGGCAACATCAACCTGGCTGGCGCGCCTTCCACCATTTCGTCGGACCTGATGTACAACCCGGTCGACCTGGGCTTCGCCGGAGTGGGCACCATTCCGGCCTGGAACGTGCCCGGTGTTGTGGCCAAGTACATGACCTTCGCCCCGACCGAAGACAAGGACTACCTGATCGGCAAAGCCTGGACCGTGAATGAGAAAATCACCACAGCGTTTGCCAAGGCCAATATCGAACACGAACTGGGGAACGTCAGCCTGCGCGGTAACTTTGGCGTGCAGGTCCAGCGCACCGACCAGTCGTCCGACGCCAAGTACTGGGACGGCACCGCCCCGGCCGGCCAGCAGGTCAAGCCGGTCCACGACGGCAAGAAATACACCGACGTGCTGCCAAGCCTGAACCTGGCATTCCAGATGCCGAACGACCACACCGTGCGCATGGCCCTGGCCAAGCAGATCGCCCGTCCGCGCGTTGACCAACTGCGTTCCGCACTGGACTTCAACGTCGGCACCAATGACTTCAAACCGGGCGGCAGCGGCGGCAATGCGCAACTGGACCCATGGCGCGCCAAGGCATTCGACCTGTCGTATGAAAAATACTTCGGCAAGAAAGCATACGCGGCACTGGCCTTCTACTACAAGAAGCTGGACACCTACATCTTCACCGAAACCCGTACCCACGATTTCTCGGCGCAGATCCCAGGCACCAATGCGATTACCCCGTTCGGCAACTACACCGCTCCTTACAACGGCAAGGGCGGCAACATGAAAGGCCTGGAGCTGACCGCCTCCCTGCCGCTGAACATGGTGACCCCGATGCTGGACGGCTTCGGCGTGAGCGGCAGCTACTCGTACAACGACAGCGCCATCACCATCAAGGAGCCTAGCGCCAACCTGGGCCAGACCATCATGCTGCCAGGCCTGTCGAAAAACACCAGCAACCTGACCGTGTACTACGAAAAGGCCGGCTTCGAAACCCGCCTGAGCCAGCGCAAGCGTTCGGACTTCGTGGGTGAAATCGGCAACTTCGCCGGCGAGCGTTCGCTGCGCTACGTGGTTGGCGAGAACATCCTGGACTTCCAGGTTGGCTACACCTTCAACGAAGGCATGTTCAAGGGCGTAGGCCTGGTCCTGCAGGTGAACAACCTGCGCGACGCGGCTTACGAGACCTACAACGGCAACCGCAACCAGCAACTGGAATACCAGAAGTATGGCCGTACCTTCCTGCTGGGCGCGAACTACAAGTTCTAAGCTTTCAGGTGCAAAAAAAATCGGGGGCCGCGGCCCCCGATTTTTGTATTTACTTAGCCTTCGCGGCCAGTTGCTTGTTTTGCTCGTCCAGCCAGACTTTCAGCGGGGCGAAGTAGTCGAGCAGGGCCTGGCCGTCGATGCGCTCCTCGCCGGTAGCGGCTTTCAGGGCTTCCGGCCATGGCTTGGAGGTGCCCATTTCCAGCATGCTCCACAGCTTCTTGCCGGCTTTTTCACTGCCGTAGATCGAGCACTGGTGCAGCGGGCCGGTGTAGCCGGCTTCCTTGCACAGGGCACGATGGAACTGGAACTGCAGCAGGTGGGCCAGGAAGTAGCGGGCGTAAGGCACGTCGGCGGCTACGTGGTACTTGGCGCCGGCGTCGAAGCCGTCAGCCAGCATCGGCAGCGGGCGCTTCACGCCCATGTACTGCTCGCGCAGTTGCCACCAGCTCTTGTCGTAGTCCGCTGGCTTGGTTTTGCCGCTGTAGACGTCCCAGCGCCATTTGTCGACCGAGTAGCCGAACGGCAGGAAGGCAACCTTGGACAGCGCGCGCTTCAGCAGGTCGCCGATGGCGGCGTTCGGGTCAGGTTCTTCGTTCATCAGGCCGACCTTCTTCAGGTAGCTCGGGGTGATGGACAGGGCGATGGTGTCGCCGATCGCTTCGTGGAAGCCGTCGTTGGCGCCGGTGCGGAACAGGTTGGACTGGTTCTTGTAAGCCAGGTCGTAATAGATATGCCCCAGCTCATGGTGGATGACGGCGAATTCCTCTTCGGTCGGGCGGATGCACATCTTGATGCGCACGTCATCCTTGCCGTCAAGCTGCCATGCGGATGCGTGGCACACCACTTCGCGGTCGCGCGGCTTTTCCAGCAGCGAGCGCTCATAGAAAGTGGCAGGCAGCTTGGGCATGCCCAGCGAGGTATAGAAACGCTCGCCGTACTGCACCATTTCCTTGGCGCTGGTCTTGCGCTCTTCCAGCACCTTGGTCAGGTCAAACTTGGAGGCGCCGGTGGCGGGCATCAGCAGCGGGTAGATATTGTCCCAGGTCTGGCTCCACATATTGCCGAACAGATGGGCCGGAATCGGGCCGGTCAGCGGCACCACGTCCGGGCCGTAGGCTTCGCGCAGCTTGTAGCGGGCGTAGGTGTGCAGAGAATCGTGCAGCGGCTTGACCTGCTGCCAGATGCGCTCCATCTCGGCCGAGAATTCCTCCGGCTTCATGTCGTAGCCCGAACGCCACAGGGCGCCGGTGTCGGCATAACCCATTTCGCGCGCGCCCTTGTTGGAAAGCTCGACGTATTCGGTGTACAGCTTCTTATAGGATGGCGCCTGCATGTGCCAGCCGTTCCACGCATCCAGCAGGACCTTGGGGTCGCGGCTGTTGGCCAGGGTCTTTTCCAGTTCGCCCAGCGCCATGCACTCGCGCTTTCCGTCGTTCGGGCAGTACTTGGCTTTGCCGTAGGCGCCATTCAGCTTGGCGTTGGCGTCGGCGTAAGCCTGGCGTTCCTTCGGATCAGGCAGCATCAGCGTCAGTTGCAGCAACTTGATCTTGCGCGCTTCCTCGTCGCTCAGCTTGATGCCATTAAAGCGGCGCGCCTCCAGCGCGGCCTCGCCCGAGGCGCCCAGTTGCAGCTCGCCGAAGTAGGCGGTCAGCGCTTCGGTATCGTCGGTGATGAAGTTCTGCGCAACCCAGGCGGCACGAGAGCCGTCCAGGGCGAGCTTGTCGAATTTCCGTTCGGTCTCGGCGATGAACTTCTTCGCTTCGGCCGGAGTGCCTTTGCCTTTTTTCTGGGCTGGTGCGGCATGGGCGAAGCCCGCTGCCAGGGCCAGGCCCAGAGCCAGAACCATTGGTTTTTTCATAGTCGTTTTATTCAATTCATTCTCCTCTCAGATAAAACTGCCCGCTAATATATCACCCTATGAAACTAATTAAATTTGCAATATTGGTCCTCGTTAGCCAAGCCGCCATGGCGCAAAACGCGGATCGCCATTTCTTATCTGCCGCGAAAAACGGTAATGCACTGGAAATTGGCACAAACGACGGCAGATACATCATCAAGCCGTATTCCGCGGCCTTAGTGGAAACCACTTTCATTCCGAAGGGTGAAGTGGCTGACGCCACGTCCCACGCGGTAGTGCTGGCGCCTGCAGTTGTCGCCAGCACGCTGCGGGACGAAGGCGGCGTGCTGGAATTTGCCACGCAAGGCATCGCTGTACGCGTGGAAAAGCAGCCTTTCCGCATCAGCTATTTGTATAAAGGCCAGCCGCTGGTCGCCGAGAAGCGCGGTTATCGCCGTGATGGCGGCATGGAGGCGATCGAGTTTGCCCTGGATGGCGACGAGGCCCTGTACGGCGCCGGTGCGCGGGCGACGGGCATGAACCGCCGCGGCAACCGCTTCCAGCTGTACAACCGCGCCCATTACGGTTACGAAGCGCGCTCGCAACTGCTGAACTTCACCATTCCGGTGGCGCTGTCGTCGAAGAAGTACGCGATCCACTTCGACAACCCGCAGATCGGGTACCTCGATTTCGACAGCAGGAAAGACGGCACGCTGTCTTACGAAACCATTGGCGGCCGCAAAACCTACCAGGTGATCGCAGGCGAGCAGTGGGAGGATGTGGTGGCCAATTACACCAGCCTGACCGGCCGCCAGCCGTTGCCGCCGCGCTGGACCTTCGGTAATTTCGCCAGCCGCTTTGGCTACCATACCGAAGCGGAGACCCGCGCCGTGGTCGACAAGTTCATCGCCGACAAGATCCCGGTCGATGCCGTGGTGCTGGACCTGTACTGGTTCGGCAAGACAGTCAAGGGCACCATGGGTAACCTGGCATGGGATAAAGAGAGCTTCCCCAACCCGAAAGGCATGATGGCCGACCTGGCGGCGAAGGGCGTGAAGACCGTCGTCATCACCGAGCCGTTCGTGCTGACCACTTCCAGCCGCTGGCAGGAGGCGGTCGACAGGAAAGTGCTGGCGACCGATTCCGCCGGCGCGCCGTTCAAGTATGACTTCTACTTCGGTAACACCGGCCTGGTCGACCTGTACCGCCCGGAGGGGCGTGACTGGTTCTGGAATATCTACAAGGAGTTGAAAGAGGGTGGCGTGGCCGGCTGGTGGGGCGACCTCGGCGAGCCGGAGGTGCATCCATCCGCACTGCGCCACGGCAGCAATGGACAGCTTGGCGCCGACCAGGTCCACAATATCTACGGCCACGATTGGGCGCGCCTGATCGCGGAAGGCTACAAGAAGGATTTCCCCAACGAGCGGCCCTTCATCCTGATGCGCGCCGGCTATTCGGGCTCGCAGCGTTTCGGCATGATTCCATGGTCCGGCGACGTGCAGCGTAGCTGGGGCGGCCTGCAGTCGCAGATGGAAATCGCCCTGCAGATGGGCATGCAGGGCCTGGCCTATATGCACTCCGACCTGGGCGGCTTCGCCTCGCCGATGCTGGACGACGAACTGTACGTGCGCTGGCTGCAGTACGGCGTATTCCAGCCGGTATTCCGCCCGCACGCGCAGGAGGAAGTGCCGGCCGAACCGGTGTTCCGCGCCGACCGCGCCAAATCACTGGCGCGCGATGCGATCCGCTTGCGTTACGCCATGCTGCCATATAACTACAGTGCGGCCTTCGATAACAGCCAGACAGGCTTGCCGCTGATGCGCCCGATCATGTTCGAGGGCGGCGACAACGGCGTGGCATCGACCTACCTGTGGGGCCGGGACTTCCTGGTGGCGCCGGTGACCGAACCGGGTGCGCAGCGCAAGGAAGTGAACTTCCCGGCATCGTCCAAGGTCTGGTTCGATTTCTACAGCGGCGCCGCGCACAAAGGCGGCATCAATGAGATTGTGCCGGTGTTCGCCGAACATATACCGGTGTTCGTGCGCGCCGGCGCTTTCGTGCCTTTGGCGAAGGTGGTGCAGACTACGCGCGACTACAACACCAGGCAAATCGAGCTGCATTACTACTACGATGCCAGCGCGGGCGCGACCAGCGGCAAGCTTTATGACGACGATGGTGCAAGCGCCAACGCCTACGAGCAGGGCAAATACGAAATCGCACGCTTCGCCGGCGCGGCATCGGCAAGCGGCTTCGAAATCGGCATCGCGACCGAGCTTGGCAGGGCCTGGCAACCGGTGGCGCGCGCTTATACGGTCAAAGTGCACAATATGGCGAACCGCCCGCGCAGCGTAAAGTTGGATGGCAAGTCGGTGGCGTCCCGTTGGGATGCCCGTTCGCGTACCTTGGAGCTGGCTTTGCCAGCACGTAGTGCGATGAAGGCAAAACTGGTGGTGGTTCTGTAACCTGACTACAAAAAATACCTTGAAGCTGCGCGTTTACGGGCTGTTGGTGCATTGACAGCCCGAATTCGCCATGTTATTTTGCTACAAAATTAATCGGGGACAGTGATGCAAATGCATTCCATCATCAGCAAGCCGCGGCTGACCTTCTGGCAGTTGTGGAACATGAGCTTCGGCTTCTTCGGCATCCAGTTTGGTTTTGCGCTGCAGAACACCAACACCAGCCGCATCTTCTCGACCCTGGGCGCAACCCCGGATGAACTGCCGCTGTTCTGGCTTGCCGCGCCGGTTACCGGCCTGCTGGTGCAACCGATCATCGGCTACCTGAGCGACAACACCTGGCACGCCAAATGGGGCCGCCGTCGCCCATTCTTCTTCATCGGGGCGCTGCTGGCGAGTATTGCCCTGTTCATGATGCCCAATTCGAGCGCGCTGTGGATGGCTATCCTCGTGCTGTGGCTGATGGATGCCTCGATCAATATTTCGATGGAGCCGTTCCGCGCCTTCGTCGGCGACAAGCTCGATGAATCGCAGCAGACGGCCGGCTTCGCGATGCAGACTTTCTTCATTGGCGTGGGCGGCGTGATCGCCTCGCTGCTGCCGATGATCTTCACCGATTTCCTTCACGTCAGCAATGAAGTGGTCAACGGCGCAATCCCCGACTCCGTTCGCTATTCCTTCTATGCTGGCGGCACCGCTTACTTCCTGGCCGTCCTGTGGACCGTGCTGACGGCCGACGAACTGCCGCCGGAAGACGTCGAGAAATTCCGCATGGAGAAAGCGCAGCGCCGCGGCTTCCTGTTCTCCCTCAAGGAAGTGTTCGGCGGCTTCGTGCACATGCCGAAAACCATGATGCAGCTTGCAGTGGTGCAGTTCTTCACCTGGTTCGCGCTGATGGGCATGTGGGTCTTCACTACGCCGGCTGTGGCTGAAAATGTCTTCGGCACCACCGACGGCAAATCGGCCATCTTCCAGGAAGCGGGCAACTGGGTCGGCAACCTGTTCGCGATTTACGGTGGCGTATCCGCACTGGTCGCCTTCCTGTTGCCCAAGCTGGCGCATCTCACCAGCCGCAAGATGGTGCACATGCTCTGCCTGGTGATCGGCGGCGTGAGCCTGATCAGCATTGCCTTCATCCACGACAAGAACATGCTGATGCTGCCGATGATCGGCGTAGGTATTGCGTGGGCCAGTATCCTGACCATGCCGTATGCGATCCTGGCGGGCGCGTTGCCGGCCAAGCGCATGGGTTACTTCATGGGCGTGTTCAATTATTTCGTGGTGCTGCCGCAGATTGTCGCCAACCTGGTGCTTGGCCCGGTCATCAAGCACCTGTTCGACGGCCATTCGGTCAACGTGCTGGTGCTGGGCGGCGTCTCGATGGCGCTTGGCGGCATTGTCACCCTGATTGTCAGCGACTCCGCCAAGAAAGAAGCCTAAGCCATCCAGCGGCGCGCACCGATCGCGCCATTCGCAGGAAAATAAATGGGGACGTACCCCATTTATTTTTCGAAGAAAAATGGGGTACGTCCCCATTTATTTTCGTGAGGAGCGAATATGGCAATCCAGACGGTAGCAACAACGCCTGTTCCAGGGCAACGTCCCGGGACTTCGGGCTTGCGCAAGAAAGTCGCAGCCTTCCAGCAGCCGCACTATCTCGAAAATTTCGTGCAGGGCGTGTTCGACACGCTCGGCGACGCCGCTGGCAAAACGCTGGTACTGGGCGGCGACGGCCGCTTCCACAACCGCGAAGCAATCCAGGTAATCGTCAAGATGGCCGCCGCGCACGGCTTCGCACGCGTGTTGCTGGGGCAGGGCGGCATCCTGTCCACGCCGGCTGCAAGTTGCGTGATTCGCAAACACGGTGCATTGGGCGGCATCATCCTCTCGGCCAGCCACAACCCCGGCGGACCGGACGGCGATTTCGGCATCAAGTACAACGCTTCCAACGGCGGCCCCGCTCCGGAAGCGTTGACCGAGGCGATCTACGCGCGCACGCTAGCGCTGGATCAATACCGCATCAGCGACGCGCCGGATATCGACATCGACACGCCAGGCGCGCACGCAGCCATCGATGGCATGGCGGTCGAAGTCATCGACCCGGTTGCCGATTATGCGGAATTGATGGCGCAGCTTTTCGACTTCGATGCCATCCGGCGGCTGTTTGCCGGCGGCTTCACCATGCGCTTTGACGCCATGAATGCGGTTTCGGGCCCTTACGCGCACGCCATCCTTGAAGGCATGCTGGGTGCGCCGGAGTGTACCGTCATCAACGGCGAGCCGCTGGAGGACTTTGGCGGCCTGCATCCGGACCCCAATCCCGTCAATGCCGAGGAACTCATCGACATCATGTGCGCCAACGCCGCACCAGACTTTGGCGCCGCCTCCGACGGCGATGCCGACCGCAATATGATCGTCGGCCGCGATTTCGTTGTCACGCCCTCCGACAGCCTGGCCGTTCTGGCTGCAAACGCTAGCGTAGCGCCTGGCTACGCCGAAGGTATTTCCGGCATCGCCCGCTCCATGCCAACCTCTCGCGCCGCAGACAAGGTGGCGGCTGCACTTGGCGTGCCATGTTATGAAACGCCGACCGGATGGAAGTACTTCGGTACGCTGCTCGATGCCGGCAAAGCGACGCTGTGCGGCGAAGAAAGCTATGGCACCGGTTCGCGCCATATCCGCGAGAAAGATGGCCTGTGGGCGGTGCTGTTCTGGCTCAACCTGTTGGCTGTGCGCGGCGGCTCGGTGCAGGATATCGTCACCGCGCACTGGCAGCGCTTCGGCCGCCATTACTATTCGCGCCACGACTACGAAACCATAGCAACAGATGCCGCACAACTTCTGATGCAGGATCTGCGCATCAAGCTGCCCAACCTGGCAGGCCAGAAATTGAATCACTACGAAGTGCAGGCCGCCGACGATTTCGAGTACACCGATCCGGTTGACGGCTCATATGCCAGCCAGCAGGGCATCCGCGTCATGATGACGGATGGCTCGCGTATCGTGTACCGCCTTTCCGGTACTGGCACTGAAGGCGCAACCTTGCGCGTCTATCTCGAACGCTATGAATCCGACCCTGAACAGCACCACATCCCGACGCAACAAGCCCTTGCAGGGCTGATTGCAATCGCAGACAGCGTGGCGAGCATTGCCATGCATACAGGCCGCAGTAATCCAACAGTCATCACATAGGAAAAGCCGCATGAAACTTTCGTCACTCGCATTGTCCTTATTGCTTGCCACCGGCGCGCACTGCGCAGTCGCGGCGCCGCCAAAGTCATTTCTTTGGGAGAATGCGACCGTCTACTTCCTGATCACCGACCGTTTCGCCAACGGAGACAAAAGCAATGACCTCGCGTACGGACGCAAGGCTGACGGTGCGCCGCTGCGCGGCTTCATGGGCGGCGATTTCAAGGGACTGACGGCTAAGATCAAGTCCGGCTATTTCGATGACCTGGGTGTGGACGTGATCTGGACCACGCCGCCAGTCGAGCAAATTCACGCCGGCACGGATGAAGGCACCGGCAAATCCTACGGTTTTCACGGCTATTGGGCGCGCGACTTCACCGCGATGGACGCCAATCTTGGCACGGAAAAGGATTTCCGCGATTTCGTTGAAGCTGCCCATGCGCGCGGCATTCGCGTGTTGCTTGACGTGGTCATGAATCACACCGGCCCGGTAACAGAAGCCGACCCCGTTTGGCCGGAAGGCTGGATACGCACCGAACCGCAATGCCAGTACAAAGACGCGCCATCGACAGTGAGCTGCACGCTGGTAAAGAACCTGCCCGACTTCCGCACCGAGAGCGATACACCGGTCGAACTGCCACCAGCGCTGGCGGCCAAATGGAAAGCCGAGGGCCGTTACGAGCGCGAAGCGAAGGAGCTGGATGACTTCTTCGCCCGCACCGGCTATCCGCGTGCACCGCGCTATTACCTGATGAAATGGCATGCAGACTGGGTACGCAAGTACGGTATCGACGGCTTCCGCGCCGATACAGCCAAGCATGTCGAACCCGCAGTGTGGGGCGAGTTGCGCAAGGTCGCCCTGGCAGCGCACGATGAATGGAAAAGCCTGAATCCGAAGAAGGTCCAGGGCGACGGCCGTTTCTACATGCTGGCCGAGGTGTACAACTACAACATCGCGCATGGCCAGGCCTTTGACATGGGCGGCGGCGAAAAAGCCAACTACTTCGCCAATGGATTCGATGGGTTGATCAATTTCGGCATGGTGCACGACGCGAAGGGCGATTATGAGTCCTTGTTCAGCAAGTACGCAGCGCAGCTTGCGGGTCCGCTGAAAGGGCATTCGGTCGTGAACTATATGGACTCCCACGATGACGGCAATCCCTTCGATCCTGCGCGCCAGAAGCCTTACGAGACCGCGAACAAGCTGTTGCTGGCGCCCGGCGCAGCGCAGATCTATTACGGTGACGAGATCGCGCGCCGTCTCGACGTCGCTGAAGCTAAGGGGGACGCGAAGCTGCGCTCTTTCATGAACTGGGGCGATTTGAAGTCGAATGCCAGGATTCGGACGCATTGGGCGAAACTCGGCAAATTCCGCCAAGCGCATCCATCTATCGGCGCGGGGGAGCATAAAAAGCTGGCGGATCTGCCATATACCTTCAGCCGTGTGCGCGGCGACGACAAGGTGGTGGTGGCGCTTGACGTGAAAACCGGGCAGCCGGCCGACATCACAGTCGGCGGCGTCTTCGCCGATGGCGCAAAGGTGAAGGATGCCTACTCCGGCGTTTCCTACACAGTAAACGAAGGTGTCGTCCGCACCAGCGGCAAAAACTCCACTATCCTGCTCTCGCAATAAGAGCGGCTGGGGGACTGTAATAACAAGGGCCTTCGAAAATGTGTCGGAACGTGCGTTGAAAAAGGCAGCGCAAAGCGCATCGCAGAAGGCGTTCGCTGCCGCCATGCCTGTATCGCCCCGGCCAGGCGATCATGGATGCTTACCATCCGTTTCTCTCGGTTGACCACGACATAATGTGGCTCTTGCCCCGGCTGTACGCGATTGGGTAGCCGTAGATGCCAGTGCTGATGCTGGGGAATGCCAGCGTGGCGACGCCATGCCGGGCGGCCAGTTCTATGCTGCCAAGATAACAGGCGGCCAGAAGCTCCGGTTCGCCGCATGTGCCACCTCGCCATACAGGTCCCACGGTATGGATGATGTACTTGGCCGGAAGCCGGTAGCCCTTCGTCAGTTTCGCTTGGCCAGTCTTGCAGCCGCCAAGAAGCCGGCATTCGTGGACCAGCTCTGGCCCGGCTGCGCGATGAATTGCACCGTCAACGCCGCCACCACCCAGGAGAGAAGAGTTGGCAGCGTTGACGACTGCGTCGGCCGAAAGCTTGGTGATATCGCCCTGGATGGCGCGCAGGAACGTTGACATGACGAGGCGGCCATTGGCCTTAAAGTTTATTCAACGAATACTATAGCCGTCCTGGCCGGAATGGTGAAGCTACCTGTCGCAGCATCGTAGCGGCCTGCCGACCCGGCCTGCACGGGGTGCAGGCGATACGCCTTGCCGGCCTCACTTGGGGCGGTGATCGTCTGCTCGACCTTGTCTACGTTGATAAAGTAGGCCACCGTCTTGAAGCCTGCGCCGTCATAGCCAGCGCCGTCCAGGCGAGCAGCAACAACCGTCGCCACCTGGTCCGGCCCGGTATTCAGGAAATGCAGGCGCTTTTTGATGTCGTCCGCGGTACGCATCCGGAACAGCGTGCTGCTGGCTCGAATGCGCAGCAGATCGCGGAAGGTGTCGCGCGCAAATGCAATGTCATCAGGCGTCGGCTGTAGCGCGCGATTTGCCAGCAAGGGCTGGAGCAGCGCATAGTCCTTGCCGTTGTCGGCCGCAGGCGGCAGGCCGGTACCGAAGTAGTTGGTCTGGTATGTCCAGTCCAGGCGGTTGAACCAGTCGCCCGATTCGAAGCTGTTACGGTCCATCGACTTCGAACGCAGGATTTCAAACCCCGCATGGTAGTAGGCTACGCCCTGGGAGAACGCATTGATCGCCGCGGCCAGCATTTGCACGCGGGCGCGGTCGGCACTGGTCGCTGACAGCGGAAGTTTCAGGGCATTGATGTCGTACAGGGTTTGGTTATCGTGGTTTTCCACATAGTTGACTACCTCGCCCGGCTGGGAGGCATAGCCAGCCGGTTGGTTGCCGCCATAAACGATGGCCTGCAGCTCCCTGGTCTCGCCGGTGAAGGTCTGCATGCGATAGCTGCGGATCGAGCCGGCCAGGCCGACCTTGACGAGATCGGAGGCTTTCATCAGATCCGCCACCGGACGCAAGCCAGCGCCGGCATTCGGGTCATATACCAGGCCGTTGATATAACCTTGTTGCGAGATCATTTGCTGTCCCGAATCGCCAGCACCCCCGCCACGCAAGGCATCCCGCGCCCGGTCGCTGAACGTGCCGATGCCGCTGCCATTCAGCGACAGCTGCGAGGCTTGCACAAAGCGCGCACCGTCGGCCACTTCGCCGAAATTCCAGCCTTCGCCGATCAGGTTCACGTGCCGCCCGGCGGCCTTGTTGACGCGCGCTTGCAGCGCTTCCATGACAGCACGCGGCTGGTGGCCCATCAGGTCGAAGCGGAAGGAATCGATGTGGTAGTGCCTGGTCCACAGCTCGGCAGAATCGATCATCAGCTTGGCCATCATGCGGTGTTCGGTGGCCGTGTTGAAGCAGCAGGTGGAGCTTTCGATTTCGCCTTTCAGGTTCAGGCGCTGGTAGTAGCCGGGCACGATGCGGTCCAGAACAGAGCGCTCGTGCTGGCCACCGCGGTAGGTGTGGTTGTAGACGACGTCGGTACCGACACGCAGGCCGGTCTTGTGGAGCGCCATCACCATCTCGCGCAATTCGATGATGCGGCGAGCACCGTCGGACGCGTCGGTGCTGTAACTGCCTTCCGGGGCGTTGTAATGCCACGGGTCGTAGCCCCAGTTGTAGCAATCCTTCGAGGCGTTGTCGCTGGCGGTCTTCTGCTGCTGGTCGCTGTCAGGCGCGCCATGCACGACCGGGACCACGCAGCCCTTTTCAGGCACGCTGCCCAGGTCGTAGACTGGCAGCAGGTGCACGTCGGTCAGTCCGGCCCTGGCGAGCATGGCAAGGTGCTTCATGCCGTTGGAGCCGGTCTCGCGGAAGGCAGTGTATTTGCCGCGGTTCATGGCGCTGACCGTCTGGTCGTTGATAGAGAAGTCGCGCACGTGCAGCTCGTAGATGGACATGTCCGGCTGCGCCTTTACCTTGGCCGGTGGCTGGTCCTTGTTCCAGCCGGCCGGCGCCAGGCGCGGGTCGGCCAGGTCGGCGATATAGCTGCGGGCGGAATCGGCGGTCAGGCTGACTGAGTAAGGGTCGGTCACCACATTACGTACCAGCCCGGTCTTCGGTGCGACCACGTCCACTACGTACTTGTAGTAGCGGCCGGACAGGTTGCTGCGTGCGTCGGCGGACCAGATGCCGGTTTTCGCGTCGGCGCGCATGGTGGAGACGGATTTCGGTTTGCTGCTGCCGGTGTCAAAGATGCAGACGGATACGCGTTGCGCGGTCGGTGCCCATAGTTTGAAGGTGGTGCCGTTCCTGCCGATGGTGGCGCCCAGGTCGCTGGCCTGCTCTGCGGCGGCGTAGATGTCGTCCAGCGCGCCGGGCACCTGCAGGGCGGTGGCGTCGCGCACGGTACCGTCGGGGTTTTCCTGCACCAGCACCAGCTGTTTTGCCAGCAGTGCCGGCAGGCGGGCGCGGTCGGAGCCGGAGAGGGCAAGCACCACACCGTCGCCGGTGTATTTGAAGCGGCGGGCAAGCGGGGCGGGAAGCGTGTCGCTTGTTGCAGCCAGGGGCAGGGAGCCATCCGCTCCGCTGACGGTTGCGCCTTGTGGGGCGCTGATGCCTGCGGCAGTGGCGTAATAGAGTTTGAAGCTGCCTTCGGCCTGGATGCCGGCCCATTTGGCCTGGCTGCCGTCCAGCCAGAGGGCGCGAGCGTCAAAGCCCTGGGTGCGCGCAAGCACGGTTTCATGCGGCCCGGCGCAGGAGGCTAATGTGTGCGGCGTCGCGGCAGTGGGGGAGGCGGTGAGGGCGGTGGTTGGCGCGGCGGCTGCGGAAAACGCCGCGAAAGCCGCCGGGAGGGCCGCGACGAGGGTGCGCTGCTTCATTTTGTCTCCGTAGTAGTGGTGCTACAGAAATCTTACCGCAAAATATGTAGCTATACTACATTTCAGTCGCGCTGGATCTGGTGCTTTTTCAGCTTGTCATACAGGGTTTTGCGGGGCAGGAGCAGGCGGTCTGCCGCCAGTGCCACATTGTTATCGGCGGCAGCCAGGGCGCGCAGGATCAAGTCGCGCTCGAATGCATCGACTTGCTGTGGCAGGGAAGACTGCTCGGCGTCTGCAGCCGCCAGCCCCGCAGCAGGGGCGCCGGCCGCCATTGCGACGCCGGCGGCCGATGCGGCACCTGCCGTCATCGCGGCGCTGCCCATCGCTCCAGCGCCGGCAGCCCATTCAACGCCCGCGCCGGTCGCGGCGCCCGCCGGTGACGAAACGCCTGCGCCGGTCGCAAACGCCGCATTGGATGGGATGCCCGCGCCATGCACGGCACCAGCGCTTGCTGCCGCCCCATGCGATGGAGAAATGGACGCTGCGGGGACCAGGCCAAGTGTGAGGCGTTCTGCAAAGTTGCGCAGTTCCCGCACATTGCCCGGCCAGTCAGCCGCCTGCCACGCGGCCATCTGCTCCGGCGTCCAGATTGGCATTGCCCGCTGATAGCGCCGCGCGGCCTCGGCGACGAAGTGTGCCAGCAACAGGGGGATATCCTCCCGCCGGTCGCGCAGGCGCGGCAAATCGATGCTGATGACGCCGATGCGGTAATACAAGTCCTCGCGGAATAATCCCTGCGCCGACAAGGCCAGCAAGTCGGCCTTGCTGGCCGCGACCACCCTGCAATCCAGCGCTACCGACTCATTCCCGCCCAGTCGCTCAAGGCGCCGTTCCTGCAGCACGCGCAGCAGCTTGACCTGCAAAGCCATCGGCATGCTCTCGATTTCGTCGAGGAATACAGTACCGCCGTTGGCAAATTCGAGCTTGCCGATACGCCGCTTCTGCGCGCCCGTGAATGCACCCGGCTCGTGGCCAAAGATCTCGCTCTCGAAAACGGACTCCGGCAGCGCACCGCAGTTGATGGCGACAAAATTGCCTTTGCGCCCGCTGGCCGCATGAATCAGCCGCGCCATCACTTCCTTGCCGGTGCCGGTCTGGCCGTTGATCAGGATATCCACGCCGGTCGGGGCTACGTTACGCACCACTACCTTTAAATGTTCGATCGCTTCCGAACGGCCGATAAGGTCGGGCATGTCCGGGTGCTGTGCGCGTTCGGTGCGCAGCCGGCGGTTCTCCAGAACCAGGTTGCGGCGCTCCTGCGCGCGCTTGACCGCATCCATCAGGCGTTCGGAAGAGAAGGGTTTCTCGATGAAGTCATAAGCACCGGCGCGCATGGCCTCCACTGCCATGCTGACGTCACCATGACCGGTGACCACGATCACCGGCAGCTCGGCGTCGAGCGCTGCCACGCGCGCCAGCAAGTCCAGCCCGGAGAGTCCGGGCAGCCGCACGTCGGTCACCACCACGCCGGCGAAATTCGCCAGCAGCAGCGGTAGCGCTGCCTCGGCACTTGCGCAGGCCTGCACCGAAAAGCCGCCCAGTTCCAGCGTTTGCGAGGTGGCCAGGCGCAGCGCGGCCTCGTCTTCAACCAATAGCGCCTTCATCGGGCAACTCCTTCTTTAATAAGCGGTAAGCGTAACTCAAACTGCGCGCCGCCGCCGTCCAGGTTGCGGGCCGTCAGGCGGCCGTTCATGGCCTGTACGATCGAAGAGGAGATCGCCAATCCCAAACCCAGTCCTTGCCCGGCAGGCTTGGTCGTGAAGAACGGCTCGAACAGGTGCGCAGCCACTTCCTGAGGGATGCCGGGGCCGCTATCGCTGATGCGCGCGACGCCTTCGGCGCCTTCGCGCGACAGGACGACGGTGACGCGCGGCTGCGGCATCGCTTCGACTGCATCCAGGGCATTGCGCAGCAGGTTGATCAGTACCTGCTCAATGCGTACCGTGTCGCCCGCCACTGTCAGCGGTTCATCTCCCGTATCGATATCCAACGCCACATTGCGCCGCTTGCTTTCGCTCTCGAGCAGGAAAGCCGAACTGCGCGCGGCACGCGCAAAGTCCACCGGGCCGATGGTTTCGTCCTTGCGCGCGAAGCCTTTCAGCTGGCTGATGATCGCCCCCATGCGCGCACTGGCGTCGCCGATGTGGCCAAGGTTGCTGGCCGCCTGCTCCGGCTGCCCGCGTTCCAGGAAGGTGCGGGCGTTGTCGGCAAAGGCGCGGATCGCCGCCAGCGGCTGGTTCAGTTCATGCGTCACGCCGGCCGCCATCTGGCCCAGCATGGCCAGCTTGCCGGCCTGCACCAGTTCATTTTGCGTGGTGCGCAGGATGCGGTTGGTTTCACTCAATTGCTGCGTGCGCTGGGCGATGCGCGACTCCAGTTCACGGTCGAAGGCGCGGCGTTCTTCGCGCCGGCGGCGGCGCTGGTGCATGGCCCAATATGAGATGGCGCCGCAAGCCAGCAGCAGCGCGGTGGCCAGCGCCCAGTTGATGCCGCTGCGGATCACGCGCAACTGGCTCGGGAAGATCATCAGCTGCCAGCCCAGCCGGCCCACCTCCTGCGTGACGCGCGGACCGGGATTGCGCGCCAGCGGCGTGACTTCGCGGCCGATGTACTGCTGCGTCCGCGCCAGTTCCGACAGGGCATCTGGCGGCAGGGCTGTCAGGCTGTGATAGCGCCAGTTAGGCCGGTTGCTGAGGAAGATCACGCCGTGGCGATCGGCCAGCAGGATCGGGTCCTCGCTGCTGTTCCAGTTGCGTTCCAGTTCTGCAAGGCTGATCTTGACCGCAATCACGCCTTCGATTTTTCCCTGCCTGAGCACTGGGTGGGCGATGAAGTAGCCCGCTTCGCTGGTACTGGTGCCGATGCCGTAAAAGCGGCCCGCCTCGCCTTGCAACGCAGCCTGGAAATAAGGGCGGTAGGAGAAATTCTTGCCTGCAAAGCCAAGCGGCTGGTCCCAGTTGCTGGCGCCCAGCGTCAGCCCGCTGCGGTCCATCAGGTAAAGTGCTCCGACCTTGGCTTGCTGCTGGATGGTTTGCAGCGTTGCGTTCAGCCGGGCGATGGCTTCAGGGTCTTTCGGGTGGGCGAGGGCGTTGGTCAGGTCGGGTTGCTGCGCCAGGACGAAAGGAAGGGTCTCGAAGCGCTCCAGAACCGACTGCAGTTCCGGCGCCATGAGCTGCAGCTGGCGCTGGCCTTGCGCCAGTTGCTCGTTGCCGGCGCGGTAAGCGCCAAGCATGTAGGCGGCCACGATGATCGCGGCCGCCGGTAACAGCATCAGGATGAATGGTTTGCGCATAAGCGCAATTTTAGTCCACCGCAGCCATGCGCAGTTCGTCGCTGTGGTGACGCTGCTGTTCTTCCATCACCAGCGCGCCCAGTTCGCGTTTGAGCGCGTTGAAGTCGGCCGAAGCCGGATCGCGCATGCGCGGCAGTTCGACGATCATGTCGCGCTTGACCGTGCCAGGACGGTAGGTCATCACCACGATGCGGTCGGCCAGGTAGATCGCTTCTTCGATACTGTGGGTAACGAAGATGATGGTCTTTTTCAGCTCCGACCAGATGCGCAGCAGCTCGTCCTGCAGGTTGCGGCGGGTCAGCGCGTCCAGCGCGCCGAACGGCTCATCCATCAGCATGATCGGGGAGTCCAGTGCCAGCACGCGCGCAATCGCCACGCGCTGGCGCATGCCGCCCGACAGGTCCTTCGGATAGCGGTTGCGGAAGTCCGACAGCGACAGCATGGACAGCAACTGGTCCACGCGCTGCTTGATTTCCGCCTGGCCCATGCCTTTGACTTCCAGGCCGAAAGCGATGTTCTTTTCCACGGTCATCCATGGGAACAGCGCGTATTCCTGGAACACCATGCCGCGTTCCGGGCCTGGGCCAGTGATCAACTTGCCGTCGGCCGTGATCTCGCCGCTGGAAGGCAGCGAGAAACCGGCGATGGCGTTCAGCAGCGTGGACTTGCCGCAGCCCGATGGACCCAGCAGGCAGACGAACTGGCCTTGCGGGATCTGCAGGTTAATGTCGCGCAGCGCCACCACTTCGCGGTTGTCGGTCTTGAATATCTTGTTGACGTGCTTGACGTCGATGTGGGTTGCGCTCATTTCAGTTCTCCAGGCCACGGTGCCAGCGCAGCAGATGGTTATTCAGCTTGTTCATGCCAATGTCGATCGCCAGGCCAAGCAGGCCGATGCTGATCATGCCTGCAATGATCTTGTCCGACCAGAAGTACTCGCGTGCTTCCAGGATGCGGAAACCGAGGCCGTTATTCACAGCGATCATTTCGGAGACGATCACCACGATGAAAGCGGTACCGATGCCGATGCGCACGCCGGACAGGATGTAAGGCACCGCGGCCGGCAGCATCACGCGGACGAACATGGTGCGTTGGCTGACGCCCAGGTTGCGGGCGGCGCGGACATAGATGCCGTCAACGTGGCGCACGCCGGCGATGGTGTTCATCAGCACCGGGAAGAAGGCGCCCAGCGCAATCAGGAACACGGCTGGCGCGTTACCCAGGCCGAACCACAGGATCGCCAACGGGATGTAGGCGATAGGAGGAATCGGGCGCAGCACCTGCAGCAGGGGATTGAGCCAGTCGTACATGCGCTTGCTCGAGCCCATGACCAGGCCGAATGGCAGGGCCAGGCCGGCGCCGACTGCGAAGCCGACCAGCACGCGGTACATGCTGCTGATGGTGTCGCCAATCAGCTCGCCCGACACCGCCCAGGCCAGCCAGGAGCTGGCAGCCGGGTCGTAAGGTTGCAGCGGCAGCAGGTATTCCACCCACTTGGTTACCACCGCCCATGGGGAGGGCAGGACTTGCGGATTGATCCACTCCAGCGAAGCGCAGGTTTGCCACAATGCGATGACCAGCACGGGCACAACGGAGCCCGCTGCAATCTGGCGTAAATTCAGTTTTGCCATGATATGCCCAGCCTTACTTGATGTTCAGGTTCTTCTTGGCTTCGTCCAGCAGGTCGGTCTTGACCCACTCGGTAGCCACTGGCGCCTTGCGCATCTTGCCCACGCCCGTCTTGTTCATCACATCGGTGGTGATCTGGATGTGCTGCGTCGAGATGTCGTAGGTGTAAGGGGAGTTGGCGATCGCGTCCTGGAAGTCGTCAGAGGTGATCTGGCCTTTGAAGATGACGTTGCGCACATATTTTTCAGCGGCAGGCTTGTCGTCGATGAAGGTCTTGGTCGCTTGCACGAAGCAGTTCATGAACTTGGCGGCGGTGGCGCGGCGGGTCGAGTAGAACTTCTCGCTCATCACCATGGTGCGTACCGGTTCGCCGATCGGGGTGCCATACGGCTTCATGACTTCCACGCCGAAGCCCTTGTTGATGGCCTGCGAGGATTGCGGCTCCGATTGCATGATCGCGTCCAGGTTCTTGCCGAGCAGGGCCTGGTTCAGGTCTGCAAAAGCCAGGAACACCAGTTGCACGTCCTTGCCTGGTGCGTCGGAGAAGGTCATGCCTGCCTGCGCCAGTTCGGCAGCCAGCAGCACCTCGTGGATGCCGCCGCGGGTCACGCCGACTTTCTTGCCTTTCAGGTCCTTGATCGCCTTGATGCCGCTGTCGGGGCGCGCGACCAGGCGCGCGCCACCTTTGGCGAAACCGGCGACGACATAAATCGGGGCGCCATTGGCGCGGCCCTGGATGGCCGCTTCCGACGCGGTCGCACCGACATCAAGCTCGCCCGCCAGGATGGCCTGCATCACGTCAGGGCCTTTGGCGAAGATATGCTCTTCGACCTTGATGCCGCACTTCGGTGCGATTTCCTTGATATACGAGACGGCGCCGTAATGCGCGAATTTCAGGTTGCCGAGGCGGACAACTTCCTGTGCGTTGGCGGCCGAAGCGAATGCAGCGGCCACGAAGAGGGATGCGATTTTAAGCTTGGTCATGCTGGTCTCCTGGGTAAGGGGTGTTTTGACCAGCAATTAGCAGCTTCCATGCCAGAAAATTGGAATGCGGCAAGTGCTTGATTTTATTGGAGCGTGCTGTGTCGCTGCAGGTGGCGACCCGGTGGCCTGTGGCGGGATTCCGGAATTCCATCCACGCTTTGTGCGGAATTTCGCCGCACCTTCGCTGCGCTTCCTCAACGGGCTGCGCCGGGCTCCAGCCGTAGTCCGGCCTGATGCCAAACCGATCGCCGCCAGCACAGTACGACTCGCCGTGGAAAGCTGCGTTGGGCCACGCCTTCATGGCGTTCTATTTCGAAGAGCAGTTGGCTGCCTGGGGGGGGGGGCGCCGGTGCTTGAGGCATCTTCCCTGAAGCAGGTGTTCGTCTGAAAAGAGCCCGCCGGAAGGGCGGGCTCTCTGGCAAGGGTCAGGCTTTTTGCGGCTCCGGCGTGGAGCCGTAGCAGGCTTGCGGCTCCGGTTCCTTGCGGTAGAAGTCCACCATCTTGTAGCGCATCGCGTACAGGGCGAAGCAGCCGGCCACCAGGGCGGCAAAGGCGGCGAAGAAATACATCTGGAAGGCCATTACTGAGAAGCCCGTGGTCTTGATATAGGCCGATACGGCCTCGTTCTTTACGCCGGCATTCAGGATCAGCACCCACAGGTTGCCGACCGTGACCGCCAGGTACCACAGCGCCATGATCACACCCTTCATCGACGAAGGCGCCTGCGAGTAAGCGAATTCCAGTCCGGTTGCCGAAACCAGCACTTCGCCGAACGTCAGCAGTGCATAAGGCAGGATCTGCCAGGCCATGGACACCGGCGTGCCGCCATCCATCACCACCTGCAGCGTGCCGATCACCACCCAGGCCAGCGCGGAAACGAAGATGCCGGCCCCCATGCGGCGCAGCGGCGTCGGTTCAATACCCAGTTTGCGCAGCAGCGGGAACAGGGCAATGTTATTGAACGGGATCAGCAGCATCACCAGCAGCGGGTTCAGCGCCTGCATCTGCGCCGGCACGAAGGAGAACGACCAGCCCAGGATCTCGTAGGTCGGGTGCACCATGTCGTTGGCCTGCACGATCCAGGTCGAAGCCTTCTGGTCGAACAGGGACCAGAACGGCGTCACCATTGCAAACACAATAAAGATGCGCAAAACGGCGCGCACGCCATCCACCGCCTCGTCGCTATGCTTGCCGCGCGCGCGCTCGAGCTGCATTGAAGTGCCGATGCCGCCGAAAGCCATCACCAGAACCAGCGCGGTACAGGCTGCGATCACGAAGCCCCAGGACGGGGCCATGGCCAGCGAGACAAGTGCGGCTGCCACACCCACCATGGCGACGGTCAGGCCCGGACGGGACTGGCCAGGCGCGGCGGACATCAGCGCAGTCTTGGCAACGCGGGTGAAGGACTCCTGGTTCGGTTCCGACGGCGGCACGTGCACATACTTTTTGCGGCCGGCCCAGAACACCAGGGTGGCGATGAACATCAGGATGCCGGGAATGCCGAAAGCGACCGATGGGCCGTAGTCACGCAGGAAGATCGGCATCAGCAGGGAGGCGAAGAAGGAGCCGAAGTTGATGCTCCAGTAGAAGGCGTCAAACACCACCTTCGCCTTCTTCTTGTTGGTCTGGTCGAACTGGTCGCCGACGAACGACACCACCAATGGCTTGATGCCGCCCGAACCGAAGGCGATCAGGAACAGGCCGAAATAGAAACCTTCCAGGTGGCTCTCGAACAGCGCCAGGCAGGCGTGCCCCGCGCAGTAAATCAGCGAGAACCAGAATACCGTGTTGTATTTGCCGAAATAGCGGTCCGACAGCCACCCGCCCAGCAGCGGGAAGAAATACACGCCAATCACGAAAGTATGGAACACATGCTTCGCTTCGCTGGTGCGGTGCTCGGACGGAATGAACAGCAGCAGGGTGCTGATCAGGAACGGCACCAGGATGTTGCGCATGCCGTAAAAACTGAAACGCTCGCAGGCTTCGTTGGTAATGATGTACGGGATTTGCCGGGGCATTGGCCCGTTACCCTGTTCCAGTTCTTGCGTCGACATAAGGTCTCCCGATTCGAATAATGGCCGCGATCCTATGCGAACGCCCCGCCCTTGGCAACTACTGGATTCATTTGCATGTAGTTTGACTACTTAAAAAATTGTAAGTCATTGATTTTTAACGATTCATAGCATTTGAACTTCCCTTCGTCATGATGTATATTATCTACATAACTGTTTTTGATCGGGATGAGGAATATGAGCACACCTTGGTGGAAAGAAGCAATCATTTATCAGGTTTATCCGCGCAGTTACCTGGACACCAATGGTGACGGCATCGGCGACCTGAATGGCATTACCGATCGCCTCGACTACATCGCCAGGCTGGGTGTGGACATCATCTGGATCTCACCGTTCTTCAAATCCCCGATGCGCGATTTCGGCTACGACGTGGCCGATTACTGCGATGTCGACCCGATGTTCGGCACCCTGGCCGACTTCGACCGCATGATTGCCAAAGCCCACAGCCTGGGCTTAAAAATCATGATCGACCAGGTCATGTCGCATACCTCGGAAGACCATCCATGGTTCAAGGAAAGCCGTTCTTCGCGCGACAATCCCAAATCCGACTGGTACGTCTGGGCAGACCCGCTGCCGGACGGGAATCCTCCTAATAACTGGCTGTCCGTATTCGGCGGCTCGTCGTGGCAATGGGATTCGCGCCGCAAACAGTACTACATGCACAACTTCCTGGTCAGCCAGCCGGACCTGAACTTCCATAATCCGGACGTGCAGCAAGCTCACATCGACGCGCTGCGCTTCTGGCTGGAGCGCGGCGTCGACGGCGTGCGCATGGATGCCTGCAACTTCCACTTCCACGACCGCCAGTTGCGCAGCAATCCGCCGGCACTGGTGCGCGACACCTCCACGGTGAGCGACGCCAACCCATACGGCATGCAGGCCCACATCCACGACAAGAGCCAGCCTGAAAACGTGGCCTTCCTGGAAAAGCTGCGCGTGCTGCTGGACGAATACGGCGCGGTGGCGATCGGCGAAGTGGGCGCCGACGATTCCCTGGCCGTCATGGCCGAATACACGGCCGGCGGCAACAAGCTGCACATGGCCTACAGCTTCAACCTGCTGACTGCCGACAGCAGCGCAGGCCACATTCGTAAGCAGGTGGAAGACTTCAAGGCGCGCGTCAAGGACGGCCAGCCATCCTGGTCGGTCGGCAACCATGACGCGGTGCGCGTGGTCACGCGCTGGAACGGCATGAGCAACCAGGCCGCTTTCGCCAAGCTGGTGCTGGCCATGCAGCTGTCGCTGAAAGGCACCCCGTGCCTCTACCAGGGCGACGAGCTGGCCTTCAGCGAGGCAGACGTTCCTTATGAGCTGATCCAGGACCCGTACGGCAAGACCTTCTGGCCCGAATTCAAGGGCCGCGACGGCTGCCGCACGCCGATCGCGTGGACCACCGGCGCCCATGGCGGCTTCACTTCCGGCACCCCATGGCTGCCGGTGGCTGAGGAACACAAGGCCATCGCCGCCTCGGTGCAGGAAGAAGACCCGGACTCGCCGCTGAACTTTGCGCGCCGCATGATCGCCTGGCGCAAGACCATGCCGCAACTGACGCGCGGCGACATCGTGTTCTACGACGCGCCGGAGCCGGTGCTGGCCCTGCGGCGCGACCTGGAGGGGGAGCGCAGCGTGATTGCGGTGTTCAACCTGGGTGCCGCACCGGTTAATTTCACGCTGCCGGCGGCAAAAGGGGCGCAAAAGCTGGAACAGCCAGGCCTGCCGGGTGAAGTGGTGGATGGAACGGTCCAATTGCCAGGCTACGGCGCCTGGTTCGGCCGCGTAGTGTAAATATAAGAGGCCCCGTCCACGCACGGGGCCTTGTTTTTCGGGTATCCTCCCGCCTTTAAGGCATTATCTAATACTTAAAAGACAATGAAACAGATAGAGGCAGACCCAAAAGCTAACCGATCCGCTTTTGCGGACGGCCCCCGCCTGCTGGCTGACATCGGCGCAACTCATGCACGCCTGGCGCTGCAAACCGCACCGGGCGAGTTCCAGTCGGTGCGCGTGCTGCAATGCGACGACTTCACCGGCATCGTCCCGCTGCTGCGCAGCTACCTGGCGGACCACGGAGACATCAGCCTCAATCACGGCGCGCTGGCGCTGGCCAACCCGGTGCATGGCGACTACATTCGCATGACCAACCGCGACTGGCAATTCTCCACCGACGAAGTGCGGCGCGAACTTGGCCTGCATACCCTGTTGGTGGTGAACGACTTCACCGCATTGGCCATGGCCATTCCCGGCTTCAAGGCAGATGACCTGATGCAGGTCGGCGGCGGTTCTCCGGCGCAGAATTCGGTGATCGGCGTGCTGGGCCCCGGTACTGGCCTGGGCTGCTCCGGCGTGATCCCGACCACCGACGGTTTCGTGACCCTGGGTTCGGAAGGAGGGCATACCAACTTTGCCCCGGCCGACGAGCGCGAATACGCGATCCTGCAATACGCCTGGCAGACCTGGCCGCACGTTTCCAACGAACGACTGATTTCCGGTCCCGGCATGGAAATCATCTACCGCGCGCTGGCGCGCCGCAACGGCCTCAGTGTGCGCGACCTGACCTCGCAGCAGATTATTGCCGGCGCGCTGAAAGACAGGAACGCGCTGTGCATCGAAGTGCTGGAATGCTTCTGCGCCATGCTGGGCGGCGCCGCGGCCAACCTGGCGGTGACCCTGGGTTCCTTCGGCGGCATCTTCATCGGCGGCGGCATCGTGCCGCGCATGGGTGAGTGGTTCAGGGAGTCGCCGTTCCGCAGCCGCTTTGAAGCCAAGGGCCGTTTCTCGTCCTACTTGGCCGATATCCCCACGTATGTGATCACTACGCCGAATCCCGCCTTCTACGGCGTTGCCACGATCCTGTCCGAGCACCTGCGCGGGCGCACCGGCGCCAATACGCTGATGGAACGCGTACAGTCGCTGAAGTCCGAACTGACCCCGGCCGAACAGCGCGTCGCGCAGCTGGTGATCGAGCAACCGCGCCTGGTGCTGAACGAACCGATTGCCGATATCGCGCGCCTGGCGGAAGTGTCGCAGCCGACCGTGATCCGCTTCTGCCGCTCGCTCGGCTTCCAGGGCCTGGCCGACTTCAAGCTGAAGTTTGCCTCCAGCCTGACTGGCGCGATTCCGGTGCGCCACAGCCAGGTACGGGTGTCCGACAGCACGCACGACCTGAGCGCCAAGGTGATCGACAATACCGTTTCGGCGATCCTCAAATTCCGCGACCAGATGGACGTGCACTCGCTGGACCGCGCCATCGAACTGCTGTCCAGGGCCAAGAAGGTCGAGTTCTACGCCATGGGCAATTCGCGCGTGGTGGCGCTGGATGGACAGCACAAGTTTTTCCGCTTCCGCATCCCGACCGCGGCCTACGGCGACTCGCACCTGTTCAAGCTGGCCTCCGAGCTGCTGAAACCGGGCGATGTCGTGATTGCCATCTCCAATTCCGGCAAGTTGCCGGAGCTGCTGGAAGCGGTGGAATCGGCGCGCAATGCCGGCGCCGACGTCATCGCCATCACCAGCAGCCAGTCGCCGCTGGCCAAGAAGGCCACGGTCTGCCTGGCGGTCGACCATACGGAAGACAGCAGCGCCTTCCTGTCGATGATTTCGCGCATCCTGCAACTGCTGCTGATTGACATCCTGTCGGTAGGCATTTCGCTGGACGAGCAGAATGCCGAGCTGGTACTGGAGCACAAGGCCAACGGCGTGGTGCAGGAAAGCCGCCGCCTGCAAATTTCCCACCTTGATAATTGAAAGTCGGGGTCAGCTCCTGACCCTTCCCCTCATATTTTGCAGACACGCACCATCGATATCAGTTCGATAAGTGCGTGTTTGATATCTGTCAGATGGATCGAAGGCGGTTGGGCCTCATTAATCCAATGCATCGCCAATGACAGGATTGACAGAGTGCTGGCAGCCTTCGCGCGACTGCCGTAAGCGACACTGAAACCTGTTTTGCGAGCGGCGAGTCCGATAAGCCAGAGTGCGTAGGTGAGCAATGTCCCCAGCAAGAGCAAAATAGCCAAGCGCCGCAATGTGTGGGTCTGACTAAGGCGTAATCCCATTCCCCACTGCGCGTTCTTGAGGTCGCGGAAGGTTTGTTCGATCTGCATGCGGCCAGCGTAAATGTTGGCGATTTGCTCGGCATTGAGTGAGGCGAGCTTGGGTGAAACGGCGAGCAACCATGGCTCGCGTTGTCCCCGACTATTCTTCTTGCTGTGGCAGCTGCGTGCCGGCTTGCCTATCTTGGTCAATCGGCGCCGCCCCTTTGGGTGGCGTTTCAGCAGCACAAGCCGGCACAGGACAGGATTAGCGCGTGTGTAAAAGTATTGGCCCAGGTCGCGCGCATGGGCGCTGGCCTGTGCATAGAGCGTCTTGCAGCCAACCCAGCCAGGACTGTCGTGCCAGCGCACCATGTCGCGATTGCGGATCCTCCCCACCCAGGCAAATCCGAGCTGGTTTAACAGCTTGAACCAACTGGCGCGAAAGCCGGCATCGGTGATGATGATGGCCCGGCTGCCCGGTGGAAGTATGCTGCGCAACGATTGTAGAAAGTGTTGATGCACAATCGGTGAGCCAAGCTTGGCGCAGGGGTGGGTTTCCTCATAGAGGGTGAACGCACGCCCTTTGACGATGGCTGCTGCCCGTAGCAACTGAATGCTGCTATCGTCTCGTACCGCCGACCAGTCCACAGCAATCTGCACACCAGGCTGGCGGATCACACGGCGAGCCAGCGCACGGTACACGGCATGCTTTTCCTGCGCCAGATGGGGGTTACTCAACAGCCGATCACAGCATTTGATGCGATGGCGCAACTGCGTCGCCGAAGCCAGCTTCTTCCCCATGCGCACCAGACTTAGGCCACCATGCAACGCCGCTGTCGCCACCTTGGCCAAGCATGTCCGCCGCTTGGCATGCATGTTCGGACATTCCTGATCCAATAACCCCTGTATGATTGCATGTGCATGCATGGCTTATTCCTTTCCCTCGCAGTTTGGACGCTACGAATGAAAGGGGTGACACAGCCATGCATGCGCCGTTTTTGGGATTGAAAGTTAACAGCTTCCTTCAACGTTTACAACAAAAATATGAGGGGAAGGGTCAGGGTCAGCTCCGGCAATCGGACATTTATGTCCGATTGCCGGAGCTGACCCCGACTTTCAAAACAGGTCCCGCATCTGGAAGTAGAGCATGCCCAGCACCAGCGCTGGGGTGCGCAGCAGCGTGCCGCCGGGGAAGGGGGCGTGTTTCACGCGCGCGAAGAGGTCGAAGCGCTCCGCCTGGCCCGCAATCGCTTCCGCCACCAACAGGCCGGCCATGCCGGTGAAGGCCAGGCCGTGGCCCGAGAAGCCCTGCATGTAATAGATGTTGTGGCCGACCCGCCCGATGTCCGGCGCGCGGTTCATGCTGATGTCGACGAAACCGCCCCACGAGTAATCGATGCCCACGTCGGCCAGTTGCGGAAACACCGCCACCATGCGGCGGCGCACGCGCTCTACCAGGTTGGCCGGCGTCTTGGCGCTGTAGCTGTCGCCGGCGCCGAACAGCAGCCGGTGGTCGGCACTCAGGCGGAAATAGTCCAGCACGAAATTGGTGTCCGACACGGCGCTGCGGCGTGGCAGCAGGCTGTCGGCGTGCGCTTTGCTGAGCGCCTCCGTCGCGACAATGTAAGTCCCGACCGGCATGATGCGGGCGCTCACTTGCGGCACCAGGTCGCCATATTCGGCGAGATAGGCGTTCGCCCCCAGCACGACAAAACGCGCGGCCACTTGTCCCTGCGCCGTGTGCACCACGGGCGTGGCGCCGCGCTCGAGCAGGAATACCGGCGAGCCTTCGAACACGCGCACGCCGGCTGCCATGGCGGCACGCCCTAGGCCGAGCGTGTATTTGAGCGGGTGCAAATGCCCGCCGCCCATATCCGCCACGCCGGCATGAAAGCGGGGGCTGTCGATCCATTGCCCGATCTCGCGCGGCGAAATCCAGTGCAGTGGATAATCGTATGCGGTTTCGACATGCCGCCCCCATGCCTCCAGTGCGCGCATCTTGCCCGGCTTGACTGCGAGGCTGAGCGCACCGGGCATATAATCGCAATCGATGCTGTACTTGTCGATGCGCTTGCGCAGCAAATGCACGCCTGCCACGGATATATCCCATGCGCGGCGCGCGTCTTCGCGTGCCAACTGGCGTTCGATGGCGTGCTCGCCGTCGTTGCCGAAACCCGGCAGGACCTGGCCGCCATTGCGGCCGGATGCGCCCCAGCCGAGCCGCTGGGCTTCCAGCAGTACGACCGAGTAGCCGCGTTCCGCCAGTTCCAGCGCGGCGGACAGCCCGGCCAGGCCGCCGCCCACCACGCAAACGTCGGCGCTGGTGCTGCCGGCCAACGGGGGCAGGGCGGCAGCGCGCTGCACGCTCGCCTCATAGTATGAGTTCTCGATTACGCCCAGTTCTTTTCGCAGCAGCGTGCCCATGTCAGGTGACGCGGAAGTTCAGGAACTGCCAGGGGTCTTCCTGGTCGCGCGCTTCGTCGAACAGGCCGCTGCGCTCCTTCAGTGGCGTCCAGTCGCCATACACGCCAACCAGTTCGCCCAGGTAGGGGGCGGCAACTTCCATCACCAGCTTGTCGTCGATATCGTCCGGCTCCACCACGCCGCAGTCCGGATTGCGCAGGGCCCATGCCATGCCGCCGAGTATGCCGGCCACCACTTGCAGCGAAGTGGCTGAATTATGCGGTGCCAGTTCGCGCGCCTGCTCGATGCTCAGGCGCGAACCGAACCAATAGACGCCCTTGGGGTTGCCCATCAGGAGAACGCCCAGTTCATCCATCCCGCTTTCAATTTCCTTGCCGATGATGCGTTGCTCCTTTTGCTGCTGCCAGTTCTTGCCGGCCACTTCGTGCAGCGACAGCACGGCATCGTCACAAGGATGGTAGGCATAGTGCACCGTGGGCCGGTAAACAACTTCATTGTTTTCGCGTAGCGTCAGGTGGTCTGTAATCGAGATCGACTCGGCATGTGTGACGAGGAAGCCGTGGTAAGGACCTTCCAGCGGCGTCCAGCTTCGCACGCGCGTGGCGATGCCGGGCCGCTTCAGATAGATGGCGGCGTCGCTGCCGTAGCCGTGGCGCTCCGCATCGGCCGGCCAGTGCTTCTCATGGCTGCCCCAGCCCAGTTCCGCCGGCTGCAATCCTTCGCTGACAAAGCCGTCCACCGACCAGGTATTGACGAATTCGCCGCGCGCCTTGCGGTGGCTGGAGGTTTGCGTATCGCGTTCGGCAATGTGGATCACTTTGATCTCCAGCTTTTGCGCCAGCCTGGCCCAGTCTTCATAGCAGGATGGCCGCTCCACCTGGAGGTGCTGGTCGCGCGCCATATTCATCAGCGCCCGCTTGACCAGTACCGAAGCCAGGCCTGGGTTGGCGCCCTGCGTCACCACGGCCGTCGCGCCGTGCCGCTTGTCGAGGCGAAAGGCCAGTACTGCCTCGCGCAGCGCGTAATTCGAGCGCTGCGACAGCGACAGCTGCTCGTCATCGTAGAAGCCTTTCCATGGCTCGGTGCAGGTATCGAGATAAAGGATGCCGCGCCGCCAGCAATATCGGATCAGGTCCAGGCTCGATACGTCGACTGATAGATTGAGCAGAAAGTCGCCCTTCTGCAGCAGGGGATCGAGGATGCTCTCGAGATTCCCTTCCTGCAGCGGCTTGGCTTCATAGGCAATGCCGTATTCCTCGGCGATGCCGCTCCGGTCCGGGCCGCGCGATACCACGGCGACCTGCGCAGGGGCCAGCGCGAAGTGGCGGAACAGCAGCGGCACCACTGCCTGGCCGATGCTGCCGAATCCGAGCATGACCAGGCGCCCCGGCAGTGCGCCGTATTTTTTATGGCTATCCATCCAATCTCCCCTCAAGTGAGATCTATTGTGTGGCGTACGCCGGCTGGCTTCCATGCGGGATTTAACATTTCAACCTCCTTGCATTTCGCCAAGAATGAGTTAAGATATGTCTTATTGCGATATATCTTAACTACTGAGGAGGTAGTCATGTTCCACTTTTTCCGCGGCCACCACCGGCTGCATCACGAGCACCACCATCACCAGCGCGGCGGCGGCCGCGGCCCGAAGATGTTTGATGCCGGCGCCATGCGCTACGTCGTACTGCAACTGATTGCCGACAAGCCGCGCCATGGCTATGAAATCATCAAGGAGCTGGAAACGCTGACCGGCGGCAGCTACTCGCCGAGCCCCGGCGCGATCTATCCACTGTTGTCGATGATGGCCGACATGGGCCATGTCGATATCGTCAAGGACGGCAACAAGAAGCTGTATTCAGTCCTGCCGGAAGGGCAGCAGTTCCTCGACGAGAACCGCAATATGGTCGACGCCTACATGGCGCGCCTGGTCGAGAATGCGCGCGGCGAGGATGGTGGCGACCTGCGCGCCCTGATGCATGCCCTGAAGGATGCCGTCATTACCCGTGGCCGCGGTCCGCGGACCACCCGCGAGCACGTCGACGCAATTCGCGCTATCCTCAAGCGCGCCATCAACGACATTAACCAACTTAGCTGATGACCCAGACCCTTACTCCTCAACGCGAACGCGCAGTCCTGTGGCTGCTGGCATTCATACAATTCACCGTCATCATGGACTTCATGGTCATGATGCCGCTCGCGCCGCAACTGATGAAGGCATTCTCGATTTCGGCGGCCCAGGTTTCGGGCGCCGTGTCGGCCTACGCGTGGTGCGCCGGCCTTTCCGGCCTGCTGGCGGCAACTTATGCCGACCGTTTTGACCGCAAGAAGCTGCTGCTCACCGTCTTCATGCTGTTCAACCTGTCCAACCTGGCCTGCGCACTGGCGCCGAACTTCCACGTGCTGGTGCTGTCGCGCGCCTTTGCCGGTATGACCGGCGGCGTGCTGGGAGCGATCAGCATGTCCATCATTGCCGACCTGATTCCGCAGGAACGCCGCGGCGCCGCCACTGGCGTGGTGATGACATCGTTCAGCATGGCCGCGATTGCGGGCGTGCCGGCCGGCGTCATGCTTGGCGCGCATTACGGCTGGCAGTCGCCGTTCTACCTGCTGGTCGTGCTGTCGATGGTGGTCTGGCTGGTCGCCGCGCGTGCGCTGCCGGCGATGACGGCACACCTGGCGAACGCGCCGGTACCGCTGGCGCGCGTCCTGCCCGAGCTGTTCGGCCTGTTCGCGGTGGGCGCCCATTTACGCGGCTTCCTGCTGTGCTTTGCGGTGACGGTCAGCGGCATGATGGTGATCCCCTTCATCTCGCCCATGCTGGTCGGGAACCTCGGTGTCGAGCCGGCGCAAATCAGCTACGTCTACCTGTGCGGCGGTATCGCAACCCTGTTCAGCTCACGCCTGATTGGCGGCTGGTCGGACCGGGCCGGCAAGCAGTCTGTGTTCCGCTGGGTGGCGCTGTTCTCGATCATGCCGACGCTGTTCATCACCCACATGCCGCAAATCCCGCTGCTGGCGATCATGCTGTTCTTCCCCTTTTTCATGGTGGCGATGTCGGGGCGTTTCGTTCCGATGCAGGCGCTGCTGACCACCATTCCCGAACCACAGCGACGCGGCGCGTTCCTGAGCGCGAATGCGGCAATTCAGCAGATGGGGACGGGGATTGGCGCCTTTGCCGGTGGTTTGCTGGTGCATACCGATGCGGCCGGACGTTTGCATGGTTATGACACCATCGGCATCATTGCGTCGGCGCTGATCTTCTTCTCGGTGTGGTGGGTCGGGCGGGTGCAGAGCGCACCGGCGCCGCTTACTGCGCGTTCCCCTGCTTGACCACGAGGTCCAGCAGGCGCTGACCCTGCTCGAGGACGGGCTTGGCCAGCTCGTCGCGCACGATGTCGCTGAAGAAGCCATCGGTCACGCGGTTGCCATCCTGCGACAGGAAAGTAAAGCGCAACTGGCCCGCGCCCGGGGCATAGAGGGGTTTTTGCGGAGAGGCCTTGACGAAAGCAGGAATGGCGCTTGCCACCAGCGTTTTCGCCTGGGCCGCGACATCGGCCGGTGCGCCTTCGAACACAGCGGTGCGGCCGGTCTGGTTGATATAGCGTACGCGCCCGTCGGCGTAGGCGGCCAGGGTATCCATGCTGCCGTCCAGCGGCACTTCGATTACCACGCCCAGTACTTCCGGCACCTCTGGTGCATGGCCGTTGGCGCGCAGCCATTGCGCCGCCAGCAGGCGAACACGCGATTCTTCGCTGGCGTCTTGCGCGATGGCTTGCACGACGCGTGCGTCGGGTGCTTCGCCGAAGAGCTGGCCGGCATCGTCGGCGAACAGCATCCGGTGCACGGTGTTTAATTCGTCCGTACCGTACGGCGCGTCAGCGCGGGTCTTCGATTTGGCGCTGAACGCCGCAAACAACTTCTTGAACATCTTTTACCATCCGGTTAGTGCTTCAACTTCCGTAATGTGGCGCCAGCTGGGGCGGGCACGCATCATGTCGGCATACTTTTGCAATGCCGGCCAGGCAGTTGCGGGGCGCGGCATATTGCGTGACCAGCGCATGTACATGGTCAGCATCAGGTCCGCGCCGGAGAACGATTCACCCAGCAGGTAAGGGCCATTATCGGCCAGGCGCGCATCGAGCGTCGCCCACATTGCTTCGATGCGCAGCTGGATTGCGCTGCGCAGCGTGGAATCCTCTTTCGTGCTGCCGATATCGGACGGGTAGAACCAGAGCCGGAAATTGCCGCCCAGGTTGTTCGCCATCATCACAAGCAGTTCATACCACTGGGCACGCGCCAGTGAGCCGGCCGGTGGCGCCAGGCTCGATTGCGGGTGGCGCTCGGCCAGCATCATCATCAAGGCAGCCGATTCGGTGAAAGGCTTGCCGTCGATCAGGAGGGTAGGGACCTTGCCTTGCGGGTTGATGCGCAGGTATTCGGGGCTGCGCTGCTGGCCCGCTTCGATATCGATTTCCACCAGGTCGTAAGGAACGCCGATTTCTTTCAGTGCCGCATGGATCGCCAAGCTCGCCGTGCCGCGGCCGTAGTAGAGGGTATACATGGTTTAGTCCTTTAAGCCCTTGCGCCATTGATCGAGCGACATCAGCTCGCCGCTGATGTCATCTTCTACGAGGATTTCGCCGTTCACGTGCGAAACGAGGAAGCTGGCTACAGCTTGCGCCATGTCGTCGCCGTTCTCCACGAAAGTGAGCTGGTAGTACGGGCTGCCTTTCACATCGCGCGGCGCCGGGTCGGTTTCAAGCAGCGCACCGTGCCGCTCACCGCCACTGCGCTTTTCAATCGCATCCGCCAGGCGCTTCAACTCGGGCAGCGCCATCAGCTTTTCAACCGCCTGGTCTCGGCTCACCTTCGCGTTCGCCGCAGGCGCTGATATTGGCGTCGCAGTGCCCGCAGTCGCATGCGCCGCTTCCGGTTTGTGATGACTTACGTACCAGGCGCCCAAGCCGGCGACAAGAAAGCCGGCAACAGCGCCGGCGATGGCGGATGTACGGGAGGAAGACATACGTGTCACAATCCTGCGATGAAAGTGCGCCAATACTAACAGAATCTGCATCCTGCCCGGAGAAGGGGGCGGCGTACAATACCGCATCATCGAAAATTTGGCTCTTTATTATGTTGAAATGGCTAGCCTCTTTCCTGAAACAGCCCAATGCGGACGACACGCAGCCTGCCAGCGCCACGCTGGAAAGCTTGTTCGTGGAAGCCTTGCGGGGAGAAGGCTTTGCATGCCGGGAGACTGCCGACGGCATTACCATGGACAACGGCCTCCTCTTCTCGCTGGAATATCTTGAGTCCGAGCCGATCGGCGAGAATGCCTTGCGGACGGTGTCAAAGGTCTTTTGCAAACACCCTGCATACTTCCCGGAGGGCTTGTTCGAATTCCAGCACGCGAGCGGCAGCACTGAAGTAGAGTCGTTGCTGAATGGGTTCCGTAGCTGGGCGCAGACCGACCTTGCGACGTTGTCGGATGCAGTGAGCAATGAAGTCAACGCCAGCCTGGTGATGGAAATGCCCCGCAAAGTTTTCATGGGCCCTTACATTCATCATGCGACGACTGCGCCAGCGGGACAAGATTGCAGCGACCAGTGTCACGATTTCTGTCCCTGCTGCCTGTTCACGAATTCGATCGAGGCATTCAGGGACCTGCTTGCCAGCCAGGCTTTCTACGGTATCCGCTTATACGCATGCAGGAGCGACGAAGGCATGCTTGCCGCCGATTGCCGGGTCAATGGTGAAGACTTTCCGGCTGGCGCCGAGCTCCTGAAGCAATACGCCGCTACCTGGCCGCCGCGCGGCCTCGAATTCCGCAAGCAATACGTGGTGATCCGCAACGCGCAGTAATGCTTTCGCGATGCCATGCGGCCGTGCCAGGCCGCCTCACTCTTCCCTTAACCGGGCGGATAGGACGACCATGAAGATGTAACCGTTATCGGTTGGCACGCGGTAGGCACCCAGGCCGTCGAGAATATCGAGCGCCGCTGCTGACATGTGCCAGCCATCCTGCATATCAGCCTTCCACTTCGGGACGGTGAGCAGTGGATAGCCTTGTTCTTCGCCGAAGTCGCGCAAGGCGCTGATGCGCGAGCGCACCGGTTCGAGCAGGCTGAAGTTCGCCCACGACCACATCCAGGTGTCGCTGGCCGTCGAAAGTGTTCCGACAAATTCGACATCAGCCACCAGCTCAGGCAGCTCGCCGCCAGAGAACACCAACTGCGCGGTTTCCTGGTAATAGTCCCAGCGCGGGTAGTCGTTGAGCTTCAAGCTGTCGACCATGGCCTTCTGCTTCTCCTGCATGGCATCGCATCGGGTTTCCAGATACTGAACCCAGGCCGTCGCCGTGGCGTTATTCATGCAGGTGACGCTTTGCGCGATGCCATCCTCATAGCAATGGCCGCACAGCATGCCGATTTCGGCTTCGCCCTCGTTATTCTCGTTCCATTCGCCTTCGCGCTCAAAGACTTCATTGCAGGCGGAACACCAGGCATCGCGCCAGGGCTCGCCTTCTTCGGGATAGCCGCAGTGCCATTTCTGTGCGGGGTCAGCGATCAGGTGTTTGCAAACAAAGGCGAACTGGCTTTCGCCGTGTGTGGGGCAGGTGATGGTTTCGGATGTCATGGCGGGATGTTACACAATCACAAGGAGGCGACAAAGTATGAAGCAACGTTTCGCTTCTTGGGCCTATGAGAAATTGCGTGTCGCAGGAATGAAAAAAGCCTGCAAGGCGTGAACCTTGCAGGCTTCTTGGTCAGCGGTGAGGCTGTCGGCTATTACATCATGCCGTCCATGCCACCCATGCCGCCCATGCCGCCCATACCACCCATGCCGCCGGCTGGCTTGTCTTCTACGACTTCGGCAACCATGCAGTCGGTGGTCAGCATCAGGCCAGCGATCGACGCCGCGTTCTGCAGGGCCGAGCGGGTCACTTTGGCTGGGTCCAGCACGCCCATTTCAACCATGTCGCCGTAGGTGCCGTTGGCAGCGTTGTAGCCGTAGTTACCGGAACCAGCCAGCACTGCGTTTACAACCACCGAGGCTTCTTCGCCGGCGTTGGTGACGATCATGCGCAGTGGCTCTTCCATTGCGCGCAGGACGATCTTGATACCTGCGTCCTGGTCGGCGTTGTCGCCTTTGACGTTCAGGTTAGCGCGGGCGCGCAGCAGGGCTACGCCGCCGCCAGGCACAATGCCTTCTTCCACAGCTGCGCGGGTTGCGTGCAGTGCGTCTTCAACGCGGGCCTTCTTCTCTTTCATTTCGACTTCGGTGGCTGCACCAACCTTGATCACGGCAACACCGCCGGCCAGCTTGGCCACGCGCTCTTGCAGTTTTTCGCGGTCGTAGTCGGAGGTCGCGCCTTCGATCTGGGTGCGGATCTGTGCCACGCGGCCTTCGATTGCGGAAGCTTCGCCTGCGCCGTCGATGACGATGGTGTTTTCCTTGCCCACTTCGATACGCTTGGCTTGGCCCAGTTCCGCCAGGGTGGCTTTTTCCAGGGTCAGGCCGACTTCTTCCGCAACTACCTGGCCGCCGGTCAGGATGGCGATGTCTTCCAGCATTGCCTTGCGACGGTCGCCGAAGCCAGGGGCTTTCACTGCGCAGGTCTTCAGGATGCCGCGGATATTGTTGACCACCAGGGTTGCCAGTGCTTCGCCTTCGATGTCTTCAGCGATGATCAGCAGCGGACGGCCGGCTTTGGCTACTTGCTCCAGTACTGGCAGCAGGTCGCGGATGTTGGAGATCTTCTTGTCGCACAGCAGGACGAATGGGTTCTCCAGGACGGCAACTTGCTTTTCCTGGTTGTTGATGAAGTACGGGGACAGGTAGCCGCGGTCGAACTGCATGCCTTCCACGATGTCCAGCTCGTCGTGCAGGGACTTGCCGTCTTCCACGGTGATGACGCCTTCCTTGCCCACTTTTTCCATCGCTTCAGCGATACGCTCGCCGATCGAGGACTCGGAGTTGGCGGAGATCGCGCCAACCTGGGCGATTTCCTTGGAGGTGGTGGTTGGCTTGGACATGGTCTTCAGCTGTTCGACGGTGGCAGCAACTGCCTTGTCGATGCCGCGCTTCAGGTCCATCGGGTTCATGCCGGCGGCAACGTATTTCATGCCTTCGCGCACGATTGCCTGGGCCAGCACGGTTGCGGTGGTGGTACCGTCACCGGCGTTGTCGGAGGTCTTGGAAGCAACTTCCTTGACCATCTGCGCGCCCATGTTCATCAGCTTGTCTTTCAGTTCGATCTCTTTAGCGACCGACACGCCGTCCTTGGTGACGGTTGGGGCGCCGAAGGAGCGCTCCAGCACCACGTTGCGGCCTTTCGGGCCCAGGGTGACTTTAACTGCGTTGGCGAGGATGTTCACGCCTTCGACCATCTTGGCACGTGCGGAATCGCCGAAAATGACTTCTTTAGCTGCCATGTTTGTTTTCTCCTGAATTCTGTCTATCTAGGGGGCTGTGATTACTTCTGCACCACGGCCATGATGTCTTCTTCGCGCATTACCAGCAGTTCCTGGCCGTCCACCTTGACGGCTTGGCCGGCGTATTTGCCGAACAGAACGCGGTCGCCCACTTTCACTTCCAGAGCACGCACGGTGCCGTTGTCAGCAACTTTGCCGTTGCCAACTGCCAGCACTTCACCCTGGTCTGGCTTTTCAGCGGCTGCATCAGGGATGATCAGGCCGGACGCGGTCTTGGTTTCCTGGTCCAGGCGTTTGACGATGACGCGATCATGCAAAGGGCGAAGGTTCATACAAAACTCCTTTAACTCGGTTTATTGACAGTTGTTAGCACTCTCGGCTAACGAGTGCCAACAATTATAGGGACGACACTTTCCCTTTTCAAGGGAATTTCTTTGCGTCTGGTCAAGCGTTGATTTGACAGCAATCATGCCAAAGTGATAATTTGGCACAAATCGGAGCCAACGGTGGAATGTAGCGGGTAATGGCGGGCTGCCGCGCACCCCAGTCAGCCGGCGCGCGGCGGCGCCGTACCGACGAATTTGCGGCGCGCCAGCGCCATGGCCAGGCGCTGCAGCGGGTGGCGGTTGCCGCCCGGCCGCCAGGTCGTCACATATCTGTCTTCGTAGGCGTCGTACTGGAAGCCGTGGGGAGCGGCCAGCACTTTGCCCCGTCCCAGCAGGATTTTCAGCGCCTGGCTGGCCGCGATGCCCGCGCACAGCTGGCAACCCATGCTGGTGGACGGGCCGCGGCGCTGCGCCAGGTCGACGCCCTGCGGCCATACCAGGTAGCCGCGATGCAGGCTGGCCGGCGCCAGGCCGACCAGGAAACGCAGGGCTTTCTCCACTTCCGGCAAGTCGCCCCACTGGAAATAGTCCTCGAAGCTCATGTGTCCTGGCAGGAAATTCAGGCAGGAGGCGCCCATCCCCAGCGGCGCGGCCATGGTCGCGGGGATGCGCTGCGCGGCGCAGTGGCCGTAGACCAGGGTGCGCGCGGCAAAGGCGTAAAAGTCCAGGCCATCGACATACAGGTCGACCCCGTCGAGGAAGGCGCTGACATTGGCGCCGTTGACGCCCTGGCCGAACTGGCGTATCTCGATTTCTGGATTGATGTCCTGCGCCATGCGTGCCGCCACGGCCACCTTGGGCTGGCCCATGGTGGACATGAAGGCGGCCGCCTGCCGGTTCAGGTTGGGGATGTCGTAGCAGTCGAAGTCGGCGATATGGAAGGCGCCGACGCCGAGCCGGGCCAATGTCAGCAGGTGCACGGCGCCCACGCCGCCCATGCCGGCAATGGCGATGCGCTTGCCGCGCAAGCGTTGCTGTTCCTCCGGTGTGACCCAACCGAGGTTGCGCGCAAACGCCTCTTCGTACTGGAAGCGGGCAGCCATCGCAGGTTCTTTGTCGCGGCTAGTCATGTGGCAGGTTGAGCATTCTGTTGACGATTCCTATTTCCTCGCGCGGCGAGAAGAACTGCGGGTAGAACGAGCGTACGCCGGGCACCGCCCCCTTGCCGCCGTAACGCTGGATCTGTTCCGTCATATAGGCCAGCTCGACGCACATCAGGATGCCCTGCACATTGACGCGCGGGTTCAGCACCGGCTCGCCGATCTGCTTGAAGCCCAGCGCATTGTCGAAAAAGGCGCGATGGCGCGGCTGCACTTCAATGAACATATGCGTGCGCTGGTGGACGTCGCGCGCGGTGATCACGGCCAGGTGGAACAGGGCGGCCTGGTACTGCTTGCTGTTGCCCGCCATGTCGAAGGCGAACTTGATGATTTCGCAGATGCGGCCGCCTTTGGCGCGGCAGGCGTCCAGTTCGGGCTTGAACAGCTCGTCGGCCAGCAAGCCTTCCGGGCAATCCAGGCCGACGCTCAATGTGCCCACCGCTTCGCCGCGCTGGCTGGCCATCAGGGTGACGCGGTTGGCGACCGGCGTCAACGCATGGTTGCCGGTAAAACCGCGCCAGCTATACATGCGGTGGATCAGCATGCTGGCCTGGTTGCGCCCGGTGGGCGTGTCGACCAGTCTGATGCCGAAGTCCAGTTCTTGCGTGACTTGGTCGGCTAGTTGCGCGACCAGGGGATCGCCTTCGCTCAGCGTGGAGTGCGGGGCTGCGTCGTCTGCGCTGGTGTCGTGCGCAGTGTTGGACGTGGCGTCGGGGCTGTCATGCATGGCGAGTTCCTCCAGCAAGCGCCAGGCGTCAAGTCATCCCGCAAATAGCATGGTGAAAGCTAAAAAGGCCGACCAACGCGCGGCGCTGAAAAACGATCATGCCACGACGAGCTGATGCGGGCAATCGCATCAGCTCGTCGTGCCTTCCAGCGCTCGGCTTAGCGGCGCCGCAAGCGCTGCGTGCCCACCATCAGCAAGCCCAGGCCAAGCAGGACCAGGCTGCCAGGTTCCGGAACCTGGTTGAAGTCCAAGATGCCGGTCTCCGAGTTAATCGCCACGATGTTGGCGCCGAGGCAGCCCGCCACGTCGCATTCGATGCCTAGCGAGGTGTTATTGAAGGCGGAGAAGGCGGCGGTATAGAACGGGCGCGGCAGGGTGAAGTAGTCAAAGCCGTCCGGCACCAGCGGATCGGGATTGTCGAACAACTCCCAGCCGAAGTTCAGGTTCTGGTACGCCCCGCCCAGCGGGTCCAGGCCGCCGACACCGGCGGTCAGCATGCTCGAGCTGGCCAGCTTGTACTGGTCGCCGGCAGCCAGGACGGTCGGGTCCAGCGCTACGGTCGCCAGCGAATAGGTGTTGTCGTTGTCCGGGTCGGCCCACAGCTCGAACGAGAAAGCGCTCACGTTGCAGCTCACGCCTGGCGCCAGCACGCCGGAGCAGGTGAACTCCTGGGTAAAGGTTGCATACAGGCCGTAAGCCACGTTGACTTGCGATTGTCCGCCAGGTACTGGCGCGCTGTTCAGCGCAAAACCGGTGAAGACAGCATAGCCGCTGGCGCGGTAGAAGGTGGCCGGGTCGCCGGCTTCATGCCGGATACGGGTGGAAGAAAAGCCATTGATGGCATCGGCGTCAAAGGTGCTGCCGGCGCCGTTGATGACCGTGGGGTTCACGGTGAACACCGGCGACGCGGATGCTTGGGCCGCGCTTAGCAAACCCAGTGCGCCTGCCAGCAACCAGCGCAAATATTTTTTCATGCTCGTCTCTCCAATCAGGTTTTTCAGTGAGGAATTGGCGGGTACCAATCATCTGCATGGCCATCCATGCAAGGGCCATGCCAAAAAATCACAGTCCTAAATGAATCAAGCACTTAATATTCGCTTGTAAATTAATATCGAAGCAACTTTTATATTGCTGTAAAAATTCCCGACATAAAAGCCAATCAAATCAATGACTTGCAACTACTTATTGAGTAGTTATTAACGGCAGGGTCAGGCTGAATGTGACCTGGGTCGGCGTGCAATCGGACAGCTTCAGCTCGCCGCCGTGGGCCCGGGCGATTTCGCGTGCCAGTGCCAGGCCGAGCCCGACGCCGGCTATGCGCCGGTTGTAGGCATGTTCGGCGCGATAGAAGCGGTCGAACAAGCGTTCGCGCTGCTCGAAAGCGATGCCGGCTGAGGCGTTGGCCACCTCGACTAGCCAGCCCGTGCCGCTGCGGCGGCCGGCAATGGCGATCCAGCCTTGCGGCACACCGTACTTGACCGCATTGCTGACCAGGTTTTGCAGCACCTGGCGCAGCAGGTCGGCGTCGCCCTGCGCATCCATGCGCGGCGGCAGGTCGAGCCGCAAGGGGCGGTCCGGCGCCATCATGTCGAGGTCGTCGGCCAGCTCACGCAGGACCGGCACCAGGTCGAACGCCTGCATCGGGATCTGCAGCTGGCCGGCATCGGCGCGCGACAGCATCAACAGCTTGCGCACCACATTGTCGAGGCGGCGCACTTCATCCAGCATGTCGGCCAGCGCCTGTTCCAGTTCGGGGTAGGCGCCGGCCCGTTCGAAGGCGCGTTCCAGTTCGCCCTGCAGGATCGATACCGGTGTGCGCAGTTCATGGGCCGCATCGCCCGAGAAGCGCGCCGACTGCAGGAAGCTGCGCTCGAGCCGGTCCAGCATGTCGTTGAACACGGTAACCAGGCGCTCGAACTCCGTCACCTCTTCATCGGCTGCCACACGCTGGCGCAGATCGCTGGCACGGATGCGTTCCATCACGCCGGTCAGGTGTTCGATCGGGCGCATGGCACGGCCGGCCAGGTACCACGCCACGCCGCCCACCGCCAGGCAAAGCAGGATCACTGCGCCGCCAAAGCGCCAGATGGTGGCCTTGAGCTGGGCTTCAGACAGGGTGGTGTTGACGCCGAACTGCACCAGCACGCTGCCGCGCCGCGTCTGGCCGATGCGCCACTGCGTGCCGCCGCCGTAGTAGGTGCGCAGTTGGCTGTCGGCAGCTTCCGGCACCAGCAGCGAGCGGGGCCAGTCAGGGCTTCGGTACAGCAGGGCACCGCTGTCGTCCACCGCGCGCAGGATGGCGAAATGCTCCGTGCTGCCGGCCGGCGCGAAGCCGCTGAAGCTGGCGTTCAGGTGGGCATCGATGGAAGGCCATACGGCCGGCGTCCTGGTGCCGAAACCCGGCCCTGACAGGTGCGCCACCATCATGCGGTCCAGGATGCTGGCGCGCCGCGCAACGACCGCCACGGCGGAGGCGACGAACAGCACTGCGACCACGCCGATGGCGAGGCCGGTCGTGATCAGCGCAATGCGAATGCGGAAGGAGCGGATGAAGGGGCGGCGCGCAGGCTTCATGCGTCGCCATCCGGCTTGCGCAGGCGGTAGCCGACGCCGCGCACAGCCTCGATGGCAACGTGCTCGGGCAAGGCCAGCTTCTTGCGCAGGCGCTGGATGCAGACGTCGACCATATTGGTTTGCGGGTCGAAGTCGTAGCCCCACACATGCTCGAGGATCTGGGTGCGGGTATACACCCGGCCCGGCGCGCGCATCAGGTATTCCATCAGGTTGAATTCCCGGCTGGTCAGTTCGACTTCGCGGCCATCGAGTTGTGCCACGCGCGATAGGCGGTCCAGTTTGAGCGGGCCGGCCGTCAGCACGTTCTGCCGCTCGCCGCTTACGCGGCGCAGCAGGGCGTGGATGCGGGCGATCAGTTCTTCCACGTAGAACGGCTTGGCCAGGTAGTCGTCGGCGCCCAGGTTCAGGCCTTGCAGGCGGTCGTCCAGCTCATTGCGTGCGGTCAGCAGGATGACCGGCGTGTCGCGGCCGTCGCGGCGCAGGGCTTTCAGGATCGCCAGGCCGTCGCGGCCCGGCACCATGATGTCGAGCAGGATGATGTCGTACTGGCGTGTCAGCGCGTAGTCATAGCCCTGGTTCCCATCTTCGCAATGGTCGACCAGGATGCCTTGTTCGCGCAATCCGCTGCATACAAAGCTCGCGATACGCTGTTCGTCTTCTACCAGTAGGGCTTTCATCCCCAGCATTGTCAGGAAATGCCAAAGCGCCGTCAATGCGGGCGGGTCTCGATTACAGCTTTGTAATCGAAGCGTTGGCCGTCCCGTCATTTTCACCTGGTGTAATGGCGGGGTCAAAACAAGGGAGACAGACCATGAGCCTCGGCATCTGGTTCCGGGAACTAGGCAATGACCTGGCCGACATCGGCGGCGCGTTCAAGGACGTGTGCGTCGACATCGCGGCGGCAGCGCGCAAGATCGCAGGGCACGCTTACAAATGAGCTACAATCGTAAGCATGTATAACACCAAGTTGACCGTACAATCGTGCGGCTCTATAGTTTCGGGATGATCGCAGACTTCCAAGAACTTTCCGACAAAATCGACCGCCTTGCGGAACTCGCGCAAGCCTTGCGCCGGGAGAATTCCCAGTTGCGCCAGGCCAATGCAGCTCTGGTGGCCGACAATCTCGAATACCAGCGCCGCCTGGGTGAGGCGCACGCACGCGTGATGGCGCTGCTCGATAAAATCCCCGCTGCCGAAGCAGACACTCCTGAGGATGCACAATGATCCAAGTCGACGTGACCATCATGGGCCAGCCCTACAAGCTCGCCTGCAAGGCTGACGAAGAACGCGCGCTGCGCGAAGCGGCCAACCTGCTCGACAAAAAGATGAGTGCGATCCGCGATGCCGGCAAGATCAAGGGCAATGACCGCATCGCCGTGATGGCGGCGCTGGGCATGGCGGCCGAATTCCTGGCATCGAAGACTGCCAATGGCGGCCCGTCGATGCTGGAGGTGCAGGAGAAGCTGGGCGCCATGCACAAGGTGCTCGACAACGCGCTGACGCCGCAAGAGAATCTCTTCTAATTCCCAAAAATTGTCTTAAAGGCCTTTCCCGCAAAACGTTTGAGGAGTAAACTTCGTGTCACCCTGCGGTGTTCGAGATTTGCCATATATTCCTTGAACCATTTACACGCATCGGTTGCGGAAATTTGTTCGACGGGCGTGAGCGTCACTTGTCTGATGAACCCGAAGTTGAACTAACTGCAACCACCTTGAACCGTAAGGTTCGGGATGCCGGCATAACGGCACAGGCGGGGCCTCATTCCATACGAAAGCGGTTGCCAGCACCCGAGGGTGCGCAACCGTTTTTTTACGCCCAGAGGAGCGCCATGCAATATTGGTTGATGAAGTCTGAGCCCGACGAAGTCAGCATCGACGATGTGATGTCCGCCAACGGCAAGACGGTGCCCTGGTTCGGAGTGCGCAATTACCAGGCCCGCAATTTCATGCGCGATGCGATGAAGATCGGCGACGGCGTCCTGTTCTACCATTCCTCCTGTCCCGAGCCGGGTATTGCCGGTATTGCCGAAGTGGTCAGCGGGCCTTATCCCGACGCCACGCAGTTCGATCCCAGGAGCCATTACTACGACGCGAAGGCGACGCAGGAGCAGCCGCGCTGGATTTCCGTCGACGTGAAGGGCGTGCGCAAGACGCGCCTTCTGTCGCTGGCGGAGATGCGCACGCTGCCGCAACTGGAAGACATGGCCGTGCTGCAAAAAGGCAGCCGCCTGTCGATCACGCCGGTTACGCCGGCCCAGTGGAAGCATGTGATGGCGCTGCTGAAGGGCGTTTGATGGATTGGAGTCTGATCGGCATCCTGCTCCTGATGGGGGCGGGAGGCGGATACGCGGCGGGTTTGCTGGGGATAGGCGGCGGCATGGTGCTGGTTCCCTTCATCACCATGATCTTCACGGCCAAGGGCTTTCCGCCCGGACTGGTGGTGCATATGGCGATTGCCACTTCGCTGGCGACGATCATGTTTACTTCCCTGTCTTCGGTGCGGGCGCACCACCGGCACGGCGCGGTGCAATGGCGCATCGTGGCCCTGCTGGCGCCGGGCATCGTGATCGGTTCCTGGATCGGGCCTTGGATCGGCAAGCAGCTGGATACTTCGGCGCTGGCGCTGCTGTTCGCGCTGTTCGTGGCGTTCTCCGCGACGCAGATGCTGCGTAACAGGAAAACTTCCGCCGGGCGCGAATTGCCTGGCACGGCGGGCATGTTTGCCGCGGGCGGCGTGATCGGCACCGCGGCGGGACTGGTCGGTGCTGGCGGTGGGTTCATCTCGGTGCCGTTCATGGCGTGGTGTAATGTGCGTATTCACCAGGCGGTGGCAACCAGCGCGGCGCTGGGTTTCCCGATTGCGCTGGCGGGCACCCTGTCGAATATTTACTTTGGCTGGTCAGCGCCGGGCCTGCCGCAGTATTCGCTGGGGTTTATCTATTTGCCTGCGCTGGCCGTGATCGTGGCTGCCAGCGTAGTCATGGCGCCGCTGGGCGCGCGCATGGCGCACAAAATGGACGTGGCTGCGCTCAAGCGCGCCTTTGCCGTGGTGCTGTTCGCACTTGCGGGCTATATGTTTTACCGCGCGTTCGCGTAGCGGACGCGTCGCGGCGCCCCGGCCGCGGCCGGGCATGCCGGGCTGAATGGAGGTTGCGATGCAGGATGCACGGGTCGGATGCTGGGCGCTGTTCAAGGTCTTCTCACACATGGCGATGCAGGGCTTTGGCGGCGTGCTGCCCTTTGCCTACCGCCACCTGGTCGAACGCACGCAGTGGCTGACTGCCGCTGAATTCGGCCAGCTTCTCAGCATCGCCCAGCTCCTGCCCGGCCCCACGATCTGCAATCTCTCCGTCATGGTCGGCCAGCGCTACGCTGGCGTGGCAGGCGGCTTCTCCGCGCTGGCCGGGCTGCTGCTCGGCCCATTCTTCATCGTCATCGCGCTGGGCGCGGCCTACCAGGGACTGGCGCACCAGCCGCTCTTTGTCAATGCCATGCGCGGCATGGCGGCAGCCGCGTCGGGCCTGATCCTCGCGACGGCGCTCAAGCTTGCGGCCGGCATGCTGCGCGGCACCGCCCAGCCCGGACGCCGCGCGGTGCAGCTTGCGCTGCTGGTGGCGGCCTTTGTCGGCCTCGGGGTGGCGAAGGTCGGGCTGATCACGGTGGTCGCCACCCTGGTGCCGGTCGGCTTCCTGCTGTTTGCTTTCGTCTGGAGGAAGCCGTGAACGATGACGTCAAACTGGGCGGCCTGGCCTGGCACCTGGCGGTGCTGTCGCTGACGGCGATCGGCGGCGGCGTGGTGCTGGTGGCTCCGGACGTGCACCATTACGTCTCGGTACAGAACCACTGGCTGACGGACGAGCAGTTCGCCGCCATGTACGCGCTGGCGCAAGCGGCTCCCGGCCCGAACCTGCTGTTCGTGACGCTGATCGGCTGGATGATCAAGGGCTGGCTTGGCGCGGTCGTGGTGACGCTGGCGGCGATCGTGCCTTCGTCCTGTCTGGTGCTGGCGCTGGGGACGGTGATCAACCGTCATGGCGGCGGGGAAGGGCGCTGGGCCGGCGCGCTGCGCGATGCGCTGGCGCCGCTGGCTGCCGGCATGCTGGCCGGCGCCGCGTGGACTTTCCTGAACGTGGCCGGCGCCGGTTGGCGCGGCATCGTGCTGGCGCTGGCCGCCGCAGCGGCGGCCTATGCAAGCAGATTGAATCCCTTGTGGCTGATCGCCTTAGGCGCGCTGGCCGGCGCCGTTGGGCTGGTGTGAACGGTAAGCCCACACCAGCATGATGATGGCGCCGATGATCATCGGCAGCGACAGCATCTGGCCGGAGGTGATCGGCAGTCCGGCCACGGTGATTTCCCAGTCCGGGGTGCGGAACCACTCGGTGAAGAAGCGCGCGCAGCCATACAGCAGCACGTACAGTGCGCCCACTGCCAGGCGCGGACGGGCCTTGCGGGCAAACGGCCACAGGATGCAGAACACCAGGATACCGTCCACCAGCATCTGGTAGATCGCCGAAGGGTGGCGCGGCAGCGGGCCGACGTTCGGGTAGATCATCGCCCATGGCAGGTCAGGATTGCTGACAATGCGTCCCGGCAGTTCGGCGTTGATGAAATTGCCCAGGCGGCCGGCGGCGTAGCCCAGCGGCACCAGCGGTGCGATGAAGTCATACACGTCCAGCAGGTTGCGCTTGCGTTTGCGCGCCCACAGCGCCATGGCGATCAGCACGCCGAGGAAGCCGCCGTGGAAGCTCATGCCGCCTTCCCACACCTTGAACACGCGCAGTGGCGTCAGCAGCATTTCCGGCTGGTAGAAGAACACTTCACCCAGGCGCCCGCCCACGATCACGCCCAGCATGCCGTAGAACAGCATGTCGTCCAGGTCTTCCTTGGTCCAGCCTTGCTTGGCGATGTGCGGCTGCTTGATGCGCACGCGGCCCAGTGCGATGAAGAAGGCAAAGGCCAGCACGTACATCAGGCCGTACCAGTGGATCGCCACAGGCCCCAGATGGATGGCGACCGGATCGGGCATTGGATGCATTAACGCAGGCATTCAGATTCTCTTTCTCATTAATTCCAAAAAGCCGCGCAGCACGGGCGAGGCATTGTCGCGCCGCCAGGCCAGGCCGGTTTCCACCAGCGGCGTGCTCTGGACCAGGGGCAGGTATTCCACGCCCGGCCGGCGCAAATTCGACACGGATTGTGGCACAAGTGCGATACCCATGCCAGCCGATACGAGGCTGACGATGGTCTGCATCTGGATTGCCTCCTGTCCCACCTCGGCGGCGATGCCCGCTTCGCGGAATACCGACAGGATGTCGTCGTACAGTCCCGGCGAGATATGGCGCGGGAAAATGATCAGCGGCAGTCCTGCCAGCTTGCGCAGATCGGCAGCATGCGCCCGCGCCAGGGCTGGCAATCGTGCCGGCGCGGCCAGTACCAGGGGCTCGCGCAACACTGGCAGGTAATCCAGCTCCTGGCGCGCACGGTCGGGCAGGGGAGGAATCAGCAGGCCGGCGTCGACCCGGCCTTCCAGCAGGTCGTCGAGCTGGAGGTCGGAGGTCGCTTCCTTCAGCGCGATTTCGACTTGCGGATACTCGGCGCGGTAAGCGCGCAGGGTGGGCGGCAGCACGCTGTAATCGGCGGAAGACACGAAGGCCAGGGACAGCCGCCCGCTGGCGCCAGTGGCGGCCCGCTGCACCAGCTCCGCCAGCCCGGCCGATTGCTCGAGCAGGCGGCGCGCTTCCGGCAGCAGCGCTTCCCCGGCCGCGGTCAGCGCCACGCCGCGCCGGTTGCGCTGGAACAGCGGCGCGCCCAGCATCTCCTCCAGCGCCATGATGGTTTGCGACAGCGGCGGCTGGGTCATGTGCAGGCGCCGCGCGGCGCGGCCGAAATGCAGCTCCTCGGCGACGGTGGCGAAATAACGCAGCTGGCGAAGTTCGATATTCATTCGCGAAGAATATCACAGCTGTGATTATCATATATTTGACAACTCGCCAGGGGCAAGGCACCCTTGGCTTCTTACTGAGGAGACCCCACCATGCCGCAATACCGTTCCTATACCACCACCCAAGGCCGCAATATGGCAGGCGCGCGCGCCCTGTGGCGCGCCACCGGCATGAAAGATGGTGATTTCAATAAGCCCATCATCGCCGTGGTCAACTCCTTCACTCAGTTCGTGCCTGGCCACGTCCACCTGAAAGACCTTGGCCAACTGGTCGCGCGCGAGATCGAAGCATCCGGCGGCGTGGCCAAGGAATTCAACACCATCGCCGTTGACGACGGCATCGCCATGGGCCACGGCGGCATGCTGTATTCGCTGCCCTCGCGCGACCTGATCGCCGACTCGGTGGAATACATGGTCAACGCGCACTGTGCCGACGCCATGGTCTGCATCTCCAACTGCGACAAGATCACGCCGGGCATGCTGATGGCTGCCATGCGCCTGAACATACCGGCCGTCTTCGTCTCCGGCGGCCCGATGGAAGCGGGCAAGGTGATCAAGGCCGTCAACGGCGGCGAGAAGATTATCAAGCTGGACCTGGTTGACGCCATGATCAAGGCCGGCGACAGCACCGTATCCGATGCCGACGTGGCGGAAATCGAGCGCTCGGCCTGCCCGACCTGCGGCTCCTGTTCCGGCATGTTCACCGCCAATTCGATGAACTGCCTGACCGAAGCGCTGGGCCTGTCCCTGCCGGGCAACGGCACCATCGTCGCCACCCACAGCGACCGCAAGGAGCTGTTCCTGCGTGCCGGCCGCCTGATCGTGGACCTGGCCAAACGCCACTACGAGCAGGACGACTACAGCGTGCTGCCGCGCTCCATCGCCACCAAGGAGGCGTTTGAAAACGCGATGGCGCTCGACGTATCGATGGGCGGCTCCACCAACACCGTGCTGCACCTGCTGGCGGCAGCGCATGAAGCGGGAGTGCCGTTCACCATGGCCGATATCGACCGCATCTCGCGCAAAGTGCCTTGCCTGTGCAAGGTAGCGCCGATGACCGACAAGTTCCACATCGAAGACGTGCACCGCGCGGGCGGCATCATCTCCATCCTCGGCGAGCTGGCGCGCGCCGGCCTGTTGGACACCACCCAGCACACCGTGCACAGCCCGACCATGGGCGAAGCAATCGAGAAATACGACATCAAGCGCAGCGACGACGCGGCCGTGCACCAGCTGTTCCGCGCCGCGCCGGGCGGCGTGCCGACCCAGGTGGCGTTCTCGCAATCCGAACGCTATGCCTCGTCGGACCTGGACCGCAGCACCGGCTGCATCCGCGACCTGGAGCACGCCTACTCGAAAGACGGCGGCCTGGCAGTCCTGTACGGGAACATCGCCGAGAAGGGCTGCATCGTGAAGACTGCCGGCGTGGACGAATCGATCCTCAAATTCAGCGGCAAGGCGCGCGTGTTCGAAAGCCAGGATGCGGCGGTGGAAGGCATCCTGGGCGATACCGTGCACGAAGGCGACGTGGTCATCATTCGTTACGAGGGCCCGAAAGGCGGCCCCGGCATGCAGGAAATGCTGTACCCGACCTCGTACATCAAATCGAAAGGCCTGGGCAAGGCATGCGCCCTGTTCACCGACGGCCGCTTCTCCGGCGGCTCGTCCGGCCTGGTGATCGGCCACGCCTCGCCGGAAGCGGCGGAAGGCGGCGCGATCGGCCTGGTGGAAGAGGGCGACATGATCGACATCGACATCCCATCGCGCACCATCAATCTGCGCGTGACGCCCGAAACGCTGGCGCAACGCCGCGCAGCGATGGACGCCCGCGGCGCCGATGCCTGGAAGCCGGTCAAGCGCGAGCGCCACGTCTCGCAAGCCCTGCAGGCCTACGCCGCACTGACCACCTCCGCCGACCGCGGCGCAGTGCGCGACCTCAGCCAGCTCGCGCGTAAGTAATGAAAAGTCGGGGTCAGCTCCTGACCCTTCCCCTCATATTTTTGTTGTAAACGTTGAAGGAAGCTGTTAACTTTCAATCCCAAAAACGGCGCATGCATGGCTGTGTCACCCCTTTCATTCGTAGCGTCCAAACTGCGAGGGAAAGGAATACGCCATGCATGCACATGCAATCATACAGGGGTTATTGGATCAGGAATGTCCGAACATGCATGCCAAGCGGCGGACATGCTTGGCCAAGGTGGCGACAGCGGCGTTGCATGGTGGCCTAAGTCTGGTGCGCATGGGGAAGAAGCTGGCTTCGGCGACGCAGTTGCGCCATCGCATCAAATGCTGTGATCGGCTGTTGAGTAACCCCCATCTGGCGCAGGAAAAGCATGCCGTGTACCGTGCGCTGGCTCGCCGTGTGATCCGCCAGCCTGGTGTGCAGATTGCTGTGGACTGGTCGGCGGTACGAGACGATAGCAGCATTCAGTTGCTACGGGCAGCAGCCATCGTCAAAGGGCGTGCGTTCACCCTCTATGAGGAAACCCACCCCTGCGCCAAGCTTGGCTCACCGATTGTGCATCAACACTTTCTACAATCGTTGCGCAGCATACTTCCACCGGGCAGCCGGGCCATCATCATCACCGATGCCGGCTTTCGCGCCAGTTGGTTCAAGCTGTTAAACCAGCTCGGATTTGCCTGGGTGGGGAGGATCCGCAATCGCGACATGGTGCGCTGGCACGACAGTCCTGGCTGGGTTGGCTGCAAGACGCTCTATGCACAGGCCAGCGCCCATGCGCGCGACCTGGGCCAATACTTTTACACACGCGCTAATCCTGTCCTGTGCCGGCTTGTGCTGCTGAAACGCCACCCAAAGGGGCGGCGCCGATTGACCAAGATAGGCAAGCCGGCACGCAGCTGCCACAGCAAGAAGAATAGTCGGGGACAACGCGAGCCATGGTTGCTCGCCGTTTCACCCAAGCTCGCCTCACTCAATGCCGAGCAAATCGCCAACATTTACGCTGGCCGCATGCAGATCGAACAAACCTTCCGCGACCTCAAGAACGCGCAGTGGGGAATGGGATTACGCCTTAGTCAGACCCACACATTGCGGCGCTTGGCTATTTTGCTCTTGCTGGGGACATTGCTCACCTACGCACTCTGGCTTATCGGACTCGCCGCTCGCAAAACAGGTTTCAGTGTCGCTTACGGCAGTCGCGCGAAGGCTGCCAGCACTCTGTCAATCCTGTCATTGGCGATGCATTGGATTAATGAGGCCCAACCGCCTTCGATCCATCTGACAGATATCAAACACGCACTTATCGAACTGATATCGATGGTGCGTGTCTGCAAAATATGAGGGGAAGGGTCAGGAGCTGACCCCGACTTTCATCTGCTGTAGGTAACGCGGTATTGGGCCGGGGTGAGGGCGGTCAAGTCCTTGAACATGCGGCGCATGCCTGAGTCGCTGCTGAAGCCCAGTTCGAGGCTGATCGCGGTGGCCGATGCCTTGGTGTAGATCAGGCGCTCGCTGACCTGTTTCAGTTTGATGCGGCGAATGTATGCCGCCGCCGGCATTCCGCTCGCCGCCAGCACCTTGCGCGCCAGCGTCCTTTCCGTGGTATGCAGCAGGGCGGCGACGCGCGGCAGCGTTGCCGCACTTGCGGCCATCTCCTCCACGGCCAGGTGCAGCTTGCGCAGCAGTGCGTCCTGTTGTTCGATCAGGTCGAGCATGTGGAAGGCCAGGTGCGTCCTCTCCTCTGGCCGCGGCAGCACCATCAGCCTTGTCAGCTCGCGATAGGCTTCCTTGCCCAGGCGGGTTTCGATCAAGGCCTGCATGATCGGCAGATAGCCATTGACGCCCGAGGCGGTCGCGTTATGCTCGTTGAATGCCAGCGTGCGTTCGAACTGCCAGCGCACTTTCGGGAAGCGGGCTGCGGCAAATTCCGCCAGCCACCAGGTGATCGTTGCTGCTTGCAGGTCCAGCCGGGAGGTGCCGGCCGTCAGGCATACGCCGGTGCAATAAGACCAGAGCTGCAGGCGGCGCGGCAGTGCGGCAAGTGCGGTGATGAGGCCTGCGTTGGCCGCCAGCGTGCGTGCGGCATGGCCTGATGATTGTCCCCAGAAGCCAGGTACCAGCAGCGCGTCCAGGTCAGCATCGCCAAGCGCCGCGGCGGCATTCAACTGCTGGCCGTGCGCGCAATCGACTTTGCCCGCCCGCGCTGCGACGAGGACCGGTTCGAACAGCGTATTGCCGGCGCGCAGGTTGGCCGCATGCAGCAAGTCCATGGTGCCGAACAGGCCGGCGGGCAGGCAATTGGGGTAGAGCAGCAGGCCGATGCGCATGGCTGGAAATGGATGGATTGTGTCAGATCCTGCCATTGTAGGGCGGGCCGCTCCGGCGCACAATCGCGGCATGAAAATCACTCAACTTCGCAACGCGACGGCCGTGATCGAGTTCGGCCGATACAAAATACTCGTGGACCCCATGCTGGCGCCGAAAGGTGCGCTGCCGCCGCTTAAGCTGCTGGGGGAAAGGACGCGCAACCCGATCGTCGACCTGCCGCCGGTCACGGAATCGATCCTGGAAACGGTGACGCACTGCCTGATCACGCACTGCCAGAAAGGCCACTTCGACCACCTGGACCGCGCTGCCAAGGCTTGGCTGCGGAGCAGGCAGGTCCCCGTCATCTGCACGCCGCATGATGCGGCGCACCTGCGCCAGCGTGGGCTGAATGTGCAGCCGCTGGCGCCAAATCATCACGAGCCGCAGCCTTTCTTCGAAGGCCGCATCAGGACTGTCAACTGCCGCCATGGCAAAGGTCTGGTCAGCCTGATGATGGAGCACGGCGTGGGCTACTTCGTCGAGATGCCCGGTGAGCCCAGCCTGTACCTGTCGGGCGACACCATCCTGACCCGGGAGGTGCGCGATTTCCTGGCGCGGCACCAGCCCGACGTGAGCGTGGTGCCGGCCGGCGGCGCCAGGTTCGACCTGGGCCACGAAATCATCATGGGGATAGGAGAGGTATTGCAGTTCGCCGGCGCCGCCAAGGGCATCATGGTGGCGAACCACCTTGAAGCCCTAAGCCACTGCCCGGTTCAGCGGGCAGCGCTACAGGAGCAGGCGCGAGGCGCAGGCCTGGCCGGCCGCATCGTCGTGCCGGCGGATGGCGAGAGCCTTACTTACGTTTCTTCAGATCGTCGAACGCTTTCTTGACGCGGTCTTTGCGGCGTTGCTCGTCGACGTTGTGGGCCTTGCGCTTGTCGAGGCCCAGCATCGGCTCGATGAACTCGAACCATAAAAAGGCAACGCCCATCGTGCCGGTGATCCACCACCACGACAGTTCAGCGAACTTCCAGATTTCAAAGTACTTCAGTGCCACGAGGGCGATTATCAATAGAATAATGGGCATGGAAAACTCCTTAGTATTCCATCATAGCAATATCCAGCTAACGGTCAACCCATAATACGCAGGGCGCGTTGTGGAGTAGAATTGTGTCAGTTTTTTTCCTGGAGATGAAAATGAAACGTTCCCTGTTGCTTGGTTTCCTGGTCGCCGCGGCTTTCTCGTCGCCGGCCGCTTTCGCAAACGCTGACCTGGCCAAGGCCAAGAACTGCATGGCTTGCCACGCGGTGGCCACTAAGCTGGTTGGCCCGGCATTCAAGGATGTCGCTGCCAAGTACGCCGGCCAGAAAGATGCTGAAGCCAAACTGGCAACTAAAGTGACCAAGGGCGGCTCCGGCGTGTGGGGCGCGGTCCCAATGCCAGCCAATCCGCAGGTGAGCGAGGCCGAAGCCAAGACCCTGGTGAAATGGATACTGACCCAGAAATGATGTGAAAGCAGGACGAAAAAAATGGGGTACGTCCCCATTTTTTTTCGTCCGGTGCTTCTATTTGATCACTTCGATGCGCGTTTTCTTGTCGGCCTTGTAGCCAAACAGTGTCAGTGCGCCATCCTTGATGTCGCCCTTGGCGTCAAAAGCGATGGTGCCGCTGAGACCGTCATGCTTGACCTTCTTCAGGAAGGGCAGGTACTGCGCCGGGTCGGTCGACTTGGCATCTGCCATGGCATGCGCAATCGCCATCGTTGCATCGTAGGCGTACGGGGCGTAAATCTGCACGTCGTAGCCGTAGCGCTTCTTGAAGCGGCCGGCGAATTCGGCCAGCTTCTTCTCCTGCTCCGGCGTGACGCCGCCGGCTTCCGCGCACACCACCACGTCGTCGGCACCGCCCGACAGCTTGGGCATCGCTTCGGTGCAGATGCCGTCGCCGCCCATCAGCTTGGCTTTGATGCCGAGCGCCTTCATCTGGCGCAGCAGCGGGCCGCCCACCGAATCCATGCCGCCGAAGAACACCAGGTCCGGGTTCTTGGCACGGATCGAAGTCAGGATGGCGTTGAAGTCGGTCGATTTGTCGGTGGTGAACTGCTTGTCCACGATCTGCACGCCGGCGCCTTTCTTGGCTTCCTTCAGGAACTCGGCAGCCACGCCCTGGCCGTAGGCGGTGCGGTCATCGATCACCGCGATGCGCTTGGCGCCCAGTTTCTGCGTGGCGTATTTGCCCAGCGAGCTGCCCAGCTTGAAGTCGTTCGCCACGACGCGGAAGGTGGTGTTGAAGCCCTGGTTGGTGTACACCGGGCTGGTGGACGATGCGGAAATCTGCGGGATGCCGGCGTCGTAGTAGATCTTCGACGCAGGAATGGTGGTGCCGGAATTCTGGTGGCCGATCACGCCCTGCACTTTGGCGTCGACCAGTTTTTGCGCTGCCGACGTGCCCTGTTTGGGGTCGCCGGCATCGTCCTCCGATACCATCTCGAACTTGACCGTTTTGCCATTGACCTTGAATCCCTTGGCATTCAAGTCTTCCACCGCCATGCGGACACCGCTCTGGTTATCCTTGCCCAGGTGGGCGGACTGGCCGGACAGCGGGCCGACATAGCCGATCTTGACCACTTCCTGGGCGCCTGCGGCGCCGGCAAAGGCCAAGGCGATGGCAGCGATGATGGTTTTGGTTTGCATTGCACTTTCTCCTGAAACGAAAATGGGCCGCCATGCTGGCTGGCGGCCCACGGGCTCCCCCCCGATAATTCTCGTGTATTACTTAATCACTTCCATCCTGGTCTTGATGCCGCCCTTGTAGGTGAACAGGGTCAGGGCGCCGTCCTTGATATCGCCGAACTGGTCAAATTCGACGGTGCCGGTCACGCCCTGGTGCTTGATCTTGGCCAGCACCGGTAGGTATTTGGCCGGCTCCGACGAATTGGCCTTTTCCATGGCGTCGGCCATGGTCATGATGGCGTCGTACACATACGGCGCGTACAGCTGCACTTCCTGGCCGTACTTCTTCTTGTAGCGGGCGCGGAAGTCGTCCATGTTCTTCTGCATGTCGGCCGTGACGCCGCCCGCTTCGGCGCAAGTGACCACGCCGTCGGCGGCAGCGCCGGCGGACAGGCGGTACAGCGCGTCGGTACAGACGCCGTCGCCGCCCATGAATTTGGCGTTGATGCCCAGCGCCTTCATTTGGCGCAGCAGCGGGCCGCCAACCGAGTCCATGCCGCCGAAGAACACCAGGTCAGGGTTCTTGGATTTGATGTTGGTCAGGATGGCGTTGAAATCGGTGGCGTTGGCGTTGGTGAATTCCTTGCCAACCACTTGCACGCCCGGCAGGGCTTTCTTGGCGCCTTTCACGAATTCGTCGGCCACGCCCTGGCCGTAGGCGGTGCGGTCGTCGATCACGGCGATCTTCTTGGCGCCCAGCTTCTGCACGGCGTAGGCGCCAAGGGTGCCGCCCAGCTTGTTGTCGTTGGCGACAACGCGGAAGGCAGTGTTGAATTTCTGCTTGGTGTACACCGGCGAGGTGGCGGCCGGGGAAATTTGCGGAATGCCGGCGTCATAGTAGATTTTCGAGGCCGGGATGGTGGTGCCGGAATTCAGGTGGCCGATCACGCCCTGGACCTTGGCATCCACCAGTTTCTGGGCTGCGGTGGTGCCTTGTTTCGGGTCGCCGGCGTCGTCTTCGAACTGGACCACGAACTTGACGGGCTTGCCGCCAATCTTGACGCCTTTGGCGGTCAGGTCTTCGACGGCCATGCGGGCGCCGTTTTCCATATCCTTGCCCAGGTGGGAGTTAGGGCCCGACACAGGGGCCACGTGGCCGATCTTGATGGTGTCCTGGGCGTAGGCGTTGCCGGCAAATGCCAGGGCGAGTGCGACAGGGATGAACTTGTTCTTGAACTGCATCGGGGGCTCCAGTCAAAAAGGTCAGATTTGCCAGAGAAAATACAACAAAAACCCCGAATGGCAAAGAGGGAATTATTGCCGGCGGCTGGAATTGGCCTGCAAGTGTGTGATTTCCTGCTGCACGGCGCGGGTGACGATCTTGCCGATGGTGTCGTGCAGGCCGGCGCGAATCTCCGACGTCAGGGTGTGCAAGGCCTGTTCCAGGACCTCGGCCATGCAGTCCTTGATGCGCTGCTCCAGCACGAAATCGACACGGTTCGACAACTGTTGCAGCACCTGTTCGGAGACGCGCTGCTGCAGTGCTGCCCAGTCCTCGTCCAGAAGCATTGCTTCTGCGACCGGCGCCGGCGCGGCGGGCGCTGGCACCTCGTCCTTCATGATTTCGGTCAGGACCGGGATGCTGGCGTCAAAAGGCTGGTTCATGGGCTATTTGCCTACAGTGAGGTGTTTGAGCGGGAAGTCCTGGCGCTTGTAGGCAGCATAGCGCAGGCGGCCCGCCGCCGCATCTTCCTCGGCGGAAGAAATGACTTCGATCAAACGCGGAAAAGCCTCGAACTGGGCCGGTGCGCGGCGCGCCAGGTTGACCAGCAGCCCGGCTTCCGGCAGTTCGGTCGTGTCGCTGTCGGCCAGCACGATGGCGGAATCGGGTGCCAATGGGTCGTTGGCGTGGGCGTGCGGCAGGAAGTCGGTGGCGGAAAAGGTCCACAGGGCCTTGTCCAGCTCCGCCAGCTGCGCCGCATCTTCAGTCATGACGACGATGCGGGGCGTGCTGGCGTAGGCTTTACGCAGCAAGCGGCAGGCGTAGGCAACCTTGTCCGGCACGCCGCTGTGAAAATCAATCTGCGTCATTGTTTCTGCGAAGCGGTTTAAAAGCGGAAGTTCGGCGATGCATTTTGCGGCGTATCGCGGTCACGGCGCGCCTTCTCCGCGGCCGCTGCCGCACGGTCGGCTTCCGCCTTGGCGGCGGCCACCTCATCGGCGCTCGGGCCGCGTGGCGGTGCGGCCGACGTTGGCGGCGGGTTCGAATAGCCCGGCGGCAGCATCTTCACGGTCGGGTAGCCCGCTTCGGTCAGCGCGTTGTCCCAGGTGCCCTGTTCGAAACCGATCTGGCGCGTACGCCCGATCAGCAGGAACGGCACCTGGCCTTCGCTGCCGGCCTTTTTCATGGCTTCAAAGTCCTCGTTGGTCGAAACGGTCTTTTCGCGGTAGGGAATGCCGCGGTTGGCCAGCAAGGTGCGGGCCATATTGCAGCCGGCGCCGCAGTTGGATGTGGTGTACAGCACCACCGGGCGGGCACGCACGACTTCCGCCAGTTCCGATGGCAAGGCGACACCGCCGGCACCGGCGGTGTTGTAATTTTTCACCTCGGCCTTCTTGGCAGTGGTGGGCGGCGGCGTCTCCGTAAAGTGGGTGACGCCTTTTTCGTCCTTCCACTTGTACATCTGGGCGTGCGCCGCGCTGGCAGTCAGCAGCAGCAAAAGCAGGGCAGCGCGTTTCATTGAATCTCTATCTCCTTTAAGCCGCCATGCCGCTGTGGCGCAGCAGGGCGTCGATGGTCGGCTCGCGGCCGCGGAATGCAGTGAACGATTCCAGGGCCGGGCGGGAGCCGCCGACGGCCAGGATCTCTTGCTGGAATCGCTTACCAGTATCGGTGGACAGTTTACCGCCGTCCAGCGCCGCCGCTTCCTCGAAGGCGGCGTAGGCGTCGGCAGACAGTACTTCTGCCCACTTATAGCTATAGTATCCCGCCGCGTAGCCTCCGGCAAAGATATGGCCGAAGGAATGTTGGAAACGGTTGAAACTTGGCGGGATGATAACGGCGAATTTACGCCGCACTTCGTCAATCACGTCCTGCACCGATTTGGCGCCGGAAGGCTGGAAATCGTAGTGCAGCAGCATGTCGAGCAGGGCGAATTCCACCTGGCGCAGGGTCTGCAGGCCGGACTGGAAGTTCTTGGCTGCCAGCATGCGGTCGTACAGGGCGCGCGGCAGCGGCAGGCCGCTTTTCACGTGGGCGCTCATGTGGCTCAGCACATCCCACTCCCAGCAGAAGTTTTCCATGAACTGGGATGGCAGCTCCACCGCATCCCACTCGACGCCGGAGATGCCGGATACCGCCAGCTCTTCGACCTGGGTCAGCATGTGGTGCAGGCCATGGCCGAATTCGTGGAACAGGGTGATCACTTCATCGTGCGTGAACAGCGATGGCTGCGGCACGCCGTCCACCACCAGCGGCTCGGTGAAGTTGCAGGTCAGGTAGGCGACCGGGGTTTGCAGCTCGCCGTTCTTCAGGCGCCGGCCGCGCGCGTCGTCCATCCAGGCGCCGCCGCTCTTGCCCTCGCGGGCGTACAGGTCGAGGTAGAACTGGCCCACCAGCACGCCATCGCGTTCGATGCTGTAGAAACGTACGTCCTTGTGCCACACCGGGGCGCTGTCCGGCCTGATGCTTACGCCGAACAGGGTTTGCACCAGCTTGAACAGGCCGTCCACGACTTTATGCTCGGGGAAGTACTGCTTCACTTCCTGCGCCGAGAAGGAGTACAGGTGCTGCTGCAGCTTTTCGGAGGCGTATGGCAGGTCCCACGACTGCAGGTCGCCGATGCCCAGTTCCTTGCTGGAGTAGGCCTGCAGTTCGGCCAGGTCTTTCTCCGCGAACGGACGGGCGCGCCTGGCCAGGTCCTCCAGGAATTCGATCACCTGTTCCGGCGACTTGGCCATTTTCGGCACCAGCGAGACTTCGGCGAAGTTCTTGTAGCCGAGCAGGTTCGCTTCTTCGGCGCGCAGTTTCAGCAGGGTGGCGATATTGCCGGTGTTGTCCCAGTCTTCGCGCTTGCTGAATGCCTCGCCCAGCTCGGAAGCCTTGGTGGCGTTGGCGCGGTAGACTTTTTCGCGCAGGGCGCGGTTGTCGCAGAACTGCAGGATCGGGTAGTAGGAAGGGAAATGCAGGGTGAAGGCCCAGCCCTGCTTGCCGTCTTTCTCGGCCAGAGCCTTGGCGGCAGCCTTGGAATCGTCCGGCAGGCCGCGCAGTTCGGCCTCGTCTTCGACCAGCAGTTTCCAGTCGTTGGTGGCGTCCAGCACGTTTTCGCTGAAGCGCGTGCTGGTTGCTGCGTGCTCTTCCTGGATGGCGGCGAAGCGTTCTTTCTTATCGGCCGGCAGTTCGGCGCCGCCCATGCGGAAGTCGCGGATCGCGTTGTCGATGATGCGCTGGCGCGCCGGCGACAGGGTGGAGAATTCCGCGCTGGCACGCAGGGCCTTGTATTTGGCGAACAGCGCTTCGTTCTGCGCCAGGGCGGTCCAGAACTCGGTGATTTTCGGCAGGTTTTCATTGTAGGTGGCGCGCAGCTCGGGCGTGTCCACCACGTTGTTCAGGTGACTGACGATGCCCCAGGCACGGCCCAGCAGCTCGGTGGCATTCTCCAGCGGGGTGACGAAGTTATCCCAGGTCACGTTGTCGCCTGGCGTTTCCAGTTGCGCCACGGCGGCGCGGTTTTTCTCCAGCAGGTGCTCGATCGCGGGAGTGACGTGTTCGGGCCTGATCGCATCGAAACGCGGCAAGCCGCTAAAGTCCAGCAGGGGATTGTCAGTCATTCTTAACTCCTCTAAAACCGTAAAAGCGGTGTCTGACCCGCAGGGTCAGACACCGGTATGCCGAAGGCGCTGACCGGGCTACCGGTTTTAAGCGCGTTCCGCCGATTCGATGGTATTCATCAGCAGCATGGTAATCGTCATCGGACCCACGCCACCCGGCACCGGCGTGATATGCGAGGCCACTTCCTTGATGCCCGCAAAGTCCACGTCGCCGCACAGTTTGCCGTTTTCGTCGCGGTTGATGCCCACATCGATCACGATGGCGCCCGGCTTCACCATATCAGCAGTCAGGGTATTGCGGCGGCCAGTTGCAGCCACCACGATATCGGCCTGGCGGGTGTGGTATCCCAGGTCCGAGGTACCACTATGGCAGATGGTGACGGTTGCATTGGCTTGCAAGAGCAGCAGGCCCATTGGTTTACCGACGGTATTGGAACGGCCGATCACGACTGCGTGCTTGCCCTTCAGGTTGACCCCGGTCGATTCGATCAGCTTCATGCAGCCGTATGGGGTGCATGGCAGGAAACCTTCCAGGCCGGTCATCAGCTCACCGGCGCTCAGCACCGAGTAGCCGTCCACGTCCTTGGTGGTGGCGATGGCTTCGATAACCTTGTGCGGGTCGATATGCTTTGGCAGCGGCATCTGCACCAGGATGCCGTGGATGCCCGGATCGGCATTCAGGGTGGCGATGCGGTCGAGCAGTGCCTGCTCGGTCATATCTGCTGCATACTGCTCTTTGACGGAACGGATGCCGGCATCTTCGCAAGCCTTGACCTTGTTGCGCACGTAGACGTGGCTGGCCGGGTCGTCGCCCACCAGGATCACGGCCAGGCCAGGCTGTTTGCCCTTGGCGGTCAGTGCGGCGGCGCGGGAAGCGATTTCGGCGCGCAGTTTTTGGGAGAGCGCTACTCCGTCGATCAGTTGTGCAGACATGATTGCATGGTGGGTGGAATGGAAAGTCGCCATTATAAATGGTGGCGGCCTTGTGCTGCACTGCACATGATTGTAAGCTTATCAACAAATGATCTCCCACCAGTTCCTGATTGACGCCCAGCTGCGTCCCGACAAGGCTCCCGATTTCTCGGCTTATCCGTTCTGCCTGCCCGCCGTGCGGCACCTCGGCCGTCTCGAGTTCGACCCGGCGGTGACCTTCATCGTCGGTGAAAACGGCTCGGGAAAATCGACTTTGCTGGAAGGTTTGGCCGTCGCGCTGGGCTTCAATGCGGAAGGCGGCAGCAGCAATTTCAACTTTGGGACCCGTAACTCGCACTCCTGCCTGCATGAATACCTGCGGGTTGCACGCGGTGTGCGCAAGCCGCGGACCGACTACTTCCTGCGTGCGGAAAGCTTCTTCAACGTCGCTACTGAGATCGAAAACCTGGACCGCATTCCCGCTCCCGCGCCGCCCATCATCGACTCTTACGGCGGCCGTTCGCTGCACGGGCAGTCGCATGGCGAATCGTTCCTCGCACTGCTGGAAAAACGGTTTGGCGGCAAAGGCCTGTACATCCTAGACGAGCCGGAGGCGGCGCTGTCGCCGCAGCGCCAACTGCGTGCATTGAAGCGCATCCATGAGCTGGTGCAGCAAGGGTCGCAGTTCGTGATTGCGACCCATTCGCCGATCCTGATGGCCTATTCTGAAGCGTCGATCTTCGTCTGCACGCCCGACGGCATCCGCCAGCGCGCCTACGAAGACACCGAGCACTACGAAGTCATGCACGACTTCATGGCCAATCCGCGGGGCATGCTCAAGAATCTGCTAGAGACTCCGAAAGAACCCTGAACCGCACGCGTGGAACGGCGAAGCAGAGTGGTGTGCCGGCGTCGGTGCCAGCCATCGGGCATGTCACCGCCTGCGCCTCCAGCGGCAGCACCTCATCGAGCGGAATCGGCAGGCTGATTTCCGATTCCACCATGCGCCCCAGGCCGGGAACCTCGATCATGGCCGTGTGCTGGCATGCAAGGAAGCTGACCGCCTGGTCCCAGCTGGCGAAGGCGTGCGCCAGGCCGCTTGGCAGCTCACGCCGCGCCGAGACCCGGGTGCGCGCCCCCAGCAGCGGGGCGCTGCCGGCGCCGGGCTCGATGACGGTGGCGTATTCCTCGCCATCGCGGACGTGTGTGAAGTGCGATGGCAGGTGCGTCGGCAGGATATCGCTGAAGATGCGGGTGCCGAGCGCGTGCAGTGTGCTATCCATCATATTGCGCACGAAATACACCTTTCCCGGCTCTTCCAGGTAGAAGCGCCAGTTGCTTTGCAAGGGCGATGGCAGCAGGCGTCGCGCCGGCCCTGCCAGCGCCGGGCCAAAATGCCCATGGCGATAGGTCAGGATGCTGAACGGCGTAAGGCCATTGCGCTGCCATAAACGCACGCGCGCAGGCACCATGGCCTGCGCTGTCGCTGCATCCATCATCCAGGTCAGGTAGACGACATCGCGCACGTCGCTCTCAAGTGTCAGGAACGGCAGGCGCGACAACACGGCCCGGCGGGCGGTTGCGATGCGGCGGGAATTGGCAAGGCGTGCGAGCAAGCGGCCGGGAAGGCCCGGTTTCGGGTGGACAAATTCGTTAGTCATATCGCACTATCATATGCGAATGCGTATAAAGAAGACAGCGATCCTCCTGGACGCTGCATGCGGGCCCTGCGCCTGGGGTGTCAGCTTGGCAGGGAATAGCGGGGCAGGCTGATTGACAATGTGAAGGGCGCGGCTTCTCCGTCGCGCAGCTCCAGCTTGCCCTTGATGCCGGCGACCAGCTGGCGTGCCACCGCCAGGGCCGGATGCTGGGCCAGGGAATTGTCTGGGCAGCTCGGGCACAGGATATCGATCAGGATGCGCTTGCCGCTGGCATAAGCGTGCATCTGGATCTGTTCGCCGACATGGCTGAACTGGAAGGCGGCCTGCAGCAATCCTGCCAGGGCCGCTTGCAGGTAGTCGCGGCCACCCTTGACCGCGAGGCTGGAATCGACAGCCGACAAGGTCAGCTTGAGTGACAGGCTGGCTGCCGCAGGCTCAATGGTTTGCTGCAGTAACTCCATGAATTGGCGCAGCGAAAACAGGTCCAGCAAATCCCGCGAGGCATCCTTGTTTCCGGCGTATTGCAGCATGTCTTCGACCAGGCGGCCCAGGCTTTGCAGGCTGCGCTCCAGGATGGCCCCGGTGGTGCCGCCCAGCGTCAGCTCGCGCGTCTTGATTGCCGCCACAGCCAGGGTGGCCGTGCCAAGCTGGTTGCGCAATTCATTCGCTACCGCCCCAAGTCTCTGGCTTTCATCGCTGGACTGGCTGTTGGCCTGTCCCATGTCATGATGATAGCTGAACTCGGTCACCGCGCTGGCGACGGCGTTGTCCAGGCAGCGGTTCAACAGGCGGTACTCGGGCACCTCGAAGCTCATGCTTTGCTCGATGGCCAGTTCCACGATCGCGTGGCACATGTCGCCGTAGCTGTGCACCACGTCATTGACGCTGAAACCGAGGTTTTCCATCGACTTGCCGTGCCGGGTGGCCGCTGTGCCGATATCGTAGTGGGTCGGCACGCCGATCGTGCTGCCCGAGACCCCTTCGCTGGCGCGCTCGCCAAGCGACGACTGCTCGATCTTGAGCGACTCAATCAACTGGTCGAGGAAAGTGCTGATGGCCTCGTCGGTGCGTTCGTCTGAACTGACCTGGGTGCGCGCTTCCCGGAATTTCTTGCAGCGCTCGAGTAGCGAGTCGCGGTTGCTTGAGATGAATTCATACAGCATGGCGCTCCTCCCGCTTATTCAATGTCAGGCTATTCGCGGTCGACGGGCGCACGATTGAGGTGGCTCAATTCCTGTTGATTTCATAATGCGAAATCAATTTCCGTAATTTGAAAAACAAAGGATTCACTGATAGAATCCTTCACACTTAGCCAAAGTCTTAGTAAATAATCACCTGCACCGTCCGGAGCACACAGGGTGGGGCGCCTTCAAATCGATAGGAGACTAGTTACATGTCAGCTCAACTTGACCAGGTCACGGCACAAACGGCCAACGATCCTGATGCACAGGAAACCAAAGAATGGCTGGAGGCGTTGGAAGCCGTCCTGGAAAACGAAGGCCCTGAACGCGCCCACTACCTGATGGAGCGACTGGTCGACCTGGCCCGCCGCCGCGGCGCCGATATCCCGTTCTCCGCCAACACCGCTTACGTCAACACCATCCCCGCCCACAAAGAAGCCCACTGCCCGGGCAACCTGGAATACGAGGAGCGCCTGCGCTCCTGGATGCGCTGGAATGCGATGGCAATGGTGGTCAAGGCCAACCGCGCCGACGGCGACCTGGGCGGCCACCTGTCCTCGTTCGCCTCGCTGGCGAATATGCTGGGCATCGGTTTTAACCACTTCTGGAAGGCCGAGAGCGAAAACCACGGCGGCGACCTGCTGTACATCCAGGGCCATTCGTCCCCTGGCGTCTATGCGCGCGCCTTCCTGGAAGGCCGCCTGACCGAAGAACAACTGCTGAACTTCCGCCGCGAAGTGGACGGCAAAGGCTTGTCCTCCTACCCGCACCCGAAACTGATGCCGGAATTCTGGCAATTCCCGACCGTATCGATGGGCCTGGGCCCGTTGATGGCGATCTACCAGGCGCGTTTCCTGAAGTATCTGCACGCACGCGGCATCGCCAACACCGAAGGCCGCAAGGTCTGGGCCTTCTGCGGCGACGGCGAGATGGACGAACCGGAATCGATGGGCGCGATCGGCATGGCTGCCCGCGAACAGCTGGACAACCTGAACATCGTGGTCAACTGTAACCTGCAGCGCCTGGACGGTCCGGTGCGCGGCAACGGCAAGATCATTCAGGAACTGGAAGCGGACTTCCGCGGCGCCGGCTGGAACGTCATCAAGGTCATTTGGGGCCCGGGCTGGGACAACCTGCTGGCGCAGGACAAGGACGGCATCCTGCAGCGCGTAATGATGGAAACCGTGGATGGCGAATACCAGAACTACAAGGCCAAGGACGGCGCTTACGTGCGCAAGCACTTCTTCGGCAAGCATCCAAAGCTGCTGGAAATGGTCGCCAACATGTCCGACGACGATATCTGGCGCCTGACCCGCGGCGGCCACGATCCGCACAAGATCTACGCCGCATTCAAGCAGGCCAACGAATCGGTCGGCAAGCCGACCGTGCTGCTGGTCAAGACCGTCAAGGGCTTCGGCATGGGCAAGTCCGGCGAAGCGCGCAATACCGCGCACCAGACCAAGAAGCTGGACGACGAGGCAATCCGCGAAATGCGCGACCGCTTCAACATTCCGATCCCGGACGACCAGCTGAAAGACATCCCGTTCTTCAAGCCGTCCGACGACGCGCCGGAAATCAAATACCTGCACGAGCGCCGCAAGGCGCTGGGCGGCTACCTGCCTGCGCGCCGCACCAAGGCCGACGAGCAACTGGTGGTGCCGGGCCTGGACGCCTTCAAGGCCGTGACCGACCCGACCCCGGAAGGCCGCGAGATCTCCACCACCCAGGCCTTCGTGCGCATCATCACCGCACTGCTGCGCGACCAGTCCCTGGGCCAGCGCGTGGTGCCTATCCTGGTTGACGAGTCCCGTACCTTCGGTATGGAAGGCCTGTTCCGCCAGATCGGTATCTTCAACCAGCAAGGCCAGTTGTACGAGCCGGTCGACAAGGACCAGGTGATGTACTACCGCGAAGACAAGGCCGGCCAGATCCTGCAGGAAGGCATCAATGAAGCGGGCGGCATGAGCTCGTGGATCGCCGCTGCCACCTCGTACTCGACCAACAACCGCGTGATGATCCCGTTCTTCACCTACTACTCGATGTTCGGCCTGCAGCGCGTTGGCGACCTGGCATGGGCGGCGGGCGACATGCGTGCGCGCGGCTTCCTGATGGGCGGTACCGCCGGCCGTACCACGCTGAACGGCGAAGGCCTGCAGCACGAAGATGGCCACAGCCACATCATGGCTGCCACCATCCCGAACTGCGTGCCGTACGACCCGACCTTCGGCCACGAACTGGCAGTGATCGTGCAGGACGGCCTGCGCCGCATGGTAGGCGAGCAGGAAGATGTGTTCTACTACATCACCATCATGAACGAGAACTATGCCCACCCAGGCCTGAAGCCGGGCCAGGAAGAAGGCATCCTGAAGGGCATGTACCTGCTGCAAGAGGGCGACAAGGCCGCCAAGCAGCGTGTGCAGCTGATCGGCTCGGGCACCATCCTGCGCGAATCCATCTTCGCCGCGGAACTGCTGAAGAACGACTGGAACATCGCCGCCGACGTGTGGTCGGCTCCTTCGCTGACCCTGGTGGCGCGCGAAGGCACCGACTGCGAACGCTGGAATATGGTCAACCCGACCAAGGAACAGCGCGTGCCTTACGTGACCGGCCTGCTGAAGGACACCACCGGACCGATCGTTGCAACCACCGACTACATGCGTGCATTCGCTGAACAGATCCGTCCTTACATGCCGGAAGGCCGCACCTACAAGGTGCTGGGCACCGACGGCTTTGGCCGTTCGGACAGCCGCGCCAAGCTGCGCGAATTCTTCGAGGTGAACCGCTACTACATCACCGTCGCATCGCTGCGCGCCCTGGCGGACGAAGGCAAGATCGCGATGTCGGTGGTGGAAGACGCCATCAAGAAGTATGGCATCAACCCGAACAAGCCAAATCCGGTGACCCAATAAAGAGAAGACGGAGCAAACACTATGAGCATGGTTGAAGTGAAAGTCCCGGATATCGGCGACTTCAAGGAAGTCGAAGTCATCGAACTGATGGTCAAGGTTGGCGACACGATCAAGGTCGACCAGTCGCTGGTGACCGTCGAGTCGGATAAGGCATCGATGGAGATCCCTTCGTCGCAAGCCGGCGTCGTCAAGGAAATCAAAGTGAAGGTCGGCGACAAGGTCGCTGAAGGCTCGCTGCTGCTGATCGTGGAAGCTTCCGGTGACGCCGCCGGCGCCGCTCCGGCAGCACCAGCTCCTGTGGCCGCGGCGGCCGCCGCGCCAGCCGCCGCCCCGGCGCCTGCCGCTGCCGCCGCGCCTGCGCCGGCCGCAGCTTCGGCTGGCCCGGTCGAGGTGAAGGTGCCCGACATCGGCGACTTCAAGGAAGTGGAAGTGATCGAGGTGCTGGTCAAGGTTGGCGATACCATCGCCAAGGACCAGTCCCTGGTGACCGTTGAATCCGACAAGGCCTCCATGGAAATCCCATCGTCGCACGCCGGCGTGGTGAAAGAAGTGAAGGTCAAGGTTGGCGACAAGGTCGCTGAAGGCTCCCTGGTGCTGGTCGTGGACGCCGTCGGCGGTGCTGCGCCAGCGTCCGCGCCTGCCGCTGCGCCAGCTCCGGCTGCTGCTGCGCCGGCGGCGCCTGCGGGCGCCAGCGCCGCCGCCCCTGCGCCTGCCGCAGCGCCTGCAATGGCGGCCCCGGCCACTCCGGCCGCAAGCGGCAAAATGGCCCACGCCTCCCCATCCGTCCGCAAGTTCGCCCGCGAACTGGGCGTGGATGTGACCCGCGTCGGCGGCACCGGGCCGAAAGGCCGCGTGACCCAGCTAGACGTGCAGAACTACGTGAAGGGCATCATGTCCGGCGCCGCGGCGGCCCCGAACGCCGCCCCGGCGGCCGCTGGCAGCGGTGCAGGCCTGAATCTGCTGCCATGGCCATCGCTGGATTTCAGCAAGTTCGGCGAAACCGAACTGTCCCCGCTGCCGCGCATCAAGAAGATTTCCGGCCCTAACCTGCACCGCAACTGGGTCATGATCCCGCATGTGACGCAGTTCGAAGACGCCGACATCACCGACCTGGAACAGTTCCGCGTCGACAGCAACGCAGCCAACGCCAAGAACAAGGATGCCGTCAAGCTCACCATGCTGGCGTTCGTGATCAAGGCTTCCGTGACCGCGCTGAAGAAATTCCCGACCTTCAACTCGTCCCTGGACGAGAAGGGCGAGAACCTGATCCTGAAGAAGTACTACAACATCGGCTTCGCCGCCGACACGCCGCAAGGCCTGGTGGTGCCGGTTGTGAAGAATGCCGACCAGAAGTCCGTGACCCAGATCGCCAAGGAAATGGGCGAACTGTCACTGGCCGCGCGCGAAGGCAAGCTGAAGCCGACCGACATGCAGGGCGCCTGCTTCACCATTTCCTCGCTGGGCGGCATCGGCGGTACTGCCTTCACCCCGATTGTGAACGCACCGGAAGTGGCGATCCTCGGCCTGTCCAAGTCCTCCATGAAACCAGTATGGGACGGCAAGCAGTTCGTGCCGCGCCTGATGCTGCCGCTGTCGCTGTCCTACGACCACCGCGTGGTCGACGGCGCGTCCGGCGCCCGCTTCGCTGCATACCTGGCCGAAGTACTGGCCGATATGCGCAAGATCCTGCTGTAAGGAGGCCGCGATGATCGAAGTTAAAGTACCGAACATCGGCGACTTCAAGGACGTTGAAGTGATCGAACTGCTGGTCAAGGTTGGCGATACCGTCAAGGTCGACCAGTCGCTGGCCACAGTGGAATCCGACAAGGCGTCCATGGAGATTCCATCGACCCACGCTGGCGTGATCAAGGAACTCAAGATCAAGGTTGGCGATAAAGTGAGCGAAGGCTCCGCGCTGATGGTGCTGGAGGAAGCTGCGGGGGCAAGCGCCGCACCGGCCGCCGCCGCACCAGCGCCTGCCGCTGCCGCGCCGGCTCCTGTGGCTGCACCGGCCGCGCCAGCGGTCGCACCGACGGCGGGCGGCTACGCCGGCCAGGTCGACATCAGCTGCGACATGATGGTCCTGGGCGGCGGCCCGGGCGGCTACTCCGCCGCCTTCCGCTCCGCCGACCTGGGCATGAACACCGTGCTGGTCGAAAAATACGCGACCCTGGGCGGCGTCTGCCTGAACGTTGGCTGCATTCCATCGAAAGCCCTGCTGCACCTGGCAGCCGTGGTCGACGAGACCAGCCACATGGCCAAGAACGGCGTCACATTTGCCAAGCCGACTATCGACATCGACCAGGTGCGCAGCTACAAGGAAGGCGTCATCAAGAAGATGACCACCGGCCTGGCCGGCATGGCCAAGATGCGCAAGGTGAACGTCGTGCAAGGCGTAGGCCAGTTCCTCAGCCCTAACCACATCGAAGTCACCGCAGCCGACGGCAGCAAGAAAGTGGTCCAGTTCAAGCAAGCCATCATCGCCGCTGGTTCCAGCGTGGTGAAGCTGCCGTTCGTCCCTGAAGACAACCGTATCGTCGACAGCACCGGCGCGCTCGAACTGCGCTTTATGCCGAAAAAGATGCTGGTCATTGGCGGCGGCATCATTGGCCTTGAAATGGCCACCGTGTACAGCACCTTCGGCGCACGCATCGACGTGGTCGAGATGATGGACGGCCTGATGCAAGGCGCCGACCGCGAAGCAGTGAAGGTCTGGCAGAAGTACAACGAAAAGCGCTTCGACCGCATCATGACCAAGACCAAGACCGTTGGCGTGGAAGCGCTGCCGGAAGGGATCAAGGTCACCTTCGAAGCCGCCGAAGCCGGGGCTACCGCACCGGAACCTCAGATGTACGACATGGTCCTGGTCGCAGTGGGCCGCAGCCCGAACGGCAAAAAGCTCGCCGCCGACAAGGCCGGCGTGATCGTCACCGACCGCGGCTTCATTAACGTCGACAGCCAGATGCGCACCAATGTGCCGCACATCTTCGCCATTGGCGACATCGTCGGCCAGCCGATGCTCGCGCACAAAGCCGTGCACGAAGCGCACGTCGCAGCGGAAGCAGCGCACGGCGAGAAAGCCCACTTCGACGCCAGGATCATTCCATCGGTGGCCTACACCGACCCGGAAGTGGCATGGGCCGGCATTACCGAAGACGAAGCCAAAGCGAAAGGCATCAAGGTCGAGAAGGGCCACTTCCCATGGGCAGCCAGTGGCCGCGCCGTTGCCAATGGCCGTGACGAAGGCTTCACCAAGCTGCTGTTCGATGCCGAGACCCACCGCATCATCGGCGGCACCATTGTCGGAACCCACGCCGGCGACATGATCGGTGAAATCGCCCTGGCAATCGAAATGGGCGCCGACGGCATCGACATCGGCAAGACGATCCACCCGCACCCGACCCTGGGCGAGTCGATCGGCATGGCCGCCGAAGCGTACGAAGGCGTCTGCACCGACCTGCCGCCGCCGCGCAAGCGCTAAACATGCTCAGCAAAATGTCCACCTCGGGGTCAGGAACGAATGTGGACATTTTCTCTTCTTCAACGCGCAGCTTCGGCTGCGCGTATTCTTTGTACCGTCTTCGTTGAAACCTTGAAATGCTCGGCGATTTGAGCAGGGCTGTGCTGGCCCGCGCGCAGGGCTTCGGCGATGGCTTGCTGGCGCTCCATTTTGCCTTCGACCTTGGGCAGGGCGGGGGACTTCAGCGGATTGTGTCCACCGATTCCGGCCGATACAAAGTCGCAGTAGGCGCGGATGCGTTCTATATCGTTTGCGCCGTGAAAGCGTTCTCGAATGGTTGCCGTGTCCAGCCAATCCGGCGCCGCGACAAGACCAGCCGTCGCCCGGTAGCTGCTCCAGCGCCAATCCGCGGCGCCGGTCACCATTCCGGCCCGCACCGGATTCAATGTGACATACCGAGCAAGTTCGAGGAAATGGGATTCCTTTTCCAATAGCACGGAATGGAAGCGGCCCTGGAATACATGTCCGCACAGCCCGTGCCGTATATTGAAGTTCTGCGAATAGACGCAATTGAGGAAATGCATGCCCTCCGACAAATTGGGCAAAGGCGTTTCGAGCAGCAGGTGGAAGTGGTTCGGCATCTGGCAGTAAGCATGGCAGATGAAGCCAAAGCGGTCGGCAGTGCGCGCGACCAGGTCATGCCAGATCAGGTAGTCGCGTTCGTCGAGATAGATGTTGGCCTTGCGATTGCCACGTGCTGTGACGTGGTAGAAGGCGTTCGGAAGCAAGGGGCGTGGTGGTCGGCTCATCCACCGACGATATCACGGTGACAATAGAACGAACTGATCTAGATCAGGGGGAAAGCAGGGACATGGGGCGGAAGGAAAAATGTCCACTTTCCTTCCTGACCCCAAGGTGGACATTATTTCTGGTTGCGGTATTGCTCGAAGTGCTGGCTGTAGTCGTTCCAGTTGTCGTCGAACATCTTGCCGAACTGGTCCATGAAGTAGGCTTTCGCTTCTTCTTTTTTGCTGTTGTAGGTTTCCAGGTCGCCCTGGGCGCGGGCTACCAGGAAGATGTTGTAGCGTGCGGCTGCGAACAGCAGGCTGGCGCCAACCAGTTGCGGTGCGCCTTTATTGCTGTTTTCGTGGGCGTTGGCCAGTGCAATGTAGGCGTCGATGTTCTCGAAGAATTTCTGGTCGTCGTTCTGCTGCTGTTGGGTTGCTTGTTCGCTCATGATTTACTACCAATAAGTTGATACTCGGGGTGGGCATCGTGACACAGGAAACGCGTTGCTGCAATAAAAAACCGGGCTTTTGCCCGGTTTGTTGTTAGCTCGCTATGAAGCGCTCTGGGATTTCGATGCCGCCGCTATTGGCAGCTTCTGCATAGGCCTTCAGTTCATTGATCGCGGCATCCAGGTGCTCCTTGTTCGGGTTTTCCTGGAAACCTTTGATGCGTTCGTTGATCGTGGCGATTTTCCTGCTCCATTCGAGCCGATCGACCTTGCTCATACAACCTCCCACTTTAATTATGTTCTTGAGGAGATCAGTATCCGGCAGCTGGCCGACGCGCCACCGTGCGCTAGCGCACATACGCTGCCGCGCACGCTTAAGGCCTGCTTAACGCAGGATGCCGTTCAGGAAAAGGTCGACGCCTTGTTCAATTTCCTCGGGCGTGGTCGCCACGCCGCAGCGCGAATCGAACAGGAAGCGGCGCAACTGGTCGCCCATCAGGCAATTCATCAAGTGGATTGCCAGGCGCTCCGGCGAGGCCTCGGTTTTCAGCTGGGCGCGAATGTCGGCACGGGCGAAATAGTGCGCTACCAGCTCGCGCGTCTGGCGCGGGCCGGCATCCCAGAAGGCTTCCGCCAGGTCGGGATTGGCATGCGCTTCCGCCACCACGATCTGGTATAGCGCGGTAGCTTGCGGCGTGCTGACCAGACGGTGGAAGCGCAGGCCGAACTCCAGCAGCGTGTCGCGGATCGGGCGGTCGATGCTCGCCATGCCGACCGGGTCGAAGGCGCCCGCGCGGTGGCGCAGCAGGATGGCCTTCAGCAGCCCGGCCTTGCCGCCGAACTTGACGTAGATGGTGCGCACGGCAACCCGCGCTTCCCTGGCAATGGCTTCCAGGCTGACCTTGGCATATCCCTTTTCGAGGATGAGCCGCGCAGCCGTATCCAGCAGGTCGTTCAGGCGGGCTTCCGCCTCGGCAGCCTTGGGGCGGCCGGCTTTGACTGGCTCGGTAACTTGTTCAACAGACATGATTGAGAACCGTAAGTAATGCCCGAAGGCTAACAGATTGCCCCCACTTTAGGCCAATTAAAAATGAAATGCAATCGTTTCATTTCTTGACTTTCGTCATTGCTTGGCAAATAATGCACATGCCTCATTTCATTTTCAGGGAGTTTCCCACCATGTCCCAGCACAACCCAACCGAACAAAAAGTGCTCAGCGCCGTGCCAGAAGCCGGCGCGCCCGCAGCTACCCCGCCTAACCGTCGCGTGCTGGTGATCGCCGGCCTGATCGCCCTGGCCGCCCTGGCCGCGGGCGGCCGCATGTGGTACCACAGCCATCATTACGTTGAGACGGAAAACGCCTATGTGGCCGGCCACGTGCATCCGGTGTCGTCGCGCATTTCGGGCGTGGTAACCAAAGTGCTGGTGGAGGATAACCAGTTCGTGAAGGCCGGCGACGCGATCGCCGAACTCGATCCCTTCGACCAGCAGGTGAAGGTGGAACAGATCCAGGCGCAGATCGCCAGCGTGCAGCAGCAAGTCCTGCAGGCCGATGCCCAGATCGCGCAAGTGAATGCACAAGCCAGCGCCGCCGCCGCCCAAGTCGCGCAGGCGCAAGCGAACCAACTGCGCGCTTCGCAGGATGCAGAACGCTACGGCCAGCTGTATTCCAGCCAGATGAAGGCGGTGTCGAAGGCCGAACTGGATGCCGCCAATGCCGCCCGTGCCAGCGCCACTGCCGACGTGGCGGCGCGCAAGGACAGCGCAGCAGCTGCGAAAGCGCAAATCGCTTCCGCGACGTCCGCGCGCGAAGTGCTGAAGGCGCAGGTAAAGGTGCTGCAAGTACAGCTGAAAGACGCGCAGCAGCAACTGGCATACAACCGCATCGTCGCCCCGGTCGAAGGCCGCGTCGGCAAGCGCAACCTGGAGGTAGGCCAGCGCGTTCAGCCAGGCCAGCAGCTGGTGGCGCTGGTGCAGGACAATGTGTGGATCACTGCCAACTTCAAGGAAACCCAGCTAGCCGACATGCGTGTGGGCCAGGAAGTGAACCTGGCCATCGATGCGCTGCCCGGCAAGGAACTGGTGGGCCGCGTCGACTCGTTCTCGCCGGCCTCCGGTGCCCAATTTGCGCTGCTGCCGGCCGATAACGCCACCGGCAACTTCACCAAGATCGTGCAGCGCATTCCGGTGAAGATCACCTTCAAGCCGGAGGACCTGAAGGCCTACGCAGGCCGTCTTGTGCCAGGCATGTCGGCCATCGCTGAAGTCAGCATCAGTTCCGGCGCGAACGCAAAATGAGTGCCCCAATGACGGTGCCTGAAGGCCGGGTATCCGGCCGCACCTGGATCGCAGTCGCAGCGGGCATGCTGGGCGCCTTCATGGCCGTGCTGGATATCCAGATCACCAACTCCTCGCTGCGCGACATCCTTGGCGCGCTGAACGCGACGCAGGAAGAGGGCTCCTGGATTTCGACCGCCTACCTGGTGGCCGAGATCATCGTGATCCCGCTGACGGCGCTGCTGACGCGCACCTTCGGCATGCGCGGCTACATGATGGGCACGACCGCGCTGTTCCTGGTGTTCTCGACCTTGTGCGGGGCGGCCTGGAACCTGGAAAGCATGATCCTGTTCCGCATGATGCAGGGCTTTACCGGCGGCGCGCTGATCCCGATGGCGATGACTCTGGTGATGGCCAAGCTGCCGCCGTCCAAGCGCGCGGCCGGCATGGCGATTTTCGGCCTGACCGCCACGCTGGCGCCTTCCATGGGCCCGACCCTGGGCGGCTACCTGAGCGAACTGTATGGCTGGCCTTCGATCTTCTACATCAACTGGGTGCCCGGCCTGCTGCTGATCGCCGGCGTGGCGTATGGCCTCGACCGCGAAGAACGCAAACTCAGCGAGTTGTTGCACGCCGACTGGCTCGGCATCGCCTTCATGGCGCTGGGCCTGGGCTGCCTGACCATCTTCCTGGAAGAAGGCAATAGCAAGGACTGGTTCGAGTCCGGCTTCATCATCGCGTTCGCGGGCTTGTCCATCGTTGGCCTGCTGGGATGGGTGCTGACCAGCGCGATGCGCCCGCAACCTTTCGTCAACCTGGGCTTGTTCACGCAGCGCAATTTCCTGGTGGCGTCGGCGCTGGCGGCGGTGATGGGCATGGGCTTGTACGGCTCATCCTTCCTGCTGCCGCTGTACCTGGGCCAGATCGCCGGTTACTCGCCGATGCAGATTGGCGAAGTGATCATGTGGGCCGGCTTGCCGCAGCTCTTCATCATGCCGATTGCAGCCAAGCTGTCGATGAAGGTCGACAACCGCATCCTGTGCTCGATCGGGCTGGGTCTGTTCGGCGTGTCCTGCATCATGAATGCCTACATGGACGCGAGCACCGGCTACGACCAGTTGCTGCTGTCGCAGGTAGTGCGCGCACTGGGCCAGCCGTTCGTGATGCTGACGCTGTCGAACTTTGCCATGAACGGCATTGCGCCGAAAGACACCGCATCGGCATCGAGCCTGTTCAACATGATCCGCAACCTGGGCGGCTCGATCGGCATTGCTCTATTGGCAACGCAACTGACGCAGCGCGAACACTTCCACTCGGCGCGCCTGGGGGAGGCGGTGAACAGCTTCTCGGCAGCGACCCAGTTGCGCCTGGACCAGTTGACCCAGAACTTCATCAGCAAGGGCTTCGACCCGGTCACCGCGTCGGACAAGGCGCTCAAGGCGGTGGATGGCATCGTGCGGCGCGAGTCCTTCGTGATGGCTTACAACGACGGCTTCCTGATCGTGGGCGGCATCCTGCTGTCCTGCATCCTGATCCTGTGGCTGTCCGACAAGGTGAAGTCCCCCTCGGGCGGCGGCGCGGGTGCGCATTAAAAAAGAATTGAGGTAAACAGTATGAACATCAAATTGATTGCAATGGCAGTTGGCGCGGCGGCAGTATTGGCCGGTTGCGGCACCGTAGGCGACGACTTCAAGGCGCCTGCGGGGATGCAGGAGCAGGCCTTCCGCCATGCGCCGCAAGGCGCGGCAGGCGAGGCCCGACTGCCGGCGCAGTGGTGGACCGTGTTCAGCGACGACACGCTGAACCGGCTTGAGCACCAGGCCCTGCGCGACAGCCCGACCGTGAAGGCGGCGGCGCAGCGCCTGTTCCAGGCCGAAGCGCAACTGGGACTGGCGAAAGCCAGCCAGTTGCCATCCGTGACGCTCAGTACCGGCGTATCGAACTCGCGCACCTCGGCCAATACCTCGCAAGGCATCGCGCTGGGCCACCGTTCGATCCACGGCAACAACTACTCGGTCGCCGCAGGCTTCTCGTATGAACTGGACCTGTTTGGCCGCGTACGCCGCGCCGTGGAATCGGCCGACGCGCAAGCGCTGGCTGCCAGCCATGACCGCGATGGCGTACTGTTGCTGCTGTCGTCGCAGATCGCCACCACTTACTGGCAGTTGCGCGGCCTGGACGCCGAGATGGCGATCCTGCGCGGCGCGCTGGCCACCCGCAAGGAAACCGAAGAACTGGTGAATGCCCGCTTCAGCGCCGGGCTGTCGAACGAGCTCGATACCTCGCGCGCCCGCATCGAACGCGCCAACGCCGAAGCCGACCTGGAAGAAGTGCAACGCCAGCGCAACACGCTGGAGCATGCATTGGCCGTGCTGGTAGGCGCGTCGCCATCGACCATGCAACTGGAGCAGTCAGGCGCCACCGAATTGCCGGCACCGCCGGTGATTCCGGCCGGCGTTCCTGCCAGCTTGCTGGCCCACCGTCCTGACCTGGCAGCCAGTGTCGCTACCCTGCGCGCGACCAACGCCAACGTCGGCGTGGCGCAAGGCGCGTTCTATCCGTCGATCAGCCTGACCGGCAATTTCGGCTACGCGTCCGAGAGCCTGGGCGACATCGCCAAAGGCGGCTCGCGCGTGTTCAGTTTCGGCCCGCTGGCTTTGTCGCTGCCGATCTTCGACGGTGGCCGCAACCAGTCCAACCTGACGGTCGCCAAGGCCCGCTATGAAGAAGCGGTCGCCAACCACGAAGGCAGGTTGCTGACTGCCCTGCGTGAAGTGGAAGACGCCCTGTCCGACGTGCAGCAGCGCACGCAGCAAGGCAAGGTCCAGGCGACATCGCGCGAAGCCGCCACCCGCGCCTACGACGTCGCCCGCGCCCGCTACGAGCGCGGCATCAGCACCTACCTCGACGTCACCGACGCCCAGCGCAGCGCCTTGGCAGCCGACCGCGCAGCCGTGCAGATCGAGACCCAGCGCCTGCTCGCGACAGTGAGCTTCGCCCGCGCCCTCGGCGGCGGCTGGCAAGCCCCTTAACGCATAAAAGTCGGGGTCAGCTCCTGACCCTTCCCCTCATATTTCACTGACACGCACCATCGATATCAGTTCGACAAGTGCGTGTTTGAGATCTGTCAGGTGGATCGAAGGCGGCTGGGCCTCACTAATCCAATGCATCGCCAATGACAGGATTGACAGGGTGCTGGCGGCCTTCGCGCGACTGCCGTAGGCGACATTGAAACCTATCTTGCGAGCGGCGAGTCCGATAAGCCAGAGTGCGTACGCGAGCAACGCTCCCAGTAAAAGCAATACAGCCAGGCGTCGCAATGTGTAGGTTTGGCTAAAGCGTAGCCCCATACCCCACTGCGCGTTCTTGAGATCGCGGAAAGTCTGTTCAATCTGCATGCGGCCGGCATAGATGTTTGCCACTTGCTCGGCATTGAGGGAGGCGAGCTTGGGTGAAACGGCGAGCAACCATGGCTCGCGTTGTCCCTTACTATTCTTCTTGCTGCGGCAGCTGCGCGCCAGCTTGCCGATCTTGGTCAGCCGGTGCCGCCCCTTGGCCTGGCGTTTCAATAGGACGAGCCGACACAGGGCAGGATTGGCCCGCGTATAGAAGTATTGACCCAGGTCGCGCGCGTGGGCGCATGCCTGCGCATAGAGTGTTTTGCAGCCAGCCCAGTCAGAACTGTCGTGTGGGCGCACCATGTCCCGATTTCGGATTCTCCCTACCCAGGCAAATCCGAGCTGGTTAAGCAGCTTGAACCAACTGGCGCGAAAGCCGGCATCGGTGATGATGATAGCTCGGCTGCCAGGCGGCAGTATGCTACGCAACGATTGCATGAAGTTTCGGTGCACAATCGGTGAACCGAGCTTGGCACAGGGATGGACTTCTTCATATAACGTGAAAGCGCGGCCCTTGATGATGGCCGCTGCCCGCAGCAACTGAATACTGCTATCGTCGCGTACCGCCGACCAGTCCACAGCAATCTGCACGCCAGGGCGGCGAATCACGCGACGCGCCATCGCGCGGTACACCGCATGCTTTTCCTGCGCCAGATGGGGATTGCTCAAAAGTCGATCGCAGCATTTGATGCGATGACGCAATTGCGTCGCCGAGGCCAATTTCTTGCCCATGCGCACCAGGCTCAGGCCACCATGCAACGCCGCGATTGCCACCTTGGCCAGGCATGCTCGCCGCTTGGCATGCATGTTCGGACATTCCTGCTCCAATAACCCCTGTATGATTGCATGTGCATGCATGGCTTATTCCTTTCCCTCGCAGTTTGGACGCTACGAATGAAAGGGGTGACACAGCCATGCATGCGCCGTTTTTGGGATTGAAAGTTAACAGCTTCCTTAGACGTTTACAACAAAAATATGAGGGGAAGGGTCAGGGTCAGCTCCGGCAATCGGACATTTCTTTCGCTAGCGAAAGAAATGTCCGATTGCCGGAGCTGACCCCGACTTTTTAATTGATAGGGCCGAGGCGGGCGAGCATGAAGTCGATGAAGCTGGTCAGCTTGGGCGTGGGCTGGCGGTTGCGGGGGTAGAGCAGGTGCATGGGGCGTGGGGTGGGCAGGTAGTCGTCCAGCACGCGTACCAGGCGGCCGGCGGCGATGTCTTGCGCCAGCGCTGTTTCCGCTTGCATGATCAGGCCGAAGCCTTTCAGGGCCGCTTGCTTTAACGCGTAGCTGTTGTTGGCGCGCAGGCGGCTCAGGGGCACGTGGCGGCTGTCCTTGATGCCCTTCAGGCGCCAGCGCGCTTGCGGCACCCAGCCGCTGAATTCCAGGCATTCGTGCTGCGCGAGATCGGCCGGTTCTTGCGGGACGCCGCGCCGTGCCAGGTAGCCGGGCGAGCCGCAAATCACCACGCCGTATGGCCGCAGCGGGCGCGCCACCAGCGATGAATCTTCCAGCGTGCCAATGCGCACTGCGACGTCGAAACCTTCTTCCACCACGTCGATCATGCGGTCGTTCAGGCTCAGGTCCACGCTGACTTCGGGGTACATATCGAGGAAGTCGGGAAGCATGGGAGCTAGCCATTCCATTCCGAACGAGACCGCCGCGGTGACCTTCAGGACGCCGCGTGGCGTGATGCGCATGGTTTCGGCCAGGCTTTCGGCGGCGCTGATCTGCGCCAGGATGGCGCGGCATTGTTCGGCATATTGGCGGCCGATTTCGGTCAGCGACTGGCGCCGCGTAGTGCGGGTGAGCAGGGCGGCGCCGAGTTTCTGTTCGAGTTCCCGCACGTGCTTGCCGACCATGACGGCAGAGATGCCGAAGCGTTCGGCCGCTGCCGTGAAGCTGCCGCTGTCGACGGCGGCGACGAAGACTTCCATGCTGCGCAATTTATCCATTGCTAACCATTGGTTTGTAATTATGTAAATGATAGCTCATTTATTCCTGCGGGGACGGAGAGCATACTGGCTCCACTTCGAAACCCAACAGGAGATTCAACATGAAGAAGATCATCGTGATCGGCGCCTCGGGCACCATCGGCAAAGCCATCGTGGAGCAACTGGGCTTGCGCCATGAAGTGATCAGCGTGGGCCGCAACAGCGGCCAATACCAGGTCAGGATCGAAGACCCGGCGTCGGTCCAGGCGCTGTTCGAGCAGGTGGGCAAGGTCGATGGCGTGGTGGTGGCTGCCGGCGATGCGCACTTTGGCGCGCTGCAGGAAATGTCGGCCGAGCAGTTCCACATCGGCCTGAACTCGAAGCTGATGGGCCAGGTGAATGTGGCGCTGGCTGCGCAGAAATACCTGAACGACGGCGGCTCGATCACCCTGACCAGCGGCAGCCTGTCCCATAATCCGATCCGCCTCGGCGTCAATGCCAGCACCGTCAACGCGGCCGTGGATGGCTTCGTGCTGGGCGCCGCTGTCGAGATGCCGCGCGGCCTGCGCATCAATTCCGTGAGCCCGACCCTGGTCGATGAGTCGGTCGATGTTTACGGTGCATATTTCTACGGCATGGAAACTGTTCCGGTGAAGCGCGCCGCCCTGGCTTACAGCCGCAGCGTAGAGGGCGCGGAAAACGGCAAGACCTATCGCGTGTGGTAATGCGTACGGTCCTGGTTATTGGCGGCTCAGGCACCATCGGCAGCGCGGTGGTGCGGGAGCTGGGCGTGCGCCACCGCGTGATCACTGCTGGCCGCAGCAGCGGCGATCACCGCGTGGCGATCGAGGATTTCGCTTCGGTGCAGTCGCTGTTTGCGGCAGCGGGCAGGGTGGATCATGTGGTGGTGGCGGCAGGTGCGCTCCACGTCGGCCCGCTGGAGGCGATGACGCACGGCCAGTTCCGCATCGGCCTCGACTCGAAGCTGGCGGGGCAGGTGAATGTGACGCTCGTTGCGCAGCACGCGCTGAATGACGGCGGCTCCATCACGTTGACCAGCGGCGTAGATGCCCATCACCCGCTGCGCGGTTGCGCCAACACGGTGGCCGTCAACAACGGCATCGAGGCCTTTGCCCGCGGCGCGGCACTGGAGCTGCAGCGCGGCCTTCGCATCAACGTGGTCAATCCTTCGCTGCTGGAGGAGTCGGCAGAAAAATTCGATTCGCTGTTCCATGGTTTCGAGCCCGTTCCGGCCAGCCGCGTTGCACGTGCCTACAGCCGTTGCGTGGAAGGCGCAGAAAGCGGAAAAACTTACCGCGCCTGGTAAACGCAGGCATACAATGTGGCCTTCCTTTCAATTGTAGAGAAAAGGCCACATGAAAAACCTCCTGACTCCGCTGCTGCTGGCGCTTGCTGGCGCCGCTGCTGCCGCTGCTCCCGCCGACGTCGCCGAACTGCAGAAAATGACCAGGCGTTACGCGCCGGTGCAACTGAAAGCCGACACCTCGCACTTGTCCTCCGGCGACCGGCTGGCGATCAAGAAGCTGATCGAGGCGGCGAAGATCGTCGACACCCTGCAACTGCGCCAGCGCTGGTCCGGCAATGAAGCCTTGTACGCTGCGCTGCAAAAGGACAGGTCCGCACTGGGCAAGGCGCGCGCCGATTACTTCTGGCTGAATAAAGGCCCGTGGTCCATCCTCGATGGCCACAAGTCTTTCCTGCCGGCGGAGGTGGCTGGAATCAGGGTGCCTGGCCATAAGCCTGCCGGTGCCAACTTCTATCCGGAAGGCGCGACCAAGGAAGAACTGGAATCCTGGATCAATGGCTTGCCTGCAGCCCAAAAGCAGGAAGCGCAGTGGTTCTTCACCACCATCCGCAAGGGTGATGATGGGAAGTTCAAGACCGTCAAATATTCGGACGAGTACGGGCCGGAGCTGGAAAAGTTGTCCAGGCTGTTGAAGGAGGCGGCTGCCGCCACCAGCAACGCTTCGCTGAAGAAGTTCCTCGACCTGCGCGCCGACGCCTTCCTGTCCAACGATTACCTGCCCTCCGACTTCGCCTGGATGGACCTGGATTCGCCGGTGGACGTCACCATCGGCCCGTACGAAACCTATAACGACGAACTGTTTGGCTACAAGGCTGCCTTCGAAGCCTATGTGAACATCCGCGACGAAAAGGAAACGCGCAAGCTGGACTTCTTTGCCAAGCATATGCAGGAGCTGGAAGACAACTTGCCGCTCGATCCGAAATACCGCAACCCGAAAGTAGGTGCCGTGGCGCCGATGGTGGTGGTGAACCAGGTGTATGGCGCAGGCGATGGCAATATGGGCGTTCAGACCGCCGCCTACAACCTGCCGAACGACGAGCGCATCATCAGCCAGCGCGGCTCCAAGCGCGTGATGCTGAAGAACGTGCAGGAAGAAAAATTCAAAGCCACGCTGACCCCGATCGCCAAGCTGGTGCTGCGTCCGGCGGACCAGAAGGACCTGGACTTCAATTCCTTCTTCACCCACATCCTGGCGCATGAAATCACGCATGGCCTGGGCCCGCACATCACCAGGACCGGCGCCACCGAGTCGACCCCGCGCCAGGACCTGAAGGAAACTTATTCCACCATCGAGGAAGCGAAGGCCGACATCACCGGCCTGTTCGCCCTGATGTACATGATGGAGAAGGGCCAGTTGAAGGACACGCTGGGCCAGGGCGAGGCTGCCGAGCGCAAGCTGCACACCACCTTCCTCGCTTCAGCTTTCCGCACGCTGCACTTCGGCCTGACCGACTCGCACGCACGCGGCATGGCGATCCAGGTCAACTACCTGCTGGATAAAGGCGCCTTCGTCTCGCACGGCGACGGCACCTTCTCGGTCGACTTCAGGAGGATCAAACAAGCGGTGCTCGATCTCGACCGCGAATTCCTCACCATCGAGGCGACCGGCGATTATGCGCGCGCCAAGGATATGATGGCGCAGTATGTGGTCATTCGTCCAGACGTGCAGAAGGCCCTGGACAAGATGAAGAAAGTGCCGAATGACATTCGTCCATCTTTCCCGACTGCTAACTCCTTGCTGGCAAAATAAACTTGTCGACTAGCTCAGCCAATATTTTGTAACAGCTCAGAAACTCCGGTAACAGCTTGCCGCTAGGCATGTATAGTTGAATCCAGTTACCGGAGTCTTGTTATGAAGCTGAGCCTGCCAATCCTGCTGTCCTGCTGCGCTGCCTCTGCCGGCGCTGCACAGCTGACTGAAACCGAAACCCGCTGGCTGCAAGCCGGCGCTCCCGTGCTGGCCTACGCCAAGCAGGAACTCAAGCTGCCGATCGATATCGTGGTCCAGCCGCAGGCCGGACCGAATGACGTGCCGCTGGCCATGGGGTTTGCCGATGGCCGCTGCAAGCTGGTGTTTTCGATGCGCGGCAACCCGCAGGCGGAAGAAGTGCTGAACGGCGTGCCTGCCGAGCAACAAAAAGTCTTGATCGAGGCCATGACTGCACACGAAGTCGGCCATTGCTGGCGCCAGGCCCAGGGCAGCTGGCATGCCTTGCCGGCCGGCTTTGTCGAAGGTCCGCAGCAGCAGCCCGACAATCCGGAATTGCAAGCCCTGACGAAAGCCATGCGCGACACCCGCCGCGAGGAAGCCTTCTCCGACCTGGTGGCCCTGGCCTGGACGCAGCGCGCCAACGCGGCGCACTACACGCAGGTGCATGCCTGGCTGATGCAGGTGCGCCAGCCTGTCGAGCATGGATCGCACAATACGCGCGCCTGGTTGCAACTTGCTGCCAATGGCGCTGTGTTCTCCAGCGAACATAATCCCTTCGAACAGGCACGGCTGCTGTGGGGTAAAGGGCTACTTAAAGACGAGCAATAACGCAACTGTGTTCGGTCGCGCACAGAAATTAGTTCCCAGGAGGCGTGTAATCGCCATGCAAACCATCCTAAAGGGGACTAACCATGAAGAAAATCCTGTGTATTTCGCTGGCTGCCCTGTTCAGCACTTCGTTCGCTGTCGCCCAGGCTGCCGATAACGACGCCTACAAGGCGGCGAAGGACAAGGCTGAATCCGACTACAAGGTTGCTAAAGACAATTGCAAGAGCCTGAAGGACAATGCTGAAGACATCTGCAAAGAGGAAGCCAAAGTAGCCGAAGCGCGCGCCATCCTCGATGCGACCAGGCAGCACCAGAATACGGCCAAGGACGTCGACAAAGCACAGCGCAAGCTGGCCGACGCCGAGTATGACCTGGCCAAGGAACGTTGCGACGACATGAGCGGCTCGGCAAAATCGGCCTGCAAGTCCGACGCCAAGTCGGCCCACAAAACCGCGCTGGCCAGCGCCGGCACCACCAGCACCACGGCTGCCGTAGCCCGGAACACGCGTGAAGCCGGCACCAACCTGGCCAATACCACGCGCGACGCAACGGCCGATACCCGCGCAGCGGCTCGCGAGGCAACCGCCGACACCCGCACCGCGATGTCCGACACCATGATCACCACCAAGGTGAAGGCTGAATATGCAGCCGATCCGCTGGTCAAGGCCATGGACGTTCACGTGGAAACACAGAAGGGTATCGTCATGCTGAGCGGCTTCGTGCCATCGAAAGCGGAAGCGGATAAAGCGATCGAACTGGCCCGCAAGATTGAGGGCGTGCAGGAAGTAAAATCTTCCCTGCAAATCAAGAAGTAAGCGGCGCCTTGCGCCGATGAAGAGCCGGCTGCGCGCCGGCTTTTCTTTTTCTTGCATTTATGATGATCGTCATTTAAGATGTTTTGCATGATAGCCGAAACCCTCTCCCTGCGGTTGCAACGCCGCGGCATCCACTACGCGTGGATCATCGTTGCCTTGACCTTCCTGACCGGGCTCGCGTCGTCGGCGGCACTCGGCTTGCCGGGCGCGCTGCTGCAGCCATTGAGTAAAGAGTTCGGCTGGGGTGTCGACCAGATTTCTTCGGCGCTGGCGGTGCGCTTTGCCCTGTTTGGCCTGATGGGACCTTTCTCGGCGATCCTCATGGAACGTTTCGGCTTGCGCAAAGTCGTGGTGACGGCGCTCGGCCTGATCACGGCCGGTTCGCTGCTGGCGCTGGGGATGACGCAGTTCTGGCAGCTGGTGTTGCTATGGGGCGTGATGCTGGGCGTGGGCTCGGGCATGACGGCGCTGGTCCTGAGTGCGGTGGTGTCCAATCGCTGGTTTGAATCCCGGCGCGGCCTGGTGGTCGGCGTGCTGACAGCCAGTTCGGCAACGGGGCAACTGGTCTTCCTGCCGGTGGGGGCATGGCTGGTGGAGCGTTTCGGCTGGCGCATGGCGGTGGTGCCGGTGCTGGTGGCGTGCGGCGCGATCGCAGTTGCCGTGTACTTCCTAATGCGAAACCGACCCGCGGACTTGGGCCTGGCGCCGTACGGCGCCACGCAGCCCGTGACGGCGGGGCCGGCGCCGATGATGATCGGGTTCGCAACGCCGTTCCGCATCCTGCGCGAAGCTTCGGGCAGCCTGGTATTCTGGCTGCTGGCCGGCAGCTTCTTCATTTGCGGCCTGAGTACGAATGGCCTGATCCAGACCCATTTCATCTCCCTGTGCGGCGATGCGGGCCTGGGGCCGGTGCCTGCTGCTTCCGTGCTGGCGATGATGGGCGCTTTCGACCTGGTTGGCACCATTCTTTCCGGCTGGCTGTCCGACCGCTACGACAACCGCAAGCTGCTGTTCTGGTACTACAGCCTGCGCGGCCTGTCGCTGCTGTGGCTCCCGTATTCGGAATTCACGCTGTATGGCCTATCGGTGTTTGCCATGTTCTATGGCCTGGACTGGATCGCCACCGTGCCGCCGACAGTGCGCCTGGTTGCAACGACCTTCGGCAAGGAAAAAGCCGGCATGGTCTTCGGCTGGATATTCGCAGCCCACCAGTTGGGCGCGGCGCTTGCCGCGTTCGGGGCAGGGCAGGTGCGTACACTGCTGCTTACCTATAACCCGGCCCTGTTTGCTGCGGGAGCGGCTTGCCTGGTGGCCGGACTGATGGTGCTGGCGATCCGGCTGCGGCCCGCCGCCGCAGCGGCGCCGGTCGCAGCCAGCGCCGCTTGAGGGTTCAGGACTGGGCGAGGATCGCCAGGCTGACGCCGATGCCGGCGAACCACACCAGCGTGCGCAGGGTGGCCAGGTTGCTGATGTAGATGATGCTGTAGGTGACGCGGATCAGGACGAATGCCATCGCAAGGATGTCGATGCGGTCCTGGTTGGCGTGCGCCTGCTGCGCCAGGATGACGGCGGCAATGAACAGCGGCAGTGCTTCAAAGCCGTTCAGGTGTGCGGCGTGGGCGCGTTTCATCCAGCCAGCCTGGCGGCTGGCCCAATCGCGCGGGTCGGCGTTGTCGTAGCGGTCCTTGCTCGTGACCGAGGCGACTTTGGGCGTCAGCGCAACCATCATTGGCAGCAGGCAGGCCGCGGCGATACACCAGTTTGCAACCGTCATCTTCTACTTCTCCTCTTAATTAAGGTATTTGGCGAGCCAGCCGTGCACCTCGTTATAGAAGTAGCGGCTGTTTTCGCCTTTCAGGATCCAGTGGTTTTCGTCCGGGAATACTACCAGCTTGCTCGGCGTATTCAAACGCTGTTGTGCCGCGAAGTTCATCAGCGCGTTGTTGACCGGTACACGGTAATCCAGTTCGCCCACGGTGATCAGGATCGGCGTCTTGAAGCCGGTGCCTTTTTCGTGATTCGCGCCTTGCATGATCGGGCTTTGTTCGCGCCAGACCGGCAGGTTGCTCCACACCGGTCCCCCGCTATTGACTTCGCGGCCGTAGATGCTGTCGCTGGTACCCCATTGCATCACCAGGTCCATCTCGCCGGCGTGCGACACGATGGCCTTGTAGCGGGTAGTGGTGGCCTGCAGCCAGTTGGCCAGGTGGCCGCCGTAGCTTGCGCCGCCGGCTGCCAGCCTGGTGCTGTCGATGAACGGGTACTTCCTGATCGCTTCATCGACTGCCCAGTTGATTTCGTCGCCCGGGCCTTTCAGCGGGTCGTGCTGGATCGAGCGTGCGAATTCCTCGCCATAGCCGGTGGAGCCCTTGTAGTCGGTCAGCAGCACCACATAGCCAGGCTTGGCCAGCAGGTGGTAGTTCCATCGCAGCACGAACTGGTCGCGCCACATGTTTGCCGCGCCGCCGTGAATCACCGCGAACAACGGATACTTCTTGTTCGGGTCAAAGCCGGCCGGCTTGACGATCATGTTGTGGATCTGGCGGCCGTCCGGAGTCTTGTACCAGAAGTGTTCGGGCGCCTGCCAGTCGATCGTTGCGGCTTTTTCCACGTTGAAGGAAGTCAGGCGCTTTGGCGTGCCGTTGAAGGAGTAGATCTCCGGCGGGTTGATGGCGGATTCCCATACGCCCACCAGCGCCTTGCCGCCGGCGTTCAGCGAGTTGATCGCACCGTTGGGCAGCGATGGCTCTTCACGCTTGTCGCCACCTGCGTAGTTCATCGAGTTGACCTTTTCCAGGCCGGCATGCTCGAACGAGTAGTAAATGCGCTTGCCATCGGCCGGCAGCGCAATGCGCGAGACCGAGCGGTCCAGGTCCTGGGTCAGGATCTTCGGCTGCGCGCTGGTGAATGGCCAGGCGAAGCTTGCCACGCGGGTCAGGTCGTACACCTTGTTCGGCGCTTCCTCTTCGGTCAGCGCGAACAGGGTCTTGCCGTCCGGGGAGAAGCGCAGGTCGTGGTAGCTGCGGCCATCCCTGGTCAACTGGGCCGGCTCGCCGCCTGCTAGCGGGACGCTGTAGACCTGGGTGAAGGTCGAGGCGCGCGCGGCTTGGTCGCGGTTGGTGGAGACGGCGAACACCACGCTCTTGCCATCCGGCGCCCAGACGGCATTCAGCGACTGGCCATCGTCGCCCTGGCTGCCGCCAAAGCCAGGCAGGTCGGCCAGCTTGCTGCCGGCAAGGATATCGCGCGGCCTGGCGTCTGCTTGCGCATCCATGACGAACAGGCGCACCTTCTTGTCGTCCAGCCACTTGTCGAAGAAGCGCGGCGGGAAGGATTCGTAGGCGCGGGCGCTGTATTTGCGTTCCTTGCGCTCCTTTGCGGCCTTCTTCACCGCTTCTTCGCTGCCGGTGCCGGGGAAGATCTCGCTGACGAACAGGATCTGCCTGCCGTCCGGGCTCCACTTGGGCATGCGTGCGCCCAGCGTCAAGGTGGTCATGCGCTGGGCTTCGCCGCCGCTGGCCACGTCGATCCGATAGATTTGCGGCGCCTCGTCGCCTTCGCGCTTGGCGACGAACAGCAGGAAGCGGCTGTCGGGCGACCAGGCGTGCGCGGATTCGCCGCCTTTGCTGAAGGTCAGGCGGCGCGGCGCGCTGTCGTCCACCAGCGATTTGATCCAGATGTCGGACCATTGTTCCTTGCTGTCGTAGGCAGGATCGGTGACCGAGAACACTGCCCATTTGCCGTCCGGGCTTGGCTGCGGGGCGCCGACGCGTTTCATCAGCCATACGTCTTCGTGGGTGATGGCGTGTTTGGCAGGTTCAACCGCGGCCGCCTGGGCCAGGCCGGCGCAGGCGCCGAGGATCAGCAGGGAAGTGAGCTTGGGGAAGAGTTTAGTTGCAATCATTGCACGGGCTTCGTTGATTCAGTGGAGCGAAGATAGTGGGGAAACGGCCGCCCCGTGTCAACGTGCTGTTACTTAGCTGATACAAAGAAGCGCGTGGTAGACTCGCGCCCCATGAATTCCATCCTCGCGCTGAAACTGTTCCTCGTTCCTTCCCTGATCTACGCGGTCACGCTGGCTGGCCGGCGCTGGGGGCCTGCCGTTGCGGGCTGGCTTTCGGCATTCCCGATCGTTGCGGGGCCGATACTGTTGGCGATCTCGCTGGAGCAGGGGGCGGGGTTTGCAGCCACTGCGGCGGAAGGTACCCTGATGGCCGTGCTGGCAATGATTGTCTTCAGCCTGGCGTACGCCTGGGCTTCCGGGCGGATGGGCGTTGCCGGTGCGATGCCGGTCGCGCTGGCGGCATGGGCGCTGGCGGTGGCCGCCTTGCAGTCGGTGCGGCTGTCACTGCCGATCGCAGTGCTGGCCGTGGTCGCGGCGCTGGTAGCCGCGCCGCGCCTGTTCCCGCCGCGATCCCGCGCCCCGGCCGTCCCGGCTGGCCCGGCCGGCGCAGGTGGCGTAGCGGCGGTGCGCCGCGGCGGCGACCTGCCGTGGCGCATGCTGGCCGGCGCCGTGCTGGTGATGTCCGTCAGCGCGGCTGCGGCCGGGCTGGGTCCGCGCCTGAGCGGCTTCTTCGCCATGTTTCCCGTGATGGGCACCGTGCTGGTCGGCTTTACCCACGTGCAGGCCGGCCGCGACAGCGCGGTGCAACTGCTGCGCGGTACGATGCTCGGCTACTTTGCCTTCGCCGCATTCTGCGTGGCGATTGCGCTCCTGCTGCGCGCGCAGCCGGTGGCCATATCGTTCTTTTGCGCCTTCGTTTTCGCGCTGACTATCCAGCTGCTGGCGAAAGCCGCATCGACAAGGCGCCAGGCGACATGACGAAGCCGTGGTACTCCTCGTTGTCGCCTTCGACCGAAACCAGGTCGAAGCGCCCCAGCAGGCAAGCCATGGCCACCTTCATCTCCAGCAGCGACAGGTAGCGCCCCGGGCAAAGGCGCGGCCCGGAACCGAACGGCATGGCCAGCTGGCGCGCATTGCTGCCATCGAGCCAGCGCTGGGGATCGAAGCCGGCCGCATTGCGCAGCTTCGATTCGGACACACTGTCGTGCCGCAGCACGCACCACACCAGGCTGTCTTTCGGCACCTGCACATCGCCCACCACGCAATCGCGATTGGCCTGCAGCGGAATAAAGGGGGCAGGCGGCTTGATGCGCATCGCCTCGTGGGCGCAGGCGTCGATGTATTCCAGCTGGTCCATCTGTTCGATGGTGAAGCGGGAGCAGTCGGGAGCTACGCGCCGCACTTCCTCCTGCGCACGCTGCAGCGCCGCCGGATGACGGGCCAGCAGCCAGATCAGCCAGGACAAGGCGCTGGAAGTCGTGTCTTCGCCGGCCAGCAGCATGGTGCTGACGTTGCCCACCACGGCGGCGTGGTCGATGCCGCTGCCGTCCTGGTCGGCCGCTGCCAGCATCGCCTCCAGCATGTTCTGCGGCTTGGTGGCGCGCGAAGGATCGTCGGTCATGCGTTGGCGCGCCTTGGCGATAAAGCCGTTGGTCGCCTCGCGCATGGCCAGCACCGCCGCCTCCAGCCTGCGGTCGTAGGGCAGCTTGACATAGCGCCAGTAGGGAACCGGCAGCAGCGAACGGCGCGCCGTCCCTTCCATAATCAGCTCAAGCTGCTGTTGAACCACGTCGTCGCCATGCTCGATGGTGTTGACCTCTTCGCCGAACGCCAGCCCGGCGATGACGTCCACCGTATAGCGCTTCAGGTCTGCGTTCAGGGCGATGGGCCGGCCTTCCTGCGCCGCCTGTGCCCAGCGCCCCTGCAACCGTGCGCCGACGCGCGCCAGCAAGGGGAAGTAGGCCTTGATCGCGTGCGGCGCAAACGCCTGCATCACCATCTTGCGCTGGTTGCGCCAGGCTGCTCCTTCCGCCAGGAAGACGCCGCGCTCGCCGCCCATCTCATCCGATACCTGGGCCGTGACATCGATCCGCCGGAAACCGTCGGGCCGGTCGCGCAGCACGCCGCCGACCAGCGCCGCATCGGCAACGACCAGCGCTTGCGTGCGGCCAAAACACAGGCGGAATAAAGTGCCATAGTGCTGCGCCAGTGCCTCGACATCGGCATGCACCTTGCGAGGGCGGATCTGCAAGGCATTGCCGAGAAAAGGCAGCCCCTTGGGTCCGGGCAGGTCGGAAAGCCGGCGCAGCGCGCCGCTAGCTGGGGTGGTTGTGGTATCCATGAGGGCCAGTATGCGCCTGGCGTGCGGCCCGGTCTTGAACATTTGCGACATCGCGCTACAATGTTGTGCATGTTGCCAATTAGTAAATTCATCGTGCCGCGCCGTTCGCTCGCCTCCTGCCTGCGCGCGATCGTCGTGCGCAATACCGTCGGTTGCGAGCTGCCCGATGAGCAGCGCCTGAACCGTTATCCTTCGACCGGCTTTCCTGTGCTGTTCCTGCAACTGGTGGGCGAATCGGTCATGGTCGAGCCGCCCATGCCGGACAAGTGCCCGGAAGGCGCGGCACTGCTGTCCGGGGCATGGACCGGGCCCACGGTTTCCGCCAATCCCGGCCCCACGCATTTCATGACTGTGCTGTTCTTTCCCGAAGCGCTGCATCGCCTGACCGGGATCGACATGAGCACCATCGTCGACCAGTTCCAGCCGCTTGATGCCTTGCTCGACAGCGAATGGCAGCAGCTGGCGGCGCACATGCTGGCTGCCCCCGACGACGATGCGCGCGTGGCTTTGCTGGAGGAGTTCCTTGAGCCGCGCTGGCGCGCCGTGCGCGGCCACAGCCATGTCGATGGCGCCGTGGGCGACTGGGTGCGCCGCCTGGAAGGGCAGGCTGCAGCAGCGGGCATCGGCCGCAGCGTTCGCATGGCCGAGCGGCGCATCCGCGAGTGGGCGGGGCAGCCGTTGCGCCGCCTGCGCCGCTCCTATCGCGCCGAACAGACCTTCATTGCAGCGCGCGACGCCGCATTGAAAGGCAGGGTTTCGCTCGGCGACATGGCTCAGCTGGGCGGCTACTCCGACCAGTCGCACATGAGCAGGGAGGCGCGCGCAATCAGCGGCCTGAGCCCGTCCGAGATCCTGCGCCGCGGCCTGGAAGACGAAACCTACTGGGTCTACCGTATCTGGAACTAGCATTGCTGCGAGCTATAATCGGCGCGCCATGACAGATATTGACGACGACGAACAGTTGGTGACTGAGCTGGGCCTCGCAGCCCGCGGCATCGAACTGGCAAAGCAGGAGGGCCGGGTATTCCTGCGCTTCACGGGCGCCGTGGAGCTGGACGGCCTGCACCTTCCCTACGACCTGGTGCCGCAGCAAGGCGTACTGGCCAAACCCTCCAAATGGCGCAAGCTGGAGCGCGACGGGCGCGCGGCCTTGTTGCTTGAGCGCGGCAGCGAAGCGGCGCAAGGCGCGCTGCATGCCGATGTCGCCGCCTTCGCCGCCGAGCTGCGCGAAGAGTGCGACGATTGTGGCATGCGGCCGATGGACTTCCTGCACGCGCTGGAAGACATGCAGACCTCCGAACCGGCCGGCATCGTCTTCGACCGCATCCGCCAGCGCCTGGAGCATGCGGTGGAGCGCCATCGTGAAGAGCGCCACGCCGAACGTACACGGCAAAGCATCAACCTGGCGGAATACCCGGACACCTTCGAGGTGGCGCGCCGCCTGCCGCGCAAATTCATCGCGCTGCTGGGGCCGACCAATTCCGGCAAGACCCACAAGGCGATGGAAGCGTTGGCAAAGGCGCGCAGCGGCGTCTATCTCGCACCGCTGCGCCTGCTGGCATTGGAAAACTACGAGCGCCTGCAAGCTTCCGATCCCGAGCTGAAGGTCAGCCTGGTGACCGGTGAAGAGCGCCGTATCGAACAGGGCGCGACCCACGTCGCCAGTACGGTGGAAATGCTGGACACGCGCACCCCGGTCGAAGTGGCGGTGATCGACGAGATCCAGATGCTGTCCGACTTCGACCGCGGCGCGGCCTGGACCGCCGCAGTCTGTGGCGCACCGGCACGCACGGTCTACCTGGTGGGCGCTGCCGAGGCACGCCGCGCGGTGGAAGCGCTGGCGCAGCGACTGGAGTGCCCGATCGAAGTCCATATCCTGAAGCGCAAGGCGCCCTTGTCGATGGAGCCGTCCGCCGTACGCAAGCTCAAGGGCTTGCGCAAGGGCGATGCCGTGATCGCATTCTCGCGCCGTGAAGTGCTGATGTGGCGCGATATGGTGACCGAGGCCGGGCTGTCGGTCGCCACCGTGTACGGCAACCTGTCGCCGGAAGTGCGGCGCGCGCAGGCGCAGCGCTTCCGCGACGGGCACGCTGACGTGGTGGTGGGCACCGACGCCATCGCCATGGGCTTGAACCTGCCGATCCAGCGCGTGGTGATGACCACCACCGTCAAGTACAACGGCTACGAGGAAGAGGAAATCCCGGCGGCATTGGCGCGCCAGATTGCGGGCAGGGCAGGGCGCTACGGCGTGCACGAGGAAGGCCACGTGGCCGGCTACGACGACGAGACGCACGGCGTGATGCGTTCGCTGCTGAAGGAAAAGCTGCCCCCGCTGAAGGCCACCGGCTTCGCCGTGGCGCCAACGCTGGAACACCTGCACCGCATCGCTTCCGTTACGGGCGAAGGTTCGCTGGCGCGGCTGCTCAAGCGCTTCGTCCACAATATCGACGTGCCGGACGGCTTCTTCTTCCCGCGCATCACCGAAGAGCAGTTCGAACGCGCCGAATGGCTCGACACCTTGCCGCTGTCGGTGGCCGACAAGTTCACGTTGTCGCTGGTGCCGGTTTCCTGCAACGTGGTCACGCTGCAAAAGGCATGGGAGCATTGGTGCGTGTCGCTGTCGCGCCAGCGCGTTACCCACCTGCACCCGGAGCAGAACCCGCTGCAGTGGATGAACCTGCAGGAAGCGGAAGACGCCTGCCGCCTGTACTCGGCCTACGCCTGGCTGGGCTACCGCCTGCCGGAATTCTTCCCCGATGTGGCGCAGGCGCTGGAGCTCTCGCGTTCAGCCTCGGAACGGGTGGACGGCATTTTGCAAGACCAGAACGCCGCCAACCGCCGCCGCCAGCCCAAGCGCTTCCGTTAAGGCGGCGCGAAACGCAGCAGCACCAGCAGGCCGCGCCCACCATCGCCATCATGCAGCGTGATGCGGGCGCCGTTACGCCGGGCTGCGCGCTCCGCAATGGCAAGGCCAAGGCCGCTGCCGGCATGGGTCTGGCCGGGAATGCGGTAAAAGCGCTCGAATACCCTGGCGCGCAGTTCCGGCGCGATGCCAGGGCCTTCGTCGCAGACCGCCAGCGTGGGCGCGGCCCCCGCCGATAACGCGACGCGTATGCAGCCGCCGTCCGGCGAATATTTGATGGCGTTGCCCACCACGTTGTCGAGCAGGGCGACGATGCTTTCGCGGTGCAGGGCAAGGCGGCATGCGGGCGGCGCTGCCAGCTCCAGTTCGACATTGCGCTGCATCGCCAGCGGCGCCGCATGCGCCAGCCGTTCGCGCAGCAGGTGCACCAGATCGAGCGGCTGTGCCGCGCCGGCCTCGGCATCGTGGCGCGCCCGTTCCAGGGCCAGCAGCTGGTGCACGGTGTGCGTTGCGCGCGCGACGCCCTGGCGCAGACCCTGGTCGGCTTCCTGCAAGCGCGCCGGGTTGTCGCGATGGTTCAGCAGCAGGTGGGCATTGGCCTGGATCACGGACAAAGGCGTTTTGAGTTCGTGCGCGGCATCGGTCAGGAATTGCTTGTCGCGTTCGACGCGCTCGGTCAGGCGCTGCATCAGGCGGTTCACTGAAGCGGCGAGCGGCGCCAGCTCGCGGTAGCCCGATGGCGGCAGCGGCTGCAGGGCGCTGTCCGAGCGCTGCTCGATCGCCGCCACCAAGGTCTGCAAGGGCTGCAGGCCGCGGCGCACGATAAACCATGCGGGCAGCAGCAGGAAGGGCAGGCTGTACAGCAAGGGCGCCAGGTAATAGGCGGCACCGGAACCGGTCAACAGCCAGCTGGTGTCATGCATGGCGTCGCGCCGCACGACAAGCCCGGCGGCGGCGTTGTGTTCCGTCTCGCTCGACCAGTTGGCGCCGAGGCCGGGGCTGTCCGGACCGGGCAGCGCCAGTCCCGCGGGCAGGCCGCCTGCGGAGCGGTAGATGGGTTCGCCGTGCAGCCAAACCTGCAGCATGACCGGCTTGGGCCAGTAATCGATTTCGCGCAGCATGTCGTAGCGCAGTTTCTCCACCTGCTGTGCCACGCGCGCCGTTTCCGCAGCATCATGCGCCACCGAGCGCAGGTTGAGCAGGATCTGGCGCGTCCAGCCCCGGTTTTCAGCCGCCGTGTGGCGGGCGTGCAGTACCTTGGTTTCATAGACGGCCAGGCCGACCACGCCGAGCCAGATTGCCAGCATCACCAGCAGGAAGCCACCCAGCAGGCGGCGGAACAGGGAGCGCTGTGCCATCATGCGACGATCATGTAGCCGATGCCGCGCACGGTACGCAGGTGCCGCTCGCCGATCTTCTTGCGCAGGTTGGACATGTGGACATCCAGCGACTGGCTTTCGTTGCCGGCCAATGCGCTGTCCTCAAGTTCGGTGCGCGTTACGACGCGGTCGGCCGACTGCATCAGTGCCAGCAGCAGGGCGTACTCGGTGGGCGAGAGTGCAACCGCCTCGCCCTCGCAGCGCGCGGCCTTGCGCCGTTCGTCAAGCGCAAGCGCGCCGCATGTCCAGATGCCGGTGCCGGCCGATGCACCATGCGTGCGGCGCAGGACGGCGCGCAGCCGCGCCAGCAACTCCGCCATGTCGAAGGGCTTGACAAGGTAATCGTCGGCGCCAGCCGCGAAACCCGACAGCCGGTCTTCCAGTGCATCGCGCGCCGTGATCAACACCACCGGCAGCAGGTCGTCATTGCCGCGTAGTTCCCGCAGCATTGCCATGCCGTCGCCGTCGGGCAGGCCGAGGTCCAGCACGGCGGCAGCAAAGCTGCCTGGCGCGAGCAGGCGGCGGGCATCGGCAGCCATGCGCACCCAGACAGCATCGAAGCCATCGTCCAGCAGCACGGCCTGCAGGGCGCGGCCCAGTTCGAGGTCATCTTCTACGAGCAGGATCTTCATGGCCCCGGAGTGTAGCAGCAAGCATGCCGCACGGTCTTTAGGAAGCCTGAAGGTTTGCCGCAGCCGGCGCCGCTAGAATCGCTGCGTTTAAACAGGAGACCTTATGCGAGCTATCACTACCTTGCTGGCGCTGGCGCTGGCATTTGCCGCGCCGCTTGCCGGCGCCGCGCCATCCATGAAACTGGAGCACACTATCGAGCTGCGCGCGCAGACCGTTTCGAGCCCTGTGGTCGCGCAGGGCAGGCTGTTCATCGGCGCGGAGGACGGCAATCTCTACGCCTATGACCTGGCCAGCCGCAAGCTCGCCTGGCTATACCATGCAGGTGCTGGCATCGGGTCCACGCCGGCAGTGGCCGATGGCACGGTGTACGCACTGGCGCGCGACGGCCGCTTGCACGCAGTCGATGCCGCGACCGGTGCGCGCCGCTGGGAATTTGCCACCCAGGGTGAAGCCCGCTTTGCGGCATACGGCCTGTATGGCAGCGAGAAGAGGGCCGCTCCTGCCCGCGATCCCTGGGATTTCTGGCTGTCGTCGCCGGTGGTTGCGGACGGCCGCGTGTACTTCGGCAGCTCCGATGAGCGCCTGTACGCGCTGGACGCGAAGACGGGTGCCGTGCAATGGGCTTTCAAGAGCGGCGGCATGATCCACGCAGCGCCCGCGCTTGCCGGCAAGACCCTGGTGTTCGGCAGCTGGGACGGTGCGGTGTATGCGCTGGATGTGGCCAGCGGCAGGCAGCTATGGCGCTACCAGACCGAAACCGAGCAGAAGACCAGCACCCTGTTGGGCGTGCAGGCCCCGCCCCTGGTTGATGGCGATACGGTGTATATCGGCTCGCGCGATACCTGGTTCTACGCGCTGGAGCTGGCCAGCGGGAAGCTGAGATGGCGCTATGACGGCAAGGGTTCCTGGGTGATTTCGGGTGCGGTCGCCAGCGGAAAAGGCGTCTACTTCGGCACGTCCGACACCAATCTGCTGGTCGGCCTGGACAAGCGCAGCGGCCAGCCCCTGTTCGAACATGACACCAAGGTGTGGACTTACGCCACGCCGGTACTGGCTGGCGGAACCGTGTATGGCGCCAGCATGCGCGGCGAGCTGTTTGCGCTGGACGCAACAACGGGTAAAGCGCAGTGGTCCTGGCGTACACCGGAAAGCCTGGCCAACGATTTCGGCCTGCTGGATGCAAAGAGCGGCAAGTTCGACAGCAAGCGTTTGTTTGAAGGTCCCCAGTCCATGCTGGCCACGATCGAACATGTGAAACGGCTGGGCGCCTTTATCTCGACGCCGGTCTGGCATGATGGCCAGCTGATAGCGGCCACCGCAGATGGAAGGGTGATGTTCTTCCGCTGACAGAAACAAAAAAGCCTCGTCCGAAGACGAGGCTTTCCTGTTCATTCTGGTAGGCCGTGCGGGGCTCGAACCTGCGACCAACGGATTAAAAGTCCGCTGCTCTACCAACTGAGCTAACGACCCGAAAGAGGCCGTATTATATACGAGGATTGCGGCGTTTGCAAAGCCCCTTTTCTGCCGTCAGCCCATGGCGGTAACTTTGAGTACTTCTTCCGCCGTGGTCACGCCCTCGCGCACCTTGAAGGCGCCTGCAATGCGCAGCGGGATCATGCCTTCGGCTACCGCTTGCTTGCGCAAGGCAGTGATGTCGGTTTCCTCTTCCAGCATGGAGTTGAACGATTCGCTGGTGGTAAGCAGCTCATAGATGCCGGTGCGGCCGCGGAATCCGGTCTGGCGGCATTCCGGGCAGCCGACCGGGCGATACACCTTCTCCGGCTTGCCCATGTCCCAGCCCCCGCTCAGGCCTTGCCAGATATCGTCGGCCAGTTCGCCGCCTTCTTCCTTGCAGTCCACGCAGAGTGTGCGCACCAGGCGCTGCGCCATGATGCCGATCAGGGTCGCTTCCAGCATGTAGTAGGGCACGCCCAGTTCCAGCAAGCGCATCACCGCGGATGGCGCGTCGTTGGTGTGCAGGGTGGACAGCACAAGGTGACCGGTCAGCGCGGCCTGGATTGCCATTTCGGCAGTCTCCAGGTCACGGATCTCACCCACCATGATGATGTCCGGGTCTTGCCGCATCAGGGCGCGCACGCCGTCGGCGAAGGTCAGGTCGATGCCGGGCTGCACCTGCATCTGGTTAAAAGAGGCTTCCACCATCTCGATCGGGTCTTCCACCGTGCAGACATTGACCTCCGGCGTCGCCAGCGTCTTCAGCGTGGTGTACAGCGTGGTGGTTTTGCCCGAGCCGGTAGGGCCGGTAACGAGGATGATGCCGTGCGGGCGGTTGGTCAGCGCATCCCAGCGCTTTGCGTCTTCGACCGGGAAGCCCAGTTCGGGCAGGGTCTTCACCACCACCTCCGGGTCGAAGATACGCATCACCAGCTTTTCGCCGAAAGCGGTAGGCAGGGTCGACAGGCGCAGCTCGATTTCCTGGCCGCCGGCGGTGCGGGTCTTGATGCGCCCGTCCTGCGGCCGGCGCTTTTCGATGACGTCCATGCGGCCCAGCAGCTTGATGCGTGCGGTCATGGCGATCATCACCACGGCAGGCACTTGGTAGACCTGGTGCAGCACGCCGTCGATACGGAAACGGATGGTGCCGAGGTCGCGCTTGGGCTCTAGGTGGATATCCGATGCACGCTGTTCGAACGCGTACTGCCACAGCCAGTCGACGATGTTGATCACGTGCTGGTCGTTGGCATCGACCGTCTTGTTCATCTTGCCCAATTCGACGAGCTGCTCGAAGTTGTTGCGCAGCGCGACGTCCTGGCCAGTGTTCTTGTTGGCGTGCTTGATCGACTTGGCCAGCGAGAAGAACTGCGAGGTGTACTGGGAGATGTCGAGCGGGTTCGAGATGACGCGCTTGATGACGCGGCGCGAGACCTTGGCGATTTCCGCTTCCCACTCCAGTGCGAACGGATCGGCGGTGGCCACGGTCAGCGTATCGGGCGTGATTTCCACCGGCAGTATGTTGAAGCGCGCCGCATAGCTGGCAGACATCACGTCCGCCACCTTGGTGAAATCGATCTTCAGCGGGTCAATGCGGTAGAAGGGCAGTTTGGCGCGCTGCGCCAGCCATTCGGTCAGCACGTCCAGCGTCAGCAGCTTCCCGCTCTTGGCCGACACCAGCTTGCAGTGCGCCACCGCGCTCAGGGGATGCATGGCGCCGGGCGTATTGCGCAGGATGCCCTGCGCTTGCGAGTAAAGCCCTTTGACTTCGGCTTTCTCGACCATTCCATCGGCCAGCAGCCAGGTGAAGATAATTTGAAGATCGAGTGCTTTTGCCATGGGTGACCTTATGCGAGTGCGGCTTTCAGTCCCTTGAGCCAGGACTTTGCGGGCAACTTAGTTTCGGCGACGATTTGTGCGGCGCGCTCTGCCAGCGCAGCAACGTCGATCTGGCGGCGGGTCTTGAAGGCGATCGCCACCACGTTCCCATCGTGGACTTCCGGCAGCGACACCACTTGAGGGAAGGCAAACTTCATCGCCTTCAGATTCTTGGCGAAGCTCGGATGGTCGCCGAACAGGTTGATGGTCATGATGCCATCGTCATTCAGGCAGGCGGCGCAGGCCTGGTAGAACTCGGGCGTGTCGAGTACCGGGCCGCGTGCGGTGGCATCGTACAGGTCGACCTGCAGCGCATCCAGGGTGCCGTGGTGGTCGGGATTGGTGACGTAATCCATCGCATCCATTTCGACCACATTCAGGCGCTCGTCATTGTCGGGCAGCTTGAACATGGCATAGCAGATGCTGATCACCGACGGGTTCAGTTCCACGGTGGTGACCTGCGTCTGGAGAAAGTGCTTGTAGCAGAACTTGGTCAGCGCGCCGGTGCCCAGGCCCAGTTGGGCGACGTGGGACGGGGCATCATGCCACAGCATCCACGCCATCATCTGCTGCGCGTACTCCAGCTCTGGCCAGTCCGGTTTGCGGATGCGCATCGCCCCTTGCACCCACTCGGTACCGAAATGCAGGTAGCGCACACCATCCAGTTCGGATAGCGTGACCGGCGCAAACCTGGGTTTTCGCGTGGCCGGACGCGAAGACTCTTCTTTTTCAATGGATTTACGTTTGATCAGCATGGCGGCATTATCCCGCGTTATCTTGCTCACAAGCAAGCGCACGATAAAAAATGGGGACGGGCCCCATTTTCCGCCTGGCGGAAAACGGGGGCCGTCCCCATTTTTTCGTGGCCGGGACTTAATTATTCATCGGCTCAACATTCACGCGCAGGCGAATACGCTGGCCCGGATCGTAACTCATGAAGTTGGTGTAGGTGCGTCCGCGATAATCGTACTCCACGTTATAACCGGTGGTGCGGGTCTCGTACGCATCGACCATGCGGCACTGTTTCACGGCCTGCTCCTGCACTGCGCCCGGCTGGGCGTTCGCGTTCTGGGTGCGGTCACCGATCACGGCGCCGGCAATCGCGCCGGCGGCGGTGGCGGCAGTCTTGCCGCTGCCCGAACCAACCTGGCTGCCCACTGCCGCCCCCAGGATGCCGCCCAGGATGCTGCCGCCGACACCGCGTTCCTGCGGCTGCTGCACCTGGACATACTCGGTGCGGCACTCCTGGCGTGGCCGGTTAACCTGCTCGGTCACTGGCGTTACGCGGGTCACGCGGCCGTAGTCTTCGAAGTCGATGGCCTGGGCCTGCGCCAGCGGCAGGGCGCCGAGGCCCATTGCTGCGAAAAACAATTTAGTTTTGGCTTTCATTCTGTTTACCTCGTTTCTGTCTTTTGGGCAGTTCGCTTTGCTTAAATTGGAATTGCACGTCTAAATAGTAACGCCAAGGCTTGTATCCTTGGGGGAAGTAAGGCAACAAAATGTAACCCCATGCTTTTGGGTTAATATGGTAAGTTTTTAACAAAACTTGCGTTAGGACTCACTTTCGGGTTGATTCATAGAGTACAACACGTTACCCTTATGGCGTGGAATCAGATTGACAGGGAGAAACGAAAGCTCCGGCCCCGGCGCATTGACCCGCCTACGGCTTGTAATGGATAGGTCGATTTGAGGGAAAGATGAGTTTGTTGATAACTGTGCCGCCTAATTTAGTCCAGTCTATTCGCGCCTTCCGCGTGGCAGAGCTGCAGGACGAGGCAGCGCGCCTGGGGCAGCACTTTTTGTACGCACATTGCAATGCCGGCCTGACCAAGCAGCAAGTCCTGGGCATTATTGCCGAGTCTTTCCACATCCCTAAACCGCACGGCAAGAATTTCGACGCCCTGCGCGAAACCCTGACGGAAACCATGGCCAAGGCAGGCGAGCAGACCGGTTTCCTGATCGTCCTCGAACAATTGCCAAATACGCAAAAATTTGACCGCGAAGCACGCGAGTGCCTGCTCGATGTATTTCGCGATGCGGCCGATTTCTGGGCCGAAAAGAAAGTACCGTTCCGCGTCTTTTACTCCTTCGAGTAGCCGCAAACCCCCACTTGCATAGTTTGCTGCGCAGCAGCATAATGTCGCGTTGGCTCGCCTGAGCAGGTACAATGGCGGCCATGAAAAACATCGTCATCCTCATTTCCGGACGCGGAAGCAATATGGAAGCGGTGGTCCGTGCAGCCCAGGCCGAACAATGGCCGGCCCGCATTGCCGCCGTCATCAGCAATAAGGCGGACGCCAAAGGCCTCGAATTTGCGGCCAGGCACGGCATCCCGACCGCAGTAGTCAGCAACAAGGATTATCCTAGCCGCGAAGCATTCGATGCTGCGCTGCAGGAAGTCATTGACGGCTTCAAGCCCGACCTCGTGGTGCTGGCCGGCTTCATGCGCATCCTGACGCCGGGCTTTGTCAGCCACTACGAAAACCGCATGCTGAATATCCACCCATCGCTGCTGCCGCTGTTCCCGGGACTGCACACGCACGAGCAGGCGCTGGCATCGGGCGCCGCCACGCACGGCGCCACCGTCCATTTCGTGACCGCGGAGCTGGACCATGGCCCGCTGGTGGACCAGGTGGCCGTGCCGATCCTGCCGGGCGATACCGCCGATGTGCTGGCGGCGCGCGTGCTGGAGCAGGAATGGGTCATGTACCCGCGCGCGATCCGCTGGTTCATCGAAGGCCGTTTGCGGGTCGAGGATGGCAAGGTCAATATTGACCGCAACTGAACAAATAGAAAGAACACCATGCGTTTGCCACCATACGTCCTCACCAGCGCCGAAAACGTGCTGCGTGAAATCATGCGCTTCACTGCGCCGGCCGACACCACCCTGTCGCACTTTTTCAAATCGCACCCTAAGCTGGGCGGCCGCGAGCGCGGCGCCATTGCTGAATCGGTATACGCCGTGCTGCGTAACAAGGCCTTCTTCACCGACCGCGCCGAGGCCGGCGCAGGAGGCGCCACCATGCGCCGCCTGGTGCTGCTGGGCATGGCCGATGCCGTCGGTATCGACGCCCTGCCGGGCCTGAGCGAAGAAGAATCCGAATGGCTGAAGCGCCAGCTCGAAATCGACCGCTCGCTGCTGCATAAATCGATGCGTGCGAACATGCCGAAATGGCTGTTCGACAAACTGGTCGCGCAATACGGCGAAGAGGAAACCCTGGCCCTGGCCGATGCGCTGAACACCCCGGCGCCGCTGGACCTGCGCGTCAACGCCATGAAGAGCGACCGCGATGCGGTGGTGGCTGAACTGGCCACCGCGCCTATCGTCGCCGAGCCAACGCCGTATGCCCCGCTGGGCCTGCGCCTGAAGAAAAAGCCGGCGCTGCAGAACCTGCCGCTGTTCAAATCCGGCGCGATCGAAGTGCAGGACGAAGGCAGCCAGCTGCTGGCTCAGATCCTCGGCGCCAAGCGTGGCGAGATGGTGGTCGACTTCTGCGCCGGCGCCGGCGGCAAGACGCTGGCGCTGGGTGCGCAGATGCGCAACACCGGCCGCCTGTATGCCTTCGACGTATCGGAAAAGCGTTTGAGCAAGCTGAAGCCGCGCCTGGCGCGCTCCGGCTTGTCGAACGTGCACCCGGTCGCCATCGCCCACGAAAAAGATGCCAAGGTCAAGCGCCTGGCGGGCAAGATCGACCGCGTGCTGGTGGACGCGCCATGTTCCGGCATGGGCACGCTGCGCCGCAACCCGGACGTGAAATGGCGCCAGCCGGAAGGCGCGATCGCCGAAATGCACGAAAAGCAGGTCTCGATCCTGGACGGCGCAGCGCGCCTGGTCAAAGGCGGCGGACGCCTGGTGTACGCCACCTGCTCGCTGCTGGACGAGGAGAACGACGCAGTCGCAAAGCAATTCATCGAAACCCATCCGGATTTCGAGCTGGTGCCGATGTCCAAAGTGCTGGCAGAGCAAAAGATCGCCAACCTTGAGATGGGCGACTACCTCAAGCTGCTGCCGCACAAGCACCAGACTGACGGCTTCTTCGCCGCCGTCTTCGAACGCAAGCCGATGGCCAAGCCAGCCAAGGCCGACGAAGAGTAACTGCCCAGCCCGTGTCAACCTTGGGGTCAGACCCTTTGCTTGCCACGCGCGCGTGGCAAGCAAAGGGTCTGACCCCAAGGTTGACACGGGCTGAACCATAAGGAGAAAACCGAACGATGTCGTTGGCGAACTTGCTGAATGATCTTCTGGGTGATCTGCGCGATCCGGGCCTGATGTGGCAGGTGGGTGCGATCGTGTTGTCCATCATGCTGGGCTGGACCTTGTCGCTCTTCCTGCTGCGCGGCGTGAAGGCGCGTACCGCTAATAATGATGTGGCGCGCTTTGGCGTGGAGAGCTTTGGCCGCGTGGTCGGTCCGCTGGCCATCGTCGTGCTGCTGTGGGCTTCGCAGAAAATGCTGGGCCGCTTCCACCTGCACACGAATCTGTTCAACCTGGCGCTGCCGATCTTCAGCTCGTTGGCCGTGATCCGCTTCGGCTTTTACCTGCTGCGCCGCGTGTTCGTGCGCGGTGGCGTCGTGGGCGAGGGCATGCAGAATTTCGAGAAGGCCTTCCAGCTCCTGGTGTGGCTGGCCTTCGTGCTGTATATCACCGGCTTTTACCGGGAGGTCTTTGCCTTCCTCGACGACACGCTGATCCCGCTCGGCAAGCACAAGGTGTCGATCGCAACCATCTTGCAGGCGGCAGTGTCGGTGGTGGTGCTGCTGTTGCTGGCTATGTGGGCCGGCGCGGCGTTGGAAGAGCGCTTGATGAACCTGCACACCATGCATTCCAACCTGCGCGTGGTGATCGCGCGCATGGGCCGCGCGGTGCTGATCCTGGTTGCGGTGCTGCTCAGCCTGTCGCTGGTGGGCATCGACCTGACCGTGCTGTCCGTGTTCGGCGGTGCGCTGGGCGTCGGCCTTGGCTTGGGCTTGCAGAAGATCGCCAGCAATTATGTGTCGGGCTTTATCATCCTGCTGGACCGCAGCCTGACCATCGGCAATGTCATCACGGTCGACAAATACACCGGCCAGGTTACCCAGATCAATACCCGCTATACCGTGCTGCAGGGGACCGATGGCGTGGAATCGATCGTACCGAACGAAATGCTGGTCTCGGGCGCGGTACAGAATTCTTCGCTATCGAATCCGGCCGTGGTGATCGTCACCCGCGTCACGGTCGGCTACGATAGCGATGTCGATTTCGTGCTCAAGCTGATGGAAGATGCTGCCCTGTCCATCGAACGTGTCATGAAGGACAAGCCGCCTTCGGGCATGCTGCAGGCGTTTGGCGCTGATGGCCTGGAACTGGCGCTGGCTTTCTGGATCGCCGATCCGGAAAATGGCCGCGGCGGCGTGACTTCGGATGTCAATCGGGCAATCTGGAAGTCCTTGAAAGAAAACGGAATTACTGTACCGTTCCCGCAACGCGAGATTCGCCTGCTGGGCCCTCTGCCTGAGCAGTCTGCCTAAAAAATAATCAGTGCCTACGGGAAAACCTTCCGCTAATCACTTGCGAAAGCGCGTACAATTGCGCCTATTCGGAGTCCTCATTTGGAGTTGTAATGGATTTAAGCGCAGTTCTCGATTTCATCAGCCATGGCGTGACCGGCCTCGGTGCCTGGGCCACGGTTGGCGTGACCCTGATCCTGACCCACATCACCATCGCCAGCGTGACGATCTTCCTGCATCGCCACCAGGCGCACCGTGCCTTGGAACTGCACGCGATCCCTTCGCACTTCTTCCGTTTCTGGCTGTGGCTGACCACCGGCCAGGTGACCAAGGAATGGGCGGCGATCCATCGCAAGCACCACGCCAAGTGCGATACCGAAGAAGATCCGCACAGCCCGGTCACCAAGGGCATCAAGACCGTGTTCTGGCAAGGCGCCGAGCTGTACCGCGCTGAGTCCAAGAACAAGGAAACCATGGAGAAGTACGGCCACGGCACGCCTGACGACTGGATCGAAAAGAACCTGTACTCGCGTTTCAGCTGGCAGGGCGTGGCGCTGATGCTGATCATCGATTTCATCCTGTTCGGCGCCAAGGGCATTACCGTGTGGGCCGTGCAGATGCTGTGGATCCCTGTGACCGCCGCCGGCATCATCAACGGTATCGGCCACTGGTGGGGCTACCGCAATTACGACTGCTCCGATGCTGCGACCAACATCATCCCTTGGGGCATCATCATCGGCGGCGAAGAACTGCACAACAACCACCACACTTATGCGACTTCGGCCAAGCTGTCGTCCAAGTGGTATGAGTTCGACATCGGCTGGGGTTATATCCGCGCCATGGAAATGATCGGCATGGCCAAAGTGAAGAAGATGCCGCCCAAGCCCAAGTTCGACACCGCCAAGGTGAAGGCCGACTTCGAAACCCTGCAATCGGTGATTGCCAACCGCTACGACGTAATGGCCAAGTACGCCAAATCCGTCAAGCACGCCTGGAAAGAGGAGCTGGCGCAACTGAAGGACAAGTCGCAGCTCGATGCGCGTTTCCCTAAATCGGCCCGCAAGCTGCTGCAGCGCGAGCCAGGCAAGCTGGAAGCTCCACAGAAGCAGCAGCTGGTGGAATTGTTCCAGCATTCGAAAGCCCTGGAAACCATGCACAATATGCGCGTGGAACTGGGCATGCTGTGGGAGCGTTCGCATTTCACCCGCGACGAGCTGGTACACAAGCTGCAAGACTGGTGCGAGCGTGCGGAGGCGTCCGGCATCAAGTCCCTGCAAGAGTTCTCGATGCGCCTGCGCAGCTACGCCTAAGCCGGATCGGCCTTGCCATCAGACGGCCCTTCGGGGCCGTTTTGTTTTTTAAGGGGAGCGAATGACTGCAGTCAGGACTGGTATGCCGGCAGCAGCCTGCCGCAGGTTTGGCAGCCAACCGTGCGCCGGTGTGACCAAAATACCTCGATGGATGGGAAGGCCCGCAATTCGTGTTGGCGTGACTTAGGTCTTAGGAGTATGCTGTTTCCGTGAGTCAACATTTTAGGAGATTGCAGTGAAATGGTGGATTTTTCCGCTGGCGATGACCCTGGCAGGTACTGCCCAGGCCGCGAGCTGGGTCATTAAACCTGATGGCCTCGGACCGTACAAAGTGGGCGCCCGCTACGAAAACCTGGGCAAGACCTTCGGCGGCCTGGAGCCTGACAAGGACATTACCCTGGACAAGGTATGCCGCGTGGCGCGCTCCAAGCGCTATCCAAGCCTTGAGGTGACGTTCGTGCGCAAAGTCGTCGTCCGGGTCGACGTGGCGGGACGCTACGCGACCGAACGCGGCGTGCGTATTGGCGATCCGGCATCCAAGCTGCAGCGCGTGTATGGCGACGCAGTGAAGCCGCATCCTGAGCATCCGGATTGGCTGATGGTGGAAACGGGCGACCGTGAACTGGCCATCCGCTACATGATGCACGAGGGAAAGGTAACGGCAATCCACGCCGGCAAGCGCCTCCAGCTGCAAACATTGGAAGGCTGCAAATAAAAAAATGTCCACCTTGGGGTCAGACCCCGAGGTGGACACTCGTGTCCACTTCGGGGTCTGACCCCAAGGTGGACATTTTTTTGAACCTAGATCGATTACTTGATCTTGGTTTCCTTGTACATCACGTGCTTGCGTGCTTTAGGATCGAACTTCATGATTTCCATTTTGGAAGGCATGGTGCGCTTGTTCTTGGTCGTGGTGTAGAAGTGACCAGTACCAGCGGTCGATTCCAGCTTGATCTTGTCGCGGCCAGTTTTTGCCATGATTCAGCTCCCTATTAAACTTTCTCGCCACGTGCACGCATGTCGGCCAGGACGGCGTCGATGCCGACCTTGTCGATCACGCGCAGACCGGCGTTAGACAGACGCAGGGAGACCCAGCGGTTTTCAGATTCAACAAAAATACGACGGTTCTGCAGGTTTGGCAGGAAACGACGCTTGGTTTTGTTGTTTGCGTGGGAAACATTGTTGCCGACCATCGGCTTCTTCCCAGTAACTTGGCAAACACGTGCCATGGCACACTCCTTGAATTACTTCCGAAATTGGAAAAACAAGAGTATATGGAAATTTCCCAAGATTTTCAAGCACTTGCGAAAAACAATTGTGTCACATTAAATCGTTGAATTTAACAATTAGATTTGACCATGTTCCGCGAAGGAATGCACCTGGTGTCCCGCGACCACAAAATGGTCCAGGATGCGGATATCGACCAGGGCTAGCGCCTGTACCAGCGCCCTGGTCAGCAGCACATCGGACTCGCTTGGCGCAGGCGATCCGGACGGGTGGTTATGGGCCAGCATGACGGCGGCGGCGTTGCGCGCCAGCGCTTCCCGCACCACTTCGCGCGGATAAACGCTGGTATGGGTGAGCGTGCCGCGAAACAATTCGCAGGCTTCGATCAAGCGGTTTTTCACGTCCAGGAACAGGACGTGGAAGGATTCATAAGGCTGGCCGGCCAGCGAAAGGCGCAGGAAATCTTTGACTGCGTGCGGCGAGGAAAGCTCTTCGCCGGCTGTCATTTCCTCGGTAATGGCGCGCCGTGCCAATTCGACAACAGCTTGCAGCTGGGCGTATTTGGCGGCGCCCAGGCCGGGCATGGCCGTGAAATCGGTCCGGCTGGCGTGGATCAGGGCGCGCAGGGAGCCGAAACGCCCCAGCAGGTCGGTCGCCAGCGCCACCGCGTCCTTGCCGGGGATGCCGACCCGCAGGAAGATCGCCAGCAGTTCAGCGTCGGACAGGGCTTGCGGCCCGGCTCTTAACAATCGTTCGCGTGGGCGCAGTTGTTCTGGCCAGTCTGAGATCGCCATGGTCACCTCCATCGCCCATTATCTGGCCCGGGCCGGAGGGCCTGTTTGCGCTGGGTCAGGTTTTGCTCGGGTCAGGGCTGGCTGCCACGCCGCGGGCCGCCCGATGGCTTACAATAGCGTTTTGCCTGTCACCAGAGTTGTTTCCATGTCTAACGTTGTCACTGCTTCGGCTTACCTCACCCTGCATTACCGCCTGGCCGCCATGGATGGCACCAATATCGTTTCCACCTTCGAAGGCAACCCTGCCACCCTGATGCTGGGCCAGGGCCAGTTGGCGCCGAACCTGGAAGCGCTGCTGATCGGCCTGCCGGAAGGCACGCACAAGGTGTTCGAGCTGGCGCCGGGCGAAGGCTTCGGTCCGCGCAACCCGGACCTGGTGCAGGCCGTGTCCCGTGCTACGCTGGAAGAAAACTCCGATCCGGACAATGAATACAAGGTCGGCGACCTGGTCGACTTCAACGCGCCCAAAGGCGGCCGCTTTGCCGGCGTGCTGCGCGAACTGCGCGACGACGTTGCCATCTTCGACTTCAATCACCCGCTGGCCGGCCAGCCGGTGAAGTTTGAAGTGAACCTTATCTCTGTGCTGTAAAAGAACAATGGACAAAGAAATCCTCCTCGCCCAGCCGCGCGGTTTTTGCGCCGGCGTTGACCGCGCCATCGAGATCGTCGAACGCGCGCTGCAGCAGTTCGGTGCGCCGATCTACGTGCGCCACGAGATCGTGCACAACGCCTATGTGGTGGAAGACCTGCGCGCCAAGGGCGCCATCTTCATCGAAGAACTGGACGACGTCCCGGCCGGCAATACCCTGGTGTTCTCTGCCCACGGCGTGTCGAAAGCGGTGCGGGCGGAAGCGGAAGCGCGCGGCCTGTCGATCTTCGACGCGACTTGTCCGCTGGTGACCAAGGTCCACGTGGAAGTGGCCAAGATGCGCAAGCAGGGCTGCGAGATCATCATGATCGGCCACGACGGCCACCCGGAAGTCGAGGGCACCATGGGCCAGACCGATGAGGGCATGTACCTGGTCGAAACAGTGGAGGATGTGGCCGGCCTGCAGGTCCGCAATCCGGAGCAGTTGGCCTATGTGTCGCAAACGACACTTTCCGTGGATGATACGGCACAAATCATCGAAGCCCTGAAGGCAAAATACCCGAATATTATTGAGCCGAAAAAAGGCGACATTTGCTACGCCACCACCAACCGCCAGGAAGCCGTGAAATTCATGGCGCCGCAGGTGGAAGTGGTGATCGTGGTCGGCTCGCCGAACAGCTCCAACTCGAACCGCCTGCGCGAAGTGGCACAGAAGAAGGGCACCCCGGCCTATATGGTGGACAACGCTTCCCAGATCGATCCAGCCTGGCTGGAAGGCAAGCTGCGTGTGGGCGTGACCGCTGGCGCTTCGGCGCCGGAAGTGCTGGTTGAAGCGGTCATCAACCGCCTGAAAGAGCTGGGCGCGAAGAGCGTGCGCACCCTGGACGGCGTGGAGGAGGCGGTGACTTTCCCACTGCCGAAAGGCCTTGATGGCGGCAAAAACAACAGCGTCCAGTGATTTGGGCCGAACCTTATAGAATTTAATTTAGAATATTGCGGATTTTCCACGATTAGTTTTCCGGAAACCTCGCTATCATGGCGAACGCTTCCAAACGGCGGCACCACGAGGGAAACCTTGGGTGCCGTTTTTTATAGTTCTTAAGGGCATACTCGATGGATACCTTTATCCAACAAATTCTTAACGGCCTGGTGCTGGGCAGTATGTATGCGCTGGTCGCCCTCGGTTATACGATGGTGTACGGCGTGCTGAACCTGATTAACTTCGCCCATGGCGACGTGCTGATGATCGGCGCGATGATCGGCCTCTCCATCCTGAATTTGTTGGGCGTGTATGCGCCGGACTTGCCGGGCTACCTCCAGTTGGGTATCGCCATCATCGGCGCGATCCCGGCCTGCATGCTCGTGAACATCCTGATTGAGCGCATTGCCTACCGCCGCCTGCGCAACGCTCCGCGCCTGGCGCCCCTGATTACCGCCATTGGCGTTTCCTACCTGTTGCAGACCTTCGCCATGATGATCTGGGGGCGCAACCCGCTGCCATTCCCGCAACTGCTGCCGAGCGATCCGATCATGGTGGGCGGCGCCGTGATCACGGTGACCCAGGTGCTGCTGCTGGTGCTGGCCGCGGTCTCGATGTTCGGCCTGGTGATGCTGGTCGAGCGTACCCGCATGGGCCGCGCCATGCGCGCCGTGGCGGAGAATCCGCGGGTCGCCGGCCTGATGGGCGTGGACTCGAACAAGATCATTGTCGCGACCTTCGCGATCGGTGCGGCGCTGGCTGCCGTGGCAGGCGTGATGTGGGGCGCGAACTATGCCTCCATCCAGTTTGCGATGGGCTTCATGCCTGGCCTGAAGGCCTTCTGCGCCGCGGTACTGGGCGGCATTGGCAATATATACGGCGCCATGATCGGCGGCATTGTGCTGGGCATTATCGAAGCGCTGGGCGCTGGTTATATCGGTGAACTCACCGGCGGTTTCCTCGGTTCGCACTACCAGGACATCTTCGCCTTCATTGTGCTGATCCTGGTGCTGACGGTGCGTCCGTCCGGCATCATGGGCGAACGCGTGGCCGACCGCGCCTGATGGGAACCTGAACATGCTGACTTTCGACATTCAAAAGAATCCAAAGCAAGCCTACACCAGCATGGCGTTGTTGCTGGCCGCGCTGATCATCTTCCCGTTCGCCGCCGCGCCATTCGGGAACTCGTGGGTGCGAATCGCCGACCTGGCGCTGCTGTACATCATGCTGGCGGTGGGCCTCAATATCGTGGTGGGATTTGCCGGCCTGCTGGACCTGGGCTACATCGCGTTCTATGCAGTGGGTGCTTACATGACCGGGCTGCTGGCGTCGCCGCAATTCGCGACCGTGCTGGAGTCACTGATCAACATGCATCCCGCCTTTGGCGAAGCGCTGGCGGCCATGCTGGGCGAGGATATCCGTACCAACGGCATCCATCTCTCGGTATGGGTAATCGTGCCGCTGGCCGCCGCATTGGCCGGCCTCTTCGGTGCGCTGCTCGGCGCTCCTACGCTGAAGCTGCGCGGCGATTACCTGGCTATCGTTACCCTGGGCTTCGGTGAAATCATCCGTATCTTCATGAACAACCTGAATGATCCGGTCAACATCACCAACGGCCCGCAGGGCATCAACCTGATCGATCCTATACGCGTGTTCGGCGTGAACCTGGCAGGCGAGCAAGGCTCGCGCGCCACGGTGTTCATCGGCGATTTTTCGATGCCATCCGTGAATGCCTATTATTTCCTGTTCCTGGTGCTGACCATTGCCACTGTGTTCGTCACTTCGCGCCTGCAGCACTCCCGCCTGGGCCGCGCCTGGGTGGCGATCCGCGAGGACGAAATCGCGGCCAAAGCCATGGGCATCAACACCCGCAACGTAAAACTGCTGGCGTTCTCGATGGGTGCCACCTTCGGCGGCGTGGCTGGAGCCATGTTCGCTTCGTTCCAGGGCTTCGTGTCGCCGGAATCGTTCTCGCTGACCGAGTCGATCGCGGTTCTGGCGATGGTAGTGCTGGGCGGTATCGGCCATATCCCGGGCGTGGTGCTGGGCGGCGCATTGCTGGCGGCACTGCCCGAGATCCTGCGCCATGTGGTGGAACCGCTGCAAATGAAGCTGTTCGGCAAGGTATTGATCGAATCCGAAGTGCTGCGCCAGTTGCTGTACGGCCTGGCTATGGTGGTGATTATGCTGACGCGTCCTGCGGGCCTGTGGCCATCGCCCAAGCATGAAGAGCGTCCGGATGCGGACTCGGACTCCAAAGGCCAGTCTACCGGCGTAATGGCTGCATGAGGTTAGTAGAGATGAGCGAACAAGTAATCCTGAATATTGAAGGCGTCAACAAACGCTTCGGCGGCCTGCAGGCGCTGACCGACGTGCGCATCAAGATCAACAAGGGCCAGATCTATGGCCTGATCGGCCCGAACGGTGCCGGCAAGACCACCTTCTTCAACGTGATCACCGGCTTGTACCAGCCGGACACCGGTACCTTTGAGCTGGCCGGCAAGCCGTACTCGCCGTCGGCCCCGCACGCGGTGGCCAAGGCAGGCATTGCCCGCACCTTCCAGAACATCCGCCTATTCGGCGAAATGACTGCGCTGGAAAACGTGATGGTGGGCCGCCATGTGCGTTCGCACCAGGGCGTGTTCGGGGCGGTGTTCCGCCACAAGGCCGCACGCGAGGAGGAAGCTGCGATCCGCAAGCGGGCGCAGGAGCTGCTGGACTTCGTTGGCATCGGCCAGTTTGCCAGTCGCACGTCCAAGTACCTGTCCTATGGCGACCAGCGTCGCCTTGAAATCGCCCGCGCATTGGCCACCGATCCGCAGTTGCTGGCGCTGGACGAACCGGCTGCGGGCATGAACGCGACCGAGAAGCTGGCGCTGCGCGAGCTGCTGGTCAAGATCAAGGACGAGGGCAAGACCGTGCTGCTGATCGAGCACGATGTGAAGCTGATGATGGGCCTGTGCGACCGCATCAGCGTGCTGGAATACGGCAAGCTGATTGCCGAAGGCTTGCCGGCCGAGATCCAAAGCAATAAAGCAGTGATTGAAGCCTATCTGGGAGGAGCGCACTGATGGGCGCCAATGTTCTGAAAGTTTCGGGCCTGAAGGTCGCATACGGCGGCATCAAGGCAGTCAAAGGCATCGACCTGGAAGTCAACGAGGGCGAACTGGTCACCCTGATCGGCGCCAACGGCGCCGGCAAGACCACCACGCTGAAGGCGATCACCGGCACGCTGCCACCATGCAAGGTGGAGGGCACCGTGGCCTATATGGGCCAGTCGCTGAAGGGCTCGCATTCCTTCCACCTGGTAGAGAAGAAGCTGGCCATGGTGCCGGAAGGCCGCGGCGTGTTCACGCGCATGACCATCACCGAAAACCTGATGATGGGCGCCTATACCATGCACGACAAGGCGGCGATTGCAGCCGATATCGAGAAGTGGTTCAGCGTGTTCCCGCGCCTGAAAGAGCGCGCCTCGCAACTGGCCGGCACCCTGTCCGGCGGCGAACAGCAGATGCTGGCCATGGCGCGCGCGCTGATGTGCCATCCGCATTTGCTGTTGCTGGACGAGCCTTCGATGGGTCTGTCGCCGATCATGGTCGAGAAGATTTTCGAAGTGATCCGCGACGTGCACAAGCAGGGCATCACCGTCCTTCTGGTGGAGCAGAACGCCAAGCTGGCGCTGCAGGCCGCCAATCGTGGCTATGTGATGGAGTCCGGCTCGGTCACCATGACCGGTAACGCAAAAGACATGCTGGACGACCCGCGTGTCAAGGCGGCCTACCTCGGGGAATGATGAATCACGAGGGCGCGCCGATGCAACTGGCGCGCCAGTCCGCCTGGTTCATGGAATACCTGCGCGCAGCACGCGCACTGCGCCTCCAGTCGTGGTGCATCGGCGCGGGTGCAGTACGTACCCTGGTGTGGGACGCGCTGCACAATGCGCATAACGCCGACGCTTTGCCGGATGTCGATCTGGCCTATTTCGCCGCCTCGAACGTGTTACCTGCGCGGGATGCCGGGCTGGCGCAATTGCTTGGACCGCGATGGGAGGCCGTCAACCAGGCCGGCGTGCATCGCTGGTATCCGTTTCCAGTCGCGCCGTTTGCATCCCTGGAAGAAGCCGTCGCCACCTGGCCCGAATACGCGACTTGCGTGGGCCTGTGGCTGGACTGGAACGATGAATTGCATGTTATCGCCCCGCATGGCCTGGATGACCTGTTCGGCCTTGTGGTGCGCCACAACCCCTTGCGCGCCACGGCCGAGATGTACCGCGCCCGCGTGGTGCAGAAACGCTACGCGGAGCGCTGGCCCAGGGTGCAGGTGATTCCTGCTTAAGACAGCAGGGCGGCGAACCGCTCGATATCGATGTTGCCGCCGCTAATCAGCACACCTACGCGCTTGCCGCGCAGTTCTTCCTTCATCTTGCGTACTGCCGCGAAGCCCAGGCAGCCGGTAGGTTCGACCACGATCTTCATGCGCGCGGCAAAGAAGCGCATTGCATCGACCAGTTCCGCATCGCTGACGGTCAGGATGTCGTCCACTTCGCGCTGGATGATGGGGAAGGTCAGTGAGCCCAGGTGCTGCGTCTGGGCGCCGTCGGCGATGGTTTTCGGGGTGTCGATGTGGACGATGGCGCCGCTGCGGAACGATTGCTGGCCGTCGTTGCCCGCTTCCGGCTCCACGCCGTACAGCCTGCACTTCGGCGACAAGGCGCGCGCCGCCAGCGCGGAACCGGACAGCAGGCCGCCGCCGCCCAGGCAGACGAAGAGGTAATCCAGTTCGCCCACCTCATCGAACAGCTCCTTGGCCGCGGTGCCCTGGCCGGCAATCACGTCAGCGTGGTCGTACGGCGGAATCAGGGTCATGCCTTTTTCTTCGGCCAGCTTGCGGCCGATGGCTTCGCGGTCTTCCTTGTAGCGGTCATAGATCACCACATTGCCGCCGTAACCGCGCGTGGCGGCGACCTTGGACGCCGGGGCGTCATGCGGCATGATGATCGTGGCTGGAATGCCCAAGAGCTTCGCCGACAGCGCAATAGCCTGGGCATGGTTGCCGGACGAGAAAGCCACCACGCCGGCCTTGCGTTGGGCCTCGTTGAAGCGCGAGAGGGCATTGAAGCCGCCGCGGAACTTGAAGGCGCCCATGCGCTGCAAGTTCTCGGCCTTGAAGAAAATCTCCGCACCCGACTCTTCGTTGGCGGTGCGGGATGTCAGTACCGGCGTGCGGTGGGCATAGCCTTCAATGCGTGCGGCTGCTGCGACGATGTCTTCGTAGGTGATGCTCATGGTTCTCCTTCCTTACCAGGGCCAGGGGATGTTCCGGCCGATATTGTTGGCGAGGGCGCGCTGGTACAGCATGCGCACCGTGGTGAGGTCCTGCAGGGCGATGCCCGTCATATCAAAAATCGTGATGTCGCCGGCCGTGCGTGGCGCCGCGCTTGCGCTTGCGGCCAGCAGCTCGCCCAGTTCCGCAGCGGGCAGCTCGCAGGCCCATTGCAGTTCGCCGATGTGCCGCGCCTGCGCCAGGTCGTCGGCCCACAAGCGTGCGCGCTCGAGCAGGCCTGCAGGCAGCTCGCGCTTGCCTTGCGTGTCGGCGCCAACGGCATTGATGTGCGTTCCGGCACGTACTGCGCCTGCGCTGAAGAGCATGCTGTGGCCTGGTGTAGCGGTGATGATCACATCCGACGCCGCAACCGCTGCATCGGCGGCTGTGGTGCGCGCGCCTCCCGCCAGAGCCACCTCGCAGCGTCCCGCGAACAGCGCTTCAAATGCCGGCGCCTGCCGGCCGTCCGAGGTGACGTAACGTATGCGCTTGAGGGAAGGCAGGGCGTGCAGCGCATATTCAACGTGCCCGCAGGCTTGCACGCCGGTGCCAAACACGCACAACGCTTCGCTCTCGGCGCGCGCCAGCAGTTCAAGCCCGAACGCGCCTGCGGCGGCGGTGCGCGCGGTCGTTACCGCGTTTCCGTCGGCGATGCACAGTGGACGGCCGCTGCGCGGGTCAAAGAGCATGATGGTTGCCTGGTGCGCCGCGCCGCCAGCTTCGCGGTTGGCAGGCCAGAAGCCCGCGGCTTTGAAACCCAGCAGTTCCTGCGAAGGCACATCGCCCGACTTGATGCCGAAGATCGCGCTGCCAGGCAGCTCTTCGCGCACCAGCGGGAAGACGCGCGCCGCGCGCGCGGCGTGCAAGACAAAGGCTTCGCGCACGGCTGCGCGCACGTCGCCTGGCTGCAGGAGCGCGGCGACTGCGTCGCGGTCGAGCAGCAGCAGGCAGGCGTCGTTACTTGGCATAGTTGTAGACAGTGGCGCGGGATACGCCCAGGTGGGCGGCGATGGTTTCCATCGAACGCCGCATTTCCAGCAAGCCTGCATCGGCCAGTTCGCGCAGCAGGGCGCGGCGGTCGTCGGCTTTCAGTGCCCGCGGCGTGGTGGAGAGGCGGGCGGCGAATTGCTCGATATGGGCACGGATCGCATCGGCGCCGGCCGCCGGGGCCAGGGACTCGATCGGGGCCGCCGCCGGGTCGACATTGCTGAACTGGCCCAGCATGGCTTGCAGGCTGCGGAACAGGTTCAGGTCCACGTTCATGCAGAGCGCGGCGATGTAGCGGCCTTCGCTGTCCTTGATGCCGACCGAGGTGCTTTTCGCTGGACGGCCGTCAGGGAAGCTGTTCGGGTAATTTGCCAGCACTTGCGGGAAAGCCGGGTCGGCAATGCGCGCTAGCCCCAGTTCGGTTGCCGGTTCGCCAACCGCGCGGCCGGACAGGTTATTGTGGATTGCCAGCACGGCATGCCCCGGGTCGAGCAGGTCGTGCAGCACCACTTCGGTGAAGGGCGCCAGCGTGCGGCCAAGCCCTTCGGCCACATGCTTCATCTGGTCCAGCAGGTGCTGCTGCTCGGGAGTTCGTTTCATCATTGAGACAGATTATCTCGTTTTAGATGAAATGTAAACGTGCTCCCGTAAACAAAAAAAGCCCCGGGCAATTGCCGGGGCTCGGGAAGGACACCCGCTGAGAGGAAACCACGGATGCCGAGGAGACCTGCGTACAGCGTTGCTGCATGGCCGGCCGTCCGGGCCGGCCGGGTAAATCGTTACTGTTTCTTGGCTGCGGTAGTGGCTGCGGTGGTGAACTGGTTCACCGCTGCATTCACGTTGGCTTCGAAGGTTTCAGCAGCAGCCTTGGCGCTCTTGGTGAACTGCTCGTAACCGGCGTTGGCGTTGTTCAGGGCGGACTTGAACAGGGCCACGGCGCTTTCGCTGCCGGCTGGGGCGTTCTTGCTCACTTCGTCAACCAGGGAGATCACCTTGCGGTTGGTCTCGGCGATCTGGGATTCGGCGGCCTTGCTGAATTCAGCGCCGGTGCCGGAAGCGATCGATGCCAGGTGACGGCTGTAAGCGATGGCTTTTTCAGCAACTGGCTGGGCCTGGGCAGCGGTCAGCGTGAAGAACTCTTGCGGGTCCTTGGCAGACAGCAGCTGCCGGGTTGCGGCCGACGATTCTTCCAGCGAAGCCTTGGCAGCGGTGATGTTCAGGTCGACGAACTTCTCAACGCCTTCGAAGGCTTTGTTGGTCAGCGAAGAAAAGAGTGCAAATTGGCTTTCGAAGTTTGCCTTGGTGGCATTGGAAAACTGCTCAGGAATCGCAAACATTGGACTCTCCAAATAAGTGAATTAGTCGTTGGAACTTGATGTTTCTACAACGGAAAACAACGCATTGTGCAACGCAACAAAGGCAATTATCCGGGTTCAGGATTCAAAGTCAAGCGCTTTTTGTGCATTGCACAAAGTAACTAACCTGTTGTCAGTAAAGGGATTCTGGCCAGATAAATCATAAGTATTGCTGCCCAGCAGGGTCTCTGGCGACGGTGCTAGAATGCAGCAGATGCGTTCCCTCTTTTCCCCTGTCCCGCTGTTCTTTGTCTTCCTGTGGAGCACCGGTTTCATTGTGGCCCGCTACGGCCTGCCCTATGCACCGCCGTTGACCTTCCTGCTGCTGCGCTTCCTGGGCGTGTTGGCGCTCCTGGCGCCGCTGGTGTTGCTGCTGCGCGCGCCGTGGCCGAAAGGGAAGGTGGCCCATGTGGCTGTCGCTGGCATCCTGTTGCAGGCGGGCTACCTGAGCGGGGTGTGGTGCGCCATCAAACTGGGCATGCCGGCCGGGCTGTCGGCCCTGATCGTCGGCATGCAGCCTATCCTGACCGCGTTTGCGGCGCCCTTGATTGGCGAACGGGTGCGTCCGCGCCAATGGCTGGGGCTGGCTTTCGGTCTGGGCGGGGTGGCGCTTGTCGTTTATGCGAAGATCACGCTGGTTGGGCTCAGTTGGCAGGCGATCGGGTTGGCCGTGTTCGCCCTGTTGTCAATTACCGCCGGCACGCTCTACCAAAAGCACTTTTGTCCAAAGTTCGACTTGCGCAGCGGCACCGTCATCCAATTCGCCGCCTCCTTGGTGCTGGTATTGCCGTTTGCCTGGCTGCTGGAAGACATGGCAGCGGTGCAGTGGACGGCCCAATTCCTGGCTGCCTGGGCCTGGTCGGTGCTCGCCTTGTCCATCGGTGCGATCTTCCTTCTGTTTGCGCTCATTCGACGCAGTGACGCGACCCAGGTCACCAGCCTGCTGTACCTGACGCCGCCCACGACGGCCCTCATGGCCTGGGGCATGTTTGGCGAAGTCTTGAACGGAATGGGCGTTGCCGGTATGGCACTGGCAGTGATTGGAGTAATATTTGTGGTTAAGCAACCCAACTAGGCGAGAATCATGATCAGCTCCCCAGCACAGCAGGCCGTCGACGCAGCCATCACCACACGCCGCTCGATCCGCGCCTTCCTGCCCACCCCGGTGCCGCGCGAAGATATCGAAGCCATCCTGGAAGTGGCAGCCCGCGCGCCTTCCGGTACCAATACCCAGCCCTGGCAAGTATATGTGCTGAGCGGCGCCATGAAGCAAGCTTTGTCGGCAAAGATCCTGGCGGCCTATGCCGATCCTGAACAGAACCGGCTGCATACCGAGGAATACGCCTACTACCCGCGCGAGTGGGTGTCGCCCTACATCGACCGCCGCCGTAAAGTGGGCTGGGACTTGTACGCGCTGCTTGGCCTGACGCGCGAGAACAAGGCTGGTATGGCCGCCCAGCACGGCCGCAACTTCGAGTTCTTTGGTGCGCCGGTTGGCTTCATCTTCACGATCGACCGCATCATGGAGCAGGGCTCCTGGCTTGATTATGGGATGTTTTTGCAAAGTATCATGGTGGCGGCACGCGGCCGTGGCCTCGATACCTGCCCGCAGGCAGCTTTTACCCAGTACCACCGCATCATCAGCGAAGTATTGGGCCTGCCGGCCAGTGAAACTGTTGTATGTGGGATGTCGCTTGGCTATGCTGATAGTGGCAAAATTGAAAACACGCTGGTAACCGAGCGCGAACCCATTGCCAAATTTGTTAAATTTATGGAGTGAACAAGCTTCCGTTGCAGTCTCGCGTCACTCTGAAAAATGTGTATTGTGAGGCTGAAAACTTTACTTCGGAAATGCTTGCGCGAGAATCTGATTTTGCTACACTGCAACTAGCGATTCTGCTGCTTCACACCGGGGAATGACGAATGAAGAAACTTGCTATTAGCGCGCTTGTGTCCTTGCTGTGCGCATCGGCTTCGATGGGGACTGCGCAAGCGGCCGTCAAGAAAGCTGGTACCCGCTATGCCGCTCCCGCCAGCAAGGCTTACGTCGTCAAACGCACCGTCAAGGTCCGCGGCAAGAGCAAGGTTGTCTACGCACGCGTCACCAAGGTGAATGACTTCAACCGTCCCACCATGGGCGACTTGGCCGGCCTGAACCTGGTGCGCGATCCCCTGGACCTGAAATCCAATGTGGCCCTGGTGCTGGACCAGGCCAATTCCGAAGTCCTGTTCGAGAAGAATGCCGGCGTGGCCCTGCCGATCGCCTCGATCACCAAGATGATGACCGGACTGGTGGTGGTGGAAGCCAACCAGGACCTCGATGAAGTGCTGACCGTGACCGACGAAGACGTCGACCGCGAAAAATTCAGCTCCTCGCGCCTGAAAGTCGGTGACCAGCTGACCCGCCGCGACATGCTGCACATTGCCCTGATGAGCTCGGAGAACCGTGCCGCGTCCGCACTTGGCCGCAACTATCCCGGCGGTTTGCCATCCTTTGTGGCGGCAATGAATGCCAAGGCCCAGTCGCTGGGCATGGCCGACAGCCAGTTCGTCGATTCGAGCGGTCTGTCGAAACGGAATATGGCCAGCGCCCGCGACCTGGCGAAGCTGGTGCAGGCCGCCTACGAACATCCGATCCTGCGCGAATTCTCCACCGATCCGAAGGCCCTGGTCGAAGCGAGCGGCCGTCCGCGCTGGTTCGGCACCACCAATCGCCTGGTGGCCGCCAACTCGGGCTGGGAAATCGGCCTGCAGAAAACCGGCTTCATCAACGAAGCCGGCCGTTGCCTGATCATGCAGGCCATGGTGGAAGGCCGCGCCGTCATCATGGTGCTGCTCGATGCCAAGGGTTCCGCGGCGCGTGTGGCCGATGCCACCCGCATGAAGAACTGGCTGGTTTCGCTGAAGCCAACCTTTGGTGAGAATGTCAGCGGCGCCAGCACCGGCGCCCAGTCTTACTCGGGGATGTAACCCAGGGTGGCGGAGATCTGGTTGGCGGTATTGACCAGGTCTTCCAGCCAATCGTCCTGCAGCCGGTCTGCCGGCGCGGAAATCGACAAGCCTGCCACCAGTTTGCCGGAATCGTCGCGGATGCCGGCCGCCATGCAGCGCACGCCCAGCTCCAGTTCCTCGTTGTCACGCGCATAGCCGCGTGCGCGTACCAGGCTCAATTCGCGCTCCAGGCGCGCCAGGTCGGTAATCGAATTCTTGTTGTGGCCGGCCAGCCCGGTGCGGGTGGCATAGGCGCGGATCGCCTTCGGTTCGTCCACCGACAGGAACAGCTTGCCGGTCGACGTCAGGTGCAGCGGGCCGCGTGCGCCAATCGCGCGCACCACCTGCATGCCCGAACGCTCGGAGTAGGCGCGGTCGATATACACGATCTCATCGCCCTGGCGCACCGACAGGTTGATGGTCTGCTGCGTCTTCTTGTGCAGGGCGCGCATCGAATCGAGGGCGGCTTCGCGCACCGACAGGCGGCTCTTGACCACATTGCCCAGTTCCAGCAGGCGCATGCCCAGGCGGTAGGTGCCGGGCTCGACGCGGTCGACAAAGCGCGTCACCACCAGGTCGTTCAGGATGCGGTGGGCGGTGGAAGGGTGCAGCCCGGAGACTTTCGAAAGTTCCTTCAGGCTCACCGGATCAGGGTATTTCGCAAGAGCGTCCAGCAATGCAGTCATGCGCTCGATCACCTGGATCGTGGTTTTCTGCTCTTGCGGGGGCAAGGTTTCGCTTTTCATAATGTGGTTGGTGCAGTGCGGTATAGGCAGACTTATTTATACCATGATGTGAAAAAAATGGGAATTCTGTCGCTATAATCCGTGTCCATGGAACCTACTAGCGAATTTAAAAGCAAGAGCGGCCTGAAGCGTATTTTCTCGGCCTTTTTCTACTCCCTGCAGGGCCTGCAGACCGCCATCCGTTCCGAGCATGCTTTCCGCCAGGAACTGTTCGTTTTCGTCATCGGCACCATCGCCGCCCTGTTATTGCCCGTTTCGGCGTTTCAGAAACTGGTGTTGATCGGCAGCATGGTGATCGTGCTGATCGTTGAACTCATCAATTCCGCGATCGAAGCGGTCGTGGACCGGGTGTCGCTGGAACGCCATCCGCTGTCCAAGAACGCCAAGGATTTTGGCAGTGCCGCTGTGCTGCTCTCTTGCCTGCTGTCGGGCGCTGCCTGGCTGGTGGTGTTGGTGAACCGCTTCTTTTAATTACTTTCCTGTATAACGAACGACGAAAGTATTCGTTCGTATTTATATAAGGGGCAGTTAATCTGGCATCTCCAAACATTAAGGGGAAACCAGATGCTGTCCAGGAAACTGATTGCTGCTGCCTTGTTTGCCACCGCCGCAGTGGCGCAGGCAGCTGACGTGAGCTTGCTCAACGTCTCCTACGATCCGACCCGCGAGCTGTACCAGGATGTCAACGCTGCCTTTGCCAAGGAATGGAAGGCCAGGACCGGCGACAACGTGAAGATCAAGCAGTCGCACGGCGGTTCCGGCAAACAGGCGCGCGCCGTGATCGATGGCCTGGAGGCCGATGTAGTGACGCTGGCGCTGGCCTACGACATTGACGCCGTCGCCGAGCGTGGCTTGCTGAACAAGGATTGGCAGAAGCGCCTGGGCCATAATGCTTCCCCCTATAGCTCCACCATCGTCTTCCTGGTCCGCAAGGGCAACCCGAAAGGCATCAAGGACTGGAGCGACCTGGTCAGGCCGGGCGTGGCAGTGATCACCCCGAACCCCAAGACTTCCGGTGGCGCGCGCTGGAACCACCTGGCCGCTTATGGTTACGCGCTGCGCCAGCCGGGCGGCAGCGATGCCGCTGCCCGCGAATACCTCAAAAAGCTGTACAGGAACGTGCCGGTGCTCGATTCCGGCGCACGCGGCGCCACCACCACTTTCGTGGAACGCGGCATCGGCGATGTGCTGATTGCCTGGGAAAACGAAGCCCTGCTGGCGATCAAGGAACTGGGCCCGGACAAGGTTGAAATCGTGGCGCCTTCCGTCTCGATCCTGGCCGAGCCCCCCGTGGCCGTGGTCGACAAGGTGGTCGACAAACGCGGCACGCGCAAGGTGGCCGAGGCCTACCTGAACTTCCTGTACACCGACCAGGCCCAGGCCATCATCGCCAAGAACTACTACCGCCCAAGCATCGAGAAGGAAGCGAAGAAATACGCCGCCCAGTTCCCGAGCGTGAAGCTGTTCCGGCTCACCGACGTCGCTGGCGACTGGACTGCCGCGCAGAAGACCCATTTTGCCGACGGCGGCGTATTTGACCAGATCTACCAGCCTGGCGCGAAAGTCGCGGGCCAGTAAATCAAGCATTCCACGCAACGGAGGGGCCATGGCGATCCAACTATTGAACCGATTCCGCGTCCTGGTCGCGCCAGGCCTGCATAACAGCGGGCCCGAACACTGGCAGAGCCGCTGGCAGCGCCTGTACCCGCGCTTTGAGCGGGTAGAGCAGCGGCGCTGGAGTGATCCGGTCCTGCTGCGCTGGGCCGACCGCCTGGATGAGGTGCTGGACGAGGACCGTCGTCCGACCCTGATCGTTGCACACAGTTTCGGCTGCCTCACCACAGCATTAAGCCTGTCACGTTCAACCTCCCCCCACGTGGCGGGGGTATTGCTGGTGGGGCCTGCCGATCCCGACAAGTTCCAGGTCAGCTCCTTGCTGCCGCACGGTGAACTGCCTTGCCCGTCGATCATGGTGGCCAGCACCAACGACCCATGGATGACGGCGCAAAGCGCCGAAACCTGGGCGCGGCGCTGGGGCAGCGACTTCGTCAACGCGGGAGCGCTGGGACATATCAACGCTGAATCGGGGCTTGGCGACTGGCGTTTCGGCCAGCGCCTGCTGCAGGTCCTGGCGCAGCGCGCATCGAATATAACTTTGGAGAATAAGAATGAGTTTACGCCTTGGCGATACCGCACCGGACTTCGAACAGGATTCCAGCATTGGCAGTATCAGGTTTCATGAGTGGGCCGGAGATTCCTGGGTAGTGCTGTTCTCGCACCCGGCCGACTTCACGCCGGTCTGCACCACGGAACTGGGCCTGACCGCCAGGCTGAAGCCGGAGTTCGACAAGCGCAACGTCAAGGCGATCGCCTTGTCGGTCGATCCGGCCGACAAGCACCGGGAGTGGATCAAGGATATCGAAGAGACGCAGCAAACCGTGGTGGGCTTCCCGATCATCGCCGACGCTGACCGCAAGGTGGCCGAGCTGTACGACATGATCCACCCGAACCAGTCGGCCACCGCCACCGTACGCTCTCTGTTCGTGATCGACCCGGCCAGGAAAGTACGCCTGCAGATCACTTACCCGCTGAGCACCGGCCGCAACTTCGAGGAAGTGCTGCGCGTGATCGATGCCCTGCAGCTGACCGACAAGCACACCGTCGCCACCCCAGGCAACTGGAAGGATGGCGATGACGTGATCATCCCGCTCACCGTACAGGATCCGGAAGTGATCAAACAGAAGTACCCGGCCGGCTTCAAGGCCCCGCGTCCTTACCTGCGCATCACGCCGCAACCGAACAAGTAACGGTTTCGGAAGTATGCCGGTCAGGAAGGGGAGACGATCACCAGGTCCCTGGAATGGCTAGTGCAAATGTTCTTGCAGGCGCCCTTCGGGGCGCTTTTTTTCCTTCAGCATTTCGCGCAGCGCGGCAATCTCGTTGCGTGCTGCGACGATGCATTGGGGATTGTTCTTGCCGCCGGGCGGGGCGAATTCGACCGCCGCCAGGATAGCTGCCTGGATGGTCGACAATTTATCGAAGGCCGCCAGCGGCAGCCCGGCGTCCTCGAAATCGGCCATCAGGTGCTTGGCGGTGCAGTAGACAGTGGCCTTTTCGAACTTGGTGTAGGCCTGCAGGGCCATTTCGGTCAGGTCGCACAAACGGTCGGTCAGCAACAGAGCATCAGTCATCACACTTCCTCCCTTGAATCGCTTGCAGACAATGTAGCACTTGGCTGAATACAAGCCAATAGCCTTGGATCTGTTCCATTCATGCAACGTTGGCAGGTGATTCACTTGTCATAAATGAATTATTCCTTTGTGAGTTCTATTGTGCGAGGTTAGTATTTTTTTCGCGGCACCAAATAAAAATCGTTAGAGAGATCGGATTACCTATGAAACGCACCCTCATCGCCAGTGCTGTTTTGCTGGCCACCTCGCAAGCTTACGCACAGACCGCCGCCCAACCCGCCGCTGAAGAACAGCAGACCGTGGTCGTGCTGGGCTCGCGTGCCACTGCCAAGACTGCGCTGGATACCGCAGCGCCCGTTGGCCTGATCAATGCCAAGGACCTGCATACGGCAGGCCCGCTGGAGCTGGGCAAGCTGCTGCAGACCCTCGACCCCTCGTTCAACTTCTCCACCACCTTCATCAGCGACGGTACCGACATCATCCGTCCTGCGACCCTGCGCTCGCTCGGCCCTGACCAGTTGCTGGTACTGGTGAACGGTAAGCGCCGCCACCAGCAGGCGCTGGTCAACGTGCAGCAAACCATCGGCCGCGGTTCGGCCGGTACCGACATCAACGCGATCCCGCTGTCGGCCATCCACCACATCGAAGTGCTGCGCGATGGCGCGGCCGCCCAATACGGCTCGGACGCGATTGCCGGCGTGATCAACATCGTGCTGAAGTCGAACGTGAACGAAACCGCCCTCAGTGGCCAGGTTGGCACCACCAAGGAAGGTGACGGCGACATGGTTTCGGCCAGCGTGAACCGCGGCTGGTCGCTGGGCGAGGACGGCGGCTACGTCAACCTTTCGCTGGAAGGGCGCAAGCGCGATGAGACCAACCGCGCCGGACCCGACTCGGTGCGCGTCAATCCGCCGCGCGTGACGCAGCGCATTGGCGACAGCGATGCAAAGGATGCGTACCTGTGGTGGAACGCCGCCCTGCCGGTCGACAAAGTGGGCGAGTTCTATAGCTTCGGCGGCGTTTCCAAGCGCAAGGGGGACTCTTCCGGGTTCTTCCGTCCGAATGATGATGCCCGTAATGTTCCGGCTGTGTATCCGAACGGCTTCCTGCCGAATATCCGCACTACCGTGAAAGATGCGTCGTTTGCCTTCGGCTATCGCCGCGACCTGCCGAATGACTGGAAGGCCGACATCAGCATCAACCATGGCCGCAGCGAGCTCGATTTCCACGAGAAGCAAACGATCAACGTCTCCTATTGGTATGAGCCAAAACCAGGTGGCGGCATCTATGCCGAGTCGCCGCTCGAAGCCGACACCGGCAAGCTGAAGTTCAACCAGACGACCTTCAATGCTGATGTGAAAGGCCCGGTTAAATTCGGCAGCGAAGAAGTCTTTGTGGCAACCGGCTTTGAATACCGCCGCGATAACTACCAGATCGTCGCTGGCGACCCGGTGTCCTATCAGTACGGTCGCACCAACAACCCCGCGATCGACATCATCAACCAGAAAGGCGGCAAAGCGGCCTCCGGCACCCAGGGCTTCCCGGGCTACACCCCTGCCACTGAGGTTGACGAAGGCCGCCATAATATCGCCCTGTTCCTGGATACTGAATACCGTCCGGTCAAGGATCTGCTGCTGGCAGCTGCAGTGCGCTACGAGAAGTATTCCGACTTTGGCAATACAACCACTGGCAAGCTCAGTGCGCGCTGGGACCCGACCAAGGAATTCGGCCTGCGCGGCAGCGTGTCGTCCGGCTTCCGCGCACCGGGTGTGCAGCAGAAGTTCTACAGCTCGGTATCGACCAACCTGAACGACGCTGGCGAATTGACCGAAACCCTGACCGCGCGTGAAGGCAGTCTTGTTACCACCGCCTTGGGTATCAAGCCGTTAAAGGAAGAAACTTCGCGCAATGCCTCGATCGGCATGGTGCTGCGTCCGGCAAAGAACATGTCGCTGACCGCTGACGTGTATCAGATCAAGATTAAGGACCGTATCGTGTTCTCGAGCGAGATCACGCCGGAAGAGGGCGGCGGCCCGATCGCCAACGTGCTGAACCCGCTGAGCGTCGGCCAGGCGCAGTTCTTCACCAACGCGGTTGACACCACCACCCGTGGCCTGGACATCGTCGCCGACCACACCACCAGGTTCACGTCCTCGACGCTGGTACTGTCCGGCCAGTTAGGCTTCAACAAGACCGAAGTCACCAAGCGTCATTCGCCATCGACCTTGCTGACCGGCGAGCAGCTCTTTAGCCAGGCGCAGGTGACCCTGATCGAGCGTGGCCAGCCACGCAAGCATCATGTCATTGCTGCCGACTACACCACTGGCCCGTGGAACGTGAATGCACGTGCTAACTATTACGGCGAAGTGAGCGGCGAAGGTTTTGGCCCGTTGCACACCTGGGATGCCAAATGGATTGTGGATTCGAGCGTGCGTTATAGCTTTAGCAAGAAGACCACCTTGGCTTTCGGCGTCAACAACTTGTTCGATACCTACCCATCTGAATGGACCAATGGTGGCGCCCTGGCGAACATGGGCTTCAAATACTGCTGGGAGACCTGCCCATTCGGCGTAAATGGCCGTTCGATGTACCTGAAGTTCGATACCGCCTTCTAAACCGCTGCTGCGCGCACGAAAGCGCCCCTCGGGGCGCTTTTTTCATAAGCAAATAAGGAATTCGTTGTTGAGTTTCCATTGCGCTCTCGATACCCTAGCGGGTCTTGGAAGGATATCGCATGGATCTGTCGTTCATCGTTTCTGGTTTTGTCGTAGGCACGCTGGTCGGATTAACCGGCGTAGGCGGCGGTTCGCTCATGACGCCCATCCTGACCCTGGTGTTCGGCGTTTCGCCCTCGGTGGCGGTGGGCACCGACCTGGCCTTTGCCTCCATCACCAAGACTGCCGGCACCCTCACGCACCGTCTGCGTGGCACGGTGCGCTGGGACGTGGTGCGCCTGCTGTGCTACGGCGCCTTGCCTGCAGCCCTTGCTGCGACCCTGGGCCTGAAGTATTTCGGCGCCCTGGACAAGCAAATCGGCCATGTGATCCGCATCTGCATCGCCGGTTCCGTCATGCTGACCGTGGTCGCCATCCTATTCCGCGGCAAGATGCTGGCCTGGATGCTGGCTCACCCGGAACGGCAGCTGCAGGGCAGGGCGCTGGCAACGGCCACCGTCCTTGCCGGCGCCGTACTGGGCACGCTGGTAACCATTTCTTCCATTGGGGCCGGCGCCGTTGGTGCCACGCTGCTGGTGCTGATGTATCCCCGCCTTACGCCGGCAGAAGTGGCCGGCACCGATATCGCCTATGCCGTGCCGTTGACGGCAATTGCCGCGGTGGGGCACTGGTGGCTGGGCTCCATCGACTGGTCGCTCCTGGCGACCTTGCTGGTAGGCTCGGTGCCCGGCATTACCATCGGCTCCTGGTTTGCGCGCTCCATGCCGGAGCGTTTCCTGCGCGGCGTGCTGGCCACGGTGCTGGTGTCGGTAGCAGCGAAACTGGTGGCCTGAAAGCTTGCCCACTGCGAATTTGGCATCTAAGCAAATGAAAAAAGGGTAGTTTGGTTTATAACGCATGAATGCGAACATGCGCTCCTGTTAGTCGAAAATGTAATAAGGGAGCAAGCATGCCTGCAGTAGCTGCATCGGTGCCTACCCCGGCAACCGCACTCGGAGGAGAGGTCAAGGCCCGCAAAGCGCCATACCGCGTGATGCCGGGCTTTAACCTGTCGCTCGGTTTCACCATCCTGTACCTGACGCTGATCGTCCTGATCCCGCTGTCGGCAATCTTCCTGAAAACCTTCACCATGACCTGGGATGGCTTCTGGAGCGCCGTCACCTCGGAACGCGTGGTCGCCTCCTACAAACTGACTTTCGGCGCCTCCTTTCTTGGCGCCTTGCTGAATGTCTTCTTCGGCGGCATCGTGGCCTGGGTACTGGTGCGCTACAAATTCCCCGGCAAGCGCATTGTCGACGCGCTGGTCGACCTGCCTTTCGCGCTGCCGACCGCGGTTGCCGGCATTACGCTGACCGCCCTGTATTCCTCCAATGGCTGGTTCGGCCGCTATATCGAGGGCGTGCTGGGCCTCAAGGTCGCCTTTACCCCGTTGGGCGTGGTGGTGGCGCTGACCTTCATCGGCCTGCCTTTCGTGGTGCGTACCGTGCAGCCGGTGCTGGAAGACGCCGAGCGCGAACTGGAAGAAGCCGCGGCCAGCCTGGGCGCCTCGGCCTTCCAGACTTTCCGCCGCGTGGTCTTCCCGACAATCTTGCCTTCGCTGCTGACCGGTTTTGCGCTGGCTTTCGCGCGCGCCACGGGTGAATTCGGCTCGGTCATTTTCATCGCCGGCAATATGCCGCTGGTGTCCGAGATCACCCCGCTGTTCATCATCACCAAACTGGAACAATACGACTACGCCGGCGCCACTGCCATCGCCGTGGTCATGCTGGTGGCTTCCTTCATCATGCTGCTGACGATTAACCTGCTGCAAGCCTGGTCGCGCGGGAGGAATGCCAAATGAGCACATCCGTAAGCCCGATCCGCCGCGGAGAACTGCCGCAACGCCACGATGTGCTGGAGCCGCGCTGGGTGCGTTACGCCCTGATCGCTGTGGCGCTGACTTTCCTGACCCTGTTCCTGTTCGTGCCGCTGGTCGCCGTGTTCGCCGAAGCACTGAAGAAGGGTTGGGACGTGTATGCCAGCGCCATCATGGAAGACGATTCGATTGCTGCCATCAAGCTTACCTTGCTGACGGCCGCTATTGCCGTGCCGTTCAACCTGGTGTTTGGTGTAGCCGCTTCCTGGGCCATCACCAAGTTTGAATTCCGCGGCAAGAGCCTGCTGCTGACGCTGATCGACCTGCCGTTCTCGGTATCGCCAGTGATCTCGGGCCTGATCTATGTGCTGCTGTTCGGCGCCCAGGGCTGGTTCGGCCCATGGCTGGCGGAGCACGACATCAAGATCCTGTTCGCTGTGCCCGGTATCGTGATCGCCACCGTGTTCATCACCTTCCCGTTCGTGGCGCGCGAACTGATCCCGCTGATGCAGGCGCAGGGCAGCGAAGAAGAGGAAGCGGCCGTGGTGCTGGGCGCGAACGGCTGGCAAACCTTCTTCCGCGTGACCCTGCCGAATATCAAGTGGGGCCTGCTGTACGGCGTGATCCTGTGTAACGCCCGCGCCATGGGCGAGTTCGGCGCGGTGTCGGTGGTCTCAGGCCATATCCGCGGCGAGACCAATACCATGCCGCTGCAGGTCGAGATCCTGTACAACGAATACAACTTTGCCGCCGCCTTTGCCGTGGCCTCGCTGCTGGCCCTGCTGGCGCTGGTGACCCTGGCAGTGAAAACCTTTATCGAATGGCGCCTGCACGAAAACTACGGCGATGACGCCAAGGAGCATTGAGATGACGATCGCAGTCAAGAACATCAACAAGCGTTTCGGCGACTTCGTCGCCCTGGATAATGTTTCGCTCGACTTCCCGCAGGGCGAGCTGACCGCGCTGCTGGGCCCATCGGGCTGCGGCAAGACCACGCTGCTGCGCTGCATCGCCGGCCTGGAACATCCGGATTCGGGCCAGGTGCTGCTGGATGGCGCCGACGCCTCCGACCGCCATGTGCGCGAGCGCCAGGTTGGCTTCGTGTTCCAGCACTATGCGCTGTTCAAGCACATGACCGTGTTCGAGAACGTGGCCTTCGGCCTGCGCGTCAAGCCGCGCAAGGAGCGTCCGTCGGAAGAACAGATCCGCCGCAAGGTGAAGGAACTGCTGGAACTGGTGCAGCTGGACTGGCTGGCCGACCGGTATCCGCCGCAGCTGTCCGGCGGCCAACGCCAGCGTATCGCCCTGGCGCGCGCCCTGGCCGTCGAACCGCGCGTGCTGCTGCTGGACGAGCCGTTCGGCGCGCTGGACGCCAAGGTGCGCAAGGAGCTGCGCCGCTGGCTGCGCCGCCTGCACGACGAGTTGCACGTGACCTCGATCTTCGTCACGCACGACCAGGAGGAAGCGCTGGAAGTGGCCGACCGCGTGGTGCTGATGAACAAGGGCCGCGTCGAGCAACTGGGATCGCCGGACGAGGTGTACAACCATCCTGCCTCGCCGTTTGTGTATGGCTTCCTCGGCAACGTCAACGTGTTCCACGGCCGCGTGCATGAGGGCGTGCTGGCCAGCGACGGCGTGGAATTCGATGTTGAAGGCCATGGCAGCGGCAAGGGCACAGCTTATATCCGCCCGCACGACCTGGAAGTCGAGCGCTATGTGGAGGGCGCGGAAGGCATCGTGGTCAAGCTGCGCCGTGCCCACGCGATCGGCCCGCTGGCCCAGCTCGACCTGGAGCGCACCGACAACGCCCAGATCATCGAAGCCACGATTTCCAACGAACGCTATATCCAGCTGAACCTGAAAGACGGTGAAACCCTGGTGGTGCGTCCCAAGCGCCTGCGGGTCTTTGTGGATGAAGGGGCACACGCATGAACTTCCAGCAACTGCGCTCCGTGCGCGAAGCGGCGCGCCGCAACTACAACCTGACCGAAGTGGCCAATGCCCTATTCACGTCCCAGCCTGGTGTGAGCCGCCAGATCCGCGAGCTGGAAGACGAACTTGGCGTCATCATCTTCGAGCGCAACGGCAAGCGCCTGACCGGGCTGACCGAGCCTGGCAAAGGCATCCTGAAGATCGTCGACCGTCTGCTGGTGGAAGCGGAAAACCTGCAGCAGGCCAGCCTGGAGTTCACCGGCCAGAAAAGCGGCACGCTGACCATCGCCGCTACCCACACCCAGGCGCGCTACGCGCTGCCGAAGGCGGTCTCGCATTTCCGCAATGAGTTCCCGGATGTGCGCATCGCCCTGCAGCAAAGCGCTCCCGACCATATCGCGGAATGGGTCCTGTCGGGCAAGGCCGATATCGGCATTGCCACCGAAGGCCTGTCGCAGTTCCCCGACCTGGTGTCTTTCCCCTGCTATCGCTGGAGCCACCTGGTGGTGGTGCCGGATGGCCACCCTCTGCTGACGCGTTCCCCGATCCGGCTGGAAGACCTGGCCGAATACCCGCTGATCACTTACGACGTCGGCTTCACCGGCCGTGGCCACATCGATGCCGCCTTCGACAAGGCCGGCGTGCGCCCCGACATCGTGCTGACCGCAATGGATTCCGACGTTATCAAGCAATACGTGTCGCTGGGCCTGGGCGTTGGCCTGGTGGCATCGATGGCCTTCGACCATGGCCGCGACAAGGGGCTGCGTGCCATCGAGGCTTCGCACCTGTTTGCCGCCAATACGACCCGGCTTGCGCTGCGCAAGGGGGCGTACCTGCGATCGTATGCCTACGAGTTCATCGCGCAGTTCGCTCCCGATTTGACGCGGGCCGAAGTCGAGCACGCCTTGCAGGGCGGCGACGCCGTTTAAGCCGGCTTAGAACTCTTCCCAACCGTCGCCGGCGGCAGCGGTTCGCTGCCTGGGGACAGGCGCCAGGGCGGCAGTCGCCGCGCTGCGCGGCTTGAGCCGGGTAACGGTGGCACGCGCCGCCGGCGCCGGCGCCGTCAGGCGGAATACGCTGACGGCCTGCGCCAGCGACGCTGCCTGGTCCTGCAAGGCGCCGGCCGCGGCAGCAGCCTGCTCCACCAGCGCCGCGTTCTGCTGCGTCACATTATCCATCTGTACGACGGCTTCGTTGATCTGCTCAATGCCGGCGCTCTGCTCGCCGCTGGCCGCGGAAATCTCGGCGATGATGTCCGTCACCTGCTGCACGCTGCCGACCACTTCGCGCATGGTGGACCCGGCCTGGTCGGCCAGGCGGCTGCCTTCCTCCACCTGCGCTACCGAACTGTCGATGAGCTGCTTGATCTCCTTGGCGGCGCCGGCCGCGCGTTGCGCCAGGTTGCGCACTTCCGAAGCGACGACCGCGAAACCGCGCCCCTGTTCGCCGGCGCGCGCCGCTTCCACCGCCGCGTTCAAAGCGAGGATATTGGTCTGGAACGCGATGCCGTCGATCACCGAAATGATCTCTACGATCTTGTAGGCCGATTCGTTGATGGCGCTCATCTTGTCCACGACCTGCGACACCACGTCGCCGCCGCGCCGCGCCACGGTGGATGCATTGTCGGCCAACTGGTTGGCCTGCCGGGCATTGTCGGCATTCTGGCGCACGGTCGAAGTCAGCTCCTCCATCGACGAGGCGGTTTCCTCCAGCGAACTGGCTTGCTGTTCGGTGCGCGACGACAAATCCAGGTTGCCGCTGGCGATTTCGGAGGACGCTGTCGTAATGGAGTCGGTTGCTTGGCGCACATCGCCGACAATGCCGGCCAGGCTGCTATTCATCTCGCGCAGGGCAGACAGCAGTTTTCCGGTTTCGTCCTGCGAGCCGGCCTCGATCTGCTGCGTCAGGTCGCCCGCCGCAACGCCTTGTGCGATGCGGACGGCGCGATTCAATGGCACGGTAATGCTGCGCACCAGCCACCAGCCTATGCCTGCTGCCAACGCCAGGCCACCGGCCAGCAAGCCGGAAGCGAGCAGGCGGAAGCTGGCGTAGCTCGCTTGCGAAGCCTCGTATTCCTGCTTGCCTACATCCATTTGGAGCTGGATCAACTGGTTCATGACTTCGCGCACGGCCAGGTATCGTTCATTCATGCGGCCGTGCAACAGATTCTTCATCTTTTCAACGTCGGCCGAACGCGCGGCCTCGATGGCCGGATTCAGGCCTTCATCGAGGAAGGCGGTACGCGCTGCAACGAAGCGGTCAACCAGGACTTTTTCTTCGGGCGTCAGCTTCGTTAGCGCGTACTCCTGCCATACCTTGCTTGCCTTAGCCCGCGCTTCTTCCACTGCCTTGACTGCTTCCGGCAGGCGGGCGGGATCGTCGCTGACAGCCTTGGCAACCGTAAGCTGGTTGCGGTTGATGGTGCGGATCACTTCCTGCAGCATGCCCAAGGCGACCAGGCGGTCTTCGTACACGGTTTGCAAAGATGCATTGGACTTGGACAGGCTGGCGATGCCGGCCGTACCGATGATCGTCATGGTGACGCAAAGGATTGCCAGGACAGCCACCAGGCGGGTTTTGATTGTCAGGTTGTTCAGCATGCACGGCTCCAGCCTGCGCGCAGGCGCAAGCAAAGTTCTTGGTGTGGGAGTAGTAATACCGCAAGGGTGGGGCGGCTGTGGACCAGGGCAGGCTGGGGGCCGGCAAGGCGGACACCCTGGAGCCACGATGCTACCAACAAGGGTTCGGACAGGCAAGTGGGAATTGGTGAGATTGTGGTTTATTGACCGCCGGTTGGCGCTTGTTTGCGGTGCCGGGCAAGGAACTCCCAGATCACGCTATTGGCCTCGATCTCGCGCGTGGTTTTTCCGAGCGGCAGACCAACGTTGAAAGCGTCTGCTCCGGCCCAGGTATGGCCGCCGTTGCTGACCGTGACCAATGCCACGCCGACGCCATCCCGGCTCTGCTCGAGGAAGGCCACCTCGGTGTCGTCGTGCTTGTCGTTGTCGATACTGCGCTGTTTCGCGCTAGCGTCGACGATCCCGTTGTTCCTTAGCCAGAAATGATACGAATCTGCGGCTGAAAGATAGCTGCCTTGCTTGCCGCCGAAGGCCACGATCTCGTCGGCAGTGCCGAGCAGGTGCATGATGCCAACCGTGCCGGCCTGTCCGGCGTTGCCGCGTTTTACGGCCTGGTCGACAAGCGATTGCGGCGTTGTCGCGCCCACCGCCGCCACTGCCGCAAACAGGTGCGGCAGTTCAGCGGCGATACGCAGGCTAAAAAAGCCGCCTCGTGACAGGCCGGTTGCATAGATGCGGCTGCGGTCGATGCGGTACTCCTGCGCCAGTTTGGCCAGCATCGCTTCAGTGAAACCGATGTCGTCGCTGCCATCCTTATTCTCGCGTTCGAAATTGACGTTCCAATCCTGCTTGATGCCTTGCGGGTAAACCGCGATGAAGTTTTCGCGGTCGGCCGTCCGATTCATCTGCGTATAGAGCATCTGTTCGCGCATCGTCATTCCGCCACCATGGTAATTGACCACCACGGGGAATTGTTGCTGTGGCCTGCTTGCGTAGGACGCCGGGGTGTAGACAATGTATTTTCGTTTGACGTCCTGGTGAACGAGCCTCTGCTCCTGCGCCGAGGCAGTGGCGGAGACGCAGAGAATGACAAGTGCGAACAGTTTTTTCATGGTTTGCCCTAACGCAGTGGTGGAACACCCAGCTTAGGGCAGCGCCCGTGAAGAAACTGTGAAAAGGACTGTTCCGGCGCGAGCGCTTACTGGCCGGGATTGGGCAGTTTGGCGTGGATCGCGTCGACTGCTGCCACGACTTCCGGTGACAGGCGGACATCGAAGGCGTCGATGTTTTCCCGGAGCTGCGCCAGCGTGGTGGCGCCGATGATGGTGGAGGCGACGAACCAGCGTGAATAACACCAAGCCAGCGCGAGCTGGGCCGGCGTCATGCCGTTGTCGCGCGCCAGCCTGGCGTACTGCGCCACAGCATCCAGCACCCCCTGGCGCAGGTAGCGCGGGCTCCAGGACGGCGGGAAGATCGTCAGGCGGCCGTGCGCTTTCGGATCATCGAGATACTTGGCGGTGAGCTGGCCGAACGCCAGCGGGCTATAGGCCATCAGGCTGACTTGCTCGCGGAAGCAGGTCTCGTCCAGGAAGCTGGTCTCGAAATGGCGCGCCGTCAGGTTGTACAGGTTCTGGATGGTGGCAATGCGCGGTAGGCCCTTCATCTCGGCCTGCTTGACGAATTCGGACACTCCCCAGCTGCTTTCGTTCGATACGCCGATGTGGCGGATTTTGCCTTCCTTGATCAGCTCACCGAGCACGGCCAGCGTTTCCTCGATGGCGATGCTGTGGCGCTCCTTGTCGGGGTCGAACCGGCTGGCGCCGAAGATCGGGACATTGCGGCTTGGCCAGTGCAGCTGGTACAGGTCGATGACATCGGTCTGCAGGCGCTGCAGGCTGGTTTCCACCGCGGCGCGGATATTGGCCGCATTGTGGTTGCTCTTGCCCTTGCGGATCCAGTGCATGTACGGATTCGGGCCTGCAATCTTGGTCGCCAGCACCACGTCGGCACGGCGGCCGGACTTTTTCAGCCAGGTGCCGATGAAGCGTTCGGTATCGCCCTGCGTCGCAGCGGACGGCATCACCGGGTACAGCTCGGCGGTGTCGATGAAGTTGATGCCGCGCTCGAGCGCAACATCGAGCTGGGCGTGCGCATCGGCTTCGCTATTTTGCTGGCCGAAGGTCATCGTGCCGAGGCAGATCCTGCTGACCTTCAGGTCGCTGCGGCCAAGGGCGATCTTTTCCACGCTTAGCCTCGCAGCGCGTCGGCGCAATCGCGCACCAGGGCCGGGCCGGCGTAAATCAGGCCGGAATAGAGCTGCACCAGCTGCGCGCCGGCTTCGATCTTGGCCTTGGCATCCTTGCCCTGCATGATGCCGCCCACGCCGATGATCGGCAGGGCGTCGCCCAGTTCCGCCTTCAGCAGGCGGATCACGTTGTTCGACAGTTCGAACACCGGCGCGCCGGACAGGCCGCCGGCTTCCGCGCCATGCTGCATGCCTTCCACCGCCGTGCGGCTCAGGGTCGTGTTGGTGGCGATCACGCCATCGATCTTGTGGCGCAGCAGGGCGTCGGCGATGTTCTTCACCTGGTCGCCATCCATGTCAGGCGCGATCTTCAGCGTCATCGGCACGTAGCGCTTGTGCTGGTCGGCCAGGCGCAGTTGCGCCTCCTTCAGTTGCGACAGCAGGCCATCGACTTCCGAAGCACCCTGCAGCTGGCGCAGGTTCTTGGTGTTTGGCGAGGAGATGTTGACGGTGACATAGCTGGCATATGGATAGACCTTGTCCAGGCAGTGCAGGTAATCGTCCACCGCGCGCTCGATTGGCGTGTCGGCGTTCTTGCCGATGTTCAGGCCCAGCACGCCCTCGCGGTTCTGGTAGAAGCGCGAGGACTGTACATTGGCCACGAAGGCGTCGACACCGCCGTTATTGAAGCCCATGCGGTTGATGATGCCGTGCGCAGCGGGGATGCGGAACATGCGCGGCTTCGGGTTGCCCGGCTGGGCGCGCGGAGTCACGGTGCCCACTTCGATGGAGCCGAAGCCCAGGTCGGCCAGCGCATCGATGAAGGCGCCATCCTTGTCCAGGCCGGCGGCCAGGCCGACCGGATTGCGGAAGGTCAGGCCCATGACGGTGCGCGGATCGTCTTTCGGGCGGCGCACCATGGCGCGCGTCAGGCCCAGTGCGGACAGGCGCTTCAATGCCGGCAGGGTGAAATGGTGGGCCGATTCCGCGTCCATCGAGAACAGGATGGGGCGGGCGAGGGTGTACAGGAATTTATCGGACATTTGTGGGCAGCTTTGGTGTATTTTGTAGCATTTTACACTGCGCCCCCTGGAGGACCTTCCGTGATCAAGCCTGGACTTGCCTTGCTGGCCTGCCTTTCCCTGCCTGCCATTGCCGCCGAAAACCAGCTCGCCGCCGCCATCGCGAGCGACTACAAAGCCAGCCTCGAGCCCCTGTTCAACCACCTGCACGCCAACCCGGAGCTGTCCTACATGGAAGTGCAGACCGCCGCGCGCATGGCCAGGGAGTTGCGTGCGGCAGGTTTCGAGGTAACGGAAGGCATCGGCAAGACCGGCCTGGTGGCCATCCTGCGCAATGGCAAAGGCCCGACCGTGATGGTGCGCGCCGACATGGACGCGCTGCCGGTGGAAGAGAAGTCCGATGCGCCGAACGCCTCCAGGGTGAAGGTCAAGGACGCGAGCGGCAACCTGGTGCCGGTGATGCATGCTTGCGGCCACGACGTGCACATGACCAGCCTGGTGGGCACCGCCCACCAGATGGCCGCGCGCAAGGGTGACTGGAAAGGCACGCTGATGCTGGTTGGCCAGCCTGCGGAGGAGCGTACCGGCGGTGCGCTCGACATGATGGCCGACGGCATCTACAAACGTTTCGGCAAGCCCGATTATGCGTTGGCGCTACACGTGGGCGCCGATATCGAAGCCGGCAAGATCGACGCCAGCGAAGCGCCGTTCTCCGGCGCGGACCTGATGGAAATCGTGGTGCACGGCGTTGGTACCCACGGCGCCAGCCCGCATACCGGCAAGGACCCGGTCGTGATCGCGTCGCAGATCGTGCTGGCGCTGCAAACCGTCGTCACGCGCGATATCGCGCCGCGCGAAGCGGCCCTGATCACCGTCGGCTCCTTCCATGCCGGCACCAAGGGCAATGTGATCAGCGATACGGCGCGCCTGGAACTGACCGTGCGCTCCGAAAGCGACGAGGCGCGCGCCAGGCTGCTGGACGGTATCAAGCGCGTGGCTGAGAACACAGCGCGTGCAGCAGGCGTACCGGAAGACAAGTTGCCGGAAATCCGCCACACCGACCGCCCGGTGCCACCGACCCTGAACGACAAGGCCATGCTGCAGCGCCTGCGCAGCGTCTGGTCAAGCAAGCTGGGCGAGGGCATTTTCGACAAGGGTTACCAGCGCGGCAGCATGGTGGGGGAAGACTATGCCCATTTCATTTACGGCCAGGGCATTCCGAGCGTGTATTTCATGGTGGGCGGCACGCCGGCCGCGCAGGTGGAAGCGGCGCGCACCGGCAAGGCCACGCTTGCCTACAACCACAGCCCGCTGTTCCGCGCCGATGCCGAGAAGTCGATCCAGACCGGCGTGCTGGCGACTACGGTTGCACTGCTGGACCTGATGAGGAAGTGAGCGGGCCCCACACGCCCTTGATGCGCGCCTGCAGGGGCTGGAACTTGATTTTGTAGTTCATTTTCGGGCTGTCTTCGATCCAGTAGCCCAGGTAGACGAAGTCGAGTCCCAGTTCATGCGCCTGCGCGATCTGCCACATCACGTTATAGGTGCCGAAGGAAGCACCCGGCACGTCCGGGTCGAAGAAGGTGTAGACCGACGACAGGCCATCCGACAGCACGTCGATGATGGACACCATGCGGAGCGTGCCGCCCGGTTCGCGGAACTCCACCAGGCGCGTATTGACCCGGCTTTGCAGCAGGAATTGGGCATACTGGTCGCGTGAATCCTGGTCCATGCCGCCGCCTGCGTGGCGCGTGCTCTGGTAGCGCAGGTAAAGATCGTAATGCTCGTCCGAGAAGGACAGGCTGGCCACGCCGGCTTCCAGCTTGCAGTGGCGCGCCCAGGCCCGGCGCTGGCCGCGCGTCGGGGTGAAACCGCCGGCCACCACGCGCACCGGGATGCAGGCCTGGCAGCCGTCGCAATATGGACGATAAGTAAAGATGCCGCTGCGGCGGAAGCCGTTCTTCACCAGTTCCGAGTACACGTCGGCGTTGATCAGGTGCGACGGCGTTGCCACCTGCGAGCGGGCCTGACGTGCATCAAGGTAGCTGCACGGGTAAGGCGCCGTTGTATAAAACTGCAACGTTGCGAATGGAAGGTCGTTAAGCTGCGTCATGGTTCATATCATAACGCGTCCGCGGCCTAAAACGGTGCGATAGGGCACCAATCGCGTATCTGGGGCATCACAATACTCGCCTGCAAGTGCGCGATGAACTCTTTGCGCGGAATGGGCCGCGCGCCCAGCGAGGCCAGGTGGCCGGTCTCTTGCTGGCAATCGATCAGCGCCACGCCGTGCTGCCGCAGGAAATGCACGAGGTAAGCCAGCGCTACCTTGGAACCGTCGGTGACGCGCGCAAACATCGATTCGCCGTAAAACATGGTGCCGATGGAGACGCCGTAAGCACCACCCACCAGCTCGCCGTCCAGCCACAGTTCGGAAGAATGGGCGAAGCCCTGGCGGTGCAGGCCGGTGTAGCCGGCAATGATGTCTTCCGAAATCCAGGTGCCGGGGCCGTCGCGCCGTGGCGCGGCGCAGGCGCGCATCACCTGTTCAAAGGCGCTGTCGAAACGCACTTCCCAGCGCTCGCCGTCGCGGGCAATCTTCTTCAGCGTCTTGCGCAGGCTGTCGGAAATCTTGAAGTCGGCAGTGCGCAGCACCATGCGCGGGTCGGTGCTCCACCACAGGATGGGCTGCCCCTCCGAAAACCATGGGAAGATGCCGCGCTGGTAAGCGGCCAGCAGCCGCTTCGGCGATAAGTCAGCGCCGGCAGCCAGCAGGCCCGGCGCGTCCGTGGTCAGGGCTTCGGAGACGTCGGGGAAGGGCGTATTGACGTCGAGCCAGGGAATCATGTGTCGGACGGCTGGCGCATGGGCTGGGTGATATCCTGGGTGTGGAAACCGTAGCTGCCGCCTTCGCGCATCCTGGCGCGGTCGGCGAAAAAGCATTCCAGCGTGGTGCGGATGGTCGGAAAGGCCAGGTCATCCCAAGGGATTTCCGCTTCCGTGAACATCCTGACGTCGAGGCTTTCTTCGCCCGGCGCAAACTCCAGGTCGCGCAAGGTCGCCAGGTAGAACATATGCACCTGGTGCACGCGCGGCACGTTGAGCAGGGTGTACAACTGGCCCAGGTCGATATTGGCGCCGGCTTCTTCCTCGGTCTCGCGCTGGGCCGCTTCAGCCGTGGTTTCATTGTTTTCCATGAAGCCCGCCGGCAAGGTCCAGAAACCGCGGCGCGGTTCGATGGCGCGCTTGCATAACAGAACCTGCAATTGACCGTCGCGCTCCCAGACCGGGACCGTGCCGATCACCATCTTGGGATTTTGATAATGAATCGCAGAACAGTTGACGCAAACATAACGCGGCCGGTTGTCACCGGCCGGCACCATCAACTCAACAGGGTGGGCGCATTCTGAGCAAAATTTCATAATGTTTACTGTACACCGAACGGCCCGTTGCCGGAATTCAGCGAAATATATTCGAGCTATCGTAAGAACGAGTGGGATAAATATTGCCTAAATTGGCGAGACGCCCTATAATACTCGCATCAGACGCGGGGTGGAGCAGTCTGGCAGCTCGTCGGGCTCATAACCCGAAGGTCACAGGTTCAAATCCTGTCCCCGCAACCAGAATTCCGAAGAAAACCGTCATCAGCAGCCTTGCGATGACGGTTTTTTTTCGCCTGTTTACGCCGCAGCGTGCGCCTGGCGCAGGAAATCCAGCACTTCATCCGACATCATGCGGCCCGCGCTCAGGGCCGGTTCGCTTTCGATGGCTTGGCGGAAGCGTTCGCGCACCCCGGGCGCATTGCCGACCATATCGGTGAACAGCTCAAACCAGCGCTGTGCCAAGGCATGTGCTTGCGGCGCCAAAGGCGAGCGATTGGCAGCCATTTGCTCGCGGATTTCGCTGATCAATGCCGGCCATTCGTGGACGCGGGTCTGGAAATGCTTGTGCATGGCCGCCACTTCCTCCGGCCGCAAGTATTTGGCGTACAGCGCCAGATTGCTTTGGCCGCTTGCCGCCGCGATGTAATTGCGCATCTCGACGGTAACGCCGGCCTCCTTGCGGTAGGCTTCCTCGCGCGTCCACATGGTATCGAGGCGCACCATCATCTCGCGGCTGTGACCGGCCTGGCGGCTGAATGTCGCCATCCATTGCTCCGCCAGCGTTTGCACCGCGGGATCGGCAGGCGCGACGCCGGCCGCCATTTTCTGCTGCACTGCCTCAACCAGGGGTAGCCACTCGTCGCGCGCGGCAGGATCGGTCAGGATGGGCAGTTGCGCCAGTTCTTCCTGGGTAAAATATTTGTCGTACATCGTCATTTGCTCCAGTGTGGTTAGCCAACTGGCCAATTCCGGCGCCTCCCCGGCCAGCAGTTTCCCGCGCAGGGCCGTCAGCAGCCCACGCAGCTTGGCCGCCTCGGCGATTTGCTGGTCGAGCGCATCGATCTGGCGCGCAATCAGGTCGGGCAGGGAAGCGCCTGGCTTGGCCAGGAATTGACCGATGTCGGCCAGCGCCATGCCGAAACGGCGCAGGGCCTGCACCTGGTGCAGGCGGGCCACATCGTCGCGGTTGTAGAGGCGGTAGCCGGCAGCGGAACGTCCCGAAGGCTTGAGCAAGCCGATGCTGTCGTAATGGTGCAGGGTGCGCACGGTCAGGCCCGAGCGGCGCGCCAGTTCACCTACTTTCAACATCATGCTGTGCTCCTTGTCTTCGTTACGTTGGCGCCATGCTGGAGCCTGACGTCAGGTCAGGGTCAAGCGTTGCGTGCAAAAACGTGATGGTAAGCGATCCATCCATTATGATGCTGGACATGCAACGTTTGCTTTTACTTATCGCCATCCTGCTGCTGGCCCGCGCCGATAGCAGCCGGGTGCCCAATGCGCATCCCGCGCTGGCACTGTTGCCGCTCCAGATGGCCTGGGCCTGGGAGCGGGCGGAGGATTTGCGCTGGCTGCCCGGCGATGCCGGCGTGGCGTTTGTCGCATCGAGCATCCTGCTGCGGGGCGAGGAGGCGCTGGTGCGTCCGCGTACGGCGCGCCTGCTGGTGGAGCCAGCCACCGCACGCGTGCCGGTACTGCACGTAGACATGTCCGGGCGCGAGCCGCCGGCGTTGAATGAAGCGCAGATGCAGGCCATCGTGACGGAACTGCTGCGCATTGCTCCAGGCGCCAACCGGCAGGTCGTGCAACTCGATTTCGAAGTGCGTCGCTCGCAGCGGCCATTCCTGGCCCGCACCATTGCCGCCATCCGCCGCAGCCTGCCGCCCGAAGTGGCATTGTCGGTCACTGCGCTGGCATCGTGGTGCCTCGACGATGCCTGGCTGGCCGAAGGCATGGCCGACGAAGTGGTGCCGATGGCATTTCGCATGGGGCAGCAACAGCACGAGCTTCGCCAGCGCCTGCGCTGGCAAGGATTCAGCCAGCCTTATTGCCGCCAGGCGGTAGGCTATGCGACCGATGAGCCGCGCCTGCGGCGCCTGGCTCCGCGCAGCTACTATTTTTCACCCCGATCCTGGACGGCCGCGCAATGGCAGGCCCTCCATTCACCAATCAAGGTACACGCTCCATGAAACGATTCCCCAAGCTGCGCAAGCTTGCAGTCGCCGCCGCGTTAGTCGCTCTCCCGCAATATGCGCTCCCGAGCGGTGGCGACGGCTTCAATTACAACCTTTACGCCAATGAATTCATGGTGGCGCCGCGCGCGCTGCCCAAATACGCGGCAGGCAACCTTGGCGTGCTGTCCAGCAGTTATTGGCGGGTGTACCTGTATCTCGCTTACCAGGCGGCCAATGGCCGTGGCATCAACCCGTCGCAAGTCGCTGCGCTGAAGGTCCGGGATTGGCACGTGGGGGAAGGCCACCGTTCGTGGGACTACGTCGCGAATGCCGAAAAGAATGGCAGCGGTGACTGGTTCAAGGCGCGCGCGCCGCTTGCGCAGCAAGTGGGCTTGCCGGCCGAAGTAAGTATCGAAATCACCGGCTCCGACTATTGGGGCAACTACGTGAATTGCCATGCCGATGCCTTGCGGCGTGCCGCCGCCACTGCCAAGGCGCGTGCGCAAATGGGGCCGGGCGGCAAGCCTGACCAGTGGTTCAAGGCCTGGCTGGAAGGGCAGGACGCGGTATTTGCCAATTGCCGCGTACAGGACGGCCCTGCGACAGCGGTTTTGCCGCCTGCCATTCCAGGCGATGCCCCTGCATGGCTGAAAGCAGACCGTGCCTACCAGGAGGCAGCAGCCAATTTCTATTCAGGTAATCTCGACGCCGCGCGCCGCCAGTTCCAGGCAGTGGCACAAGATGCCTCGTCGCCCTGGCAGCCGCTGGGCGCCTACCTGGCCGCACGCTGCCTGATTCGCAGCGCCACACTGCACGACGAGGAAGCGCAGGACAAGCGCGTGGCCAACTTCAAGCAGGCGCGCCAGGAGCTGGAAGCATTGGCGCCGAGCTACGCGCCGGCCCGGAAAATGATGCTGCTGGTCGATGCGCGCCTCGATCCAGCGGCGCAGGTGAAAGCGCTGGCGCGCCGCCTCGAGCAGGAGCCTTTCAGCGCGGATACGCCATCGATACTGAGCGACTATCTGATGTTGCTGGACAAGCTGCCGCGCAGCGAGATGATCGCCGCCAAGGAACCGCTGACTGCGTGGATCGGCAGCATGCAGGGCGACTCGGCGGATTTCCATGACAGTAACGACACGCCCGAAACGAAGGCGCGGCGCAAGCAGTCCCTGGACGTGGCCCGGCAGAACTGGCAAAAGCTGGGAGACCCCTTGTGGCTGGCGCCCCTGCTTACGCTGGGCAAGGCGGGTGACCTCAGCGACGCAGAACGCAAAGCCGCTGCCGCCGTTCCGGCCAGCCATCCGCTATACCAGACCATGCAGTACAACCTGGCCCGCCTGGCGGTAGCGGAAAACCGACAGGCGCAAGCCGACAAGGATATCGACCGCGTCCTGGCGGCACAGGGTAAGTCCATGTCGGCCGCAACCAGCAATCGCTTCATGGCACTGAAGATGTTGACGGCAGGGACACTGGACGGCTTCGTCAAGGCCGGGCGCCGTCTGCCTGATCCGGTCGAGCGGGGCGGTCCGGTCGATGACGCGGCAAAAGTACCCGAAGGCACCGACGACGATTTCCGGCTGGCGGTGAACCGCTACCTGCCAATGGCGAGCCTGAAAGCGCTGTACGAGCATCCCGCCTTGCTGCCGGCATGGAAGACGGAGCTGCGTGAAACCATGTTCACGCGCGCATTGATCGCCAACGATGAAGCGACAGCGCTGTCCCTGCTGGATGGCGTCGCGGAAGGGCGCAAGACCACAGCGCACCTGTACGCGCGCTATCGCAAGGCAGCCAGCGGTGCCGAGCGCAAGCTGGCCGGCGCATTGATCCTGGTGAATACGCCGGAGTTAAGGCCGCAGGTAGTCAGCAAAGCAGGCGTTGGCAGTGACGCCGCCTGCAACCCGATCGGCATGGAAGGGAGACTGGCCCCAGCGCCGCGCTTCCTGAGCCAGGAACAACTGGCGGCGGCCGAGCGGGAGCAACAAGACTTGCGGCAGTTGTCGCTGCGCTCGACATACCTGGCGCCGGCCCTGATGGCCTGGGCGTCGGCCAAGCCGAACGACGAAGAGGCGCCGAAAGCGCTGCACTTCCTGGTCAAATCGATGCGGCGTGAATGCCCTTGGGGCGAGGTTCCCCAGGAAACATGGGATTTGCGCTCCCGCTATTCGAAACAGGCCTTCACCATGCTGCACAAGCTGTACCCGAAGAGCGACTGGGCGCGCAACACCAAATACTATTATTGAGTTCAGGCCTCGAGAGCCAGGCTGGCCCACAAGTGGGCCGCCGCCATCGTGCGGTGCGGAGCGTAGCGCTGCAGCAGGGCTTCGGTGCGCGCCATGTCAGGCTTGTTCTCTTCGCCCAGCAAGCGCTGCAGCGCAGCGCGAACAGCCACGTCGCCGTGCAGCGAGCAGTCGGCGTAGCCGTAGCCTCGCAGCAGGGCATAGTTGACTGTCCACGGCCCGATGCCTTTCACCGCCAGCAGGTTGCGGCAGATGGCGGTGAGCGGGTTGTCCTCGCGCTGTTCGATATCAAGATCGCCGTTGGCGACAAGCTGGGCCAAGCGGATCAGGGTCTCGGCCTTGGCGCGCGAGAATTTGCGGGTGGTCAGGTCTTCGGCCGCAAGCTTGGCCACATCTGCGGCTTCCGGATAGCACCACAGGCCATTTCTGTGCTGGCGCCCCGCCTGCAGGATGAAAGTGCGGCGCAGCGCAATCGCAAAAGACAGATTGATTTGCTGGCCGATGATGGCCCAGGTCAAGGCTTCGAAAACGGTTGCCGATTGCACGATCCGCAGGCCGGGCTGGCGAGCGACCAGAGGGCCAAGCAGCTCGTCCCCGCGTGCGAACGCAACGAAAGGAGCCGGATCGATGTGCAGGCCGAGGATGTTGCGCGCCGCGGCTTCGGCTTGCGCCGCCAGCCCAGGAGGAAGCTTGCGGGCACGCGGAAGGTCGAAATCGGCTTCGCAGGCGATGCAGCGTTCGCGCCCCTGCGCCAGCGTAACGGCCAGCACCACCGGCACGCCGCACAGCAGCATGCCCTTGCGAATCGTCTCCGGGCTCACGTGTTCCGCCACGCTTTCGGCATCGCGGCTGTGGAAGGACAGGACATCCTGCACGCGATAGGCGACGGGCAGGGCAAGGGAAAACGTATGCTTCATACGGCCTCGGTCTTTTGCATCCAGGGCAGCCTGACTTTGTAGCCGGTAACCAGCATGGTGCCGGCGATGACGATGGCGGCACCGGCAACGGTGTACCAGCCGACCACCTCATGCAGGAACAGCGCGCCCCACAGGATACCGAACAGGGGGTTCAGGAACGTGACGGTCAGCGCCGAAGTCGGCCCCACGTCGCGCACCAGCCCGAAGTACAGCAGATAAGCGATACCGCTGCATAGCACGCCCAGCGCCAGGGCAGCGCCCATGATGCCGATGGTCGGCTCGCCCGGCTGCGGAAAGATCGCCAGGGACGGAATGGTCAGCAAGGCCGCCGCCCACATGCTGCCGTGGGCATTGGCGAATGGTTCCACGCCCTGTGCCGACTTGGCCACCTTGGTGTAGGTGGTGGCGATGCTGTAGCTGAAGGCCGCCAGGGTGGCGGCGGCGATGGCCAGTCCCGCGCCCGCCTTGCTGCTGGCGTGGTCAAAGCCGACCAGCATGGCGACACCTGCCGTGCCCAAGGCCAGTCCCAGCATCACACGCCCGGAAACCATATGGCGATGCCACACGGCGCCAACGATCGCCCCCCAGATGGGCGCGGTCGCATTCAGCACCGACAGGACCGAGGCAGTCAGCGTTTTAGCCGCGAAGGCGAACAGCAGGAAGGGCAGGGCAGAGTTAAAGAAGCCCAGCACGAGGTAATGTTTCCAATGCCTGCCCAGGTCAAGCCGCTTGCGCAGCACCAGGGCCACCACAGCCAGGAACATCGCCGCAAACGTCACGCGGTACTCGATCAACACCCCGGGCCCCAGCACCGGCGCCGCAATCCGCATGAACAGGAAAGAGCCGCCCCAGATGGCGGCCAGCAAAATCAATTTGAGAAGGTTCGAAGTATTCATACTGTTCAGTTCGTGTCACACCATGGGGTCACACCCTAAGTGTGACACGGGCTCAAGCGCTTCACTGAGGAGTCCGTGTCACTCTCGGGGTGTGACCCCATGGTGTGACACGGGCTGGGCGGTGGCAAGCCGGTTCTTGCTATTGAATTCATGTGGGGCAGGCGGGGCCGGGGGCACTGGCGAGGGCGGCGGCGTGGTTGATCTGCAGTACCCGGGGGACGCCGTTTTTTACCGCGGTCATTTCAGCCAGGATGGAGATGGCGATTTCCGGCGGCGTTTTGCTGCCGATGTACAGCCCGATCGGGCCGTGCAGGCGGGCGATCTGTTCTTCCGTCAGGTCGAACTGCAACAGCCGTTCGCGCCGCTTGCTGTTGTTGGCGCGCGAGCCGATGGCGCCAATGTAGAAGGCGTCGGACTTGAGCGCTTCCAGCAGGGCCATGTCGTCCAGCTTGGGGTCGTGGGTCAGCGCGACTACTGCGCTGCGCGAGTCGAGCTGCATTTCCAGCACCAGGTCGTCCGGCATGGCGTGCACCAGCGGTACGTCCGGTAGCGTCCAGCCGGCGCGGTATTCTTCGCGCGGGTCGCAGACCGTGACGTGGTAATCCATCGCGCTGGCGATCTGCGCCAGCATCCGCGATAGCTGGCCGGCGCCGATGATCAACAGCCGCCAGCGCGGGCCGTGCTGGGTGACCAGCAGGTCGCCTCTGCGTTCGAGCACGGCGCCGGGACGGGCGCGCTCCAGTGCGACGGCGCCGTTGCCCAAGTTGAGCGTGCGGGTTACCAGTTCATGTCCGGCCAGGCGCTCCAGCAATTCGTCGATTTGGCTGTGCGGGCCAAGCGGCTCCAGCGCCAATTCGATGGTGCCGCCGCAGGGCAGGCCGAAGCGGTGCGCTTCGTCGGCGCTGATGCCGTAACTGACAACGTCGGGCATTGCGCGCACGATGCCTTCCTTGCGCACCCGCTCGATCAGGTCATCTTCGATGCAGCCGCCGGAGACCGAGCCGACCACGCGGCCGTCGTCGCAGATGGCGAGTGTGGCGCCAACCGGGCGCGGGCTGGAGCCCCAGGTACGGATGACCGTGACCAGCTGGCAGCGGTGCCCCGCCGCCAGCCATGCGGAGCAAGTCTTGAGTACTTCGAGGTCGATGCTGTCCATGCACCGAACTATAGCAAGGGTCAGCGCTTTTTGCAGACGGCCTGCAGGGCCTTTTCCGGCAGGCTGCCGGGCGCAATCGTTTCGGGATCGTAGGCTTCGTATTTGAAGGTGGCGGCCGGTTCGCCCTTGCCCAGGACATCGGCGTGGAAGGTCTGGCTGAGCAGGGTGCGGGTGCCCGCGTCGCAGGCATACAGGTGCTGCGAACGCACCGAAAGGTACATCTTGCCGTCCGGTGCAGTCTGCGGCTTGCGGAAGGTTTCCATGGTCCAGGCCTTGCGGCCTTCGGCGACGCTGCGCACGGATTTACTGTCCAGCAGCAGGGTGCCGTCCTTGTCCTTGCCGACCGTGGTCCAGGGGCCCGCCAGCGCCACGCCGGGCGCCAGGGCGAGCAGCAGGACCGGGGTCTTCATGGCAGCAGCGGGCGCTTGGCGGCCTGCTTGGCCTTGATTTCGGAAACGCTGCGGTCCATCGCGGCCAGGCGGGCGGTGACGTTGGGGTGGATCGCGGTGTAGCCGTTGAGCGCCGTCGCCGGATACTGGCTGGACAGGCGCTGCCAGAAACTGCGGGCATTGCCGATGTTGTAGCCGGCGCGCGCCAGCATGTACAGCGCCAGGTTGTCGGCCGCCACATCGTAATCGGACGGCATCGGGCGCACGCCGGCGCTGCCGACCAGCATGGTCAGGTCGGGCCGCACCGAAGCCAGGTTGTCGATGATGCTGGCCATGGTGGCGGTGCTGCGCATGGAGCCGGCATGGCCCAGGATGTTATGCGCCAGTTCCTTCGCCATCACGTAGGCGATCGCTTCATCGTTCTGGGCGAAGTTGATCATGCCGCGCGTGAGCATGACGCGGCTGCCGTCGTTGTAGGCGTTCACATTGTCCGAGTTGCCCAGGTCGACGCGGAAGGCGCAGGCGCGCGTCACCGGCACGTTCAGTGTCTGGTTGTTTCCGTTGCGGGCGATGGTCATGTTCAGCGTGGCGCTGCTGGCGGTCAGCGGGCCGAAGACGGCGGCGGCCTTGCTTTCGGCATCGCGGCCGCGCGGCAGCGGCTTGCCGCCGGCGGCGACCAGGTCGTCACCCTTGCGCAGGCCGGCCTTGGCGGCGCCGCTGCCGGCCAGCACGCCGGACACTTGCAGCACTTCGTCGTAGCCCAGCACGGCGGCCGAGGCATCGGCATATTCGCCAGGGTAGGAGTATTTGTTCTTGGCGGTGAAGCCGAGCAGGTTGCGCGCCTGTGCCTTGCACAGGTCGGCGTTGTTGATCAGCAGCGGGGCGGCAATGCGGTACAGGCGTTCCTGCAGGCCGGCGATCACCTTCAGGTTGTCGCGTGCGGCCTGCATTTGCGGCGTCACCACCGGGGCGGCAGGTGCCGCCGGCGCGACCGGCTCCAGCGGTGCGGCAGGCGCGCCGTCAGGCTGGATCGTTGAACAGGCAGAGAGCAGGAGCGCGGCCGCAATCGCGGGCCAGGTCAGCCGGCGGGCCGGCGAAGGGGATTGATTGCGTTGCTCTACTGCCATAGATATTTCCTCAGTGCTTGCCTGTGCTGCCGAAACCTCCGGCGCCGCGGTCGCTGGCCTCGAAGTCTTCGACCACCTTGAAGCCAACCTGCAGCACGGGCACGATGATCAATTGCGCCAGGCGCTCCATTGGGTTCAGCGTAAACGTGTTGAAGCCCCGGTTCCAGGTAGACACCATCAATTGTCCCTGGTAATCGGAGTCAATCAAGCCTACCAGATTCCCCAAAACAATGCCGTTCTTGTGGCCCATGCCCGAACGCGGCAGTATCATGGCGGCATAGCCCGGATCGGCAATGTGGATGGCCAGGCCGGTTGGCACCAGCACGGTCTGGCCGGGCTCGATCACCAGCGGCGCATCGATGCAGGCGCGCAGGTCGAGGCCGGCGCTGCCGGGGGTTGCATAGGCCGGCATCTGGTCTTTCATGCGCGGGTCGAGGATCTTGACGTCTACAGTTTTCATTGGAAGAGCGAGTTCTTGTCGATGCGTTTGGCGATTTCGGAAATCAGCTGGCGCGCCAGCGTGAGCTTGTCGGCGCGCGGCAGGATGGTGTGTCCGTGTTCGTCAAACAGGATGATGGTGTTGTCGTCCTGGCCGAAGGTGTTGTGGCCGATATTGCCGACCAGGAGGGGAATGCCTTTGCGTTCGCGTTTGGAGGCGCCGTATTCGATCAGGTTTTCCGATTCGGCGGCGAAGCCCACGCAGTAAGGCCAGCCGGCCAGGCTGGTGCGGGTGGCAACGCTGGCCAGGATGTCCGGGTTCTGTTCGAACTTCAGTTCCGGCACGCTGCCGTCGCCGGTTTTCTTGACCTTCTGCGCGCTCGGGTTCAGCACCTTCCAGTCGGCTACCGCGGCCACCGAGATGAATACGTGCTGGCCGCCGATATGGTCCATCACGGCGTCGAACATCTGCTGCGCGCTCTTGACGTCGTGGCGCTCCACGCCGAACGGCGTTGCCAGCGCGGTCGGGCCGGACACCAGGGTCACCTCGGCGCCGGCTTCGCGTGCGGCGCGCGCTACGGCATAGCCCATCTTGCCGGAGGAGAGATTGGTGATGCCGCGCACCGGGTCGATGGCTTCGAAGGTCGGGCCGGCGGTGACGAGGATACGCTTGCCGGCCAGGACTTTCGGCTGGAAGGCGGCGATCATTTCGGCCAGCAGCTGCTCCGGTTCCAGCATGCGGCCCAGGCCCACTTCGCCGCAGGCCTGGTCGCCGGCGGCAGGGCCGAAGACCGTGATGCCGTCTTCGCGCACCTGCCCGACATTGCGCTGGGTGGCCGGGTTGGACCACATCTCAACATTCATGGCCGGCGCAATCAGCAGCGGCACCCGGCTTGGGCGGGCCAGGCACATGGTCGACAGCAGGTCGTCGCAGACGCCGTGCGCCAGCTTATAAATGAAGTCGGCGGAGCAGGGCGCAATCAGGATGGCGTCGGCATCGCGCGTGACGTCGATGTGGGCCATATTGTTGTTCACGCGCGGATCCCACTGGCTGCTGAAGACCGGCTTGCCGGACAGCGCCTGCATCGTCACCGGCGTGATGAAGTGGGTCGCGGCGTCCGTCATCACGACCTGTACCGAAGCGCCTTCCCTGCTCAATGCGCGGCACAGTTCAGCGGCTTTGTAGCAAGCGACGCCGCCGGACAGGCCGAGGACGATTTTTTTGCCAGTCAGTTCCATAGTGCGGCTCCTACTTGTTCACGCGCCGCAGCTCGTCCAGTACGAACAGTGCGGCGCCGATGCAGATGGCGGTGTCGGCGATGTTAAAGGCCGGGAAATGGCCGAAGCCGCGCCAGTGGAAGTCCAGGAAATCGATCACGTGGCCGTGCCAGATGCGGTCGATCACGTTGCCGACCGCGCCGCCCAGAATCAGGGACAAGGCCCAGCAGAACATGCGCTGGCCGCTGTGGCGCATCAACAGGTAAATGATGTACAGCGCTGCGAACACGCCGATCGCCGTGAAGAAGTGGCGCTGCCAACCGCCTTCATTGGCCAGGAAGCTGAACGCCGCGCCTTTGTTGTAGGCCAGGACCAGGTTGAAGAAGCTGGTGACGACTTTTTCTTCGCCGTACACGAACAGCTTGTTGACCGTGATCTTGGTAAGCTGGTCGAGCAGGATGATGATGAAGGCAATGCCCAGCCAAGGGGCCATGCTGCCGGAAGCGGGTTTGCTGCTGAAGGTGGTGGTCTTTTTGGTGGCCATGTAGATTCAAGGTGAGGGCCGCCGCGCAGCAGCGCGGCGGCAAAGCCATTTCAGGCGAACTTGCGGGACTCGCCGGCGCCGAACAGATTGGCGTGGCAACGGCCGCACAGGCCAGGATGGTCGGCGTGCGAACCGACGTCTGCGCGGTAGTGCCAGCAGCGCTCGCATTTCTGCGCGGTCGATGCCGCCACGTTCACCGCTTCATCCGCTTCGGATGCCACTTCGACAGCCTTGGCCAGCGAGGTGATGAAGATGAACTTCAGGTCGTCGTCCAGCGAGGACAGTACCTTGAACTTCTCGCCGGCAGCCTTGATCTCCAGCTCCGCCTGCAGCGAGGAGCCGATCGCGCCGGAGCCGCGCAGTTCTTCCAGCTGCTTCGTCACGTTGGCGCGCACGGCGATGAGGGTTGCGTACTTGGCCATCAGGACTTCGGCATCTGCCAGTTCAGGCAACTGCCACCAGGTCTGGGTGTAGATGGTTTCGTCGCTGGCCTTGAAGGCTTCCTCGCCGGCGAACGATGCCCACGCCTCTTCGGCGGTGAAGCACAGGACCGGTGCCATCAGGCGCAGCAGCGACTGGGTGATGTGCCACAGTGCGGTCTGCGCGGAACGGCGCGCCTTCGAGTCCACCGCGCTGGTGTACAGGCGGTCTTTCAGGATGTCCAGGTAGAAGCCGCCCAGGTCTTCGGAGCAGAAGTTCTGCAGCTTGGAGACGACCGGGTGGAACTCGTAGCGCTCGTAGTGAGCGGACAGTTCCTTCTGCAGCGCGGCCATATTGGCCAGGGCGTAGCGGTCGATTTCCAACAGCTCGGCAACCGGCACGGCATTGGCCTTCGGGTCGAAGTCCGAGGTGTTGGCCAGCAGGAAGCGCAGGGTGTTGCGGATGCGGCGGTATGATTCGGTCACGCGCTTCAGGATCTCGTCGGAGATCGACAGCTCGGAGGTGTAGTCGGTGGCGGCGACCCACAGGCGCAGGATGTCGGCGCCCAGGGTGTCGGACACTTTCTGCGGCGCGACGGTGTTGCCGATCGACTTGGACATCTTCTTGCCTTCGCCGTCGACCACGAAGCCGTGGGTCAAGAGCGCCTTGTACGGCGGACGGCCGTTCAGCATCGAAGAGGTCAGCAAGGAGGAGTGGAACCAGCCGCGGTGCTGGTCGGAGCCTTCCAGGTACAGGTCGGCCGGGAAATGCGATTGCTCAGGATGCGAGCCGCGCAGCACGGTCTGGTGGGTACAGCCGGAGTCGAACCAAACGTCCAGGGTGTCCTTGTTCTTCACATAGTGCTCGGCTTCCGCGCCCAGCAGGGTAGCCGGGTCGAGCGCTTGCCAGGCGTCGATGCCGCCTTGCTCGATCAGCTTGGCCACTTGCTCCAGCAGTTCCGCGGTGCGCGGGTGCAGCTCGCCGGTTTCCTTGTGGACGAACACCGCCATCGGCACGCCCCACTGGCGCTGGCGCGACAGGGTCCAGTCCGGACGGTTGGCGATCATGCCGTGCAGGCGTGCTTTGCCCCAGTCCGGGAAGAACTCCGTGGCCTCGATGCCTTCCAGCGCCGTTTCGCGCAGGGTGGAACCGCCATCGAGCGGCTGGATGTCCATGCCGGCAAACCACTGCGAGGTGGCGCGGTAGACGATCGGGGTCTTGTGGCGCCAGCAGTGCATGTAGCTGTGGTCGAACATCTTCAGCTCGAACAGGGCACCTGCTTCGCGCAGCGCTTCGCAGATCGGCTTCGAGGCTTCCCAGATGCTCATGCCGCCGAACAGCGGCAGCGAAGGGATGTATTTGCCATCGCCCATCACCGGCTTCAGGATCTCGTCATCCTTCATGCCGTGCGATTTGCAGGAGATAAAGTCGTCCTGGCCGTAGGCCGGCGCGGAGTGCACCACGCCGGTACCGCTTTCCGTCGTTACGTAATCGGCGATGTACACCGGCGACAGGCGGTCGTAGAACGCGTCGCGCGCATGCAGCGGGTGTTTGAAGGCGATGCCGGCCAGCTTGTCGCCGGTGGCGGTGGCAACGACCGAGCCTTCCAGCTTGTAGCGTTCGAGGCAGGATGCCACCAGGTCCTTGGCCAGGATCAGCAGCAGGGGTTTGCCTTCACGCTCGGTCTGCACCAGCGCGTAGGTCACCTCGTGGTGCATGTTCAGGGCCTGGTTGGACGGGATGGTCCAGGGGGTGGTGGTCCAGATCACCACGAAGCCGTCGCCGGCCGGCAGGGCAGGCAGGCCGAAGGCGGTTGCCAGCTTGTCGTGTTCATGGAAGGCGAAGCCGACGTCGATCGCCGGGTCGCGCTTGTTCTGGTATTCCACCTCCGCTTCGGCCAGGGCGGAGCCGCAATCGAAGCACCAGTTCACCGGCTTCAGGCCGCGGTAGACGTAGCCCTTCTCCAGCAGCTTGCCCAGGGCGCGCAGCTCGTCGGCCTCGTTGCCGTAGTTCATGGTCAGGTATGGGTTGTCCCATTCACCCAGCACGCCCAGGCGGATGAAGTCCTTCTTCTGGCGCTCAACCTGCTCGTGCGCGTAGGCACGGGCCTTGGCCAGCACGTCGGCGGTCGGCAGGTTCTTGCCGAACAGCTTTTCGATCTGGATCTCGATCGGCATGCCGTGGCAATCCCAGCCCGGCACGTACGGCGCGTCGAAGCCGGCCAGGGTGCGCGACTTCACGACGATGTCCTTCAGGATCTTGTTGACGGCGTGGCCGATGTGGATGTCGCCGTTGGCATATGGAGGACCATCATGCAGCACGAACTTCGGGCGGCCAGCCGATGCCTTGCGGACGCGTTCGTAGATCTTCTTGTCCTGCCATTGCTTGACCCAGCCCGGTTCGCGCTTGGCCAGGTCGCCGCGCATCGGGAATGGGGTCTCGGTCATATTGACCGGGTATTTGCTCTTGTTTGCTTTGTTGTCAGACATGATGAATGCTTTAAGTTTGTATTTCGGTAGGCGCTTGCGGAGTCGGGCAGCGCCTAAATTCGGTCAGTCACGGAGTTGGCGGCGAAGAAGGCGCGCGCTTGGTCGGCGTCGCGCTCGATGGCTTTGACCAGGGTAGGCAGGTCAATGAACTTTTCTTCGTCACGTATCTTTTTCAGGAATTCGACGCGCACCACCTTGCCGTAGCAGCTTTTGGCGAAATCGAAGACATGGACTTCCAGCAGCACGCGGCCGGCGTCTTCCACGGTCGGGCGCACACCGAGGCTGGCCACTGCCGGCAAGGGCTGCGGGCCCAGGCCGTGCACCTGCACGATGAAAATGCCGGAGAGGGCAGGGCGGTGCGGTACGCGCAGGTTCAGCGTCGGGAAGCCGATATCGCGTCCCAGCTTGGCGCCGTGGATCACGTGGCCGGAAATGGAGTAGGGATGGCCCAGCAGTGCCTGTGCATGCGGGAAATCGCCTTGCGCCAGCACGCTGCGCACGGCGGAGGAGGAAATGCGGGTTTCGCCATTGCGCACGGTGGGCAGCACTTCGACTTCAAAGCCGTAGTGCTTGCCCGCTTCGGCCAGCAGGGCGACGTTGCCGGCGCGTTTGGCGCCATAGCAGAAATCGTCACCCACCATCAGCCATTTCACGTGCAGGCCTTCGACCAGCACCTTCTCGACGAAGGTTTGCGGCGACTGGCCGGCAAAGGCGTCGCAGAAGTGTTCGACGATCACGCGGTCGACGCCATTGTTTTCCAGCGCCTGCAACTTGTCGCGCAGGTTGGCGATGCGCGGCGGGGCTTTCGACATGTCGCCCATCTTGCGGGCGAAGAATTCGCGCGGATGCGGCTCGAAGGTCATGACGGCCGATTCCAGCCCCAGGCGATCGGCGGCCGCGCGTACGCGCGCCAGCAACGCCTGGTGGCCGCGGTGGACACCGTCGAAGTTGCCGATCGTCAGGGCGCAGGGCGCACGCGCCGCTGCATTGGGAAGTCCGCGAAATACCTTCATGCTTCTGTTGTTGGGCGTAAATGCTTGATTATACGAGATGAAAGCAAAAAAGCGCTGCCTGCGGGTGCAGGCAGCGCTTTTCTTGGCTCAGCCCGGCTTTGTTCAGACCGGGTTGTTAATGTACATGGTCCAGTAGCGGGCCAGTTCCGGCTCGCCAGCGCTGCCTTTCACCGACTTCAGGGTGCTCAGGGCAGCAGCCTTCTTGCCGGCGATGTACTGTGCCACGCCGTAGTGCAGCTTCATCTCTTCAGGCTTGCGCGCGCTACCCATCTTGATCGCTTCCTCGATCAGCTTCAGGCCGTCCGCTTTGCCTTCGGAAACCAGGGCATAACCCAGGTTGGCCAGGCCATCGGCATCCTTCTCCTTGCGGAAGTTGGCTTCCTGGGTGGCAGCGTTCTTCTGCAGGTCGGCCTGGGTCTTGGCCGCCAGGTCTTTCAAGCGCTGGTGACGGCCGGCGTCGGCGCCGGTGCCCAGGGCACCTTTCTTGTAGCCTTCGTCGACAATCTTCAGGGCTTCAGCCGGATTGCCGGCTTGCAAGGCCAACTGGCCCATTTCCATGAATTCGGCCGGCTTGGCGATCTGCTTCAGGGCCAGCTTGAGGCGCATCACGTCCAGGTTCAGGGACGAGGAGAAGCCTGGCTTGCCGACCACGCGGTTCAGCAGGTCGGCCCAGTAGGATGCCTTCGGATAGGACGCTGCCAGCTTTTCCAGGGTCTGCACGTAGCCAGCCTTGTCGTTCTGCTTCAGCTGGATATTGGCCAGCATCTGCAGGCTGCCTTCGGATTTGGCGCCTTGCAGTTCGCGTGCCGCCTCGTTCAGTTTGCCGCTCAGGTAGTAGGTCTGGATCAGTTGTTCCTTCATCTGGGCATTGCCCGGATTGTCTTTCAGGACCTTCTGGATGTAAGTGATGGCTTTTGGATAATCCTTGGCGCGCAGGTAGATGCTGGCCAAGGCTTCGGTAATTTTCGGTGCCTGGGCCGGGGACAGTTTGCCCGATGCCAGCACGAACTCGAAGGCGCGGGCGGCGGTCTCATTCTCGCCGGCAGCGGCAGCTGCGGAACCGCGGGTGTACTCGATCTGGAACTTTTCCAGTTCCGACTTGTTGCCGACAGCGTCTGCTTCCTTCAGTTTCGCCAGGGCTTCCTTGTGGCGGCCGGAGGACGCCAGCTTCTGGGCTTCCTGCAGCGGCTTGCCGACTTCGGCGCGCACGGTCTGCGCGTGCGCGACCGACGACAGGCCCAGCATCGGGGCGGCAGCATTGAAACCGATTGCGGCCATTACCAGGCCGAGATGTGCAAGACGAAACTTGGTCATGGGATAAATTTCTTTCTTCAGAATGCGAAATAGGCAGGATAACCTGCCTATTTGGGAAAATAAAGGGTGTGTTGGACCAATTATTTACTGGAACTGCTCGTTGCCGACCAGACCGATCTTGGTGACGCCGAGACGCTGGGCCGAAGCCATCACGCCTGCCACCACGCTGTAGTTAACCAGCTTGTTGGGACGCAGGTGCACTTCAGGCTGGTCAGCCTGTGCTGCTACGTTCATCAGCTTGGCTTCCAGGGCAGGGCGGTCAGGTACCACCACGTTGTCCCACAGGATGGTGCCGTCGAAGTCGACGTCAATCGTCACAACCACAGGTTCCCTGGTTGGCGGCGGCGGGGTGCCGACCGGCATGTTCAGGTTGACCGAGTGGTTTGCTTTTGGAATGGTAATGATCAGCAGAATGATCAGAACGAGCATGACGTCGATCATCGGCGTCATGTTCATTTCCATCATCGGTTCCGCTTCGCCGCCGGAACTGCCTACGCTCATACTCATGAATTGTTTCCTTTTCAGAAGGCCGCCCCCAAAAGTGCCGGGGGCGGCTTGTTCTTACATCTTATCAGGCGGTTCGGTGATGAAACCGACCTTCTGGATGCCAGCGCGCTGGGTAGTGTAGATCACGCGGCCGATCGATTCATATTTCGCGTCTTTGTCGCCGCGCACATGAACCTCAGGCTGAGGCATCTTCACCGCTTCTAACTTCAGAAAATCGAACAGCTCATTAGCGTCGCGCATTTTCTTCTGGTTCCAGTAGATGTCGCCATCCTTGTTGACAACGATGTTGACGTTCTCTGGCTTGGTCTGGATTGCCTGGTTGATCTCGGCCGGCAGGTTGATCTTCTGCAGTTTGAGAACGACCGGGCTCGTGATCAGGAAGATGATCAGCAGAACCAGCATGATGTCCACGAGCGGAGTCGTGTTGATCTCACTGTTAAGCTGCTCTTCTCCGCCTTCGGAGCCTACAGACATCGACATGGTATTAACCTACTTTTTTGGATGCGGCAGCGGAGGTGGACATTGCGCCGGAGATCAGCACGGAGTGCACGTCTGCGGAGAAGGAACGCACGTCTTCCATTGCGGTCTTGTTACGACGCAGCAGCCAGTTGTAACCCAGAACGGCTGGAACTGCGACCAGCAGGCCGAACGCGGTCATGATCAGTGCGGCGCCCACAGGACCTGCCACTTTGTCGATCGACGCGTTACCGGACATACCGATGTTGGTCAGCGCGTGGTAGATACCCCAAACGGTACCAAACAGACCGATGAACGGTGCGGTGGAACCAACGGTTGCCAGGAAGGACAGGCCATCGGACAGGCGGGACTGCACCTTGTCCACAGCGCGCTGGATGGACATGGTTACCCAGGTCGACAGGTCGATTTGTTCCAGCAGGGCGCCGTCGTGGTGAGCGGTGGCCTTGGTGCCGGTTTCAGCGATGAAGCGGAATGGGGAACCTTCGGTCAGGGTCGCGGTACCGGCAGCGATCGAGGATGCTTTCCAGAACTTGGCGGTGGTTTCCTTGTGCTGCTTGAAGATCTTCTGCTGGTCGATCAGCTTGGTCACGATGATGTACCAGGAACCGATGGACATGATGGACAGGATGATCAGGGTAGCGCGGTCAACGAAGCCGCCATCCCACACTGCGGCGATACCGAATGGGTTTTCCGCTTCTTCTTTGGCGCCGGCAGCTGGAGCTGCTGCTGGTGCAGCTTCGGCTGCTGGCGCAGCTGCTTCAGCTGCTGGTGCTGCGGCCGCGTCAGCTGCTGGGGCTGCTGCTGCATCAGCTGGGGCCGAAGCTGCCGGGGCAGGCGCGTCAGCCATGGCTGGGGCGCTTACCAGGGCGGTAGCTGCGGTCACCGAGAACAGCACAGCGGCCAGTACAGCGGACAAACGGGTATTCTTAAACATGCTTCCTCCAAATTTGAAAAATAATCAGTTCGCTGGCTTAAACGACAACGGACTTACTTAGTTGCGAGACGGTGTTCTGTCTCAGGTTTATTCCAGCGTCCAGACGTATTGCATCTGTTGCCAGCCTTCTTGCGGTACGCCGTCCACGGTGGCCGGCTTGAATTTGCACTTGGAGATACCCGTTTGGGCAGCCTTGTCCAAATCACGGAAACCACTAGATTTCACTACTTTTGCCTGCGCGACGCTGCCGTCGACACCGATCAGGAAGGACATGGTCACGGTGCCAGTCTCTTCGTTACGCAGCGAGGACTTCGGCCATTCCGGCTTGGCGCAGGTGCTGAAGTCGACCACAGCCGGGGTACGAACACCGGTCGCCGCTGGGGCAGGTGGTGCTGGTTGTGCCGGAGGGGCTGGGCGAATATCGGTGGTTGCAGGCTTCACGTTGGTCGCGTTGGCGATCACGTTCTGCGCTGGCGGCGGTTGCTGCACGTTCACTTCAACCGGAGGAATGAATGGCGGTGGGGGGGCCTTCATCTCTGGTGGAGGTGGTGGTGGCGGCAGTTCTTTTGGCGGAGGTGGGGCAACCTCCTCGATGATCTTGGTCTCCACCGGTTCGATCATCTTGCTGATCATGCGCTTGCCCAGGCCGGATACCATGCCGTAACCGACTACAAGGTGCAGGACTATCACGAACGCGATGCCCGTATAGTTCTTCTTCCCGGCAATTTTCTCGTTATCACTGAAATTCATGCCTGCTTTCTCCAATACCAACTCTTGTGTTGCTACTTTAAACCCCCAAAATGGCGACACAAAGCTACAGCCGCATCCGGGACGTCGGCGAATTATACATACGAATTTTGGATTTTTGCATAGAATTTTGTCCCGAAAACCGTTTAAATTTCATGCCCTTAGCCCCATATTGGCAGGCTGTTACCAGGCTCCGCCAAAGCGCTCTGGCAGAAAAAGCAAGAGAAAATTGAGCGTTCTTTCGCCCCTGCGATTGATCTTCATCACTTTTTCTTAAAGACGAAAGAATGCTCGCCAACAAGGTCGGCGAAGCTAAGGAAATTTGGCGAAGTGTGTTGCTTTGACGTAACTATGTCAAAAGCGGCCGTCAGATCACCCGGTTGCGCTTCTCGCGCTTGCACTCGATGGTGCTGATCACCTGGCCATCCGGCGCGACCGTATCCAGGTGAACGTCGAATCCCCAGAGGCGGGCCACGTGTTTCAGGACTTCATTGGCCTGCTGGTTGAGGGGGCGGCGGTTGTACTGCGTGTGGCGCAGTGTCAGGGCGCGGTCGTCGCGGGTATTGACGGACCACACCTGTATATTAGGCTCACGGTTGCCCAGGTTGTACTGGTCGGCCAGCATTTGCCGCACATAGCGGTAGCCGAGCTCGTCGTGGATGGCCGATACGGCCAGCTTGTCGTTCTTGTCGTCATCTAATACAGCAAAGAAGTGGAACTCGCGGATCAGGCGCGGCGACAGGTACTGGGCAATAAAGCTTTCATCCTTGAAGTTGCGCATCGCGAAGTCGAGCGTCTTCTTCCAGTCGCTGCCGGCGATGTCGGGGAACCATTCGCGGTCTTCCGGCGTCGGGTTCTCGCAGATGCGGCGGATGTCGGACATCATCGCGAAGCCCAGTGCATAGGGATTGATGCCGTTGTAATAAGGGCTGTGCACCGGCGGCTGGTACACCACATTGGTATGGCTCTTCAGGAACTCCATCATGAAGCCGTCGCTGACCACGCCCTCGTCGTACAACTGGTTGAGGATGGTGTAATGCCAGAACGTGGCCCAGCCCTCGTTCATCACCTGGGTCTGGCGCTGCGGATAGAAATACTGGCTGATCTTGCGCACGATGCGCACGATCTCGCGCTGCCAGGGTTCCAGCAAGGGGGCGTACTTCTCTATAAAGTACAGCAGGTTTTCTTCCGGCTCGGGCGGGAAGCGCGGCGCCGGCTTGTCGACCGCTTCTTCCTCGCGCCGCGGCACGGTGCGCCACAGCTCGTTGATCTGCGACTGCAGGTAAGCTTCGCGCTCCTTCTGCTTCATTTGTTCCTGGGCCAGCGACAACTTGGCCGGCCGCTTGTAGCGGTCCACGCCGTAGTTCTGGATCGCATGGCAGGAGTCAAGCAGCAATTCAATGGCATCGATGCCATGCCGCTGTTCGCACTCGGTGATGTAATTCTTGGCAAACACCATGTAATCGATAATGGCGTCGGCATCGGTCCAGGTCTTGAACAGGTAATTGCCCTTGAAGAAGGAGTTGTGGCCGTAGGCGGCATGGGCAATGACCAGCGCCTGCATGGTCAGGCTGTTCTCCTCCATTAAATAGGCAATGCAGGGATTGGAGTTGATGACGATCTCATAGGCCAGCCCCATCTGCCCGCGCTTGTAGCCCTTCTCGGTTGCCAGGAAGTGCTTGCCGAAAGACCAGTGCGCATACGATACCGGCATGCCGACCGAAGTGTAGGCATCCATCATTTGCTCGGCAGTAATAATCTCCAGCTGGTTGGGATAGGTGTCGAGCCCGAAATTCTGCGCCACACGGCGGATTTCCTCGTGCGCCTGCTCGATCAGTTCAAACGTCCATTCGGATTGTTCCGGCAGGGCGCGTGGATGCGGGGGGCGCTTGGTCATCTGGTTCATTTTGGCTGCTTCTTGAACAGTTCGCGGAACACCGGATAGATATCGGCCGGCGTGACTATCTTTTGCATGGCGAAGTGCTGGTGGTATTCGGGAATCTGGGCGTACTGCTCCCACAGGTTCTGCGGCGGGCCGTCGGTGATCTCGACATAGGTGTAGTACTGCACCTTGGGCATGATGGTATTGACCAGCAGTTGCCGGCACAGCACGGAATCGTTGTCCCAGTTGTCGCCGTCGGACGCTTGCGCCACATAGGCGTTCCAGCTGCCGCCGCCAAAGCGCTCGTCGATGATCTTGTTTAACAGGTGCAGGGCCGAAGACACCACGGTGCCGCCCGACTCGCGCGAGTGGAAGAACTCGTTTTCGTCCACTTCCGACGCAGCCGTATGGTGGCGGATGAATACGACTTCGATCTTGTCGTATACGCGCTTGAGGAACAGGTAGAGCAGGATGAAGAAGCGCTTGGCGGTATCCTTGCGCTGCTCGTCCATGGAGCCGGAGACGTCCATGATGCAGAACATCACCGCCTGGGTCATCGGTTTCGGCACCTTGATGCGGTTCGAGTAGCGCAGGTCGAAGGGGTCGATGAAGGGAATGGCCAGCAGCCGGGTATGCAGGTGGTGGATCAGCCGTTTCAGCTCGATCACTTGCGGCTCGTCGAGCGGGGCGCCGGCCACCAGCAGCTCTTCCAGTTCGCGTTCGGCCTCGATCAGGCGCTTGCGCGAATTGCCGCCCACCGCAATGCGGCGGCCCAGTGCGCCGCGCAGGGAGCGCAGCACGTGGATATTGGACGGCGTACCGGACACCGTGTAACCGGCGCGCTGCGGCTTGAACTCCGTGGTGGCCGTGAGCTGGGTCTTGATCATATGCGGCAATTCCAGGTCCTCGAAGAAGTAGTTCATGAATTCTTCGCGCGACAGTTCGAAGATGAAATCATCCTCGGTAGTCTGGTCGCTATTGCCTGCGCGGCCACGGCCGCTGCCCCCGCCCCCTTTGGGACGGTTGATCTGGTCGCCTTTCTGGTACTCCTCGTTACCCGGGTTGACCACTTCCCAGATCCCGCCGTGGGCGTGGCCGAACGAGGGCTCGTTCACGTCCTTGACGGGAATGGACACCTTTTCGCCATTCTCGATGTCGGTAATCGAGCGCCCCTTGATGGCGCGCCCGACCGCATCCTTGATCTGGCCCTTGTAACGCCGCAAAAATCGTTCGCGGTTGACTGCGGACTTGTTCTTGCCCTGCAAACGACGGTCGATGAGGTAAGTCATGTGCCTCCTGCCTGCTTGATTGGCGCGTCCTGATTATCCCACTTCTCGATCAGGACGACTTCCTCACGCGCAGATACCATTCGCACAGCAGCCGGACTTGCTTGGCCGTGTATCCCTTTTCCACCATGCGCGCCACGAAGTCGGCGTGCTTGTTGGCGTCCTCGGCACTGGCCTTGGCGTTGAAGGAGATCACCGGCAGCAGTTCCTCCGTATTGGAGAACATTTTCTTCTCGATCACGGTGCGGAACTTCTCGTAACTGGTCCAGGCCGGGTTCTTGCCGCCGTTATTGGCGCGCGCGCGCAGCCCGAAGTTGACAATCTCATTACGGAAGTCTTTCGGGTTCGAAATCCCGGCCGGCTTCTCGATTTTTTCCAGTTCGTTGTTCAGCGATTCGCGGTCGAAGCTTTCGCCGGTGTCCGGGTCGCGGTATTCCTGGTCCTGGATCCAGAAGTCGGCAAACGTGACGTAGCGGTCGAAGATGTTCTGGCCGTATTCGGAGTAGCTCTCCAGGTAGGCAGTCTGGATTTCCTTGCCGATGAACTCGACATAGCGCTGGGCCAGGTGCTCTTTTATATAGGAGAAGTACTTTTGCTCGGTCTCCGGCGGGAACTGTTCGCGTTCGACCTGCTGCTCCAGCACGTAGAGCAGATGCACCGGATTGGCGGCCACCTCGGTCGAGTCGAAATTGAAGACCTTGGACAGGATCTTGAAGGCAAAACGCGTCGACAGCCCGCTCATGCCTTCGTCCACCCCGGCATAGTCCACGTATTCGTGGATGGACTTGGCTTTCGGGTCGGTATCCTTGAGGTTTTCACCGTCGTATACCAGCATCTTGCTGAAAATACTCGAGTTTTCCGGCTCCTTCAGGCGCGACAGGATGGCAAACTGCGACATCATGCGCAAGGTGCCGGGGGCGCAGGGCGCCTTGTCGAGCGAGGAATTGTGCAGCAGTTTCTCGTAAATCTTGATTTCGTCGGTCACGCGCAGGCAGTACGGCACCTTCACTATATATATACGGTCGAGGAATGCCTCGTTGTTGCGGTTGTTCTTGAAGCTCTTCCACTCCGACTCGTTCGAGTGCGCCAGGATGATGCCTTCGAAGGGGATGGCGCCAAAGCCTTCCGTGCCCTTGTAGTTCCCCTCCTGGGTGGCGGTCAGCAAGGGGTGCAGCACCTTGATCGGCGCCTTGAACATCTCGACGAATTCCATCAGGCCCTGGTTGGCCAGGCACAGGCCGCCGGAATAGCTGTAGGCGTCGGGATCGTCCTGGGCGTAGTCTTCCAGTTTGCGGATATCGACCTTGCCGACCAGGGAAGAAATATCCTGGTTATTCTCGTCGCCCGGTTCGGTCTTGGAAATGGCGGTCTGCTTCAGCACGGAAGGGTAGCGCTTGACCACGCGGAACTGGTTGATATCGCCATTGAATTCGTGCAGGCGCTTGACCGCCCATGGCGACGGGATATTGCGCAGGTAGCGGCGCGGGATGCCGTAATCTTCTTCCAGGATGGTGCCGTCTTCCGCCTCGCTGAACAGGCCGAGCGGCGACTCGTTCACTGGCGACCCTTTCAGGCAATAGAACGGCACTTCTTCCATCAATTGCTTGAGCTTTTCGGCAATCGAGGATTTGCCGCCGCCGACAGGGCCCAGCAGGTAGAGGATCTGTTTGCGTTCTTCCAGCCCTTGCGCGGCATGGCGGAAGTAGGCGACCACCTGTTCGATCACGTCTTCCATGCCGTAGAACTCGCGGAAGGCGGGATAAATCTTGATGACCTTGTTGGCGAAAATGCGGGACAGGCGCGTGTCGTTGCGCGTATCAACCAGGGTCGGTTCGCCAATCGCAGCCAGCATCCGTTCCGCCGCCGAAGCGTAGGTCAGGCGGTCCTTTTTGCAAAGCGCGAGGTACTCGGAGAGGGACATTTCCTCTTCCTTGGTGCGCTCATACCGTGCTGCGTAGTTGTCAAAAATGGTCATGTGAATGTCCTTTAATGAAAAATCTACTAGTCACATGGTCGGCAGTCGAAGCGTGGGCTGCAGGCCTGCTCAATGCTTTGCCAGCTTGCCTGAGTTGCCAGGGATTGCCCGAGGCTCGGAGCTGGATCATTATTAGCCGGCGGGGGGATGGTTGCCGGGCTCGAAACGCATCTTACGTTGATGAAATTTATTATTGCTCTATTGGATCTAGAAGTAAAGCCAGTAGTAAAGCCAGTGCAGATCCCCTCGCATATGGCACCACAGTAGCACGGCTGGCTGCACTCTGCAGCACACTTGTGAAGTAAGATGCCAATCCATGTCCATCGCGAGAGAGAAAATAATGACTACCCAGATGCGCTCCATCGTGCAAAACATGCCGAAGGCGGAACTGCACATCCATATCGAAGGCTCGCTGGAGCCGGAACTGATTTTCGCGCTGGCCCAACGCAATGGCGTCGCGCTGGCCTATCCGTCGGTGGATGCACTGCGTGCCGCGTATGCCTTCACCAACCTGCAATCGTTTCTCGATATTTACTACGCCGGCGCCAGCGTACTGTTGAAAGAGCAGGATTTTTATGACATGACAATGGCCTATCTGCAGCGCGCCAAGGCCGACCATGTGCGCCATGCAGAGATTTTCTTCGACCCGCAAACCCACACCGCGCGCGGCGTGCCGATCGGCGATGTGATTCATGGTATCCATCGCGCTTGCACCGAAGGGCCGATCAGCGCCAAGCTGATCCTGTGCTTCCTGCGCCACCTGAGCGAGGAAGATGCGCTCGCCACGCTGGAAGCTGCGTTGCCCTACCGCGATCAATTCATTGGCGTCGGCCTCGATTCATCCGAAGTTGGCCACCCGCCGGAGAAATTCGCCCGCGTGTTCGCACGCGCCCGCGACCTGGGCCTGCACCTGGTGGCCCATGCCGGCGAAGAAGGTCCGCCAGCCTACATCGAGACCGCGGTCGACCTGCTCAAAGTGGAGCGCATCGACCATGGCGTGCGCTGCCTGGAAGATCCGGCGCTGGTACGCCGCCTGGCCGCATTGCGCATGCCCCTGACCGTTTGCCCGCTGTCCAATACCAAGCTGCGGGTGTTCGACCAGATGAAAGACCATAACCTGCTGCAGCTGCTCGACGCGGGCCTGGTGGCAATGGTCAATTCGGACGACCCGGCATACTTCGGCGGCTATATGAACGATAATTTCGTCGCCGTGTTCGACGCGCTGCCGCTGGGCCTGGCCCATGCGCACCAGCTGGCGCGCAACAGCTTCGAGGCGGCCTTCCTGCCAGCGGACGAAAAGCAGAAGTTCCTGGACGAAGTGGACACTTATTTCTCTGCCTTTAACGTGGTCTGACAATCAATGTTTCGACAAGCCTTGAGGATGACGGCGCGCGACTGGCGCGCCGGGCAGCTGCGCTTCCTGTTGGTAGCGCTGGTAGTGGCAGTGGCGGCGCTGTCGGCTGCCGGTTTCTTTATCGATCGCCTGCGCAGCGGGCTGAATCGCGACGCGCACCAGTTGCTGGGCGCCGACCTGGTGGTGGTGGCCGACAATCCTGTGCCTGCCGCCTGGCGCGAGGAGGCGTTGCGGCGCGGCTTGCTGGTAGCCGATACGCTGGCCTTCCCCAGCATGGCCCAGGCTGGGCAGGGCGATGCCGCCCGCTCCGTGCTGGTGACGCTGAAGGCCGTCAGCCCCGGCTACCCGCTGCGCGGCCGCGTCAAAGTAAATACCGACATCGCGCAAGCCAATGAAAGCATTGGCGCGCCGGCGCCTGCTGCGCCGCAGCCCGGCACGGTGTGGATTGACCCGGCGCTGGCAACGTCGCTGGAGGTGACAGTCGGCGGCACGGTGCAACTGGGCGACAAGCAGTTCCGCGTGACGCAGCTGATTGCCGCGGAACCGGATCGGGGCGGCGGTTTCATCAACTTCGCGCCGCGCGTTTTCCTTCCCCTGTCCGATATGCCGGCGACCAAGCTGGTGCAGGAAGGCTCGCGCGTCGGCTACCGGCTGTTGGTGGCCGGTCCCGCCGCCAGTGCCAAGCCGGCGCAGGAGTTTGGCGAGTGGCTGAAAGCCTTGATCAAGAAAGACAATGTGCGCGGCGTGCGGATCGAGTCGCTGGAAGAAGGGCGCCCCGAAATGAGCGCCACCCTCGACCGCGCCGACCGCTTCCTGTCGCTGGTTGGCCTGCTGTCGGCCATGCTGGCTGCGGTAGCGGTCGCAATGGCCGCGCGCCGCTTCATGCAGCGCCACCTCGATTCCTGCGCCATGCTGCGCTGCCTGGGCCTGACGCAAAGCCAGGTGACGGTGATTTACCTGGTTGAATTCCTGCTGGTCGGCCTGGCGGGCAGCCTGCTTGGCGTGCTGGTCGGCTTTGGCGCCCACTACGTCCTGCTGCAACTGCTCGGCAGCCTGGTCGCCACCGATATTCCGGCGCCGACTATCCTACCTGCATTGCAAGGCCTGGCCACCGGCATGATCCTGCTGGCCGGCTTCGCGCTGCCGCCCATCCTGCAACTGCGCAACGTGCCGCACAACCGCGTCATCCGCCGCGAAGCCGCTGCACCCAGGCCGGCTGCGCTGGCGACCTACGGCCTTGGCATCGCTGCTTTCGGCGCATTGCTGCTGTGGCAATCGAATGACGTCAAGCTGGCTGGTGTGACGGGCGGCGGCTTCCTGCTTGGATTCGCGCTGTTTGCCCTGGTTGGCTGGCTTGGACTGCAAGCCCTGCGTCCACTGCGCAACGCATTCCCGCACCAGTCGTGGCGCTTCGCGCTCACCTCGCTGCGCCGCCGTCCCGGCGCCACCGTGGTCCAGGTGGTATCGCTGTCGCTTGGGCTGATGGCGTTGCTGCTGCTGACCGTGGTGCGCGGCGACTTGATGGCCGCCTGGCGCAATACCATGCCGCCGGACGCGCCGAACCGCTTCATCATCAACATCCAGCCGGACCAGAAGGATGCCATCGCCGCGCGATTGAAGGCGGCCGGCGTAAAGGATGTGCCGATGTTCCCGATGATCCGCGGCCGCCTGGTGGCGGTCAACGGCAAGGCCATCACCGGCTCGACCTACACCGACGACCGGGCGAAAGGCCTGGCCGAGCGCGAATTCAACCTGTCGACGATGACGCAGCTGCCGGCGCAAAACCAGGTCACTTCCGGCAAATGGTCGATGGCCGGCACTGCGGGAGAAGCCTCGGTCGAGGAAGGCATCGCCAAGACACTGGGATTGAAGCTGGGCGACACGATGCGCTTCGATATCGCCGGCTCGCCGGTGGAGGCGAAAATCACCAGCCTGCGCAAGCTCGAATGGGGCTCGATGCGGGTGAATTTCTTCGTCATCATCAACCCCGCGGTGATGGCCGACACCCCGCAGACCTGGATTACGTCCTACCACTTGCCGAAGGACGCCCTGGCTGCCGGCAATGCACTGTCGCGCGAATTCCCCAACCTGACTATCATCGACGTCGGCGGCATCCTGCGCCAGGTGCAATCCGTACTGGACCAGGTGATCCAGGCGGTGGAATTCCTGTTTGCCTTCACTTTGCTGTCCGGTGTGCTGGTACTGTATGCCGCGCTCATGGGCTCCCAGGACGAGCGCCGCCGCGAAGCCGGCCTGTTGCGCGCCCTGGGCGCCACCCGGCGCCAGCTCTCGCAAGCGCAACTGATCGAATTCATGCTGGTGGGCGGCCTGGGAGGCCTGCTGGCCGCCACCGGCGCCGGTTTGATGGGATGGGGCCTGGCGACCTACCAGTTCAAATTCGCCTGGAGTTTCAGTCCCTGGGTCTGGCTGGCAGGCCTGCTGGCAGGCGCGATCTGCGCGGTGATCGGCGGCTGGCTCGGCCTGCGCAACGTGCTGAACCACCCCCCGCTGCAAACGCTGCGCGAAGCTTAAGGCTGTGCCCGTGTCACACCTTGGGGTCTGACCCCAAGGTGTGACACGGGCTGGGCCGTTATGCGGCCAGGGGCGGCGTGTGCTGGCGCAGGAATTCCGCGTAGGGAGTGGGCTGGATATCGAGCAGGGTCGGTTCGACTTCGAACAAGGCCCAATAGTAGGTCTCCAGCCCCTTGCACACCTGCGGCGCCTTGCAGTAGCGGTGCCAGTGCTGGCCCACTTCGTCCGAATACATGCCGTCCGGCGGGAAGAACGGCAGCATGCGCTTTTCTTCCAGTGCTTCCACCAGCGATTGCGGAGCGCCGCTGTCGCGCGCCATTTCCACCTGCGATTCGTAGCCGCGCTGCGTTTCCACCACCATCAGCTGCGCCGAGCCGTCCGCCTTGAAGAACAGGATACCGCTCGGGCTGGGGAAGGGGTAGTGCTCGACGAAGCCATGCTCCTGGTACAACTGCTGCACCACCTTGGCCAGCGCGCCGCAGCGCAGGAAGCTGAATTCGTGCAGCACCAGCATATCGAGCAGGGTCTCGGACTGCTCCTGGAAGAACGCCTTCTGCAGCGCCGCCACTTCCTCTTCCAGCCGGTCCAGCGCATCGTCCGCGCTTTTCTTGATGTAGCGGTCGATCAGGCCGCGGTTGAAGGCGTCCACCGCGATCTTTTCATCGGCCTGGCCGGTAAACAGGATTTTCTTGCACGGCAGGTGCTGGATTGCCTGGCAAAACGCCACGCCGTTCATTTGCGGCATCGAATAATCGACCACCAGCACGGAAGGAATGGAAAAGCGCTGGCGTTGCCCGGAAATCTTGTAGATCTGCTCCAGGTCCACCGCCACATTGCGCTGCTCCGCCGACTGGTTCGGGTTGTCGAAATCCACCTGCAGCGGCAGTTCGCTGCTGCGGGCATTGGCTTTGAACCATTCCAGCGCCTGGAGCGGGTCGTGGAAGCATACGCTTGCCTGCATGGGGTCGAGCTGGAATACCAGGCTGTGAAGGAAGGTATCGCTGTCGTCCACCAGGACGGTCATGGTTGGGTGGGCGTAAACGGGCAGTTTCATGGTTCAACGGCTTGCTTGTGAAGGAAATTCAAGCACAAAGATAGCATATGCGTGCTCGCGGGAGACACAATGTAGTTTTGCTTGCCACGCTTGCATCACCTGGCGGCACAAAGCCAGGCCGATGCCGGCGCCATTATGCTCTGGATAAGTGAAGAAGCGCTGGAAAATCATCGGCAGGTGGTGCGGTGCGATGCCGCAGCCGGTATCGATCACCAGGACGCGCGGAACCGGCCGGCAGCCGTCGATCACGATCCGGACCCGTCCCTTGCCGGCACGCTGAACCGCTTGCATTGCATTGCGCAGGAGGTTCAGCAGCAGCATGATGGCCAGCTCATTCTGACCGCCGAAGCGGAAATCGCTGCGCACCTGCAGCGCGACCAGCTGGCGCTGCGCCTCCCCTGTGAAAGGATAGCGGCGCAGCGCCGATTCAACCGTATCGAGCATGGACACGGTTTCGTGCGGATCCAGCTTCTGCCGCACCGCCTGTGCGCTGAGCAGGAACAGGTCGATCATATGGTTCATATGGCGCACCTCATACTGCATGCGCCCCAGCGCCTGCTGCATGGCAGGATTTTCCTGTCCTGCGCGCTGCTGCATGCGCGACAGACCGCGCACATTGGCATCCAGGCTGGCCAGCGGGGTACGCATTTCGTGTGCCACGGCACCCAGGCCTTCGCCCAGGCCTTCCAGCTTTTCCTCTTCCAGCGCCTTGCGGCTTTGGGAAAATACCCACATCCAGCCGACCAGGAACAACTGCACCGGCAGCAATTGCAGCACCGCCGTGGAGACTATGACGTCGCCAGCCCCCAATGCAATCGTCAGCAGCACGGCGGCGGAGATGCCGATTGCGCCAGCGCGCAAGGCGAGGCGGCCGTCGAAATGAAACAGCGCCACCAGCATCACCAGCATCACCTGGGACCAGGTGACGTTAGCGTGATTCATCAGGAACATGAAGGTGCAGAAAAATGGCAATTCGTAGGTCACCAGCACCAGGGTGTAGCGGTCGCGCAGCCGTGGCGGCAGGCGTCTCGCCCACAGGCCGCCCAATCCCAGCGCGGTGCCGGCCGCGCGCGCCATCAGGTTTTCATAAGGCTGCGGCACCAGCCAGCCGAAAATCGCGTAATACAAGGGGAAGCAGGTGATTCCGAGCCAGCTCAAGGCGGCGAGGCGCAGGTCGGCGATTTCCTCGGCACTGCGGGCATGCAGCCGGGTTCGGATGAGACGTCGGATCATCTGGCAATAATGGCGGTTTGTTGGCGCATTTTGCGCAGAATCAGCACTATGCTTGATCCACATCAATACGTCCATGCGCTATCATTGCCTTATGAATGATGATGCACGCACCCTTTATGAAGTCATCGGCGGCGAAGCCAAGCTGCGCGAGATGGTTGACCGCTTTTACGACCTGATGGAACTGGAGCCGGAATTCGCCGGCATCCGCGCCATGCACCCGCCCAGCACCGACGGCTCGCGCGACAAGCTGTTCTGGTTCCTCAGCGGCTGGATGGGCGGGCCGGACCTGTTCATTGAGCGCTTCGGCCACCCGCGCCTGCGCGCGCGCCACCTGCCTTTCGCTGTCGGCTCCAGTGAACGCGACCAGTGGTTGCGCTGCATGGCCTGGGCAATGCAGGATGTCGGCATCGCCGAAGCCTTGCGGCTGCGGCTGATGGAGTCGTTCTACCAGACCGCCGACTGGATGCGGAACAAGGCTGATTGATGGAATTGACCATCCTGCTGGCGCTGGCCGCCGTGATCATCGTCCTGCAAATCGTTTCGCTGCTGCGCAGCCGCGGCCCCGACGTCGCCGACCAGCTGGATCGGGTTGAACGCGAGGTGCGCCTGCAGTTGCAGGCGACTGCCCAAGCGCAGCGCCAGGAGATGGGCAATTTGCTCGCGCAGTCGCACGCCGCAACTGTGCAGCAGCTCGAAACCATGCGCCGCCAGATCGAAGTGCTGACCGAGTCGAACACACGCCGCTTGCTGGAGGTGCGGGTAGCGCTGGAAACCAGGATGCGCGAGCTGCAGGCCGATAACGGCGCGCGGCTGGAAGAAATGCGCAGGACGGTTGATGAAAAGCTGCATGAAACCCTGGAAACGCGCCTGACCGAATCGTTCCGCCAGGTGTCCGAGCGCCTGGAGCGCGTGCACCAGGGCCTGGGCGAAATGCAGCAGCTGGCGCTGGGCGTCGGCGACCTGAAGCGCGTACTGACCAATGTGAAAACGCGCGGCACCTGGGGCGAAGTGCAACTGGAGATGCTGCTCGAGCAAATCCTCACGCCGGACCAATACGCCAAGAACGTCGAAACCATCCCCGGCTCCAATGCGCGTGTCGAATTCGCGCTCAAGCTGCCGGGCCAGAAAGAGGGTGGGGCGCCGGTGTGGATGCCGATCGACGCCAAATTCCCGAAAGAGCAATACGAGCGCCTGCTGGAGGCTGCGGACCGTGCCGATGCCGAGGCAGTTGCTGCCGCCGGCCGCGAGCTGGAACGCGCCGTGCGCGGCGAGGCAAAGACCATCGCGGAAAAATACGTCTCGCCGCCAATGACCACCGACTTCGCCATCCTGTTCTTGCCGACCGAAGGCTTGTACGCGGAAGTAATGCGCCGCCCCGGCCTGGCCGACGAATTGCAGCGCGTGAACCGCGTCAGCATCGCCGGCCCATCCACGCTGACCGCTCTGCTGAACAGCCTGCAGATGGGCTTCCGCACGCTGGCACTGGAAAAACGCTCGTCCGAAGTATGGCAAGTGCTGGGCGCAGTGAAGACCGAATTCGCCAAGTTCGGCGACGTGCTCGCCGCAACCAAAACCACGCTCGAACGCGCCGCGCGCAACATTGAAAATGCCGAAGTCCGAAGCCGGCAGATGGCGCGCAAGCTGAAATCCGTCGAAGCGCTACCATCGGAAGAGGCCTTGCTCATGCTGGGCGCGGTCGACAGCGCCGACACCGACGCCGACAGCTCTGCGTAAGCGATGAAGTTCGCCGCCGACCTCGCGCTGATGTTGCTGCTGCCTGTAGCTGCCAGCGCGTGGGCCGGCGAACTTGAACTCCCTGCCGTAAGACCTGCCCTGCGCCCCCCGCTTGATATCCCCACCGCGCGCGACAGCTTTGGCCGCCCACTAGCCGCCCTGCGCCGCCAAACAGCCGTGGCGCGCGCATTGGATGAGGCGTGGAAAAAGGACGCCTCCGAGACCAATCTGAAGGCTTGGTCCGAAGTCCTGCTCAAGTGCCAGCAAGCCACTAATCCTGCGTGGACCACCGCGCTAATGCGCAGCGAGCCGCAGCAGGCCCACTGCTTCCGCTATTGAACGGGCCAGGTCGCCGAATCTCATGCGGTGAGCGTTATCCCGAGCATGTGTACAACACGACCGTCAGATCGTGCTCATGCGTAAATCGAACCATGAATAATTAGGGCATGTGAAAGCTACCGACCGCCTATGATCTCGTAGGCCTCTTGCCAAGTCGAGATACTGTTGCGGTCAAGCTTGATTTCTTCGGTAGAGAACGTGAATTTCGAGTACAGGAGATTCCAGTCGATGGGCTTTGCAAACAGCAAATGATAGCCCTCCTTGTTGACGAACCAGCCTGACCCGACAATGGAATTGCCATGTTCGACAAGCACGGCCACGACGGCGTCGAAACTTTCCTTTGAATGGTCCACCAGGCGAGTCATCAGACCAACCCTTCGAAAACGATGACGTCGACTAAATCGCCCTCGGCAACATTGCCTTGTTCGTCGTGCAGCACCACCATGCAGTTTGCTTCAGACATTGAACGCAGGATGCCTGAGCCTTGCGAGCCGGTGATGCGCACTTCTCGGGTGCCATCCAAGGCGGTGGCGAGGATTCCGCGCTGGTATTCCGTGCGGCCGGGTTTCTTGCGGATCGCCTGGGCGGAGCGCACGCGCAGCAACTGGTCGCCTGGGGTGTCGGCACCCATCATGCGCAGCAGGGCGTGGCGCGCAAAGAAGTAGAAGGTGACCATCACGGCCACGGGATTGCCCGGCAGGCCAAACAGATAGGCGCTGTGGCCATTGGAGCGGATACGGCCGAAGGCCATCGGGCGGCCGGGGCGCATGCCGATTTTCCAGAAATGCACGTCGCCGAGCGTGGCCATGACCTGCCTGGTGTAATCGGCCGCACCAACCGATACACCGCCGGAAGTGATCACGGCGTCGGCGCATTCGCAGGCGGTGCGCAAGGCCTCTTCGAGCGATGCCGCGTCGTCCTTCACGATCCCCATGTCGACGATGTCGCAGCCGAGCCGCTGCAGCATGCCGAACAAGGTGTAGCGGTTGCTGTCGTAGACGCAGCCCTCAGCCAGCGGTTCGCCGATCGAGCGCAGTTCGTCGCCGGTGGAGAAGAAAACTACGCGCAGGCGCCGCTGGACTGGTGCTTCGGCCAGGCCGAGCGATGCCAGCAGGCCTAGGTCGGCCGGTCGCAGCACCTTTCCTTTGCGTAGTGCAGGCGTGCCGGCGGCCAGGTCTTCACCTTTGAAGCGGCGATTGTCGCCAGTGCGTACGGTGTTCGGTGCGATGGTTACGGCGACGTCGCTCATGTCTGCCGCAAGCTCCTGGGGCAGTACGGTGTCGCAGCCATCGGGCATGACGCCGCCGGTCATGATGCGCACGCATTCCCCAGGTCCCGGCTTCAAGCCGGAAGGCCGGCCGGCATAAGCCGTGCCAATCACCTTGAGCGTGGTATTGCCGTCGCCTTTGAGCTGGGCGCCGGCAAAGGCAAAACCATCCATCGCGGAGTTGTCATGTGCCGGCACATTGATAGGCGATATCACGTCGGCCGCCAGCACGCGGTCCAGGGCACTGCGCAGGGCCACTTTCTCGATGCCGCGCACAGGCTGGATGAAGTCGCGGATGATGCGCTGCGCTTGCCGCACCGGCAGCGCATCCGGATCATAACCGGACAGGCAACTGGCCACTTCCTTTAGCGAAGGGTTGATTGCGGCTTCTTCCTCGATCTGCAGCTCGGTCAGCGTATTAATGTTGCGGAAGGCCGCCGCATCGTTGAACAGTACTTCCGCCACCTTGATCGACTTGTACCAGCCATCCATTTTGCGCGCCCCGGTTTGCAGATATTCGTCCAGGGCGGGCAAGGCGCTCTTGCGCACCATGCAGAATACGGGATGCAGTTGCGTGCGCGTCTTGCCCTCTTCGTCGGTTTCCAGCGTGGCTGCGACGGCGAGATCGGCCCCTTGCGCGTTCAGTGCTTCGTACAGGCGTTGCGCCAGGTCGGGCGGCAGGAAGGGGGAGTCGCAGGGCGCCGTCAGCAGCAGCTCGGTTGCGCAGTGACGCAGGCCGGTTTGCAGGCCGGCCAGCGGGCCTTCGTAGCCTTCCAGCTCGTCGGGCAGCACTGCTACGCCGAGTGCGCCATAAGCGCCGAGGTTGCGGTTGGCGTTAATGGTGACGCTGGACACTTGCGGCGCAATCCGATGCAGCACGTGCGAGGCAAGCGTGCCGCCGCGAAATGGCTGCAGGCCTTTGTCCACGCGTCCCATGCGGGTGCCGCGGCCGCCTGCCAGGATCAATGCACTGATGTTTTTTTCCATCCCCGGCTTAGCCCCCGATATATGACATTTCGACTTTGCGGTCGGCGCCCAGCGCCAGCCCCTCGGTATTGATGGTGCGCTGCTCTGAATAGCGGTCGCCGCGCACGCTCCACAGCGCGCCGATGGCCGATGAAATTTCCGCGTCGCTGCGGCCTTCGCGCAGCAGGGCGCGCAGGTCGTGGCCGCGCGAGGCGAACAGGCAGGTGTACAGCTTACCCTCGGTCGACAGGCGCGCGCGCGAGCAATCCTTGCAGAAGGCCTGCGTCACGCTGGAGATGACACCGATTTCGCCGCCGCCATCGGCATAGCGCCAGCGTTCGGCGGTTTCTCCAGTGTAGTTAGGGTCCACAGGCAGCAACGGCATTTGGGCACCGATCATGCGCACCACTTCCGCCGACGGTACCACGTCGCGCATGTTCCAACCGTTGGACGTGCCGACGTCCATGAATTCGATGAAGCGCAGGATCGCCGGCGAGCCTTTGAAATGGCGTGCCATCGGCAGAATTTCCTGCTCATTCATGCCGCGCTTGACCACCATGTTGACTTTGACCGGGCCCAGGCCGACGCTGTGCGCCACATCGATCCCATGCAGCACGTCCGCCACCGCAAAATCGACATCGTTCATGCGCTTGAAAGTGGCGTCGTCCAGGGCGTCGAGCGAGACGGTGACGCGCTGCAAGCCGGCATCCTTCAGGGATTGCGCCTTGCGGGCCAGCAGGGAACCATTGGTGGTCAGGGTCAGGTCGAGCGGCTTGCCGCTTACCGTGCGCAGTTCGGCCAGCATTGCCACCAGCCGCTCCAGGTCTTTGCGCAACAGCGGTTCGCCGCCGGTCAGGCGGATCTTCTCAACGCCATGTTCGATGAACAATCGCGCGATGCGTGTGATCTCTTCAAAAGTCAGCAGGGCGTTGTGCGGCAGGTACTGATAGTCCTTGTCGAAGACTTCCTTCGGCATGCAGTAGACACAGCGGAAGTTGCAGCGGTCTGTGATGGAAATGCGCAGGTCGTGCAAGGGACGGGCGAACCGGTCCAGCAGGCTGCCGGTGGGGGCCTCTAAGTTTGCCGGGATGGCCGGCGCCTGGCTGCGGCCATCATTCAATAGGATGATTTTTTCGGTCATGCTGGGTGTTCGGTTACACCCGGTACGATAGCACGATGCCAGCAATCGCACAGGCAAGTAATACGCGGATTGTTCCTTGCTTGTACTGCATCAAGGCTATGGCGGCGGCAACGGCAATTACCACGGCCGGCCATTCCCAGCGACCGGCAGGGTAGAACACATGGATGCCGAAAAATAGTGCCAGGCTGGCAATAACCCCTACCACGGCGGCCGAAATCGCAGTCAACGGGGCGGTCATGCGGATATTGCCGCGGGTGGATTCGACCAGCGGGCCGCCGGCCAGGATGAAGATGAAAGAGGGGACGAAGGTAAACCAGGCAGCCACAGCGGCGCCCAGAACGCCTGCCAGGGCAGGATAGCCGGCAATCGCTTCGTGCGTCCAGGCGCCGACGAAGCCGACGAAGGCCACTACCATGATCAGCGGGCCGGGCGTGGTTTCGCCCAAGGCCAGGCCGTCCACCATCTGGGCAGCGGTCAGCCACTGGAAGTGTTCGACGCCGCCCTGGTAAACATAGGGCAGCACGGCATAGGCTCCGCCAAAGGTCATCATGGCGGCTTTGGTGAAGAACCAGCCCATTTGCGCCAGCGGCTTGTCGATGCCGAACGCCCAGGCGAGCACCAGCCAGGCGCCAGCCATCAACGCAAGACCGGCTAGGGCGACGCGTGCCAGCCTGGCCCAGCTGAAGCGGGCGTGCGGCGGCGTCGGCGTGTCATCGTCAATCAGGGCGCGGGCATGCGCGCCCTGCGTTGCGGCCGGGCCGTACGCGATGCCACCCAGCGCAAACACCTCAGGACGCAGGCGGCCGCCGAACCATCCGAGCAGGGCGGCGCTGGCGACGATCGCCGGGAAGGGCAATTTGATGAAGCTGATGGCGACGAAGGCTGCCAGCGCGATTGCCATCAAAGGGCGGTTGCGTAGCGTGCGTTTTCCGATGCGCCAGGCGGCCGCCAGCACGATGGCAACGACGGCGGGCTTCATGCCGTACAGGATGCCGGCGATGGCGGGCAGCTTGCCATAAGCCATATAGGCCCAGGACAGGCCGATCAGAAGTAATAGTGAAGGGAGGACGAAAAGCACACCGGCGATGATGCCGCCCAAGGTGCGGTGCATGAGCCAGCCGATGTAGATGGCAAGTTGCGTGGCTTCGGGGCCTGGCAGCAGCATGCAGTAATTCAGGGCGTGCAGGAAGCGGTGTTCGGAAATCCAGCGCCGGCGCTCAACCAGCTCGGTGTGCATCAGGGCGATCTGGCCGGCCGGTCCGCCAAAGCTGATGAAGCCCAGCTTGAGCCAGTAGAGGAAGGCTTCCCACAATGGGACATGAAAAAGGGAAGCACTTGGCTTCCCTTTTTCTTCAGCGACAGGCTGCTTAGCCATTCACCTTGGTTTCAACCTGCACCAGCGGTTCGCTGGCGACCGCTGGCAGCGGCTTGCGCTCGCGGGGCACGCGGATTGGCTGGGAGGTGGCTGCTGCGGCAGCAGCTTCCTGGGCGGCACGCACCTTGGCCGGATCGGTTACAGCCATCGACAGGCCGGCCGCGGCCAGCATGGCGTCGACGTCTGCTTTGGCGGCGGCTGGAGCAGGGGCTGGAGCCGGTGTGGCAGTTGGGGCTGCAACCGGAGCTGGCGCTGGTGCAACTGGCGCAGGGGCCGGGGCGGCAGCGACAGGAGCGGCAGCGACTGGCTCGGCCGGCGCTTGTGCGGCGGCTGGTTCAACCACGTCAGCGGCAACTTCTTCTGCAGTAGCTGGTTCGACAGCAGCCGGAGCAGCTTCAGCGAACGGCAGCACGCCTTGCGGCGACGCAGGCGCAGCGGCAACAGGCGCAGCGGCGGCTGGCGCTGCAACGGGCAGGTCCACAGCAGCTGGCTGCACTGGAGCAGCAGCGACCGGAGCCTCTTCGACTGGCGCAGGGGCGGCCGGGGCTGCCGCTGGGGCAGCAACGACCGGCTCGGCAAGCGCTGGCGCCTCGACAGCCGCAGTTGCGGCAGCTTGCGCAGCAGCACCTTCGGCAGCAGCAGCGCTGGCGGCCTCGGTGGAAGCAGGTTCAACGGAAACAGCAGCAGGCGCATCGGCTACAGTTGGGGCAGCAGATGCAGCTGCGGCAGCCACGACAGGAGCAGCTTCGCCTTCAGCCGGAGCAACGGTGAACGTTGCCTCGGTCGCGCCTTCCGCACCGTCCACGCCCTCGGCGCCTTCACGCTCACGACGGTTACGGTTGCGGCCACCGCGACGGCGGCGGCGGCGTGGCTCGTCGCCACCTTCAGCGCCTTCGTGTTCTTCACCCTCGGGACCGGTATTGGCGGCAGCTTTCACCAGAACTGGCGTCTCTGCTGCACCAGTGCCGGTGCCAACCGGGCCGACGGCGGCTGCTGCCAATGCCAATTCCTCGGCCTTGGCTTCTGCCGGAACCGGCTTCTCGGCGCGTGGCTCACGCGGCTGGCGTGGCTGGCGCGGTTCACGTGGTTCACGCGGTTCGCGCTCGGCACGCTGGCCTTGGGCCTGGGCTGCCTCGGCGCCGTCGCGCTGTTCGCGTGGTTCACGCGGCTGGCGTGGTTCACGCGGCTCACGTGGCTCACGCTGTTCGCGCGGCTTGCGGGCTTCGGCGGCCGGCTTGGCTTCCTCGGCGCCAGGACGGGCACCTGGTTCGCGGTCTTCGCGCTCGCCGCGGCCGCCTTTGCCGCCACGGTTGCGGCCACGCTGGCCGCGATCCTTGCGGTCGCCGCGTTCTGCGCTGGCTGGTGCCTTGGTAACAATCACTGGCGCTTTCGGCTGCACTGGCTCTTCCTTGTCACCGCCGGTGAAGAAGGAGATCAGCTTGGCGAAGAAGCCTTTTTCTGCAGGAGCTGCGGCAACAGTGCGCGGAGCGGCAGCTACCGGCTTGGCAGCTTCCGGCTTGTGCTCCACCATTGGTGCTGGTTGCTCTGGGGTAATGGTCTTGACCACGGCTTCCTGGCGCGGCTTGGCTTCCTCCTTATGGCGTTTGCTGAAGGACATGTCGGTCTCTGCAGCTTCGGCCATGGTGTAGGAAGCGGCGTGGTCTTCCAGGCGCGGATCGTCGTGCTTGATGCGTTCCAGCTTGTAATGCGGGGTTTCCAGGTGCTTGTTCGGGATCAGGATCACGGTGATGCGGTGACGGGTCTCGATCTTCAGCACTTCGCCGCGCTTTTCGTTGAGCAGGAAGGCAGCCACGTCGACTGGCACTTGCACGTGGATGGCGGCGGAATTTTCCTTCATCGCCTCTTCCTGGATGATGCGCAGCACCTGCAGGGCGGACGATTCGGTATCGCGGATATGGCCGGTGCCCGAGCAGCGCGGGCAAGTCACGTGCGAGCCTTCCGACAGGGAAGGGCGCAGGCGCTGGCGCGACAGTTCCATCAGGCCGAAGCGCGAAATCTTGCCCATCTGGACGCGGGCACGGTCGTGGTGCAGGGCGTCTTTCAGGCGCTGTTCCACCTCGCGCTGGTTCTTCGACACTTCCATGTCGATGAAGTCGATCACGATCAGGCCGCCCAGGTCGCGCAGGCGCAGCTGGCGCGCCACTTCGTCGGCGGCTTCGCAGTTGGTGTGGAAGGCGGTGGTTTCGATGTCCGAACCGCGGGTGGCGCGGGCCGAGTTGACGTCGATCGACACCAGGGCTTCCGTGTGGTCGATCACGATAGCGCCGCCCGAAGGCAGCGGCACCGTGCGGCTATATGCCGTTTCGATCTGGTGTTCGATCTGGAAGCGGGAGAACAGCGGCACGTCGTCGCTGTAACGTTTCACGCGGTGCACCATGTCCGGCATCACATGGGACATGAACTGGTGCGCCTGTTCGTAGATCTCGTCGGTATCGATCAGGATCTCGCCGATATCGGGCTGGAAGTAGTCGCGAATGGCGCGGATCACCAGCGAAGACTCCTGGTAGATCAGAAAGGCGCCGGAGGCGGCCTTGGAGGCGCCTTCGATCGCGCGCCACAGTTGCATCAGGTAATTCAAGTCCCACTGCAGCTCTTCCACGGTACGGCCGATGCCGGCAGTACGGGCAATTACCGACATGCCTTGCGGCAGGTCCAGCTTGTCCATGGTTTCGCGCAGTTCCTGGCGCTCTTCGCCTTCCACACGACGGGAAACACCGCCGCCACGTGGGTTGTTCGGCATCAGCACCAGGTAGCGGCCGGCCAGCGAAATAAAGGAAGTCAGTGCCGCGCCCTTATTGCCGCGTTCTTCCTTTTCCACCTGCACCATGATTTCCTGGCCTTCGCGCAGCGCTTCCTTGACGGATGCATTGCGGACGTCGACGCCTTCGCGGAAATAGGAACGGGCAACTTCTTTAAAGGGGAGGAAGCCGTGGCGGTCTTCGCCGTAGCTGACGAAGCAAGCTTCGAGGGAGGGTTCGATTCGAGTGATGACGCCTTTGTAGATATTGGACTTGCGTTGCTCTCGTCCGGCGGTCTCGATGTCGATATCGATCAATTTTTGACCGTCGACAATTGCTACGCGCAACTCCTCTTGCTGCGTAGCATTAAACAACATGCGTTTCATTTTTATTAACTCCGCGACCCTTGGGCCATGTCAAAGCCGCCTCCGTGGAGACGGCGAAGTACAAGGATATACGCGTGAATTAAGGAGGCTGTAGGGGGAAATGCCTCGTCATGCGGCAGGCGCAAAGCGCTGCCGCCGCATTGGGCGCATGAAGCAAATCGTCATGCCGAGTTTGCGCACTGCGTGCAACATCATCCAACGGCCCGAGCGTTGCCGGGTGGCGGGAGAATGCAGGCGTGCGCACATCGTCGGGCCAGGGCATCTTGTATGGTGCCTTGGCGAAACGGCAAGCGTTATCCACTTCATCAACCAGCGAGCAACGACTGTAGTGCTTGCTCGCCGGACTTATCCTAACAATCCAGCCAGTCTAATTCAGCACACGAGCGCTCGAGCCGATGGCAACAGTGGTTGCGACCCTGATCGGCGCACGAATGTGCGTATACAATTTTTTCCACCGAATTTGCGTTTGGCGAGGCCAGCAGATACGCCCCTGTGTAAAATGTACGTTTAATTCTTTACACTTGCAGCAGATAAAACCGCGGCATAACGATTATATATTCAAAATGAAGGACTTAGAGAGAAATTCTGGGAAGCCGGGCCAAAACAAGGCGCAACAAGCCGATTCCGCTTCCCCCCAACAGGTCCTGCCGCAAGCACAATTCGTGACAATCACTGAAGAAGAGGCCGGTCAGCGGATCGATAACTACCTGTTGCGTGTTTGCAAAGGCGTGCCGAAGAGCCACGTCTATCGTATCCTGCGTTCGGGGGAAGTACGGGTCAACAAGGGCCGCATCGACCAGTTGTACCGCCTGAATGCCGGCGACCTGGTGCGCATTCCACCGATTCGAATTGCCGAGAAGCAAGAAGCTACCGTCCCGGCTGCTGAATTCGAGGTGATTTTTGAAGACGCCAACTTGCTGGTCATCAACAAGCCCTGCGGCGTGGCCGTTCATGGCGGCTCCGGCGTTTCGTTTGGCGTGATCGAGCAGCTGCGCGCTGCGCGCCCGGAGGCCAAATTCCTGGAACTGGTGCATCGCCTGGACCGGGAAACGTCCGGTCTGCTGTTAATTGCGAAGAAACGTACCGCCCTGACCAACCTGCACGACCAGATGCGTGACGGCCTGACTGACAAGCGCTACCTGGCGCTGGCCGTCGGCGACTGGAAGAACAAGCGCCAGCACGTGAAGTTGGCATTGCACAAATTCACACTGCCAGACGGCGAGCGCCGGGTGCGCGTGCAAGCGGACGGCCAGGCCTCGCATACCGTGTTCAGCCTGCTGCAGAAGTTCGACGGTTTTGCCTTGCTGGAAGCCGAGTTGAAGACTGGCCGCACCCACCAGATTCGCGTTCATCTGCAATCTTCGGGTTTCCCTATTGCAGGTGACGATAAATACGGCGATTTCGCCTTAAATAAAGCACTGCAGAAAGCCACGGAAACGCGCGGCGCGCTCAAGCGTATGTTCCTGCATGCCCACCAGATTACGTTTACCCACCCGGAAACGGGCAAGCAAATGACCCTGAATGCGCCTTTGGCTGCCGAATGCCAGCGATTCTTGGTAAGCTTGGGGAAACCATTGAATTGAGAAAAAAATAATGCCGCGCAAGCAATTTGACCTGATCGTCTTCGATTGGGATGGCACGCTCATGGACAGCACTGCCACCATCGTGAAGTGCATCCAGGCTGCCGCCAAGGACCTTGGCCTGCCCATCCCGAGCCGGGAGCAATCCGCCCATGTGATTGGGCTGGGCATGGGGGAAGCCATGCAAGTCGCGATGCCAAACCTCGACCCGAAGGTTTATCCGCGCGTAATGGAGCGTTACCGCTACCACTACCTGGCGAAGGACCACGAGCTGACCTTGTTCGACGGCGTGCACGATATGCTGCAGGACTTATCGCAGCAGGGCTATTTCCTCGCAGTTGCCACAGGCAAGAGCCGGGTCGGCCTGAACCGCTCGCTGAACGCCGCGGGCCTGTTGTCCACCTTCGATGCCACGCGCTGTGCCGATGAGACTTTCTCCAAACCCCACCCTGCCATGCTGCAGGAACTGACCCGCGAACTGGGCCAGGATCTGCGCCGCACGGTCATGATCGGCGACACCACCCATGACTTGATGATGGCGCAAAATGCCGGATCGTCCGGCATCGCCGTCGAATATGGCGCCCATCCGCTCGAGCAACTGGCTGCCTGCAACCCGGTGTTTTCGGCGCGCAATGTGCCGCAGTTGCACCAATGGCTGATTGAGAACGCCTGATGGATGCTGAAATCCTGGTTTGCGCTGCCGATGCGCTGCTGGAGGGCGGCAAAGGGATCCGCTTCCCGCTGCGCGCCGGTGGCGAAGACACCACCGGCTTCGTGGTGCGCTATGGCGGCAAGGTGTACGGCTACCTGAATCGTTGCGCCCATGTCCCGATCGAGCTGGACTGGGCGGAGGGCGAGTTCTTCGAATCCAGCGGCCTGTATATTATGTGTTCCACCCACGGCGCCATTTATATGCCTGAGAATGGCCAATGTGCCGGCGGCCCGTGCCGCGGCGGCCGCCTGCGCCCTATTGCGGTGACCGAACGCGACGATAACATCTACTGGCAGCCTGACGATTATGTGCGCCCACGACCATGAGTGATAACATCGACAACAATGACAAGCAGCCGCTCCCGCCTGCCGAGAACCCGCCCATCAAGTGGGAGCGCGAAGTCCTGGAAAAGCTGGTCTTCGCGACACTGAAGGAACAGCGCGCCAATCGCCGCTGGAGCATCTTCTTCAAGGTGTCGACATTGGCGATCATCTTCTTCGCCCTGGCCAGCTATTTCGGCGTCAATCTGATGGGGGGCGATGCCGAAGCGCTCGGCCGCCACACCGCCCTGATTGAAATCGAAGGCAGCATCGAATCCGAAGGCAGCGGCGCTGCTGACGTCGTCATTCCTGCGCTGAATAAAGCTTTCTCGGACACCGGCTCGGTCGCCATCGTCCTGCACATCAACAGCCCGGGCGGCAGTGCAGTGCAGGCTGGCATGATCGTCGACGAGATCCGCCGCCTGCGCCTAGGCTACCCGCAAAAACCGCTATATGTGGTGGTCGATGAAATCTGCGCCTCGGGCGGGTATTACATCGCGTCGGCGGCCGACCGTATCTACGTCAACAAGGCCAGCATCATCGGTTCGATCGGCGTGCTGATGGATGGCTTTGGATTTACCGGCACCATGGAAAAGCTGGGCATTGAACGCCGCCTGCTGACGGCTGGCGAGAACAAAGGCTTCATGGACCCGTTCAGCCCGCAGTCGGACAAGCAGAAGCAGCACGCGCAGACCATGTTGAAGGAGATTCACGCCCAGTTTATCGACGTGGTGCGCACCGGCCGCGGCAAGCGCCTGAGGGAAACGCCGGACATGTTTTCCGGCCTGTACTGGACGGGCGCGCGCGCCGTGGAAATGGGCTTGGCCGACGACCTGGGCAGTGTCGACAGCGTGGCGCGCGATATCGTGAAAGCCGAAGATATTGTCGACTACACCCAGCATGAAAACCTGCCTGAGCGCGTGCTGAAGAAGTTTGGCGCAGCCGTGGGCTACGGCGCAATCAAGGCCGCTGCCGATGCGGCCAAGCCGAGCTTGCGCTAAGCCGTGGCCCCGAATGGCTCAGCAGTTAACATTGGCATTTTTGCCTAGATTTTGCCTTGCCATTTCCCCGACGTGGACTATATTGACGGTGTAGTTCGATTCAAGGGGAGGGCGATTAGCAATCAATTCTTGAGGCAGACTACGCAGCCGCATCACGGATGCGGAGTTGAGTGAATTCACATTCCTCGTCACTGTCTCTTTGGGAGGCAAGAGAACGGCGGCCCCTGGCCGCTGTTTTCGTTTGCGTACTCTGTTCTTCGGTCGCAAAGCCGCCTTGCACCATCCACTCGAGCAACTCTGTTCCCTGTTGACGCCGCCACAATGCCTGCGGCATTGCGCCTGCCTGGCCGCTCCAGCGCGCAACAGCCAGCTTGGTTTCCAGCGCAGCGGCATGGGCCTGTGCCAACGACTTACGGTTGATGTAGAGCTTCATTGCTGAGATCTCCCAAAGAAATTCCTATAGCCCAGTCAGCAGATTCCTAATGCTATTTAAGTGTACCAACTCGACTGTCACACCCTTTGATCTGCATCAATAGGGAGGCTTGCGGTAGCGTAAATCCGGTAAAATCCCGCCCCATGAGTAAATTATCCCTGGACCGAATCCTGCAGTCGCAAGGCTTCGGCACCCGTAAATACTGCCGCGCCCTGATCGAAGACGGTGACGTTTCCATCGGCGGCGCCGTGCAGGATAACTATAAAGCGACTATCGAAACCGACGGCCTGGTGCTGGAAGTGTTCGGCGATGAGTGGGTGTATCGCGAGCACCTCTATCTTGCCTTGTATAAGCCTTCCAATTACGAATGCTCCCGCAAGCCCAGCCATCACCCCGGCGTGCTGACCTTGCTTCCTGAGCAATTTACCTGGCGCGAAGTCCAGCCGGTGGGCCGCCTCGATCACGACACCACCGGCATGCTGCTGATGTCCGACGATGGCCCGTTCATTCATGCCCAGTCCTCTCCCAAGCGCCACGTGCCCAAGGTCTACCTGGCCACCACGGCCGAACCGGTGACCGACCAGCTGGTGGCCCAGATGCTGGCCGGGGTCCAGCTGCACGATGAACCGGCGCCGCTGGCCGCCGTTACCTGCATCAAACGCGGCGAGCACCAGCTTGAGATCGTGCTGGAGCAGGGCAAGTACCACCAGGTCAAACGCATGCTGGCTGCCGCCGGCAATCACTGCTCCGCCCTGCATCGCTCCGCCATCGGTCAACTGCAGCTCGACTCGCTGGGCCTGCAGGAGGGCGAGTGGTGTTACCTCACGCCGGAACAGCTTGCCCTGTTGGCGCCTGCCTGATCACTTCTTCAGCATGGCCGCATGCCCTGCGGCCATTTCTTCCTTGCTCAGGAAGCCATTCTTGTCGGTATCCATTTTCGCCAGCATGGATGCCGATCCTTTCGCGTGCTCGTCGGCGCTCAGGAGGCCGTCTCCATCCGAATCGACGGCCTTGATCTTGTCGGCAGCGGGCATATCCGATGTCCTGGCGGTGTGGCCCGTAACGGCCGTGTGGGCCGCAGTCATTTCCGCGGCGGTGACCTTGCCGTCGCGGTTGGCGTCCATTTTTCCGAACATCGCCTTGGCGCCCGCCGCATGTTCGGCCGCCGACACCTTGCCGTCGCGGTCTGCGTCCATCGATGTGAATTGCCGGTCCACTTCCGGCCCGGCCATTGCCTGGGCCGATAGCAATGCTGCTGCGATTAAGCCAGGTACTTTCATATTGGCCTCCTAAGCGCTAACCATGCTGAGGATATTGCCGTCGACATCCTTGAACCAGGCCACCTTCATGTGGCTGCCCACGTGGATGTCGCCGTCGAGCGTCAGGCCCGGCATGGCGTAATGTTCAAACTTCACGCCCAGTGCCTTCAGGCGCGCCGCAACGGTTTCCAGTTCGGCGCCTGCGTTCCATGTCACGCAAGTTGCTTTATTAGTCCCTGCGAACTCCGAGCGATAGACATTGATCCGGCTAGCTCCGCTACGGAATATCAGCACTTCCTCTTCGGGGCTGTCGAGTTTTTCGAGCCCAAGTATGTCACCGTAGAACTTCGCTGCCGCAGCCAGGTCTTTCACGGCGATCATGGCAATCGCATCTTTGTCAGCTAGCATGGTCCGACTCCGCCTCTGTGTTACCGATGGAGGCTAAGTCAGTTCGCACGCCGCGTCGGTTAGTTGTCGCACCCGGCCCGGCTGATTTATCGCGCCGCTTTGCGTCTGGGCAAGCCGTCCATCACGCCGCCAGCGGCGATGCCCGCAGCACGTGGCGGTCGAACAGGCGGTCGTGGCAAGGCAGAGCGATGACGTTGATGATGGGCTCCAGGACAGCGGCAAGACCGCCAAAGGCGAGCGAACCGGTGGCAGCGTACAGCGTGGCAAATGCAACCAGCGCATGCATCAGGGTTTGCGACACCTTTTCGGCCGCGATCAGCGCCAGCCGGCGTGTGCTGAAGCGTGTGCGTACCCCGCGCCATGCCCGTTCATGAAATGGAAGCAGCACAACATTGATGACGGGCTCAAGGACGGCAACCAGGCCGCCAAACGCTACCGAGCCGGTCAACAGGTACATCAGGCCAAACGCAATGCCCATGTGGGCGGTGACTTGACTCATTTTCTTTGCTGCGATTGCCATGGCCGATACCCTTTCCAGTTGGGTCAAATGGTAATGATTCGCATCTAAGAGGTAAAATTGATTATCTCTACCGATCCGATAGCATTCTCAAGATGAAACTTGCCACCCTTAAAGACGGCACCCGCGACGGCCAGCTGATCGTCGTCTCCCGCGACCTGAAGACCGCCGTGGTCGCCGATGGCATTGCCCGCAACCTGCAGCGCGCGTTGGATGACTGGTCTTTCATTTCGCCCCAGCTGGATGAGCTGTACCGCCAGCTCAACGAGGGTAAAGCCCGCCGCAGCTTCGACTTCGAACCGAAGAATTGCATGGCCCCGCTGCCGCGCGCCTACCAGTGGGCCGACGGTTCGGCCTACGTCAACCACGTTGAACTGGTACGCAAGGCGCGCAATGCCGAGATGCCCGCCTCGTTCTGGGAAGACCCGCTGATGTACCAGGGCGGCAGCGATGACTTCATCGGTCCTTGCGACGACATCGAGCTGAAGCACGAAGAGTGGGGCATCGACTTCGAATCGGAAATCGCCGTGATTACCGACGACGTGCCGATGGGCGCCACGCCCGACCTGGCGTTCCAGCAGATTCGCCTGCTGGTGCTGGTCAACGATGTTTCGCTGCGCAACCTGATCCCGGAGGAATTGGCGAAAGGTTTCGGCTTCTTCCAGTCCAAGCCGGCCAGCAGCTTCGCGCCGGTCGCTGTCACGCCGGACGAGCTGGGCGAAGCCTGGAAGGACGCCAAGGTCCACCTGCCGCTGCGCTCCAGCTGGAATGGCAAGCTGGTGGGCCAGCCTAACGCCGGCGTGGACATGGTCTTCAACTTCGCCCAGCTGATTGCCCACCTGGTGAAGACGCGCAATGCGCGCGCTGGCACTATCGTCGGCTCCGGCACCGTGTCCAACAAGGATGCCAAAAAGGGTTATTCCTGCATCGCCGAAAAGCGCTGCCTGGAGATGATCGCCGATGGCAAAGCCACAACTTCTTTCATGTCCTTCGGCGACACCATCAAGATCGAAATGCTGGACGCGGACGGTAAGTCCATCTTCGGCGCCATCGACCAGCAGGTCTGGCAAGCGGGGCGTCCGAAAACGGCTGCAGTGGACGCTCCGGAGGCGGCCCCCGCCGAGTAAAGCCGGATTTACCTTCCTTTTCCAGCGATAGCTCTTGCCCGGCCGCAGCGATAATGGCACGGTCGATAACAGGAGCGGTCAATGGCTGAAGACAGCGAAGCCGAGAAAACAGAACCCGCGTCACAGAGGCGCCTCGAGCAGGCGCGTGAAGAAGGGGATGTACCCAGGTCGCGTGAAGTGGCGACCTTTACCGTTCTTATGGCAGCGGGTGCCGGCTTGTGGATGACCGGTTCCGGCCTGGTGCGCGAATTGAGCCGCAGCCTCACCTCGGGGCTGTCGCTGACGCGCGAGCAAGTCTTCAATCCTGATGTGCTGACGACCCGCATCCTGGTCGACGTCGTGCATGTGATGCTGGCCTGCCTGCCGATCGCCCTCGCCGTGATGGTGGTGGCACTGGCCTCGCCGCTGCTGGTTGGCGGCTGGCTGTTCTCGGCCAAGGCATTTACCCCGAATTTCATGAAGCTGAACCCTATCACGGGTATCGGCAATATGTTCTCCACCAATTCGCTGGTGGAGCTGGTCAAGGCCATCATCAAGTCCATCGTGGTGGGTGTGGTGGCCTATCTGGTCATTTCGCGCCAGCAGCAGGAAGCGATCGGCCTGATGGTCGAGCCGCTGCACACCGGCAGCACGCACGTCATGAATATGCTCGGCTTCAGCTTCATCGTGATCGTCGGCGCGCTGGGCTTCATTGCCTTGATCGATGCGCCCTACCAGATGTGGCATTACGCGAACAAGCTGAAGATGACACGGCAGGAGGTGATCCAGGAGTCCAAGGAATCGGACGGCAACCCGCAAATCAAGGGCAAGATCCGCCAGCTCCAGCGCGAAATGGCGAAGAAACGCATGATGCAGGAAGTGCCGACCGCCGATGTGGTGGTGACCAACCCGACCCATTATGCGGTGGCGCTGAAGTACGCCGAAGGCGGGCAGGGTGCGCCGCGCGTGGTGGCCAAAGGTACCGATGCCGTGGCAGCCAGGATCCGCGAGCTGGCGAAAGAGCATCGCGTCGCCATCCTGGAAGCGCCGCCGCTGGCACGGGCCCTGCACAAGCACACGGAAATCGGCGACGAAATCCCGCCGCGCCTGTACGCGGCCGTGGCGGAAGTGCTGGCGTATGTGTACCAGATCAAGGCCTATCGTCCAGGCCTGCGTTACCCGGACCGTCCGACCAGGCTCGATGTGCCGGACGATATGGACCCACTGAACAAGCATTAACGGAGTTAGAGAATGAACGCCCTGAACATGCCGCCATGGATGAAAGGCATAGCCGGCAACGGCCAGGCCTTGGCTGCACCGATCCTGATCATCATGCTGCTGGCAATGATGATCCTGCCCTTGCCGGCGTTCGTGCTCGACCTGTTCTTCAGCTTCAATATCGCGCTGTCGATCATCGTGCTGCTGACCAGCCTGTATACGGTCAAGCCTTTGGACTTCATGGCTTTCCCGACCGTTCTGCTGGTGTCGACCATGCTGCGCCTGTCCCTGAATGTGGCGTCGACCCGCGTCGTGCTGACCGAAGGTCACACCGGCCCGGATGCGGCCGGCAAGGTGATTGAGGCCTTCGGCCACTTCCTGATCGGCGGCAACTACACTGTCGGTATCGTGGTGTTCGTGATCCTGACCATCATCAACTTCGTGGTGGTGACCAAGGGTGCTGGCCGTATCGCCGAAGTGGGCGCGCGGTTCGCCCTGGATGCGATGCCCGGCAAACAGATGGCGATTGACGCCGACCTGAATGCCGGCCTGATTGGCGAGGCGGAAGCAAAGCGCCGCCGCAATGAAGTCTCGCAGGAGGCGGAATTCTACGGCGCCATGGACGGTGCATCGAAGTACGTGCGCGGCGATGCGATCGCCGGCATCCTCGTTACCGTCATCAATGTGGTGGGCGGCCTGCTGGTGGGCATGATCCAGCACGACATGGCTTTTGCCGACGCGCTGAAAAACTACGTTCTGCTGGCAATCGGTGACGGCCTGGTGGCACAGATTCCTTCGCTGGTGATCTCGATCGCCGCTGGTATTGTGGTATCGCGCGTCGCCTCCGAAACCGATATCGGTACCCAGGTGATCAGCCAGTTGTTCGCCAAGCCGCAAGTGCTGTTCATCACCGGCGCCATCATCGGCGGCCTGGGCCTGATTCCCGGCATGCCAAACCTGGTGTTCATCCTGCTGGCGTCGACCCTGATCGGCGCCGGCTACCTGCAGCAGAAGCGGGCCAGGGAAAAAGCCGAAACGGTTGCCGCGCAAGAAGCCGGCGGGGCGGGCGGCGGCGGCGCCGGTGCGGCTGCCGGGACGCAGGCGGCGCCCGAGCAGGAGGAGGCGACCTGGCAGGACGTGCTGGCGGTCGATACCCTTGGCCTGGAAGTAGGCTACCGCCTGATTCCGCTGGTCGACAAGACCCAGGGCGGCGAACTGCTGAAACGCATCAAGGGCATCCGCAAGAAGTTCGCGCAGGAGGTGGGTTTCCTGGCGCCGCCGGTACATATCCGCGATAACCTGGAACTGAAGCCTTCCGCTTACCGCATTACGTTAAAGGGTGTGGAAGTCGGTACCGGCGAGGCATTCAATGGCCAGTACCTGGCGATCAACCCGGGCATGGCCAGCGGCACGCTGCCGGGCATGGTGACCACTGATCCTGCGTTCGGCCTTCCGGCCATCTGGATCGATGCCTCGCTGCGCGACCAGGCTACCGGCATGGGTTATACCGTAGTCGATGCCGGCACCGTGGTGGCGACCCACCTGAATCACCTGATCACCTCGCACGCATCCGAACTGCTTGGCCGCGCGGAAGTGCAGTCGCTGCTGGATCACCTGGGCAAGGACTCGCCGAAGCTGGTGGAGGACCTGGTGCCGAAGATGCTGTCGCTGTCGACCCTGCAGAAGGTGTTGCAGAACCTGTTGGCGGAAGGGGTGCACATCCGCGATATGCGCACCATCATTGAAACGCTGGCCGAGTTCACACCGCATACCCAGGATCCGAATGAGCTGACTGCGCAGGTGCGCGTGGCGCTGGGCCGGGCGATCGTGCAGCAGCTGTTCCCGGCAGGCGGGGAGCTGTCCGTGATGACGCTGGATAACCGCCTTGAGCGCTTGCTGATGCAGGCCATGGCCAGCGGCGGCGCCGATGCCGCCGGCATCGAACCGGGACTGGCTGATACGATCGCGCAGCAGGCTGCGGCAGCAACGCAGCAGCAGGAGGCGCTGGGCGTCACGCCGGTGCTGCTGGTGCCGGGGGCGCTGCGTCCGCTGCTGTCCAAGTTCCTGCGCCGCGCGCTGCCGCAGCTGAAGGTGCTGTCGCATTCGGAGATTCCGGAGACTAAAACCATTCGTGTCACCGCGCTGGTGGGTGCGCAATAACACCGGTGAACCAGGGTCAGGCCCAAGGGTCTGACCCTGCCTGTTCGGCTGCTGCGGGTTGGCCGTGGCGCCAACGGGGTCTGACCCAGGTTTACCGGTTTTGAATTAAGCCGCATTTCCCGAGCTATTCCACCGATTGTTACCTTCACGCATCGTCAATAATCTGACCATGTGCGAATCAGTCGGAGCAGCAGGAAATGAACGTCAAAAAATTTACCGCCCCAACATCTCGTGAAGCGCTGCGCAAGGTACGCGAAGCGCTTGGCCCGGATGCGGTGATCCTTTCCAATCGTGCCGTCGATGGCGCGGTGGAAATCCTGGCCCTGGCCGGCGACGATGCCGCCGCCCTGGCCCCGCACTCCCCGGATTCCCCGATGTCCGCCCCAGCGCCGCAGTTGGACCTGGCGCCGGTCGCTCCCGCTGCAGGTCACGCCCCGGCACTGCTCTCCCAGCCTGCCGCACCGGTCGTGCGCGCCGCGGCGCGTCCTGCGCCGTCGGCCACGCGCCCGGCGGCCCGCCCGATCGCACCGGCTCCGGCCGTTCCAGCCATGGACATGGAGCGCATTTCCTCCTTGGTCGCAGAAGCTGTCGCCAGCGCCAAAGCCACTGCCGCCGCCGAGATGACCAGCATGATGAGCGAACTGCGCGCCATGCGCGGCATGATGGAGACCCAGCTCAATGAACTGGCCTTCGCCAACACCCAGCAACGCGAACCGCACAAGACCGTGGTGCTGCGCGAACTGCTGGCAGCCGGCTTCTCTGCCAGCCTGGCGCGCTACCTGACCGACAAGCTGCCGGCCACCCGCGACAGCGCCGAAGCGCTGCAGTGGATGCGCACCGTGCTGGCCCGCAACATCAACGCCATGAACAACGAAGATGCGCTGCTGGAAAAGGGCGGCGTATTCGCCCTGGTCGGCCCGACCGGCGTCGGCAAGACCACCACCACCGCCAAGCTGGCCGCGCGCTGCGTGATGCGCCACGGCCCGGAAAAACTGGCCCTGATCACCACCGATGCCTACCGTATCGGCGCCCACGAACAGCTGCGCATTTACGGCAAGATCCTGGGCGTCATGGTGCACTCGGTAAAGGACGAGGCCGACCTGCGCATCGCCCTCAATGAGCTGCGCAACAAGCACACCGTGCTGATTGATACTGTTGGTGTCAGCCAGCGCGACCAGATGGTGGCCGAGCAGGTCGCCATGCTGCAGGGCGTCGGCGCCGACGTCCAGCGCATCCTGTGCATGAACGCCACCTCGACCCAGGAAACCCTGGCCGAAGTGGTGCGCGCCTACCAGGGCAGCGGCCTGGCCGGCGCCATCATCACCAAGCTGGACGAAGCCGCCTCGATCGGTTCCGCGCTGGACGTGGTGATCCGCCACAAGCTGCGCCTGTACTACGCGTCCAACGGCCAGCGCGTGCCGGAAGACCTGCACCTGGCCGACCCGGTGGCGCTGGTAGGCCGCGCCTTCGGCTGCCAGTCCGCCCCGAAATACGGCGACGCCGAGCTGCCGCTGCTGGTGGCCGGTGCCGCCCATGACCCAATGCTGCGCGAGGTACGCTTTGGCTAATTTCGATTTCGACCAGGCCGAAGGCCTGCGCCGGATGCTGGCCGGTCCCCGGCCGCGCATCGTCACCTTCCTGTCGGCCACGCCGCAGGACGACAAGGGCGCCATGCTGGTCAACCTGGGCGCCTCGCTGTCGCAAGCCGGCAACAACGTGCTGCTGGTCGATGCCTGCGCCAGCGCCCACGGCGTGGTGTCCCGCCTGGGCCTGGACTACGGCACCAGCCTGCTCGACGTGGCGCGCCAGCGCTGCGGCCTGAACCAGGTGCTGCATGCTGCACCGCAAGGCTTCAACGTGGTGTCGATGACGCGTGGCGAGTCGCGCCACGGCCCGGACGAAGGCCGGCGCCTGGCCAAGGCCTTCGGTGTGTTGGCCAGCCAGGCCGGCATCGTGCTGGTGGACGGCGAGTTCGACGGTGAAGCCTTCCCGGTGCCCTTGATGGCCAGTTCCGAGATCGTGGTGCAGGTGTCGAACAGCGCCACTTCCATCAAGAATGCTTATATGATGATCAAGCGGCTCAACCATGAACTGGGCCGCCGTCCGTTCGGCATCCTGGTCACCGGCGCTTCGGAGGCCGAAGCAAGGGTGGTTTACGATAATATGGCACATGCGGCAAGCCGTTACCTGGCAGTCAACCTCGTTTCCATGGGGTCTGTCCCGGCCGACGAATACCTGCAGCGTGCAGCCCGGCTGGGTCGTGCGGTGGTGGACGCCTTCCCCTTGGCCGGGGCTTCAGTGGCCTTCCGCCAGCTGGCCGGGCGTTTTGCAATGGGGAGCTGCAACCATTTTAGAGCCTGAAAAGAATTAGAACCTTTATGTACACGGTCAAAGGGAAGGTGGACAAGGATTCCTTGCTGACGGAGCACATGCCGTTGGTGAAGCGCCTGGCCCACCATATGAAGGCAAAATTGCCGCCCAGTGTGGAAGTGGATGACCTGGTACAGGCCGGTATGATCGGCTTGCTTGACGCAATCAACCGCTACGAAGAAACCCACGGCGCCCAGTTCGAGACTTACGCGGTGATGCGCATCCGCGGCGCCATGCTCGATGAATTGCGCTCTTCCGACTGGATGCCGCGTTCGATGCGCCAGGACATGCGCAAGATTGAAAACGCCATGGCCACGCTGCAGCAGCGCCTGGGCCGCCCGCCCACCGAATCGGAAGTGGCGAAGTCGCTCAAGCTGTCGTTGGCCGATTACCAGGAAATGCTGTCCGAAGGCGGCGGCCACCAACTGGTGTACTACGAAGACTTTCACGAGGAAGACGGCAACGACAGCTTCCTCGACCGCTACGCCCATGATGAAGATGCCGATCCGCTGCGCGCGCTGCTCGACACCGACTTCCGCCAGGCTGTGATCGATGCGATTGAAGCGCTACCGCCACGTGAGAAAATGCTGATGGGCCTTTACTACGAGGAAGAGCTGAACCTGAAGGAGATCGGCGCCGTGATGGGCGTATCCGAATCCCGGGTGTCGCAGTTGCATACACAAGCCGTGGCGCGCCTGCGTGCCTCGCTGCGGGAGCAGGCATGGACTGGTCCAGCGTAGCCGGCGTTTTGCTGGCGCTGGCCGGCATCATCGTCGGCCAGGGGCTGGAAGGCGGCAAGATATCCTCCTTGCTGCAGCCCGCGGCGTTTGCCATCGTGGTGATCGGCACTTTCGGCGCGGTCATGCTGCAAACCCGTGTGCCAACCTTGCGCCGCGGCCTGACCATGCTGCGCTGGGTGTTCAAGCCGCCGCCAGACAACCGCGCCCAGCTGGCGCGCGATATCAATACCTGGAGCATGCTGGCCCGCCGCGACGGGCTGTTGGCGCTGGAGCGCCCCATGCTGGGCGCCAAGGACAAGTTCATCGCCAAGGGCTTGCGCATGATCGTGGACGGCATCAACCCGGACAAGATGCGCCAGATGCTGGACATGGAGATAACCGCTTTCGAAACGGCGGAGCGCCAGGCGGTGCGCATCTGGGAATCGGCGGCCGGCTACTCGCCCACCATCGGCATCCTGGGCGCGGTGCTGGGCCTGATCCATGTGATGGAAAACCTGACCGACCCGAGCAAGCTCGGTTCCGGCATTGCGGTGGCGTTCGTGTCGACCATTTACGGCGTCGGGCTGGCCAACCTGTTCTTTTACCCGATCGCCAACAAGCTCAAGACCATTGTCACGCGCCAGGTCTATTTGCAGGAGCTGACCGCTGCGGTGATGTACGACATTGCCACCGGTGATTTCACGCGCGTTATCGATGAACGGATCGCGACCCTGATGCGGGAGCCGTGACATGCAATACCGCCGCGCACGCCGCAAGTTCGATGACGATCCCGAGAACCATGAGCGCTGGCTGATCTCCTACGCGGATTTCATTACCCTGCTGTTTGCCTTCTTTGTCGTGATGTATGCGGTGTCCTCCGTTAACATCGGCAAATACAAGGTGTTCTCCGATGCACTGGGGGATGCGTTCGGCGGGGCTGGCGCTGCGCCGCCGACCAATACGGAAGTCCAGAGCCTGCCGATTCCCAATCCGGCCACGCGCAAGCGCAATGAGGCGATCAAGAAGGAGAAGGAGCAGATGACGCGGCTGGCCAAGGACCTGGCCAGTACCCTGGCGCCGCTGGTCAAGGAGGGCAAGGTGCGGGTGACGCAGAACAGCCGCGGGGTGAGCGTCGAGATCAATGCCTCAGTGTTGTTCCGCGCTGGCGATGCGAGCCTGACCGATGAATCGCGCGAGGCGCTGACCGCGGTGGCGACGCTGCTGAAGGACGATCCGCATAATGTGCAGGTGGAGGGGCACACCGACAACGTGCCGATCAGGAATGCCACCTATCCGTCGAACTGGGAGTTGTCGGCGGTACGGGCAGGGAGTGTGGTCAGGCTGTTTATCGAGTCGGGGATCGCAGCGTCGCGCATGACTGCGGTGGGGCATGCCGATAACCAGCCGGTGGCTTCGAATGATGATGCCGAGTCGCGGGCGAGGAATCGGCGGGTGGCGGTGACGATTTTGTCGGGCATCCCTGATCCGGCTACCGAGATTCCAAACCCTTAAAACCGGTAATCCGGTGTCTGACCCGCAGGGTCAGACACCAGGGCTGTGGCTGCCGCCGGTTTGCCGGTTTCAGGCGCGCAGGCGCTCCGGATGCTGCATTGCTGCCCGCAGCCGCTGCCGGCGGCGCCAATGCCAGCCCGTCCCGATCGCGGCAACCAGCAACACCAGTGCCGCCATCGGCCACGCCGACCTTTGCAAATTCTTCTTCGCCTGCTCGTCCATCAGTTCTTCGGGAAACGGCCGCGGCTCCACCGGCACCACCTGCCACTTGCTGCGGTCTTGCGGCGCGCGCGCCATGAATTCGTCGATCGAGTACGCCGGCGCCGAACCGAAGGCGCGGCTGGACGGCACCTGCGGAATCCGCACCAGCATCACCGCTTCCACATCCGCCTGCAACTGCTGCTCAAAGCCGCTCAACTGGCGCCCCGCCTGTCCGCCCAATACGTCCAGCAGGTCCTTGCCCAGCGCATCGAACGCCACCGCCGGATGCAAGCGTGTCTGCTCCTCGGTGAAATAGCTGTAGGCCTTCTTGCCGCTGGCAATGCTCATCTGCGTCGCTGCCATGTAGGCAAACGCGCCAACGGCCTTCAGCCGGTTGGTTGGCCCCTGCAAAGGCCACTGCCAGCCCAGCTTGCGCAGCACGTCGACATTGATTCCGGTGCAGTTGGCAGCCGCATGCTGGTAGCTGAAATGATGGGCGTAAAACGCGCGGAACACCTGGTTCACGTTGGCCTGGTAAGCCTGCGCCGTGCGCGGGTCTTTCAGCACCGCCACCAGCATGTACGAGGGACGGTAATACTGTTGGCCGCTATTCAGGTCCATCAGGTAGTTATCCATCGGCAGCGCCGAGGCGACGATGCCTTTTTCGCTATACGAATCCAGGCCGTAGAAGTTATTCACCAGCCAGTCAGACCACTCGCCCTGTGGTCCCAGGCGGCCGGTGGCGATGGCAAAGTGGCCGCCATACGCTTCATCGTCGTCGCCCTGGGCGCCGCTCAGCATCATGGCCAGCACCGGCTTGCCGGACAGGTCAGCCGGCGCGGCGCCGGGGCGCTGCCACACCTTGCGCACCGCATACTGGCCGCGCGCGCCGCCTTCGGCCTGGCGCACGAAGCCCTGCAGGTTGTCGGCGCCGGCCAGCGGCTGCAGCGGCAGCTTGGCGGCATCGATCACATAGTCGCGCGGCCAGATCGTGCGCGCCACGAATTGCTGGCCGGCTTCATCCCACTGGCCGCGCACGCGCACCTCGCGCTGGCGGAAGAAGGCTTCGGAGCTGGCGTCGAAATAGGAGCGGTTGGTAGAAAGCTTGGGCGCCAAGCGGAAACCGAGTGTTCCGCCATCGGCCGTGTGCAGCGATTTGCCGTCAAAGCGCGCCTGCGGCACCAGTTGCGGCGAACCGAGCCAGACCAGGCCCGGTGCGTCCGCCGCACCGGCCGCCGGCAAGGCGATCAGCTCGTCCTGGAAGTACCACAGGGCTTGCTTCTGGCCGCAATCGTTGCAGCGGCCGTTGGCCAGGCGGAAATTGTGGGCGGGATGCAGTCCGAACTGTTCACCGCCCAAGGCGGAATGGACGGAGGCGGCACCGGCTTGAGCGGTCGTGGCCGCCAGAATAATTCCTGAGAGAAATGTACGCATCCGCTCATTATGCAGAAAGTTGCATAAAAAGTCACATGAAATGAAAGGTCCGGCAGCAGGCCGGTTTCGGAAGGGCTCAGCCGGCGATGAAGCCGCGGCGGGTGGTGCCGCCCGTGGTCATGCCGCTCGGGCCATAGACCGTGGTTTGCTGCGGGCGCAGCGCCTGCAGCGCCCCCTGGGTGTGGCCCAGGTGCTTGTTGATCAGCAAACCGTTCAGGCGGTTCAATTCCTTCGCCGCGCGGGTCTGGTCCAGCAACTGCTGCCACAGGATGTTGGCAGCATCGTCATGCTGGGCTTCCAGCCAGGATTCCATGCCCAGCTCCATGGCCGGATAACCCGCCTCGGCCAGGGCGCGGTGGCGCGCGGTGGCCAGGGTGGCCATTTCATTGACCAGGGCCGACTTGTGCGGGGTCAGCGAGGTCAGGTGGTCGATGTCGGCCGCTACCAGGTCTTGCTGTTCCTGCTGCAGGACTTCCAGCAATTCCGTGATCTTGCTCAACTCAGCCTGCAGGCTGTGTTTGGGGGAGACAGCGGCCATCATGTTTCCTTAGCGTTGCTTACGTGCGTGCAGCAGGTCGCGGACCGTGTCCAGCAAACCGTCTGCCACTTTTTCCGAATTGACCTGGAACTGGCCGTCAGCAATTGCCAACTTGATGCGTTCGACTTTTTTCGTGTCGAACACGGCATTGCTGGCTGCAGCGCCACTGGCCGCCATTGCCTGTCCTTGTGCGGACAGGCGCACATTGTCGGTACCTGCCTGTGGTGCGGTCGAAGTTGCCGCGGCGGCCTTGTCCGCGCCGCGCGCGTTCGTGCTCGTCGCGGGCGAACTTGGCAAGCCCGGCGTGTTCTTCAATGTATCGTTGATCTTCACAGCTTTATCCTCGTCTGGTTGGAGTACTTTACCCCGGCATACGAGTCTATTACGGCAACCTGCCGCCAAACTTTAGCTGGCATGGTGAAACTTGTTTAAAAAGCCACTTCGACCAGTCCGCCCACGCGGGCAATCCCGCTGATTTGCTGGCCATTGCCGGTGCGCACTGCCACCACCTGGCCCTCGGCCGCCGAACCGGCCGCCTTGCCCTCGGCCGACACCGAGAAACCATTGCCCCGGGTGACCAGCTTGACCAGCTGGCCCTGCAGGATCACCGGCCTGGCCTTGACCATGTCGACCCGGACCGGGGTACCGGCCGCAATCGACATGCTGCTGGACTTGCCGACCAGTTGCGCCTTGTCGGTCGCGATCCCCGGCGGCAGGGCGGTCAATTCGCCTTGCATCATCGCCAACTGTCCATCCTCGATGGACTGGCCCTGCACCAGCGGCACGGCGGCCGCCACATAGCTGCCCAACACGGATACCTGGGACTGAATATATACCGTCCACGGCGAAGGCGCCGCACAGCGTACGCCGACCGTGGTCTTGCCCCAGGCGCGGGCGCCCGGCATCAGGAAGGCTTCCGGGGCGGGACAGGGCGCCAGGTTCAGGCGCTGGTCGACCGCGCCGACGCTGACCGTGACCTTGCCCGGCAGGCCGGCAGTCTGGACTTGCAGGAATTGTTCGGCTACCTGGCGCAGGGCGGCAGGCTCCATGCGGGATGGGGCGGCGCAGGCAGCATTTGCCGCGCACAGGGAGGCAATGACGAGGATTAGTTTCATGTTGCCCATCTTAGCCCTCGTGCGACAGCGGCAAGCCGGGAATAAGGGCAAAAACCCCGCCTTTCTCTTCCGATCAAGCAAGCACATTGCTCCGTATCATCGAACCTGTCATCAAGCGGAGAAGTGCCATGTTAGGCAAACTCGACAACCACCTGCTGTTCAATGAAACCGCCCTCAGCCTGCGCGAGAAGCGCCAGGCCGTGCTGGCGTCGAACATCGCCAATGCCGATACGCCCAACTACAAGGCGCGCGATATCGACTTTTCCGCCAACCTGCAGGCAGCCATGCAGCGCGCGGCCACCCCGCAGCCCCTGACGACGACGGCCCACAAGCACTACCCGCGTCCGCCGCAGGACGGCAGCACGCTGCCGGACGGTACGCCCCTGCTGTACCGCCACCCGGCGCAGGGCGCCGTGGACGGCAATACGGTCGACATGGATGTCGAACGTAACAACTTTGCCGACAATGCACTGCGCTACGAAGCCGGCGTGACCTTTATTAATTCGCAGATCAAAGGCCTGCTGGCCGCGATCCAGGGAGGCCAGTAATGTCCTTGTTCAGCATTTTCAACGTTTCCGGTTCGGCCATGAGCGCCCAGGCCCAGCGCCTGAACGTGGTGGCATCCAACCTGGCCAACGCCGACAGCGCCACCTCGGCCAGCGGCGAAGCCTACCGCGCCAAGCAGGTCGTGTTCGAAGCCACCCCGAGCGCCAATGGCGCCGCCACCTCGGTGAAGGTGAGCCAGGTGGTGGAAGACCCGTCGCCGCTCAAGCAAGTGTACGACCCCAAGCATCCGCTGGCGGACGAGAAGGGCTACGTGACGATGCCGAATGTGAACGTGGTCGACGAGATGGTCAATATGCTCTCGGCTTCGCGCTCCTACCAGACCAATGTGGAAACCATGAATGCAGCCAAGACCATGCTGCTGAAAACCCTGACGATCGGACAGTAACCATGGCCATCACCAACACCCCTGTCACCGGCAGCGGCGCCCCGTCGCAAGCCCTGCTCAACGCGGTCAACACCCGCGGCAACAACACGTCGGGCTCCAGCGTCTCGGCCGACCAGGATAAATTCATGACGCTGCTGATTACGCAGCTCAAGAACCAGGACCCGTTGAACCCGCTGGACAACGCCCAAGTCACCAGCCAGCTTGCCCAACTGCAAACGGTCACCGGCATCAACAAACTGAACGAGACGATCGAGTCGCTGAAAAAAGACTACGCCAATTCGGCCTCGCTGCAGGCGACCAACCTGATCAACCATGGCGTGCTGGCTGCCGGCAAAAACCTGCAGGTGGCGTCAGGCAAAGGCCTGTTCGGTGTCGAACTGAAAAATGCCGTCGATACGCTGCAGATCGACATCAAGAATGCCGCCGGCAAGGTGGTGCACACGCAGACGCTGCAGGCAGTCGATGCCGGCGTACTGCCGCTCGGCTGGGACGGCAAGATGGACGATGGCACGACTGCGCCGGATGGCATGTACACCGTGGCAGTCAGCGGCACGCTGGGCGGCAAGCCCGCCGAAGGCGTGCAGCCGCTGACGTTCGGCACCGTGGCCAGCGTGTCCACCGGCGCCGGCGGCACCAAGCTCAATGTTCCAGCCATCGGTCAACTGACCATGGACGATATCAAACAAGTTTTGTAAGCCCAACCTGATAGGGGAAATACCATGTTTCAACAAGGTCTCAGCGGCCTGAACGCCGCAGGTAAGTCGCTCGACGTTATCGGCAACAACATCGCCAACGCGAGCACGGTGGGCTTCAAGAGTTCGCAGGCGCAGTTTGCCGACCTGTATGCCAATTCCCTCAACGGAGTGGCGGGCAACAATCCCGGTATCGGCGTGAGCATTTCGCGCATCGCCCAGCAATTCACGCAGGGCAATATCGAAACCACCAACAATCCGCTGGACGTGTCCATCAATGGCGGCGGCTTCTTCCGCACCGTGGCGCCCAGCGGCGAAGTGCAGTACTCGCGCAACGGCCAGTTCCTGCTCGATAAGAACGGCATCATCACCAACGCCCAGGGCAATGCCATTACCGGCTACCTGGCGAACCAGGACGGCGTGATCCTGGCGGGCGCCCCGGTGCCGATCAAGATCGATACGGCCGACCTGACCCCGGTCGAAACCACGGAAGCGAACTTCAAGATCAACCTGTCGTCCACCTCGCCGGTACCGACCAAGGTGCCGTTCGACGCCAGCGATCCGCTGACTTACACCAAGCAGACCGTGATGGATGTGTTCGACAGCCTGGGCAATGCCCACACCATGTCGGTGTTCTATGTGAACAAGGGCAGCGGCGTATGGGATGTTTACGCCGGCAGCGATGGTGTGCAGGTCGACTCCAAGGCGATCGCGCAAGCCGTGCTGACCGACCCGGCATCGCTGGCAGCGCGCGCTGCCTACAACACCGCGGCGGCGGCCGGCAATGCCGCCGGCATGCTGGCGGCCCAGCAAGCGTATTCCGCTGCTGCCGGAGCGGCCATGACCGCTGCCGCGACGGCGGCGGGCGCCACCCCGGCCCAGCTGGCGAAACTGGCAGCGGTGTACACGCCGCCGACCGACGTTGGCGCCGTCCCGGGCAATACGCCTGACATCATTGACCAGAAACTGGCGGCCGCCATTACCGTCCCGGCCGTCAAGGTCGGCACCCTGGCGTTCGACACCAACGGCCAGCTGAGCGCGGCCCGTATGGCGCTGCTGACGCCGCCGCAGACCTTGCCCTTCTCGATCGACCTGCCGATCTTCCCGGACAACGGCGCCGACCTGACGATGACGATCACCACCAACTTCGTCGGCACCACGCAATACGGCTCGCCGACCAGCGAGAAGGAATCGACCCAGAACGGCTACTCGTCCGGCAGCCTGCAGCGTTTCTCGACCGATGCCAGCGGCACCATCATCGGCCAGTACAGCAACGGCAAGTCGCGTCCACTGGCGCAGTTCGTGCTGGCCAACTTCGCCAGCCCGGACGGCCTGATCCCGCTCGGTAACAACGTGTGGGCAGAGAGCTCGGCTTCCGGTGCACCGCAAGTCGGCACACCGGGCGAAGGCAACCTGGGCCAGCTGCGCTCTTCTTCGGTTGAATCGTCCAACGTGGACCTGACCAAGGAACTGGTCGACATGATCACCGCGCAACGCGTCTACCAGGCCAATGCGCAGACCATCAAGACCCAGGACTCGGTGCTGCAAACCCTGGTCAACCTGCGCTAACCGGATAAAGCGAGCAAGCGATGGACCGCCTTGTCTACACCGCCGCCACCGGCGCGCGCCACATCCTGGAGCAGCAGGCCACCACGTCGAACAACCTGGCCAATGCCACCACGACCGGCTTCCGCGCCCAGCTCGACTCCTTCCGCGCCGTGCCGGTGGTGGGGGAGGGCTTGCCAACCCGCACCTTCGTGGTCGACAACACCGTTGGCTCGGATTTCCGCGCCGGCGCGATGCAGACCACGGGGCGGGCGCTGGACGTGGCCCTGCGTGGCGACGGTTTCATTGCCGTGCAATCGCCCGACGGCTCGGAAGCCTATACCCGCAACGGCAGCCTGAAGGTCAGCGAAAACGGCATGCTGCAAACCTCGGCCGGCATGACCCTGGTGGGCGAGAATGGTCCGATCGCCATCCCGCCCGATGCCCAGGTGGCCATTGCCGCCGACGGCACCGTGTCTGCCATCGACACCACCCAGACCCAGCCGGGTCCATCGAATGTGCTGGGCCGCATCAAGCTGGTTAATCCCGACGTCAAGGGGCTGGTGCGCGGCGACGATGGCCTGTTCCGCCAGCAAAGCGGCTTGCCAGCCGATCCCGACCAGGGCGTGCGGCTGGCAGACGGCACGCTGGAAGGCAGCAACGTCAACCCGATCGATGCCATGGTCAACATGATCACCCTGGCACGTTCTTTCGAAACGCAGATGAGTTTGCTGAAGAATGCGGAAAACAATGCAGCCAAGGCCACGCAAATCTTAGCGTTGAATTAATATTGCGTTAATTTTGTTGCCATCGGGCAACGCATGGCATTTCCCCCATTGCGCGCATTGCCGGGATTCCCCCATCATGGGATTTTTCATCCCAGCAGTGCAAGTTTATGGCCCGCCCCGAGGAACGTTACGCCACCGTAGTCCTGCCGTTCGTGCTGGCCGTGGCAGCGCTTACCCTGGTAGCGGTGTTCAGCCTGTCCATTGCCGCTACGCTGCGAGCCTACGTCGGCGGTGAAAGCCATTGGTCCAAAGGCCAGAAGGCCGCGATCGCCTCCCTGCAGCGCTACCTTGTCACCTCCGACGAGCAGGATTACGCCCAGTTCCAGACCGAGCTGGCGGTGCCACTATCCGATATGCGCGCACGGCGCGAAATGGACAAGGAACAGATGGATTGGGTTGTGGTGCGCGAAGGCTTCCTTGGCGGCCGCAATGCCGAAGAAGATGTGCGCGGCATGGTCTGGCTGTACCGCAACTTCAAAGACCTCTACCTGATGGCGCGCGCCATCACCTACTGGGAACACAGCGACCAGCATCTGCTGCGCCTGCGCGAGTTGGGCGAACGCGTGCGCGGCATGGCGCCCGCCGCACGCCGCGCACCGGTGGTGCTGCTGGAAATCCAGGAAATCGACCGCCGCCTGACGCCGCTCGCCATCGGCTTTGCCGCCGCCATCAACGATGCAGCGCGCCAGGTGTCGAACGCCTTGCTGGCGGTGCTGGTGATGGCGGCAGTGCTGCTGGCGTGGAGCGGCCATGGCTACCTGCGCCGCTCTTTCGCCCGCCGCGCACGCCTGCTGCAGCAGCTGCGCCAAAGCGAGGCGGAAGCTTTCGCCGAAAAAGAACTGGTGCAGGTGACCCTGGGCTCGATCGCCGACGCCGTCATCACCACCGACAGCAGGCAGCGCGTGAGCTACTGCAACCGCAATGCCGAACAGATGCTGGGCATGCCAGGCGGCGCCATGCTGGGCCGCCTGCTGGATGAAGTGTGCCGGCTGGAAGGCGAGGGTGGTGCGCTGCACTTGTTGGCGGCGGACGGCACGCTGCTGCCAGTCGACTGTTCGGAAGCGCCTATCCACGCGCCGGACGGCACCGCCATCGGCCAGGTCATCGTGCTGCACGACGCCAGCGAAGCGCGCCGCCATGCCGCCCAACTGAGCTACCAGGCCACGCACGACGAACTGACCGACATCCTGAACCGGCGCGAGTTCGAACGCCGCCTGCGCGAACTGCTGGCAGCCCTGCGGCAAGGCAGTGGCGGCGAACATGCCGTGCTGTATCTCGACCTTGACCGCTTCAAGATCATCAACGACACCAGCGGCCACGCGGCCGGGGATGAGCTGATCAAGCAGGTAAGCCAGCTCCTGCAAGCCACGCTGCGCGAACGCGATATCGTTGGCCGCCTGGGAGGCGATGAATTCGGCATCATGCTGACCCAGTGCAGCCACGAAGACGCCTTGCGCGTCGCCGAGAAAGTACGCAAGGCCGTGGTAGACCTGCATTTCGCCTGGGGCGTGCGCAGCTACCGCATCGGCGTCAGCATCGGCCTGGTGCTGCTCGATAGCCGCAGCAGCAGTCTGAAAGAAGTGATGAAAGCGGCCGACGCCGCCTGCTATATGGCAAAGGAAAAGGGCCGCAACCGCATCCACCTGTACAGCGACGACGATGCCGAACTATCGGTGCGGCAGACGGAAATGGAAGCCGTGTCGCGCATCCGCACCGCGCTGGAAAACGACCGCTTCTGCCTGCATCTGCAGACGATTGCACCGCTGCGCGGCGGCCGCGCCCATGCCGAAGTGCTGGTGCGCATGCTGGACGAAGAGGGCGGCCTGGTGCCGCCGATGGCCTTCATCCCCGCCGCCGAACGCTACGACCTGATGCCGCTGCTCGATCGCTGGGTGATCCGCCACGCTTTCGAAGCGCTGGCGCAGCAGCCGCCGGGTACGAGCTGGGCGATCAATCTGTCCGGCGCCTCGGTATGCGACGAGGGCTTGCTGGAATTCGTGTTGGAGCAGCAGCGCATCACCGGCGTGGCGCTGGAAGATGTCTGCTTTGAGATCACGGAAACGGTGGCAGTGGCCAATCTTGCGCAGGCCGCTACGTTGATCCAGGACCTGCAAGCGCAAGGGGCCCGCTTCGCGCTGGACGACTTCGGTGCCGGCATGTCGTCCTTCGCCTACCTGAAGCACTTGCCGGTCGATTACGTGAAGATCGACGGCAGCTTCATCAAAGGCATCCTCCACAGCCCGACCGAACGCGCCATGGTTGAATCGATCAACCAGATCGCGCATGTGATGGGCAAGCAGACCATTGCCGAATTCGTTGAAGACGATGCGATACTGGCCTGCCTGCGCGCGATGGGTGTCGATTTCGCCCAAGGCTATGGGGTAGGTCGGCCCGAGCCTTTGAAGGCTGTCCGGCAACCAGACAAGGTAGCTGCGCTCTGAAGAAGGCGCCTACATTAACTGCACGCCCCACCAAAATTGCATGATCATCGCCATCTCCTGCGACATGCCATAAAGCTGAAGCTTTCCGCTTTCGTTTCTCGAAAAAGCCAGCGCAGGGAATTTGCCGCGCACCAGGCTTCCATGCGCAGGCAAAGCGGCTTGCGGAAAGGCCTGAAGTGAGCCGCGGTCGGCAGGGTCGAGATCCACATACCAAAGCTCTACAGTATTTCCGTCGTCGGTAAAGCTGCCGCCGAATCCTACCGGGCATGCTTTCCCCATGATCTTGTCAAACATGGATCCCAACGGGGAAACCACGCGCCTGGGTGATGGCTGAATGAGTTCTTCCAGCAGCGCATCGCCCTTAGCCCCGGTTGCGATTGTGCCTGCAAATGCAGCGCCCACCGCGGTCAGTGCGGCCGTTTCGCCAACCCGCCGGGGCTCGACATCACTCACGTCATCGATCGCCTTCCGCAGACGCGTCTGGAAATCAGCAAACTCCGCTTGCGCCTTCTGCTTGTCGAACCCTGACTGGACAAAGTCGGAAGAGGTACAAATCGCCTGCCGAAGATCACGTGGCAGCGCCATTCCTGGCCGCCATTGCGCTGCCGTAGCATTCAGGCGAGCGAGCCTTTCGGGCGGCAGTTCCCGTTGGATCTTGTGCAATTCTTCTGCGTCGCGCTCGTTTCCCGGTATCCGCTCTAGCAAGACTTTTAGCAGGACTCCCGCCAATTCAGGATCATAAGGTATCTCTTTGCTATGCAGGCTCAAGTCGGCCAGGACACGAGCGGCAATAGGGTTTCCGTTGTCGGCCATGGTCCAAAGCTGCTCGGCGGCCTTCAGATACCATTGCTTGCTGCGGGCAGCGTTGCGCTGAACCCCATCCAGGCCACGCCGGTATTTGTATGCCAAGCTGAGCTGGGCCTGCATGTATCCGGATTCCGCAGACTTCTCAAGGAGCGCAAATGCCTGCTGTTGCTGCGAGGGATCCGATAAAGAGAGCGACAATCTGAATTCTGTGACGCGATCGGTGCGGCCCGGTTCCGGCATTAAAGCCGGGCTAGCCGCTCCCTCATGCCGTTTGATGTTTGCCTCCCACGCTGCTACCTGCTTGGCGCTTAGCGCCGAACCGGAACTTTTTTTCCGGTAGGCTGCCACCAAGTGCTTCTGTGCAGCAATGTGCCCGCCGTTGGCAGCGAGGATGTAGAGTTTTTGGGAGCGCTTATCATCTCGTCCAAGGTCGCCGCCATGTTCATGTTCCCGCGCCACCATGAACTGCTTGGCAGGCGTGCGCAATTCGGCTATCTGCTCGAATTCGAGCATAGCGCTAATGTAGATGTTCTCCTTATCGGTGAACGCGAAGTCTGAATCCGCAGCGAAAGTAAATGGCGACGCGCAAAGCAGCGTTGCTGCAAAGAAGGTGGCAGGAGTTATTGTCATTTCAAAGATCGAAAGTTTGTTGGCCATTGCCGCCAGAAGTGCTCTCATTCCCACTTCCTAATTGATTTCAGCTGGGGCATGTTTATCTCGATTGGCTGGATTGTTCGGCAGGGCTTTCTGGCGCCTTGATCGGGTGCATCGAACTCCAATCATGTTTAATGGGGTTGGGTGGGCTGTGAAGTTGGTTGTTGTGGGCTCGGAATTGGGTGTTTGGGACTCGATCCGTAATAACGAGACACAACAACACGCACTTTGTCGTCAGGGAAAAAGTGCAGATAAATGCTTCCGCCTTCTTCGTACTGCTCCACCTCGACGACTTTTTCCTTGTAAATGTGCATTCCTCCTTCTGGCATATCCCAACGCACAACTACCTGCATTCCCGGATACCATTTTCGAGGAACGGCGGCGCAACATACCTCTGCAGCGCCAGCTCCCCATGGGCTCATATTTGCTCCGCCAGCACCGTTCACCGAGGCGGAATGGATATACTTGGCCGTGTGATTAACGATTCCTACGCTGGCCCCGTAATTGGAAATGTTTTTTTTCGGCGGCGTAGAGCAAGCTGCGAGAAGCAGCGCGCTAAACATAAATGGCGATTTCATGAATGTTCCTTTGGTGGTGTACGCGTTGGCGAATTGGCACGGGAATCTTCGGCTACAGCCCAAAAAGTTGACGGCAACTGAGCAATCTCTTTGAAATAGTCGCTCCCCTTTCTGATCACAGATTGTTATTGTTCCCATCAAAGAATATTGCAACGTGCACCAGGATTGAACATGGTCCTTCAGCGGCGCAAGCACTTTTTTCGGAGATCTTAGAATGGTCTCATGCATCGGGACGCAAATATTCAGTAACTGGAAATGGGGCAGAAATGGGGCGCGCGTTAATCATGTTTATTTTGACTGATCAATCTTTGAGGCAGGCTCCACGGGGGCGGAATTGGATGTTTTGGACTCCACCCTGCATACTTCGAAATGACCACCCGTATCGCGTCGTTTGGAAAGACGTGAATGTAGAGGCTACCGCCGGACTCTTCATACCTTTCCACCTCAACGATTTTTTCTTTATAGACGTGCTTGCTTCCTTCCGGCATATCCCAACGCACGGGAACCTTCATTCCCGGATACCACTTACGAGGAACCATCACACAACAAACATTTGCACCACCTGCCCCCAGGCTTCCATATGACCGCCACCGCCGCCATTTGCGGAAGCAGAATATATGAACTTGCTCGTGTGGTTCACGATACCAATACTCGCACCGTATTTCGAATCGTCAACCCTGGCCGGCATGGAGCAAGCCGTCAGAAGTAGAGCGCTAAATGCCCAAAGTACTTTCATTCATGACTACCTGTTTGAGGTGCTGGGACCTTGAGCTTGCGTATTGGGCTCCGGCCAGCATATTGGGGAAATTGCGGATGGGTTGCAGCATGCCACAGCAGCCGGCGCGACGGGATTCTAGTCGCGCCCAGAGCCTGGGGGCTACATTAACTGGACGCCCCACCAGTACTGCATGATCATCGCCATTTCCTGCGACATGCCGTAAAGCTGCAGCTCCCCGTTTTGGTTTCGCGAGAAAGCAAGCGCCGGGAATTTGCCGCGCACCAGGCTTCCATGGGCAGGCAACGCCGCTTTCGGGAACGCCTTGAGTGCGCCGCGGTCGGCCGGATCGAGATCCACATACCAAAGCTCAACGGAATTGCCTTCGTCGGTGAAGGTGCCGCCGAATCCTGCCGGGCATGCTTTGCCCATGATTTTTTCAAACATCGATCCCATTGGCGAAACCATGCCCCTCGGTGCAGGCTGAATGAGTTCGGCCAGCAGCGCCTCGCCTTTAGCCCCTGTCGCGATTGTTCCCGCGAACGCCGTGCGTACCGCGTTGAGTGCGGCAGTTTTGCCAATACGCGATGGCTCGACCTCACTCACATCATCGGCGGCCTTCCGCAGGCGCGCCTGGAAATCAGCAAATTCCGCTTGCGCCTTCTTCTTGTCGAAACCCGGCTGGACAAAATCGGACGAGGTGCAAAGCGCTTGCCGAAGATCGCGCGGCAGCGCCATTCCAGGCCGCCATTGTGCTGCTGTGGCATTCATGCGGGCAAGCCGTTCGGGTGGAAGCTTTTGCTCGATCTTGCGCAATTCTTCTGCATCATGCTCACGTCCAGGTAAACGCTCCAGGGAGATTTTGAACAGGACTCCCGCCAGTTCTGGGTCATAAGGCAATCCTTTATTTTCCAGGCTCAGGTCGGCCAGGGCGCTCGCGGCTATGGGGTTTCCTTTGTCAGTCATTGGCCAGAGTTGCTCGGCAGCCTTCAAATACCATCGCTTGCTGTTGGTAACACTGCTCTCGACCCCGTCGAGGCCGCGCCGGTATTTGTATCCCAAGTTCAGTTGGGCCAGTATGTACCCGGCCTCCGCAGATTTTTTTAGCAGTTCGAATGCCTGCTGCCGCTGTGAGGGTTCCGATAATGACAGCGACATTATGAAGTTATTAGCGCGATCGGAGCGGGCTCTTTTCGACGCCGAAGCAGCAGGCGCAGCTGATGCGTTCTTTTCGATGTTCGCCTCCCACTCCGCCAACTGCTTTGCGGTTGGCGTCGAACCGGAACTGTTCTCCTTCCGGGCCTCAAGCAGGTGCTTCTGTGCACTAATGTGGCCACCTTCGGCAGCGAGGACATAAAGCTTCTCCGAGCGCTTGTCATCTTCGCGAAGGTCTCCGCGATATCCATGAGCACGCGCTAGCAGGAACTGTTTGGCAGGCATAGGCAAGTCCGGCTCCTGTTGGAATTCAAGCAGAGAGTTAATGTAGATTTTCTCTTCGTCGGTGAGCGGAAACTCTTGCTGTGCAGAGGAAGTTAGTGGCAGCACGCTGAGTAGTGCGGCTGCCAAGATTGTGAATGAAGTCTTTGTCATTTCGAGGAATAAATTTTGTAGGTATGGGTGAGCTGGAATCAACGTTGGGAAAGGCTATTCGTCATCGTCCCGCGGCCGATCGGGGAAGACTTGGCGCGCGTCTTCACTGATATCAAAAGCCTTGTCGGGCTCTCCGCGTGTCTTCCATTTTTCCTTGCCGTCTGGCGTGCCGAACACCAGGTGGTCGGCTGCCTCAGGTGCAATTTGCTTATTGTTTATCGGAGTCGGTTCGCCTGCCCCATTCGGAACGCCAATACGTCTGCCAAATTTGTAACGATAAAGATTGTTCTTAGTTCCGTCGAAGAAAAGGGCTACGTGGACCGGTATTGAGCACTTACCTGAACCTAGTTTGCATTGCTTAGCAATATCAGACTTTTCCATTGCGCTGAACATAAGAAAGTCTGACACCGGAAAAGAAGTTTCGCTTGGAGTTGCATGAATCATATGATGACAATTATCGAGCTAAGGATGGTTTCTGTGGCCGTGGAATAGGATGCTTTGGACTAGGGCCGCCATATGGAGTAACAATCACACGTACTTGATCATCTGGGAAAAAGTGCAGGTATACGCTGCCGGGCTCGTCATACTGTTCGACTTCGACTGTCTTCTTCTTGTAATTGTGTTTGCTTCCGTCAGGCATATCCCACTCGACCGTAACCTTCATGCCTGGGTACCATGTGTTAGGGACCATCACGCAGCATACCTCAGCCCATGCCCTTATACACAAGTCCAAAATCAGGAAGCAGGCATAGCTGCATAGCGTAATGCTTCCGCCGCCACGCGCACTTTCCGCAGTCCTTTCCAAATCGTTTGCACACCGGGCTCACCGTCGCCTTTGCGGGCAAGGAAACCGCCAAATCCGGCGATCAAACGTAGCACCTCATTCAGCGTCGGCTTTGCTGGCGGCCCAGCCTTGGAGCGCATGTATGCAGCGCGAATTTCGGCCCAGTCGAAGAAGCGACTGGCCTCCAGGTCTGGGCAGGTTCGCCCCAGCCGCATCAGGTGCGCGATGCGCCATGCCACTACCAGATACATCGCGATAGCCCGTTCCAGTTTGCCGATATGCTCCAACTGCAACGACTCGATACGGCAAGCATTCTTCAGGATGTCGAACAGCATTTCGATTTCCCAGCGGGCGCGATACCAGTCGATCAATTCCACTACCTCCGCATGGCTAGTGGCACAACGGTTGGTCAGCAAGCGCCATTCAATTGGCTTAACGCCGGCTGGCGCATCGATTTCGCGCGCCACGATGCTGGTCACGGCCAGGGGGCCATTGGCACCGTTGCGCAGATCAATCCGCTGCACCCACAATTGCTGGCGTACAGGACGGGCTTTGACGCCATGCCGCGACGCCATGGTGAATTCAATCTGCCCAACTGGCTCACTGGCGGTGGTGCGCTCCCAAAGCTTGCCGCCATCAGGCAGGCATCGGTTGTGCGCGGCGCGGATTAGCCAGTCGGCTGGCTCGCCAGCTTCTTGCGCCCGGCGCATCAAGGGTAAAAGATCGGCTTCCCGGTCCGCCAAATAAACCAGGCGCGTATCGGGGAAGTCCGCCGCCATTTCGGCAACGCGATCATAGCCCTCGATCCAACGCAGGCTTTCCTTCAAATCATTGCGCTTACCAGATGCATCTTTCTTGCTGCGAGCCCACATCCATGCATCGAGCACACCCAGCGCTTCGCGCTGCGGCGTCACCGCATAAGTCGGATGCAAATACATGCCGCGCTGCGGCTCGTAACATAACGGCCCCAGGCCCTCCGTCTCTTGTCCGTTGAAATTCAGTTCTGTCGTGTCTTGCATACAGAGAACGACCGCCTTGCCGTGCATGCGCTGCTGAGTCTGCTGCCAATGCGGCGTAAGGATGGCTTGCCAATCCACCGCTTCATTGCTCAAAAAACGGTAAGCGGCCATCGTCTCCGCCCAGCCGTGGCAGGCATCAGGAATGCTCGCCGTCGGGTCGGCTGCAAATCGCTCCATCAACGTCCTCGCTCGATTGTTGAGGCGCGCATCACCGAGATCTAATCCTGCAAATTCCGTGGTTGCCCACTGTGCTGCTGTCGTCAACGCGCCACCTAAAAGGCGAGAGTAAACGCGAAATGACGTCAGCTTACAAGTGCTGTTGCAAGTCCTTGAATGTAAACTGATTTTTCTGGCGCATGCCGGTCATGTCAGACTTGTGTATAAGGGCATGACCTCAGCCATACCGGCTCCCCATGCAGCCATGTTTGAACCACCGGCACCATTTGCAGCAGCAGAATAAATAAAATTGCTTGTGTGATTCACGATGCCAATACTCGCCCCATATTTTGAGTCTTCGGTCCTGGATTGCGTGGAGCAAGCTGCCAGCAGTAGCGCGCTAATCGCCAAAAGTGCTTTCACTCTTTAAATTCCCTGTTTGTCGTCAGAATGATTTTGAAGACATTGAACGGGCTCGGAGGAAGGATTTTTTGGTGGTGTAATCGGGTGCATTGGACTCCATCCCACGTACTGAGAAACGACCACCCGTACCTCGTCATTCGGGAAGAAGTGTAAGTAGATACTTCCTGGCTCGTCGTACCGTTCTACTTCGACGGTCTTTTCTTTATAAACGTGCTTACTACCCTCTGGTACATCCCAACGCACCACGACCTGCATACCGGGATGCCATTTCGTGGGAACTATCGCGCAGCAGACGTTCCCCATGCCGGCCCCCCATGCGCCCATATTTGCGCCGCCTGCACCATTCACTGATGCCGAATGTATATAGTGAGCAGTGTGGTTGACGATACCCACATTCGCCCCATAACTAGAGTCGTCTTGTTTGGGCTGAGTTGAGCACGCGGACAATAATGCTGCCCCAAGCACAATTAGCAGTTTCATGAACGTTCCTTTTAATAATTGGCGCCTATTGGGAACGGCTTTATCGCGGTATAGGTTGTTATTGGTACCATCAAAAAACAGCGCAATGTGAACGGGGATCGAACACGGCCCGTCCTTAGGGTCCGAACGCGCAAATTTCTCCGCCATACCGGATTGTCGCTGCGCGGTCGGTATTAGGAAGTCAGATACCGGATAAGGGGCTCGACCAGGCGCCCCTACAATTTCATTAGTCATTTTAATGTGATGGATTAGACGAAGACGCAGGCTTTACTGGAGCGGGAATGGGATGCTTGTCACTGATGCTCCAATGTCGGGACACAATTACTCGGACCTGATCATTCGGAAAAAAATGCATGTAGACGCTGCCCGGCTCGTCGTATTTTTCCACCGTGACCATCTTCTCCTTGAAAACATATTTGCCGTTCTCAGGCATATTCCAACGTACGAGGACTTCCATTCCTGGGTACCATTTCGTAGGAACCGAAACGCAACAAACGTCACCGATACCAGCTCCCCATGCATCCATGTTTGCCCCGCCTGCACCATTTACTGTCGCTGAATGAATATATCGACCTGTGTGATTAACAATCCCTACGCTGGCGCCATATTTTGAGTCGTCGTGCTTGGCAGGGGTGGAGCAAGCCACCAAGAGCGCGGCACAATAGCGTGATTAGCAATTTCATGAACATTCCTTTTGCCTGTTGGTCGAGGACGTAGAGTGGTATCCCTCAGCAGATTCCCAAAAGCTCGATGGGAGTCTGCGAATTTCGTCAAAGTACTCGGCTCCACTTAAACGCGACTTAGTGTTGCAGCCATAGCTGGATGCTTTGTGAATTCGTCCCTGAGGATTAGCGATAAGACGCCGAAGTGGTGCCTTGCTCTTGCAGCTTCAATTCGGTGGGCAGACGCCACCTTCAGATGTCGCGACACAGTCGCGTGCGCATGAAAGGGACTGTGAGCACGCAAGACATCTGGTTGGCTGTCATAGATGTTGCTTAAGATGGAGTCTGGCTCAGCCGAGTCCATTAGCGCTGCAAAGGTCGCGTCATCTATCGGAAACTTGTCGAACTCCGCTGCGAGCGGAGAAGCCGCGCCAACACCGCGCCATTTCAATTCATTCCCCTGTCGATTTGGCGACCACCAGCAATAAAGTGGGCTAAGCAGGTGCCCTTGTTGGGTTGTAGTCATTGAATCCAACAAGCTGGATAAGACACGAGTATCGCCCCAGCGCACAGGCCATTCGACAGTGTCTTCAGTTCGGCATATGAGGTAGGTGCGCGTTGAGTGGCCGGCCGCTTAGGAGCCTGGATGGGATGCTTGGAGCTCCAGCCGTCATAGTTTGAAATTACGACTCTGACTTCATCGTTTGGGAAAACGTGAATGTAGACGCTGCCAGACTCCTCGTATCGCTCGACCTCGACGACCTTCTCTTTGTAGATGTGCTTGCTTCCTTGAGGCATATCCCAGCGTACCGATACTTGCATACCCGGGTACCACTTCTTCGGAACCATAACGCAACAAACATTCGCTGCACCGGCCCCCCAAGCTTCCATATGACCGCCGCCGCCGCCATTTACAGATGCTGAGTATATGAAATTGCCGGTATGGTTTACGATGCCTACGCTCGCGCCGTAATTGGATTCATCTGCTTTGGGATGAGTAGAGCACGCAGCTAGAAGTAACACGCCAAATGCTAAGAGCACTTTCACTTTTTGACCTCTAATTCATATTTGTGAGTTGATAATTTGGCTGTAAGGAGCGGTTTTCCTCTGCAACGCTCCCGCCGCCAGCACCATTCACGGATGCGGAGTAGATGAATTTTCCTGTGTGGTTGACGATGCCGATGCTGGCGCCATAACTTGGAACGTCTTCAGTGGGAAGATTAGAGCAGCCCGCAATAAGTAGCGAGCCAAGCAACACGCCTGCTTTGATGCTAAATCTCCTCATTGCGCAGTTGGCTTCTCAGGACGTTGAATAGGGTGCAGCAGACTTGCGCCGTCATAGGGCCACACGCACATAGTCGTCCGGATAAAAATGTAGGTAGATACTTCCACCATTCTATTCGTACTGGTGCATCCGGAAGTTCTTGGGCTTGCTGGTCTTCAAGTCGACCAAGCCTGCGGCGTTTCCGCGATGCGACAAGATTCAATGCGCCCACTATCAATTACGGCGAACTTGAACGGATGATGCAATCTGCTCGGCAAGTTCAAGGAAAGCCTTTTCGCCAATTGGCTCAATAAAGTGGACCCGTCAGTCAAGACACTTAGCCGGTTAATTTAAGCTGTGCCCGTTTCCACTTCTGCAGCTGCCCGGCGCTGCCCCGTATTGCTCACTTCTTCCTGCCCCTGATCTGCGTCGCTGAATTTGTCAACGATCATCGCACCGCCGCCGATGCCCGCGCTGTAGACCCGATCTGGCGTCTCGTAGCCCAATGCCTGATGTGGGCGCCCGGCGTTGTAGAACGCGAAGTATTGCGCCAGCCCCACCGTCAACTCGGCCATGTTGGCATAGCCCTTCAAATACACGTCCTCGTACTTCACGTTGCGCCACAGGCGCTCCACGAAGATGTTGTTCAAAGCCCGTCCGCGCCCATCCATGCTGATCGCCACGCCTTCGCGTTTGAGTACACCGGTGAAGGCGCTGCTGGTGAACTGCGAGCCTTGGTCGCTATTGAAAACCTCGGGCTTGCCATGGTGACGTATCGCGTCTTCCAGGCAGTCCACGCAGAACGCGGCGTCCATGCTGTTGCTGAGGCGCCAGGCCAGCACCTTGCGGCTGTACCAGTCGATGATCGCCACCAGATAGGCGAAACCCTTCGCCAGTCGGATGTAGGTGAGATCCGTCGACCACACCTGGTTTGGCCGCGTTACCGCCACACCGCGCAGCAGGTAAGGATAGACCTTGTGCCCTGGCTGCGCCTTGCTCGTGTTGGGTCCCGGCGCCATGCCGGCCAGGCCCATCTCCCGCATCAGGCGCTGCACGCGCTTACGGTTGACGCAATGGCCTCGCCCGCGCAGAAACACCACCATACGCCGACTACCGTAGAACGGCCGATTGGTGTACTCCTCGTCGATCAGCGCCCGCAGCTGGCCATCTTCCTCGTCTATCAACGGCTGGCGCGCTGCCGCTTCCAGTCGCCGGTAGACCGTGGAGCGCGGCACGGCTGCCAGCTCGCACTGCATCGCCAACGGCACCTCATCGCCGCGATCAATCCACTGCGCCCGTTCGGCTGGGCTCATTCCCCGAGCTTTTTTTTGAGCCAATCGACCTGCATCTTCAGCCGCCCAATCTCGCCATACAGCTTGTCCTCCGGGCTGCTTTCATCGACCGGCTTGGGGCCGCGCTTGACGTCGAACAGCACCCCGGCGTTTTCCAGGATTTCCTTTTTCCACTGCCCGACCAGCACCGGATGCACGCCGTATTCCTGCGCGATCTCCGTCACCGTCTTCACCCCGCGTACCGCTTCCAAGCCCACCTTGGCCTTGAACTCCGCCGTATGCACCCTGCGTTTTTTGCCTTCACTCATGCGCTATCATCCTTTCACGGACGACAGCTTAAACCACCGTCTCAAATTCGGGGTCCACTATACAACACCCCTAGCTCGGGCGTGGTTGGCCTCCCGAACCACAAACAAACGAAGTTTTGGAACATCGACCTTCGCCTGCGAGTCACCAGGTACGACTGCTAGATAGCCGATGTCTTTACTATCGTCTTTACGCGTTATGTCGACAAAGGAGGCAACTCCTTTGCGCCCATCCAGTTTGACCATACGTTTAGAGTTTATCGGCCAATGTGAACGGACCTTCTTGCCCGTTCGGCTGACCTCGTACTGAGACCAGAAGTCATTGATTTCATCCTCTGCTGATTTGATGGCGCTTTTAGGATCATCGAGTTCCTCGGCGCTCGCATCAGTAAAGACAATCATCACGTCTGGATGGGACTTGATTCGATATGAGATTGAGATGTCTCTAGGCCCGTGTCCCTGGTCGCCAATAAACGCATAAGGCAGACACACACCTTTCCCGCGAGGAATCGAGAATAGCGGGCGATAGCTGGCATTCTTTGCAAACAGATCAAATGTTTCGTTCGAAGCTGAATTCGTCTCGCCGTCGCTTGTAAACCCCGTTGTCAGGAAGTGATTTTGCAACTGGTGGAGGTATAACGTGTGTGAAGCATAGCCCCAAGACATTAGTTGAGGTGAGCTTACCTTTACGTCCGACACAACTGTCGCTTGGCTTTTCGCTGTATCACGCTGTTTTAGTTGCTCGCGCTTGAGTTCTGGCTGTTTAATGAACAGAGAGCGTAAGTCTGCAATTTGCGTCGCGTCGAGCTCATTTGAAATAAGAAGCAACCCGTTTAGATACGAGATCTGACTCCATCCTGCTCGTTGTCCGTCCTTAAATTGCGATACCGAAAGGCGGGACCCTCCGCCAATTTCTTCGGCAAAGCTGTCGTATGAGAGCGCAGCCATCTCGACGTCCGACGGCAAAGTTACGCTCGACCTGCCGACGCATTCAAGTTCCCAGTTAGTGGAGGTTACCGCATGGGCACCCAACGGAAGCGTTACGGTTAAAAGAAGCGGAACGCTGCGGTTTAGGAAGATTCGTGGCAACTTCATCTGAAAGAGTCAACAAGTTCGTAAAAGGCGTCGACGAAGGCCTCCAGTCATTAAGGCTCGTCACTTGCCATCCTCCTTCGCCATCGCCAGCCCCTGGCGCATATGAAAGAAGTTAGTGATATTCTGTTCTCCGCTGAGGTCTACTTCGTCTTGTCGGGAAAGACCTGGCGCAACTCGATGCTTGAGTCAAAGGCCTTGTAAAACTCTTCTGGGGTTTGCCACTTTACCTTTCGACTGCGGCGTTTCCGTGGTCCGACAAAGTTCGAAGCGCCCACTATCAATCGCGTCGAACCTGCACGGTCGCTGCAATTCGTTCAGCAAGTTTAAGGAATGCTTTTTCATCGATGGGTTCAATGCCCTTTGCTCGGGCGTGTTTGGCTTCCCGAACAACGAGCAAGCTGAGCTGTGGAGCGTCAGTCTTTGACTGCGGATCTCCCGGCACGATTGCAAGGTAGCCGAAGTCTCTACTGTCGTCCTTACGAGTAATGCTGACAAAAGAGGCGATGCCTTTGCGTTTATCCATCTCGACCGCATGTTTGGAGTTCAGAGGCCAACGGGTACCAACCCTCTTGACCGTTCGACTTACTTCGTACTGGGTCCAGAATTCGTTGATCTCCGACTCGGGTGAATTTCTCGCCTCGGCATCATCTGACTTTCCGGCACTCTCGTCGGTTACGACAATCATTACGTCAGGATGGGACCGCACACGATATGAAATTGCGATGCTCCGCGGCTCGCGTCCCTTGTCCTTGATAAATGCAAAGGGCAGGCATACCCCACTCCCGTTGGGTATGGAGAACAGTGCACGATAACTCGTGTTCTTTGCCAGCGAAACAAATTTCTCGTTCGATTCCGCAAGTCTCTCGCCATCATTTGAGATCACCGTATAGAGCAGATGATTTTGCAGCTGATGAAGATATGATATGTGAGAACCGTAACTCCATGACATTACCTGAGGCGAGCTTGACTTTACGTCTGGCACAATCGTGACCCGGCTTTTGGGCGTGTCTAGCATCTTTAAATAGTCGCGTTCGCCCGCTGGCTGTTTGCTGAAACGAGAGCGTAAGTCTTCAATCTGAGCGTCTTCCAGCTCATTGGAAACCACAACCGATCCGCTGAGATAAGAAATGCTGCTCCAACCAGCCCGTTGCCCGTCTTCAAACTGTGCTACCGAAAGCCTAGAGCCTCCGGCAAGTTCCTCGGTAAAGCTGTCATATGAGATTGCCGCCATTTCTACATCGGACGGTAACGAAACCTTGGATCTGCCCACGCACTCAGACTTCCAGGTAGCGAGCATTCCTGCTTGTGCGCCAAAGGAAATCGTTACGGTCAAAAGAATCGGCATGCTTCGAAGGTGGATTGCGTGCATATTCATCAAAGTTTTACAAGTCCGTCAGTCTGAATGCCATTGCTCGCCACTCTCACATCATTATTAGGTTCAGTAGGCGTGGCTGGTTGATCAGCTCCCTCTTTGCGCTTGACGATCAAGGCCGTCGGGAACTTAATCCAAATGTTCTCACCGGTAGTCCATTTAACTGGTAAGGCGCACGCGAAACCACGAACCCCCGCGATTCCGCTGGCTTGCGAGTACTTCGCTGAAGGATTCCAAAACTCTTCCTGGAATGGTAATGATGCTGCGAGCTTTCCTTTGAATTTCGCTCCAGGGTCTCCTGTCCACGTGGGCATGATTGAACCAGCGGCCTTTTCGTAATTTGATTTGTTGCGAGGGATATAGTCGAACGCCTCTTCATATATCCCGGCATTTTTCGTGATCAGCTCTGCAATCGCTTTCCGGCTCGCCGGCGAGCCCGGCGCGTCGATCGCGGTGGCAATGCCCTCAGGTTCTCGCCCTGGTATACCGACTCCAAAAATCTTCTTCCAAACGTTCTTACGCAATTCGTGTGCGAAAGTCCGAACAGGTTGAGGGCACCCGTCACCGTTAATGTCACAGCGTGTCGAATCTTCATCCGCGACTAGTATTGCCAATTCAGAATCACGATCACCCAACAAACTGCGATCATTGATGTTAGCGCTTCCCATGATCGCAAAGCGGTCATCAACGATCATCAGTTTGCTATGAACATAGATTTGCTCCGTTACGTATCTATTGCCGAGCTTCGCCCAGTTTCGTAGATTCATTAGGGTAACGTACTGATAACATTCTTCAATACTTACGCTCTTATACTCAGTGTTGTCTTGGTCGCGGATTACGCGCTCGTAAGTTGGGTCTTCCCTTTCTTTTAGCTTACGTGCTTTGATCAACCTCCGAATGCCATTGATAAGGCTATTACTTCCAAAAACCAGTGATTGCATAGTGAAGAATACTTGCACAGCAATCGCGGCATTGTATATCGAGCCCTCAGGGTGCACTGGCACTGTGATATAGACGTGGAAGTTCGGTTCTGCAGCGTCATCGACTATAACTTTGCGCAGTCTGTCAAGCAGGGTTTTCAGGATCAGATTTTGGGGCAGGCGATCCAGTTCGCTCCACCAACTGCCAGACGCACGCCGAACGGCAAATTGGCCGACTGCACCAAGACCATTGGCTCCGTTTTTGATGAATTGCGCCGCGTTCGAGAGTTTTTCTCCCACACCGTCGACTTCTCCAAAATCAGAAACGAAGAACTGGTTCTCAATGTAGATGAAATGACGCGACTTCTCGATGAGTTTGATCATCGCCTGATGTATGTCGGTCTGAGTTTTTGCAGAGTTCTTGCTCCCACGCTCTTTGGCACATTGTTCCATTGCTGCGCTGCGCAGAACCTGAATTTGCGCGTTTCCCAGCTTTGGATATGCTCCCGGCGCGGGCGCAGGAGGTAGCGTGATATCAGAAATCGCATTCCACCTGGCCACGAAGTTGCGCAGCAAGTGCGAAACCGCAGGCCCCTCAATTCTGCTGTGAACATCCTGCCACGGCATTCGGGGTTGGCGTGCAGGATCCAACGTATATGGAGCAGTCGAGTTTGCTGAAATTCGAGGGCTGTTGAAAATGATCCCAGCCATGCCTGCATCGGCGTATGGAACTTGCCACGAACCGGCAGCGATTTTTCGAGCTTCCTTCGTGGCTTTTGCCTCGTCGACTTTCTTTCCATCAAAAGTGCGCGAACGATCCACCATACCAGACATCAAGTCAGGATCTACATAGGGAGTTGACGAGATATCCAACAGACGAGGAATACCGGGGTTGTAGCGGTTCAAGCCTTGCCGACTTTTGGCATCAGGCCGAAGATCATAGGTATCATCGTCAAACCTGCCGTAAGCCACGTCAATTCCTCCGACGTAGGCAATCTTACGATCGACGACCACCTGTTTCTGGTGGTGAGAGTAATAGCCTCCATTGTGCTCGACGAACGCGGGGCAAAGTTCAACCTTAACCTTACCGAATTTCGTACCGTCTCTCGGTTTCAGATCATTGATCGATTCCAGAACCACTTTGGTCTGGTCATCGTAGGTCTGGACTGGTTCCGTATCGTTCCATGGCATGACGTAGATGTCCACGCCTCGTTTGGCAGCCCGAAGGAAAACGTCGTACAGGCGAACACCAGGCGCCAGCATGGCATCCCAGTTCACCTGCCATCCCGCCATGCATATCTCACTGGTTGCAGCATCAAATTCTTTGATCAGGTCAGCGAAATAAGCCTCGCCAGTGGTAAACGCGGCGATCTTATTGCCTGACGTAGGCGCTGAGAATGCGTTTTTATCATCGACCCATAGGGTGTCTGTATGCGCTGCCTGAAAGGAGCCGCCATCTTTGCCGACAAGTTGATAAAGTGTAGGCGGTACCTTAGGTGATTGATTAATGCTCATTTGCGTTAAGTCTTGATCTTCTTGAGGAGAGTGGATCCACTCGCTGTCTTCAATTCGGTTCGGGCAATCGGCGCATGGAATTGCTCCACGTCGACGCCAGCCACGTTCAGGTGACTGTCTGCATACCCTAGGGCATTCAATCCGTGATAGAACTTTTCGGTGTCGCTCCATTCGTCCTGTGCAACTCCGATTTCGAGTTCGCGGGCGTGGCCGACGGCGACCAGCCAGATCTTGTTTGGTGTCTGATTGTAGGCTTCGTGCAGAGTCTTTTCGTCTGCAGGCGTGAGCACAATCTTCCCGTCGTGATCACTCACTCCGGAAAGCAGGAACTTCTTCTCACCGAGGGCGAGCGCATGGCTGCTTGCTCGAACAATCCGCCATTTCGCATGCGGATATGGCTCTGCATCAAGGCCGGGGACGTCTTGAAGCCGCATATCAAATTTGACAGGGACATCCTTGATTGCGGAGCGCGGCAATGCTGGCATCACGTAGTTCGAGCGTACCGGCCCTACAAAGCTCTTTTTACCTGCCTTGATCTCGATCTTGCCGGGGCACTGCACCGTGATATTGCCGCCATCGATCGTGATGTTTGCTCCGCCAACGGTGGACAGGCTGATCTTCTTCGCAGCAGCCCAATCGATATGGGCGTTGGAGCTCTTCACGTTGATCACGTCGCGCGCCTGCACCAGCATTGCACCGGCTTGCGCCTGCATGTCAATCGGATCGCGCGCGGCGATGACCTGTACGCCGATGTCCTGCTCGCCCGGCTTGACCGCGCCACCCAGCATGCCGATCGCTTGCTGCGTGTGGATGCGCATCTGGCCGCCAGTGGCGATTTGCGTGTCGGCGCCGCTCATGACGGTTGCGGTTTCGCCTGTGGCCATTTGCAGGTCTCGTGCCGCGCTCATTGACAGGCCATCCTTGGCGGAAAAGGCGATGATCGGATCGGCGCTGTGCGGCAATTTTCCTGCGCCAGGGCCGGTCTTGCGCTCGCCGGCATCGGCTTGCGCGGCGTCGACACCTGCGTCGCCCACCATCCCCGAGGCGGCAGTGAGTAGCGATTTCAGTGGTGCCTCTTTGTCATCGAGCGCGCTGGCATTGGCTTTGTGCGATCCCATGTGGGAGGCGAGGCCGACGGTGCCATGCTTTACGGCGATATCGCTGAAAGTTTCTCCCAGTTTGACGGCTTGCTTCAGCATGGCGATGCCGGCGGTATTGTCGCCGGCTGGTTCGCGCTGCGATGAACCGTGGGTGATCTTGTAGCTGGTGACCAGCAGGCCAGCTCCGGCGCGCACGGTACCGTAAGCATCGGTGCGCAGTTCTGCGCCTTGGCCGCGCAGGCTGCCGCGGTAGTTGTCGGTGTTGTGGACCAGGTGGCCCAGATTCAGTTCCGTGGCGGCCTGTGTGGTGCGCAGTTGCACGCGGCCCTGGTTGTCGGTGTCGTCGAACAAAAGCTGGTTATAGCCGCTGCCGCCGAACTCCTTGCTGCGCACGCCCCACATCGCGGAGGCGTTGCGGTGGGCGCCGCTGCCGCCACCGGAGCCGTGCCATACCGGGGCATTGCCGCCGACCAGGTTGCCCTGCGCCGAAGTGGCGTGGTCGTGAGCCTGGCTGAAATGGTCGGATGCTTCCTGCGCTGTGGCGCCGCCAGGCGTTGGCGGGATGCCACTTTCGCCCTGGCCGTTGTATAGCGCGCCGACAATGATCGGGCGGTCGATATCGTTCTCGATGAATTGCACCAGCACTTCCTGTCCGATGCGCGGCAGGAACTGGCTGCCCATGCCGCCGCCGGCCGAGCGTTGTGCGACGCGCACCCAGCACGTGGCGTCGGCGGATTCTTGCCAGTGGTAGCGGATCCGTACGCGGCCAAGCCGGTCGCAATGGATCTCGTTGCCGCCCTTTGGCTGGTCCTGGCCATCTTCCCCGACCACGATCGCGCTCTGGGAGCCGAGGGCGGTAGGCTTGGCGTGTTGCCGGCCTTCGCCGCCATGGTGGGCAGGGCGCCACGGAACGTCTGCTGCCAAAGCGGCGAAGCTGTTGGCATATCCGCTGGCGGAAGCTTTTTCCACCGTGGTGCCGAAATCTTCAGGCAGGTCGCGCGTTTGCGCGGCCAGCGTTTCGAGCAGTTCGGGGATAGGGCCGAACAGTTCGGCCAAGCCGCGTTTGGCGGCAATCGGCAGGTTGTTGACGCCCACGCCGAGCACGCGCAGTGCGACATACTCTGCGTCCTTTTCATCGGAGAAAAGGGCCCCTTGCGTCATCGTGAAGCGGGTGCCGGCGCGCAGCGTGCGCACGGTGGAGCGGCCCAGGCACTGCTGGCCGCGCGCTTCGTGTAGTTGCATGTGCAGGGTGGCGTAGCGTTCGGCCTCGGAACTGTCGCCGTAGAAGTACTGGCCAGGATAGTCATAGCTTTCCGGCTGGTGGGCGTGCTTGCCCAGGTCGCTTACGCGCGTTGGAATGGTGGCGCTGACGGCGGCTTTGGCCTTGTAGTCGTAGCTGAGGACCGCCACCGCGCCGCTGACCAGCTGGCGCATGGATTGCAGCGACTGGATGGTGTCGAACTGCTCGCCGGCGCGGGCCGCATGGTAGCGCAGGCCGTTGCCGGCCGCGCTGCTGGCGTCTTCCGGCGTGGCCGATTGTTGGCTGCTGTCGGCGAATAGCACCAGGGTTTGCTCTTCTTCGCCGTCCTCGAGGCGCCAGGTGATGCCTTCTTCCGTCAGCAGGCGGCGCACGAAGTCATAGTCGGATTCGCGGTATTGGCAGCAGTAGCTGCGCACAGGGATCGCGTCGAGCAGGGTGCGCGCGTCGTCGCTCCACTGCCATTTGGCGTAGGGGGCGAAGCCGGAGAACACGTCGTCCACGATGTCGGCTACACCCTTGTCCTGCCATACGCGGCTGTTGCGTGCCTGGGTAGCCAGCCACAGCCAGGACGACATGCGCAGGCGATAGCGCGCAAATCCGCCCTCGCTGCCCAGCATGGCGGCATGGCTGATGTAGCCGTGGAAGGCGGTGCGGCTACGCTTCGCCACGTCGCTAACTTGCTCGATCGGCCTGCACGCCATGCGGATCCTACTGCCTTCAGATGACTAGGATCTGGTGCGTGCAAACTCAGCCGCTTCCAGGTCCCATTGCCTCTTTTGTCTACGGCGCTCTTGCGCTAGACTCAACTTCTTGGCGTTAGCCTCTTTAACCGCATTTCGAACAATTGAGTCTTCCATGTCACCAAAATAGACTCTTCTGAATTTCGCCAGTCCGATACCGTTTACTAGAAATTCATTCAAATGGTCTTTTGCTAAGCCTGCCATAGAGTCGTGAACCCAATGGTCGAAAAAGGCAATCATTTCTTTGGGTTGCGGATCTTCGCTCAAGGTTTGTAGAACGCTGATAATGTCGCGCTCAGGTGCGTCTTCGTCGACGAGGTAAGCATAATTATTGTCAGCCAGCCATTTATGCCATGACTCGACCTTTTCTCGAATCTGCTTGACTGCTGCATCGTTCGATCCGTCGTCTTTTTTGTCTATCAATGCCCCGCTGCGGTAGGCGACCTTCTGTGTCCCCATGATAGGAAGCGGAATTTCTGGATCAGGATGCGAAGACCTGTAAATACTTCGAAATGGCTGAGGGAACGGGTGATCGCTCCAAGACTTTCCAGATTGAACTTTCTCCATCATTTTGACTGCACGAGCCAAGATAGCGATGAAATGCTGTTGGGTGTCGCGTAAGAACTCCTGTTCATCGGGAGCTACCTTGAAGAACTTGCGTGAGTAGTAATGATCCGCATTGGAGTAAAGATTTCGAGACTTCCTGGCTTGATATCGGTAAGTGAAGTAATGTGCCATGTGCTGACGCAACATGTCTTCGACGGGTGCCTCTTTTATATTTGCTCCTTTCATATATGTCGTGAAGATGTTAATTGCATCTTGAGATGGCAATAAAGCTGAGCGCGCTTCAAACGCCAGCTCATCCACTCTTTTAAGCGGTACACCAGCAGCAAGCGCCGCACAATACATTTCGAAGCCGGCTACGCGGGCTAACGCATCTGTTTTCCCCTGCGCGTTTGTGGAATATCCCCCACCCACATCGGAGTGGGCGCCAGGATATACATGTTCTGTCGTATTGGGTGGGTATCGGCCTTCAATACGAACCGAATCAACAGGAAACGTAGAACGTACTTCATGTGCAGCAACAATATGGAAGCAATTCTGGACGCTTCCGTGAATTTGCATATTCTCGTCAGCCCATGATTGATGGCCATCTGCAGATAGCAAGCCGGAAGAATAGGCATTAGCGATGCCGACAGATGCGACCGTATCAAAAATGCCCAAGAAGTTGATATGCAACGGAACGCCAGCCAGAAAGTGAATGCCCTCCCGCTTTTCACAGATGTCGAAGAGCCAATTTACGAATGCTCTCGACTCTGCCGCGCCTCGCGAAAAACCAAAAACCGACAAATTTATTTGTTCGGGCATGGGCATACGCGGGCCCCGGTTTTTGATCTTTAATTCTAGCTTATTTATCCATTCTTGAAATTTGGCGTTACGCCTTTTCGCCCTGGATCCAACTCCACCGAGGTCATTTGACAAATCCCCGGCTTCGTGTTTAGACAATAACAATTCATTAGAGACGTAAAGGCTAACAAAATTCAAGACCTCAAACATTCCCCAAACAATGCGCGGCTCTCCGTTCCACGACATTGCCGTTCCAAATGCTCCACCATCGTCTTTGATACTTGGGAAGGGTGTGCCGACGCCAGGGATATATGTTCGGTAGTACTTGTTTGTTTCATCGTTCTTTTGAGGGTAGGTATGGAGAAGGCGCACAACATTACTTTGCTTTTGCTTCCGCGAAATACCTTTAGCCTCGAAGTAATCTTTCTCTTCATTATTCCCGGTGCCATCGAAGAATACACCTCCAAAAACTTGCCCGGAACATCTCATAGTAGTGTTCTGAAGCTTATGAGCGCTAATGGCTTTTGCGCGTTGCATAATCTCCAGTTTATTCAGGGGGCGGGAACGTGATCTAGAGTTGAAAAGCGTAGGGTTTTTTGCCGATTCGATATTAGCAGCCATGACCTTTACCAACCTTTTTTTTCCATTTAAGATATTCTTCTTTAGTGCTGTTTGCTTTCCAAGGCAAAAGCGATCCCGCATCCATTGGGTAGAAAGGATGTTCTGGCAAACAACGGGAGACCAGGACCTTTACGCGATTGCCGCCATAGAAATGCACATGTAAATCTCCCGCACTCTCTCCGTATTTCGGAACCTCGACTTCCACCATTTGCGGAGGTAGTTTCGGATCACCCTCCTTAATGCGGCCGTACTCCCACGAGATCTTCATCCGCAATCCCGGGCGCCAGATTGCAGGCAAAGAAATACAGCAACTGCTTGTGCCGCCACCTGTTTCTGGCTCAATATCCGCTCCCATTGCTCCGTTAACAGTATAGTTATAGATATACATGTCTTTTGTATGGTTGAACCCTCTTATGCCAGCAGGCACAGAATGTTCTTTGCAGGCAGTTAGCAAAAGAATGCTGCTTAAGATGGGTATGAGTATTGAAGTAACTTTTTTCACCGCCACGTCACTTTCTTTGATTTTTGAGACTGCTGAATGGGACTCGAAGGAGAATTGCAAAGCGCGGGCTGTTAGCTTATGAAGCCGTCGTTAACCAACCTGATCCCAAGGTCTCCAGGTGTCCATTGTTTAGCGTTCAGGAACGCAAGCAGAGCTTCGTCATGATTTGTTTTTCCTCCTGTAAGGAAAGCAGCGATGGAAAGTGAAACCACGTCTGCCCAGTTCGAGATATTGAACCTGCTCGCCAGTTCGCAGCATTGCGCAACGATCTCGTATCGAACCGAAGGGCGTATATCCATCGGAAGGATGTCTGACATGGAGTCAGATAACGTTGCGAGCACGTTATCTGGTTCAGCCGCAGAAAGTAGAGCGGAAAGTTGCTCAAGCTCGAGGTGAATTGTGGATACTTTTGCAGTATCTTGTGCAGGAAGGTCAAGCGGAGCGAGGTCGCCCGTTCGATTGACAATGAGCCACTGTGCCACCGGTTCCGCGAAGGCTGCCCATTGGTTTTTCTTCAGTGTTTGAGGAAGCGCCAAGAGAATACGGGTATCTGCCAATCGCAAAATCATCCGTTGTTGATCGACCGCCGTTATCCAATGCAGTTGTCGCCACGATTCGCTCAACTTGTCCAATTCGATTTGGCATGCAATGAAGCTGACCATTGGTCGATCATAGCAGTGCTTTAACAAGCGGGACACGAACGCTTGGTTGTTGACTGGATCAACGGGCACTAGCATTGGAGCGGCCTTAGTCAAACCTTCGTATGCGACGCTGTCGTAGCAGTTGATTCCGATGCTCCAATACGGTGATTCATGCGCCAAAGGATGGTCGAAAGCTGCGTCGACGAGCGCAGCCCAATGCAGTTCCGGTTTTGAGTTCGCAAGCTCATACAATTCCGCGATTACTGCAGATACATTTGCCGGGTCCTGCCCGAATAATTCCGACCTTTTCTTCATTCAAACCACCGCAATAGGGGAACCAGACTTAAGGGCCTTTATCAGGCATTCGATACAGACAGGAGCACTCGACGGCAGCTTGGGCATTGGATAATCTTCCCGCTCGGGACCAACGAAGGACTTCTTGCCTGCCTTAATCTCGATTTTTCCTGGGCATTGCACCGTGATGTTGCCGCCATCGATAGTGATGTTTGCGCCGCCAACGGTGGAAAGGCTGATCTTCTTCGCCGCAGCCCAGTCTATATGGGCATTGGAGCTCTTCACGTTGATTACATTAAGCGCCTGTACCAGCATTGCACCTGCCTGCGCCTGAATATCGATAGGATCGCGTGCGGCGATGACCTGCACGCCGATATCCTGCTCGCCCGGCTTGACTGCGCCGCCCAGCATCCCAATCGTTTGCTGCGTGTGGATGCGCATCTGACCGCCAGTGGTGAGTTGCGTGTCGGCGCCGCTCATCACGGTTGCGGTTTCGCCCACTGCCATTTGCAGGTCGCGTGCGGCGCTCGCTGATAGGCCGTCCTTGGCGGTGATGGCGACGATCGGATCTGCGCTGTGCGGCAGTTTTCCTGCGCCAGCTCTAGTCTTGCGCTCGCCAGCATCCGCTTGCGCGGCGTCGAGGCTGGCGTCACCCACCATGCCGGACACTGCGGTCAACAACGATTTCAGCGGCGCTTCTTTTGCATCGAGTGCGCTGGCATTGGCTTTGTGGGCGCCCATGTGGGAGGCCAGGCCGACGGTGCCGTTCTTCACGGCGACGTCGCTGAAGGTTTCTCCCAGCTTGACGGCTTGCTTCAGCATGGCGATACCAGCGGTGTTGTCACCCGCCGGGTCGCGCTGAGGGGCGCCGTGACTGATCTTGTAGCTCGTGACCAGCAGGCCGGCGCCCGCGCGCACCGCGCCATAAGCATCGGTGCGCAGCTCGGCGCCCTGGCCGCGCAGGCTGCCGCGGTAGTTGTCGGTGTTGTGCACCAGGTGGCCCAGGTTCAGCTCCGTGGCAGCCTGGGTGGTGCGCAGTTGTACGCGGCCCTGGCTGTCGGTGTCGTCGAATAAGAGCTGGTTATAGCCGCTGCCGCCGAATTCCTTGCTGCGCACGCCCCACATCGCGGAGGCGTTGCGGTGAGCGCCGCTGCCGCCGCCGGAGCCGTGCCATACCGGGCCATTGCCGCCAACCAGGTTGCCCTGCGCCGAAGTGGCGTGGTCGTGGGCATGGCCGAAATGATCGGACGCCTCCTGGGCGGTGGCGCCGCCAGGCGTCGGCGGGATGCCGCTTTCGCCCTGGCCGTTGTACAGCGCGCCGACGATGATCGGGCGGTCGATGTCGTTCTCGATGAATTGCACCAGCACTTCCTGTCCGATGCGCGGTAGGAACTGGCTCCCCATGCCACCGCCGGCCGAGCGTTGCGCGACGCGCACCCAGCACGTGGCGTCGGCGGAGTCTTGCCAGTGGTAGCGGATCCGTACCCGGCCAAGCCGGTCGCAATGGATCTCGTTGCCGCCCTGCGGCACGTCCTGGCCGTTCTCGCCGACCACGATCGCGCTTTGGGAGCCGAGGGCGGTAGGCTTGGCGTGCTGCCGGCCTTCGCCGCCATGGTGGGCAGGGCGCCACGGAACGTCTGCTGCCAACGCGGCGAAGCTATTGGCATAACCGCTGGCGGAAGCTTTTTCCACCGTGGTGCCGAAATCTTCAGGCAGGTCGCGCGTTTGCGCGGCCAGCGTTTCGAGCAGTTCGGGGATGGGGCCGAACAGCTCGGCCAGGCCGCGTTTGGCGGCAATTGGCAGGTTGTTGACGCCCACGCCGAGTACGCGCAGGGCGACATATTCTGCGTCTTTTTCATCGGAGAGAAGCGCCCCTTGCGTCATGGTGAAGCGGGTGCCGGCGCGCAGCGTGCGCACGGTGGAGCGGCCCAAGCACTGCTGGCTGCGCGCTTCATGTAGTTGCATGTGCAGGGTGGCGTAGCGTTCGGCCTCGGAGCTGTCGCCGTAGAAGTACTGGCCAGGATAGTCATAGCTTTCCGGCTGGTGGGCGTGCTTGCCCAGGTCGCTTACGCGCGTAGGAATGGTGGCGCTGACGGCGGCTTTGGCCTTGTAGTCGTAGCTGAGGACCGCCACCGCGCCGCTAACCAGCTGGCGCATGGATTGCAGCGACTGGATGGTGTCGAACTGCTCGCCGGCGCGGGCCGCATGGTAGCGCAGGCCGTTGCCGGCCGCGCTGCTGGCGTCTTCCGGTGTGGCCGATTGTTGGCTGCTGTCGGCGAACAGTACGAGGGTTTGCTCTTCTTCGCCGTCCTCGAGGCGCCAGGTGATACCTTCCTCCGTCAGCAGGCGGCGCACGAAGTCGTAGTCGGATTCGCGGTATTGGCAGCAGTAGCTGCGCACAGGGATCGCGTCGAGCAGGGTGCGCGCGTCGTCGCTCCACTGCCATTTGGCGTAGGGGGCGAAGCCGGAGAACACTTCGTCCACGATGTCGGCTACGCCCTTGTCCTGCCATACGCGGCTGTTACGTGCCTGGGTGGCCAGCCACAGCCAGGATGACATCCGCAGGCGATAGCGCGCAAATCCGCCCTCGCTGCCCAGCATGGCGGCATGGCTGATGTAGCCGTGGAAGGCGGTGCGGCTGCCGTCGGCCAGGCTGGCTTGCAGGCTGGCGCGCTGGCCCAGCAGGCTGGCTGGTTGAATGGTGGCGCTGGTCGAAAGGGCGATCACGTCGCGGGTACCGACTTCCTGCAGGCTGTCGTCGGCCAGGAATGCTTCGACCAGCAGCCCGCCCGAGCCGTATTCGCCGTCTTTTTCCAGTGTCAGCTCGTACAGCCGGCTTTCACTGGCGAACTGGGCGAGGGCGGCATACGCCTGGGACAGGAGTTCAGTCCTCATATTCTATCTTTATGGCAACAATTAGCAAATAGAAAACAATAGCAGAGCTGAACAATTCATGCCACACACTTGAATAGGCGGGGGAAAACCGGCCAGATCGGGGCTTTGAGTTGATCCTTGCCACGGGATAATGCCTGCATAGAAAAACCGCTTAGTTTTACCGTTTAAGGGGCAGCAAATGATTCGATCACTGTGGATTGCCAAGACCGGCATGGAAGCGCAGCAGACCCAGATGGATGTGGTGTCCAATAACCTGGCGAATGTGAGCACTAACGGCTTCAAGAAGTCGCGCGCCGTCTTCGAGGACTTGCTGTACCAGAATATCCGCCAGCCGGGCGCTGCGTCTTCCCAGCAGACCCAACTCCCGTCGGGCATGCAGCTCGGCACCGGCGTACGCCCGGTGGCTATCGAGCGCATCCATACCCAGGGTAATCCGCAGTCGACCGGCAATGACAAGGATCTGATGGTCAACGGCAATGGCTTTTTCCCGGTGCTGCTGCCGGACGGTACCACGGCCTACACCCGCGATGGTTCCTTCCAGCGCGACAACAATGGCCAGATGGTCACTTCCAGCGGTTTCGTGCTGCAGCCGGCCATCACCATCCCGATCAATGCCACCAGTATTACCGTGGGCCGCGACGGCATCGTGTCGGTTACCTTGCCGGGCCAGGCCGCGCCGCAGCAGATCGGCGCCATCCAGCTGGCCACCTTCATCAACCCGACCGGGCTGGAGTCGAAGGGCGAAAACCTGTACGTGGAAACCGGTTCCTCCGGCGCCGCCACACAGAACCAGCCGGGTACCAATGGCACCGGCGTCATCCTGCAGGGCTATGTGGAAACCTCGAACGTCAACGTGGTCGAAGAAATGGTCAATATGATCCAGACCCAGCGCGCCTACGAAATCAATTCGAAGGCGATCACCACCTCCGACCAGATGCTGCAGCGCCTGTCGCAACTGTAATAGAACGAGCCCGCCATGCGATTCCGCCTTGCCGCCACCATCATCGCCAGTGCGCTGCTGTCCGCCTGCGTCAGCGCGCCAACCTCGATCGTCAACGGCCCGACCAGCGCCCGTCCGCTGCCGCCGCCATACCCGCCGGCGGCGCAGAACAATGGCGCGATTTTCCAAGCCGCCAGCTACCGTCCGGCTTTTGAAGACCGTCGCGCCCGCCATGTGGGGGATGTGATCAATGTCGTCATCACGGAAAGCACGTCGGCTGTCAAGAATGGCGCAAGCGCCGGCAACAAGTCGGGCAGCGTCAATTTTGGCGTACCGGGCCTGCTGCAGAACAAGCTGGGCACCAATATCGCCACCAGTGCCGACAACAAGTACGCCGATGCGGACACCCAATCGCTCAGCAACAGCTTCCGCGGCACCATTGGCGCCACCGTCGTCGAGGTGCTGTCGAACGGTAACCTGATCATCGCCGGCGAAAAGCAGGTCGGCATGAACAAGGCCACTGAATATATCCGCATTTCCGGCATGGTGAATCCGGATTCCATCACTGGCAATTCGGTGCCCTCGACCTCGATCGCCGATGCCCGCGTCGAATATCGCACCAAGAGCAATATCGACGGCGCCGAAGTGCAGTCGATGCTGTCGCGCTTCTTCCTCAGCCTGCTGCCTTTCTGATCATGAAGAATTTCAAGCTCCTCGCTCTCTGCGCCGCCTTGCTGCTGGCGCCGGCCGTGCAGGCCGAACGCCTGAAGGACCTGGCCAGCATCGCTGGGGTGCGCCAGAACCAGCTGATGGGTTATGGCCTGGTGGTCGGCCTCGACGGTTCGGGCGACCAGACCACGCAAACCCCGTTTACCGTGCAATCGGTGGCCTCGATGCTGCAGCAGATGGGCATTGCGCTGCCGGCGGGCACCACGCTGCAATTGAAGAACGTGGCAGCCGTGATGGTTACCACCAACCTGCCGGCATTCGCCCAACCGGGCCAGCTGATCGACGTCACTGTTTCTTCGATGGGCAACGCCAAGTCGCTGCGTGGCGGTACGCTGCTGATGACCCCTTTGAAGGGCGCCGATGGCCAGGTGTACGGCATGGCGCAAGGCAATGTGCTGGTCGGCGGCGTTGGCGCGCAGGCGCCGGGAGGCGGCGCCGCAGTCGTGGTCAACCACTTGTCGGTCGGCCGCATTTCCGGCGGCGCCACGGTGGAGCGCGCAGTGCCGACCACGCTGGGCGAGGGCAACCAGATCCGCCTTGAACTGAACAACACCGACTTTGCCACGGCCAGCCGCGTGGTCAATGCCATCAACGACAAGTACGGCGCCGGCGTGGCCTACGCGCAGGATGGCCGCACCATCCGCGTCACCGCGCCATCGTCGAGCGATGCGCGGGTTGCCTTCATCGGCGAGCTGGAGGGGATGGATGTGCGCCCGGCGCGCCAGGCGGCCAAGGTCATCATGAACGCGCGTACCGGCTCGGTGGTCATGAACCAGGAAGTGACGCTTGAGACGTGCGCCATTTCGCACGGCAACCTGTCAGTATCGGTGAGTGCCGATACCCAGGTCAGCCAGCCAAACCCGCTCAGCGGCGGCCAGACCGTGGTGGCCCAGCAGGGCAATGTCGACATCAAGAAAGACTCCGGCAAGGTCATCATGCTGAGGGGCGGCGCGTCGCTGGCCGACGTGGTGAAAGCCCTCAACGCCATCGGCGCTTCCCCCCAAGACTTGCTGGCCATCCTGCAGGCGATGAAGGCGGCCGGTTCGCTGCGCGCCGAGCTGGAAATCATCTAAGGACGCTGCCATGATCCCGCGCACCGCCTCCACCGACCTGAGCACCAACCTTGCCATCGACACCAAAGGCATGTCCGAGCTGCGCCAGTCGGCGCGCGCGGGGTCGCCGGAGGCGCTGAAAACCGCGGCGACCCAGTTCGAAGCCATGTTCGTCAACATGATGATGAAGAGCATGCGCGACGCCACCTCGCAAGACGGCTTGATGGACAACCAGCAAACCAAGATGTTCACCACCATGCTCGACCAGCAGACCAGCCAGGACATCGCGAAGAAAGGCCTGGGCTTGGCCGATGTGCTGGTGCGCCAGCTGTCGAAGACGCTGGCGCCGCTGGACGGCGTGCCGACCGACCCGGCCATGGCGCGGGCATTGATGGAGCAGGCCAAGCTGCAGCGTTCGATCGAAGCCAGCGGCGGCGCGGCGGCCGTGGCCAGGTCCGGCGCCGGCGCGGTGGCGGCATCCGATAAGCCGGCCCATGTGCGCAGCTTCCAGGACAAGCTCGCCAGCCATGCCGAAGAGGCCAGCCGCGCCTCCGGCATCCCGGCCAAGTTCATGCTGGGCCAGGCGGCGCTGGAAACGGGCTGGGGCCGGCGCGAGATCAAGGGCCGCGACGGCAGCAACAGTCACAACCTGTTCGGCATCAAGGCTGGCCCGGACTGGAAGGGGCGTGTTGTCGAAACGGCTACAACCGAATATATCAATGGCAAGCCGCAGACCCGTGTCGAGAAATTCCGCGCCTATGACAGCTATGCCGACAGCTTCAAGGATTACGCCCGCCTGCTGAGCAACAACCCGCGCTATGAAAAGGCGCTGGCAGCGGCCGGCAGCACCGATGCCGCCGGCTTTGCCAGGAACCTGCAGCGCGCCGGCTACGCCACCGATCCCAACTACGCCACCAAGCTGGCCGGCATTATCAAGCGCACTCTTGCCTGACGAACATCAAGTTTTGTCCGGATGTGCCGTAAACTGTATATCTAGCGAAGGTAATTATCAAAATGTCCTTACTCAGCATCGGTAGAAGTGGTTTGATGGCTGCCCAGACGGGCCTGGCCACCACTGGGCACAACATTACCAACGCAAACGTGCTCGGCTATAACCGGCAGGTGGTGGTGCAGGGCACCACGCCGCCGCTGCAGACGGGGGAGGGTTTCCTCGGCACCGGTACCGAGGTCGCGCAGATCAAGCGCATCTATGACGACTTCCTGAACCGCCAACTGCTGGGCGCCCAGACCAACCAGGCCCATTTCGACACCTATTTGAACCAGGTCAGCCAGATCGATAACCTGCTGGCCGATACCACGGTCGGCCTCGGGCCGGCACTGCAGGGTTTCTTCACTGGCGTGCAGAACGCCAACTCCAACCCGCAATCGACGGCAGCGCGCCAAGCCATGCTGTCGGCGGCCGAGTCGCTGGCTTCGCGCTTCAATGGCCTGTCCAGCCGCATGAAGGAATTGAACGAAGGCGTCAACAGCGGCGTCACGGCCAGCGTCACCGAAATCAATTCCTTTGCGCGCCGTATCGCTGAACTGAACAATACGATTGCCGGCCTGTCGGTCGATCCTTCGGCCTTGCCAAGCGACCTGATGGATCAGCGCGACGCCCTGATCGCCGAAATGAACAAGCAGATCCAGGTGACTGTGCGCCCGGCCGAGAACAATATGCTGAACGTATCGTTCGGCACCGGCCAGCCGCTGGTGATTGGCAACCGCAGCCAGGAACTGGCAACGGCGCCTTCGCCCTCCGACCCGGAGCGCATCGTGGTGGGCTACCGGACCCAGGGCGGCACCTTCTCGCAACTGCCGGACAGCGTGCTGACCGGCGGCCAGTTGGGCGGCCTGATCGACTTCCGCAACAGCGGCCTGGACGTGGCCAATGCCAACCTCGGCAAGATTGCCGCCGGCCTGGCCGATGCCTTCAACGACCAGCACAAGCTCGGCATCGACCTGGACGGCAACCTGGGCGGCAACTTCTTCAAGGACATCCACGCCTACGTCGGCTACGATACCCGCAACTCGCCCTCGAGCACGGTGAAAATCGATGCGGTGGTGGTCGATGCGGCCAAGCTGACCACGTCCGATTACGACATCAACTACAACGGCACCGACTTTATCGTGACGCGCGCCAGCGATGGCGCGACCACGACCATCGCGCCGTATCCGCAGACCCAGCCGCAAGTAATCGATGGCGTGGCCTTTTCGATCACCGGTGCGGCAGGCGGCCCGGACCACTTCGTGGTGCGCCCGACCTATAACGCGGCGCAGGATTTCGCTGTTGAATTGAAGGACCGCAACAAGATTGCGCTGGGCGCGCCGATCAGCACCACGGTGCCGACCGCCAATACCGGCACCGGCAAGATCAGTGCCGGCGCCGTGAACTCGAACTACCTGTTGCCGGGCAACCAGCTTGCGGCGCCGGTCACGCTGACCTACAACAGCGCGACCAACCAGCTGACCGGCTTCCCGACGGCGGTGGACGTCACGGTCAATGGCGTTATCACCAACTATCCCGCGGGTACGCCGGTACCGTACACCGCCGGCGCCAAGATGACCTTCCAGGGCATCGAGATCGAGATCACCGGCAGCCCGGCCAACAACGACAAGTTCACCATCTCACCCGGCAGCGGCGTCGGCGATGCGCGCAATGGCGTGCTGCTGGCTGGCCTGCAGACCAAGAATATCCTGGATGATGGCCACGCTACCTTCCAGGCCAGCTATGCCCAGATGGTCAATTTTGTCGGCAACAAGACGCGCGAAGTGCAGATTGCCGGCGCGGCAGCCGACACCACCGTGCAGCAGGCCCAGGCGGCGCGCGATTCGGTGTCCGGCGTGAACCTGGACGAAGAAGCGTCCAACCTGCTGCGCTACCAGCAGGCCTACCAGGCCTCCGGCAAAGTGATCCAGGTGGCAAGCGAATTGTTTGATACCCTGCTGTCGCTGGGCAATTAGGATTTTTGAAGGAAGAGCATCATGGTCATGCGTATTGCCACCCGGACGATTTACGAGAGCGGCGTCAGCCAGCTGAATACGCTGCAGGCGCAACTGCAGAAGACGCAGTTGCAGTTGTCGACCATGCGGCGCGTCGTGACCCCGTCGGACGACCCGGTCGCTTCGGCCCGCGCGCTGGAGGTATCGCAGTCCAAGAACATGAACACCCAGTTCGCCACCAACCGCAGCAATGCCAATGCCTCGCTGTCGCTGGTGGACAATACGCTGGCAAGCACCGACGACTTGCTGCAGGAAGTAAAGAGCAAGATCGTCGCTGCCGGCAATCCCGGCTTCACGCTGGCCGACCGCGAAGCCCTGGCCAAGGAACTGGAAGGACGGCTGGAGGACTTGCTGGGCCAGGCCAATGCCACCGACGGCACCGGCGCCTACCTGTTCTCGGGCTACAAGAGCGACATCCAGCCATTTACCCGTTCCGCCACCGGCGCTACCTACAACGGCGACCAGGGCCAGCGCGAACTGCAGGTGGCCTCGTCGCGCAAGCTTGCCACCAGCGAGACTGGCTCGGCCATCTTTGAAAGCAACATCACCGGCAACGGCACCTTCCAGACCAGCGTCGATGCGGGCAACGTCACGCGCGGCGGCACCGGCATCATTTCGCCGGGCGTGGTGAAGACGCCGTCGGCAGTCACCGGCCACAACTACACGCTGAACTTCACGGTGACCGGCACGCCGGCGGTGACCACCTATACCGTCAACAACGTCACGACCGGCACGCCGGTCGCGTCGAACGTCCCCTATGTGTCCGGCCAGCCGATCGCCTTCGATGGCATCCAGATGGACATTACCGGGGCACCGGCCAATGGCGACGTGTTCAATGTCGACCCAAGCAAGAACCAGTCGGTGTTCGAGACCATGACCACCCTGATTGGCGCGCTGCGTGGCCCTTCGGGGACGCCGGCGGCAGGCGCGGCCCTGACCAATGCGCTGAACCTGGCCAACCAGAACATCACCAATTCGCTCGACAATGTGTTGTCGGTGCGCGCCTCGGTCGGCGCCCGCATGAGCGAACTGGATCACCTCGACAGCGCGGGCGAGGACCTGAACCTGCAGTATTCGAGCCAGATCTCCGACCTGGTCGACCTGGACCCGGTGGAAGCCATTTCCCGTTTCACGCAGCAGCAGACCACGCTGGAAGCAGCGCAGAAGTCCTATAAGGCGCTGGCAGGCTTGTCGTTGTTCAACTTGATCTGAGGCTTACCCGGCTTTGGCGGCCGGGCTTCCTGCCTGCTGTCCCACTCGCGCGGCAATTGCCGCGCTTTTTCTATGCCTTCGTTGACCAGCACCTGGAGCGGCATGCTCATGTAAGGCAGGGTCATGGTCATCGTCAGGAAGCCGACGCCCAGCGTGATCGGGAAGCCGATGCCAAACAGGTTCAGCTGCGGCGCGGCCCGGGTCAGGATGCCCAGCGCGACGTTGGTGATCAGTAGCGCGGCGACAATCGGCAGCGACAACTGCAGGCCCGCCGTGAAAATCTTGGACCCCCACAGCGCCAGTTCCCAGAAGCCGTCGTTGTGGAAGGAGATGGCCGCCACCGGCAGCGTATAAAAGCTTTCCGCCAGCGCTTCGATCAGCACCAGATGGGCGTTCACCGCCAGCACCGCCAGCGTCAATATCCATACCAGGAACTGTGACACCGCGGACGAGCGGCCTTGCGACATCGGGTCGAAGAAACTGGCGAAACCGAGACCCATGGTCAGGCTGGAAATCTCACCCGCCATTTCCACCGCTGCAAATACCAGCCGTATCGCGAACCCCATGCCGGCGCCGATCACGATTTCCCGTCCCAGCACCGACAGTCCGGCCCAGCCGGCCGGATCGAGCGCCGGCATGGCCGGCACGCCCGGCGCCACCACCATCGCAATCAGCACGCCGAGCGCGACCTTGACCCGCATCGGGATGCGGGCATTGCCGAAAATAGGGGAGGCGGCGATCAGCGCCAGGATGCGCGCCGTCGGCCACAGCAGGGCGGCGATCCAGGTGTTGAGCTCGGCGGAAGTGACGACCAGCATCGGTCACGAGACCAGCGATGGAATGCCGGTCAGCACCTGGCGCATATAGTCGACCATCACGGAAATCATCCACGGTCCCGCCACCACCAGGGTGACGAACACGCCCACCAGTTTCGGGATGAAGGACAGGGTAGCTTCGTTGATCTGGGTGGCTGCCTGGAAGATCGAGACCACCAGGCCGATCAGCAGCGCCACCAGCAGCAGGGGCGCGGCCACCATCAACGTGACTTCCATGGCCTGGCGGCCCATGGTCATGACGGTTTCTGGCGTCATCGCAAGCCTCCCTAATAAAAGCTCTGGGACAGCGAACCCAGCAGCAGTTGCCAGCCATCGACCAGCACGAACAGCATCAGCTTGAACGGCAGCGAAATCACGGCGGGCGACATCATCATCATACCCATCGACATCAGCACCGAGGCCACCACCATGTCGATGATGAGGAAGGGAATGAAGATGGCAAAGCCGATCTGGAAGGCGGTCTTCAGTTCGGAAGTGATGAAGGCCGGCACCAGGATCTTGAGCGGCACGTCTTCCGGCCCCTGCAATTCCTGGCTGCGCGAAATCTTGACGAACAGGGCCAGGTCGGACTGGCGGGTCTGCTTCAGCATGAAGGTTTTCAGCGGTGCGGCCGAGCGCTCCATCGCTTGCTGCATGCTGATCTTGTTGTCCTGCAGCGGCACCCAGGCTTCGGTGTAAATCCTGTCGAACACCGGACTCATGACGAAGAAGGTGAGGAATAGCGACAGGCCGATGATGACCTGGTTGGGCGGCGCCGACTGCGTGCCCAGCGCCTGGCGCAGCAGCGACAGCACGATCACGATACGGGTGAAACCGGTCATCATCAGCAGCGCTGCCGGGATGAAGGTCAGCGCCGTCATCAGGATCAGCGTTTGCAGCGTCAGGCCGTAATTGGTGCCGCCGCCCGGTGCCGGGGTGCTGGTGAAGGCCGGGATGGTGGGTTCGGCGGCGGCGATCAGCGGCAGGATCAGCGCGGCGCCGGCAGCCAGGCGCAGGGCGCGTTTATTTGCCATTGCGCTTTTCGATCGTCTGTTTGAACCATTCGGCGAAGTTGGCGCCCGGCACGGCCTGGGCGGCGGCCAGTTCGGCTTCGTCGGCTTCCTGGCGCGGCATGGTGGCCAGGGCGTTCATGCGGCCGGGCGAAGCGCCGACCACGATCCATTGCTCGCCCACTTCCACCACCAGGATGCGCTCGCGGGCGCCGACGCTCAGTGCGCCCACCAGCTTGACCTTGCTGGCGCCGGTGATGTGTCTCGGGCCGAAGCGTTTCAGCAGCCAGGCCAGGCCGACCAGCAGGGCGATGACGAAGCCCAGCGACAGCACGGTCTGTACCAGCGAGCCGGCAGCGGAGGGCGCCTGTGTTGCCAGCACATTGTTCGGCGCCTGGACGTTGGCGGCGCGGGCGCCGGCCAGGGCGGCTTGCTGCTCGGGCGTTGCGGCTGGCGCGGCAGCCTCCGGTGCAGCAGCAGGCTGGGCGGCGCCAGGCGCGGCCGGGCTGGCGGCGTTGACCGGGGCCGCTTGCGCAGAGGTGGCAATGGTGTCGGGAGCCGGTGCTTGCTGCGCCAGGGCGGGCGCGCCGGCGAGGCAGAGTGCGGCCGCGATGGTCAGCGGCCGCAGCAGGTGATGGGCAGCGAGGCTGTGCTTCATTTATTCAGTTTTCGGATGCGTTCGGAAGGCGTAATGATATCGGTCAGGCGGATCCCGAACTTGTCGTTCACCACCACCACTTCGCCCTGGGCGATCAGGCAGCCGTTGACCAGCACGTCCATCGGCTCGCCCGCCAGGCCGTCCAGCTCCACCACCGAGCCTTGCGCCAGCTGCAGCAGGTTCTTGATGGCAATCTTGGTGCGGCCCAGTTCCACGGTGAGCTGGACCGGGATATCGAGGATGAAGTCGATATCGTTATGGGTTTCGGTCTTGTTCGGCTGCTTGGAAAAGTCCTTGAACACGGCGGCAGTGGCGGCCTGGTTCTGCATGGCAGCAGCCTCGGCCGCAGCCTGCTCGGCAATCGCGGCGCCCCAATCGTCATCCATGCTTGTATCGTCGTCTTGATTATCCGCCATGTTTCTCTCCTAGCTTTCCTAGCTTTATTTCATATTATCCGCGTTTGCCAGCAGTTTCTCCACCTTCAATGCGTATTGCCCGTTCAACACCCCGTAGGTGCAGTCGAGCACAGGCACGCCATCCACGGTGGCCTCGATGGTTTCCGGGATGGACAAGGGGATCACGTCGCCGACCTTCATGTTCAGGATTTCGTCGAAGCTGACCTTGGCCGTGCCGAGCTTGGCCACCAGTTCCACTTCGGCGATCTGGATCTGCTGCGTCATCAGGCGGATCCAGCGCTTGTCCACTTCCAGCGCTTCACCCTGCAGCGAGGAGGTCAGCGCATCGCGGATCGGTTCGATCATCGAGTAGGGCATGCAGAAGTGGATCTGGCCCGACACCGAACCGAGCTCGATGGTGAAGGTCGATGCCACCACCACCTCGTTTGGCGTGGCGATGTTGGCGAACTGCGTATTCATTTCGGAGCGGATGTACTCGAATTCCACCGGGTACACCGGTTCCCACGACTTGGTATAGGCCTCGAACACGATGTCGAGGATGCGCAGGATGATGCGCTGCTCGGTCTGGGTGAAGTCGCGGCCTTCCACGCGGGTGTGGAAACGGCCATCGCCGCCGAACAGGTTATCGACCAGCAGGAACACCAGGCCCGGGTCGAACACCATCAGGGCCGTGCCGCGCAGCGGCTTCATGTGCACCAGGTTGAGGTTGGTCGGCACCACCAGGTTGCGGATGAACTCGGAATACTTGGACACGCGCACCGAGCCGACCGACACTTCCGCGCTGCGGCGCAGGAAGTTGAACAGGCCCACGCGCAGCAGGCGCGCGAAACGCTCGTTGATAATTTCCAGGGTCGGCATCCGGCCCCGGACGATGCGTTCCTGCGTCGCCAGGTTGTAGGTGCGGACACCCGACGTCTCCTCGGGCGCAGCGACGTCGTCCTGGTCGCCGTTGACGCCCTTCAGGAGGGCATCGACTTCTTCCTGCGAGAGAAAATTATCAGCCATGCTTCACCCGGACCTTACTGGATGATGAAAGCGGTGAACAATACTTCCGATACTTCCTGCGCCTCGCCCTCGTTTTCAAACGGCAGGTTGACGGCGTCCATGATGTCCTTGCTCAGTTGCTGCTTGCCTTCCGGGGTATTGATCTCGGACGCGTGCTTGCTCGATAGCAGCAGCAGGATGCGGCTGCGCACCTTCGGCATATTGGTCTTGATGATCTCCGACTCTTCCAGGCTGCTGGCCTGCAGCGTGATTGCCAGTTGCAGATACTGCTCGCCGTTTTCCGGCTGCAGGTTGACCGTGAACTGGTCCACTGGAATGTAGACCGGCGGGCCGGCCTTCTTGGCCGGCTTCTTGGCCTTCTTGTTCGGCTTGGCTTCTTCCGAATGTTCCTCGCTATCGCCCTTCAGCATGAACCAGGCGCCGCCGCCACCGGCCAGGGCGAGCACCAGCACGCCGGCCAGGATGATGATCAGCTTTTTCTTTCCCCCACCTGCCGGCGGTGCTGCTTCTGCCTTCGCATCAGCCTTCATTTTTGGATTCGCTTTCAATTCTGCTGCCCTGGATGCAAGAGTTGGATCATGACGCCATTATGTCATTATCGCGAAAGCTTTCGGGGAGCGATGCGCCGAAAAGAGGCAGGAAGCAGGGCTATCTCTGCCTTAGGCGAAGGTATCGACGGCGCTGAGCACGCTGCGCCGTACTTGGGGAGCAGCCGGTGCGGCATCTTCCGTATTGTCATTCTGGCCATCGGCCACGCCACGGCGTCGGCCGGCTGCGGCAGCCTCCATTTCGGCAAAGGCTTTCTGCTGGTCCTGGCTGCCGGCCGACACGCTGGTGTCGCCCAGCGCGATGCCGGCTTCACCCATGGTTTCGCGCAGTTTCGGCAGTGCCTGTTCCAGCGCTTCCCGAACTTCCGGCTGGGCCGCGGTGAAGGCGACGCTGGCCTGGTCATTGGAGACGCTCAGCACCACCTGCAGCGGGCCGAGGTCAGGCGGGTTCAGGGTCAGGGTGGCGCTATGTTCGCCGCCATTGACCATCCACACCACCTTCTGGCCCAGCTGGTGGTCCCAGCCTTGGCTGCCGACGCGGGCGTGCAGCTGGTTGCCGGCCAGGGCATGCGCGGCCTGTGCATGGGCGGCGCCGGCCGGGGCGAGGGCGGTGGCGGCCGCCTGCAGGGCGCCTGCTTGCGGCTGGATGGCATGGCGCGCTTCCAGCGCGGCAGCGTCGGCCGCCTTGCTGGCGTCGGTGCCGGCGCGCTGCAGGGCGGCCTGGAAATCGGCGCGCGGCTGTACCGCGGCCTTGTCGTTGCTAGAGGCTTGTGCAGCATTCGCGTCAGCGGTCTCGGCCGCCGCAGCGTGGCGCCCTTTCGCCAAGGCATCCGCCAGGCTGGGATCTTGCGCTGTGCCGGCGCCTTGCGCGGCGGCTTTCGCTGCCAGCAAGGCTTCCTGGTCGACGGCCATGCCGTCTTCCGGCAGGCGCTCGGCAATGCCGGTCCTGCCGCCTGGGCTGGACAGGACGGCGTCGCCGGCCAGTTCGGCACCGGTGGCGCGGCCGTCTTTGCCGGACGCGGCAGCGGCAGCGGCCGCAGCGGCGGCGGCCGCGCTCGCGGCGGCGGCGTCTGCGGCAGGCGGCTGGGCGAGGCCCTGGATCATGGCCAGCATGTCGGCCGCGGCATCGCTAGCGGCCTGCTGGCTGTCGCCGCCTTCGCTTGCCGGGTCGGCGCTGGCGGATGCGCTGGCGCCGGAGGCGGCAGCGGCGGTATCGGCCGGCGCCGCCTGTGCCTCGGCGGGCGTGGCTTCATTGTTTGCCTGGTTGCCTTGCTCGGTCTTGGCGGGCGCCTGGGCTTGTGCGGCCGGTTTGGCGGCCGCGGCCGGGGCGTTGGCGGCGGGCTTGGGCTGCTGGTTGGCATGGGGCTGCTGCGCGGCAGGCTTGGGCGCCTCGGCGCGGCGCGTTGCGCCATTCGCTTGCGGCTGCAGCGCCGGCGGCAAGGCCCTGGCCTGGCGTTCGATCTGATTGTTCAGGGCCTGTGCGAACTGATTGTCTTCCTGCGCGGCATTGGACGAGCGGCCGGAAGCCGTATTGCCGGAAAGAAGAGGGGAGTTCTGTACAGTCTGGGTTTGCATGATCGAATCAGTCTAGCGTTTGAAAAATGCCTGGCGGGAGGCGTGTTCGTCCATGGCCTTCTGGTCGCGTTTGGCTTCCTTCTTGAGCTCCAGGGCTTCGGCCCGGTCGCGCAGGGTGGAATACGACATGCGCTTGCGTTCCGCGTCTTGCCACAATTGCTTCTCTTTATCGCCGCGCGCCTTGCTGTGGCGCACCACTTCCTGCTGCCCCTGGATCGCAGTATCGAGCTTTTCCATGAAAGCTTGGAAATTGCGATACGCCATCGGCGTGATGCCTTGCTGCTGCGAAGCGTCGAAACGGCGGCCATACTCGTCGCGATAGCCAATCAACATATTGAGCTTCTCTTCCGCGTCCGCCGCGGCTTTCAGGGCCGCGCCAAGGCGCTTGGCGGCATCGTCGGTTTCCCGCTGCGCCAGGTCGATCAGGGTTTCAAGTTGCTGGGTAGAGGCCATGATGTTCAATTATATGCAAGGCCAAACGCATCAATCAGTCGAATAGCGTGGTTAACTGCCCCAAGCTCTCGGGCATAGTCACCTGCTCGGTAATTTGCTGTTGCAGGAATTGTTCAATCTTATCGTGGAGCTTGATGGCCTGGTCAAGCACCGGATCGGTGCCTGGCGTGTAGGCCCCGACCGCAATCAGGTCGCGGCTGCGTTCGTAGCGTGAAAACAACTGTTTCAGCCGGCGCGCCTGGTTCTGGTGGGCGTGCGAGGTAATCGAGTGCATGGCGCGGCTGATTGACTGTTCGATATCAATTGCCGGGTAGTGGCCGGCTTCCGCCAGGCGCCGGTTCAGCACGATGTGGCCGTCCAGGATGGCGCGCGCCGAGTCGGCAATCGGGTCCTGCTGGTCGTCGCCCTCGGTCAGGACGGTGTAGAAGGCCGTGATCGAGCCGCCGCCCAGTTCGCCATTGCCGGCGCGCTCCACCAGCACTGGCAGTTTGGCAAACACGGAAGGCGGGTAACCCTTGGTCGCCGGCGGCTCGCCGATCGCCAGCGCGATCTCGCGCTGCGCCATGGCGTAGCGGGTCAGCGAGTCCATGATCAGCAGCACGTTCTGGCCCTTGTCGCGGAAGTGCTCGGCAATCGCGGTGGAATAGGCGGCGCCCTGCATGCGCATCAGCGGCGGCGTGTCGGCCGGCGCCGCCACCACCACCGAGCGGCGCAAGCCTTCCTCGCCCAGGATCTGCTCGATGAATTCCTTCACTTCACGGCCCCGCTCGCCGATCAGGCCGACCACGATGATGTCGGCCTCGGTATAGCGCGCCATCATGCCGAGCAGGACGGATTTGCCGACGCCGGAACCGGCGAACAGGCCCATGCGCTGGCCGCGTCCGACCGTCAGCATGGCGTTGATGCAGCGCACGCCAACGTCCAGCGTTTCCACGATGGGCGCCCGGCCCAGCGGGTTGGCCGGACGCACATTGATCGGCGCCGAATCATTGGTCTGGATCGGGCCCAGGCCGTCCAGCGGGCGGCCGGCGCCGTCGACCACGCGGCCGAGCAGTTCGGGGCCGACCGGCAGGTGGCGGGCGCGGTCGCTGGGGCGGCGGCGCGGGTGGTTGACCGAGCCTGGCTTGGGCACGCTTTGTTCGACCGGGAAGACGCGGGTGCCGGGGATGATGCCCTCGACGTCGCTTTGCGGCATCAGGAACAGCTTGTCGCCTTCAAAGCCGACCACCTCGGCCTCGACCTTGCCGCCGGAAGGCAGGGGCACGGTGCAGGCGGCGCCGACCGCCAGGCGCAGGCCGACCGCTTCCATCACCAGGCCCGCCACGCGCGTGACGCGGCCAGACACTTGCATCGGTTCGACGAAATCGACCAGGGTGGCGCAATCATTCAGGTAAGAACGCCAGCGGCCTGCGTGCACTTGTGGGTCGGGGGCGCCCATATCAGTCGATCCAGTCGATGTCCTTGCCCAGCGCAAGGCTTAGGCGTTGCCAGCGCGACTGCACGGTGGCGTCGATCTGGTTGGAGGCGGTGTCGACCTTGCAGCCGCCGCGCTCGACGGTAGGGTCGTCGATGACGCGCCAGCCGCCTTTGTCGAGCTCTTCCGCAATGCCCTCGCGCACCACGGCAGCGTCTTCCGGATTCAGGATCAGCAGCGCCGGCTGCTGCAAGACCGGCAGGTATTCGATGGCTTCGCGCACCACCGGCAGGATCAGCTCCGGCTTGACGCGCAGGGCGGTCTTGAGCATGCCCTTGGCCAGGTGCAGCGCCAGTTCCAGCACCTCGTTGCTGATGGCCTGGTCGGCGTCGCGCAGGGCGGCGCTGAAGTTGTCGGCGATGGCGCGCACCGGCGCAAGCGCCTGGTCGGTGGCGGCGCGCGCTTCATCCAGCGCCTGTGCCGCGCCATCGTCGTGGCCGGCCTTGAAACCGGCGTCATAGCCCTGCTGGCGCGCTTGCTCGCGGATGGCAGCCAGTTCTTCGTCGCTCGGGTACTCGGGGGCAGGGGCGTGTTCTGCCGCGTATTCGGCTTGCTCGACTTCCGCCAGGGCTGCCGCTTCCTGTGCGGCGGCGGCGCGCGCAGACTCTTCTTCGCGTTCGCGCTGCGCCACCACGCTCGGGCGCGAGTCGCCGAAGGATTGCAATTCCCAGCGCTGGTAGGCAGTCTGTTTTTCTTTTGGGATGCTTGTCATTGCCGAACTTGTCTTTAAACCGGTAATCCTTAAACGAAGGAGTCCTCACCCTTACCACCCAGCACGATCTGCCCTTCATCGGCCAGGCGGCGCACAATCTGCAGGATCTGCTTCTGCTGCGTCTCCACTTCCGACAGGCGTACCGGGCCTTTGTTTTCCAGATCTTCGCGCATCATTTCGGAAGCGCGCGCCGACATGTTTCTGAAAATCTTGTCGCGCAAATCCTGCGAAGCGCCTTTCAGCGCAATGATCAGCATTTCGGACTGCACTTCGCGCAACAGCAGCTGGATGCCGCGGTCGTCGACATCGATCAGGTTGTCGAACACGAACATCTCGTCCATGATCTTCTGCGCCATGTCGTTGTCGTAGTTCTTGATGTTGTCCATCACGTTCTGTTCCTGCTCGCCGGACATGAAGTTCAGGATCTCGGCGGCGGCGCGCACGCCGCCCAGGGTCGATTTCTTGATGTTTTCGTTACCGGACAACAGCTTGGTCAGCACGTCGTTCAGTTCGCGCAGGGCGGCCGGCTGCACGCCATCGAGCGTGGCGATCCGCAACACCACGTCGTTGCGCAGGCGGTCGGTGAAGTGGCCCAGGATCTCGCAAGCCTGGTCGCGCTCCAGGTGGACCAGGATGGTGGCAATGATCTGCGGGTGCTCGTTGCGGATCAGTTCGGCAACCGATTGCGAATCCATCCACTTTAGCGACTCGATGCCGGAAGCATCCTTGCCGCCCAAAATACGCGACAGCAGGACCGAAGCCTTATCGTCGCCCAGCGCCTTGGTCAGCACCTGGCGGATGTACTCGTCCGAATCGAGGCCGACCGTGGAAGCGGCCGCATACTGGTCGCGGAAATCGTCCAGCACATCGACCACCATTTCATGCGGGATGTTCTTCATGGTGGCCATCGAGGCGCCCAGCTTCAGCACTTCGCGCGGACCGAGGAATTTCATCACCTCGGCCGCTTCGGCTTCGCCCATGGCCAGCATCAGGATGGCGGCCTTTTGCAATCCGGTATTCTCAGTCATTGTTGCCTATCCATTCCTTGATGACGTTGGCGACGATGCGCGGATCTTCCGCGGCCAGTTTTTTCGCCAGCGCCAGATTGTCGCGGTAGGTGCGGGCAGTATTCTCTTCCATCTTGGCGATCTCCTCCGCCAGCAATTCTTCCGGTGTCGGGCCGACCGGCTCGACGATCGGCGCGGGTTCCGGCTCCGGTTCCGGTTCGTTGATCTGGTCGATCTTCTTGAACACCGGACGCATCATCGGACGCACGATACGCAGCAGGATGTAGAGCAGGATCAAGGCCGTGATCAGAAATTTCGCCAGCTCCTTGGCCAGCGGCAGGTTGGCCGGGTCGCGCCACCATTCCAGCGGCGCTTCCGGTTCCCTGTCGACGCCGTCGAACGGCGCGTTGGCCACGCTGACGGAGTCGCCGCGGTCCTGGTTGTAGCCCATGGCTTCCTTGACCAGGCTGTTGATCTTGGCCATTTCGTCAGCGCTTAACGGCTTGACCACGACCTTGCCGTTTTTATCGATGGTCCGACGATAGTTTACTACGACGCCGACGGTCATGCGCTTCAGTCCGGCCATTGCCTTCTGTTCATAGCGCACAGTCTTGTCGACTTCGTAATTGGTGGTCGATTCCTTATGGCTGGGGCCGGCCGCCGTGGTTGCAGGGGCTGTGCCAGGCTGGCCCGGCGCACCGGCCGCGCCGGGCGGCGTGGTGGTCAGCGGCGCCGTGGCCACGCCCGGCGGCTGGTTCGACAGCGCGCCCGGAATGCCGCCCGGGTTGGCGTTGGCATTGCCGCTGGTTTCGCTGCTCTGCTGGCTGCGGATGGCGGAAGCGGCCGGCGGCGAATTCGGCTTGTAGGTTTCGGCCGCCTGTTCGATGGCGGAAAAATCGACGTCGGCCACGGCCTCGGCGCGCACATTGCCTTCGCCCACGATCGGCGTGATGATCGACTCGACTTGCTTGATAACTTGCTTTTGCATCTCCTGCACATACTTGAGCTGGGAAGCGTCGAGGTTCTTGGCGTTGCCGGCTGCGCTGCCATTCTTGTTGAGGTCGGAAACCAGGTTGCCGGCCTGGTCGACCACGGTCACGTTGGCCGGCGACAGTTCCGGCACGGAAGAGGCGACCAGGTGCACGATGGCGCTGACCTGGGCCGGATCGATCATGCGGTTGGCGTGCAGTTGCAGGATCACGGAAGCGGTGGGTTTCTGCTGGTCGCGCACGAACACGGAAGGCTTGGGCAAGGCCAGGTGCACGCGCGCCGATTCCACCGCAGCGATGGACTGGATGGAGCGCGCCAGTTCGCCTTCCAGCGCTCGCTGGTAATTGACCTGTTCCAGGAACTGGGACACGCCCAGCTTCTGGTTTTCCATGACTTCAAAGCCGACATTGCCCCCCTTCGGCAAGCCCTGCTGGGCCAGGCGCAGACGCACATTGTGCACTTGCTCGGCCGGCACCAGGATGGCCTGGCCGCCCTCGGCCAGCTTGTACTTGACCTGCATCTGGTCCAGCGCTGCGGTGATGGCGCCGCCATCCTTGTCGGTGTAGTTGGCGAACAGGACCTTGTAGTCCGGTTCCTTATTCCACAGCCACAGGATCAGGATGAGCGCCAGGATGCCCGCCACGGCGGCGCCGCGCACCACCATCTTGCCCATCGGGGTCTGGAAGAAGGCAAAGCGGCTGCGGGGCGCCTGCTGGGCTTCGGGGGCGTCGATATCGATTGGTTCGGCGGCTGCAGCCATGGGTTATCACTGTGGGTTAATGGGCCTGTTGCACATTATCAGGCGATGTTGCGCCCGTTAAAGGCCGGAACAGGCAGCCGTTTGCCTGCCTGCTCAAGGCTATCCGCTGGCTTTCACGCGGGTATTCTGGAAGCCTGAAAACAGGAATATTGTATCTTGGAGTCAACTAATGAGAACAGGCGGAATTGATTCTAGCCAAATCCAGGCCATGATTGCCCAGCTTCATGCGGCGGCCACGCGGCCCTCTGCGACGCCGCCGGTGATCCAGACCGAGAAGGTGGCGGAAAAGCCCGACTTCACCAACGCCCTGAAAGGCGCGCTCGATGCGGTGCAGGCCAGCCAGAACAAGGCCGAAGGCCTGACCAAGCGCTTCCAGATGGGGGACGATTCGGTCAACCTGTCGGACGTCATGATTTCGATGCAAAAAGCCAGCATCAACTTCCAAGCCACCGTGCAGGTGCGCAACAAGCTGGTGCAGGCCTACCACGACATCATGAACATGCAAGTGTAATCAAGCACTTAGAAAATAGGGACGTACCCCATTTTTTTCAAAAATGGGGTACGTCCCTATTTTCTAAGTGCTTGATTATTCGAGGCCGGCGGTGCGGGCGTTGCGTTCGCGCTCGAGCTTGGTGATGTAGCGCTGGACAGCCGCCAGCGCGGAACGCGGCATGTCGACAAACTGGCAGCCGAGACGGCGGTTGGTTTTGTTGTTTAAAAGCGTCAGGTCCAGCGAGTTGCGGATCTGCAGGCCGGTGCTGACCGTGGCCACTTCAGGTAATTCAATGCGGCAGTCGTGGTAAACCTTGCCGATCGTGTCGCCCAGTTCCAGGCTGTTATCGAGGATCGCAATGCCGCCGCAACTGATGTCGGACAGCGGAAACGCCTTGCTGCCGCCGCCCAGTTCGGCCGGCTGCGGAATCAGCACGCGCACGGGATTGGTGACCGGCGTGGCGATGCGGTAGAACTCGCGGCGCTGCAGGCGCACCAGGCTGGCCGGCAGCGGCATCTTGAAGGCCGGGCTGCCTTCAAACGTGGTCGATTCGATGTGCTCGCCGCTGAACATGATGCGGATCTTGTCCAGCGTGGTTTCGAAGGAAAGCCGCTTGGCGCCAAGGATGCGGCGGTTCTGGTCGGGACTGATGGAGCAGTCGAGGATTACGTTGCCGCCATCGGCATCGACCTCCAGGATGGACGTGACGCAGACGTCGGACTCGCCTTTGACGAGCATGCGGATCAACTGGTTTTTCTCGCCGATACTGCGCAGCAACGCAGTGATCTCGCGGCGCGAAGCAACCTCGAAATCATGCCAGTTTTCCATGTCCGATTCCGAAATATAGCTGTGCATCAAGGTCCGTTTTTGGGGGATTCATTCGGTACGCTGAGATCGGGCGCCGGCGGCGGGGGCTGGCCAGTCTTTTGCGCTGCTTCAATATGATAAAGCCATGCCAACAGTTCCGCAATTACACGGTAGAGCAGTGGCGGGATCTGCTGGTCGAGGTCCACTTCCATCAGCAGCGATACCAGTTCCTTTGACTCATGGATGTGGACGCCGTGCTCGGCGGCCACGGCAATGATCTGCTCCGCTACCAGTCCGCGCCCTTTGGCGACGACTTTTGGTGCCGCCTGGCCGCTCTTGTAGGCGAGGGCGACGGCGCTTTGCAGCGGGCGGCGGGGCGGCTCGCCATGCTCACTCTGCGCCATCTTTGCCCTCCGCCTGGATGGCAAGCGATGCCAGCGGTGCACCGGCGGCATCCAGCGCCTGCTGCAAGGCGCCGGCCCAGGCGCGCAGCGTGGCGGCCGTGTCTTGCGAACCGGACTGCACGGCGATGTGCACCTGGTCGCCGACCAGGGTGACGTTGGCGGCGACCTGGCCCAGCATGGGGAAGCGGAAGCGCACGCCGCTGCGCCAGACCGGGTCCGCTTCGCCATCGCGGCCTTCGCCGCGGCCGCCTTTGCCGCCGGCCTCGTCCTGCTGCTCGCGTTCCACCAGCCATTGCATCTGCTGCCCGGGCCAGGCTTCGCCTTGCCACATGAGCTTGCCCTGCTCGTGGGTGTGCAACTGCTGGTTGATCATTTGCGCGGCGGACAGGTCGGGACCGGCCAGCGCCTTCGCTACCGCCTCGGCCTGGCTCTGCGCCGCGCCTGGCGCGCCAGCCTGGCGCTGCATCTGCGGCTCGCGCTGCAAGTCTTGCAGCGGGCGCTTGCCTTCGGCCCATTCGGCCACATGGGATTCATAGAACAGGCCGCTGTCGCCCAGGGCGCGCTGCAAGCCCTGGCTGAGCTTGCCGGTATCGGGCGGGCCGCCTGCGCTGAGCGGCGTCTTGCCGTTGATGGTGACCGGCACCCCGGGCGTGGTGTAGGCCGAGGCCAGTGCGCTGGCAATGGCGCGCGCGGCGGGGCTGAGGGCCGCTTGCGGCGTGTCCTTGCCAAGTGCGGGCAACTGGTCGGCCGGCACCAGCGGGGCCTTGCTGAGCAGGGCGGCGCCGGCACTCAGTGTGCGGCCCTGCGCTGCGCCGGCCTGGCCGGCCTCGGTGCCGCCGGCAGCCTGCGGCTGCTTGCCGCTGAGGTTGAGGATGGCCGCCTCCTGCGACGGCAGCCGTGCGCCCGTGGCCGGCAGCTCCGGCATCTGGTCGCCGGCGACAAAGGTGGCCATCTGGCCGGCCTGCGCACTGCCGGCGCCCACTTGCAGCGTGGGGCGCGGCTGGCCGCTGAGCACGGTCAGCGGCAGGTCGTCGCCGGCGTTGACCCCGGCCGGCAGCAGCATGCGCGCATTGGTGTCGGCCACGCGCACCAGGAAACTGCCGTCGGGGAATTTGCTGAGGACCTGGGCGGGCAGGGTTTGCCCGACCATTTGCGAGAGGGCGCGCTGGAAAGCTTCCTGGCGCGGTGCGGCAACGGCTGGCGCGGACGACGCTGCGCTGGTGGGGCTGACGGCCCGGACATCCAGGCGCGGGGGCAGCATGGCAGCCGCCCCGCTCAGACGGCGCCGTAGGCGGCGGCCAGGCGCCGTTCAGTGCCGGTGTTGTTGATCAGTTTGGACAGCTGGGCCATCCAGGGCATGGTCAGGTCGCGGATCTGGCGGTCGTCGTCCAGCATCTGCTTGATCAGGCCGAGCTTCTGCTGGCGCTCGCTGGCGTCCAGCACGACCGCTTCTTCCGCGCCGCGCAGCAGGGCGACCTGGGCCGCTACCTGGCTTTCCAGCACTTCCAGTCCGTCCCAGTCGGACATTGTTGCTGCCGCCACCATCTTGTGGGTCAGTGCTGCCATGGCGGTGTAGGCGCTTAAAACTTCCACGTTCGTCATTGTCGTCCTCGATTACATGCTAGCGAAAGCAGCAGGCTGGGTATTGTTGTTGCTGGCTGGGGCGCCGCCGATCTGGTTCCAGGTGTCGCGCAAATCGGCCAGCAGGCCGCGCACTTCTTCCAGGATTTCCGGCTGGTTCTTGATGTTTGCTTCCAGCAGGCGACGGCTCATGTAGTCGTACAGCGCGTCCAGGTTCTGCGCGATTTCGCCGCCAGCTTGCTTGTCCAGGCTGGCGCGCAGGCCATCGTCGATGATGCGGATGGCTTTCGAGATGGCCTGGCCTTTTTCCTGCACATTGCCAGCGTTCATCTGGGTGAGTGCGGTCATGATCGCAGCCAAGGCGCCGTCGTAAAGCATGACGATCAGCTTGTGCGGCGAGGCGGAGCTAACGCCAGTTTCCAGGCCAACTTTCGCGTAGGCATTGACACCGCGTGAAGTAGTTCCAAACATAATCTCTCCTTATTTCTGCGCTCAGCTGTTGGAGGCGAGGGCCGCCAGTTGCTGAGTCAAATACGCTTGCGTGCTCTGCATTTTCGCCAGGGTGGTATCGAGCCGGGTGAACTGGGCGCGGTAGCGTTTTTCGACGTCGTCCAGCTTGGAGGAGAAGGCATCGCGCTGCTTGGCCACGTCCTTGATGCTCTTGTTCAAACCTTCGGTCACGGTGGTCAGCAAGCCCTTGCTGCCGAGGAAGGACGTGGCCAGGTTGTTGAGCTGGTAGGCATAGCCCTGCGAGAACGAGACAGTGCCGCGGTCGCCCAGGGCGCCGCCGGTGATATCGATCTTCAAGCCTTCCGCATCGGTGCCTTCGGCGCCGGTCAGGGTCTGGCCGGTGCCGACCACGGCCTTGCCGCCCAGCGTGCCGGCCACGTCGGTGCCGGCGACCGGCGCCGCGCCGCCAAACACGCTGTCGACCGTGCTGCCGGTGACACTGGTCAGGGCGATATTCGAAGCCGAACCGTATTTGCTGGACGACAGCACCAGTTTGCCGCTGCCGTCAATCGTGGCCGTGACGCTGGAGCCGGCATCCGCGAAGGCGGAGGTGCCGTTGATCGACGACTGCACGATCTTGGCCAGCTCGGCGGGCGTGTAGGTGCCGGCCGGGATCGTGACGTTGGCGATATTTTTCGAGTTGCTCGGCGTGGTGTCGTTCAGGGTCACCGTCCAGCTGGTGTTGGCGTCAATCGTGGTGGTGCCGGCCAGCGCTGCCGAGCTGGTCAGTGCGCCCTGGCTGGCCAGCGCCGTGATGTTGAGCGCATAGCTGCCCGGCTTGGTTTTCGCGGTCGAGCTGACAAAGCTTACATTCGGGTCGGTGGCATTGCCGATGGCGGTGAACAGGCCGGCAATATCGCCGAAGTTCTTCTCGATTGCCTTGCTCAGCTTGGCGTCGTCCAGGGTCAGCGTGCCATCCTTGGCAAAGGAAATGCCGACCTGGCCCATATTGGTCAGGCTGCCGGACAGGCCGGTGATCTGCCCGCTCATCATGCGGCGCAGTTGCGCCTGCATCGACTGGGCGGTCGGGTCGCCCTGCAGGGCACCGGCTTTCTTGGTTTCCGGGTCGTAGGCGGTGAGTTTTTTCAGCGCGCCGTTCAGTTCGTTGTACGCTTTGACGAAAGCCGTCAAGTTGGTCTTGACGCTGTTGGTGTCGCGCGCCACGTTCAGCGTGGTGCTGCCCAGCTGGTTGACCGTCAAGCCCACGCCCTGGATCGACTCGTTGACGGTGTTCGAGTGGCTGCTGACGGCAATGCCGTTGACGGTCAGCTTGGTGTCCTGCGCGGCCGAGGTCTGCTGCATCGACTGGGTGCCGGCCGGGTCGTAACTGAGCAGGCTGCTGAGGGCGGCGTCCGGCGGGTTGCTGCCGTCACCGCTAAGGCTGATCTTCATGGCGGCGTTTTCACCGGTCTTGTTCGACGTCAGCACCAGGCGGTAGGGGGTGGCGCTGCCGTCGGAAACGATGGTGGCGGTCACCCCGAGGCTGGCCTTGTTGATGGCATCGGCGACGCCTTGCAAAGTATTGTTGGTGCTGTCGATGACAACCGAGCCGGACGGCTGGCTGGCGTCCTGGCTGAACCCGCCGCCAATCATGCTGCCGCCGGTGCCGGCAGTCAGGCCGGCAGCGGCCGGGTTGTTGCCGGCAATGGTAATCGGGCTGCCGTTGGCCGAGGTCAGAGTGACGCTGCTGGCCGAAGCGTAGCTGGCGCCGGCATTGGCTGCGCCGGCCGCGGTCTTTGCGCCGCCGGTAACGCCGCTGGCCGTTTCGGTGATGGCCACGCTGGCGCCGCTGGCGCTGCGGAATTCCAGGGTGCCGGCGGCGGCACTGCCGGTAAAGGTGATGCCTGCCGCGGCAAGCGCGGTGGCGGTGGCGCCGCCCGCGTTGGCCAGGTCGGCATCGAGCGAGGCCGCCGTTACGCCGGCGCCTGCCGCGACGCCTGCGCCCTGGCTGGCGATCGTGACATTGCCTACTTTCAGCGCATAGGAACCGCTGCCGTCGGTGGCGACGTCGCCGAAGGTCGAGAAGATATTCGCTACGCTGGCGGTGACGCCGGTGGTGCTGGTCTTGTCGTTGATGGCATTGGCCAGGGCGGTGGCGCTATTGGTGCCGCTCGAGGTGGCAATGGCGGTGCCGTTGATGCTGAGCGAGCCATTGGCCAGGCCGTTGGTCAGCATCGACGAACTCAAGCCCGTGCCTTGCAAGCCGAAGCTGCCGCTGGCGGTACCGAACTGGAAGAACAGGGTGGTCGAGCCGCCCAGGCCGATGGTCGAAGTCTTGCTTGCCAGGCCAGTGGTCATCAGGGTCTGGGCCTGGGCCAGCTGGCTGACGTTGATCTTGTAGTTGCCTGCCACGGCCTTGGCCGAAGCGCTGGCGGTCAGCAAATCCTTGTTGCCTACCGTGGTGGAAAAGCCCTTGAAGGCGTTGGCCGAGGTGAGCCCGCCCAGTGCGCTCTGGAACACGCCGACCGCCGCGGTCAGCGAACCGAAGGCGCTCACCTTGGCCTGGTAGGAGGCGGTCTTGCGGTCGTAGCCCGCCAGTGGCGCGGCTTCGGCGGCCATCAGTTTGTCAACGATGTCGTTGACATTCAGGCCGGAACCGATACCGGGGGATGACAGTGCTGGGGTGCTGGAAAGGGCCACGGCAAACTCCTGAGGAAACAAGATAAGTCTAACTTGTTTACGGCAGATTCAAAGTGGACTTGAGAGGGGGAAATACCTGTTTATTCGTGACCGAAAAGACAAGCTGTCAATACGAGCAGCATAACGTAAAAAAGCCCGGACTGCCGCAAGGGCAGGCCGGGCCGCGAATGCTGTTGCTGGTGGTCAGGCTTCCTGGTCGACCAGCAGACCCCTGAAAGCATCGATCGCTTTCGCGATCTCCAGCGCCTCCGGCGTCGGAATCTGGCGCAGTACTTCCTGGGTACGCAGGTCAATCACTTTGACAATAGTGCGGTGGCTGTCGTCGTCGATGGCAAACAGCAGGCTTTGCGCCCGCTGCTGCACCGAGTTGTTCAGCCTGGCAACTGCATCTTCCACCTCTTGCCTGGAAGGCGTTGCTTCCTTGGCCTTGACCGCATCGATGGTTTCCACCGCAGCAGCCGGGCTGCGGCCTGCCACCGGGAGGGCCACGAAGTCCGGGACCGCGATGCCGCGGTCAGCCCGCGGCACAGTAGCAGTTATTGAATCGATAGTCATACAGACCTCCTACGGAAAATTCCCCGGTCCGGCGAACCGGAGCGGGGAACCGCTTTTTTACTTAGCTTCCTGGCGATTAGCCGCGCAGCAGGCTCAGCACGCCGTTAGGCAGCGAGTTAGCCTGGGCCAGCATGGCGGTACCGGCTTGTTGCAGGATCTGGCCGCGGGTCAGGCTTGCGGTTTCTGCAGCAAAGTCGGTGTCCACGATACGGCTGCGGGATGCAGACAGGTTCTCGGTCGTTGCGCTCAGGTTCGAGATGGTCGACGAGAAACGGGACTGCAGTGCACCGAAGGAAGCGCGCTGGCTGTTCACCGATGCCAGGGCGGCGTCAGCGATCTTGATGGCCAGCTGGGCGTTATCGAAGGTGGTCACGTCCAGGGTGGCGACCGACTTCAGGGTCGAACCGCCAGCCAGGCTGAAACCGGTTGCAGCGGCTTCAGTTACCGAGAACGAGTTCTCGGAGTCCATGGTCACGCGGCCCATGACGGTCGACACAGCAGCAGCAGCGGTCATCGCGTTGGCGGCACCGTTCAGGGCGCCGGCAGCGGTGTAGTTCTGTGCGCTCAAGACAGTGTTGCCACCGGTTTTGGTGTTGGTCAGCTTGATGTCGGAGCCGGTCGAGTGCGACAGCTTCAGCTTGTTGTTGGTCTCGTCGTACTGGGCAGTAACGCCAGTCTTGGACGATTGCGCATTGAAGGCATTGATCGCCGAAGCGTAGTCGTCAGCCGAGTTGGCGCCGGTGCCGATGGTGAAGGACACGGTCACTGGGGAACCAGCGTTGTCGCCTTCGACGGTCATGGTGTAGGACTCAGCGCCCAGGGTCAGTGCCGCGTCGGTTTTGGCCGAAGCAGTGACGCCGGTGTTGGCGGTCTGGGCGTTGATGCTGGCAGCGACCGACTTGGCGGTGCTGGTAGCGGCCAAGGTGGTGATGGTTGCCGAACCGCGGGAACCGTTGATGGTAGCGGTGGTGGCAGCCGAGGTGTTGGCAGCGGTCACGGCAGCTGGCGAGCCTTCGATACGGTTGTCGCCGTAGGTGCTGGTCAGGAAGTTCGCGCCCACAGCCTGGATGGTCTGGTTCGCGTCAGCGCCGACCTGGAAGGTCGCGGTGCCCATCGAGCCGTCCAGCAGGTTTTTGCCGTTGAAGTTGGTGGTCTGGGCAACGCGGTTCAGTTCCGATGCCAGTTCGCCAACTTCGGTCTGCAGAGCTTGACGGTCCGAAGCCGAGTTGGTGGCGTTGGACGACTGCACGGCCAGTTCACGGATACGCTGCAGAATGTCGCCGGAGGAAGCCAGCGCGCCTTCAGCGGTTTGAGCCAGCGAAACGCCGTCGTTGGCGTTGCGCATTGCCTGGTTCATACCGCGAATCTGGGAATTCATACGGTCGGAAATCGCCAGGCCAGCCGCATCGTCCTTAGCGCTGTTGATACGCAGGCCGGAGGACAGACGTTGCAGGGAGGTCGACAGGCTGCTCTGGGATGCGTTCAGGTTGCGCTGCGAGTTCAGGGACGAGATGTTGGTGTTAATTACGGAAGCCATGGTATTTCTCCATTCGGTACTACTGATTGGGCAGTTTGCTCATTCACTTTGGCCCGCCACGCTGTGCTGTGACGATCAAGCCGCTGTTGTTTTGGGTAACGGTTTCCACACGGGAACCTTTAGGGGGATTGAGCAGGAAAATCGCCCTGTGCTTACCCTCAAGTTGCCGACAGAGTGCCGCTTAAACGGCGGGCTTTGCATGAACTTTAGGCCGAAAAAAAATATTTTTCACGGGCAAAGAAAATAAAAAAGCCCGCCGGATCGGGCGGGCTTGCTGGAGTGTCATTGCCTATCCGGCAACGACGACCCGGTTCTTGCCGGATTTCTTGGCCTTGTACATGGCCTCGTCGGCGCGCTTGACCAGGTCGGCCTGGCCTTCGTGCGGGCGGCGCAGGGCAACGCCGGCGGAGAAGGTGATCAGCACCTTCTCGTTTTCGTGCATGAAGAAGTGGCGCGTCAGCTCGCGCTGCAGGCGGGTCATGGTAGCCTCGGCTGCTTCGATGGTGGTCTCGGGCAGCAGGATCAGGAATTCCTCGCCGCCGAAGCGGGCGATCACGTCCATCGAGCGCAGGGTCTCCTTGACCACCTTGACCAGGTGCTTGAGCGCATTGTCGCCGGCGATGTGGCCCATGGTGTCGTTGAGCTTCTTGAAATCGTCCAGGTCGAGCACGGCGATGCAGAGCGGGGTGCCGCGGCGGTCGGCGCGCGCGGTTTCGCGCTCGAATACGTCGTCCAGGCCGCGCCGGTTGAGCGAGCCGGTCAACTGGTCTTCGCGCACCAGTTCGCTCAAGTGCTGCAGCTTCGCTTCCAGCGCGTGAATGCGCGCTTCGGCATCCTGCACTTCCTGCCGCGCCACCATCATATTGTCGCGCGCCTTGAGCGCTTCGCTCTGCACCTGGCGGGTTTCCTTCAGCACATCGTCGAGGATCTGGTTCAGCTCGCCGATATCGCGCGCCGCGCGGATCTTGTCGGAATAGCCACCGATCTTTTCGTGGAAGTCCCCGGTCGAGGTCGCCACGGCGCCGAGGCGGTCGATGAAGGTCATCATCATGTTCTTGACGGTGGCCTTGACGTCGGTGATCGAATGCTTGAGCTGGCTCTGTTTATAGATCACGTCTTTCAGGCTGCGCGTGGCTTCTTCCAGGGCGCGCTGGTCGATCGGGCCGGCGATCAGGTTTTGCACGGCATCGATCTGGCCGCGCAGCCAGGAATCGTCGTCCAGCAGTTCGCTGACGTTTTCCAGCAGCAGGCGGAACAGGCGCAGCAGCAATTCCTGCTGCTCGGCGGTGTCGCCGCTGCGGATCTCGATCTGGTAGCACAATTCTTTCAGGCGGCTGCCGATTTCGGCCAGCGCCAGCTCGGTATGCGCTTCCTTGGTGGCGGCGCCGAGCGATTCGGCTTCGGCCACCAGGTTGGGGCTGTCCGACAGCAGGGAGGCGACGGCAAAGGTCAGGGTCCGGCTCAGCAGTTCGCGCAGCAGGCGCGCCTGTTCGTTATTCTCTTCCGGCACCAGGCCGCCGGCGCCCACCTTGACCAGCGGGCGTTCGGCCAGCGCGGCCAGGGTGCGGGCATAGGTATCCCAGTCGCGCGCCTTGACGGCGCGGTTGAAACGGCGGCCGAAATCGGCCAGGTCGCCCGGCTGGTCGGTCAGGCGGGCCGCGAACTGGACCAGCATGGTTTCTGCCGGGCTCTCCTGCACGACCGGGGCCGGCGCTACCGGCACGATACCGGCGATTTCATTGTAGATGTCACGATACGCGTCAGGCGTAGGGGCAATCCGGCGCACCGCAAGGCGGCGGAATGCCTCGCGCGCGATATCAGCCGGATTCATATCCGCCGCGGCTGGGTTGGTGGGTTTGCTAGACATCTGACGTACAGCCTTTACGAAGGTTTACCGATTACCAGCATATTAAGCCACTGTCCAGTCGCACGATTCGAGGATAAACGGGAGAAAATATGCTTACTTCTTGGCATCATTTTCTAATCGATCAACTGGTTCTTGATGGCGTAATGCGTCAGCTCGGCGCTGTTCTTCAGGTTCATCTTGGCCAGCAGGCGGGAGCGGTACTCGCTGACCGTCTTGACCGAGAGCGATAGCTCCTTGGCAATGGCGCCCACGGTCTTGCCGGAGGCGATCATGGTCAGGGTCTGGTACTCGCGGTCCGACAGGGTTTCGTGCGGCGCCACCTGGTGGTCCTCGCCGACATGGTTGGCCAGTTCCTGGGCCAATGCCGGGCTTACATATTTTAACCCCGCTGCGCACTGGCGGATTGCATTTACTAACTCTTTCGGTGCACTTTGTTTGGTGAGGTAGCCGGAAGCGCCGGCCTTGAGCGAGCGGATGGCGTACTGGTCTTCGCGATGCATGGACAGCATCAGCACGGACAGTTCGGGTTTGTCCTTCTTGACCTGCTTCAGCACTTCGATGCCGTTGCGGTCAGGCAATGAGATGTCGAGTAGTAAAACATTGCAGCCGGACTTGCGGAACAGCTTGATGGCATCGAGGCCATTTTCCGCTTCGCCGGCGACGACAATGTCCTTGGTTTCAGCCAGGATCTGTTTCAAGCCTTCGCGTACGATGGCATGGTCGTCGGCAATAAAAACTTTGATGACGGCTTTTTCACTCATGACCCATTGTAACGTCTGGCGTGCTGGCCGGGAGGCGGATTTTGATCGCCACTTCGGTGCCGCCGCCGGCCGCATGGCCCAGGTTGAGCGTGCCGCCCAGGGCCCGCGCGCGTTCGGCCATGCCGCGCAGGCCGAAGGAATCGGGCTTGGCGCGGTCGGCGGCGCGGATGCCGCGGCCATTGTCGATAATCTTCAGGCTCAGCACGCCGCGGCTGCGGGTCAGCCTGACGGTGACGGCCGTGGCTTGCGCGTGCTTGGCGATATTGGTCAGCGCTTCCTGCGCGATGCGGAACAGGGCAGCGGCCTGTTCGGGGTCGAGTTCAAGTTCCTTCATGCTGGCCTGCAGGGTGCAGGCAATGCCGGCCTGGGCTTCGAATTCCTTGACCTGCCATTCCAGCGCAGGCAGCAGGCCGAAATCGAGCACGGAAGGACGCAAGTCCAGGGTCAGGCGGTGCACCGCGTCGATCGTGCGGTCGACCAGGGCGTCAACGTAGGCGGCTTTTTGCTGCAGGGTTTCATCGCCTTCGGGCAAGCGCGCGGCCAGCATGGCCAGGGCCATCTTGATGGCCGTCAGGTTGCCGCCCAGGTCGTCGTGGATTTCACGCGCGATGCGTTCGCGCTCCTGCTCCTTGACCCGTTCGATGTGGGCGGTCAGCTCGGCCAGGCGGGCGCGGCTGGCACGCACTTCGAGCTGCTCCTGCTTGCTCTCCGTGATGTTGGACATGATGCCTTCCCACTGCACGCCGCCGTCGGGCAGGGCGTGCGGGGTACTGCGCAGGTTGATCCATTTGACGTCCTTCCATGCCTCGACCCAGATGCGGCCTTCCCAGTTCCAGCTCCACAGCGATTGTGCCGATGCCTGCATCGATTCCAGGTAGGCGGGGCGGTCCTCCGGCAGCACCAGCGACAGGAAGCGTTCCGGCTCGGCCTGCAGTTCGGCGGCGTTGATGCCCAACAGGGCCAGGCAGCCATCGCTCACATAGGGAAAGGCCACGCTGCCGTCGGCGTGGCGGCGGAACTGGTATACCAGGCCGGGAGCGTTGGCGGCAATATGGTGGAGGGCGGTCGGCAAGGCAGGGCGCATAAGGTGGTTGGCAGGTCAGGGGCGAGGGGGCAAACAGGCGCCGCCTGAGTGTGTACAATCGCTTCATGTGGCTGCCATTATTGCACCAAACAATCAGAAAACGGTTATGAACAAAGCTTTTGTCAAAGAGGGCGCACAGGACGATGACGACGACCTGCCGCCAGGTGCGCCGCCCATTCCTCCCGGTTCCAAAAATTACATTACGCCGGCCGGCTACCAGCGCATCAAGGACGAGTTGCTGCAGCTGATCGATGTCGAACGGCCGGAGGTGGTGAAGGTGGTGCACTGGGCCGCGTCGAATGGCGACCGCTCTGAAAACGGCGACTACATCTACGGCAAGCGCCGCCTGCGCGAGATCGACCGCCGCATCCGTTTCCTGACCAAGCGCATGGACCTGGCCGAGGTGGTCGACCCGAGCATCCACTATGGCAACGACCAGGTATTTTTCGGCGCCACCGTCACTTACGCCAGGCGCGACGGAGAAGAGCACACGATCACGATCGTCGGCATTGATGAATTCGACCCGCTGAAGGGCAAGGTCAGCTGGATCAGTCCGGTTGCCCGCACATTAACCAAGGCCCGCGAAGGCGACACCGTCCTGCTGCATACGCCTAGCGGCGCCGAAGAACTGGACATTCTTGAAGTCAGCTATCCAGCGCCCGCTGCCTGAGCAGGCATAGTATGTTGCGCAACTTGCCAAGTTGTTATAATTATTTTTTAATTACCCTTTTGGCAAGGTGCGCGCATGGCATTTGCTCAACTGACGCAGGTCTTCTATGAACCATCGGCAGCGTTCTCGGCGCTGAAGGAGCGGCCGCGGGCCTGGCTGCCGCTGTTGCTGCTTTACGTGGCCAGTATTGGCGTGATGGTGTGGTACTTCCAGACCATCGACCGGGACTGGATGATCACACACGCACTCCCGCCGGAGCTGGATGCCGAGCAGCGTGAGGCTGCGGCCAGGACCATGACGCCTGGCGTGATGATGGGGATGGGGATCGCCGGGCTCATCTTGGGCACCCTGCTCATTTACAGCCTGCTGGGCTTTTACTTCTGGCTGGCGGGCAAGCTGGCCAGCATGGAGCTCAGCTTCAAGTCGGGCTTCGCGCTGGTCGCCTGGTCGTCGCTGCCAAGCCTGATCGGCGTGCCCCTGATGGCGCTGCAGATCGCCACCAGCAATGGGCAACTGGCGTTCGAGCAAGCCGACATGCTGTCGCTGAACTTCCTGCTGGTGCACGCCGCACCGCATACGCCGTGGTTCGGTCTGGCCAGCGCCCTCAAGGTCACCGATATCTGGGTCATCGTGCTGGCCGCCATCGGCCTGCGCACCTGGACCGGCAAGAGCACCACGACCTGTGCCATCATCGCTGCGCTGCCGTATGTGCTGATCTACGGTTGCTGGGCCGCCTGGGTCCTGTTTACGAATTGAGGCGCGCATGAAACGCAAACTGATTGCATTGGCCGTGATCGCGGCCATGATTGGCATTCCGGTCGCGATCAAGTTCGGCAGCTCGCCGGCGCAGGTCGAAGCGGAGCTGGCCAGGGTCGAAAACAGGGCGATTTACCCGGCAGTGCTGGCCTCGGGCAGCCTGGTGTTCCGCCAGGAGGTCCAGCTGTCACCGGAGGTGATCGGCAAAGTGTCGGAGGTGCTGGTGAAAGAGGGCGACAGGATCGAGAAAGGGCAGGTCGTGCTGCGCCTCGATCCGAGCACCTACAAGGCTGACGTGGCGCAGCAGGAAGCGGCGGTGCGCAACGCGGCCGTCAGCGTCGACCGTGCGCAGATCGACCTGGAGAACCAGCAGCGCAAGCTGGAGCGCTCGCGCCAGCTTGCCGCGGCCAGGTTCATCGACGTGTCGCGCCTGGACGATGCGAAGCTGGCAGTGGACCTGGCCGTGGTGGCGCTGCGCAGTGCGCGCGAAAGCCGCCAGCAGGCGATGGCAATGCTGGCGCTGGCCCAGGAGCGCCTGGCCAAGACCGAGGTGAGGGCGCCGATATCCGGCACTGCTACCAGCGTATCGATCAAGGCCGGCGAAACGGCAGTTGCCAGTGCCACCGGCATTGCCGGCTCCAGCCTGATGACGATTGCCGACGTCGGCTCGATGATCGCGGAAGTGAATGTCGACGAGGGCGATATCGCCAACGTGGTGCCGGGGCTGAAAACCCGCATCTTCCCTTCGGCCTACGCCGATCGCCCCTTGGCCGGGAGCGTGGAATCGGTCTCGCTGGCACCCAAAGCCCAGGCCCTGGGCCAGGCGGCCAGCCAGGGGCGCAGTTATGTGGTGAAGGTCAAACTGGCCGATCACCAGCTGGCGCTGCGCTCGGGCATGAGCTGCCGTGCCGAGATCGTGACCGGCGACGGCGCGCTGCGCCCGGTGGTTCCGCTGCAGGCCGTGCAACTGAGCGAGGCGGCGGAAGGCAAGGGCAAACGCAGCAACTATGTGTACGCGGTGGTCGATGGCGTGGTGAAGAAGCGTACCGTGGAGCTGGGCCTGTCGGATGACAGCAACCAGGAAGTCACCAAGGGACTGGCGCTTGGTGAAACCGTGGCGATCGGGCCGGCGCGCACGTTGCGCGACCTGCGCGAAGGCGTTGCCGTCAAGGCCAGGGCGGCGGACGCCAAACCGCTCAAGGTCGCCGATGGAAGCCGGCCGTGATCACGCTGACCGGCATTACCAAGCAATACCGGATGGGCGACCAGACCGTGCATGCACTGCAGGGTGTCGACCTGCATATCGAGCGCAACGAGCTGGTGGCCTTCATCGGCGCCTCCGGCTCCGGCAAGTCGACCATGATGAATATTGTCGGCTGTCTGGACCGGCCCAGCGGCGGCACATACTTCCTGAACGGGAAAGATGTCGCGGCCATGGCCAGCGACGACCTGGCCCAGGTCCGCAACGAGGAGATCGGCTTCATCTTCCAGAGCTTTCACCTGCTGCCGCGCCATACCGCGCTGGACAATGTGGCGCAGCCGCTGATCTATCGCGGCATTCCCCCATCCGAGCGCAAGCGCATGGCGCGCGAGGCGCTGCAGCATGTCGGGCTGGGCGAGCGCATGCATCACCGGCCGAACGAGCTGTCCGGCGGTCAGCGGCAGCGCGTGGCCATTGCACGGGCGCTGGTGGGCAAGCCGTCCATCCTGCTGGCCGATGAACCGACCGGCAACCTCGATTCGGCCACCACGCGCGAGATCATGGCGCTGATCAAGGACGTGCACCGGAACGGGCAGACGGTCGTGATGGTGACGCACGAACCGGACATCGCGGAACAATGCCAGCGCATCGTGCGGCTGCAGGACGGCCGCGTGCTGTCGGACCAGCGCCTGGCGGGAGGATAAGCCGATGTACATCTTTATCGAAGCGCTGCGTTCGGCCATGGCGGCGATCCGCGCCCACCGCATGCGCAGCTTCCTGACGTCGCTGGGCATTATCATCGGCGTGGCGTCGGTGATTACCGTGATTTCGCTGATCCAGGGGCTGTCGCAATCGATCACGCGCCAGTTCGAAGGCCTGGGCGGCAATGCGCTGACGGTGCATGCCAAGAACGACTTCAAGGATGTCATGCGGGGCAAGATCAACTACCTGCAGTTTGAAGACGTCGAGCAGTTGCGCGGGCACGTGGAGGGCATCCGCGAACTGAGCCCGGCCTTCATGTTCCCGGGCGGGGAAATCCGCTATGGTAACCGGACTGCCTCCAGCCGCCAGCAGCTGGCGGTGACGGCAGCCTTCATGGAGGTGAACGGCAGCTACCCGCGCCTGGGACGCTTCATCAGCGAATCGGATAATGCCGGCGGCCGGCGGGTCTGCGTGATCGGCGAGAAGCTGATCGAGATGCTGCACCTGCCGGAAAATCCGCTGGGCGAGTTCATCCAGTTTTCCGGCGAATGGTTCAAGATCGTCGGCGTGCTGGAGAAGAAGGGCGAGATCCTGGGCATGTCGCAGGACGACCAGGTGCTGGTGCCCTTCCGCACCGGCCAGAGCATCATCGGCAATACCAGCAAGCCGAGCATGTCGATCACGGTGTCGATTAGCGACATCGGCCGCGCAGAAGAGATCAAGGCACGCATTGCCACGGTGATGCGGCAGGCGCACCGCCTGCGCGCGGACCAGAAGGACGACTTCGAGATCGAGTCATCCGACCAGTTCCTCAAGAGCTTCGAGACGGTGACCACGACGGTCACGCTGGTGATGGGCGGCGTGGTGGGCATTGCGCTGCTGGTGGGCGGGATCGGAATCATGAACATCATGCTGGTATCGGTCAGCGAGCGCACGCGCGAGATCGGCATCTGCAAGGCGATCGGCGCCCGCAGCCGCGACATCCTGATGCAGTTCCTGATCGAAGCGGTGACCCTGTCGATGCTGGGCGGCGCGCTTGGCGTGTTGCTGGGATATGGCCTGGGTCACGCGATTGCCAGTGTGATCCCCGATTTTCCCGGCGCCTACGTGCCGTGGTGGGCAGTGGCCTTGTCGGTGCTGTTCTCCGCCGGCGTAGGCGTGATCTTCGGCGTGCTGCCCGCCGCCAAAGCCGCCAAGCTCGACCCGATCGAAGCCTTGCGCTACGAATAGCGCCCTTGAGTCAGCACAAGCCGCGCGAAAACAGCACCGCTATCCTTTGAACGGGAGGTGTCTGACCCTGTGGGTCAGACACCGGTTGACCGGTTTCAAAGGAGAATGGAAATGCCCCGTCCACTACGTAATTACCCAGCAGGCACCTGCCTCCATCTAGTCCAGCGTGGCAACAGCGGCCAGTCATGCTTCCATGACGATAACGAACGGCAAGGATTTCTATCCCTGCTTAAAGAACACGGCCTGAAATCCCGCTGTGATATCCATGCGTATGTGCTGATGACCAGCCATTTCCATTTACTGGTCACCGTGAGAGAAAGAAATTCGCAGGCAAATTTGATGAAGTCGCTTGCCCAGCGAACTGCGCTTTGGCGGCATATGCGACATGGCGGAACAGGCGCCATGTGGGATGGGCGATATCACTCATCACAAATTGATAGCGAAGCTTATCTGCTTGTATGTCAGCGCTATATCGAACTTAATCCCGTTCGCGCGGGAATGGTTGAATTTGCGGGCGGTTACAGGTGGTCGAGCTATCGGGCAAATGCCGAGGGGGGCAGGGATGACTTGCTTTGTCCGCATCCGGTCTATCTTGGACTAGGTCGGGACACGCTGGAACGTCAGCGTGCGTATCGAGCGTTGTTTGATATGCCGTTGGCTGAGAAAGATCTGGAGAGAATCAGGTTCGCAATTAGAGGCGATGCCGCTTTGCGGAAACCGGTAAACCAGTAAACCGGTGTCAGACCCGCAGGGTCTGACACCCCGCTATGCGCGCTCGCGGGTGACGCGGTTGACGCCGGCGACTTTCCTGACGTTGCGGATCAGCGCCGCCAGGTGTACGCGGTCTTTCACCTGGATCGTGAAGCGCAGCTGGTGCAGCACGTGTTCCCTGTCTTCGTCCATGCCGACGAAGGTGATGTTGCCGTCGCTTTCGCCGATTTCCGCGGCGACGCGCGCCAGGATGCCCTTTTCGTTATTGATGATCAGGCGGATGCGGCTGTCGAATCGGCGGTTGATCTCGGTGCCCCATTTGACCGCAATCCAGCGCTCCGGTTCCTTCTGCTTCGAACGCTTGGCCACGGAGCAGTCGCCGGTATGCACCTGCAAGCCCTGGTCGCGGCGCAACTGGCCGACGATATGGTCGCCAGGGATCGGCAGGCAGCACGGCGCCAGCTGTACCGATACGCCTTCGCTGCCGTAAATCGTGACCGGGTCGAGTTCCTTCGGGCTGGTGTGCTCGATCGGCGCGCTGGCCGATTCGCCGCCCAGCAGGCCGAAGATGTGGCGCGCCACCAGCGCGGCCATGCGCTTGCCGATGCCGATGTCGGCATACAGTTCTTCCATCGACTTGGCCGAGGATTCGTTCAGCAGGCGTTCCATCAGCGGTGGCGCCAGTTCGCCCGGGACGCTGATCGCGTCCAGCGCCTGCGCCAGCAACTGCTGGCCGAGGCGGATCGATTCCGGCAGGTTGATCGTGCGCAAGTGGTGGCGGATCGCGGAGCGCGCCTTGCCGGTGCGCACGAAGGACAGCCAGGTCGGGCTTGGACGCGAATTCGGGTCGGTGACGATTTCCACGATATCGCCGTTGCGCAGTTCCGTGCGCAGTTGCGCCGCGTCGCCGTTGATGTTGACCGATACCGTGTGGTCGCCGATCCCTGTATGGATGGCATAGGCGAAATCGATCGGCGTGGCGCCGCGCGGCAGGGCGATGATCTTGGACTTTGGTGTGAACACGTAGACCGAATCGGGGAACAGGTCGACCTTGACGTGTTCCAGGAATTCGGCCGAGTCGCCGGTCTGTTGCTGGATGTCGAGCAGCGATTGCAGCCAGGCGTGGGTGCGCTGCTGCATGTCCGACATATTGGCGTCGTTGCTCTTGTACAGCCAGTGTGCTGCCACGCCCGATTCGGCGGTGCGGTGCATTTCCTGGGTGCGGATCTGGAATTCCACCGGCGTGCCGTAAGGGCCGATCAGGGTGGTATGCAGCGATTGGTAGCCGTTCAGCTTACGGATCGCGATGTAGTCCTTGAACTTGCCCGGCATCGGCTTGTACAGCGAATGCAGGGTGCCCAGCGCCACATAGCAGTTGGGGAAGCTGTCGACCACCACGCGGAAGCCGTACACGTCCAGCACCTGCGAGAACGAGAGGTGCTTGGAGCGCATCTTCTTGTAGATGCCGTACAGGGTTTTCTCGCGGCCGTAGACCTCGGCCTCGATGCCGGCCATGGCCAGCGTGTTCTTTACCGCGTCGAGGATCTTCGACACCACCTCGCGCCGGTTGCCGCGCGCCGCTTTCACGGCTTTCGACAGCACGTGGTAGCGCACCGGGTACAGGTGGGAGAAGGACAGGTCCTGCAACTCGCGGTAGATGTTGTTCAGGCCAAGACGGTGCGCGATGGGCACGTAGACTTCCATCGTCTCGGCCGCGATGCGGCGCTTTTTGGCCGGGATCATCACTTCCAGCGTGCGCATATTGTGCAGGCGGTCGGCCAGCTTGATCAGGATCACGCGCACGTCCGAGGCCATGGCCAGCAGCATCTTGCGGAAGTTTTCCGCCTGCGCTTCGATCTGGCTCTGGAACTCGATTTTTTCCAGCTTGGACAAGCCGTCGACCAGATGGGCCACCTGGGCGCCAAAGCGTTCGATCAACTCATCCTTCTTGACGTCCTGGTCTTCCATCACGTCGTGCAGCAGCGCGGCCATGATGGCTTGCGCGTCCAGTTTCCACTCGGTGCAGATCTCGGCCACGGCGATCGGGTGCGAAATATACGGCTCGCCCGACTTGCGTACCTGGCCCAGGTGCATCTCGTCCGAGAAACGATAGGCTTCCTTGACCTTTTTCAGGTCGGCTTCGCCCATGTACTCGGCAAGCTTTTCGGTCAGGTGGGTGATGGTCGCGACGCCGGTCGCCACGGTGGGCGCAGCTAGTGCAGAAGTGGAAACTGATGGTGCAGAAACGTCAACGCCCGGCTGTTGCTTAGCCGGGCGCCGTGCCCGCCGTGCGGGCTGTTCGCTGATGTTGGGATCGGCGGAAGTCAGGTTCATATCGGGAACAAAAAGGTTCCCAGCTTACATAGGGACCTTTTTCAGCATTTCCAGGCCTACCTTGCCGGCGGCGATTTCACGCAGGGCGACCACGGTTGGCTTGTCCTTGGCTTCGACCTTGGGGGTGTGGCCTTGCAGCAGCTGGCGTGCGCGGTAGGTGGCTGCCAGGGTCAGCTGGAAGCGGTTAGGGACATTCTTCAGGCAATCTTCAATAGTGATACGGGCCATGCTTAACTCCTGGGTAAATTCGATACTTGGTGCGTCGGTGATTATTCTGCGTGGTCGGCGTGGATGCCCAGTTCGGACATCAACCTGGCATTGCGGGCGGCTTGTTGCGCAAACCGGCAACGGGCCGATCGGACGATCGCGCTTAGCTCCGACAAGGCGACCGGGAACTCTTCGTTGATAATAACATACTCAAACTCGGGCGCGTGGGCGATTTCGCCGCCCGCTGCCAGCAGGCGGCGGTTGATCACGTGGACCTCGTCCTGGCCGCGTTTGTGCAGGCGTTCTTCCAGCGCCGCGAACGATGGCGGCAGGATGAAAATGCCGGCCGCTTGCGGGAATTGCTTCTTCACCTGGCGCGCACCCTGCCAGTCGATCTCCAGCAGGATGTCGGTGCCAGCCTTCATTTGCTCTTCCACGAAGATGCGCGAGGTGCCGTAGTAATTGCCGTGCACTTCGGCCCACTCCAGGAATTCGCCTTCCGAGGCGCGCTTGCGGAAGTCCTCCGCCGTGGTGAAGAAGTACTCGCGGCCGTGCTGTTCGCCCGGCCGCGGCGGGCGCGTGGTGGTCGAGATGGACAGCTTGATGGCCGGTTCCTGCGCCAGCAGGGCATTGACCAGCGTCGATTTACCGGCACCGGATGGTGCAGCAACCATGAACAGGCTGCCGGAAAAATGTTGGCTCATTTGCAATTCTCGAAAGCTAGGCTGTCGCCCAAAGAAGTATTTTACCAAGGAGCAAGCAGAGTTGAAACGGGGTGTGCAGGCAGTTCTTGACACTGGACCGACCGGTCTATAGAGTAAACCGCATGAGCTCCCAACAACTGAGCACCCGCGAACGCCTGATCAACGCCATGATCACCACACTGCAGCACCGCGGCCTGCATGGCGCCGGCCTGAGCGAGATCCTTGCCGCCGCCAAGGCGCCGAAAGGCGTGATGTACCACCATTTCCCCGGCGGCAAAGACCAGCTGGCAGTCGCCGCCATCGAAGCCACGTTCAGCTTCCTGCTGCATAAGCTGGACAGCTATATGCAGCGCGAGCCCGATGTGGTCGCCGCGCTACAAGCCTGGATCCTGCGCGCCCTGCGCGGCCTCGATGACAGCGAATTCGAACTGGGCTGCCCGCTGGCGGCAGTGGCACTCGAATCGACAGCCGGCGACGTGGAAATCCGCAACGCCCTGAAAACCGGCTTTGCCGCACTGCGCGGCCGCATGGCCGACGCCCTGGCGCAGGCCGGCCATGAACGCCTGCGCGCCGAGGGCATTGCCGCCCTGATTCTTGCCGCCTACGAAGGCGGCCTGCTGCAAGCCCGCGTGGCGGGCGACACCGCGCCCATGGTGCAGACCATGGACGCCCTGATGCCAATGCTGAAAGTGGAGAAAAAAACATGAGCCATATGCCTGCCGCCGCCTTGCTGCTGGCTGAAAAACTGGAATTGCGCGCGCTGGACGGCTACCCGCTGTCGGCCATGTGCTATCGCGCCCGCGGTCCGGAGAAAGCGCGCCTGCTGCTGGCCGGCGCCACCGGCGTGCCGCAAGGGTTCTACCGCCGCTTCGCCGAATTCGCGGCGGCGCAGGGCTATACCGTGCTGACCTTCGATTACCGCGGCGTGGGCGGCTCGGCGCCGAAAACCCTGCGCGGCTTCGAGGCCAGCTTCCTCGACTGGGCGCGGCTGGACCTGAATGCAGTCATCGAATATTTTGCGCCATCGGACAGCACGCCGCTGTACATGGTGGGCCACTCCTACGGCGGCCATGCCCTGGGCCTGGTGCCGAACCACGAGAAGCTCGCCGGCGTTTACCTGTTCGGCGTTGGCGCCGGCTGGCATGGCTGGATGCCGCGCCTCGAGCGCATGCGCGTGCTGGCCATGTGGCATGTGGTCGGACCAATCGTCACGCGCTGGAAGGGGCGCCTGGCCTGGAGCAAGCTTGGCATGGGCGAGGATCTGCCGATGGGGGTCTATCGCCAGTGGAAGCATTGGTGCAAATTCCCGCGCTATTTCCTGGATGACCCGCAGGTGCCGGAAATCGCCGAGGGCTTCGCCACCGTGCGCACGCCGATTCTGGCCCTGAACGCGACCGACGACCTGTGGGCGCCACCGCGCTCGCGCGATGCGCTGATGTCCGGCTACCGCAATGCGCCGTGGCATGGCATTGACATTGACCCGGCCGCGCAGGGCCTCGGCCAACTGGGGCATATGGGCTATTTCCGCGCCCATGCCGAGCCGCTGTGGCAGGCCGCGCTGGACTGGTTTGCCGGAATCGACGGCAGCGGCCGGGGACGCACTGGCAGTTAGATGAGAATCATTTGCATCTGATCTTGATTGTTTGCTAGCATCGGGGCCTCATCCCATTACTGGAGAACGCCCCATGAAGCTGCTGCAAACCGTCGCCCTGCTAGCGGCCACCCTGGCCGCCGGCGCCGCCCAAGCGCAAGTGCTGAACCTGTACTCGGCGCGCCACTACCAGACCGACCAGGCGCTGTACGACAACTTCACCAAGCAGACCGGCATCAAGATCAACCGCATCGAAGCCGGCGAGAACGAACTGCTGGAGCGCATCAGGAACGAAGGCGCCAACAGCCCGGCAGACGTGCTGCTGACGGTCGATGCGGCGCGCCTGGCCAAGGCCGATGAATTGCAGCTGTTCGCGCCCGTGCAATCGGCCGCGTTGAACGCGCGCGTGCCGGCCCACTTGCGCACGGCCGACTGGTATGCCTTTTCCACCCGCGCCCGCGTCATCGTGCACAACAAGAGCGTCAACGCGGCCGATGTGCAGAACTACGAAGACCTGGCCAACCCGCGCCTGAAGGGCAAGGTCTGCGTGCGTTCCGGCGCCCACCCCTACAACCTGTCGCTGGGCGCGGCCATGTATGAGCGTGGCGGTGAGCAAAAGGTATTCGACTGGGCCAAGGGCCTGGTAGCCAATTTCGCGCGCGCGCCCAAGGGCGGCGACACCGACCAGATCAAGGCGGTGGCGGCCGGCGAATGCGGGGTGGCGCTGGCCAATTCCTATTATGTGGCGCGCCTGATGCGTTCCGACAAACCGGAAGACAAGAAGCTGATGGAGTCGGTCAGTGTGGTCTGGCCGAACCAGAAAGGCGAGGGCACCCATGTGAACATTTCCGGGGCGGGCGTGCTGAAAACGGCGCCGAACAAGGACGCTGCCGTCAAGTTCCTGGAGTACCTGGCATCGGATTCGGCCCAGGTCTACTTCGCCGACGGCAACAATGAGTGGCCGGTGGTGGCCGGCGTGAAGACCGCCAACCCGGCGCTGGCGAAGCTGGGCAGCTTCAAGCAGGACAGCATCAACGTCGGCAAGCTGGCCAAGCACCAGGCCGCGGTGCAAAAGATCTACGACCGCGCCGGCTGGCAGTAGGCACTGCCTTCGCGAATCTGCCGCGACAGCAGCACCAGCGGCAGCACGCCCACGGCCACGATGGCCAGGGCTGCGGTGGACGCTTCCGCCAGGCGTTCGTCGGCCGCCAGCGTATAAGCCTGGGTGGCCAGCGTGTCGAAGTTAAACGGCCGCATGACCAGGGTGGCCGGCAGTTCCTTCATCACATCGACGAACACCAGCAGCGCGGCCGTCAACAGGCTGCCGCGCAGCAGCGGCAGGTGCACGCGCCGCAACACGCCAAGCTGCGTCTGGCCCAGCGAACGCGCCGCCTCGTCCATGTTCAGCGTGACCTTGCCCAGGCTGGCCTGCACCGTGCGCAAAGACACCGTCTGGAAGCGCACCAGGTAGGCGTACACCAGAGCGGCGATACCGCCCGTCAGCAGCAAGCCCGGATTGTTCCCGGTCAGGGCCGTCACCGTTTGCGCCAGACGGTTGTCCAGCCACGCCAGCGGCACCAGCACGCCCACCGCGATCACCGAACCGGGTACCGCATAGCCCATGCCCACGGTGCCATTGGCCAGCCGCAGCAAGGGATGATCCGACAGGCGGTCGGCATAGGCCAGCAGCACCGCCAGCAGCACGGCGCAACCGGCCGTCAGCGCCGCCAGCACGAAGCTGTTGCGCGCCAGCTCCATGAAGCGCGGGCCGAACTGCGCATCGCCGCCGCCCAAGGCCATTTGCAGCAGCACCCCGCCCGGTAACAGGAAACCAAGCAGCAGCGGCAGCAGGCAGGCCATGCCGGACGCCCATGCCTGCACGCCATGCAGGCGCTGGGCCGGCGGCGCAGCGCGTCGGCCAGTATTGTGGAAGCGCGCCCGGCCGCGCGCCAGGTATTCCAGCCACAGCACCAGGGCCACAAAGCCGAGCAAGGTCGCCGACAGCTGCGAGGCCGCCACGCGGTCGCCCAGCGAGAACCAGGCGCGGTAAATCCCGGTAGTGAAGGTGTGCACGCCGAAATAGGAAACCGCCCCGTAGTCGGCCAGCGTCTCCATCAGCGCCAGGGCGGCGCCGGTGGCGATGGCCGGCCGCGCCAGCGGCAGCGACACGCGCAGGAAGTTGGCCCACGGTCCCAGGCCCAGCGAGCGGCCCGCCTCCAGTACGCCGGCCGCGCGTTCCAGGAAGGCGGCGCGCGCCAGCAGGTAGACATAGGGGTAAAGCACGAAGACAAACATCAGCACCGCGCCGCCCACGGTGCGCACATCGGGAAACCAGTAGTCGCCAGCCTGCCAGCCAGTGGCTGCGCGCAACCAGCTTTGCACGGGGCCGACGAACTGCAGCAGGTCGGTATAGGTATAGGCCATGACATAGGCCGGCATCGCCAAGGGCAGCACCAGGGCCCACTCGAACAGGCGCCGCCCGGGGAAATCATGCATGGTGACCAGCCAGGCGGCGCCGGTGCCGACCAGCACCGTGCCCAGCGCCACGCCGGCGCACAGCTTCAGCGTGTTGCCGATGTAGCCGGCCAGCACGGTGCCGGCCAGGTGCGACCAGGTTTCTCCGCCTTCGCCCGACAGCAGGTTTGCAACCACGCTGGCGATCGGCAATGAGACCAGCACGGCCACGGCCAGGGCCCACCACAGGATGGCCGGTTGCGCTTTCAGCGAATGCCGGGTCGGGCGGGAGAGAAGGTTGGTCAAAGCGGCTCCGTGGCGAAAATGGGAATTATAATTCCGTACTATGCCCATCCTCGACCTGCAGCAAATCTCCTTCGCCTTCGGCAGCCACCTTGTGGTGGACCGGCTGTCGCTGCAACTGCCGGCGGGCAGCATCGCCTGCCTGCTCGGGCCATCGGGATGCGGCAAGACCACGGTGCTGCGCTGCATCGCCGGTTTTGAACCGGTGGCGGCGGGCGGCATCGCGCTCGATGGCGAATTCGTGGCCCGGCCCGGCCTGCACCTGCCGCCCGAGCGGCGCCGCGTCGGCATGGTATTCCAGGACTATGCGCTGTTTCCCCATTTGACGGTGGCCGAGAATATCGGCTTCGGCCTGGAGCGCAGCGAACGGCCGGCACGTGTGGCCGCGCTGCTCGCGACCGTGGGCCTGGCGGGGCAGGGCGGGCGCTATCCGCACGAACTGTCGGGTGGTCAGCAGCAGCGTGTGGCCCTGGCCCGCGCGCTGGCGCCGCGCCCGCGCCTGTTGCTGCTGGACGAACCGTTCTCCAACCTTGACGTCGATCTGCGGGAAAGGCTGGCGCAGGAAGTGCGCGCCATCCTGCGCGCTGAAGGCGTGAGCGCGATCCTGGTCACGCACGACCAGCACGAAGCCTTTGCCTTTGCCGACCAGGTCGGCGTGATGGACGAGGGCCGCATCCAGCAATGGGACACACCCTACAACCTGTACCACCGTCCCGCCAACCGTTTTGTCGCCGACTTTGTCGGACAAGGTGTATTCCTGCCGGGAGAAGTGCAGGGCGACGGCCGCATCCGGATCGAGCTGGGCAGCCTGCCGGCGCGCGGCGCTGCGGGTGCGCCGGGGCGGAAGGTCAATGTGCTGCTGCGGCCGGACGACGTGCTGCATGACGATGCCAGCCCGCTGCAGGCCGAAGTGGTCGCCAAGGCGTTCCGCGGCGCGGAGTTCCTGTACACGCTGCGCCTGGCCAGCGGCGTGCAGGTGCTGTCGCTGGTGCCCAGCCACCACAACCACGCCCTGGGCGAACGCATCGGCATCGTGCTGGGGGCGGAGCATGTCGTAGCGTTCGAAAGCGGCGGGCCGCAGCGTTAGGCCAGGTTTCGTATCAGTTGCTGCGCAGCGGCGGGCGCACGCTCCTTGGCGCCGTTGATGAAGTAGATAAAGACCTCGCGCTTCCCGCCATCGCTCCATTGCTGCGCCTGTGCCGCCCATTTCTTCAGTGCAGGCTTGGTATAGCCGGTGGTGACTTCGCTTTGCGCATGCATCAGGCGGGCGTAGACGAAATCGCCCGTTACCTCCGTAAAGTTGGGATATTTCGGCGAATCGGTGAGCACGGTCGCGATCTTGTATTGGCGCGCCAGCTTCAGGTATTCGGGACACAAGAAGCTTTCGTGGCGCGCATCCAGCACATGCTGCAGCTTGCGCTTGCCCAGCTTCTTCGGCAGCAGCTTGAAGAAGGCCTCCAGGTCGTCCGGATCGAAGCGCTTGGTCGCCGCCAACTGCCACAGGAGCGGACCAAGCTTGTCGCCCAGCTCCGTCAGGCCGCTGCCGATAAAGCGCTCGATCGATTCGCCTGCCTCGCCCAACACCTTGCGGTTGGTCGCGTAGCGTGACGCCTTCACGGAGAACACGAAGTTGTCCGGCGTGCGTTCGGCCCAGCCGGCGAAGTGTTCCGGCTTGGCGTTGCGGTAGAAGGTGCCGTTGATTTCGATGCTGGTCAGCACGCTGCTGGCATATTCCAGCGCGCGCTTGAGCGGGACGTCGGGAGGATAGAACGTATCGCGCCAGGGAGCATAGTCCCAGCCGCCGATGCCAACGCGGATGTTCATGGCTTTGGTTTCCGTAGTAGAGTTGCAAGCACACATCGAGGAGGATGCCAGAAATGCGAATGTCCCGCCTGTTCGTTTCGCTGCTTGCCGCTGGGCTGATGGGCGCTGCGGCCGCGCAATCGCTATCGCCCGACGAAGAACGCATCGTCAGCCTGGTCAAGGCCAATTCCGGCCAGGCGCTCGCGCTGCTGGAAAAAACGGTCAACATCAACAGCGGCACCATGAATCACAAGGGTGTGCGCGAAGTGGGCAAGGTATTCCGCGCCGAATTCGACCAGCTGGGATTCAAGACGCAATGGATCGACATGCCGAAGGAGATGCAGCGCGCCGGCCACCTGGTTGCCACGCGCGAAGGCAGGCAGGGCAAGCGCGTACTGATGATCGGACACCTCGACACCGTGTTCGAGGCCGATGCGCCGATGCAGCGATGGAGCCGCCAGGGCGAGCGCGCAAGCGGACAGGGCGTCAACGACATGAAAGGCGGCAACGTCATCATCATCGAAGCCTTGCGCGCACTGCATGCGGCGGGTGCGCTGGACAACACCACCATCAGCGTGATCTTCACCGGCGACGAAGAAAATGCCGGCGACCCGAAAGACATCTCGCGGCGCGACATGGTCAACCTGGCCAGGCGCAGCGATGTCGCGCTGGCATTCGAGGCCACCGTGCTTGACGAAAACGGCCGGGCCACCGGCACCATCGGCCGCCGCTCCTCGACTTCATGGCAGCTGGAAGTGAAGGGAAAGCAGGGCCACTCCTCCGGCATCTTCAATGCCAGCGCAGGCTATGGCGCAGTGTACGAAACGGCACGCATCCTGGACGCCTTCCGCCAGCAATTGCAGGAGCCGAACCTAAGCTTCAACCCCGGCCTGGTGCTGGGCGGCACGGAGGTCACATACGACGCTCCGGCAGCGAAAGGTACGGCCTTCGGCAAGACGAACGTGATTGCCAACAGCGCGGTGGTCAAAGGCGACCTGCGCTTCCTGACGCCGGAGCAGGGCGAGCAGGCCCGTATCCGCATGCGCGCAATCGTTGCGCAAAGCCTGCCAGGCGCCAGCGCCCAGATCCGCTTCCAGGATGGCTACCCGCCGATGGCGCCGACCGAAGGCAACCTGAAAATACTGGGAATGTATTCAAAAGCCAGCGCCGACGCCGGCCTGGGCCCGGTTGCCGCCCTGCCGCCCGGCTTGCGCGGCGCGGGCGACGTGCAATTTGTCGCGCCGTATGTTGACAGCCTGGACGGCCTCGGCGCCATCGGCAAAGGCGCTCACGCGCCGGGAGAAGAGCTTGACGTGCGCTCGATCGAGCAGGGAGCGATCCGGACAGCGGTCCTGCTGTATCGTCTTACAAGATAAAAGTCGGGGTCAGCTCCGGCAATCGGACAAAAGGCGCACGAATGTGCGCCTTTTGTCCGATTGCCGGAGCTGACCCCGACTTTCTTTATTCTAGGTTCTGGACCTGTTCGCGCATCTGCTCGATCAGCAGCTTCAGTTCCATCGAGGCGTCGGCCAGTTCCTTGACCGAGGCTTTGGCGCCGAGGGTGTTGGCTTCGCGGTTGAGCTCCTGCATCATGAAGTCCAGGCGCTTGCCGACCTGGCCGCCTTTTTTCAGGATGTGGCGGGTTTCGCCCAGGTGGGCCGACAGGCGGCCCAGCTCTTCGGCTACGTCGATGCGGATGCCGTACAGGATGACTTCCTGGCGGATGCGCTCCATCGCGTCCTGGCGCGACATCGCGGTATTCGATCCCTGGCAGGCCAGACCGAGCGCTTCCTGCATGCGTTCCACGGCTTTTTGTTGGAATTGTGCAACTACCTGAGGAATTAGTGGGGTGATTCTTTTGACGATGGCTTCCATCGCTTCAATGCGCGAAACCAGCATCGATTCCAGGGCCGCGCCTTCGCGCTGGCGGCTCTGGACAAAGGCTTCCAGGGTCTTGTTCATCAGGGCCGAAACGTCGGCCTGGAGCCATTCCTGGCCGATTTGTGCTTCTTCGACAACACCGGGCCAGCGAAGTAGTTCGGCAACACTCATCTGCGCGGCGCCGCTAAAATGCTGGCTGACCTCGCCTTGCAGGCGGGCCAGTTCGTTGAGCAGGGCTACATTCAGGGCCTGGGTGCCGGCGGCGACGGCCTTGCGGCCAAAACTCAGCCGTAGCTCCACTTTGCCGCGGGTGATGGCGCCCATGATGGCGGATCGCAAATCGGGTTCGAGGGCGCGCAGATCGTCGTTGATACGGAATTGAAGGTCAAGAAAGCGCGAATTGACGCTTTTGATCTCAATTGTCAGCGTGCCCGCCGCGCTTTCGCTGGTGGCTACGGCGTAGCCAGTCATGCTGGAAATGCTCAAAGGATATCCCCGATTTTGTCTTTGTCTTTACAATATATTGCTTTGTCCCACACAATCCGGTTTAGTTGAAGCGAGGAAACTTATGGCAGCTCAGAACAACGCTCCATTACCGGATGGTCTGGAAATTGCTGGATACCGCATTGTAAAGAAAATTGCGTCAGGCGGGTTCAGTATTGTGTATTTGGCCTACGACGCAGAAGGTAATGCAGTAGCAATTAAAGAATATTTACCAAGCAGCCTTGCATTGCGTCAAGAGGGCGAGATGGTACCTGTGGTCACAAAATCGAACCTGCCGGTGTTCCGGATCGGGCTCAAGTGCTTTTTCGAAGAGGGTCGTGCACTTGCAAAAATTTCACATCCCAATGTTGTAAGGGTGTTGAATTTCTTCCGTGCTAACGAAACTGTTTATATGGTAATGGCCTACGAGTCCGGCCATTCGCTGCAGGATCACATCCAGCGGCAACGCAGCAAGGGTCGCAATTGCAGCGAGGCCTTCGTGCGCCAGATCTTCACGCAAGTCCTGAAAGGCTTGCGCGAGGTGCACACCAATAAGCTGCTGCACCTGGACCTGAAACCGGCCAATATCTACCTGCGCACGGACGGCACGCCGATGCTGCTGGACTTCGGCGCTGCGCGCCAGACGGTGAATACGGACAGCCCGAAGCTGATGCCGATGTACACCCCCGGCTTTGCGCCGCCCGAGCTGTACTCCAAGACCGAGGCGCTGGGGCCGTGGACTGACGTCTATTCGATCGGTGCGTCGATTTTCGCCTGCATGCTGGGCCAGCCGCCGCAGCCGGCCGACCAGCGCCGTAAGGAAGACAAGATGGAGCCGCATTTCCAGAAGCTGGAAATCCTCTATTCGCCGGAGCTGGTGAAGCTGGTACGATGGACTTTGGAGATCGATCCCCTGGCCCGTCCGCAAAGCCTGTTTGAGCTGCAGAAGATGCTGGCGCAGGCGCCTGCGCCAAAAGAACCGCCGCCTCCACCGGGGGCTTTGGAAAAGCTGGGCAAGCTGGCAGGCAAGCTCGGATTCGGCCGTAAAAAAGACTCGGCCCCGCGCCAACAATAAGGAGCCCATGCCATGCAATTCGCCGTCTACCAGGAAACGCATATCGGGGGCCGCAAGGTTAACCAGGACCGGATGGGCTACAGCTTCACGCGCGATGCGCTGTTGCTGGTGCTCGCCGATGGCATGGGCGGCCATGCGCGCGGCGAAATTGCCGCCTCCATCGCTACCCGCACCATTTCCCAGATGTTCCAGCAACAGGCAACGCCGTACGTGAAGGGGGCGGAGCGCTTCCTCGAAGAGGCGTTGGCTGCTGCGCACCGGGACATCCATTCGTACACGATGACCCACAATATGCCGGAGTCGCCGCGCACCACCATCGTGGCTTGCCTGGTGCAGCACAATACCGCCGTGTGGGCGCATTGCGGCGATTCGCGACTTTACTGGGTGCGCAACGGCCAGGTGCATGGCCGCACGCGCGACCACTCGCACGTCGAGAACATGATCGAGAAGGGCCTGATCCCGGCGTCGGCGCGCAATACCCACCCGGACCGCAACAAGCTGTATGCCTGCCTTGGCGCCAGCAGCGCACCGCGCATCGAGGTTTCCGGCCGCGCCAACCTGCTGCCCGGCGACACGCTAATGCTGTGCTCCGACGGCCTGTGGTCGGTGGTCAGCGACGAAGAGCTGGTGCAGATGCTGACTACCCAGACCGTCGTGCGGGCAGTGCCCGACATGCTGGCCACCGCGCTGCGCCGCGCCGGCGACACCAGTGACAACGTGACGGCGCTGGCCATCATGTGGCAGGGCGCCCTGGTGTCCGACGGCACGCCGACCACGCACGCCGGTTCCACCGTGATTTCGACCGAGCAGTTGCCCGACGATGTGGTCAGTACGACCATCCATGGGGCCAAGACCGAAGTCGACGTGTTCGACGACGACGAAATTGAAAAGGCGATCGCGGAAATCCGCGGCGCCATCGAGAAATCCACCCAGTTACTGAAATAGGAATTCCATGAGCACTGTCAACCGCCCGAGCGGCCGCGCCGTCGATGCGCTGCGCAACATCCGCATCACCCGCGACTACACCAAGCACGCAGAAGGTTCTGTGCTGATCGAGTGCGGCGATACCAAGGTGATTTGTACGGCGAGCATTGAAGAGCGCGTACCGGGCTTCTTGAAGGGCAAGGGCCAGGGCTGGATGACGGCGGAATACGGCATGCTGCCGCGTTCCACCCACTCGCGCATGGACCGCGAGGCAGCCAAGGGCAAGCAAAGTGGCCGCACCCAGGAGATCCAGCGCCTGATCGGCCGTTCGCTGCGCGCTGCCTTCGACCTGGAAGCGTTCGGCGAGCGCACCCTGCAACTGGACTGCGATGTGATCCAGGCGGATGGCGGCACCCGCACCGCTTCGATCACCGGCGCCATGGTGGCGGCCTATGATGCCTTCTCCAAGCTCAAGGCGCGCGGCATGATCGAGACCATTCCGGTCAAGCATTTCGTGGCCGCGATTTCGGTTGGCGTGTACCAGGGCGTGCCGGTGCTGGACCTGGACTATCTGGAAGACTCGGATTGCGACACCGACATGAACGTGATCATGACCGATGCCGGCGCCTTTGTTGAAGTCCAGGGCACTGCGGAAGGTGCGGCCTTCGACCGTGCTGCCATGAACCGCCTGCTGGATCTGGCCGAAGGCGGCATCCGCGACCTGGTCAAGCTGCAAAAGCAGGCGCTCGGCCTGTAATCCCAAGTGGTTTACAATGTCGGCTCTCTCTTAAGAGCCGACATACATGACACAACGCATCGTTCTCGCATCGAACAACAAGGGCAAGCTCAAGGAATTCAACGAGCTGCTCTCGACCATTGGTTTTTCCGCCCATCCGCAGGGTGAATTCGACGTGCCGGAGGCGGATGAGCCTTTCCACACTTTTGTCGAAAATGCACTGGCCAAGGCGCGCCATGCCGCGCGCCTGACCGGCATGCCGGCGCTGGCCGATGACTCGGGCGTATGCGTCAACGCGCTGGGCGGCGCGCCTGGCGTGTATTCGGCGCGCTATGCGGGCGAGCCGAAATCGGACGCGCGCAACAGCGAGAAACTGATTGCCGACCTGGCGGCGCATGCCGACAAATCGGCCTACTATTACTGCGTGCTGGTATTCGTGCGCCATGCCGACGATCCGCAGCCGGTGATCGCCGACGGGCGTTGGGAAGGCGTGATTTCGGCCGAAGCGCGCGGTGAGGGCGGCTTTGGCTACGACCCGTATTTCCTGATTCCTTCGCTGGGGAAGCACGTTGCCGAATTGGCGCCGGAGGAGAAGAACCGCCTGTCCCATCGCGGCCAGGCCCTGCGCGCCCTGGTTGAGAAGTTGAAGAAATGATCCCGATTAAGCCGGTCGGCAATGCCGTACCAAGCCGCACCATCGACAGCGCCGCCGGCGTCGCTGCTACCTACCTGCGCCCTGGCGCGCTGAACCTGCAGGCCTTGCCGCCGTTGTCGCTGTATATCCACTGGCCGTGGTGCGTGCGCAAATGCCCTTATTGCGATTTCAATTCGCACGAGGCGAAGGGCGAAGTCCCAGAGAAGGAATATCTGGACGCGCTGCGGCGCGACCTGGAAATGTCGCTTCCGCTGATCTGGGGGCGCAAGATTTACACCGTATTCATCGGCGGCGGCACGCCCAGCCTGATGTCGGCAGCCGGCATGGACCGCCTGATGTCGGACTTGCGCAGCCTGCTGCCGCTCGATGGCGCCTGCGAGATCACGATGGAGGCCAATCCCGGCACCTTCGAGGCCGAGAAGTTCCGCTCCTACCGCGACAGCGGCATCAACCGCCTGTCGATCGGCATCCAGAGCTTCAATAGCGAGCACCTGAAGGCGCTGGGCCGCATCCACGATGACGGCGAGGCGAAACGCGCGGTGGAGATCGCGCTGGCGAACTTCGACAACTTCAACCTGGACCTGATGTACGCGCTGCCGAACCAGACGCTGGAACAGGCGCGCCGGGATATCGAGACTGCAATCGGCTTCAAGCCGCCGCACCTGTCGCTGTACCACCTGACGATGGAGCCGAACACCCTGTTCGCCAAGTATCCGCCGCAGTTGCCGGACGACGACCTGAGCGCGGACATGCAGGACATGATCGCCGAGCTGACCACGGCGAACGGTTACGGCCACTACGAAGTGTCGGCCTACGCCCAGCCGGGGCACCAGGCGCGCCACAACTTGAACTACTGGCAGTTCGGCGACTACCTCGGCATCGGCGCCGGCGCACACTCCAAGCTGTCCTTCCCGCACCGGGTGCTGCGCCAGGCGCGCTACAAGCAGCCCAAGTCCTATATGGAAGCGGTGGCCGCCGGTAATCCCGTGCAGGAAGAGCGCGAGCTGTCGCGCGACGAAATGGGTTTCGAGTTCATGCTGAACGCCCTGCGCCTGCAAGGCGGCTTCGAGCCGAACCTGTTCGCCGAACGCACCGGTGTGGCGCTCAACACCATCGAACAGCAGCTCAACGCGGCCGAGGCCAAAGGCTTGCTGTATCGCGACCACATGCTGATCAAGCCGACCGAATTGGGCCAGCGCTTCCTGAACGACCTGCAGCAGATGTTCCTCGGGGAGTAATTTGCCGCTCCACGTCGCGCCACACGCGACCGACGGCGGCTTTTCACTTCTTCAAGCTAGCGCGCATGCGCTTGCGCCGGCAATGACGGCATGACGTATTCCGCCATGCTCGTCAATTCGCCGGGGCTGAGCAAATCCCTTGCCTCAGAATTCTTCCCATTCATCGTTGGCGGCGGCGGGAGCGCGCCGTTCGCTTTTTGAGCGTCGTTCAGTTGTGTGGTCTGTCGCGGTGCTGGCGCTGCTGTTCGCAGCGCGTGGGGCGGTGCGCGGAGCGGCGCGCTGGTCCGGTGCGGCGAGGCGCTTGGGACGCGGCGCTTCGACCGCAGGAGCGGGGGCGCCGTCGTCGGCGACGCGGCGGGGCGGGGCGCTCCAGCGGGCGACGGCCTCCGTTCCGAGGCGGAACGAGGCGGCGACTTGCGCGAGTTGTGCGGCCTGTTCCTGCATGCTGGCAGCAGCGGCGGCGGCTTCTTCCACCAAGGCGGCGTTCTGCTGCGTCACCTGGTCCATCTGGCCGATGGCCTGGTTCACTTCATCGATGCCGACGCTTTGCTCGCGGCTGGCCGAGGTGATCTCGCCCATGATGTCCGTCACGCGGCGCACGCTGGTCACCACCTCGCCCATGGTGGTGCCGGCCTGCTGCACCAGCGAAGTGCCGGCATTCACCTGTACCACGGAGTCGTCGATCAGCTCCTTGATCTCTTTTGCTGCGGCGGCCGAGCGTTGCGCCAGGTTGCGCACTTCGGAGGCGACCACGGCGAAGCCGCGTCCTTGCTCGCCGGCGCGTGCTGCTTCGACCGCTGCGTTCAGCGCGAGGATGTTGGTCTGGAAGGCGATGCCGTCGATGGTGCCGATGATGTCGACGATCTTGCGTGAGGAAGCATCGATCGAGCCCATGGTTTCCACCACCTGTCCCACGATCTCGCCGCCGCGTGCCGCTACGTCGGATGCCGCCTGTGCGAGCTGGTTTGCCTGGTTGGCGTTGTCGGCGTTCTGGCGCACAGTGGACGTCAGTTCCTCCATCGAGGAGGCGGTTTCTTCCAGCGAGCTGGCTTGCTGTTCGGTGCGCGAGGAGAGGTCCAGGTTGCCTTCTGCGATTTCGCTGGAAGCGGTGGCAATAGCCGTGGTGCCGGTCTGCACCTGGCTTACCACGCGGCGCAGGGCGTCGTTCATGCCGCGCAGGGCCTTCATCAGGTCGCCGATCTCATCGCGGGCAGTCTGCTCGTCGAAACGTGTAGTCAGGTCGCCTTCTGCCACCGTATTCGCAATGCCCAGCGCGGAATTGAGCGGTACCGTGATGCTGCGCGAAATGATCCATGCCGCCCAGGCGCCAAAGGCCAGCAACAGGATGCCAAGGGTAAGCATCAGGCGGGTACTGCGCGCATTGGCTTCGTTGATGCCGGCTGCCGTGGCGTCGATGGCCTTGCGCTGCTGCGCCAACAACTCCTTGACCTTCTCCTGGTATGCCTTGGCCGCGGGCTCGAATACCTCGCGGTACAGGCGTTCGCCCTCCGCCGCGTCGCCGGCCTTCTTGGCGTTCATTACCTGGTTCTTCGCATCCTGGTATTTGTTGCGGATGGCGACTGCGTCCTGGTAGATCTTGCGTTCTTCTTCCGACTCCAGCAAGCCTTCGATGGATTTCAGGAGTTCGGCGCCGCGCTTGGCACTGTCGGCAATGATGGTGGCGAAAGTATTCGACAGTTCGGCATCGCTGCTGCGCGAAATCATCTGGGTGCGCGCGATGGCCGAGTAGATCAGGACGTACCAGTCCGAAACGATGCGTTCTTTTGCCAGCGGCCGGTCCATCATGGCGCGCGTGGCGTTGGCGGTCTGGTTGGAATGGTACAAGGCATAGCTGGTACCGATGGCTGACAGCATCAGGACGATGCCAAAGCCCGCCGCAAGGCGCGGTCCGATGCGGAGCTGGGACAGGAATTGCATACTGGCCTCCAGGATTTAGGAGTACTAGTATGCGCCTGAACAGTTGCGTGGTAGATATCCCGTTGCAAGGCTGCAACAGGGAATCACAGCTGCTTTAAAACTGCCGGGCTAACTTCAGGTCCGGGTTTTCGGCCCACCGGGCCAATGCGTCGGCCATGCGCTGGCTTTCGCCGATGGCGTAGGTCCAGTCGCGGATGCGGGCGCCGTGGTCCTGGCCGTAGTGCTTGAAGTCCGTGCGGTCGGGCAGTTTGCGGTTCGGCAGGCGCGCCACGAAGGACGGCGAGGGCGAAACCAGGATCACGTTTTCCAGTGCGCTGTCGCGCGCGCGGCGCCATGGCATCGATTTATCGAGCCAGCCCGGCACGATGTGGTCGGTGAAGTGCGGGTACAGCACCAGGCCTTCGTCGCGCTGGTAGGGCAGGTGCAGGTGGTAGTCGATCAAGCCGCCGTCCCAATAGTCTCCGGGCGGCGCGCCGTGGATGTTGCTGACCGCTTGCAGCACCAGCGGGATCGAGCCGGAGGCGAGCAGGGCGGAGTGCAGGTTTTGTTCCGACAGGCCGACAAAGTGCGAGGCGAAGGCGTCGAAGCTGCTGCGCAGCCAGGCCGCGTCGTCGCGCGTATCGTGGAAGACCACCCGCTCCATGGCGCCGGCCAGGCGGCTGCGCGAAACAGCGTTGCCGGCGGCGGCACGCAGGAATCCGGCCATTTCGCGCCAGCGGCTGCCGCGCGTGTCGGCCAGGGGCCCGATGCCGCGTACCGTGATCACCGACAGCAGGTAGTCGGGATTGGTGAGCATTTCTTCGCCGCGGCCATCGAGCACGCTGTCAAGCAGGCTGCGGATGACGCGGCTGACGTAGGCGGCATCCACCTTGTCCGGGTAGGTCTGGTGGGCGTAATGGTGGGCCAGGCGCTTGTGCGCGGCGATCGGATCATGGAAGGCGGCGGCTGCCATGCGCCAGGCGCCGATCGAGGCGCCGATCAGGCGGCGCTGGCGCGGCGCCTGTTTCAGCCATTCGCCAAACATCCATTGGTCGATGCCGTTCAGGATCAGGCCTTTGGGGCCGCCTGCCGCGGCGGGAATGATGGCGATGTCGGCGGCCTGCAAGCCTTCGCGCTCGATGCGCTGGCGGGCGCGCTGGCCGAGCCGGATATTGATCGGTGAATCCACTACTTCAAGCCTCCTCCGAGCGCCCGGTACAAGTCGATGGCGCTGCTTGTGCGCAGCAGGCGTGCCTGGACCAGGGCCTGCTGCGCGGTGAACAATTCGCGTTGGGCGTCGAGCACGTCGAGCGAACTGGCGACCCCATTCTCAAAGCGTAATTGTAATAGGCGCAGGCGTTCGGCCTGGGCGTCCTGCACCGCCCGCTGGGCTGCCACCTGTTCGCCGAGGTAGCTGCGGGCGGCCAGGGCATCGGCTACTTCACGGAAGGCTTGCTGGATGGTTTTCTCATAGTCGGCTACGGCGATGTTCTTGCGGGCGTGGCTGACGTCGAGGTTGGCCAGGTTGCGGCCGGTGTCGAAGATGGGCAGCACCAGTTGCGGGGTGAAGCTCCAGGTGTTGCTGCCGCTGTCGAACAGGCCGCTGAAATCGCGGCTGGCGCTGCCGATCGAGGTGGTCAGCGTCACGCGCGGGAAGAAGGCGGCGCGGGCGGCCCCGATATTGGCATTGGCCGCTTTCAGGCGTTGTTCGGCGGCGCGGATGTCGGGGCGGTTGGCCAGCAGGTCGGATGGCAGGCCCGCGGCCAGGGTGGACATGGCGTCGGCCTGGGCGTCTTCCGTCGGGGCGGGACCACCGGTAACGACGCCGGCCGGAAGCGCCTGGCCGACCAGCAGGGCCAGCGCATTGGCTGCCTGCGCGCGCTGGCGGGCCAGGGCGAGGGCGGCGGCGCGGGCGGTCTCCATCTGCTGCTCGTTCGAGCGCAGGTCGAGGCGCGACGAGGCGCCCGCTTCAACGCGCTGTTTCGTCAGGTCGAAGGTGCGCTTGCGGGCTTCGTAGGTGCTTTCGGCCAAGGTTTGCTGTTCTGCGAAGGCGCGTTCGGTGTAGTAGGCCTTCGCGACTTCGGCGATCAGGCTGATTTGGGCGGCTTGCCTGGCTTCTTCGGTGGCCAGATAGCTGGCGAGGGCGGAGTCGCTCAGGCTTCTTACTCGGCCGAAGAAGTCGAGTTCGAAAGCGGAGATCCCCAGGCCGGCATCAAAGCGTTCGCTGATTTGCGGCTGGCCGTTGGAATTGGCAAAGCCAGGCGACCGGCTGCGCGAACCGCCAAGTGTGGCGTTCAGGGTCGGCAGGCGGTCGGCGCGCTGGATGCGGTAGGCGCCGCGCGCTTCTTCAATGCGCAGGGCCGCTATGCGCAGGTCGCGGTTGTTTTCGAGCGCCGCGGCGATCAACTGCTGGAGACGGCCGTCAGGAAAGAACGTGCGCCAGTCGGTGTCCACGGCGTACTGCGCGGCGCTCGGGGCGGAAGCCGATGCGGCGGGCATCGCGCCTGCGGCCGCCATGCCGGCGGCGGGGGCGGCGGCGGGGAAGGTTTGCGCGACTGGCGCGTCCGGGCGCTGGTAGGTCGGCGCCATCGAGCAGCCGGCCAGCAGCAGCGCGGCGGCAATCGCGCCGGCGGCGGGCATGCGCGCGTGGGTGGAGATTGGCTTCATCATTGCTTCGACTCCGGAAGATCCAGTTCATGCGCGGCGAGGCGGCGCTGGCGTTCGCTGCCTTTGAAGATGCGGCGCACGACCACAAAGAAGACGGGCACCAGGAACACCGCCAGCACGGTGGCGGTGATCATGCCGCCCATCACGCCGGTGCCGATGGCGCGCTGCGAGGCGGAGCCGGCGCCGGAGGCAATCACCAGCGGCAGCACGCCAAGGATGAAGGCCAGCGAAGTCATGATGATCGGGCGGAAGCGCAGGTGCACCGCTTCCAGCGTGGATTCGATCAGGCCCTTGCCTTGCGCCTGCAAGTCCTTGGCGAATTCAATGATCAGGATCGCGTTCTTGGCGGACAGGCCGATGATGGCGATCAGGCCGACCTTGAAGTACACGTCATTCGGCAGGTCGCGCAGGTGCGCACCGAGCAGCGCGCCCAGCACGCCCAGCGGCACCACCAGCAATACCGCCACCGGGATCGATTCCGACTCGTACAGCGCCGCCAGCACCAGGAACGCGGCCAGCAGCGACAGGGCAAACAGCATCGGCGCCTGCGAGCCGGACAGGCGCTCCTCGGCTGACTGCCCGGTCCATTCGATGCCGAAGCCCGGCGGCAACTGCCCGGCCAGGCGCTGCAGCTCCTCCATCGCCTCGCCGGTCGAATAGCCGGCCGCGGCGTTGGCGCTCAGGCGATACGCCGGATAGCCGTTATAGCGCACCAGCTGGATCGGGCCTGTCACCCAGCGCGTGGTGGCGAAGGAGGCAAACGGTACCATCGTCCCGCTGTTGCTGCGCACGTGAATGCGCAGGATATCTTCCGGCTGCATGCGGCGGGCCTGGTCGGCCTGCACGATCACGCGCTGCTGGCGGCCGCTGTTGGCAAAGTCGTTCACATAGGAAGAACCCAGCGCCGTGCCGAGGGTGGCAGCGATATCGGTGAACGCCACGCCCAGGGCGTTGGCTTTCTCGCGGTCGACATCGACCTGCATCTGCGGCGCATCCTCCAGGCCTTCGGGACGCATGCCCACCAGGACCTTGCTCTTGCCCGCCAGCTCCAGCAGCTGGTTGCGCGCAGCCAGCAAGGCGTCGTGCCCCAATCCGCTGCGGTCCTGCAGGCGCGCCGTGATGCCCGTTGCGTTGCCCAGTTCTCGGATCGGCGGCGGGCTCAAGGCGAAGATCTGGGCGTCCTGGATGTGCGCCAGGCCGCCGAAGGAGCGGCCGGCGATCGCTTCGGCCGACTGGTCTGGACCGCGTTCTTTCCAGTCCTTCAGCGGAATGAACACCAGCCCCGCATTCTGCCCGCTGCCGGAGAAGCTGAAGCCAGCCACCGCAATGGTGCGGGCTACGCCCGGCTGGCTGCGGAAGTACTTGTCCACCTCCGCCAGTACGGCTTCGGTCCTGCCGCGCGCCGCACCCGGCGGCAGCTGCACATTGGCGATGATGTAGCCCTGGTCTTCGTTCGGCAGGAAGGAGGAGGGCAGCCGCACGTACAGCCAGGCGACGATGCCCAGCAGCGCCGCGAAGATCAGCATGAAGCGACCGGTGCGCTGCAGGATCTTCGCCACCCAGCCCTGGTAATGCGTGGCAGTGGAGGCGAAGCCGCGGTTGAACCAGCCGAACAGGCCGGACTTGGCATGGTGGTGGCCGGCTTCGACCGGCTTCAGCATGGTCGCGCACAGGGCCGGCGTCAGCGACAGCGCCATCAGCGCCGAGAACACCATGGCCGACACCATCGACAGCGAGAACTGGCGGTAGATCGCGCCGACCGCGCCGCCGAAGAAGGCCATCGGGATGAACACCGCAATCAGCACCAGGGTGATGCCGATGATCGCGCCGGTAATCTGCGACATCGCCTTGCGCGTCGCATCGCGCGGCGACAGGCCTTCCTCGCTCATGATGCGTTCGACGTTCTCCACCACCACGATGGCATCGTCGACCAGGATGCCGATCGCCAGCACCATGCCGAACATGGTCAGCACGTTGATCGAGAAGCCGAATACCTGCATGGCGGCGAAAGTGCCCATCAGCGCGATCGGCACCACGATGGTCGGGATCAGGGTGTAGCGGAAGTTCTGCAGGAAGACATACATCACCAGGAACACCAGGACCACGGCTTCCAGCAGGGTCTTGACCACTTCCTCGATGGAGATCTTGACGAACAGCGAGGTATCGTAAGGCACGGTGTACTTCAAGCCCGGCGGGAAATACTTCTGCAGCTCGTCCATCTTGGCGCGCACGATGTTGGCAGTAGCCAGTGCATTGCCCGTCAGCGACTGCTGCACGGCGATGGCGACAAAGGGTTCGCCATTCAGGCGCGCGCTGACGCGGTAGCTGGCACCGCCCAGTTCCAGCCGCGCCACGTCGCGCAGGCGCACCAGGGAGCCGTCGCGGTTGGCGCGCAGCACGACCTTGCCGAATTCCTCGACGGAGCTCAGTTGGCCGGTCACGACCACCGGCGCGAACCAGGTCTGCGAGCGCTCGTTGGGCAAATCGCCCACCGTGCCGGCGGCGACCTGGGCATTCTGCTGGCGAATGGCGGCCGTGACGTCGCTCATATTGAGCTTGTAGCCGGTCAGCTTGTCGGGATCGACCCAGATGCGCATGGAGCGCTCCGTGCCGAACAGTTCCGCCTGGCCGACGCCGGGCAGGCGCTTGATCTCGTTGACCACGTTGCGCGCCAGGTAGTCGCCAATGGCGGTGGTATCCATGCTGCCGTCGGTCGACGATGCGCCGACAAACATCAGGATATTGGAGCGCGCCTTGGTGACCTGCACGCCCTGCTGGATCACGGCTTGCGGCAGGCGCGATTCCACGCGCTTGATGCGGTTTTGCACGTCGACCGCCGCCAGGTCGGGGTTGGTGCCGGGCTGGAAGGTGACGGTGATGCTGACGGAGCCGTTCGAATCGCTCTGGGATTCGATATATTGCAATCCGTCGGCGCCGTTCATCTCCTGCTCGATGACCGAGGTGACGGCATCGTCCAGCACCTGCGCCGAAGCGCCGGGATAGGCTGCGCTGATGACGATGGAGGGCGGCGCGATGGTCGGGTATTGGGCCACCGGTAATACGGTGATTGCCAGCGCTCCACCGAGCAGGATGAAGAGGGCGATCACCCACGCGAACACGGGGCGGTCGATAAAGAACTTTGCCATGTGGCGGCCCCTTTACCTGGCCGCCGGAGCGGATGCGGCAGGCGCGGCGCCCGCCGGTGCCGGCCCGTTTGCCGGACCTTTCCACGGAACCGGATTGACGGTGCCGCCTGGTTTGGTTTTCTGGAAGCCTTCCACGATGATGCGCTCGCCGCCTTTCAGGCCCGAGCTGACCACCCACTTGCCGCCGGCCGCTGCATCCGCCTTCACCGGCACCGAACTGACCTTGTTGTCGGGGCCGACCACCAGCACCGAGGCGCCTTCCGCGCCGCGCACCACGGCTTGCTGCGGCACGGTGATGGCCGATTCGTTGATGCCCTGTTCGAGGCGGGCGCGCACGTACATGCCCGGCAGCAGGGTGCGCTCGGGGTTCGGGAATTCGGCGCGCATCGATACCGAACCGCTGGATTCGTCGACCGCGACATCGGCGAACAGCAGCTTGCCGGGGCGCGGATACTGCTGGCCGTCTTCGGTCAGCAGGGTGACGCGCGCCTGGTCTTTGCCGGCGCTTTTCAGCGTGCCGGCGGCCAGCGCCTGCTTGAGGCGCAGCAGCTCGGCGGAGGATTGGGAAATCGTGACGTAGATCGGATCCAGTTGCTGCACGGTCGCCATTGGCGTCGCTTCGTTCTGGCCCACCAGGGCGCCTTCGGTCACCAGGGCGCGGCCGACACGGCCCGAGATCGGCGCCGTGACGGTGGCGTAGCCCAGCGTCAGTGCGGCATTCTTGCGTGCGGCGCGGGCCGACTGCAGTTCGGCCGAAGCCTGCTTTTGCGCGGTGACCGCGTCATCGTATTCCTGCTGGCTGACCGCTTGCGCCGCCAGCAGCGGCTTGTAGCGCCTGGCCTTCAGGTCGGCCTGCGCCAGGTTGGCTTCTGCGCGGGCGATCGCCGCGTCGGCGCTCTCCACATTGGCCTGGAATTGCGCCGGATCGATACGGAACAGGACTTCCCCCGCCTTGACGTCGCCGCCTTCCCTGAACACCCGCTGCAGTACGATGCCCGGCGTACGCGCCCGCACCTGGGCGATGCGCGATGCCTCGACCCTGCCCGGCAGCTCGTTGGTGACGGTGACTTCGCCGGTTGTGGCGGTGACGACGGAAACGGTGGGTGGGGGCGGGGCAGCCTTGTTGGCGTCCTTTTTATCGCCGCATGCCGCGAGGGTGAGCGACAGGGCTGCGGCTGCCAGGGGCAGGGTGCGCAATACAGGTTTCATTGGGCGTCTCTTCTTGTGAGGTGGGACAGCGCCGAAAATTGTATAACACTAGCAATTGTAACGTTTTGTATAGCAAAAAGGGCGCCGAAGCGCCCTTTTCGAGGTAGATGCGGGAAACGCTTAGCGCATGGCCGAAATCATCTGTTTCAGCTTGTTGGAGTCGGCCACGAAGGCGCGGATGCCTTCGGCCAGCTTTTCGGTCGCCATTGCGTCTTCGTTCAGCATGAAGCGGAAAGTCTTCTCGTCCATCGAGATCTTGACGGCGGTACCGGTATCGGCCGGGGACAGTTTGCGCTCGACCGGGGCCTGGGTGTCGGCCAGCTTCTGCAGCAGGTCCGGCGAAATGGTCAGCAAGTCGCAGCCGGCCAGTTCCAGGATCTGGCCGGTGTTGCGGAAGGAGGCACCCATCACCTCGGTCTTGTAGCCGAACTTGCGGTAATAGTTGTAAATGCGCTTGACCGACTGCACGCCCGGATCTTCGGCGCCCTGGTAGTCGATGCCGGTGGACTTCTTGTACCAGTCGAAGATGCGGCCGACAAACGGGGAGATCAGCTGCGAGCCTGCTTCGGCGCAGGCAATGGCCTGGCACAGCGAGAACAGCAGGGTCATGTTGGTGCGGATGCCTTCCTTCTCCAACTGCTCGGAGGCGCGGATGCCTTCCCAGGTGGAGGCAATCTTGATCAGCACACGCTCGCGCGGGATGCCGGCCTGTTGGTACAGGGCGATCAGTTCGCGGCCCTTGGCCACGTTGCCTGCCACGTCGAAGGACAGGGCAGCGTCGATTTCGGTCGAAACGCGGCCTGGAACATACTTCAGGATCTCGGTGCCGAAGGCAATCAGCAGCTTGTCGATGATCTCGCCGCTGGTGGCGTTCGGGTTGTCGCGCACGGCTTTTTCCAGCAGCGGCTTGTATTCATCCTTCTGCACCGCCTTCAGGATCAGCGATGGATTGGTGGTCGCATCTTGCGGCGCATATGCCTTGATCGACTGGAAATCGCCGGTGTCGGCAACAACGGTAGTGTATTGCTTGAGCTGTTCGAGCTGGTTCATTGCAGTCCTGGAAACGTGGGGGACAAAAAACCTATTGTACTAAATCGGCGAGGCCCGCCATGTTGCGTTTACAATGGGGATTATCAGTTTTCTCATATTTTGGTCGGAGGAGTCAGCCATGATCCTGGCAATTGTTGGTGCGCTGCTGCTGGCGCTGGGCTTGTTTTCTGGTGCCGCGCTGGTCCTGGCCCAGTTGGGCGTCGGGGGATTGGCGGCCGGCATGTCGCTGTGGCTGATGTTCCCGCTGTTTAGCGTTACCGGCTACCTGCTGTTTGCCACCGGAGCGCGCGCAGCCAATTTCCGTGTGCTGTCCTTTGCCGTCTCGATCGCCTTGCTGGTCCTGGCGCTGGGCTGCGCGGCCGCCCTGGTGGCCGATGCCACCGCGCTGATGGTGCTGAAGGGCGGCACCGGCGCCCTGTGGTACGTGTTGCTGATTGCCGGCGTGCTGGGCGCAACCGGCGCCGCCTCGCATGGAAGGGTCGCGGCGCAGTAAGAGCGGAAATTCCTTCATGAAATCAGTCGCAGTCATCGGCGGCGGCATCACCGGCGTCACCACAGCTTATGCGCTGGCGCGCCGGGGCCTCCGGGTTAGCTTGTTCGAGCGCCATCGCTATCCGGCGATGGAGACATCGTTCGCCAACGGCGGCCAGTTGTCCGCCTCCCATGCGGAAGCATGGAACAGCTGGAGTACGGTTGGCAAAGGCTTGCAGTGGATGCTGCGCGGCGATGCGCCGCTGCTGGTCAACCCCAAGCCCGGCTGGCACAAGCTGTCCTGGCTTGCCGAATTCCTGGCTGCCATCCCCCGCTACGAAACCAACACCATTGCCAGCACGCGGCTGGCGATTGCAGCGCGCGAGCACCTGTTTGGCTGGGCGCGCGAGGAAGGCATCGATTTTGATGAGCGGCATGAGGGCATCCTGCATATCTACCGCGACAAGGCTGGTTTCGACCATGCTGCGCGGGTGACTGCCCTGCTGGCTCAGGGCGGCTTGCTGCGGCGCGCCGTGACGCCGGACGAAATGCGGGCGATCGAACCCACGCTGGAAGGCCGCTTCTATGGCGGTTTCTATACCGAGAGCGACAGCACGGGCGACATTCACAAGTACACGCTGGGGCTGGCGGCAGCTGCCGAGGCGCGCGGCGTGCACATGATTTGCGGTGCCGAGGTGCGTAGCCTGGATGCAGACGGGAATGGCGCGCAGCTCGTGTTTGCACTGGACGGCGCGGCGCAGGCAAGACGCTTCGATGCGCTGGTGGTCTGCGCCGGCACGGCCAGCCGGGCGTTGGCCGCCATGCTGGGCGACCGCGTCAACGTCTACCCGGTGAAAGGCTATTCGATCACCGTGATGCTGGAAGAGGCGCAAAGCCGCGCCGCTGCGCCAACGGTCAGCCTGGTGGACGATGCCGCCAAGCTGGTCAGCAGCCGCCTGGGCGCCAACCGCTTTCGGGTGGCCGGGACGGCGGAGTTCAACGGCTTTAACCGCGATATCCGCGCCGACCGCATTGCACCGCTGGTGGACTGGGTGCAGCAGTGCTTTCCGGGCGTGTGCACCCGGCAGGTGGTGCCGTGGGCCGGCTTGCGGCCGATGATGCCGGACCTGATGCCGCGGGTCGGTGCAGGCAAGCGTCCGGGCGTCTTTTACAATACCGGCCATGGCCACCTGGGGTGGACCATGTCGGCTGCTACTGCCGAGCTCATTGCGGGGCAAGTGCAAGCGGCCCTCGCGCCGGGGACTGCGCGCCAGCACGCATCATTGGCGGCTTGACTGGACAGGGCGGCAGGATGGTCTATGGTGAAGATTGGCGGCCCGGCCGCAAATCAGGGAACCGAAGGAGACCATCATGCCCCGCTATATAGTTGAACGCACTTTCCCGGAAGGCTTGCACATTCCTGTCAACGCGGACGGCGCCAGGGCCTGTGAAGCGGTCATTGGCACCAATGCCCGCAGCGGCGTTACCTGGATTCATTCCTATGTGAGCGACGACCTGCGCAAGACATACTGCCTGTACGAAGCGCCATCGCCGGAAGCGATCCGCGAGACGGCGGAAATGAACCACCTGCCGGTGGACAAGATCACGCAGGTGACCTCGCTCGACCCCTATTTCTACAAGGGCTAGGCGCGCCGTTCGACGACCACGCGGTTGCGGCCTTCGCGCTTGGCGGAATAGAGCGCACGGTCGGCCGCATCCAGCAGCGACCTGGCATCGTTCAGGCGCTCCTTGTCGAAGCTGGCGACACCGATGCTGAGGGTGACCTGCGGGTGCACGGCCTTGGGCGCATGCGCCATGTTCAGCGATTCCACATAGGCGCGGATCACTTCCGCATGCTGGGCCGCCTGTTCCGGCGTGGTGTCGGGCAGGATGGCGGCAAACTCCTCGCCGCCGTAGCGCGCGGCCAGGTCGGCCGGCCGCTGCAGGCGCGAGGCGAAGGCTTCGGCCACCATGGTCAGGCAGGCATCGCCCTGCTGGTGGCCAAAGTGGTCGTTATAGGCCTTGAACGAATCGATATCCATCAGCAGCAGGGACAGGCTGGCGCCCTGGCGCTGTGCGCGGCGCAATTCGCGGTCCAATGCCACGTCGAAGTGGCGGCGGTTGGCGATGCCGGTCAGGCCGTCCACATAGGACTGCGCGCGCAGGGCTTCGGCCTGGCCGCGCAACTGGCGTTCGCGCCCCACGGTGTTGCTGACGTCCGCCACCTCGATCAGGCAAAAGCGCTCCTTGCCTTCGTTGAAGGGCGTCAGCGTAACAGCCTGCTCGATGCGCTCGCCGCCCCAGGTGCCGGCAGCGAACAGCGGGAAAGGCGTGCGGTCCTGGTTTTGCGGCAGCACGGAGGGCAGGTTGTTGGCCAGCGCCGTGTGCAGCGATTGCTCGATGCGTTTGCCGGACAGTTCGGGGAAGGCTTCCACCAGGGTCAGCCCTTGCACGCGGGGGGCGGCCATGCCGGAGCGGCTGGCCAGCCATTGGTTCCAGAAAATGATGCGCTGGTCGGCGTCCAGTACCATCAAGCCGAGGTTGGCAAGGCCGAGAACGCGGCCATATAGTGTTGGTTCTTGCATGAAAGGCATTATAGGGATTTTAGAGTTTCATGTCGGATTTTCCTGTTGAAAAATTACATTGCGGAAAAATATAATGCTGCTATGAAAAAACTACTGATTCTGGCCGCGCTGTGCGCCGCCTTTTCCGCCCACGCCGCGGAAGCCACGCCGCAAGCGGCACTTGATCAATTCCTGAAATTCGAACTGGACGGCGGCCGCCTGCACAACGATACCGAGGGCTATTACGAGCAGGTGCATCTGGTCGACGGCTGGAAAACCGACGCGCTCAACTGCGACGGCGCCCGCTGCAAGGCAACCGTCACCTTCACCTACACCCCGACTGCTGGGCTGGACCTGGAGCAGGCGGTACCGCATCCGAAAGGCGGCAGCGCCCAGGTCGATTACATCGTCCTGCAGAAGGGCGGCCAGTGGCAGGTAGAAGCCGGCAAGGACACGCCACACGTATCCCGCGTGGCGCTGGAAAAAATGCTGAAAGAAAGTCTCTGATTAAAAGTCGGGGTCAGCTCCGGCAATCGGACATTCGCGCAGCGAATGTCCGATTGCCGGAGCTGACCCCGACTTTTATTCTCTAACCAATGAAGGAGTCGAACTGCATGTCGAACTCCTGCAGCGCCTTCTGGGCGTTTTGCATTTTCTTGCGGAATTCGGGGCCGCGCTTCAGGGCCAGGCCGACGGCCAGCACGTCGATCACCACGAGGTAGGCCAGGCGGGCGGAGATCGGGGTGTAGGGGTCGGTGTTGAAGATCAGGTCGATCGGGATCAGCACCGTGGCCGTTTCAGCCAGCGGGGTGCCGGAGGGCGCCAGCACGATCACGTCGGCGCCGCCCTCCCTCGCCAGTTTGGCCGAGCGCACCAGCGCCGGGCTGTTGCCGCGCTGGGAAATCGCGACCACCGCATCGCCGTCATGCAGCAGGGCCGCTGAAATACTGTGGATGGCCGGGTCGGCGTAGGCCACCGTCGGCACGCCGGAGCGGAAGAACTTGTGCTGTGCGTCGGCCGCTACGATGCCGGACGTGCCGTGGCCGTAGAACTCGATCTTGCGCGCGCGCGACAGGATGTCGAGCGCCTTCTGCACCGGTTCCGCATTCAGGTTGTTGCGCAAATCCAGCAGCGTGTTGATGGAGCGGCTGCAGATCTTGTTCACCAGGTCGGCCGCCAGGTCGTCCTGCGCCGGCTGGTCGTTCAGGCCGGGCAGGGCGAGCGCCAGGCCTTGCGCCAGCTTGAGCTTGAATTCATGCCAGCCGTCGTAGCCGAGCGTACGGCAGAACCGCACCACGGTTGGCTCGGACACTTGCGCGCTCTTGGCCAGCGCGGTGATATTGGCGCCCACGGTGCGGGCCGGGTTGTCTAGCACGGCCAGCGCGACCTTGCGCTCCGATTTGGAGAGCGAGTCGAGCTGGGTGCGGATGGAGTCGAGCAGCATCAGTCTTCCGGCAAAGCTTCTTCGCGCCATTGTAGCCCGTCGCGGCCGATCAGGGCACTGGCCGCCGCCGGGCCCCAGGTGCCGGAGGCATACGGCAGCGGCGTGGAATCGTCCTGCTCCCAGTTGTTCAGGATCGGTTCGACCCATTCCCAAGCCGCCTCCAGTTCGTCGCCACGCATGAACAGGGTCAGTTGGCCGCGCAGCACGTCCAGCAGCAGGCGCTCGTAAGCGTCCATGCGCGGCATCTTGAAGGTTTCGCGGAAGTCCAGTTCCAGTTCGGCCGGTTTCAGGCGCATGCCTTCGCCCGGGGTCTTGGCCATCAGGTTCATGCGCAGGCCTTCGTCCGGCTGCAGGCGGATCACCAGGGAATTGGGCTGGAAACTCGATGTCGGCTGGTTGAAGATCGAGTGCGGGATCTGCTTGAAGCGCACGACGATTTCGGCCAGCGAGTCAGCCATGCGTTTGCCGGTGCGCAGGTAGAACGGCACGCCGGCCCAGCGCCAGGTGTCGATTTCGACCTTCATGGCGACGAAGGTTTCGGTCTTCGAATTCTGCGGCGCTTCCGGCTCGTCGCGGTAGCTCGGCACGGCCTTGCCTTCCACGTGGCCGGCGCGGTATTGGCCGCGCACGATGTTCTGCGCCAGCGTGGTCGGGGTGAAGCGCTTCAGGGAGCGCAGCACCTGCAGCTTGGAGTCGCGCACGGCGTCCGGCGCGATCGAGGTCGGCGGTTCCATGGCGACGATACAAAGCAGTTGCAGCAGGTGGTTCTGCAGCATGTCGCGCAGCGCGCCGGAGGTGTCGTAGTAGCCGATGCGGTTGCCCACGCCCAGCTTTTCGGCGATGGTGATCTGCACGTCGGAGATCCATTCGCGGCGCCACAGCGGCTCGAACAGGATATTGCCAAAGCGCAGGGCCAGCAGGTTCTGCACGGTCTCCTTGCCCAGGTAATGGTCGATTCGGTAGATCTGCTGTTCGTCGAAGACCTTGCCCACTTCCTTGTTGATCTGCTTGGCCGAGGCCAGGTCGCGGCCCAGCGGCTTTTCCAGCACCACGCGCGAATTGCCGGTGGCCAGGCCGTTGTCCTTCAGGTTGTCGCAGATGCGCGAGAACAGGGCGGGCGGGGTGGCCAGGTAGTAGACGCGGGTGATGGCAGGGTCGGTGCGCAGCGCTTCGGCCAGGCCTTTGTAGCTTGTCGAGTCGACCGCATCGAGCGCGACGTAGACGATGCGGGCGATGAAACGGTCCCAGTTCTCGTCGGTAGCCTTGGCCGACTTGATATGGGGGCGCGAGGTGGTCGTCACCATATTGATGAACTCTTCCTGGGTGCTCTCCTGGCGGCCGACGCAGACAATGCGCGCGGTCGGCGGCAGGTCGCCGCATACGTCGCGGCTAAACATAGCAGGCAGCAATTTGCGCATTGCGAGGTCGCCGCTGCCGCCAAACAGAACCAGGTCGAAATCAGAGAGAGCCATAATCGTCTTCAGGTAAGTTAATACGGGTTTACTTCAGTCTGCGTAAGCAGGTTCAATGCGGCCTGCCACCGGCATGCGTACCGACAGCAGCTTGCCGCTAAGCGGGAATGCTGCCAGTTCTTCGGCCGGCCGCTTGCCGGCGGTCGTGATGTACAGGGTGCGCAGGTCGGGACCGCCGAAAGCCACCATGGTCGGGCAACGCAGCGGCAGGCGGATCTCATCGAGCTGGTCGCCCTGCGGCGACAGCTTGAGGATGCGGCCGCCTTCGAACATGGCGACCCAGTAATTGCCTTCGCTGTCGACCGCCGCACCATCGGGGCGGCCGCCGTAATCGGCTGCCGACTTGTCGGTGCTGAAACGGCGCACGTCGCGTTCATCGCCGACGGTGCCGGACAGCAGGTCGAATGCGAAGCGCGTCACGCGGTGGCTGGCTGTCTCGGCGTGGAACATGGTCTTGTTGTCAGGGCTGAAGCCCAGGCCATTCGAATTGACCATGCCGCCGGACCAGACCTTGCGCACCTGGCCGCGCTCGAGCACATACATTTCCGCCGCCGGCTTGTCGCGCGGCTCGTAAATGGTGCCGCACCAGAAACGGCCCGCCGCGTCGCATTTGCCGTCATTGAAGCGGGTGGTCGACTGGTCGAACGGCGCTTCGGCTACCAGCTTCAACTCGCCGGTGGCGGGATTGAAGCGGGAGAAGCCGCGGCGCTGGGCGACCATCAGGCCGCCATTTGCGGCGCGCGCAAGCGACGATGCCTCGCTGTCGACCTTCCACTGCTCGTGCTGGCCGCTGGCCGTGCGCAGGCGATGAATGGCAAAGCCTTCGATATCGACCCAATACAGCGCTTGCTCGTCCGGCGCCCACAGCGGGCATTCGCCCACGGTCATGGTGGCGTCGCAGGCGACTTCGATCTGATAGCTGTTCATTGGATTTGCGCTGACTTGGCCATCACGATCAGGCCGTTGGTCGAGCTGTCATGGGCTTCGGCATCGGCCTTGCCGGTCAGTTCGGCCTGGATCTTCCTGGCCAGCACCTTGCCCAGTTCCACGCCCCATTGGTCGAAGCTGGCGATATTCCAGATCACGCCCTGCACGAAAGTCTTGTGTTCGTACAGCGCGATCAGGGCGCCGAGCGTGGCCGGCGTGAGCTGGTCCATCAGGATGGTGTTGGACGGGCGGTTGCCGGGGAAGGCCTTGTGCGGGACCATCTCCTCGATTTCCGCAGCGGTCAGGCCGGCGCCTTTGAGCTCTGCGCGCACTTCGTCTTCGGTCTTGCCCTTCATGAACGCTTCCGACTGGGCGAAGCAGTTTGCCAGCAGGGCGTCATGGTGGCCAGGCAGGTCGTGGGTCGCGCGCAGCGCGGCGATGAAGTCGATCGGCGTTACGTCGGTACCCTGGTGCAGGAGCTGGAAATAGGCGTGCTGCGCATTGGTGCCGCACTCGCCCCAGACGACAGGGCAGGTCGGGGTGTCGGCCGGCTGGCCGTTCTTCGTCACGCGCTTGCCGTTGCTTTCCATGTCGAGCTGCTGCAGGTAGGCCGGGAAGCGGTTCAGGTCCTGGTGGTAGGGCGCGATGGAGAGCGAAGCCGCGCCCAGGAACTGGCGGTTCCAGAAGCCGATCAGGGCCAGCAGCACCGGCATGTTGGCCTCCAGCGGCGCCTCGCGGAAGTGTTCGTCCATGGCGTGCGCGCCTTCCAGGAAGGCCTGGAAGTAGCCGAAGCCGACCGCGATCGCAACCGGCAGGCCAATGGCCGACCACACGGAGTAGCGGCCGCCCACCCAGTCCCAGAACGGGAACATGTTTTCAGGATCGATGCCGAAGGCGCGCACCGCGTCGGTATTGGTGGAGACGGCGACAAAATGGCGCGGCAAGTCGGCGTCGCGTGCGCGGCCGAGGAACCAGGTGCGCGCGGTCTGCGCGTTCAGCATGGTTTCCGCAGTGGTGAAGGTCTTCGACGCAACAATGAACAGCGTGGTTTCGGGATTCACCTGGCCCAGCACCGCATCCATGTCGTGGCCGTCCACGTTGGAGACGAAATGCATCTTCAGGCGCGGATGGCAGTAGGAACGCAGGGCCAGCACGGCCATCTTCGGCCCCAGGTCGGACCCGCCGATGCCGATGTTCACCACGTCTGTGATCGGCTTGCCGGTATGACCCAGCCAGCCGCCGTTGCGTACCTTGTCGGTGAAAACCTTGATGCGGTCCAGCACAGCGTGCACGTCGGCGTTGACGTCCTGGCCATCGACCTTCAGCGCCTTGCCGCGCGGCATACGCAAGGCGGTGTGCAGCACGCTGCGGCGTTCGGTAATATTGATTTTTTCACCGGCAAACATGGCGTCGCGCTGTTCGGCCACGCCGCGGGTGCGGGCCAGGTGCACCAGCAGCTTGATGGTCTCGTGGTCCGCGCGGTTCTTCGAGTAGTCCAGGAACAGGCCTGCCGCGTCGACCGTCATGCGCGGGAAGCGGCCGGGGTCTTTGCGGAACAACTGGCGCATTTGCCAGTCGCGGGCATCGTGGGCATGGTTTTCGAGGGCCTGGTAGGCGGCGGTGGAGGTCAGGGCGGGCAAGCGCATAATGTCCTGTGGCATATGGTTTTATGAATTGTGTTTAACTATACAGGAAAAACAGGTAAATTCACTACAAATCTTTTCGTTCGTTGGTATATCCAGGGGCTTTGGGGTGAGATTGAACGCAATGGGAGCGCTCGCAACTGGAAATTTTGTAGTAAAATTTCCGGAAATTCATTGAAAAGGAACGATCATGCCGTTGCATCCAGTCCTGGAAAAAGTCACCGCGCGCGTCATCCAGCGCAGCCGCGTTTCCCGCGGGGCCTACCTGGCGCACTTGCAGGCGGCCCGCGTCAAAGGCCGCACCCAGCGCGGAACCCTGTCCTGCACTAACCTGGCGCACGGTTTTGCCGCGTTCCCGGCGAACGACAAGCTGATCCTGAAGGAGGTGAAGCAGCCTTCAGTGGCGATCATCTCCGCATACAACGATATGCTGTCGGCGCACCAGCCGTTCGAAACCTTCCCGGCCATCATCAAGGACGCGGTGCGCAAGGTTGGGGCGGTGGCGCAATATGCGGGCGGCACCCCTGCCATGTGCGACGGCGTGACCCAGGGCCAGCCGGGCATGGAGCTGTCGCTGTTCTCGCGCGATGCGATTGCGATGTCGGCGGCGATCGGCCTGTCGCACAATATGTTCGACTCCGTGCTGTACCTTGGCGTGTGCGACAAGATCGTGCCGGGCCTGCTGATCGGCGCGCTGCATTTCGGCCACTTGCCGGCGGTGTTCGTGCCGGCCGGCCCGATGACCTCGGGCTTGTCGAATAAGGAGAAAGCGGCGATCCGCCAGCGCTATGCGCAAGGCAAGGCGAGCCGTGAAGAGCTGCTGGAAGGCGAGGCCCAGTCCTATCACGGCGCCGGTACATGCACCTTCTACGGCACCGCCAACTCCAACCAGCTCCTGATGGAAATCATGGGCCTGCACTTGCCGGGAGCCGCCTTCATCAACCCGGGCACCCCGCTGCGCGATGCGCTCACCGCCGCTGCCGCACAGCGTGCGGCACAGATCACCGAAATGGGCAGTGAATACATCCCGGTCGGCCATATCGTGGACGAGAAGTCCATCATCAACGCCGTGGTGGGCCTGCTGGCGACCGGCGGTTCGACCAACCATACGCTGCACCTGGTGGCGATCGCCAAGGCGGCCGGCGTGGTGATCGACTGGGACGATTTCAACGAGCTGTCGGCCGTGGTGCCGCTGCTGTGCCGTATTTACCCGAACGGCGACGCTGACGTCAACCATTTCCACGCTGCCGGCGGCACCGGTTTCGTGATCCGCGAACTGCTCGACGCCGGCTTGCTGCACGACGATGTGAACACCATCCTGGGCCGGGGACTGCGCGCGCACTGCGCCGAGCCGTTCCTGAACGAAGACGCCACCGGCGTGATCTTCAGGGAAGCGCCGCTCAAGAGCGCCGATGAAAAAGTGCTGCGCGGCGCCGCCGAGCCGTTCTCGAAAGACGGCGGCATGGTGCTGGTGCAGGGCAACCTGGGCCGCGCCATCATGAAGGTGTCCGCCGTCAAGGAAGAGCACCGTACGGTCGAAGCGCCGGCGCTGGTGTTCGATTCGCAGGAAGCTTTCATGGCGGCCTACAAGGCCGGCACGCTGGATCGCGATTTTGTGGCCGTGATCCGCTTCCAGGGCCCGAAGGCCAACGGCATGCCGGAACTGCACGCCCTGACCCCGGCGCTGGCCAACTTGCAGGACGCCGGCCGCAAGGTGGCGCTGGTGACCGATGGCCGCATGTCCGGCGCTTCGGGCAAGGTGCCTGCAGCGATCCACGTTTCGCCGGAAATCCTGGCCGGCGGCCCGCTGGGCCTGGTGCGCGACGGCGACATCATCCGCCTCGACGCTGCCTCCGGTACGCTCGAAGCACTGGTTTCCTCCGACGTGTGGCATGGCCGCTCGCTGGCGCAGGCCGACCTGTCGCCCAACCAGATCGGCATGGGCCGCGAACTGTTCACCATGTTCCGCAGCAGCGTTTGCGCGGCGGAGCAGGGCGCAACCATGTTCCCGCTGCCGTCGCCGATTCCGACCACTGTGCCGCTGCATGGCGACGATAACGTGGGCAATACCGTGCCCGGTTCCGATGAAGATTTCCTTGCCAAGAAAGCCTGACATGACCCTGCTCGAAATTATGCGTACTTCGGCCGTGATCCCTGTGATTGCGATTGACGACCCTGACCATGCCGTGCCGCTGGCGAAAGCCCTGGTGGCAGGCGGCATCCGCGTGCTGGAGGTGACCCTGCGTACCCAGCACGGCCTGGGCGCGATCCGCGCCATGAGCCAGGTGGAAGGCGCCATCGTCGGCGTCGGCACGTTGACCCAGCCGGAGGAGTTCGCCGCTGCGCGCGATGCGGGCGCGGTGTTTGGCGTGTCGCCGGGCCTGACCGATGCGCTGATCGGCGCTGCCAAGTCGAGCGGCCTGCCGCTGCTGCCCGGCGTGATGACACCGTCGGAAGTGATGAAGGCGCGCGAGCAGGGCTTCAGGCAACTGAAGTTGTTCCCGGCGGTGCCTGCCGGCGGCGTCGGCATGCTGAATGCGATTGCCGGCCCGTTGTCGGACGTGGTGTTCTGCCCGACCGGCGGCATCTCGCAAGACACCGCGCCGGCCTTCCTGTCGCTGAAGAACGTGGCTTGCGTGGGCGGCTCCTGGCTGACGCCGAAGGATGCCATGCAGGCGGGCGACTGGGAGCGCATCACAGCCATCGCCAAAGCAGCCAGCGCGCTGCGCCACTGATGGAAGTCATCGCCCGGCCGTTGACGGCGGGTGAGATCGCGCTGGCCCGGCTGGTATTCGGCGGCGCGATCGACTACAAGCGGGTGCGCATCCACAACACCCGTTTCATTCCTTTCCTGCAGCGCAAGGACGTCTGTATCACGCCCAACGGCGAACTGTATTTCCACATCTCCCGCTACCGCGCAGACTTTTCGCTCGCCAGCGAGCGCGAACAGCACTGGTTCATGCACGAGATGGCCCACGTGTGGCAACACCAGCTTGGCTATCCCGTGCTGTGGCGCGGCGCGATTCGCCTCGGCTTGAGCTATGACTACGAAGTTTCGCCCGAACTGCGCCTGTGCGATTTCAATATGGAAGCGCAGGCCGAAGTGCTGGCCGATTACTTCGCCATGGTCTGCCTGCACAAGACCGATGCCGGTCTGTATCACGACATGCTGCGCGATTTCCTGCGCAACCCGGCATCGCCGGCCAACCTGCCGCGTATATTTTTTGCTAACAATGTGTTATCGTAGTTGCTTTAAAGCACATTCTTGAGGCAGCATGCTTAACCCCTACCAGTCACCCGTCGCGGACCTCGATCTTCCGGTGCAGGACGACAGTAAAGCGTCCCCCGACGTTGGCGGCTTCTGGCTGCGCGTCGGCGCCAAATTCATCGACTTCCTTGTCATGTCGCCGGTGATCGGGCTGAGCTACTGGCTGAGTTCATTGTCCCGCTCCTTTTACCTGTGGTCGATCATCCCGTCCGCGCTGTTCGCCCTGTTCTATTCGGTTTACCTGGTGCGCCGTTACGGCGGCACGCCGGGCAAGCTGCTGTTGAAGCTGCGCGTCCAGATGAAGGACCACGCGCCAGTGTCGTTCAAGGCCGCCCTGATTCGTGAAGCACCAATGATGTTGATGGGAGCTGCAAGCAGTCTCGGACTCGGCCTGGCGGCGCTGGCCATGGACGACGCGACCTACCACGCCTATGGCTTCTTTGAGCGCAGCGCGGTACTGGCGGCGTCGGGGCCGGAGTGGGCGCAGATGGTCAGCTGGCTGATTAATGGCTGGGCCTGGGTGGGGGCAATTGTCATGCTGCTTAACAGCCGCCGCCGCGCCTTGCATGACTTCATTGCCGGCACCGTGGTGGTGAACACAAGCCGGAAGCGGTGATGGGGCTTGCGGCCCTGTCCGAAGACGCAGCTGCCAAGCCTCGACGCGTTTGGGTGACGCAGATGGCCGGAAGCCGGGCAGCGGCCCTCTGCACGGTGGGGCGTAACCTTGGGCTTGCGCTCGTCGCGGTAACGCGCTGACCGTGTTGCCGAGGCCGATTATTTGCTAACATGCAAACTTTGCATTTGGCGGAGCAGCGGCGATGGGGATGGAGGTTGAAGCAGCAGGTGACCTGGTGACGGCCAGCCTGGTGGCTAAAGAGGTCGAGGGCGGCGCCGGCAAGACCGGCGAACACGCACACAGCGCGTCATGCGCAAACTGCGGGACGCCGGTCACCGCCCATTATTGCGGCAACTGCGGCCAGAAAGGCCACCTGCACAAGTCGGTGCTGCACCTGGGCGAGGAGTTGATCCACGGCCTGCTGCACTTCGATACCAAGGGCTGGCGCACCATGCCGCTCCTGATTGCACGCCCGGGCCAGCTCACGCGCCGCTACATCGACGGCCAGCGCACGCGTTTCGTTTCGCCGCTGGCGCTGTTCCTGTTCATGATGTTCTTCATGTTCTTCGTCTTCTCGCTGACGATGGGCACCAGCTCAGGCCCGAGCGCAATCAAGCCTGCCGATGGCAAGAGCGGCAAGGCGGCGTTCGAGCAGAAGATGAACGAAAAGATCGCTGAACAGAAGGTGTTGATCGCCGAGGCGACGGCTGAAGCCAAGGCGGCGGCACCCGGCACGGCGGAAGTTGCGCAAGCCCAGCGCAAGCTGGAGGACGCAAGGAAAGCGCTCGATGGGCTGAATGCCGCTATGACTACGGGCAGGATCGCCATGACCGGCACCGCCAGGTTCACCGAATCGATCAAGCCGGCCGGCAAGGATGCCGCGGCGGAAAGCGCGGATGGCGACGCGAACGCGAAAGAACCGGGCATCATTGAGGAGATCCTGAACGAAGTCGCCGAGGGGATCACAGAGCAGGACGCGGACGACAGCAAGGACGCCAGCCAGGCCGAATCCGGCTGGATTGGCAAGGGCATCAAGCACGCGGTCGATAGCCCGGAGCTGGCCAAGTACAAGCTGAAGAACGCGGCCTACAAATACTCCTTCCTGCTGGTGCCGATCTCGCTGCCTTTCCTGTGGCTGATGTTCTTCTGGCGCCGCGGCATAACGATGTATGACCATGCCGTGTTCTCGCTGTATTCGCTGTCATTCATGTCGCTGCTGTTTACCATCGTTGCGACACTGAGCTACTTTGAATTCGGCGGCCTGGCCGGCAGCCTGTTCGCCTTCATTCCGCCGGTGCACATGTACTTGCAGCTGCGCGGCGCCTATGGGCTGTCGCGTTTCGGCGCACTGTGGCGCACCTGCTTCCTGCTCTTCATGACGTTCATCGTACTGATCATGTACGCCCTGGTCGTGCTGGCACTGTCAGCAGCTTAATCCTGCAGCAGTGCCGCACCGGCACGTGCGATCTGGGCGTCTTGCGACGCCTGGACGCCTGCCACGCCGATCGCGCCGATCACCTTGCCGTCGGCCACCAGCCGCACGCCGCCCTCGACCGGCAGCGAATCGGGCAGGCCGAGTACGACCGCATTGCCCTTTTCCAGTATGTCCTGATGAAACTTGGTATCGCGGCGGTAGTTGACGGCGTGGCGCGCTTTCCCTTGTGCCACGCTGACCGTGGAGTTGGCCGTATCGTCCATGCGGATGAAATGCATCAACTGGCCTGCTTCATCGACGACGGCGATCGATACGTTCCAGTTGTTCTTGCGCGCTTCCGCCTCGGCTGCCGCGGCAACCTGCTTGACCACATTCAGGTTCAGTACCGCACGTTGGGTAAGCTGGGAGTTGAGTGGCGCGGCCCAGGCGGCGATCGGCAGGGCGGTCAGAAGGCAAAGCAGGGCGTTTCGCAGCATCGGGGTCTCCAAGGTTAGAATGCTGGCAATTCTGTCATAGATTGCATATGAAAGTTGACATCGAACGTATCCGTGAAGGCGCTTCCGGCGCCGAATCGGCGGGCTTCCTGCTGGCCGGCCAGCAGGCCCTGGTCCACCAGCAGGGCTGGCTGAAAATGCTGGCGCCGCGGGCCGCCGGTGGCGCGGAGATGGCTTTGCCGCAGGTGGTGAGGCTGGAGGAGGCGATTGCGCAGGCCGATGGCAGCATGGGCTGGGTGGTCACGCTGTGCGCTGGCGCGGCCTGGTTTGCCGGCTTCCTGGCGCCGGATACGGCGCGCGAGATCATTTCGACGCCGAACGTTTGCCTGGCGGGCAGCGGGGCGCCGACCGGCTTCGCCGACAGGGAAGGCGAGGGCTATCGCATTACCGGCCGCTGGGACATCGCCAGCGGTGCGCCGATGGCGACGCATTTCACGCTCAACGCGGTGCTGCGCGAAAATGGCCAGCCGCAGGCCGGGCCGGATGGCGCGCCGCGGATTCGGGCATTTGTTGTGCCGGCCGCGCAGGTGGTGGTTGAGGCGACCTGGCGCAGCTTCGGCATGAAGGGCTCCGCGTCGCACAGTTACCGTATCGAAGGCGCGTGGGTGCCGGCAAGCCATGGCTTTACGATTGACCCTGCCCACGCGACGGCGCCCGGCACCCTGTATCGTTTTCCCTTCATGCTGCTGGCGTGGGTGACGCTGGCGGCCAACCTGTCCGGCATGGCGCGGCACTTCCTGGCTTTGGCGCATGACGTCGTTGCTGCGCGCCGCCAGCCGCCCGCCAGCGCTCAGGATGCGCTGGCGCGGGCTGCCGTGGCGCTGGAAGGGGCGCGGGAGCGTATGTTCGCGCTGCTCGACCAGGCCTGGGCGCAGGCGGACGGCGAGGGTGGCCGCGTCGACGAAGCGCTGGATACGCAGTTGCGCCAGGCGTCGATGGCCCTGGTGCTGGCGGCGCGCCGGGCGGTAGGCGACATCTATCCTTTCTGCGGGCTGCGCGCTGCGCAGGAAGATTCCGAGATCAACCGTGCCTGGCGCGATTTTCATACCGCCAGCCAGCATGCCCTGTTCACACCATGATCGAATTCCTGTTCGAGATCGTCGGCGAATTCCTGCTGCAAGTGCTGCTTGAGACCCTGGCGGAACTGGGCCTGCATTCGCTGGGCGAACCATTCCGCCGTCCACGCAATCCCTGGATGGCAGGGCTGGGCTATGCCATTTTCGGCGCCATTGCGGGAGGCATCACGCTCTGGCTGCTGCCGCAGCACCTGGTACGCAGTGAAGTGCTGCGCGTGCTGAACCTGCTGCTCACGCCGCTGGCGGCGGGCGGGATGATGTGCCTGCTGGGAGCATGGCGCGCGCGCCGCGGCGACGAAGTGCTGCGCATCGACCGTTTCGCGTATGGTTATGTGTTCGCGCTGTCGCTGGCCCTGGTTCGCTTCGTTTTTGCACAATAGGAGAGGGCGATGGCCTGCCTGGCCACGCCCAGGTTAAAACTCTATGCGTGCGCTGTCAAAGCGAGTGCACGCGGTTGCGGCCGCATGCCTTGGCCTGGTAGAGCGCGCGGTCGGCGGCGTTGATCAGGTCGTACACTTCGCCGGCATTGCTGCTGTCGCTGCTGGCGACGCCAATGCTGATGGTGACGATGCGCTCGTCCGTGCGGGCGGCCTGGTGCGGGATGCGCAGGTCGCGCACTTTGCGGCACATGGCGTTGGCCATCATTACGGCTGCGTCGGCCGGCGTGTCGGGCAGGATCACCGCGAACTCTTCGCCGCCGTAGCGCGCGAACAGGTCGGCCGGGCGCTGCTGCATGGTGGAGAGCGCCGAGGCCACGGCCTCCAGGCAGGCATCGCCTTGCTGGTGGCCGTAATGGTCGTTGTAGGCCTTGAAGTAATCGATATCGAGCATCATCAGCGAAAGATCGGTGCCCATGCGCCGCGCGCGGCGTGTTTCGCGGTCGATTGCCATGTCGAAGTGGCGACGGTTGGCAACGCCGGTCAGGTCGTCCAGCAAGGTCTGTGAGCGCAGCGCCACGGCCTGTTCGCGCAACAGGTTTTCGCGCTGTACGGCGGCTGATACGTCGCTGACCTGGATCATGCAATAGCGTTCACTATTGCCCAGGTTGAGCGGCGAGACCGTGATTTGCTGGTGCATGCGCTCGCCTTTTTCGGCGGCAGCCTTGCTGGCGTACAGCGGCAGCGGCCAGCGGTTCAGGGTTTGCGACAGCAAGGAGGGCAGGTTGCTGCGCAGCGCCTGGCTGATGGCGGCCTCCAGCCGCTTGCCGCGCTGTTCTGGGAACAGGTCGAAGAAGTTGCGCTCCAGCGTTTCGGCGCCGAGCACACCGGAGTGGTGGTCCATCCAGCGGTTCCACAGCACCACCCGCTCCCTGGCATCGAGCACCAGCGCACCGACGTCGATGCAATCGATAACGCCCTGCAGCAGCGGCAGGGACTCGACTGAAGATTTCATGGCTGCGCTCCGCCGACCGACCGTTCGAGGAAGTCCGCCACATGCTGCTTCAGGTCGTGCAGCGCCGTCATGTCCATGATGAAGGCCACATCGCCGGCAATCTGCTGGCGCTCGATGACGAATTCGATATGCAGCATCAGCACCGCCGTCTCGCCGCTGCCTGCCAGTGCCATGATCTCTTCGCTGTAGCCCACGTGGTAGTCCGGCAGCGAGCCATGCAGCTCGTGCCCGAGCAGGTTGGCCAGCGAACCGACGCAACTGTTCAGCAGGATATTGCCGATCTCGCTCATCGCCTCCTGTTCCATGGCCGACAGCTCGGCCAGGGGCATGGCCTCGCCGACCATCAGGCGCACGATTTCCTGGCTCTTCTCTTCCGGGAACATGAGGACGGCTTCGGTGTCGAAGGCGCCGCTGTAATGCTGGCTGATGCCGCACAGGCGGCCGTTGCCGGTGCTGCGGCTGGCCAGCAGTTTGGCGGCGGAAGCGCGGGTGAGGAAGCTGATGGCAGGCACCGACATGCTGACCGTTTCGTTGACGATCTCGCTCATGGCAGAGGCAGCCTGGCCCACGCCAATATTGAACAGCTCGACGAGGGCGTCGTGCTCCAGTTCGGTGAGCCGGACCATGGTCAGGCTTCCAACGGCGCAATCAGCTGCGCGATGCGCTCGGCGGTAATTGGTTTTTCCATGAAGCCCACGCCGATCGCTTCGGCCCGCTGGCGGGTCGCGGCCTGGACATTGGCTGTCAGCAGGGAGATGTGGGCGTTGGGCAACATCGCGCGCAGCGCGGCGGCGGCGTCGACGCCATTCATGCCCGGCATGTTCACGTCCAGCAGCACCAGGTCGGGCTGCAATCCCTGGGCCTTGGCAATCGCTTCATCGCCGGTGGCGGCTTCCTCCACCACCCAGTCGGCATGGCGCACCTGGATGTGCTGGCGGGTCAGCATGCGCGACACGCGGCTGTCATCGACGATCAATACGGTACTTGGCTTCATGGCGTTTTTCCCGGCTTAGTTGACAGTTCGGATAAAATAGGCAACCTTTATTGAATCCATTGTAACTATGACGCAAGACAAATTGAAACAGGCTGTTGCTATTTCGGCGATCGAGTACGTGATCGACGGCGAAATCATCGGCGTTGGCACCGGTTCCACTGCGAATTTCTTCATTGATGAACTGGGCAAGATCAAGCACCGCATCAAGGGTGCTGTTGCCTCGTCGGAAGCGACTGCAGCGCGCCTGGCCGGTCACGGCATTGCTGTCTATGATCTTAACGAGGTTTCGGAAATTGCGGTGTACATTGATGGCGCCGATGAGATCAATGCGGCAGGCCACATGATCAAAGGCGGCGGCGCAGCGCTGACCCGCGAAAAGATCGTCGCTTCGGTATCGAAGCAGTTCGTCTGCATCGCAGATGGTTCCAAGCTGGTAGAAACCCTGGGCAAGTTCCCGCTGCCGGTGGAAGTGCTGCCGATGGCCCGCAACGCGGTGATGCGCCAGCTGGCAGCCCTGGGCGGCCAGCCGAAGGTGCGCACCAAGGCCGGTTCCGATGAAATCTTCGTAACTGACAATGGCGGCAATATCATCGACGTGGCCGGCCTGTCGATCACCGACCCGGTTGCGCTGGAAACCCGTATCAACCAGATCGTCGGCGTAGTGGCCGTCGGCCTGTTCGCAGCCCGCGGCGCCAATGTGTGCCTGCTGGGCACCCCCGACGGCGTGCGTACCGTTAAATACTGATTCTTCCCTTTAGAAAGAACCCATGAAACGACTGTTCCTGCTGTTGCTGGCTGCTGGTATGTTGAGTGCTTGTGCTTCCAAAAAACAGGTTGCCCAAGCGCCTGTGAAGCGTAAATCCGTGCTGGAGGCGGAAGCTGCATCCAGGCGCGCCGTGATTGACGGCGTGCCGGTGGAAAAGGTGGAATTCCGCCCGGGGATCTCTTCGGCAACGGTGGAGCGCCTGGCCAATGCGGAAGGCTGCCGCGGCGGTCGCGGGGCAGGGCTGGTGACGGAACGGGGTCCGGTTGAGGTGTATCGGATGACGTGCAGCAATGGCCAAGTCTTCATGGCGCGCTGCGAGCTGCGCCAGTGCAAGCCGATGAGCGCCAATGTAGCGAGCCGCTAAAATTAAATGGGGACGTACCCCATTTAATTAGCAACAAATAAATGGGGTACGTCCCCATTTATTTTATGCGCTGGGCGGTACGTAGCCGGCGGCCTGGTCGGCGCCTTCGCCGAAGAAATGTTTCTCCATTTGCGCGGCCAGGTATTTGCGGGCGCGCACGTCCGCCAGGTTCAGGCGGTTTTCATTGACCAGCATGGTCTGGTGCTTGATCCAGGCGGCCCAGGCTTCCTTCGACACGGATTCATAAATGCGCTTGCCCAGCTCGCCCGGATATGGCGGGAAGTCCAGGCCTTCGGCTTCCTTGTTCAGTTTGATGCAGTGGACGGTACGGGCCATCTTCGGTGCTCCTAAAAAAGTCAATTATAAGGTCTTGATCAAGACTTGCGACTTGCGCTGCCAGTTGTAGAGGCGCTGGCGGTCTTTCGGCAGCGCGTCCACCGTGGCAGGCATGAAGCCGCGCTTGATGAACCAGTGCGCGGTGCGGGTGGTCAGCACGAACAGCTTGCTGATGCCCTGCGCCCGGGCGCGGTTTTCCATGTGCTTGAGGATGCGCTCGCCGTCGCCCTGGGCTTGCACGTCGGGATTGACCGTAAGGCATGCCATTTCAGCCATTTTCTCTTCCGGGAAGACGTACAGCGCGGCGCAGCCGAAGATCACGCCGTCGTGCTCGATGACCGAGAACATCTCGATTTCGCGCTCGATCAGCTCACGGCCGCGCTTGACCAGGGTGCCGTCGGCTTCCAGCGGTTCGATCAGCTTGATGATGCCGCCCACGTCTTCGATGGTGGCCGGGCGCAGCGATTCCAGGTTCTCGTGCGAGATCATGGTGCCCACGCCATCGTGGGTGAACAGTTCCAGCAGGGCCGAACCGTCCATGGCGAACGGCACGATGTGGGCACGCTCGACGCCGTTGTTGCAGGCCTTGATGCAGTGCTTCAGGTAGTAGGCGGTGGCGTCGGGCAGGAAGCCGGCCTGCAGCACGGCTTCGGCCTGGTGCGAGGACAGCTCGCGGATCTCGGTGCCGCCGGCGTCGGTCATCATCTCGGTTTCGGTGATGAATACCAGCTTGTCGGCGTGCAGGGCGATGGCGGCGGTGCAGGCCACGTCTTCCATGGTCAGGTTGAAGGTCTCGCCGGTGGGGGAAAAACCCAGCGGCGACAGCAGCACCACGCCGTCCGACCCCATGATGGAGTGGATGGTTTCGGCGTCGACCTTACGGGTCAGGCCTGTCAGTTCGAAGTCGACGCCGTCGATCACGCCCAGCGGGCGGGCCGTGATGAAGTTGCCGGAAATGATACGGATCGCGGCATGCGACATTGGCGTATTGGGCAAGCCCTGGCTGAAGGCGGCCTCGATATCGAGGCGCAGTTCGCCCGCGGCTTCCTTGGCGCATTCCATGGCGGCCGTGTCGGTGATGCGCACGCCGTTGTGGAAGCGGCCTTCCACGTTGCGCAGGGCGAGCTGCTCGGCGACCTGGGGGCGCGAGCCGTAGACCACCGTGACATTGATGTCCAGCGCGTGCAGCAGGGACAGGTCGTGGGCCAGCACCGAGAGGGCGCCGGCGGCAACCAGTTCACCAGGGAAAGCAACCACGAAGGTCTTGCCGCGGAAGGCATGGACGTAAGGGGCGACGGAGCGCAGCCAGGAGACGAATTGGATAGGGTTTTCCATTATCCGCGCATTATAATGCGCTGCGCGGTTTTCGCGCCCAAACTATGTAAAAAACGATGTCTGAAGCAAGCAAGAACAATCCTCCCCGGCAAGCTGCCGGCCAGCCGGGCCAGCAAGCCCGCCGGGCTCCGGCCAGCCAGGCCGCGCAACCGCGCCAGGGCGGCAAGGAAGGGGCGCGCCCGGTGCCGGCCGATAGCCGTCGCGACACCGCGCGACCACAGCAGCGTGACGCTGCGGCGCAAGGCGCCGGCCGCGGCGACGCTGGAGCGGAACGACGGGGCGAGCGCCGTGCGCGCGAGACGCCGGAACAGCGCGCCGCCCGCGAGGCTGCGCAGGCTTTCCGCAATCCACTGCCGCCGATCACCTTTCCCGAGGACTTGCCAGTCTCGGGCCGCCGCGCGGAAATCGCGCAGGCCTTGACCAAACACCAGGTAGTGATCGTGTCCGGCGAAACCGGTTCCGGCAAGACCACCCAGCTGCCGAAAATCTGCCTGGAACTCGGACGCGGCCAGAAAGGCTTGATCGGCCATACCCAGCCGCGCCGTATCGCGGCCTCGTCGACCGCGAAACGCATTGCAGTGGAACTGGGCTCGCCGCTGGGCGAGCATGTCGGCTACAAGGTGCGCTTCAACGATACCCTGAGCAAAGGCGCCTCGGTCAAGCTGATGACCGACGGGATCCTGCTGGCCGAAACCCAGACCGACCCGCTGCTGAAGGCTTACGACACGATCATCATTGACGAAGCCCACGAGCGCAGCCTGAACATCGACTTCCTGCTTGGCTACCTGAAGCAGATCCTGCCGCGCCGCCCGGACCTGAAGGTGATCATCACCTCCGCCACCATTGACGCCGAACGATTCGCCCGCCACTTCACGCAGGAGGGCAAGCCGCCGGTGCCGGTGATCGAAGTGTCCGGCCGCCTGTACGCGGTCGAAGTGCGCTACCGCCCCGTGGAGCGCGAACAGGTCAGCGTGCCCGGCGCGCAGCAGGGCGCCGACGCCAAGGGCGCCCGCACCGCCGCCGCCCGCGAAAAACGCGACCTGATGGATGCCATCGTCGACGGCGTCGATGAAGTCTGCCGTATCGGCAGCGGCGACGTGCTGGTGTTCCTGCCCGGCGAGCGCGAAATCCGCGACGCCGCGGAAGCCCTGCGCAAGCATCACCCGCCGCATGTGGAAATCCTGCCGCTGTTCGCCCGCCTGTCGGTTGAAGAGCAGGACCGCGTCTTCCGCACTACCAATGCGCGCCGCATCGTGCTGGCCACCAACGTGGCGGAAACCTCGCTGACCGTGCCCGGTATCCGCTACGTGGTGGACGCCGGCCTGGCGCGGGTCAAACGCTACAGTTACCGCAACAAGGTCGAGCAGCTGCAGATAGAAGCGGTGGCGCAATCGGCCGCCAACCAGCGTGCCGGCCGTTGCGGCCGTGTCGCCGACGGCGTCTGTATCCGCCTGTACGACGAGCAGGATTTCCTGCAGCGTCCGAAGTTCACCGATCCGGAAATCCTGCGTTCCTCGCTGGCCTCCGTCATCCTGCGCATGAAGTCGCTGCACCTGACGGACGTGGAGAGCTTCCCGTTCATCGAGCCGCCGCCCGGACGCGCGATCGCAGACGGCTACCAGCTGCTGCAGGAACTGGGCGCAGTCGATGACGATAACCAGTTGACCCCATTGGGCCGCAAGCTTGCCAAGCTGCCGCTCGACCCGCGCGTCGGCCGCATGATCTTAGCCGCGCAGGAGTACCACTGCCTGACCGAAGTGCTGATCGTCGCTGCGGCGCTCTCGGTGCAAGACCCGCGCGACCGCCCGGTGGAGCATCAGCAGGCCGCCGACGAAGCGCACAAGAAGTTCGCCGACGAAAAGTCCGAGTTCCTCAGCTACCTGAAAATCTGGAGGTGGTTCGAGAGCGCGATCGAGCACAAGAAATCGAACCGCCAGCTGATGGACAGCTGCCGCGCGACCTTCCTCAACCAGCTGCGCCTGCGCGAGTGGCGCGACGTGCACTCGCAACTGCTGACGATCGTGAAGGAGCAGGGCTGGCGCACCAATGAACTGCCGGCCACCTACGACCAGCTGCATATGGCGCTGCTCACCGGGCTGCTGGGCAATATCGGTTTCAAGGGCGAGGATGAACCGGGCGGCGCCTATCTCGGTGCGCGCGGCATCAAGTTCCACATCTGGCCCGGTGCGCACCTGTCGAAGAAGCCGGGCAAGTGGATTGTCTCGGCCGAACTAGTGGAGACCACGCGCCTGTACGCGCGCTGCGTGGCCCGCATCGAGCCGGAATGGATTGAAAAGATCGGCGGCCACCTGCTGAAGAAATCCTGGGGTGAGCCGCGCTGGGAGAAGCGTCCGGCGCAAGTTACCGCGTCCGAACGCGCCACGCTGTATGGCCTTGTGGTGTACAGCCAGCGCCGCATCAACTACGGCCAGAAGAACCCGGTCGAAGCGCGCGAGATCTTCATCCGCGACGCGCTGGTCGGCGGCGACTACGACACCCGGGCGCCGTTCTTCGCCCACAACCACAAGCTGGTGCGCGAGATCGAGAACCTCGAGCACAAGTCGCGCCGCCAGGACGTGCTGGTGGACGAGCAGTTGATCGAAGCCTTCTACGACCAGCAGATTCCTGCCGACGTGGTCAACGGCGCCGGTTTCGAGAAATGGTACAAGGATGCCTCGGCCGACAATCCGAAGCTGCTGTACCTGATCCGCGATGACTTGATGCGCCATGAGGCGGCCGGCATCACGACCGACCTGTTCCCGAAAAAGATGATGGCGGCCGGGCTGGAGATGCAGCTTTCCTACCACTTCGAACCGGGCACGCCGCGTGACGGGGTCACGCTCACCGTGCCGCTGTATGCGCTGAACCAGCTCTCGCGCGAACGCTGCGAATGGCTGGTGCCCGGCATGCTGAAGGAGAAGGTGCACCTGCTGCTCAAGACGCTGCCGCAAAAGCAGCGCCGCCACATGGTGCCGCTGCCGGATTACGCGGCCAAGTTCTGCGAGCGCACCGAGTTCGCGCGCGGCGACCTGATTGACGCGATCATTGCCGACATCCGTAAGCAAATCACGATCAGCGTACTGACCTCCGACTTCAAGCCGGAGCAGCTGCCGGCCCATCACTTCATGAATTTCAAGGTGGTGGACGAGCATGGCCGCCAGCTCGACATGGGACGCAACCTGGCCACGCTGCAGGCGGAGTACGGCCTGCAGGCGCGCCAGAGCTTCCAGCGCATGGCCGAAGGCGGCAACGCGCCTGCCTCCGCCGCGCAACTGGCGCAGCTGGCCGGCGGCGGCATCGGCAGCGGCAGCGGCTCCGCCCAGGCCAAGCCGAAGCACGGCGGCATCGCTGCCGACGCCGCGTGCGGCGCAGCCCCGGCCCGAGCCCCTGCCGCTGCGCCGACCGCGCCAGCTGGCGGCGCCGCTCCGCAACACACAAACATCACCACCTGGAGCTTCGGCGAGCTGCCCGAGCTGCTTGAAATCACGCAGGGCAAGCTTAGCCTGATCGGCTTCCCCGCGCTGGTGGATAAAGGCACGCACTGCGACCTGGAAGTGTTCGACGACCCCAATGTTGCCGCCCGCACCCACCGTGTCGGCCTGCGCCGCCTGTTCATGCTGCAGATGCGCGACCAGATCAAGTTCGTCGAGAAATCGATCCCGAACCTGCAGCAGATGGGCATGCAATTCATGTCCATGGGCACGCAGGAGGAACTGCGCGACCAGATCATCGCCAAGGCTATCGACATCGCCTGCCTGCAGGACCCGCTGCCTACCGACGAGGGGAGCTTCATCAAACGCAAGGACGAAGGCAAGTCGCGCATCGTGCTGCTGGTGAATGAAATCGCCCGCCTGGTGTCGCAAGTGCTGACCGAATACCATGGCCTGCCCAAGCGCCTGCAAGGCATCAACCAGCAGGTGGCGCAGGATATGCAGCAGCAATTGCAGGGCCTGGTGCATAAGCGCTTCCTGATCGAGAACGAGTTCTCGCAGCTTTCGCACTTCCCGCGCTACCTGAAGGCGATGAACGTGCGCCTGGAGAAGCTGCGCGCGGACGCGGCGCGCGATGCCAAAGCCATGACCGAATGGAACCAGGCCGCAGCGCCTTTCCAGCGTCTGATGCGCGACAAGTCGGCCGGCAAGAACACCGATCCGAAACTGGTGGAATACCGCTGGATGCTGGAGGAGCTTCGTGTGTCGCTGTTCGCGCAGGAGTTGCGCACGCCGATGCCGGTCTCCGTCAAGCGCCTGATGAAGGTGTGGGAGTCGATGCAGCGTTAAACATGCTGCAAGCGCGGCGCATATTGCGCCGCGCGCAAGGCAAATCAGTAATTGCCCTTGCTGCCGCTTTCGCTGCCGGTGGCGCCGCCGCTATAGCTGCTGCCGCTGGCCGAACCGCTTTGCATGGTGCTGGTGCCGGCCCCCATTACGCTGCCGGTCGAAGTACGCATGCCGGTGGCGCTGGTGCCGTAGAAATTATGGATCTGCGTGCCGAATTCAGGGCTTGCCATGTCTGGCCAGCGGTCCTTGTCGAAGCCTGGCGCGTTCTCCAGTTTTTCCTTGGTGCAGTCAAGGATGAAGCGCTTGTTCACGGTGTCGAGCTGCAATGCCTGCCATGGCACGGCAAACAGCTTGTCGCCCATGCCCAGCACGCCGCCGAAGGACAGCACCGCGTAAGCGATCTGGCCGGTCTGCATGTCGAGCATGATTTCCTTGATGTCGCCAAGGTCTTCTTCCTGGCGGTTATAGACGTCTTCGCCCATCAGCGTGTCAGCGCCCATCAGGCGTGGGCCTGGTCCATCGTTGTCGTCACGGTCGCGATAGATGCCGAATTTGTCGCGGTCTAGGTAGCTCATTCTGCTCTCCTCATTAGTGTGAACGGGTGAGCCCAGAATAGCCTAAGCAGCGGGCGCAAGGCGCGCGCTACGCTAGCGCGGCATAGTCCTACAAAAAGAAGGCGAGGGCAGCAACTGCAGTCGGCGCCAGGGCGCCTGCCAGCAAGCCGAGGGCGCCGATTGATTCATCGCGGAATCCTTTGCGCAGCAGTGCAACGCCGGCCGGATTCGGTGCGTTGGCGATGACGGTCAGGCCGCCGCCGGCAACGGCGCCTGCCACGAGCATGTATTGCGCCTGCGGCGAGATGCCGTCGATCAGCGAGCCGAGGTAGGTGAGGGCGGCGTTGTCGGTGATGGCAGTCAGGCCCAGCGCGCCGAAGAAGAGCGCGAGTGGCTGCAGGCTTTCGACAATTGGTTGCAGCCACCATTGCTGCATGCTGCCCAGTACCACCAGGCCGGCCAGGAAGAAGCCGACCAGCAAGGCTTCCTTCAGGATCAGGGGCGACTGGTGTTGCGGGTAGGCCGTGGTGAAGCCGATGAAGAACAGGAACAGGCCGAGGAACAGCACCGGGTGGTGCGCCAGCAGTACCACGGCTGCCAGGAAGCCCAGATGGATGATGCTGGTGAGCATTGGGGCTGCTGTACGGGCGGTGAGGGCCGCTGCATCGGCTTTGCCCCCATTGCGCAGGTGCGCGCGCAGCAGCCAGGTCAAGGCGCTGGCGTTGACCAGCACGGCCAGTGTGGCTTTCCAGCCGAAGTTGGCGGCCATGAAGGCGCTATCCCATTGCCAGGTTGCAGCGACCATCAGCACCGGTGGCGCGGCGTAAGCGGTCAGTGTGCCGCCGATCGAAACGTTGACGAACAGCACGCCGAGGGCGGCGTACTTTTGCCATTCAGGCACGCCATCGCGGAAGATTTGCGGCGCCAGCATCAGGGCGGCCAGCGTCATTGCGGCTGGCTCGGTGATCAGGGAACCGACCAGCGGCACCAGGGCAAGGCCCATCCACGCCTTCAGCAGCGGGCGGCCGCCGGACAGCGTGTCGACCAGGCGCTGCACGAAATCCAGCACCGGCCGCGAGGCGGCCACCACCATCACCACGAAGACAAACAGCGGTTCGGTGTATTGCTGGGTTTCCGCGTAGGCGATGGCGTTCTGCGGTCCGGCCACGAGGGCCATCACCACCAGCAGCACCATGGCCCAGAAGCCAAACACCACTTCCACCTCGCCCAGCAAGTGCAGCAAGCCGCTGTGGCGCGGGCATTTGTGCGACAGGCGCTCAAACGCTTTTGCGCTGAAGGTGTGAAGCAAGGCAAGGGCAAACAGGATGGCGCCGATCAATTGCATGGCTGGGAAATGTAAGTTGGCAATATTGCCGATTCTATCAGGCGCGGCCTGACTTGCCCGACTGGGAGTGATGCCGTCCTGGATGCCCCAACCCTGAAACAGGTTTCCTCTTCGCGCGCGTAGGATTATACTGTATGCATATACAGCATTTTCCATCATGGCGCTTTTCGACCCCCAACCCCTGCACCCGGCCCTCTGGCTGGCTTCCCAGCTCACCAAGGGCGCCACGTCCTGCGTGGATAGCGGCATTCCCGTTCTCTCCCATCAATTGCCGGGGGGCGGCTGGCCGACGGGCGTCCTGACCGAGTTGCTGCTCCAGCAACCAGGCATAGGCGAGTTGCGTTTATTGAAAGCCAGCCTGGCCAACCTGACGCGCCCGACGGCCTTGCTGCAGCCGCCCTATGCCCCCCAGGCCCTCGGCCTCGACTTGCCTCCACAGCAACTGCTGTGGATCCGCAACACCGGCAAGGCCGCCGACGGCCTGTGGGCGGCCGAGCAAATCCTGCGCAGCGGCAGTTGCGGCGCGGTGCTGCTGTGGCAACAGCACATCCGCAACGAATCGCTGCGCCGCCTGCACCTGGCCGCCCAGTGCGGCGAAACGCTGTTTTTCCTGCTGCGGCCAATTGCTGCCGCCCAGGATTCCTCGCCCGCGCCGTTGCGGCTGGCGCTGCGGCCGGCGTCCGGGGGGATCAATATCGAATTCGTCAAACGCCGCGGACCGCAGCGCGACACGCCGCTGTTCCTCCCATTAACCCCAACCCTGTTGCAACGCCATGCGCCTGTGGATCGGCCTCTACCTGCCCCGGCTACCGCTCGAAGTGTTCTGTCCGAATTGGTCGGATGACCTGTGCAGCGTCGTGCTGGAACAGGAGGGCGTGCTCGCGGTGTCGTACCGCGCCCATATGATGGGCGTGCGTCCCGGCATGCGCCGCAGCGGCGCCCTGATGCTGGCGCCGGAAGCCCAGATGCACGAACGCGCCCCGCAGCAGGAACAGGAAGCCCTGCACGCGGTCGCAATGGCCATGCTGCAATACACGCCCCAGGTGGCGGCAGGCGAGGGCGCCACCCTGCTGCTGGACGTGGGGGCCAGCCTGCGCCTGTTCGGCGGCATCCGGCGCCTGTGCCGCCTGGTGCGGGACAGCCTGCAAAAGCTTGGCTTCAGCGGTGTGCTGGGGGTGGCGCCCACTGCGCGCGGCGCCTGGCTGCTGGCGCGTGCCGGCGGCGGCCGCACGCTCAAATTGGATAGCCTGCTGCGCCGCCTGCATCGCCTGCCGGTAGGCCTGCTGCCGCCGCTGCAGCGCCACCTGCGCTGGCTGGATGGCATCGGCTGCCTGAATATCGGCGACCTGGTACGCCTGCCGCGCCCCGGCCTGCAGCGCCGCTGCGGCATCGAGGTGCTGGACATGCTCGATGCCGCGCAAGGCCTGGCGCCCGAAATGCACGAATGGATCGCGGCGCCGCCCGCCTTCAAGGCCCGGCTGGAATTGTTTGGCCGCATCGAGAATGCCGACCTGTTGCTGGCCGGCGCCTGCCGCCTGCTGCAGCAACTGACCGGCTGGCTGTGCGCCCACCAGTTTGCGGTCTCGCGCATCCGCCTGCTGCTGGAGCATGAGCGCGGCCGCGAAGCGTGTCCGCCGACGCCGGTGGAAGTCATGTTGGCCGAGCCCACCTGGCGCGACGAGCATCTCGTGCGCCTGCTGAAGGAACGCCTGGCCAAGGTGGAGCTGCCGGCGCCGGTGCTCGGGCTGGTGCTGGAAGCGGCCCAGGTCGAGCCGATGGCGCCGCTTAGCGACTCGCTGTTCCCCGATCCCGGCGGCAGCCCGCAAGACCGCCAGCGCCTGTTCGAAGTGTTGGTGGCGCGCCTTGGCGCGGAGAACGTGCTGCAGCCATATCCCAAGGCCGACTACCGCCCCGAAGTGGCCAACCGCTGGGTGCCCCTGCAGGAGAAGGTGCGTCCGGCCGATGTGGCAGCCCAGATGCCGCCGCGCCCGTTGCCGCGCCCCGCCTTCCTGCTGCCCAAGCCGATCCCGCTCCTGATGCGCGACCACCGCCCGTTCTACTGCTCGCCGCTGCGCATGGTGTCGACCGCTGAGCGCATCGAAGCCGGCTGGTGGAGCGAAACGCAAAGCCGCGACTACTTCATCGCCGAGGGCGAGGACAATGCCTACTACTGGGTCTACCGCGAACGCACGCCTGGCACCGAGGAAACGCGCTGGTATCTGCATGGATTGTTCGCCTGAAGTATCATTGATTGAGAAAGGGGGACGTATGACCGCACAACGACTCGAATTCCCTGGCGCTCATGGCCAATTGCTGGCGGCGCGGCTGGACTCTCCTGAGACTGGCGCGCGCGCCTACGCTCTGTTCGCGCATTGCTTCACTTGCGGCAAGGACGTTTTCGCCGCCAGCCGCATCGCGCAGGCGCTGACTGAGCACGGCATTGCCGTGCTGCGCTTCGACTTCACCGGCCTGGGGGCCAGCGAAGGCGACTTTGCCAACACCAATTTCTCATCCAATGTGGCCGACCTGCAGGCGGCCACCGATTTCCTGCGCCGTGAATTCCAGGCGCCGCGCATCCTGATCGGGCATAGCCTCGGCGGTGCGGCGACGCTGGCCTTTGCCGGCACCGTGCCGGAAGCGCAAGCCGTGGTCACCATTGCCGCGCCGAGCGATCCGGTGCACGTGACGCATTTGTTCGGTGACCAGATCGATGCGATCACGGCGCAGGGCGAGGCCATGGTCCAATTGGCCGGGCGGCCGTTCCGCATCAAGCGGCAGTTCCTGGAAGACGTGGCGGAGAACAGCCTGCGCAACAAGATCGCCAATATGCGCAAGGCCTTGCTGGTCATGCACGCGCCGGGCGATACGACAGTCGGCATCAATAACGCGCTGGAAATTTTCACGGCGGCCAAGCATCCAAAGAGCTTTATCTCACTCGATACAGCCGATCACCTGCTGACCGTGCGCGAGGATGCGATGTATGTGGCTGGCCTGATTGCTGCCTGGAGCGGGCGCTATCTCAAGGATTACCAGGCTTCCACGCCATCGCCTTCCTGACGGCGGGGCGCTCGCCGACCAGCGCGAGCCAGCGTTGCACGGCGGGCTTGCCGGACAAGTTCAGTTCCAGGTGCGCAGCGGCGGCCTGCGTCCAGGGGTAACAGGCCATGTCGGCGATCGTGTAGTGTTCGCCGGCCACATAGGTATTGCCGGCCAGCGTACGGTCGAGCACATTTAGCAAGCGGTCCGCCTCGGCGATGAAATGCTCCGTCGGCAGCGCAAGATCTACTTTTGAAAAGAAGCCCAACTGGCCCAGCATGGGGCCAAGGCCGCCGACCTGCCAGTGCAGCCATTGCAGTGTGTGGTAGCGTTCCGGCCCTTCCGGCGCCAGGAAGCGCTCGTACTTTTCGGCCAGGTAAGTCAGGATCGCGCCGCTCTCGAACAGCGCAAGCGAGCCATCCTTCAGCGCGGGGATCTTATTGTTGGGCGAGATGGCCAGGAAGGCGGGAGCGAACTGCTCATGCTCACGCAGGTCGACCGGCACCACCTCATAAGGAAGGTCGAGCTCTTCCAGCAGGATCAGCGGCTTGCGCCCATTGGGGGTGGTCCAGGTGTAGACGGTAAACATGGTGTCCACACTCTAGCGCGGGCAAATGAAAACGGGCGCACCGCAGTGCGCCCGTTGAATGTGACTTACTGTCGCGGCGACAGGATGGCTTCCAGCCGGTCAGGCGTGCCTTCGATGCGTTCCAGGCGCGGATACTTCAAGCCTTCGTAGTACGCCAGCGCGACGGTGCGGTATTGCTGGCCGCGTTTCACCAGCAGTTCGATCGGCTTCCTGCTGGCCTTGGCTTCAGTGATCGCCTTGCGCAACAGCTCGGCCTTGTAGACGCGGCCATTCACCGCCAGCAAGGTGGTGTTGCCGGACAGGCCGGCCTTGAAGCCCACGCCTTCCCACTGGATGCCTTCGATCTTGCCTTCGTTGCCGACGTTAAAACCAAGCGAATAGGTAAAGTCGGCGGACTTGCTGCGCTCTTCGGCGGTCTTCAGGAAGTCGGTCTGCTTTTCGGTGAACACCAGCTGGTAGCCGGCGCGGGTGATGCCATCCATCGGCACCGGGCCCAGCTCCTCGATGCGGGTGCGCAGGAAGCTCGCCCAATCGTGCGGCTGCACATTGTTAAGCACTTTGACGACGTCGTCGAAGGTGTAGTGCAGCGCCTGCACGCGGCCATCCTCCACGCCAAAGAACTTGGCCGCGAAGTCGTCCAGCGAGCGCTTGTCGCCCGACAGCTCGCGGATCTTGGTATCCACGTCCAGCCAGACCAGCATGCCTTCGACGTAGTAGTCTTCGCTGCGCTGGTAGTTCGACCATGGAATCGGACGGCGCGCGTTGATGATCGGATCGTAGGTGGTGTCCTGCACCGAACGCCATTCGCGGCCTTTCTGGATGCCGTAGCGCGCGGCGCTGGAGGCAATGATGTCCTTGATGCTGGCGCCCTTCATCAGGCCGGAACGCGCGGCCAGCACTTCGCCGTAGTAGGTGGTCTGGCCTTCGTACACCCACAGCAGATCGTTCTGCAGCGGCTGGTTGAAGTTCAGCACGTCCTGGCCTTTCGGGCGGCGGAACTTGCCGTTCCAGGAGTGGGTGAATTCATGCGGCAGCAGGCCGCGGTCGGATTCTGTCTTGTTCCAGTCGGTGAAATAGTCGGGCTTCAAGGCGTTTTCGCTGGACTGGTGGTGCTCGCGGCCGACGCGGCCGAATTCATCGCTCAGCGCGAACAGGAAATCGTAATGCTTGTAATGCTGGGAGCCGAACACCTTGTAGGTTTGCTTGACCAGGTTGCGGTGCAGTTCGATGTGTTCAGGCTTGGCTTCCAACGCTTCCGCAGTGTCGGCCACCACGTTCAGGTGCACCGGCACCTTGCCGCCTGGGTCGAGGTCGAAGCGCTTGAAGTGGCGGCCGGCGAACAGCGGCGAGTCGACGAAGGTTTCCACGTCGGTGGTCTTGAAGGTCACCACGTCGCCTTTGCGCTCAGCTTCTTCCAGCGCGGAGCCGTACTGCCAGCCGGCCGGCAAGGTCAGCGTGGTCTGGATCGGGATGCGGCGGGTGGCGTAGCCGGCCGGGTACATGGTCAGCGATTGCCACTGGATGCCCAGCATGTCGGGCGTGATCGAGGTGCGGCCTTGCGCAGCCTCGGTCGGGGCCAGGTGCTGGTATTCCACGTCGATCGCCTTGGCGCCGGCCGGCACTTCGAGGTGGAAGGCATACACGTTCACATTGTCGCGGCGCCAGGCCAGGGTCTTGCCGTTGGCGGAGACCTTCAGGCCGGCAAACTGGTTCAGTGCACCGGTCGGGCCATGCTGCGCCGTGACCCACTGCGGGAACAGCAGCGTCATCTTGCCCGGCCTGGCGGGAATGGTCTGCTGGATGCGGTAGATATTCCGGGCGGTATCCGACGCATCGACCTTCATCACGATGGTGCCGGGGTAAGGCTGGTCGGCCGGGGCAGGGATGGCTTGGCCGGCCTGGGCGCTGCAGGCGGCGCCCAGCAGCAGGGCGATGGCGGTATTGGTGAACAGTTTCATTTATTTCAACAGGGAAAGTACGACGGGCGAGTTTAGCACGCAGGGTCAGCGAAATTGTTTCGGAACGTAACGCAAAAAAGGCCCTTGAAATCCTATTTGCGGCACTTATATCGGATGCAGCGGTTGCCCAGCCGGGGACCGCCGGACCTTATATCGCTTAAATTGAAAGGATATGAAAATGCGTACTTTTGACCTGACCCCACTGTATCGTTCCGCTATCGGTTTCGACCGCCTGGCCCAGATGCTGAATGATTCGCATCGCGGCGACCAGCCCAGCTACCCGCCGTACAACATCGAACTGGTGACCGAAGACCAGTACCGTATCGTGATGGCGCTGGCCGGCTTTGACCGTAGCGAAATCGACATCACCTCCGAGCGCGATTCCCTGGTGGTGATTGGCCGCAAGCAGAAAGACGGCCAGGAAAAGACATTCCTGCACCGCGGCATCGCCTTCCGCGACTTCGAACAGCGCTTCCAGCTCGCCAACCATGTGAAGGTGACTGGCGCTTCCTTCGACAACGGCATGCTGACCATCGAACTGGTGCGCGAAGTGCCCGAGGCATTGAAGCCGCGCAAGATCGCGATTGACGGCGTGGTCAACCACACTGCCCTGGAGCAGAAAGCTGCCGCCTAAGCGCGCGTAGCCCCTCGAAAAAGGCCGGTTTTCCGGCCTTTTTGCATTAAGACGCGTCTAAGTTTGATGCCGCATATTAGAGCCGTTGAGAAAGCAATCTTCATCAGGAGTTTAATCATGCGCAACGCCACCACCATGTTCCTCGCCCTGGCCAGCGCCGGTGTTATCGGTGCCGGTGCAGCCATCGCTGTCCAGCAGAGCCAGGCCTTCGCATCGCCGCCAGCAGTCGTTACCGCCACCGCCCCGGCCAACGCCGCCCAGGGCGCACCGGCGCCGGTGCCAGCGCCGATGATTTCCCTGCCTGACTTCAGCGTGATCGCGACGCGCAATGGCCCGGCCGTGGTGAACATCAGCACTACCGGCACCACCAAGGCCCAGTTCCGCGGTGACGACGACGCTGAAAACGATCCGTTCTACGAATTTTTCCGCCGCTTCCAGATGCCTGGCCAGCGCGGCCGCGGCAGCGCGCCGGCGCCTTCGCACGGCGTCGGTTCCGGCTTCATCGTCAGCGCCGACGGCATCATCCTGACCAACGCCCACGTGGTGCGCGACGCCAGCGAGGTGACGGTCAAGCTGACCGACCGCCGCGAATTCCGCGCCAAGGTGCTGGGCTCCGACCCGAAGACCGACGTGGCCGTATTGAAGATCGAGGCCAAGAACCTGCCCGTGGTGCCGCTGGGCCGCTCGACCGACGTGAAAGTGGGCGAGTGGGTGCTGGCGATCGGCTCCCCGTTCGGCCTGGAAAACACCGTGACTGCCGGCGTGGTGAGCGCCAAGGGGCGCTCCCTGCCAGACGACTCCAACGTGCCCTTCATCCAGACCGACGTGGCAATCAATCCCGGCAACTCGGGGGGGCCGCTGTTCAACACCAAGGGCGAGGTGATCGGCATCAACTCGCAGATCTACAGCCAGAGCGGCGGCTACCAGGGCCTGTCGTTCTCGATCCCGATCGACGTGGCGACCCGTGTGCGCGACCAGGTCATCAAGACCGGCAAGGTGGTGCATGCCCGCCTGGGCGTGATGGTGCAGGAAGTGAACCAGGGCTTTGCCGACTCCTTCGACCTGGAGTCGCCGGAAGGCGCGCTGGTGTCGAACGTGGAGCGCGGCGGCCCGGCTGACAAGCTCGGCCTGAAGGCGGGCGACGTGATCCGCAAGATGAACGGCCAGAAGATCGTTGCCTCCGGCGATTTGCCGGCCATGGTGGGCTTGGCTATGCCGGGTGATAAAGTAGCGCTTGAGGTATGGCGCCAGGGTAAAACCATCACGCTGGAAGGCAAGCTGGGTAACGCCTCCGAGCGCAATGTGGCCGCGCTGCAGAACGATGAAGCGGCCGCCAAGCTGCGCCTCGGCTTGTCGCTGCGCCAGCTCGACCCGCTGGAACGCCGTGAATCGGGCCTGGCATCGGGCTTGCTGATCGAGGATGCCGGCGGCGCGGCCGCCAGCGCCGGCGTGCAGCCGGGCGACGTGCTGTTGTCGGTGAACGGCCGTCCTGTCACGTCCGTGAACGATGTGCGCGACCTCGTGGCAAAATCGAGTAAATCCGTAGCGCTGCTGATCCAGCGCGGCGAGGATCGCATCTTTATCCCGGTGCGCCTCGGCTAACAAAACAAGAAAGGTAGTAAGAAATGCGCCTCCTGCTGGTAGAAGACGACACGATGATCGGCGAGGTAGTGCTCGACCTGCTCCGGGCCGAGCACTACGCGGTCGACTGGGTCAAGGATGGCGCCATGGCCGACACGGCCCTGCAGACCCAGACTTACGATCTGGTGCTGCTGGATTTGGGCCTGCCCAAGAAAGACGGCCTGGAAGTGCTGCGCTCGATGCGCGCGCGCAAGGAGCTGACGCCGGTACTGGTGGCCACCGCGCGCGATGCGGTGGAGCAGCGCATTGCCGGCCTGGATGCCGGCGCCGACGACTATGTGCTCAAGCCCTACGACCTGGACGAGCTGCTGGCCCGCATCCGCGCCTTGCTGCGCCGCGCCGCCGGCCGCGCCGAGCCGGTGTTCGAGCACAAGGGCGTGTCGATCAACCCGCAGACGCGCGAGGTGATTGCCAACGGCCAGCCGGTCAGCCTGTCGGCCCGCGAGTGGGCGGTGCTGGAAGCGCTGATCGCACGCCCCGGCATCGTGCTGTCGCGCGCCCAGCTGGAAGAAAAGCTGTACAGCTGGAAAGACGAAGTCAATTCCAATGCGGTTGAAGTGTATATCCACGGCTTGCGCAAGAAGCTCGGGTCGGAACTGATCCAGAACGTGCGCGGCCTCGGCTACATGGTGCCCAAGGCATGATGATGGCGGTCCCCAAGGTCAACGTCACGCACTCGCTGCGTGGGCGCCTGCTATGGTTCTTGCTGGCGGCGATCACCATGGCCGCCGTGGCGCAGGCCATGATCGCGTACAGCTCGGCGCTGAACGACGCCGACCAGATCTTCGACTACCACATGCAGCAGATGGCCATGTCGCTGCGCTCCAATGCGCCGATGGCCGCCACCGGCAACCGCGACCCCAATGACCCCGGCAACGATGAAATGGTGGTACAGGTGTGGACGCCGGACGGCATCCAGGTGTTCCGCTCCCTGTCGCGTGCCGAGCTGCCGCAGCGCGCGGTGCTGGGCTTCTCCAATGTGCGCGCCAACGGCACCACTTACCGCGTGTTCTCGGCGCAGACCGCCACCCAGACCATCCAGATCGCCCAGGACCTGTCCGTGCGCAAGCGCATGGCGGGCACGCTGGCCTTGCGCACTGTCGGGCCCATCGCACTGATGGCGCCGGTGCTGATGCTGGTGGTGTGGTGGGTGGTATCCGGCTCGCTGGCACCGGTGGCGCGCGTGCAGCGGCAACTGGCGTCGCGCAAGGCCGACGATTTGTCGGAAGTGTCCGATGCCGACCTGCCGGACGAGGTTCGGCCGCTGGTGCAGGAACTGAACCTGCTGTTCTCGCGCGTGGAGACGGCCTTCGAGGCGCAGCAGAACTTTGTGGCCGACGCCGCCCACGAGCTGCGCACGCCGCTGGCGGCGCTCAAGCTGCAGATCCTCAGCCTGTCGCGCGCCGATTGCAGCGAAGCACGCGACGTGGCGATTGGCCGTCTCTCGGCGGGCGTTGAGCGCGCCTCGCGCCTGGTCGAACAATTGCTGGTGCTGGCGCGCACCGAAGCGGCGGACTCTAGGCTGGAACCGGTCAGCCTGACCGACCTGGCCAAGCGCGCGGTAGGCGACATGGCTGGCGCCGCGCAGGCGCGTAATATCGACCTTGGCCTGGAGCAGGCCGAGGAGGCGCAGGTGCAGGGCCAGGGCGACGCCCTGGTTATCCTGCTGCGCAACCTGGTAGACAATGCGGTCAAGTACACGCCGGCCGGCGGCACCGTCGACGTGTCGGTGCTGGGCGCTGATGCAGCGGGCGGTCGCGGCGCGCGGCTGGTGGTGGAGGACAGCGGCCCCGGCATCGCACCGGAAGAGCGCGAACGCGTATTCCACCGCTTCTACCGCGTGCCGGGCAGCGAAGCGCAGGGCAGCGGGCTTGGCCTGGCCATCATCCGCGCCATCGCCGAACGGCACGGCGCCAGGCTGGCGCTGGACGCCTCGCAGCGCCTTGGCGGCCTGAAAGTGACGGTGGAGTTTGCCCCGCGCTAGAATGTCGTTTTTGACAATCGGAGCAGGGCATGCAGAAGATCGGTTTCTCGGGGACCTTGGACCCCATCACCAACGGCCATATGTGGGTCATTGGCGAGGCGCGTTCGCTCGCGGAGACAGTGGTGGTCTTCCTGTCCGAGAACTCCACCAAGGCGCCCAAGTTCACCGCCGAAGAGCGCAAGGCCATCGTGCTGGCCAGTTGTGCCGAGCGGGGCTGGGGCAATGTCAGCGTGCAGATCGTCAAGAGCGAATACACGGCGCGCGTGGCCAAGCGCAACGGCGTCGACTACCTGATCCGCGGCATCCGCAGCACCGCCGATTTCGATTACGAGAACCTGATCCAGCAAACCAATGTGGAAGTGATCGGCGGCGCCAAGACGCTGTTCGTGATGCCGCCGCGCGACCTGGGTTCGGTGAGCTCCAGCTTCGTGAAAGCGCTGGAAGGCCCGGTGGGCTGGAACTGGACCATGAAGAAGTTCGTCCCCGCGCCGGCCTACAAGGCCTGGATCCTGGCCTGGCTGCGCAAGGAGTGGGACAGCCTGTGGCGCGAACGCCCGCATTCGGCCGACTGGTTCGACCGGCTGACCGGCGAGGCAGCCTACGGCGGCGCCGACCGCCATTACCATAACCTGGACCATCTGGTGCACGGCCTGGCGGAAATCCGCGCCTGGGCCGCCAATACCGGCGCAGTGCCAGCCGACGTGGCCGTGGTCAAAGCCGCCTTCTGGTTCCACGATGCCGTGTACGCCCACGGCGCAGGGGAGGTGACGAATGAAGAAGCCAGCGCCCGGCTGTGGCTGGGCAGCGGGCTGGAGCCGGACAGCGCCCGTGCCGACGATGTGGCAATGCTGATCCGCGCCACCGACCACTTCCAGGGCGGCGCCATCGTACACCCGTTGAAAGACACCATGCTGTCGGTGGACCTGGCCATCCTCGGCCAGGAAGCCGAGGTGTACCAGGCCTATGCACGCGGCATCCGCGCCGAATATGCCCACGTACCGGAAGAGCGCTACAGCAGCCAGCGCGCCCAGGTCCTGGCGCATTTGCGCGGCAAGGCCGAAGCGGGCACCCTGTTCGCCGACCCCTTCTTCACCGACAACTATACCGCCGCGGCGATTGCGAACATGGGCGCCGAGCTGGCGCTAATTTCGAACGGGTAAGGCCGGCAGAGGGAGGGCGAGGTCGCGCCAGAAGCTCTCCACCTCCTCCAGCGCGGTCGCTTTCGCGCACTTTTCGGAAACGGCGCTGAGAATGAATTCTTCCGCCGACATATGCTCCATCGGCGCCCATTTAGCGATTGCGGAAATAACGTCGCCAGCCAGGTGGATCGTCATTGCAGCCATAGCACCTCCTCCGAGTGGAATGTGATTCCACATTGCATCAACTGCCCGCCACAGTCTTTGCGCTACATCAAACCATACGCAAGAGCCGTGGCAACCTTGGGGTCAGACCCTTTGCTTGCCACACGTGGCAAGCAAAGGGTCTGACCCCAAGGTTGCCACGGGCTGGGCCGTTGGGCGCTTAGAACTTGACGTGCAGGCGGGCGAAGTAGGACACGCCGTTCAGGCCGAACTGCACGCTCTCGTACTTGAAGCCGTTGTCGGTTTCGTTCGGGTCCTGCGGCGTTGGGTGCACGTCGAAGATGTTGGCGGCACCGAAGCTTAGCTTCGTGTTCTTGTTGATGGCGTAGGTGAAGCCCAGGTCGGCCGAGGTCTTCGCTTCGTACTTCTGGTTGGCCACGCCGGCTGCGGTGCCGCTCCAGGTGCCCAGGGTCTGCGGGCCGAAGTGGATGATCTTGAAGCTGGTTTCCAGCGGGCCGGTGGCGTAGTCGAAGCCCAGGGTGGCCTTGCGGCGCGGGCCGCCCTGTTCCAGGAACAGGCGCTCGCGTTCGGACAGCAGCACGTCTTCAAAGCCTTGCAGCGCGGCCGGGGCGTGGATGTCGGTCACTTCGGTCTTGCTGAAGTTCATGGCCAGGAAGGTGGTCAGCTTGTTGCCGAACAGGCTGCCCTTGTGCGATGCGGTCAGGTCCAGGCCCTGGGTCTTGGTGTCGACCGAGTTGACGAAGAATTGCGCGCCGCCCACGCCCAGGGTCGCCAGCTTGGCGGCCAGGGTCGGGTAGTTCGAGTCGTCAAACAGGCCCGACAGCACAATGCGGTCCTTGATCTTGATGCGGTACAGGTCGGCCGTCACCGACAGGTCTGCGGTCGGGGTCCAGGTGGCGCCGAAGGTGAAGCTGCGCGACTTTTCTTCCTTCAGCGGATCGAGGCCGGCCACTTTGCCTACCGGGCCCACGGCCGGTGTGATCGAAATATCGGTCGGCACGCCGCCCACGAAGTCGGTGTAGGTCGAGGAGAAGTAAGCCTGCTGCAGCGACGGTGCGCGGAAGCCGGTCGATGCCGAGGCCCGCAGCAGCACAGGATCGCTGACGCGGTAGCTGCCGGCAATCTTGCCGGTCACGGTGGAGCCGAAGTCGCTGTACTTCTCCCAGCGCAGGGCACCCTGCAGGCGGGCATTCTTGCTCAGGTCCGCTTCCAGGTCGAGGTAGGCGGCGGTGCTGTGGCGCTTGGCGTTGGTCGCGTCGCCCGGCTGGAAGCCCGGGAAGCCCTGGCTGCCGGCATTGCCGCCGCCGGCGCCATCGGCGTCGATGTAGGAGCCAGGTTCGCCGGCGTAGATCTTGTACTTCTCGGCGCGGTACTCGGCGCCGAAAGCCACGTTCAGGCCTTCGCCAACCAGGCCTTCGAAGTAGCGGTTCATGTCGAAGTTGGTGGTCGATTGCTGGAACGAGAAGCCGCCCGCGTCGAAGTGGTCAGGACTGATGCCCTGGCCGCCGTTCAGCAGGTCGAGGTTGGCGATGGAGGCGTTCAGGGTGTTGCTGATGTTGTACTTCAGGCGGTTGTAGCCATAGGTTTGCGACAGGTCGGCATTCCAGTCGCCGATCTTTTGCTTATAGCCGAAGATGGCGTAGCGGTCATCCAGGTCGCCGTTGATGAACGGGACGAAGCCGTCCGGGTACATGGCGGCGGAGTTGCGGGTCGGGATGTCATCGGTGCCATTGCGCGCCCAGGCGCCGCTGGAGGCGTCGCGCTGCTGCACGCCGCCGGTGAAATAAACACGGCCCGGACCGGCCGGGATCTCGCCGTTCACGTACAGGGTTTTGTTCTTGGACTTGGAATCGCCGATGGTGCGCGGGTTGCCTTCTTCGGCGCGGTTGGAGCGGCCGCGGTCGAGGAATTCGCCGGTGATGCCGACGGTGCCGCCAGCCAGCGCGAAGCCGCAATAGGCCGAGGCCAGCCAGTTCTTGCCGTCGCCCGCGCCGTATTGGCCGTAGCCCACTGCCGATTCGCAGCCCACGTTCTTTTTCAGTCCGATGTCCATCACGCCGGCAATCGCGTCGGAACCGTATTGCGCGGCGGCGCCGTCGCGCAGCACCTGCACGTCCTTGATCGCCATGACCGGGATGGCGTTCATGTCGGTACCGGTGGCGCCGCGGTTGCGCGCGCCGAAGATGTTGACCAGGGCCGAGGTGTGGCGGCGCTTGCCGTTCACCAGCACCAGGGTCTGGTCCGAGCTCAGGCCGCGCAGCGCGGCGGAGTCCACCAGGTCGGCACCGTCGGCGCCGGTCTGGCGGGTCGAGTTGAACGAGGGCGAAATGAAGGTCAGGGTTTGTGCCAAGTCGAACTGCGCGCCTTGCTCGGAGGCCTTGGTCAATGGAATGACGTCGATCGGCGCTACGGTGTCGGTGAGGGAGCTGGTCGCGCGGCGCGACCCCACCACGTTCACCACGGTCATGTCGCCGGAAGCGGTTTGGGTTTGCGCTGCTACTGGCAGGGCGGACAGGGCGCCCGCGCCATACAGGGCGGTCAGGACGGCTTTACGCAGAATCGAATGGCTTGACAATTTTTTGCTCCTGGGAAAAATTGCCTTAGATTCTAGCCGAACTACATTTGTGCAGCGTTCACAAATGACAAGTTTTCGTTGCAAGGACGCCACGCCGGCGCTGCGGATCATACGTATTCCGCGGCGCCGCCGATCAGGATCTGGTCGCCGTCGAGCCTGGTGCGCAGGCGGCAGGGCTGACCGAGAGGCGCGCCCTGGTAGAGATCGAGCGAGCGGCCGAGGTGGCGGGTGAGGGCGCCGGCAGCGACGCCGGTGGCGCTGTCTTCATTTGCCGGGGCGAGGTGGTTGAAGTTGCGGCCTTCCAAGGCGCCGTCCGGGCGGCGGCACCAGGCATAGATGCCGTTCACCCCATTTGCCTTGCCCCATTCGACAACCGCGGCCAGATTCGGGCGCAGCGAATGCAAGGTGGCGCAGTCGGCCACTTCGACCAGCATTTTGGGACTGCCGACCGAGGCGACGGCGGGAGGTGAGACGAGTGCCAGGCCGGGCGCGGCCAGCAGGCGCTCCGCCAGGTCGGCAGGCGGGGTAACCGCCGGCGCAACTTGCGGCGCCAGGCGCACGAAGAGAGCGGCGCCGCTGCGTGTCAGCACCAGCTCCTGCGCGCGCATTGCCGTGCGCACCGTCAGCGGGCCGGGCGCGTCTGCCAGCAGCACGCGGGCCGCGGCCAGCGTGGCATGCAGGCAGAGGGGAGAACGCGTGTGCGGGTAGTAGTAATCCAGGGTCGCGCCGTCGACAAACACGCAGGCGCTCTTGTTGGCCGACCTGGCGAAGGCTTGCCTTTCCTCGGCGACGGCAGGACCGTCGAGAATGACCAATGCCGCATTGCCCGCGCCGGGCCGGGCGCCAAAACATTTCAGTTCGTAAATAGCCATCGGCGCAGCATACAACAGGGTGGCGCAGGATGCCGGAGGCGGTGTAAAATACTGTATGGATATACAGTCATCGCGCGCCGGGCTGCCCGCCTATGCGGAGCTGTTTTGCCTGACGAATTTTTCATTTCTGCACGGCGCCTCCCATGCCGAAGAGCTGGTGGAACGCGCGCTAAAGCTTGGCTATGGCGCATTGGCCATCACGGACGAATGCTCGCTGGCCGGCGTCGTCCGCGCACACGGCGAGGCGAAGCAGGCCGGCCTGAAGCTGCTGATCGGCGCCCACTTCCACCTGACCCATGCCGACGGCCGTCCCGCGCTCTCGTTGCTGGCGCTGGCCACCAACCGCAATGGCTACGGCAACCTGTCGGAAATGATCACCCTTGGCCGCATGCGTGCCGACAAGGGCAGTTACGCACTGCACCCGGACGATTTCGCCAGCCCGCCGCCCGAGCGCGAACATTTGCGCGGCCTGCCGGATTGCCTGCTGCTCCTGCTGCCGGAATACCCGGCCGACGTGGAACGCCTGCACCGGCAGGCTTCCTGGATGGCCGCCACCTTTGGCGGGCGCACCTGGCTGGCCATGACCATGCTGGGCCGCGCCTTCGATGAAGCGCACGGCGCAGCGATCGAGGAAGTCGCGCTGCAGCATGCCATGCCGATGGTCGCGGCCGGCCACGTCTGCATGCACGTACGCTCCCGCAAGCCGCTGCATGACACCTTGACGGCAGTGCGGCTTGGCAAGCCGGTCAGCGAATGCGGTTATGAACTGGGGCAGAACGCCGAACAGCATTTGCGTTCGCGCCTGCGCCTGGCCAACGTCTATGCGCCGCAAGTGCTGGAAGAGACCATGCGCATTGCCGATATGTGCAAGTTCTCGCTGGAAGAACTGCGCTACGAATACCCGAATGAATTGATCCCGGCAGGCCATACGCCGTCCAGCTTCCTGCGCCAGGAAGCCTATATCGGCGCCCATCGCCGCTACCCGGCCGGCGTGCCGGCCAATGTGCAAAACCAGATCGAGGAAGAGCTGGCGCTGGCTGCGCAACTGAAGTACGAGTATTTTTTCCTGACCGTGTACGACATCGTGCGCTACGCGCGCTCACAGGAGATCCTGTGCCAGGGACGGGGATCGGCCGCCAATTCGGCCGTCTGCTACTGCCTTGGAATTACCGAAGTCGACCCTGCGCTGGGCAACAGCGTGGTAGGGCGCTTCATGTCGATCGAGCGCGATGAGCCGCCCGACATCGACGTCGACTTCGAGCACCAGCGCCGCGAAGAAGTGATCCAGTACATCTACCGCAAATACGGCCGCCACCGCACGGCGCTGGCCGCGACAGTGATTTGCTATCGCACCAAGAGCGCGCTGCGCGACAGCGGCAAGGCGCTAGGCGTGGACCTGGAGATTGTCGAAAAGGTCGCCAAATCGCACCGCTGGTTCGACCGCAAGCACGAGTTGATGGAGCGTTTTGCCGAATGCGGGCTGGACCCGGAGTCGCCGCTGGCGCATCAATGGGCTCACATCGCGCTTCAATTCCTGAGCTTCCCGCGCCACTTGTCGCAGCACGTCGGCGGTTTTGTCATTTCGCAGGACAAGCTATCGCGCCTGGTGCCGATCGAAAACGCAGCCATGGAAGAGCGCAGCGTGATCCAGTGGGACAAGGACGACCTGGAGGAGCTGGGCTTGCTGAAGGTGGACGTGCTGGCACTGGGGATGTTGTCCGCGCTGCGCCGCGCCTTCGACCTGGTCAGCGCGCGCCGCGGTGAAATCTTCACCATGCAGGATGTGCCGCGCGAAGACCGCGCCACCTACGAGATGATCTGCCAGGCCGACACCATCGGCGTATTCCAGATCGAATCGCGGGCGCAAATGAGCATGCTGCCGCGCCTGAAGCCGCAGGTGTTCTACGACCTGGTGATCGAGGTCGCGATCGTGCGGCCCGGCCCGATCCAGGGCGGCATGGTGCACCCCTACCTGCAGCGGCGCATGGGCAAGGTGCCGGCCGACTTTCCGCCGGGACTTAAGAAAGCGCTTGGGCGTACGCTGGGCGTGCCGATCTTCCAGGAGCAGGTGATGCAGGTGGTGATCGATGCCGCCGGTTTCACGCCGGGCGAGGCGGACCAGTTAAGGCGTTCGATGGCGGCCTGGAAGCGCAAGGGCGGGCTGGAAAAATACCAGGACCGCATTGTCAGCGGCATGGTGGATCGGGGCTACGACGCAGCCTTCGCGCTGCAGATCTGCCAGCAGATCCAGGGCTTTGGCGAATACGGCTTCCCCGAATCGCACGCGGCCAGTTTTGCCTGGCTGACGTATGTGAGCTCATGGATCAAATGCCATGAACCGGCTGCCTTCCTGTGCGCCTTGTTGAACAGCCAGCCGATGGGATTCTATTCGCCCTCGCAACTGGTGCAGGATGCGAAACGGCATGGCATTGAAGTGCGGCCGGTCGACATCACTTGCAGCGGCTGGGAGTCCTCGCTGGAAGAGCGCGAAGGCGAGGGACAGCCGGCGGTGCGGCTCGGCATGTCCCTCCTGCGCGGCATGCGTTCCGAGGCGGCCTTGCGCATAGAGGAAACGCGCGCCATCCGGCCATTTGCCAGCGTGACCGAGCTGGCGCGGCGCGCCGACCTGGACCGGCACGACCTGCAGGTGCTGGCCGGCGGCAATGCCTTGCGTTCGCTGGCGGGCAATCGCCGGCAGGCGCTTTGGGATGCGGCCGGCGCGGTACCGGACAAGGATCTGCTGCGGCCGACCGAGGTGGAGGAACTGGCGCCGCAACTGGTGCCACCCACCGAAGGCGAAGAAATCCTGGGCGACTACCGCGCACAGGGGCTGACGCTTGGCCGCCATCCGCTGGCGCTGCTGCGACCGGCGCTGCTGGCCAAGCGCTTCCTGCCCGCCGAAGTGCTGAACACCTTCAGCAACAACCAGCTGGCGCGCGGCGCCGGCATCGTCACCGGCCGCCAGCGCCCCGGCACCGCCAAAGGGGTGCTGTTCGTCACCATCGAAGACGAAACCGGATATGTCAACGTGATCGTCTGGCCCGACTTGGTGGAGCAGTACCGGCGCGAGGTGCTGGGTTCTTCGCTGCTCGGGGTGTACGGTGTGTGGCAGCAGGAAGGCATCGTGCGCCACCTGGTCGCGCGCCGCCTGGTCGACCTGTCCCACCTGCTCGGCCGCCTGCCCACCGCCAGCCGAGATTTCCAGTGAATTATTTTTTACTTGGTAAGTTAATTACCCATTTCCCTTTTATTGAGATAGCGGTCGCCAGTAACTTTATTTGAGAATATATTTTTCAGTGGTGACAATCTGAGATCATTCTTCAAAATTTTTAATGTTAGATTGCGATAAAAACCGTCGCGCGCAGGGAGTGGCCATCGAAGGGGCAGTAGGGCGGACTCGCAAGAAACAAGTTTCTACTTCAGCGTTTTTTTACCAGCCTTATTTAAAGCATATTGGCTTAAATGAATTAAGTCAGGGCCGTGCTTTGCCTTTTATTTTGAACGTTAAATAATCCGACCTGGGAGATGCGCATGAGCAATGATCCATTTACCGAGATTATCAACCAGCTCTTGCAAGGACTGCTTTCACAACTTAATAGTGAAATCGGTGGGGCCATACGCGGGGCCGGCTATGACCCTTACCAAAACGTGGCGTCGGGTTCATCGAGCATCGGCGTTGGCAGCGCAAATTATGCCGTCAACAACCTGACCGGCATTTCTTCCGTCCAACTCCAAGACATGGTGGTCAGTAATCTGACGCCTTCCGGGACCAACTTGAGCGGCCAGCTGAATTTTCATGCTGTGCTCAACAGCTCCCTGGCAGCGCAGGCCAGCGGCAGTGTGAAGATCTTGTTTGTCGAACCCGGTATTTCGGGCAACCTGCGCATCGATGGCGGCGCCATCGCCGGCACAGCTGGTTTCCAGGCCGCGGTCAACGGCGCCAGCCTGTGTGTCAACAGTGTCGCCAACATGAACGCGCAATTCAGCTATGGCAGCGCCAACATCTGGATCGATGATCTGGGCCCGCTCAATTACTTGCTCGGTCCGATTGAGAACCTGATACTCGACGCCGCCAAAGGGGCCATCAGCGACTTGATTTCAGCGCAGATCAACGACATCGTGAGTGAGCAGGTCGGCAAACTGCTGCCGCAGTGCGTGAACCTCACATGAAAGTGCGCATCGAACCGCTGGCCCGCCCCCACGGCGCAGGCCTGGCGGCGCCTGCGCCACCCGCCTTGGCGCAGGCGGCCGGCGTGCAGCTGCTGGTCCCGACTGAGGCGCAGCGGCGGCCCAATTGGTGCTGGGCCGCAGTCACCTGCGCAATTGCAGCTTATTACGGCGACGGCTCTTGGCAGCAGCCCGCCCTGGCCTGGCGCATCCTGTGCCCCGACCAGGTCCGCCCCAACTGCGCGCCGCCGCCCGGCTTGCTGGAGCAAGAACGCTACAACCAGCAGGCACCGCTCGAACGCAGCTTGCGCTATGTGAATTGCCTGGCCGGATGGAGCAGCGGCAGGCCGCCATTCCGGCGGCTGATCCGGGAGTTGGACAGCGGCCGGCCGCTGGCGGTGGCGATCAGGTGGCGCACCGGCTCGCAGCACTACGTACTGCTCGATGGCTATTGCCGCCACGGCCGGATGCTGTATGGCGTCGATCCGCAGGATGGCCGTTTCTGCGCCGGTTTCGACGACTTTCCACTGCATTACCGGCACGGTGGCGAGTGGATGGAAACCTACTGGACGCAAAACCCTTATCTGGTGCGAGGAGAGACTGAAGATGAGTAATTACGATGTGGCATTCGTGGTTGACGCCGGCACCCTCAACACCGGGATGACGCAGCTATACGCCAATCCCACAGCGCAAGCCACGCTGTTCAAGGGCCTTGAAACGATAGGCAAACTGGGCGTGGTATCAGTGGACTGGGCCATCGGCGCCGCGCCGCAATTCGTGCTGGCCCCGCCTGACTCGACGCAATGGAACGACCCCAACACTTTTTCCCCCAGCGGCAAGCCCAAGCCGGCAACGCCTAGCGACCAGATGTTCCAGGTCAAATTGCCGTCGCTGACCACCACCATCAACCTGGAGCAAGGGCCGCCGCTGCCTTTCACCTTCGAGATGGTGGTGTTTGCCCAGGTCAGTATCGCCGGCGATCACATCGCCTTGAGCTCGGTGGCTGTGCAGCCGCTCAATGTCGGTGGCGTGCAAGAGCTTTATTTGCAAGTGGTGTGCGGCATTGTGTATGAGAAGGTGACAGACCTGCTGGCCGGATATCAGATCCCGTCAAGCATCAATGTGGCAGGACAGACCTTTACGCCGCCTGCGATGACGATCAGCGCCGGCTACCTGGCCGTGGCGAGCAACCTGACCTCCAGCAAGCCGCTCGACATCAGCGGCGTGGTGTGGCCGCAGCAAGCGCTGGGAATCCTGCTGGGACGCAATGTATTGAACGCGCTGCTGAATCAGTACAGCACCGCCATCGTCCAGAAGATGGACAGCGCCAGCGTGAACCATAGCGATAGCAATTGGGCCGGCAGTTATGCACTGAGTGGCGGCATCAGCAGCGCTTCCATCGCGCTGGCCTCGACCCTGCCCGATATCAATGTCTCAGCCACCTTCAGCGCCACCGCCAGCGTTGGCGTGTCGTGGTGGCTGGTGCCGGGTGCTTGCGCCCTGGAAGCGGCGTCCAATCTCTTATGACAGGAGAATCCTCATGGTCGATTTTGCCAAGGCCGATTTCGGCACCAATCCCAGCCCCCTGACAATCACGGTGGCCCCAGCGGTGGTGGGCTCGAACCAGGTCAAGCTGCAGTTGCAGCCACTACCCAGTTTTACCATCAGCTACACGCCCGATGGCAGCGGTTGGGAGAAGTTCAATGCAGACACGCTCAGGAACGCAGCCACCACCATCATTGGCGTGATAACGCCGTTCATCACTGCCACCTTGCAGTCGACGGCGCAAAGCTACCTCGACGGCATGGCGGTGACGGTGCCGGCGATCCCGATCGAGTTTGACGGTATCAAGCTGACGCTGACGCCGGACAAGCTGAATATTTCCACCGCTGACAGCGAGCATGTACTGGTCACCGCCAGCGTGAGTATCGCGTAGCCAGACTGTCATACACCGAATACGGATCAGGAGAATCTTATGCGTGTTGAATTGCAGGAAGCTCACGAAGGCTGGGCACATCTGACCGCAGCACATCTGGGCGCCGCCTTGCCACGCCACCTTGACATTGGCGAGGTGCCGCCGCTGCCCTTGGCCCGGGCACAAGACATGCCGCCCCAGGCCGGCTATGCGCGCGGCGACCTTGGCCTCAAACTGGGGGCGCTGCGGGTGACGCTGGAAGACCCGGCAGCGTTGCGCATTCAGCAGGCCAGCGTCGAGGCCGGCCACTGCACCGTGGAACTGCAGGTCTGCGGTTTGAGTCTGGACGGCATGCAAGAAGTGCAGGGAAGCCAAATCTGGGAAAGCGGCATCGACGGTGCCGGCACCGGCCTGCGATTGGGAGCGGCCCGGCGCGCCGGCGGCGCTGACAGCAATGTGCACCCGACCTGGATCGCCACCGCCAATAATCAGCGGGCGGTATTGCAAAACCTGCCAAGTGGAAACGGCGCGACCTTGCTCTCGACCTACTCCACCCATCGCGCCGCATTCACCGATGCCTTCACCTTGCCGATAGCGATGTCATTCCAGAACGGCTGGGCCACTGACGCCATTTCGGAAATGGCGCAGGACACCAACGACAATGTCAACAACAACGCCGTGATCAACAGCCAGACCAAGATCTACGGCAACACCACCTATAACGGCAACGCGCTGACCCAGAAACTGGCGCTGGCGACCGTATTGACCGGGATGGCGGCCAACGCCAATCCGCAAAACCCGGCCGACCCGAGCAATCCTTACAACCAGGCGGCCGCCAGTGCGGTGACTTTTTCCAGCACCGTAATGCAAAACACCAATGTCACCCAGTTGCCCGATGTGCCGGAACTGACCCGCGACCAGGTGTACGGCATGGTGGCCAACGGCACGCCCGCCACAGCGGTCTCGGTGGCCGATGTGCACACTTTGTTGAGCGGCAATCCGATCGGCGGGCGCGACGCGCAAGGCAAGGCCTGGACCATGGTGTTGAGCGAGGACGAGCGCGCCTTCGTGCGCAAGGTACAGGCGGAGCAGGCCGAGCATATCGCCCGCCTGGCGGCCGTCCGGCCGGTGCCGCTGGCGCAGGGCAGGCTGTCGGCCGATCTCGACTGTTATGTGTCGCTGCGTTTCGCGCTGGCGGGTGGGCTGCGCCTGCTCGATGGCCGGGTCGAACTGGATGGCTTCGACCTCGAGTTCGACGACAGCCGCTGGGACGAGCTGTTGGGGGCGCAGCTGGCCGCCACGGCGCGTGCGGCGCTGGTACAGGCGCGCTTCATCAAGAGCCTGCTGCACGACCGGGTGGCCGATGCGCTGGAACGGGCGCTGGTGCCGGCCCTGGCTGGTGTGCTGCTGGGCGCACGCTGAGATGGTGAAGATCGCGACGCCCACGCAAGACCCGGTCAGCATGATCATCCAGGACTTGATGGCAAGCGAGATGCAGGGCTTTGAGCGCGAACTGGCGCGCGCGCTGGAACCGCAGCAAGGCTATCTGACGGACACGGAAATGGCGCTGTACCGGGCCGGCAAGAAGTTACGTCCGCTGACGCTGCTGCTCACGGCGCGTCTGTTCCAGGCCGAGGGGCAGTTACCGCCCAAAGTTTTGCGCGCCTCGGCCTCGCTGGAGATGCTGCATGTCGCCAGCTTGATCCATGACGATATCGTCGATCATGCCGCGCTGCGCCGCGGGCAGGGCAGCGTCAATGCGGCGCGCGGCACGGAGATGGCGATCCTGATCGGCGATATGCAATTCCTGCAGGCGGTGCGCTGCTTTGTCGAGGCGATCGAGGACGAACACGATATGCAGCTGGTGAAATGGGTGCTCGATTCCGCCTTCGACATCTGCCGCGGCGAGATCGACGAAATGACCACGCAGCCCTACTGGCATCCGGACGCCTTGCACGGGCGCTACCTGACCACCATCGACCGCAAGACTGCCGTGCTGTTCGGCCTGGCCTGTGAGTCGGGGGCGGCGCTGATGCGTGCGCGTACCGCCGATTTGCGCCGGCTGGGAGCCTTCGGGCGGCACATGGGGCGCGCGTTCCAGATGATGGATGACATCCTCGACCTGTCGCAGTCGGACCAGGAGTCGGGCAAATGCAAAGGCCTCGACCTGCACCAGCGCCGTCTCACGCTGCCCATCATCCATGCCATGAAACTGTTCGGCGACCTGCACCCGATGGTGCGTTTCCTGCGCAATAGCGAAAGCGTGGCGGCAGAGCAGGTCAACGCCTGGGTCGATGAGATCCGCCGCTCCGACGCGTTCGCGCTGGCGTACGCCGAGGCGCGCGCCACCGCACTGCAGGCGGTGGAACATTTGCAGCCATTGCCCGATAGCCCGTATCGCCGCGCCCTGCACGACATCACCATGTTTGTTGTGAACCGATCCTATTAAACCTCTTACTGGAGCTGATATGGGCCTGCAACTGTTCAACTTCGTCTATAACACGCTGTTAGGCAAAGCCAACAGCGATACCCCGAACAACAGCCTGTTCCTGCCGCGCGCCCTGGCCGGGATGACCGGTTCGAATGGCCAGCCCTACCTGCCGATCCAGGCCGATGACTGGACGCTGAACAATATGAGCGGGGCGCAGGACATTTCCAACAATATGGCGAACAGCTGGTTCAATGCCTTCTGGAACCAGCTATACCTGCTGAGCCAGGCAACGCCCAATCCGCCCGCGGTGACCCAGCAGATGATTGACGACGCCAAGACTGCCTGCGGGGTGATCATGGACGGGCCCAACCTGAGCGCGCAACCCTACCCCGGTGCCGGCCCTGACCTGAACGTACAGCAAATTGAGATTGACGGGCTATCCAATGTCTCCATCAGCGGCGCGGCGCCACAGGTCACGGTGAGCGATGCGGGCTATCAGGTCCAGATCCAGCTCGATTTCAACGCCTATCCATCCACCGGGCAGGATTGGAACCAGGCGCTGGCGTTGGGCGGCAGCCAGGCCGGAGTCGATTCCAGCAACCAGCAGGCCTTCCTCGGCTTGCGTTTTTCGCTGTCCCAATGCCTGGGCTTTTTCGCGCGGCGCAGCAGCACGCTGGCGCCATTGCCGCCCACCTTGCCCCTGACGCCAACGCCGGGCAAGCCAAACGGCTTCGATTGCCAGGCCAGCGGCCTGGCACTGCTGCAGATCAGTAATGCCGAAATCGTGGCCAATACCACCGTCACCGTCAGTCCTGATGGCAAGCTGCTGCAAATTGGCCTGCAGCAGCTGGCATTGCGAGGCAATGGCAGCGCCGCGCCGGTGTTTGCCCTGCAAAACTTGCAATGGCAATCGATGGCGCCGACGCTCTCGGCCGACTTTTCGATCTACTTCGACATCTGGACCACGTTCTACAAGAACTTGCTGGCAACGCCCGAGGCTGCAGCGCTGCTCACCAGTAATATCAATGCAGCCTTGAACTCGCCGGATAACCTGGGCCAGGTCGAAAGCCTGCTGAACCAGCAATTGGCCAGCGCCTTCAATTCGATTTTCGGCAGTAGCCAGGTGGCCAGCAGCGCGGTCGATAGCGATAGCAACGCGGTGGACAAATACCTGTTCAACCGCGCCCGCGCCGCGCTCAATGACCAGTCCAGCTATGTGTACGTGCCAACGCTGGTGCTGGGCTCCACGGCGCCAGTGCTGGAACCTTACACCGCGCTCAATCTGTCGCTCGATGGCCCGTTCAGCAAGTCCGTCATGGGGCAGAACTTGACGCTGTCCCAGATCGCCTTGTCCAGCCTGGAGATCAGCGGGCTGTCCAACCTGCTGGCCCCGGCCGACAGCATCGCCTTTGGCAGCAACCAGCAAGCCAGCGCCAATCTGCTGCTGGGCTGCATGAATCCGGGGCCGATGCTGAACGTCAAGGGCCATCCGATGACGGTGCCCTCGCCACCCGCCGTCGCCACCACGCCGTTCCGGCTGAATGTGCAGGTCGGCGCCAACACACCGATACCGTTGTCCGGCAAGCTAACCCTGACCCTGCAAAACAACAGCGGCACGCTGGGGGTGGATACCACCCTGACTTCGAGCGGCGACACGCCGGATGCAATGAGTCTGCACTACAGCGCGATCACGCTGGTGGCGGCAGATGGCGACCTGGCCATCTCCGTGCAGCTGGACGGACCGATGGGGGCGTCGTTCAGCCCGCTGGTCAACGAGGTGCTCGACCAGGGGCAGGTCAAGGAGGCGATCCTGTCCGCGTTGAACGATTACATCGGCGCTCACCTTGACCAGATCAGCCAGGCGGCCACCCAGTTCGCGCGCAATGCCCTGGATAGCTTGGGGAGCTAAGTCATGAGCAACAACATTTTTTCTACGCTGCAGGGCTTGCTCAAATCCGACACCGGGCAGAAAGTCTTGCAACTGGCCAAGCAGCAATTCCCAGGGCCGATCCAAGATGTGCTGAACGACTACCTGAATGGCATCAGCCTGCAGCTGGGCAGCGTTGCCACGCTGACGGTGGACCCGTCCAGCCAGCAACTGAGCGTGCAAGCGCAGGCTGGCCAGGCCGACCTGGCACTGCAGGCCACGGCGGATGGCGCCACCCTGACCTTGCGCAGCACCCAGTATCCGGATGCGCAAGTCGTGCTGACCTTTAGCCCGGTCGACGGTGGGGTGAAGCTGGAGCTGGCGGCCGACATGGGGGCCAGCTTGCAGTGGCCGCTGCAGGCGCTCTGGCCGCAAATGCTGGCCTGGTCGCCCGCCAACCAGGTCGTGTTCGCTAACGGCAAGCTGGATCTCGTGCTGGCGCCCGACCTGGCCGTTACATTCAAGGGCCTGGGCAGCATGCTGTATGACCACCAGGACTTCCTGAACGCCGCCATGAGCGTGCAGCACACGGCGGGCGCCACCGGGGTGATGTTTGCCGTGGTGGCGCCGCAATGGTCGCCGGGCAGCTTATGGGCGCCCTTGTCGGCGCTAACGTTCAGCCATTCGGGCCTGGTGGTGTCCACTGTGCCGGGAAAATCGGGCAGCCTGGTGACGCTGGGGCTGCTGAGCGCACAGGACGTGCCCGCCACGCAAGCTGATTTCGATATCCAGGCCGGACTGCTGTTCTTCACCTCGCTGCAGTTGACCGATAGCCTGGCGGCGATTGCCCAGTTCATGGGCGATGTCAGCCAGCTCGACTTGTTCGCCAGCTATGCCCGCAGCAATGGCGCCATTGCCGTGCAGGCGGTGCTGAAAGACAGCTTCAGTGCAAAGAACAACGGCGTGTTCACCTTTGACGGCCTGACCCTGGAGTGGGATCTGGCCGGCTCAGGCAACCACGGCAATTGCAGCATCACCGCCACCGCCGCCGGCCAGTTCCATCCGGATGCCCAGACGGCGATCGACCTCAGCTTGCAGGGACAGCTGCTGCCATCGGAAGGCGACTTGAACCTGACGCTCAAGCTGCAGAACTGGAACCAGCCGTTTGGCTGGTCTACGGTGCAGATCGAAGACCTGCAGGGCGGGGTCAGCATGGGGGCCGAGGCGGCTGGCGTGACGCTCAATTTCGGCGGTGACATCAAGCTCAGCAATCCAACCTCGCCCCAGTATGAGTTCGAAGTAGGGTTTGAAGTGGAAGTGGTGGATTTCGAGGTACCCAATGGCATCGCGCTCTGGACCAAGGCCGACCAGCAACCGATGACGCTGTCAAATGTGCTGGACGCCGCCTTCGCGCTGGACTTCTCGCCCCAGGCGCTGACCCGGGCCGGCGAGCCGGAGGTGGCTGACGTGGTGGCCTTCCTCGACGACCTGGTCAGCATTGAGCAGTTCACCGCCTGGTTTGTCGAGGGCGCCAGCTTGCAAAAGATCGGCGCGCTGGGCCCGTTTGCGCCGGGTTTCGGCTTGCAGGCGCAGTTGACGCTGCTGCAGCAGGCCGACGTGCAGGTCTCGCTGACACTGGCTGAAAAGGCCAATGCCGATGCCGGCTTCTCCGGCTTCATCGAAGTGAGCCAGCCGGTGGTATGGGGATCCGTGTTCCGGCTCTCCGGCTGGGATACCCAAAGCGGCCAGCCCGCGCAGCAAGGACCGGTGCTGGCCATTGCCGCCACGCCGGATGGGATTGTGGTGCCTGGGGTAAACCAGGGGCAGCCGGTACGCTTCTATTCATCGCTGTACCTGAGTTTCCTTGACGTGGTCAGCGAGCACCTGTATGCCCTGGCCACTGCCGACCAGAAATTCGAGATCGATTACGCGGTGCAGGATGGCAGCCAGGCGGGCGGCTGCGGGGCCTGGAGCGGCGACAGCATCCAGTTCAAGCTCGATCCCGCCGCTTACCAATTGAGCGCCGCGTTTTCCTTCAATTTCGGCTGGCAGAATATCCAGTTCGGCGCTATCGCGCTATGGGGCGTCACCGTGGTTCCAGCCTTCTCCTTGCCGGATTTCAGCGTGGCGGCGGGCCTGAGCCTGTCCGCTTCCAGCAAACAATTGGTCGTTACCGGCTTCTTCGATTTCGATTTGCTGGGCCTGCATCTGGCATTGGGCAGCAGCGCCAGCCCCTGTTCCCTGCTCAACGTCAACATCAGCGGCGTTATCAGCAAACTGGAGGATATCGCCAGCGCGCTGCTCGCGCTGGTGAAGCAACAGGCCGCGGCATTGCTGCAGGAAGCGCTGCAAGACCTGGATGCCTTCCTGGCGTGGGCCAAGCAGCAATGGCGCAATTTCGTCAACGGCTTGCAGGCGATTGGACAAGTCCTGAAGAACCAGTTCAAGCAGGTGGAGGCAGCGCTGGTGAACCTGCTCAAGGGGCTGGGCGCGCCGGCGGCCGAGGTGCAGCAAGTCATGGTGGCGCTGGGCTACGATCTGCAGCAGGCCGAAGATTGGGTCGGGAATGCCTTCGGCTGCGCCGTTGAGCACGCATCGAACCTGTTGCCCTGAGCGCCGGCCCGCCAAAATCGATGGGAACGCGCACTGGTGAGCTTTGATGACAATGTACGCGGCTGGCTAGTGATAAAATTTTTGCATGAATGGAAAATTGATATCACTTCTTGCTTTATGCCTGCTGGCCGCCTGTCAGCGTACCGCGGAAACCAAGCCGGCTGCTGCAGAACTTGCTGCCGCCGCCGCCCTGAATGAGGAACAGAAGCTGGAACTGGCCGTCATGCGCGCCGTGTTTGGCGCTGCAGTCCGCCTGGAGGGCCGGCAAGCGCTGGCGTTCGCCGAATTGCCCGACGTTGGCAATCGGAATGTGCTCAGTCCAATGCAGATTATTCCTTTGGGCGTGAAAATCCTGCCCAATGGCCAGGCGGCGCTGGTAACGACCGCACTGCCTCCGGACAGTGCGGAGGCACCGGGCGAGCGCAACATGGCCTTGCCTGCCGTGATCAGCGCCTACCTGCTGGACAAAGTGGACGGCAAATGGAAGATCGCGCGGCGGCATGATGCGATCGACGGCGTCGGCAGTCACGGTGAACCGGGCGAATTCAGTTGGGTGACGCTGGGGCCTGGCCGCCACGGTTTTGCCATCGTCGGCGAGACCGGCAACCGCGGGTTGAAACTCAAGATGCTCAACCTGTTCGACTTGAACGCAAAGGATATGCGCGTCCTGCCTGCAAACACTGTCCTTATCCATTCGGATAATGACGACGATTGCGGAGGGGAGGGGCCGCGCTGCTGGAACGTCAGCGGCCAATGGCGCCTGGTGTCAAAGGAGGGGCAGGCCTTCGCCGACCTGGAAATCGACTTTGCCGGCGTAATCGACGAGCAGAAGGCGGCCCCTGAGGCCGTGATGGAGGCGGCGCAAGATGGCTTCGCCGCCGAAGCGGCGCAAGATGGCGAGGCTGGCGAAATTCCTCAGCGCGAGAAGCGCCAGATCAAATCAACGGCCCAATATGCCTTGAGCGAGAAGGGTTTGCGCCTTGTTGGCGGACGCAATGCGGCGGAGGAAATTTGATGCGGAGCGCGAGGTTCTTGATTTTGTTGGGTGGGGCATTGGTTCTGGCTGCCTGCGCCAGGAAAGAGCTTGACCAGGCAGCGCCGGAGGCTGCAACGGCGCAGGCGCCGCAAGCCGTGGTGGCAGCGAAACAGCCGGTTGATCCCAAGCTGGTCCGCATGATGGAACTGCTGCGGGCGGTATATGGCGGCCAAGGGGCGCAAGCGAGCTGGATGGAAGTGGACCTGCCCGATCCCGAGCAGCGCAGCGAAATGCTCAAGTTCCGCCTGGTGCCGGTCGCCATGCAGGAGTTGCCGGATGGACGGGCAGTTGTCGTGGCCAACGCAGAACTGCTGGGCGATGATGGCGAAACGATGAGCGGCCACAGTTCGCCCGGTTTGCTCAGCGCCTACGTGCTGCGCAAGCAGGGCGGCCAATGGCAGGTCGAGGCGCGGCATGAGAACGTTGCCGCGCTTGGTTCAAGCGGGCGCTTTGACGAAGTGCAGTGGGTCGCGCTGGGTGAAGGAAAGCCGGGGTTTGTTGTCATGCACGGCGGCACCTGGATGGGCCACACGATCGGCTCGCTGTCGGCTTTCGACCTGAGCGATGGCTCCATGCACGACCTGACGGAGAATGGCATCTCCATGTTTTCCAACAACGACGGCGATTGCGGCGATGACCGGACGCACTGCTGGTCGGTCGAAGGCAAATGGCAATTTGAAAAACGCGCGGGCGCCGCGTACGACGACCTGGTCGTGCGCTTTACCGGGCATGAAGAGGATAAGCCGGGGGATGCACCGGAAACGGCGGCGCGCCAGCGCAAGGACGTGGCCGGCATGGCGCGCTATAAATTCGATGGCGGCCGCTATGTGCTGGTGGAGGGCGAGAACATTGTCCCGGGAGTTTGAAATTCGCTCGGCAGTGGTCGATGATGCGGCGGCGATCAGCGCGCTGATCCTGTCGCTGCAGCCCTACCTGACCATTGAACCCGATGGCAGCGGTGCGGAAGAATTCCTGGTATCGTTTTCGCCCGATATCATCCGCCGCAACCTGCTAGATGAGCACTACCGCTACCAGTTGGCCTTCGATGGCGATGTGCTGGCAGGCGTGGTCGCTGTGCGCGACAATTCGCACTTGTTCAGTCTTTACGTGGGATCGCCATGGCACGGGCAGGGTATCGGCAAGCGGCTATGGGAGCATGCCCGCGATAGCGCGCTGGCGCGCGGCAACCCGGGCAGCTTCACCGTCAACTCGTCAACTTTTGCCGAAGCCATGTACCGCCACCTGGGCTTTGCGGCTACCGGCCCGGTGGCGGAGATGCACGGGATACGCTTTATCCCGATGCGGCTGGAGCTCTAGCGGGAGCTCTGGTCCAGGTGGCTTGGGCCGCTGGTCGTGCTGCTGGTGCCGTAGAAGTTGTGCAGTTCGGTAGCCCAGGTCTGGTTGGCCATGTCCGGCCAGTGGTTCTTATCGAAGCCGGGCGCCTGTTCAATGCGCTCCTTCTCGATATTCAGCGTCATGCGGTGGTTGGCGGTGTCGAGCGATAGCGCCTCGAACGGCACCGCAAACAGCTTTTCGCCGATGCCCAGCACGCCGCCGGAGGCCATCACCACATAGGCGATATGCCCGGTTTGCATGTCGAGCATGATCTCTTTGACCGTGCCCAGATGTTCATTCTGCAGGTTATGGACATGGTCGCCGATCAGGGTGTCCGCGCCCATCAGGCGGGGACCTGGGCCCTGGTGGCCAGTGTCGACATAGTTGCCATATTCGTCGCGTTCCAGACTCATGGTGGCCTCCTGTTGAAATAAAGTCATTGTTGCTGCTTGGCGGGGCGGGGGTCTGTTCGGTGGCGCACGCATTTGCTTCCAAAATGAGCTATAATTTCAATTTCCCGCTGCGCGCCTCCCCGGCGCCGATCTCGCAATGACCAAATTTGTCTTCGTCACTGGTGGCGTTGTGTCGTCCCTTGGTAAAGGGATTGCCGCCGCCTCCCTCGCCGCGATCCTCGAATCGCGTGGCCTCAAAGTCACCATGCTCAAGCTGGACCCGTACATCAACGTGGACCCAGGCACCATGAGCCCCATGCAGCACGGTGAAGTTTTCGTTACCGATGATGGTGCTGAGACTGACCTGGACCTCGGCCACTACGAGCGTTTCATCTCCACCCGCATGCGCAAGGTGAACAACTTCACCACCGGCCAGATCTACGAATCCGTGATCCGCAAGGAGCGCCGCGGCGAGTACCTGGGCAAGACCGTGCAGGTGATCCCGCACATCACCAATGAAATCCAGGATTACATCCGCCGTGGCGCGGAAGGCTACGATGTCGCCCTGTGCGAAATCGGCGGCACCGTCGGCGACATCGAATCGCTGCCGTTCCTGGAAGCCGCGCGCCAGCTGTCGCTGCGCGCCGGCCGCAAGAATTCCGCCTTCGTTCATCTGACCCTGGTGCCGTACATCGCATCGGCCGGCGAACTGAAAACCAAGCCTACCCAGCACTCGGTACAGAAGCTGCGCGAAATCGGCATTTCCCCGAATGCGCTGCTGTGCCGCGCCGACCGCAAGATCCCGGAAGACGAAGTGGCGAAGATCTCGCTGTTCTCGAACATCGAAGAACGCGCCGTGATCTCGGTATGGGACGTGGACACCATCTACAAAGTGCCGCAGATGCTGCACGACCAGGGCCTGGACGCGATCATCTGCGAAGCACTGGACCTGAACCCGGCGCCGGCCGACCTGTCGATGTGGGCAAAGCTGATCCACAACCTGGAAAACCCGAAGGCCGAAGTGTCGATCGGCATGGTGGGCAAGTACGTCGAACTGACCGAATCGTACAAGTCGCTGACCGAGGCGCTGCGCCACGCCGGCCTGCACACCGAGTCGCGCGTCAACATCGAGTACATCGACTCCGAAGAGATCGAGAGCAAGGGCACTGCCGAACTGGCCAAGTTCGACGCCATCCTGGTGCCGGGCGGCTTCGGCAAGCGCGGCGTGGAAGGCAAGATCAAGGCGGCGCAGTTCGCCCGTGAATCGAAGGTGCCTTACCTGGGCATCTGCCTGGGCATGCAGGTTGCGCTGATCGAATACGCGCGCCACATGGCCGGCTTCACCAAGGCCAACTCCACCGAGTTCGAGCCGGACACCGAGCAGCCGCTGGTGGCCCTGATCGACGAATGGCAGAACGAAGACGGCAAGATCGAGAAACGCGACGCCAACTCCGACCTGGGCGGCACCATGCGCCTGGGTGCGCAGACCTGCGAAGTGAAGCCGGGCACCCTGGCCTCCGAGATCTACGGCAGTGTGGTCACCGAGCGTCACCGCCACCGCTACGAAGCGAACAACCATTACCTGGCCCGCGTTGAAGAAGCCGGCCTGGTGGTGGCAGCGCGCACGCCGAACGAGAACCTGTGCGAGATCATGGAACTGCCGCGCACCGGCGCCAATGCGCACCCATGGTATATGGGCGTGCAGTATCACCCTGAATTCAAATCGACCCCGCGTGACGGCCACCCGCTGTTCACCTCCTTCATCAAGGCAGCCCTGGCGCATAAAGCAGCCGCCGGCAAGCCGGCCCTGAAGGCAGTCGAAACCAAGGAGAATGCAGCATGAAGCTCGCCGGTTTTGAAATTGGCCTGGATAAACCGTTCTTCCTGATCGCCGGCACCTGTGTGATCGAATCGCGCCAGATGGCGTTCGACACCGCGGGCGCGCTGAAGGAAATGACCGCTGAACTGGGCATCCCGTTCATCTACAAGTCTTCCTTCGACAAGGCCAACCGCACCTCCGGTACCTCGTACCGCGGTCCGGGCATGGAGAAGGGCCTGGAAATTCTGGGCGACGTGAAGCGCGAGCTGGAAGTGCCGGTGCTGACCGACGTGCACACCGTGGAAGAAATCGCCGCCGTGTCGTCCGTGGTCGACGTGATCCAGACCCCGGCCTTCCTGTGCCGCCAGACCGACTTCATCACCGCCTGCGCCGAATCCGGGCTGCCGGTCAATATCAAGAAGGGCCAGTTCCTGTCGCCGCACGAGATGAAGAACGTGATCGACAAGGCACGTGCCGCCGCCAAGGCCAAGGGCCTGAATGAAGACAACTTCATGGCCTGCGAGCGTGGCGCTTCCTTCGGCTACAACAACCTGGTGTCGGACATGCGTTCGCTGGCCATCATGCGCGAAACCGGCGCACCGGTGGTGTTCGACGCGACCCACTCGGTGCAGCTGCCGGGGGGGCAGGGCGGCTCGTCGGGCGGCATGCGCGACATGGTGCCTGTGCTGTCGCGCGCTGCCGTGGCGGTGGGTGTAGCCGGCCTGTTCATGGAAACCCACCCGGTTCCCGCACAAGCGCTGTCGGACGGCCCAAATGCCGTGCCGCTCGGCCGCATGAAAGAACTGCTGTCCGTTCTGATCGAACTGGACCGCGTCACGAAGAAGGCTGGCTTCCTCGAGTCCAACTTCAATTAAGTCTTATCCAAAAGGGCCGCTTGATTTGCGGCCTTTTTTTGGCCCCGTCTGTTATTCTTGCAACAATTTTGCCCCAGATATTTGCTTTAACTTTGGAGAAAACACATGAGTGCAATCGTTGACATCATCGGCCGCGAAGTAATCGATTCGCGCGGCAATCCGACCGTGGAATGCGACGTCCTGCTGGAATCCGGCGTCATGGGCCGTGCCGCAGTGCCGTCCGGCGCTTCCACCGGTTCGCGCGAAGCGATCGAACTGCGTGACGGCGATGCCAAGCGCTACTTCGGCAAGGGCGTGCTGAAAGCCTGCGAAAACATCAACACCGAAATCTCGGAAGCCATCATGGGCCTGGACGCCAATGAGCAGGCTTTCCTGGACCGTACCCTGATCGAGCTGGACGGCACCGAGAACAAGTCGCGCCTGGGCGCCAACGCCATGCTGGCAGTGTCGATGGCGGTGGCCAAGGCCGCCGCGGAAGAAGCCGGCCTGCCGCTGTACCGCTACTTCGGCGGCTCCGGCGCGATGCAGATGCCGGTGCCGATGATGAACGTGATTAACGGCGGCGCGCACGCCGACAACAACCTGGATATCCAGGAATTCATGATCATCCCGGTTGGCGCTCCATCCTTCAAGGAAGCCGTGCGTTACGGCGCAGAAGTGTTCCACACCCTGAAGAAGATCCTGCACAAGAAGGGCATGAACACCGCCGTGGGCGACGAAGGCGGCTTCGCTCCTTCGCTGGCTTCACACGAAGAAGCGATCAAGCTGATCATGCAAGCGATCGAAGAAGCCGGCTACGAGCCGGGCACCCAGATCGCCATCGGCCTCGATTGCGCCGCCTCCGAGTTCTACAAGGACGGCAAGTACCACCTGGAAGGCGAAGGCATGGTGCTGAGCGCTGAGGAATTCACCAACCTGCTGTCGACCTGGTGCGACAAGTACCCGATCATCTCGATCGAAGACGCAATGCACGAAGGCGACTGGGCCGGCTGGGCACACCTGACCCAGGCCCTGGGCAAGAAAGTGCAGCTGGTGGGCGACGACCTGTTCGTCACCAACACCAAGATCCTGAAAGAAGGCATCCAGAAGGACATCGCCAACTCGATCCTGATCAAGATCAACCAGATCGGCACCCTGACCGAAACCTTCGCCGCCATCGAAATGGCCAAGCGCGCCGGCTACACCGCCGTGATCTCGCACCGTTCCGGCGAAACCGAAGATTCGACCATTGCCGATATCGCTGTCGGCACCAACGCGCTGCAGATCAAGACTGGCTCCATGTCCCGTTCGGATCGCATGGCCAAGTACAACCAGCTGCTGCGCATTGAAGAAGACCTGGGCGATATCGCTTCCTACCCGGGCCGCGATGCGTTCTATAATCTGAAGTAATTAAGTACCCACCGGCCGGGACTTCCCGGCCGGTTCAGTTGTGACCCAATGCGCCTGATTTCCCTTGCCCTTGCTCTGTTGCTGTTGCTGATCCAATACCCGCTCTGGCTGGGGAAGGGCGGTTGGCTGCGCGTGGCGGAGCTGGAACAGGAGGTTGCGGCAGCGCAGGAAAAGAATGAAGGCCTGCGCCAGCGTAATGCCAAGCTCGCTTCTGAAGTGAATGACCTGAAAGACGGCACCGGCGCCGTCGAAGAGCGGGCGCGCTTCGAGCTGAGCATGATCAAGCAGAACGAAATCTACGTTCAAATCCTCGGCAAGGACCAGGCCAGGCCGGCCCCCGCCGAAACCAGGCCTTAATGCCGGACCGTGAACTTATAGGAAAACGGGTAGTCCATGCGGCATGGCTTGCCGCCGCAAATGGCTGGTTTGAACTTCGTCAGCCCGATTACCGAGGCGGCGAACTTGGTCATTTCCGGGCTGGGTGAGCCAACCGCTTTCACCTGGCTCACCTCTCCGTTACTGTCGACCGTCGCCACCAAATACAGCTCTCCTTCGACCATAAGCATCGACTGGGCTTCCAGCATGGCCGAATGAATCGGCTTCAGCCCGTTGGCTGGAAAGGGCGGTTCATCCCCCTCGGGCACCGACTCCCACCAGGAATGCAGCTTGGCCCGGTCTTCAGCGCTCAGTTCATGATAGCGCTTGTTGACTGCAATCGTTTTGGACTCCATGAGTGTGCGCCGGATATGCGAGCCAAGGCCCGGCTCATCCTGCCTGATGGTGTAGTCGGACGCGGTGCTTTGCGCCTTGCAGTTGGCGGCAATGCCATTGCCAAGGATAACGGCGAGAGAAAGGATTATTGTTTTCATATCGCCGAGCATAGCACTTGCCCACAGCCAAGAGATACGCGGATTCTCACGTGGCCTGGTTGCCCTTGGTGCGCGCGAACCAGCGTTGATGCGTGCCCCAGGCAGCGCTTGCCCCAGCACAGGCAGCTCTTGCGAATGAGAATTATTCGCATTAGAATACGATTCCCCGTGCCAGCCGTGAGCCAGCATTTGACTGACTCTCGACTGGACCATCATGACTGCATCCATATTGCGGCCGCGGCGCCTCGCGCTGTTGCTGGCTGCCGCCCTGGGCGCGCACGCCCACGCTCAGGAGGCGACCCGCCTCGGCGAAATCCTCGTCACCGCCAAGCCTGAAGAAACCAAGACCATCAATTCACGCGAACTCGATAAGCGGGGCGTGACGGATATGTCGCAAATCGCACGCTACGAGACGCTGGTGACCGTGCCGGCGGCCCTGAGCGGCGGCGCCAACATCTGGGACGGCGCAGGCAATACGGGGTTCAATATCCGCGGCGTGGAAGGCAACCGCATTGGCCTCGACCTTGATGGCATTGCGCTGCCGGATGCCGCGCCGCGGCCCGACAGCTCGACGCTGAACAGCTTTGGTGTGGGACGCGACTATTTCGATCCCGAGACCTTCCGCGAAGTGCGCATTGGCGCAGGCAGCACGGCGGCCGACGGCGGCAGCGCTGGCCTGGGCGGCAAGGTGTCGTTCGTGACCAAGGCGCCTTCCGATTACGTCAGCGCCGAGCGGCCTGTGTACGGCGAGTACAAAGCGGGCTATCACGGCGCCAATCGTGCGCGCCTGCACGCACTGACCGGAGCTGCGCAATTTGGCGTCCTGCAGGCGCTGGCCGTGGCCGTGCACCGTAGCGGCGAACAGGCCGAGAGCGAAGGCAGCGTGCCGCCCAATCCGGACGACTGGAGTTCCGATGCGCTGCTGGCCAAGCTGGCGTGGCGCCTGGCGCCTGGGCAGAAGCTCGGTTTCACCTTCGACGGCTTCCGCTCCGAACACGGACGCGAGTTCGACAACAAGCTGGGCACCTCCTACCCGCAAGGCGCCATGCAGTCATCGCGCACGCGCCGCAACCGCATCAGCGTGGAACATGAACTGGCAGCCGGCCCATGGATGGTGGAAAGCCGCGCCTACGTGCAGGATGCCCGCGTGGAAGATCACACCAATGCGGCATACGTGGTGGGGCCCCAGCGTTACGCGCGCAGCATCGACACCGCCTTCCTCAACAAGAGTAAGGGCCTGGCGGCCAGCGCCACCCGCCAGTTCGGCACCGACAGCATGGCGTTTGGCGTGACAGTGGAAGACCAGAAATCGCGCCGCCCATGGCGTGAAGACCGCACGGTGCTGGCAACCGGTGCACACCAGGTCACCAACAAAAACCGCATGGCGGACATGGACACGCTCAAGCTGTCAGCCTTCGTACGCGGCGAATACGTGTTCCCGCTGGCAGGCCTGCGCGCCACGCTGGCGCCAGGCCTGCGTGCAGAATACCGCAAGCTGGAGCCGAAGAACCTGCAGAACTATGTGATCGCCGTGCCGGGCGCCGCCAGGGAGATCAGGGAAGACAGCGACAGCTACCTGTCGCCAAGCCTCGGCCTGACGGTGGCACTGGCGCCGGAGCTCGACCTGTACGGCAAATTCACGCGCGGCTACCGCATGCCGACCGCGGCCGAACGCACCGGCACCTACGACTCGTTCAGCTACACCGGCGCCGGCAACGGCTACGCCACGCTCGGCAATCCGAACCTGGGCAAGGAAAGCAGCAATGCCTTCGAACTGGGCCTGCGCGGCCATGCATCGCGCTGGCTGGTCGTGAGCGCGTCCACCTTCTACAACCGCTACAAGGACTTCATCGAGTACGTGGCGCAGCCGGCCGACCCGGTCAACTTCCCGACCATCACCTTTGGCCTGTTCCGCCCCGAGAATATCGGCAAGGCCCGCAGCTGGGGCGGCGAATTTTCGGCATTGGCCGACCTGGGCAAGCTCACCCCTGCGCTGCAAGGCTTCAGCGCCTCGCTGGCAGCAGGTGCCTCGCGCGGCACGCTGGAGAACCAGCGCACCGGCAAGAGGGCAGGCATGAACTCCATCCAGCCTTACAAGACCACCGCCAGCCTGGGCTGGGATGACGCGCAGAAGCGGGCCGGCGCATCGCTGACGGCCTTCCATATGCGCGGCAAGCAGGCCGGGAGCGAAGTGGCAGCGGCGCAGTCGCAGCCGGCCGCCTACTTCGCAGTGCCATCCGCCACGGTGGTCGACCTGGCCGGCTACTGGAAGATCGGCAAACATGCGGAACTGAATGCCGGCATCTACAACCTGGGCGACAGGAAGTACTGGGATTACGCCGCCGTGCGCACCCTGGCCGCCGGTACTACGGCTGCCGCGCAGGCCGAAATCGAACGACAAGCGCGTCCCGGCCGCCACCTGGCCGTCAATTTCAAACTGATGTACTGACAAGGAGAAGAACATGAAGACGAAGCAGATTTACGCATTGCTGATGCTTACCGGCCTCATCGCAATCGCTGCCGGCACCGTCAGCGCCGCCACGCCGGCGCCTTCGCTGGCTGAGCGCTGGAACACGCTGCGCGCCGAGCAGCCCAAACTGCAGATTCGCGATGCCGCGCGCACGCTGGGCGCTTCCGAAGCGGAGCTGCTGGCAACCGGCATTGGCAAGACCGTGACGCGCCTGTCCGACGCCGACCATGCCGTGAACGACATCATGATCCGTGCCCTGGACCTCGGCACCGTGATGGCACTGACCCGCAACGAGAACGGCGTGCTGGAACGCACCGGTGTAGCCACCAAGGCCAAGCCGGAATCCTTCACCGACAAGGAACGCTTCCGCGCGGTGGGCGGCGGCTACCTGGGCGGCGAGATCGACATGCGCTTCCACTTCGCGAACTGGAAGCACGCGTTTGCGGTCGTGCAGCCGGGGCGCGATGGCACGACCAGCCGCAGCCTGCAGTTCTTTGACGCGCAGGGCAATGCGGCGCACAAGGTCTATGTGAAGAGCGAGGCCGGCGTGGCCGTATTCGACAAGATCGTGGCGGAGTTCAAGCACCCGCAGCAGGCGGGAGAACTGAAGATCGCCGCGGCCGCACCGAAAGCGGCAGAACTGGCCGACAGCGCGGTGGACGTGAAGGAATTCCAGCTTGCCTGGAAAGAGATGACCGACGTGCACCAGTTCAATCGCATCGTCAGTGAATTCAAGCTGACCCGCGAGCAGGCGATGCGCCTTGCGCCGCAAGGTGTGGTACAGCAGATCGGCCCGCAAGCGCTGCGCAAGCTGCTGGACGAATCGGCGAAGCAGCAGATGCCGATCATGGCTTTCCTGGGCAATGGCGCCGCGACGCAGATCTACAGCGGCAAGATCAACAAGACTGCAGCCAGCGGGGACTGGTACAACGTGCTCGATCCCGAGTTCAACCTGCACATTCGCGAAACTGCGCTGAAGAGTGGGTACGTGGTGCAGCGCGCCGGCGTCACATCGGTGGAATTCTTCGACAAGGAGGGCGAGCTGGTGGTCACATTCTTCGGCGTTCGCGAGCGCGCCAAGCCGCAACCGCAAGCCTGGCTGGACCTGACACGCAGCCTCTCACTATAGTTGAGCCCGTGTCACACCATGGGGTCACACCCTATGTGTGACACGAGCTGATCCACGGGACGCACGAGCCCGTGTCACCTTTGGGGTGTGACCCCATGGTGTGACACGGGCTCGGCTGTCGTTAGTGCTTGGCTTCGGAGCCGTGGATCAGGGCTTCGGCGGGGGCGTCGCTGACGAAGAGCTGGGCGCAATCGACGGCGTCGTATTCGTAGTGCTTGCCGCAGAAGTCGCAGTTGATGCCCAGCTTGCCTTGCTCGGATAAGGCCTCTTCCACTTCCTGCTGGCCCAGCATCTTCAGCATATTGCCTACCTTCTCGCGGGTGCAGGAGCAGTGGAACGCCGGCTGCAGCGGTTCGAAGATGCGCAGGGTCTCTTCCCAGAACAGGCGTTTCTGCAATTCGTCGATGCCGTGCTCCAGCATCTCCGCTTCCTTCAGCGTATCGCCCAGCATGACCACGCGGTTCCAGGTTTCCTGCGAATTCTCGACAGCCTGCGCCGTCGTTTCGGCTTTGCCGCCATGCAGCGGCAGCTTTTGCAGCAGCAGGCCGCGCGAGACCTGGTCGTCGGCCGCCAGCCACAGCTTGGTGTCGAGCTGCTCGGAACGCAGCATATAGTGTTCGATGACGGTGGCCACATCTTCGCCGTCCAGCGGCACGATGCCCTGGTAGGGCTGCTGGCCCGGCACCTTCTCGGCCGGATCGAGCGTGATCACGAACCGTCCGTGGCCGTGTGCGTTGACCAGGGCTTGCAGGCCTGCGTCTTGCGCAATGGCGAACTCGGAATTCATCTTGGCCGTGGCGCGCATGCGCAGCGCGGAATCGCATTCCACCACCAGCAGGCGCACCGGCCCATCGCCGTGCAGCTGCATGATCAGCGAGCCGTTGAACTTGAGGTTGGCCGACAGCAGGGCGGCCGCCGACACCATTTGCCCGAGCAGGCGTTTCACGGCTGCCGGATAGTGGTGGCGGGCGACGATTTCGCGCCAGGTGGCGGAGATGTCGACCAGCTCACCGCGCACGGCGGCGTCTTCGAAAACAAACTTCTGCAGGGTATCCGGGGTGTTCGTCATTATTGTTATCCAATCTTTTTCAGTTGCGACTTGAACAGCTGGCCACGTTTGACATAGCTGTCGGCGCTGCCGGCCAGGCGCGCCACGTCTTGCGCCGTCAGCTGGCGCACGACCTTGGCGGGGGCGCCGACGATCAGCGAGTTGTCGGGAAATTCCTTGCCCTCGGTGACCAGGGCACCGGCGCCGACCAGGCAGCCTTTGCCGATCTTCGCGCCATTCAGCACCACGGCCTGGATGCCGATCAGCGAGCCGTCGCCGATGGTGCAGCCATGCAGCATGGCCTGGTGGCCGATGGTCACGTCCTTGCCTACTGTGAGCGGGTAGCCCATGTCGGTGTGCATCACCGTACCTTCCTGCACATTACTGTTTTCACCGATTGTGATGCGCTCGTTATCGCCGCGGATGGTTGCGCCAAACCAGACGGAGCTGTTCGCGTGCAAGCTCACCTTGCCGATCAAGGTCGCATTCTCCGCCACGAAAGCGGAGGCATCAATCTCTGGCGCGTGTTCGCCAAGCTGGTAAATTGTCATGGATGGTCCGGTAGGAGGGAAGTGGCGCTATTGTACGCCAAGCAGATTTTAGAACGGTCGTGCTATTATTCTGGTTCACCCATTTCAAGGCAGGCACCATGATTCCATCCCGTTCCGATTTTATCGAAGTGCGCGGCAAGCGCACCCACGTGCTGCATTGGGGCCGTGATGGCGCGCCCAAGATTTTCATGGTGCACGGCTGGATGGACGTGGGCGCCAGCTTCCAGTTCGTAGTCGATTGCCTGAAGGGCGACTGGCATGTCATCGCGCCGGACTGGCGCGGCTTTGGCCTGAGCGAGCGCAATGGCACGGATACTTACTGGTTCCCCGACTATGTGGCCGACCTGGACGCCATCTTGCGCCATTACCAGCCGGAAGGGGAGGTCAATTTGCTGGGCCATAGCATGGGTGGCAACGTTGTCAGTTTGTATGCGGGCGTGCGGCCGGAGCGCATCCGCCGCCTGGTCAACCTGGAAGGGTTCGGCCTGAAGGCGACCGTGCCGCAGCAGGCGCCGTCGCGCCTGCGCAAGTGGCTCGATGAATTGCTGGTGGAGCCGGAAATGCGCAGCTACGATTCACAGGCCGCCGTGGCGGCCCGCCTGCAAAAGACCAACCCCCGCCTGTCGGACGAACGGGCCACCTTCCTGGCCAGCCACTGGTCGGCGCAGAATGCCGCGGGCCGCTGGGAGATCCTGGGCGACCCGGTGCACAAGCGTCCCGGCCCTTCGCTTTACCGGGTGGAGGAAGTGCTGGCCTGCTGGAAGAAAATCACGGCGCCGGTGCTGTGGGTGGAGGCGGAAGACACCAATATGTGGCTGTGGATGGGCCCAAAAGATGAGGCGCGCGCCGAGATCGACCGCCGCCTGGCCCACCTGGCTAAGGTGACGCCGAAAATGATGCCCGATGCCGGCCATATGCTGCACCACGACCAGCCGGAACTGCTGGCGCAAATGCTGGAGGAATTCCTGGCCTGAGCTTTCAGCGTACAATGAAAGCTTCGCAATATTGCAATTCGTATGCTGAACGTAGACCTCCATTGCCATTCGAACGTGTCCGACGGCGTGCTGCCCCCCGCGGCAGTGGCCGAGCATGCCCATAAGGCGGGTGTGAATGTCTGGGCCCTGACTGACCACGATGAAGTAGGCGGCGTCGCGACTGCCCGTGCGGCCGCGCAGCTCTACGGCATGCGCTTTGTCACCGGTGTCGAGATTTCCATCACCTGGGCCAACGAGACGGTGCACATCGTCGGCTTGCAGATCGATGAAAACAATCCGGCCCTGGTGCAGGGGCTGGAAGCTACCCGTTCCGGGCGCGATAACCGTGGCCGCGAGATCGGGCGCCAGCTCGACATGGCGGGCATCCCGGGCGCTTACGAAGGCGCGCTGAATTACGTCGATAACCCGGCGCTGATGTCGCGTACGCACTTTGCCCGCTTCCTGGTGGAGCAGGGCGTCTGTTCCTCGGTGTCGGAAGTGTTCCGCAAGTACTTGTCGCCGGGCAAGCCGGGGTTTGTCGCGCATCGCTGGGCTTCGCTGCAGGATGCGGTGGGCTGGATCCTGGGCGCGGGCGGGATCGCGGTGATTGCCCATCCGGGGCGCTACAAGTTCACGCCGATGCAGGAAGGTATCCTGTTTGATGAATTCAAGCAGCTGGGCGGAACGGCGATCGAGGTGGTGACCGGCTCGCATACGCCGGACCAGTATCCGAAATACGCGAATCTGGCCAACAGCTACGGCTTTCTGGCGTCGCGCGGGACCGATTTCCATGCGCCGGGCGAGGCGCGGGTCGATTTCCGCCTGCTGCCGCCACTGCCGGGCAATGTAACGCCGGTCTGGCATGACTGGTTCTGACGGGAGGCTTGCAAAACCCTGCTGCCGACCATAGATTATTGCTCGGTAGACCTGACCGGAGGCCGCTCTATGAAACGCATCATCCTCTTCATTGCCACCAACCTCGCCGTGATGTTGGTGCTTTCCATCGTTCTGTCCCTGCTGGGTATCGGACGTCCAGGTTCCGGCACCAGCATGGGTGGCCTGCTGGCGTTTTCCGCCGTGGTGGGCTTCACCGGCGCGATCATCTCGCTGCTGATGTCCAAGCCGATGGCCAAATGGTCGACCGGCGCGCGGGTCATCGAGCAGCCGCAGAACTCCACCGAGCAGTGGCTGGTCGGCACCGTGCACGCGCTGGCCGACAGGGCAGGCATCGGCCGTCCGGAGGTGGCCGTGTACGAAGGCGACGCCAATGCCTTCGCCACCGGCGCTTTCAAGAATGACGCCCTGGTGGCGGTTTCGACCGGCTTGCTGCAGTCGATGAACAAGGAAGAAGTCGAGGCCGTGCTGGGCCATGAGGTGGCGCACATCGCCAACGGCGATATGGTGACCCTGACCCTGATCCAGGGCGTGGTCAATACCTTTGTGGTGTTCCTGGCGCGCATCGTCGGTTCGGTGGTGGACGGCATGCTGAGCAGGGGCGAAGAGCGCCGCGGCACGGGCATTGGCTATATGGTCACCGTCTTCGTGTGCGAGCTGCTGTTTGGCCTGGTCGCTTCGATGATTGTTGCCTGGTTCTCGCGCCAGCGCGAGTTCCGCGCCGATGCCGGCTCGGCGCGCCTGCTCGGTTCTGCCGTGCCGATGCAGCACGCGCTGGCGCGCCTGGGCGGCGTGCACCCGGGCGAACTGCCGCAAGGCTTGGCGGCATCCGGCATCACTTCGCCAAGCGGCTGGGCGGCGCTGTTCTCCAGCCATCCCCCGATCGAAGAACGCATCGCGGCTCTGCAACAGCTGCGCTAAAACATGACCCAATTTTTCCAGGTACACCCTGACAATCCGCAGCTTCGGCTGATCAAGCAGGCGGCGCAGATCATTCACGGCGGCGGCATTGTCGCGCTGCCGACCGATTCCTGCTATGCACTGGTGTGCCACCTGGACGACAAGGCTGCGGTGGAGAAGCTGCGCCGCATCCGCGGCATCGACGAGAAGCATCACCTGACTTTGCTGTGCCGCGACCTGAGCGAAATCGGCGTCTACGCCCGCGTCGACAACAAGCAATTCCGCTTGCTGAAGGCGGCTACGCCAGGACCGTACACCTTCATCCTGGAGGCGACGCGTTGCGTGCCGCGCCGCCTGTCCCACCCTTCGCGCAAGACGATCGGCTTGCGCGTGCCGCAGAACCCGATTACTGAGATGCTGATGGCCGAACTGGGCCAGCCGCTGCTCGGCACCACCCTGATCCTGCCCGGTGACGACGAGCCACTGACCGACCCGGATATGGTGCTGGAACGCTTGTGCAAGCAGGTCGACCTGGTGATCGACGGTGGCGCCTGCAGCCTGGAACCCACCACCGTGGTGGACCTGACCGGCGATGAGCCGGAACTGGTCCGAACCGGCCGCGGCGACCCCGCCGCCCTTGGCCTCTGAACCCTTGATCGATGGCCTCGCCCACGCCGCAGGCAGCTGGCGGGACGGTAGAAGCCCTCTGATAGAATCCCAGTCATGAACGATTTTGACCAGATCATCCGCAACATCGCGGTGTACGCGATTCCCGTCCTGTTTGCGATCTCTCTGCACGAAGCTGCCCACGGTTATGTGGCCCGCTATTTCGGCGATAACACCGCCGAGAAGCTGGGCCGTTTGACCCCCAACCCGATGCGCCACATAGACTTGTTCGGCACGATCATTTTGCCGATTCTGCTGCTGCTGTCGCCACTGAATATGGCATTCGGTTATGCAAAGCCAGTACCGGTCGATTTCAACCGCCTGCGCAATCCGAAAAAACAGATGGGCTTCGTGGCCGCCGCCGGTCCGGCCGCCAATTTTGCAATGGGGCTGGGATGGATGCTGATGTTGGTGCTGATGCTCAAACTGGGCGTGACGGAGCGTTTTCCGATTGAGGTGTGCAAGGCCGGTGTCATCGCCAATGCCGTCATGTGCGCCTTTAACCTGCTTCCGATCCCGCCCCTTGATGGCGGTCGTATCGTGACGTCGCTGCTTCCGCGCGACCTGGCCGATAAATTCGCCAGCATCGAGCGCCTGGGACCGATCATCTTCATCGGCATTATCCTGCTGCTGAACACTGGCCCATTCCGAGCCATGGTGGGTGCCCTGGTGGGCATGGTGATGACCTTGATCGAGCTGCCATTCCTACCATTTCTGAGCTGACACCATGTACCCTGACCGCGTAGTCTCCGGCATGCGCCCGACAGGCAGCATGCATCTTGGCCACTACCACGGTGCGCTGAAGAACTGGATCAGGATGCAGTCCGAGCAGCCTTGCCTGTTTTTCGTGGCCGACTGGCACGCGCTGACCACGCATTACGACGATCCGTCCATCATCGAGCAGTCCACCTGGGACATGCTGGTGGACTGGCTGGCTGCCGGCATCGACCCGACCCAGGCCACGCTGTTCATCCAGTCGAAAGTCCCGGAGCACGCCGAACTGCACCTGTTGCTGTCGATGGCCACCCCGCTGGGCTGGCTGGAGCGCGTTCCCACCTACAAGGACCAGATCGACAACCTGGCCAACAAGGACCTGCAAACCTACGGCTTCCTCGGCTACCCGCTGCTGCAGGCGGCCGACGTATTGATCTACCGCGCCAGCGAAGTGCCGGTCGGCGACGACCAGGTGCCGCACGTGGAAATGATGCGCGAGATCGCGCGCCGCTTCAACCACTTGTACGGCAAGGAGAAGGGCTTCGAGGAAAAGGCGCAGGACGCGGTCAAGAAGCTGGGCAGCAAGCGCGCCAGGCTGTACAACGAGCTGCGCACCGCTTACCAGCAGGAAGGCGACGACGCCGCGCTGGAGCAGGCCAAGGCCATGCTAGACGATGCGCAGAACCTGTCGATGATCGACCGCGAGCGCCTGTTCGGCTACCTGGAAGGCGCGCGCAAACTGATCCTGGTCGAACCGCAGGCAAAGCTGACCGAAGCCGCGCGCCTGCCGGGGCTGGACGGCCGCAAGATGTCCAAGAGTTACGGCAATGCGATTGCTCTGCGCGAGGACAAGGAATCGGTCACCAGGAAGATCCGCACCATGCCGACCGACCCGGCGCGCGTGCGCCGCACCGATGCCGGGGAGCCGGAACGTTGTCCGGTCTGGCAATTCCACGTGGTGTATTCGGACGGCCCGACCCAGGAATGGGTGCAGCAGGGCTGCAAGTCGGCCGGCATCGGCTGCATCGAATGCAAGCAGCCGGTGATCGACGCCATCGTCAAGGAGCAGGAGCCGATGCATGAGCGCGCGCAGCCTTACCTGGACGACCCGTCCCTGGTGCGCGCCATCGTGGCGGATGGCAATGAAGCAGCGCGCAGGCTGGCGCAGGAAACCATGCGCGATGTGCGCGAAGCAATGGGATTGAATTATGGCTGACGTATTTACGCCGCCATCGGCCTGGGTCGAGCGATTCGCGCCCCTGGTGCCAAATGGCGAGGTGCTGGACCTCGCTTGCGGCAGCGGCCGTCACTCGCGCCACCTGGCAGCGCTGGGCCACGCCGTGATTGCGGTGGACCGCGACGCCGAAGCGCTGGCCGCGACCGCCGGCGCCGGCATCGTCACCAGCCAGATCGACCTGGAAGAAGAGGGGGGCTGCTGGCCATTTGGCCCGCTGCGCTTTGCCGGCATCGTCGTCACCAATTACCTGCATCGCCCGTTGCTGGCGGACATGCTGGGCAGCCTGGCGCCGAACGGCATATTGATTTATGAGACCTTTGCCGACGGCAATGCTGCCTTCGGCAAACCATCAAATCCAGCCTTTTTGTTACAGCCGGGCGAATTATTGGAATTGGCTAGAATGCATGCTTTGCGTGTCATCGCATTCGAGGATGGGGTCGTTAATACACCGAAGCCGGCCATGGTGCAGAGGATTTGCGCCGTGAAAGAGGAGTTTCCAAGGGAGGCGGCGCTGTTGCCGTCATTTTGAGCGACCAAAATGCACCACGGGTGCAGGGTATGCTCTACAATCGTCGTTTTAATTCTTATTGCAATTGGTTTCCTATGATTAAGGGTAGCATTGTAGCAATCGTAACCCCGATGCACGCCGACGGCTCGCTGGACTATCCAGGCCTGAACGCGCTGATCGACTGGCATATTGCCGAAGGCACGGACGCCATCGTCATCGTCGGCACCACCGGCGAATCCGCCACCGTCAGCGTGGCCGAGCATTGCGAGCTGATCAAGGCAGCCGTGGAGCGCGTTGCCGGCCGCATCCCGGTGATTGCCGGCTCCGGCGGCAATTCCACTGCCGAAGCCATCGAGCTGACCCGTTTTGCCAAGAACGCCGGCGCCGACGCTTCGCTGCAAGTGGTTCCTTACTACAACCGCCCAACCCAGGAAGGCATGTACCAGCACTTCAAGGCCATCGCCGAAGCGGTGGACCTGCCGCTGATCCTGTACAACGTGCCGGGCCGCACCGTTGCCGATATGAGCAACGACACCATCCTGCGCCTGGCCCAGATCAAGAACATCATCGGTGTCAAGGACGCGACCGGCAATATCGCCCGCGGCTACGACCTGCTGCGCCGCGCGCCTGCCGATTTCGCCGTATACTCCGGCGACGATCCGACTGCCATCGCCCTGATGATGGCCGGCGGCAAGGGCAATATCTCGGTGACGGCCAATGTGGCGCCGCGCCAGATGCACGAGCTGTGCGAAGCCGCGATGGCGGGCGATGCCGCCAAGGCAACTGCCATCAACAACCAGCTGCTGCCGCTGCACCAGCACCTGTTCATTGAACCGAACCCGGTGCCGGTCAAGTGGGCGCTGGCGGAAATGGGCAAGATGCCGAAAGGTATCCGCCTGCCGCTGGTGTCGCTGGCAGCGCAGTATCACGAGACCGTCCGCGCTGCCCTGCGTGAATCCGGTGTGCTGAACTAATCTTCTTTTTCACATGACTATTCGCAAGATCGTTTCCCAGACCCCGCAGCGCGGGCTCGTCGTTGGCGCCCTGATGCTGAGCCTGACCGGTTGCGGCATGGTGCAGTCCGTTGTAGGCGAAACCAAGGTCGATTACAAATCGGCCAAGAAGGCCAGCACGCTGGACGTGCCGCCGGACCTGACCCAGCTGTCGAAGGACAACCGTTACTCGCTGCCAAGCAACGACCGCGGCGTGGCGACGGCTTCCGGCTACCAGGCTGCCCGCGGCACCGCCCCTGGCGCCCAGGTGAGCAGCAATGAAGTGGCCAGCACCGGCAACAGCGCGGTGCGCGTCGAGCGTTCCGGCAACCAGCGCTGGCTGGTGGTGCAGCAGACCCCTGAAGCGCTGTGGCCGCAACTGAAAACGTTCTGGGAAGAGTCGGGCTTTACCCTGGCGGTGGACGACGCCACTGCCGGCGTGATGGAAACCGAATGGAATGAAAACCGCGCCAAGATCCCGCAAGACTTCATCCGCAGCACGATCGGCAAGGTGTTCGACGGCCTGTACTCGAGCGGCGAGCGCGACAAGTACCGCACCCGCCTGGAGCGCAATCCGGCTGGCGGCACCGAGGTCTACATCAGCCACCGCGGCACCAAGGAAGTGGTGACCGGCGCGCAGAACGAGTCGACCATGTGGACCAACCGCAATAGCGACCCGAACCTCGAGGCAATTTTCCTGGCCAAGCTGATGACCAAGCTGGGTGGCACCGCCGACGAGGCGGCGGCACGCACCTCGGTCGACAATGCTGCGGTACAGGCGCAGCACGCCACCCTGGTGGGCGAGGGCGCCAACGCCTACATCAAGACCGACGAAGGCTTCGAGCGCACCTGGCGCCGCGTGGGCCTGGCGCTGGACCGTGCCGGCTTCACCGTGGAAGACCGCGACCGTGTGCAGGGCGTGTATTTCGTACGTTTCGTAAACGATGCCACCGATACCCGCGGCTGGTTCAGCAAGCTGTTCAGCTTCGGCGCCTCGGACAAAGAGAAGGAAGCGCAGCGCTACCGTATCTCGGTGCGTTCGGATTCGGTCAACACCACCCAGGTTTCGGTGTGGAACAACCAGAACAAGCCGGAAGACTCCCCGGTAGGCCAAAAGATCCTGACCCTGCTGCAGGAACAGTTGAAATAAGGCCCGGGCCTTTTTCAATGAGAGAAGCCGGCGCAAGCCGGCTTTTTTATTAAAAGTCGGGGTCAGCTCCGGCAATCGGACATAAATGTCCGATTGCCGGAGCTGACCCCGACTTTCAAAACTCAAGGCGAAAAAAAACCAGCCCGGAGGCTGGTTTCTTTTCCCTGCAAGGAATTACTTAGCAGCAGCGGAAGCAGCGGAAGCGGCAGCCGAAGCAGCGGAAGCAGCTGCGGAAGCAGCAGCAGCAGCGTCGGTAGCAGCGGAAGCAGCAGCAGCAGCAGCGTCAGCGGCTGGAGCAGCAGCTGGAGCAGCAGCAGCGTCAGCTGCTGGAGCTGCAGGAGCGGCTGCTGGAGCAGCTGCTTCTGGGGTAGCTACTGGAGCAGCAGGAGCTTCTTCTTTCTTGGAGCAAGCAGCCAGAGCAACAGCCAGCAGGGAGGCGATCAGCAGGGATTTTTTCATTTGTTTTCCTTAAATAACAACAAAAATTAAACAATGTTGCGATGAATAATTACCGGTAATTATCGCTCGTACGGCGTTTCGTCGGCCCTTCCAACCTTCAGAAAAAGGTCGACCAGACACAGAAACACACCGGATATTATAGCGTTTTCTGCTGCGTCGCAATAGCAAAACAGGCGGTTTACACAACTATTTTGCGAAAACGCAATATTTTTTTTCCGCGCCGTTCTACTGCCATCTGCAGCGATTACCGTCTTACCTCGAACTGCAACATTTTACATTTTTCTGGCTCACAATCCAGTCGTTCCTGGTCGCAGGCCCGGCTGGGTTTCAGCCCAGATAGCTTCATAACGCTCCAAACTGGTTTGGGTTGACGAGGGAGCATCAAAATCCGCTTCGCCGCGGAAGTGGTCGGCATGGAAGCGGCGCACGATGTGCACGCCGTCGGCCACGCAGAAGGAATCGGTCAGGGTGTTGATGCTGCGGCTGGTCAGGCGGCATTCGATCTGGTGGCTGTAATCCTCCAGCAGCTTCAGAAAGCGCGGTTCATTGCGCTCCAGGTGGGCATTGCGGTGGGCCACCAGCTGGATGCGCCCTTTGTGCTGCAGGAAGTGGCGCAGCAGGGCATCGGTCTTCGAATGCCCCAACTGCCACCACGCATAGTCCGGGTCGAACATCTGCAGCGTCAGCCGGGCCTGGGCGATGCAGTCCAGCAGCAGGGACTGGAACTGGGTACGGCTGTCAAAAAGCTGCTTCTCCATGCTATCTCCGATTATTTGTTCAGTTCGAGCCAGCCGTCGCTGTACCAGGCGAACAAGGCTTCCAGCACGTCTTCCGACGCGCCGGCCACGGCTGCGCCATCCAGGCCGCGGGTATTGGCCAGGGTTTCCAGCGTGGCCTTGTCGGCCTTGTTCATGGCGAACGATTCGCCGTTGATGAAGACGTTCTTGCCGCGATACAGCATCTGCGTCTTGCGCGAGAGCGAGACGCCTTTTTTTCCGGCGGCTTGCTGGAATTTGCCGGCAGTTAGCGGCTTTTCCACAGGCTGGAAGAAGACGTTATGCTTTGGCTCGGACAGGTACTCGCCCAGGAAAATGGCGAAGTCGTCTTCGGTAAAACTGACCTTGTTCAATTCATCGGCCAGTTTGCCCAGCATGGCTTTCGGAATTTCAGCAGGCTTGCTGGTCGGCTCCAGGTCCGGATCGGCATAACGGCCCGGCAGGTCGATGGAGTCGGCCATGAATTGCAGGAAGGCTTCGCCCAGTTCCTGGTAGGACGGCGAGCGGAAGCCGATCGAATAGGTCTGGCAATCGCCGATCGCTTCGCCATCGTGGGCGTAATGCGGCGGCAGGTACAGCATGTCGCCCGGTTCCAGCACGAATTCCTCGGTGGCCTTGAATTTCTTCAGGATCTTCAGCGGCAAGCCTTCAATCAGGGTCAGGTCCTTTTGCGCGCTGATCTTCCAGCGGCGCTGGCCTTGGGCTTGCAGCAGGAACACGTCGTAGGAATCGAAATGCGGGCCGACGCCGCCGCCGTCGGTGGCAAAGCTCACCATCAGGTCGTCCAGGCGGGCATCGGGCAGGAAACGGAACTGGCGCAGCAGCGCGTCGGCCCTGTCGTCCTGCAGGTTGACGCCTTGTACCAGCATGGTCCATTCGCGCTCCTTGCGCGCAGGCAGTTCCTTGAGCGGGCCGTGTTGCATGTCCCAGCTCCCGTCCTTCTTGGTGACCAGGCGGCTTTCCACGTAGTCCTTGGTGGCCAGTTCGGCCAGCTTGTCGAAAGGCAGCAGTGGCTTGAAGCCGGGGATGGCCTGACGGATCAGCAGCGGCTTCTTGTGCCAGTAATCGCGCAGGAATTGTTCGGGCGTGATGTCGCCCAGGAGTGTCAGTTTTTTCATGGGGCCGATTATAGCAAGCGGTATAATCCTTCCAGCTTAGATATGAAAGGAAGCTCAATGAAGATCGCCAAGAATACCGTCGTGACGGTGGAGTACAAACTGTCCGACGCACAGAACAATCTGATCGAAGACGGTCGCCAGCCTATGGTCTACCTGCACGGTGGCTACGAGAACACCCTGCCAAAGATCGAGGAAGAACTGGACGGCAAGGAGAACGGCTACGCCACCACGATCCAGATTGAACCGGAAGACGCCTTTGGCGATTACGACCCGAACCTGTTGAAAGTGGAAGAGCGTGCGCGCCTGCCGGAGCCGCTGGAAATCGGCATGCAGTTCGAGGGCTTGCCGGAAGGCGGCGAAGAAGACGACGCGATGATCTTCACCGTTACCGAGATCGCTGAAGACAAAGTGGTCCTGGACGGCAACCACCCGCTGGCCGGCATGGCCCTGCGCTTCGAACTGAAAGTGGTCGACGTACGCGCCGCCACCGAAGAGGAAATCGCCCACGAGCACGTGCACGGACCGCATGGCCACCATCATCACGAAGGCGATGATGAAGGCGACGATGGCGAGGAAGGCGATCACTTCCGCAGCCACCCGATCCACTAAGGTTCCAAGCCCTGCACTGCAGGGCTTTTTTACATCATTCGCTGCCCAGGACGAACAGCGAGGCACTGCCCGGTATCACGCGCAGCGCAGTCCATTCAGCACCCAATGCCAGGTGGCCGACGTTCCTGGTCCACTCAATGACCGGCGCGGCCTTGCCCTGCTTGCCGTTATCCACCAGCAGCAGCTGGCCGTGATACTTGTCGGCTTGCGAGCGTACGAGGCGGCGGATTTCGGTGAAGCCGTCCCGCTGTTGCGCCAGGCGGGCAAAGAAGCCTTGCTCCACATGGGCGCCGATGTCGCCATCCATTAGCAGCACAATGCCGGCAAGGTTCTTGCGCTTGGCGTGCAGGAAAGTGCGGTGCAGCCAGCCGCGGTTGGCCACCATGCGGTCCTCGTACTCGCTGTTGCGGCCAGCCTCGGTCCGGTAGTGATTGTTGCGGGCGGGTACGTTGAGCGTGACGAACAGGACGTTTTCGTATTCCCAATAAGTGTTTTCGGCGTAGTCGCGGAACTTGGCAATGCTGGACTGGCGATTCAATGCCAGCTTGCCCTTGCCCAGCGCATCGGGCTCCCGGAAGAACAATTCGCGAATGCGGTTGAGGCGTTCGATGGCGTTTGATTTGCCGTTGGAGTTGCGGCATCCGGTCCAGTCGCTGCCGGCAGGCAGCAGCACCAGCGGGCGCTCGGCGCTGTTCATCAGGTCGCGGCGCGCCTGGTACAGGCTATCCGTGCATGGCTCGTCGGCCGCCTTGACGCCGGTGGCAATCAGGAAGGCCGGTTCGGTGCGGCTTGCCTCCGCCAGCATGCGGCGAAACTCGGTGTCGCCTTCGCCCTGGCTGAAGTGATGGCCGAGCAGGGCGAAGCTGAATTCGCCCTTGCGCGCCGCGGCCTTGTCGCTGCGTGCAAGGGCCGGTGTGGCAAGCATGGCGGCCATCATCGCGGCCGTGGCGGCCAGCGTGCCTAGGGCAAGCCGCCGTTTCATGCCTGTGCCAGGCGCTTGAGCTGGTACAGGCGGTCCAGCGCTTCGCGCGGGGTCATGGCGTCTGGATCAATATCGTCCAGCGCCGCCAGCAGTTCTTCGGCGCGCGGGTCGGCGGCGGCAGTTGCCACCGGTGCTTCATCGTCGTTGGCGTCGGTCACCGGTGCGGCGAACAGATCCAGCTGCGGCGTCGCATCCAGCGCTTGCGCCTCCAGCCGCGCCAAGTGTTTGCGCGCCGCCTTGATCACCGGCTGCGGCACGCCTGCCAGCTGCGCCACCTGCAAGCCGTAGCTCTGCGAGGCTGGGCCGTTCTGGACCGCGTGCAGGAAGACGATGGAATCCTTGTGCTCCACCGCCGACAGGTGCACGTTGGCGGCAGTCGGATGCGCCTCCGGCAACTGGGTCAGCTCGAAGTAGTGGGTGGCGAACAAGGTGAAGCTGCGGCTCGCTTCAATCAGGTGGCGTGCAATCGCCCACGCCAGCGCCAGGCCGTCAAAGGTCGAGGTGCCGCGGCCGATTTCGTCCATCAGCACCAGCGAGTGCTCGGTGGCGCCGTTCAGGATGGTGGCCGCTTCCGTCATCTCCACCATGAAGGTGGAGCGGCCGCCTGCCAGGTCGTCGGTGGCGCCGATGCGGGTGAACACGCGGTCGATCGGGCCGATGGTGGCGCTGGTGGCCGGCACATAGCTGCCTACATAGGCCAGCAGGGTAATCAGGGCAACCTGGCGCATGTAGGTCGATTTACCGCCCATGTTCGGGCCGGTGATCAGCAGCAGGCGGCGGTCGGCCATGAACTTGCAGTCGTTGGCGATGAAGCGTTCGATCTGGTTTTCCACCACGGGGTGGCGGCCTTCCACGATATTGATGCAGGGCTCGGCCACCAGGTTGGGTGCACACCAGTTGTTGCGCAGGGCGTGTTCGGCCAGGGCGCACAGGGTATCAACCTGGGCCAGGGCCTGGGCGATCGATTGCAGCGGGCCGATGAAGGGTGCCAGCGCACCCAGCAGCTCGTCGTACAGCATCTTCTCGCGCGCCAGGGCGCGGTCCTGCGCCGACAGGGCCTTGTCTTCGAAGGCTTTCAGCTCAGGCGTGATGTAGCGTTCACAGTTTTTCAGGGTCTGGCGGCGGCGGTAATCTTCCGGCACCTTGTCGGCCTGGCCGTTGGTCACCTCGATGTAGAAGCCGTGCACGCGGTTGTATTCCACGCGCAGGTTGGCGATGCCGGTGCGTTCACGTTCGCGGGTCTCCAGGTCGACCAGGAACTGGCCGGCGTTTTCAGACAGGCCGCGCAGTTCGTCTAGCTCCGCATCGTAGCCGCGGGCGATTACGCCGCCGTCGCGCACCATGGTGGCCGGTTCGGGCATGATGGCGCGCACCAGCAGGTCCACGCATTCCTGCGGCTCGTTCAGGCCAAAGTGCAGCTTGGCCAGCAGGCCGTCCGCATTGTCGTGGCCCAGGGCGCGCAGCATGGCATGCTGCAGCTTGGGCAATTGCTGCAGGCCGTCGCGCAGGGCGGACAAGTCGCGCGGACGCGCCGACAGCAGGGCGACGCGGGTGGTGATGCGTTCGATATCCGGCACTTGCGCCAGGTGATAGGCCAGCGAACCGGTGGTGTCGTGCTGCATCAGCGCCGCAATGGCGTCGTGGCGCGCGCGGGCCACCGACTGGTCGCGCCTGGCGTGGTGCAGCCAGTGGCGCAGCAGGCGCGAACCCATGGCGGTGCGGCAGTGGTCCAGCAGCGAGAACAGGGTGGGGGATTCCTGGCCGCGGATGGTTTCGGTCAGCTCCAGGTTACGGCGCGTGGCCGCATCGAGCCCGATGTATTCGTTTTCCGTTTCGCAGGACAGGCTCTTGACGTGCTGCAGGCCGCGGCCCTGTGTCGATTGCGCGTAGCGCAGCAGGGCGCCGGCCGCGCCGAACGCCGCGCCCAGGCCTTCCGCGCCAAAGCCGGTCAGAGTGGCGACAGCCAACTGGTCCAGCAAGGCCTTATGCCCGTGCACCACGTCGAAGTGCCAGGCCGGCACGTTGTTGACGTGGCAGAGCGAAATATCGTCGAACATGTCGGCATCGTCGCCGCGCAGGATTTCGGCCGGCGCAATACGCTCCAGCTCCTGTCCCAGGCGGGTGTTGACGCTGCGCTGGTCGCCGGAGAACTCCATCAGGCGCAGCGCACCGGAAGCCAGCGACAGCCAGGCCAGGCCGCAGGTGACCACCTTGCGGTTGCTAATCATGGTCATGGCGAGCAGCGGGCGCTCCGATTTTTCCGGCAGCAGGTCCGAATCGGTCAGGGTGCCCGGCGTGACCACGCGCACCACCTTGCGCTCGACCGGGCCCTTGGCCAGGGCCGGGTCGCCGATCTGCTCCGCGATCGCGCAGGACTCGCCCACCTTGACCAGCTTGGCCAGGTAGCCATCGAGCGAATGGAAAGGCACGCCCGCCATCTTGATCGGCACGCCGTTCTGGGTGCCGCGCGCCGTCAGCGTAATGCCCAGCACGCGCGAAGCCTTCTCGGCATCGTCGAAGAACAGCTCGTAAAAGTCGCCCATGCGGTAAAACACCAGCATGTTCGGGTAATCGGCCTTGATGCGCAGGTACTGCGCCATCATCGGCGTGACTTTTTCGGCCGGGCTGTTTTTGACGGCGTCAGGATTGATTTCGGAAGGCAGGGTGGTCATTTTTCTGAATTTCGTTCGGGCGTCGCGCCGGGCGCGGGAAAACGTTGCATTTTACCCCACGGGGCGGGTGTGCGGCGACTGCGCCAATTCGTAGATAAACCGTTCTAATGATGCTTTATGGCAACGAATTGTGCGAGACTTCTTTCCCAAATGCAGTTAAACTTCCGTCACATTATTTTTCAGCAAGACTTGTTCTGCTGGTTAAGGAATCCTTGTGAAGCAACTATTCAAGCACCGCCGCAGTGGTTTTACCCTGATTGAACTGATGGTTACCATCGCCATCATCGCCATCCTGGCGGCGGTGGCATTGCCATCCTATAAAGATTATGTCATCCGTGGCCACATTCCCCAAGCCACCAATGGCTTGGCCGATATGCGCATCAAGCTGGAGCAGTACTTCCAGGACAACCGCACGTATGCCGGCGCCTGCGACAAGGGCCAGCCAGCGGCACCGTCGACCAACCCCGACTTTACGTTCACCTGCGAAATCGCCGCCGGCGGCATGAGCTACGGCCTGAAGGCGGAAGGCAAGGGGCCGATGAAGGGCTTCACCTACGAAGTCAATGAGAGCAACGTCAAAAAGACGTCCGCCGTGCCGACCGGCACCGATTGGGCAAAATCCGACACGTGCTGGGTAACCGGGAAGGGCGGGCGTTGCTGATGCGTAAGCAACGTGGTGTGAACCTTATCGAGCTGATGGTGGCCATCAGCGTGCTCGGCATCCTGCTGGCGCTGGCGATACCGAACTTTTCGCGCATGATCCAGGATGCGCAGAACCGCACGGCTGCGGAATCCGTCCTGAACGGCCTGCAGCTGGCGCGCACGGAAGCGCTGCGGCGCAATACGCCGGTGCGCTTCAGCCTGACTGACAAGGACGGCAAGGTGGCCTGGACCGTGGGTTGCGTCAACGCCAATATCTGTCCGGCGCCGATCCAGGAGCATGGGCCGGACGAAGGCGGCGGCAACGCGCGGCTCGGCATCAGCAAGGTGGCCTTGCCCAAGCCGCTGAAGGCCGACACGTTCAGCACCGCGCTGGCGGCCGGCGCCGGCCTCGACGAACCGGCCGTTGTCACATTCGACAGCTTCGGCCGGGTTGCCGCTGCCGCAGGTACGGAAATCAGCCGGATCGACATCACCAACGCCAAAACCACCGACTCCCGCCGTTATGTGGTGACCGTTGGCGCTGGCGGGCAGGTCCGCATGTGCGACCCGAACACCAAACTGAACGGCACGCCCCAAGGCTGTACTTAAGGAGCTATCCCATGATTCGCAATTTGAAACCTGGCAGCCAGGACGGCATCGTATTGCTTGAAGCGCTGGCAGCCATCCTGATTTTCTCGTTCGGCATCCTGGCCTTCCTGTGGATGCAGGCCTCGGCCACGCGCCAGGTCACCGATTCCAAGTACCGCCTGGAGGCCAGCTTTGCGGCCAACCAGCTGTTGGGCGACATGTGGGTGCATCCCACCAGCCTGGCTGCCTACGCCACCACGAACCAGGCCGTGCCCGGTCTGCCGAACGGCAAGCGCACGGTAGTGGTCAACGGCAACCAGGTAACGGTCACCATCAATTGGCAGCTTCCTGGCGAATCCAAGGCCCATACCTACCAGGCCGTGGCCCAGATCAACGGTTGAGGAAATATATGTACCGCTCACAAAAAGGCTTTACGCTGATCGAGGTCATGGTTGGCCTGGTCATCGGCATGCTGGGCACACTGATCGTGGCGCAGGCATTTACCAATAACGAAGCGCGCAAGCGCGCCACCACCAGCAGCGCCGATGCCCAAGCCAACGGCGCCATCGCTTTGTACATGCTGGAGCGCGATGCCAAGGCGGCGGGTTGGGGCATGGCTGCCGGCCCCAATTCCTATTCCGGATGCACCAAGGTGTATGCCTACTGCGACAAGAGTGCGGGTTGCGGCGGCGTGGAAGGCGCGCTGACCGACGTCAATTTCGCTCCGGCGCTGATCAAGGATGGCGGCACCAAGCCTGACACCCTGACCATCCAGTATTTTGCCGATCCCAACCTGTCGTCCTCCTTGCCCTCCGGCTCCACCGTGGTACGCAAGAAAATGCCGCAGCCATCGTCCGAACTGGATGTCGCCAACCCGGCGGCGTGCTCGGAAGGCGACCTGGCCCTGGTATCCCAGGCCGGCAACTGCACTGTGATGAAAATCACCGAAGTGCAGGAAGAAGCGTCCCGGCTGCAGCACAGCCCCGGCGCGCACGGGGAATACAACCCGCCGGCGAGTTTTTCCGCCGAATGGCCGAAGTACCAGGTTGGCGCCAACGTGACCTGTTTCAAGCCGGCCACGAACGGGCCGATCTTCCGCAAGACCTATTCGGTCAACATGGCCACTCACGACCTGGAGCGCAGCGACAATTCGCAGAATCCGGCCGTCGTCAACGAACTCGTGATGTCCGAAGTGGTTGACTTGCAGGCCCAGTACGGCGTGGCGCCTGCCAACACCCAGACCATTGACACATGGGTCAGCGCAGCGGATGCAGGCTGGGATAATCCGACGCCGGCTAACTGGTCGCGTATCAAGGCAATCCGCGTTGCGCTGGTCACCCGCGCCAGCCAGTACGAAAAGCCGCCCGCTGGCGAGAAGTGCAAAGCAACCACCTCGCTGAAGTCCAGCTGGGCGACGATTAAAACCGACAATTACCCCAGCGACTGGGGCTGCTATCGCTACCAGGTGTATGAGACGGTCATTCCACTGCGTAACGTGATCTGGGGGCGTATATGAAATCGGTAGTCAAAGTAGGAGAGCGCCGCCGGCAGCAGGGTGTGGCGCTGGTGATGGCGCTGATCGTGCTGGTTGCCATGACCCTGGCCGGCCTGGCCATGATGCGTTCGGTCGACACGTCGTCCCTGATCGCGGGCAACCTGGCATTCAAGCAAAGTGCCGCGATCAGCGCCGATGCCGGCGTGGAGGCTGCCATCGCTTGGGTGCATGGCAACCCGACCGGGCTGGACGTCGACGCCGGCGGCAAAGGCTATTCCGCCAGCAGCCAGGCGGCGCTTGACCTGACCGGGAACGACACCACGGACCCGAAGGACGACCTGGACTGGAGCGACGCAGGCGCGGTGGCCCAGCTGCCGGTCGATGCGGCTGGCAACCAGGTGTCCTACGTGATCCACCGCATGTGCGATGTGGCAGGCGAGTTCGATCCCGCCAAGTGTTCCACGGCACCCTCGGGACTGCCGCCTATTGGCGACAACAGTATCGGCACCCTGCGTCCCATGCTGACTTACCAGCCCCTGAACGGTAGCGCCCTGGGCGGCAGCACGGTCGCACTTTACCGTATCACGGTGCGGGTGGTCGGCCCGCGTTCCAACGTCAGTTTCGTACAGGCGGTTATTTCACAATGAGTATGCGAGACCTATCGATGAGGCCACTCTTTAAACAATTCATGCTGGCGGCGCTGTTTGCCGGCAGCGTGCTGGGCGCCGCCCTGTCGCGCGCTGCCAGCACGGACCTGGCGGACAAGCCGCTGGCAAATTCCACGACGGCGGTGCTGCTGCCGAACATCATGCTTGACCTGGATAACTCCGGCAGTATGCTGTGGAACTACATGCCCGACTACGTTCGCATGAAGTCGGGCAACCAATTTGAAAAGTATTGCCGCAACACGGACGGCAGGCTGACTGCCGTCTGCAATGACGGCGATCCGCCGTTTGCAGCCAGCGCCTTCAACAAGATCTATTACAACCCTGCGGTGCGTTACGATTGGCCGGTCGATCACGATGGTACCCGTCGGCCCGACGCCACCAAGGCGGCACGGACAGCCTACAACTCGCCATGGGCAGGGATTCCAAGCGATGGTTACGGCAAGCAGCGCGTCGAATGGACTTATGGCCAGACTGACCTGGGCTACCCCTGCGGCCCTAGCACTGCCTGTCCCAAGCTGAAGGCGGGCGACACCATCAACCTGGCCACAATCGGCAGCGAGAAGGCAAACTTCCCTGACCGCGTTTGGTGCGATGGAAACGGCAGAAACTGCGTTAATGCGCTGAATGGATCGACCTACGCTTATCCGAACGGGACGAACTATGTAGCCAGCGTTGTTACGGGCGCGCCGTATTATTACAACGTGACGGTGAAGTGGTGCGAAGCCAACGGCGGCAATTGCCAGGCGACCCGTGATAACACCCACACGATGGTCAATTTCAGCCAATGGGAACGGGTCGACATTGTTCCTTCCCGCAGCAGCTATCCGAAGGCGGCCAGCCGCACCGATTGCAAGGCCGCAAGCAGCTGCAGCTTCGAGGAGGAAATCACCAACTTTGCCAGCTGGTACGCCTGGTACCGTACGCGCGCGCAAATGGCGAAATCGGCAATCGGCCTGGCGTTCAAGGACGTGCGCGGCACGCCGAAGCCGGTCACGGAAGACAAGACTGACGCCAACTTCTTCCATGCTCGCATGGGCATGATGACCATTGATAACGCCACCATCGCGGTTCCGATCGAGCCGTTTGAAGGCGATCATAAGAAATCGTTCTACAGCGAGCTGTACAAGCTCAACCCCGACACCAGCACGCCGCTGCGCGCGGCGCTGAACGAAGTCGGCCGCCTGTATAAGTTCGGCAAGAACCTGGCATTCCCGAACGGTCCTGACCCGATCCAGGCGGCGTGCCAGCGCAACTTCGCCATCCTGGCCACGGACGGCTACTGGAACGGCAATGCGGCCTTGCATATCGACGATAAGCGGACCGTGGTGATGGCGGACCAGGACGGCGACATCAGCAAGGCCCCGCGGCCATCGTATGCCCCGTACAAGACCGGTTCGAAACATGTCGCTGCCGACCAGGTTTCGCTGGCCGACGTGGCCTTCTACTATTACAACAATGACCTGCGTCCGAATATGGAGAACATCGTCCCAAGTGCGGGCGGCGCAGCGAACATCGGCGACGTGGCCAACCACCAGCACATGACGACCTTTACCCTCGGGCTGGGGCTCGAAGGCACGCTGCCTTTCCGCAGCGACTACAAGACGGCCAAGGCGGGCGAGTACTTCAAGATCCTGCAAGGCACCCAGAACTGGCCGGCGCCGACCGAGAATACCCCGGAGACCATCGACGACTTGTGGCACGCCGCCGTCAGCGGCCGCGGCACCTATTTCAGCGCCAAGGATCCGGCGGCACTGCAAGACAGCCTGCACCAGGCCATGAGCAGCATCGGCCAGTCCGACGGTAGCGGCGCCGCGGCGGCCACCAGTAACCTGCAGCCGACCGAAGGCGATAACAGCATCTATATCGCCAACTACCGCACCGGCGCATGGGATGGCGAATTGAGCGCCTATGCCATGAACACCACGACCGGCGAGGTGATGGGCGATCCGAAATGGCAGGCGGCAGTCAAGCTGCGTGCCAAGATCACGGCGGATGGCGACACCCGCACGATTTGGACCTCGGATGCCACCAATACCCTGGTGCCATTCACCACGGCCGGTATGGCGCAAGCTCAGGAGGACTTCTTCAACGAAGCAGTCCAGAAGTCGCTGAGCCAATACAAGACCTGGACCCCAGAGCAAGTCAAGGCCGGCAATGCCGACGCGCTGGTGAAATTCCTGCGCGGGCAGGATCCGCAAGTGCTGGTCGATAAGGAAAACAAGCGCCTGTACCGTGAGCGCGACAAGGTGTTGGGCGACTTCGTTCACTCCCAGCCGGTGTTTGTGCGCGATCCGCCGTTCGGCTTCAAGGATGCCGGCTATGCCGACTTCGTGTCCAAGCACGCCGATCGCGCCGGTACCGTTTATGCTGCCGCCAACGATGGCATGCTGCACGCTTTCGACGCCGATTCCGGCGAAGAGCGCTGGGCCTATATTCCGCCGATGGTGCTGCCTGACCTGTGGCAACTGGCAAACAACGATTATGCCGACCGCCACCGCTATTACCTGGACGGCGCACTGACCGTCTCCGACGTCAAGATCGGCACCGAGTGGCGGACTGTCCTGATCGGCGCCATGGGCAAGGGTGGCCGCGGCTACTACGCACTGGACATCACCGACCCGGCAACGCCGAAAGTATTGTGGACTTACACTGCCGAAGACAACCCGAACCTGGGCTACAGCTTTGGCCCGGCGCACATCACCAAGGTCGATGGCAAATGGGTAGCGGTCATCACCTCCGGCTACAACAATATCGCGGAAGGCGGCAAGTACGACGGCGACGGCAAGGGCCACGTCTTTGTGCTGGACCTGTCCGATCCGAAGATGAAGGCCAGCGTCAGGGACATCGCAACCAGCGCCGGTTCCAAGACCAGCCCGAGCGGGCTGGCCCGCATCAACATCGCTGCGCTCAAGTTCAACGACGACAACACGGCAGTTGCAGCGTATGGCGGCGACCTGCTGGGCAATATGTGGCGCTTCGACTTGAAGGCCGGCACCGCGACCCAGTTGATCAACGTCGGTGAGAGCCGGCCCATCATGGCGGCGCCGGATCTGACGGAAGGTCCGGACGAGTCGGTGATCGTGTACTTCGGTACCGGCCGCTTCCTGGGCACTACCGACTTGGTGGTGCCGAAAGAGAACGTTTCGGTGGTGCCGCAGATCGTGGTTGGCTTGAAGGATGACCTGAAAGACACCAAGAACCTGTCGCTGAACTCCTTCGTCAAGCAGCGCATGACTTCGTCGGATGTCAGCCGCAGCAGCGTCGACCCGCAAAAAGTCGAGTGGTCGAGCGATTCCGGCTGGTACATCGAGCTGCCAAGCGCCGGCGAACGGGTTGCTGTCGATCCGCAACTGTTCGAAGGCACCCTGCTGGTGCCGACCGTGGTACCGGCGGCATCGGATTGCCAGCCGGGTGGCTATAGCTGGTTGTACCAGTTCAATGGCAGTGGTGGCCCGGTAAACGACAAGGCGCCCCTGGGTACCAGGCTGACCTCGCCGATTGTGGGTATGACCGTGAGCAAGCTGCCAAGCGGCAAGCCTGTCATCGTTGCCGTGACTGCCGATGGCAAACGCCCTAAAACCTTTGGCATGAACAAGCCAAAACCAGGTGATGGCGGTAATGGAAACGAAGTCCAGACCAGGCGCCTGCAGTGGCGTGAATTGGGCAAGTAAGATGCGGCATGCACCGTGGGGCAAGGCCGGCGCCTTGCTTCTGACGGTGCTGGCCCACCTTGCTTTCCTGTTCGGCGCCCGTGGTGATGGCAGCGCCTCCCGACCGCAGCCACAGCCGCCGCGCGCGGCGCTGATGGTGGCGCTGCTGCCGGCACCGGCAGCAGCGTCCATCCAGGCCGCCACTCCCGTCACACCCGTCAATGCCCCAGCGCCGGGCCGGCCACAGCCAGCGGTGCCGGCAGCACTTCCCGAACCGCCGGTCGAGGCGGAGCACGACCAGGCCCCTCCTCAATTTTTCCCATTGCACGACTTGACCAGCCCGCCTACCGTGGCAGGCGGCCTGACGCGCGGCGAGTTGCTCGAGCTGCCCGACACCAGCGGTGGCTATATCACCGCGCACTTCTGGATCAATGCGCTGGGCGAGGTGGTGCGCGCGCAAGTTGTCGGCGCCGACGGCAATGAAGACGAGGAGGAAAAACTGCTGGCCGCCTTGCGGCACGTGCGTTTCCTGCCGGCCCGCATCGGCCATATGGCCGTGCACAGCCAATTGCAGCTGGAGTTGCGGGTGGTTCGCAACGCGGGACTCTAAGGCCGAAGCGGCCCGGCTTAATGCCAGTTGACGATGCGGCCGCGCTGCGGCGGCACCAGCAGCGCGACGTCGCCCGCTTCCACGGCGCTGCCCGGATCGGCCAGGAAGCGCGACAGGCCCGCTTCGCCGCTGCGCGCCTGCACGCCGACCCAGGCATCGCGCCAGGTGTGCTTGGCGGCATACAGGGCGGCATCGGCCAGGCGCTGCAGCGCTTCCGGCGTCAGCGCGCTGGAGCGGCCCGGCATGCCCGGGAAGCTGGCAAAGCCGATCGAGACGGTCTTGCGCAGCAGCTGGCCGCCGGGGATCGCGAACTCATGGGCTGCGATGGCCAGGCGGATCTTTTCCGCCAGTGCAGGCGCGTCGTTGCGGTCGATGAAACGCGCCACCAGCAGGAATTCTTCGCCGCCCCAGCGTACGATATGGTCCGAGCTGCGCATGCAGTCGCGCAGCAGGCCGGCGGTCTGCCGCAGCACTGCGTCGCCGGCAGCATGGCCGTGCTGGTCGTTGACGCGCTTGAAGTGGTCCAGGTCGAGCATGAACAGCACCAGGTCCGCCTGCGGCTCCGGCGGCACGCTGCGATGGCGGCGCGCCGCCAGGTCGAAATCGGCCTGGATGGTCTGCTCCAGGTAGCGCCGGTTGTGCAGGCCGGTCAGCGGGTCGGTCAGGCTGGCTTGCTCGAGCCGGCGCGAGGCCGCTTCCAGTTCGGCCGTGCGTTCGGCCACCAGGCGCTCCAGCCGTTCGCCGCGGCGGCGCAGGGCGTGCAGGCGCAGGCGGAACAGGAAGGCCAGGCCCAGCGCGCCCAGCAGCCACAAGGCGGTACGGAACCACCAGCTCTGGTAAAAGGCCGGCTGCACGTGCAGGGCCAGCGTCCATTCCTGCGGGCTCCACATTCCGGCGCGGTTGCTGGCCTGGACGCGCAAGCGGTAGTCGCCCGGCGGCAGGTGGGAATAGGCTGCCACCCGCTGGCGCGCGTCGACGTTGACCCAGCCCGCGTCGTAGCCGTCCAGGCGGTAGCGGTACTGCTGCTGTTCCGGTGCGCTGAAGTCGGGGGCGGCAAATTCCAGGCGCAGGTCGCGCTGGCCGGGCGCCAGGGTGCGTGCGGCCAGGATGCCGGCGCCGGGCTGCTCGATGCCGTCGATGGTCAGCGCGGTTGCCGTCACGGCAGGCTTGTATTCCCAGCGGCGCAGCAGGTGCGGGCGCACGCGCAGCAAGCCTTCCGGCGAGCCGAACAGCAGGTCGCCGCTGCGCGTGCGCACGCGGCTGGCGTAGTACAGGGTGCGGAATTCATTGCCGTCGGCGCGCTCGAAACTGCGCCAGCGCCAGGTCAGCGGGTCGATGCGCACGCGGCTGCCCAGCCACACCTGGCCTTGCGCATCCTGCAGCAGCGACTCGGGCGGGTGGGGCGGCAGCTTCAAGCGGTTCGATAGCCGGTCGAAGTGCGCGGCCTTGCCGTCGAAGGAGCGCAGGATGGCGGCGCCGGACTGGGTGGCCAGCCACAGCTGTCCATCCTTGTCGACCATCAGGTCCGGCACCCAGTTGTCGGGCAGGCTGTCGGCACGCGCCGGATCGCGGTAGATGCGGCGCGCCTTGCCGCTGCCGGTGTCGAAGGCATTCAGGCCGTCATTGGTGCCGATCCACAATGTGCCGTCGCGGGTGAAGGCGAGCGATTCCACCTCCCGGCCGGACAGGCTGTCCGGGTCGCCGGGCCGGTGGCGCCAGGCGCGCACGGCGCCGTCCTGGCCGATGCGCGCCAGGCCTTGCTGGGCGCCGGTCCACAATGCGCCGTCGGCGCTGAATACCATGGCGCGGATCGGCCCGCCCGGCAAGCCTTGCGCGCTGCCGAAACGCTGGAAGCCGTGCCGGCCGGGGCGCTGGCGGTGCAGCGTGCCATCCAGCGTCGCCACCCACATGCTGCCGTCCGGGCCTTGCGCCAGGCAGGTAATGGCGCCGTCGGCCAGCGCATCGGCGCGCCTGGGATCGGGGCGGAAACCCGCCACCAACTGGCCGCCGGCGTCGAGCACATCGACCCCATTGCCATTGGTTCCCAGCCAAAGCCTGCCGTCGGCCGCTTCCAACGCGCGCACGATGGCGGGATGGCTGGGACCGCGCGGGTTGGATGGGCTGTGGCGCAGCTTGAGGAAGGCACGGCTCGCCGGATCATGGCGCGCAATGCCGCCGCCCCAGGTGCCGGCCCAGGCCAGGCCGGAGCGGTCCAGCAGCAGGGCGCCAATGCGGTCGTTGCCGATGCTGGCGGTGCTGGTGCTGTCGTATTGCAGGCGGTCGACCACGGCCAGGCTGGCGCCGTCGACCACGTCGATGCCTTTGCCGAAAGTGCCGAGCCAGATCTCGCCCGGCAGCGCTTCGGCGATACTGTAGATCCAGAAGTGGCCCAGGCCGGCCACGGCACGCACCGTGCCGTCCGCGGGGTCGTACACGGCAGCGCCCTGGCGCGAACTGCCGATCCAGATGCGGCCCCGGCTGTCCTGGAACAGGCGGATCGCATTGGCCGGTCCGAGCGGCGCGGAAAAGCGTCCGTCGCCCAGCCAGCGCTGCAAGCCGGCATCGCTGGCCACCCACAGGCGGCCTTCGCGGTCCAGCAGGACGGCGCGCAACTGGTTGTTGGCCAGGCTGCTGGGCTCGCCTTCCACGTGGCGGTAATGGGTGAAGCGTCCGCTGGCGGGATCGAGGACCGACAGCCCGTTGTCGGTGGCCAGCCACAGCAGGCCACCCGCCAGTTCGGCAATGCTTTCCACGCGGTCGTTGGCCAGGCTGTCCCGGCGCAGCGGATCGTGGCGGTACTGCGTGAAGCGCTCGGTGCGCGGATCGAACACGGACAGGCCGCCGCTGATGGTGCCAACCCACAGCCGGCCGTCGCGCGCAGCGTGCAGGGCGCGGATATAGCTGCCGCCCAGCGCAGCCGGATCGCCGGCTTGCGGGCGGAATACCTTGTAGCCATAGCCGTCGTAGCGCACCAGGCCATCCTGGGTGCCGATCCACAGCAAACCCTGGGCGTCCTGCACCATGGCCGTGCTGAGGTGGGCCGGCACCTGGTCCGCCATGGCGATGCGCTGGAACGACACCAGGCCAGGCCGTTGTTGCGCCGATGCCATAGTGCCTGCAGCGAGCAGGCAGGCCAATATGGAGGAGCGCAGCAGCGGATGCATTGCCTGGGGATGGTTAAATTGAAACTATCATTATGCCATGCTCAGTTAACTCTGCTAGCATGACACCACACGGGAGGCAGCATGCGCGCATGGTGGGCGATCGGTGTGGCGGGGCTGGCGGCATGGCCGCTGGCGGGGGCGCAGCAGGCGCCAGAGAGCGCGCTGCCAAGCGTCTACGTCACGGCGCAGCGCCGCGCGGAGCCGCTACAGGATGTGCCGTTCAACGTTTCCGTGCTGCGCGGCGAAGCGCTGGATGTGCTGGCGGCCAGTGGCCGCGACTTGCGCTACCTGGCTGCGCGCATGCCCAGCCTGCATATCGAGTCCGACTTTGGCCGTTCCTTCCCGCGCTTCTACCTGCGGGGCCTGGGCAATACGGACTTCGACCTGAACGCCGCGCAACCGGTCGGCCTGGTGTACGACGAGGTGGTGCAGGAAAGCCCGCTGCTCAAATCCTTCCCGCTGTTCGACCTGCAGCAGGTGGAAGTGCTGCGTGGTCCGCAGGGCAGCCTGTTCGGGCGCAATGCGCCGGCCGGGGTGGTGAAGTTCGATTCGGCGCGGCCGGCATTGCGGCAGGAAGGGTACGCCAGCGCCGGCTTTGGCAAGGACCGCTTGCGCAATGCGGAGGGCGCATTCAATACGCCGCTTGGCGAAACGCTGGCATTGCGCGTCTCTTTGCTTAGCCAGCACCGCGCCAACCGCGTCTTCAACGACCGCCCCAATGCAGCCACCACGGAATTCGAGGGCTACCACGACAACGCGGCGCGGGCGCAATTGCTGTACCAGCCAGGGCCGGCCTTCAGCGCGCTGCTGAACGCGCATGGCCGCCGCATGGGCGGACGGGCGACGCTGTTCCGCGCCAATATCCTGCAGAAAGGCAGCAACGCGCTGGTGCCCGGCTTTGATTACGCGAGCCTGCCGACTGACGGCATGAATCACCAGTCGCTGAAGTCGAACGGCGCCAGCCTGCGCCTGCGCTGGCAGTTCGATGGCCTTAGCCTGCATGCCATTTCTGGCTGGGAGCGGGCGCGCTTTTTCAGCCGTGCCGACGTGGACGCAGGCTACGGCTCGCTGTCGCATTTGCCAATGGGACCGGGCCGCATTCCGTTCCCGTCCGAAACCGCCGATGCGTTGCCGCAGCACCGGCAGCTGACGCAGGAGCTGCGGCTGGAATCGGACCCGGCGCAGGCCTGGAGCTGGCTGGCCGGCGTTTATGGTTTCAAGGAAAAGATCAGGATCGACAGCTTCAGCTTCGACACCTTCAACGGCAACCGCCAGAATGCCTACGCCTGGCAGGAGCAGGACAGCCGTTCGTTGGCTGCCTTCGGCGCCTTGTCGTGGCGCGCCCGGCCTGGCCTGCTGCTGCGCGCCGGCCTGCGCTACACCAAGGACCGCAAGGATTTCTTTGCCGCCCGCCCGCAGCCGGCGCCGGGAGCGCAGCCGATTGCCGGACTGGCGGCGGCCCCGCGCGGCAACGACTTCAGCTGGGACCTGGGCACGACGCAGGCGCTGGCGCCGGACAGCCACGTGTATGCACGCGTTGCAACCGGTTACCGCGCGCCATCGGTGCAGGGCCGCATCCTGTTCGGCAACAGCATTTCCGTGGCGCGCGCCGAGCAGGCGCTGAGCTGGGAGGCGGGCTGGAAGCAGGAGTTCATGCAGCGCCGCGCGCGCCTGGGCCTGGCCCTGTTCCGCTACGCGGTGGACGATATGCAGCTCACCGCCGGCAGCGGCGTGGTCAACCAGAACCGCCTGGTCAACGCCGCCAAGGTGCGCGGGCAGGGCGTCGAAGTGGAATGGCTGCTGCGACCCAACAGCGAATGGACGGCCAGCCTTGGCGCCAGCTATAACGCGACGCGGATCCGCGATGCCGGCCTGTTCGTGATCCCCTGCGGCAATGGCTGCACGGTAAGCGACCCGCGCGGCAGCGCGCCCAACAACGTCTTCATCGACGGCAACCCGCTGCCGCGCTCGCCGCGCTGGATCGCCAACGCCACCTTGCGCTACAGCCAGCCCTGGCGCAATGGCGAGCTGTTTGCATACACCGACTGGGCGTATCGCGGCAAATACAACTTCTTCCTGTACGAGGCGGCGGAATATAAGGCGCGGCCCTTGCTTGAAGGTGGCCTGCGGCTGGGATACAAGGACCGGCGCGAACGCTTCGAAGCGGCAGCTTTCGTGCGCAACGCCACGAACAAGCTGGTGGCCGTGGCAGCCATCGACTTCAACAACTTTACCGGCGTTGTCAACGAGCCGCGCAGCTACGGCGTGCAGCTGAGGTTCAGTTACTGATATTTCGATGTCATGCGCAGCCACTGCGGATCTTCGCGCATGCGCTTGACGATGGGGGCCACCTTGTCGAACAAGTCATGGCGGCCCATCGGCACCAGGAAGCGGCGTTCCGTCGCGCGGCCCGGCAAGTCGACAAAAGTCAGGCTGCCGTGCAAGCCGTGCTGGCGCACGAAATAGCGGGCCGCCGATTCCGACACGGCCACGCAATCGATGCGGCCGCGGCGCAGCTTCTCCAGGTTGATCTCCTCGCTGATTGCATCCTGGCGCACCAGGCCGTGGCGCTGGATCCATTCCTCAAACGCCGGGTACACATAGCCCAGGGTAAGTCCGATCGTTTTGCCGGCCAGCCCGCCATGCGCGTCCGGCAGCACCGGACGCTCGCTGCGCGAGACGAGCACGAAGTGGTCTATGGCGAACGCCGTGGTCCACAGGTATTTCTTCTGTGCGACGTCGTCAAACCATTGGGGCATCATGCCGATAACGATGCCGTCCAGCGTGCCGTCTTCCAGCCTCATCTGCAAGCGCTTGCGGGGCAGGTAAGCCAGACGGAAGCTGGTGCCGTCGGTGGCTTGCTTGTTCAGGTAGTCGATTGCTTCGTAATAGATACCTCGGGTGCCGTCGATCACCAGGGGCGCGAAGTTGGCACTGGTGTACACAGTCACTGTCTCGGCCCGGGCGGCAGGCGCCAGGAACGCCATAAACAGCATCAGTAACGGCATGAGAAATTTCATAGACGCACTATAGCAAAGTGCTTGTACTTGCATCATGAAAGTTAAATTCTTCATTGGCAATTGTTTCGCGCGCCTGCAACAGAAATGGTGATGGAGAAAGAGAATTGTGTGGTTAATTCTCACGGATTGTAACGCCCGACCATAAATCGGCATATGATCAAAGCAAGAGGTATCGCGGTGCCGCAACGCACTATCTACCAATCTTCTCTTTGGGAAACTGCCATGAATCCTACCTCCCTTCTCGGTCAACTCAAGCTGGGTCATAAGTTCATGATCCTGGGCCTGATCGCGGCACTGCTGGCGATCATCCCCGCCTTCCTCTACATGAGCGAGGCAGGCAAGGTACTGCATGCCTACGAAGGCGAGCACGACGGCTTGCCCATCGTGGCGGACGGCCTCAAGGTGGTGCAATACACGCAGCAGCACCGCGGCTTGTCGGCGCTGGTGCTGGGCGGTGTTACCGCCGCAGCGGAAAAGCGCCGCGCCAAACAGGCAGAAGCGGACACAGCCTACGGCAGGCTGGAGAAGGCCGTAGTGGCGCTGGGCGATAAGGCCATCATTGACGCTTTTGCTGCCGCCAAGCAGGAGTGGGAAACGCTGCGCAACAACGTGGCCGAAGGCAAGGTTACCGTGCCGCAAAGTTATGCCGGGCATACCGGGCTGATGCCCAAGCTGCTCAAGGTCAATGAGCTGATCGGCGATGCGTATGGCCTGAGCCTCGATCCCGACAAGGACACCTACCAGTTGATCCAGTCGATGTTCTACCAGCTCCCCTGGCTGACCGAGGAAACCGGCAAGACGCGCGCCAAAGGCGCGGGCCTGCTGGCCAAGAAGGAAGCCACGCCTGAAGACCGTGCGACCCAGGCGGCCATCATGGCCCGCGTTTCCGACCGCCTGGACCAGACCATGACCGCCTTTGCCAAAGCTGCTACCGCCAACCCGGCCATCGACGCCAAGCTGGGCGCGCAGCTGCGCGATGCGGCCGATGCTGCACGCAAGATCGTCGACCTGGGCACGGAGCAGATCGTGAAAGCCGATCCGCTGACATACTCGGGCGAAGAATGGGTGGCCAAGACGACGGCGGCGATCGATATGCAATTTGCCGTCAACGAGGCTGCCGCCAAGGTCATCGACGAGATGCTGAAGGAGAAGATCGCCGGCTTTACCAGGCAGCGCTGGATCATGATCGTCTCGATGGTGGCGCTGTTTTCCCTGGCGGCCTGGATTTGCATGCTGATCGCCCGCTCGGTCACGGTGCCGCTGCAACATGCCATCGCCGTGGCGGACGAGGTGGCTAAGGGAAAACTCGATAGCGATTTCGATGTTGGCCCGCCTAACGAAGTAGGGCAGCTGCTGCGCTCCCTCAAATCCATGAGCGAGAGCTTGCGCGGCATCGTGTCCGACGTGCGTGCCAGCGTGGACCAGATCAATGCCGCCAGCCGCGATATTGCGACCGGCAACGCAGACGTCTCTTCACGCCTGGAATCGCAAGCTTCCAACCTGGAAGAAACTGCATCGTCGATGGAGGAACTGACTTCCACCGTCAAGCAGAATGCCGATAATGCGCGCCAGGCCAACCAGCTGGTGCATACGGCGTCCGGCGTGGCCAGCAAGGGCGGGGAAGTGGTATCGCAAGTGGTGCAGACCATGGGCGAGATCAACGACAGTTCGCGCAAGATCGTGGACATCATTGGCGTGATCGACGGTATCGCGTTCCAGACCAATATTCTCGCGCTCAACGCTGCAGTGGAAGCTGCGCGCGCCGGCGAACAGGGGCGCGGCTTTGCGGTCGTGGCCTCCGAAGTGCGCAACCTGGCGCAGCGTTCTGCTTCCGCTGCCAAAGAGATCAAGGACCTGATCAACCACAGCGTGGACCGGGTCGAAACCGGCAACCGCCTGGTCGGGGAGGCCGGCCTGGCAATGCAGGATGTGCTGAAGAGCGTGCAGAGCATCACCGCCATCATGCAGGAAATCGCCACCGCGTCGGCCGAGCAGGGTAACGGCATCGAGCAAATCAATATGGCCGTGACGCAGATGGACGACACCACGCAGCAGAATGCGGCGCTGGTGGAACAGACTGCTGCTGCCTCGGCCAGCCTGCAGGACCAGGCGCAGATGCTGGTGAAATCGATCAGCATCTTCACACTGGGAAATGAGGGCAGCGGTTCGGCAGCCATGGCGGCCCGCACGGCCCCTGCCAAACGCCGCATGCCAAGCAATGTGCGCGCATTGCGGACGGCATCGGTATAATTTCCTGCATGGAGAAGCTCAGGGACTTAGCCGCCATCATTTCGGAAGTGCAGCGTGGGGAGTTGGTCTTCCCCACCAGTGTCAATGCCGCGCTGGCATTGCAGCTTGCACTGGCTGACCCTGATTGCCACGACGATGAAATCGTACGCAAGGTGCTGGGCGAGCCGGTGCTGGCGGCGCGCGCAGTAGCCCTGGCCAATGCCGCGGTGTTCCGGCGCGATGGCGCGCCGGCGATCACCGGCGCACGCGCCGCCGTGCTGCGGCTAGGCTACCGCAACCTGTATTCGCTGGCCGCCGCCATGGTGGTGCGCCAGTTTGGCGCCCGCATCCGCGACCCGGAGCTGCGCGAACGCGCCGAACAGCTGTGGAAGTATTCCGCCCACGTGGCAGCCATCGCCTACCAGGTGGCACGCCATATCACCCGCACCGATCCCGATACGGCGCTGTTTGCCGGCATTGTGCATGAGGCGGGCAACTTTTTCCTGCTGTCGCAGGCCGACCAGGTGTCCGGCTTGCTCGATGACATGGGATCGCGCCTGGGACCGGTGCAGGAAATCGTGGCGCGCGAAGTGCTGCGCAAGCTGCAGGTGCCGGATGCAGTGGGCGCCGCCATCATTACCCTGCGCGACAGCGCCGTCAGCCTGCCGCCAACCGGCTTGCGCGATACCCTGCTGCTGGCGCGGCACCTGTCGCCAGTGCTGTCGCCGCTGCCCGTGCCGCAAGACGATTACCTGGTGCGGCGCTACGACATCGTGCAATGCCTGGAAAATTTCCCGGACCTCGCAGAATTGCTGGACGTCGCCGCGGCCGAAGCACGCTCGATGGGTGTGGCGCTACTGGCCTGATACGGCAGGCGGCGCATCTTCCAGCAGTTGCCGGGCAAGCAGCCCTGCATGCGGCGTCAGTGTCGAAAAGTCGCGTGCGCACAGATAGAGCCGGCGGGTGGCCCACGTTTCCGACAGCGGCACAACGGCCAGGCCGCGCCCCAGCTGGCGCGCGATCGCGCCGGACAAGATTGAAATGCCGATGCCGGCCTCGACGTGCATGGCCACATGGTCGATGTTGCGCAACAGGATTCGGTAGTCGAGCTGGTGCCCCAGGCGCGAGGCGCGTTCCGCGAGGTGGGTTTCCAGCGCGGTATCGGCAATGCCGACGATCGGCTCGTCGAGGATATCGGTAAACGTCACGGCAGTTTTCCGGGCCAGGCGATGGGCATGGCTGGCCACAACCATTAATTGATCGCTGGCGATCAGGTGGGTCTGCAGGGGGCCGAAGTCGGTAATGTCGGCCACGATACCGAGGTCGGCGCGCCGGTCCACCATGGACTGGACGATCTCCACGCTGGGGCGCTCCAGCAAGTCAATCGACAGGTCGCGATGGGCGGCGAGGAAGCGGCACAGGTGCGGCGGCAGGAAGGCTGCCAGCGCGGCGGAATTGGACAGCAGGCGGATGCGGCCCTTGAGGCCGGTGGCGTAAGTGCGCAACTCGCCGCGCATCTGTTCGACCTGGCCCAGGATCGAGCGCGCGTGGCGCACCAGGGCCTCGCCTGCCGCGGTGGCGCGTACGCCGCGGCGGTTGCGCTCGAGCAGCGGTGCGCCCAGCACCGCCTCCATGCCGGCAATGCGTTCGCTGACCGAGGCCAGCGCCAGGTGCATGGTGCGCGCGCCCTGGGTCAGGCTGCCGCATTCGACCACGGTTAGGAAGAGTCGCATATCGGTCAGGTCGAAACGCATTGAAGTCTCCAGCATTCGGATTTTCCGAAGTTTAGCACCGGAATTGCCAGATTGCCGGGGCGCGGCCAGCCGCCTAAGATCCTTGCCATGGATGCGATGATTCTGACTTTCTTCGCTGGGATGCTGGCCGGAGCGATGAATGCGCTGGCCGGGGGCGGGTCTTTTGTCAGCTTGCCGGCATTGATTGCTGTGGGTGTGCCACCGGTTCAGGCGAATGCTTCCAGCACGGTCGCACTCTTTCCGGGAGGGCTGGCAAGCGCCTGGGCCTACCGCGATGGCTTGCGTCCTGTGGGCGGGGTGGCGCTGCGGGTCCTGCTGGCCGCCACCCTGTGCGGCGGCCTGGCCGGCGCCTTGCTGTTGCTGCGGACGTCCCCGGCTGCCTTTGCGCATCTATTGCCATGGCTGCTGCTGGCGGCTTCGATTACGCTGGCCTTCGGGCGGCGTCTTGGCGAGGCCTGGCGTGCACGCTGCCAGGTGCGGGCCCCGCTGGTCCTGCTGGTGCAGTTTGCGCTGGGGGTGTACGGCGGCTACTTCGGCGGTGCGGTCGGGATCATGATGATGGCGATGTGGGGATTGATCGACCGGCGCGACCTGAAGGACCTGAATGCGCCGCGCACCTTGATGGTCAGTGCTGCCAACGTGGTGGCGGTGGTCGCCTTCACCCTGGCAGGTGCCGTGCATTGGCCGGTAACGCTGGCCATGCTGGCCGGCGCCGTCGTCGGCGGCTACTGCGGCGCGAGGGTCGGCCGCCGTGCGCCGCCTGGCGTCATTCGCGCCGCCACGCTTTTGGCGACGTCAGGCATCACCCTGGTGTTTTTCTGGAAGACTTACTTCGGAGGGAATCATGCTTAACGCCTTGTTGGAGACAATCGGAACGCTCGGAGTCCTGATCAGTATCGCCATGAAGGCCAGCGCAAGCTTGCCTAAGGCTCGAAATCGAAATCAAGCAGTTCATCGGCAGTGAACGGCAGCGCCGCTGGGAAGCGCGCAGCCGCCAACGATCCGAGGCAAATCAGGGACGGGATTGCTCGAGGATGCGGACCAGCGATTCGACGCCTTCGGCGTCGACGGCATCGAAGCGTCCCGGCAGTGGGCTGTCGAGGTCGAACACGCCGATCACCTCGCCGTCCTTGCCGAAGATCGGCACCACCAATTCCGAGCGTGAGGCGGCATCGCAAGCGATGTGGCCGGGGAAGGCATGCACGTCTTCCACCACGCTGGTGGCGCGCTTCTCAACGGTGCTGCCGCACACGCCGCGCCCCTTCCTGATGCGGATGCAGGCCGGCTTGCCCTGGAAGGGGCCGAGCACCAGTTCATCCGGGCCTTGCATGAAATAGAAGCCGGCCCAGTTCAGGCCTGGCATGGAGTTGAACACCAGCGCACTGGCATTGGCGGTGTTGGCGATCCAGTCATGTTCGCCGTGCACCAGCCCGCCCAGTTGTGCGCGCAAGTCTTCGTACATGGCGCGTTTGGCTTCCGGAGTGTCGGTGCTGTAGGTGGTTTCGCTGAGGGAGAAAGACATTTTGCCGCTCGGTATGTTACTTAGGTCGCCGACATCTTACCAGTAATCGCGCTAACTTGCGGTCATGACTACTCATCATCAAATCCATCGCCTGCTGCGCGACGTGTTCGGGGTCGAACGCCTGCGGGCCGGGCAGCGGCAAGTGATCGACAGCGTTCTTGCGGGGCACGACACGCTTGCCATTATGCCTACCGGCAGCGGCAAGTCGCTGTGCTACCAGATTCCGGCATCGATCCTGAAGGGCAGCACGGTCGTCGTCTCGCCCCTGATCTCGCTGATGAAGGACCAGGCCGAAAAGCTCGACGATATCGGCATCGAAGCCGGGCAGCTTAACAGCAAGGTGCCGGCTGAAGAACAGCATGAGGCATTGCAAGGCTTGCGAAAGAATGAAGACCGCATCGTGTTCTGCACGCCGGAGCGGCTGGCCACGCCGGAGTTCATGTCCCTGCTGCACAAGGCCGACATCGGCCTGGTCGTGGTGGACGAAGCCCACTGCATTTCGCGCTGGGGCCACGACTTCCGTCCGGCTTACCTCGATATCGGCGCTGCGCTCGATGCGCTGGGCCGCCCGCCAGTGCTGGCGCTGACCGCCACCGCCACCGATGAAGTGGTGGACGATATCCGCCGCCAGCTTGGCGCGCCGGAAATGCGCGTGGTGAATACCGGCATCTATCGTCCCAACCTTCACTTGGCCGTGCGCCAGGTCACCAATGCCGACGAGCGCGCGGCCGAAGCCCTGCGCCTGGTGCGGGAAACGGCGGGCAGCGGCATCATCTACGCTGCCACCGTCAAGGCAGCGGAAGATATGCTGGCCGCACTGGAAGAGGCGGGGGAGAGCGTGGCGCTCTACCACGGCAAGCTGCATGCCGGCGAGCGGCACCAGAACCAGGAAATGTTCATGTCCGGCGCGCGCCGGGTCATGGTGGCGACCAACGCTTTCGGCATGGGCATCGACAAGCCCGACATCCGTTTCGTGATCCACCTGCAGGTGCCGGCCAGCCTGGAAGCCTATTACCAGGAGGCGGGGCGTGCCGGGCGCGACAGCGAGGCGGCCGGCTGTACGCTGCTGTACTTCCATGAAGACAAGCGTGTGCAGCAATTCTTCCTGGCGCGCAGCTATCCCGATGCGGCCCTGCTGCGCGCAGCCTACGCGGCGGCAGCAGAGGGCGGCGAGCGCCCGCGCGACAAGCGCAGCCAGGTGGCGCTCAAACTGTTGAAAGAAGGCGGCTGGCTGAAACAGGACCGCAAGCTGCAATACCGCCTGGCCGGCGATGCGCCGCGGCCCATCGACCTGGAACGGCTGGCGGAACGCTATCGCGAGAAGCAGGAGCACGACCGCGAGGCGCTGGCGCTGATGGTATCGTACGCGCAGAGCGGATACTGCCGCTGGAAACTGTTGCTCGACTATTTCGGCGACGCATCGGCCGGCATTGAGCGCTGCGGTACCTGCGACAACTGCCGCTCGCCACCGACAATCGGCGCAGGGGAGTGAGCATGGCGGACATGGTAGTGGTGCGCAAGGAAGGGCTGTACTGCGTACCGGGCGGCTTTTACATCGACCCCTGGCAGCCGGTGCAGCGCGCGGTGATTACGCACGGCCATGGCGACCATGCGCGTCCTGGCCACGCGCACTACCTGTGCGCCGCGCCAGGCATCGGCATATTGCGCACCCGGCTGGGCGATATCACCGTCCAGGGCCTGGCATACGGCGAGGCACTCGAACACAATGGCGTGCGCATCTCGCTGCACCCGGCCGGCCATGTCCTGGGCTCGGCGCAGGTGCGCATGGAATACCGGGGCGAAGTGTGGGTTGCCTCAGGTGATTACAAAGTGGAGCCGGACGCCACCTGCACACCATTCGAACCGGTGCGCTGCCACTGCTTTATCACGGAATCCACGTTCGGCCTGCCAATCTACCGCTGGCAGCCGCAGCAGGCAATCTTCGATGACATGAACGCCTGGTGGCGGCGCAATGCCCTGGAGGGGCGCTGCAGCATCATGCTGTGCTACGCCTTCGGCAAGGCGCAGCGCATCCTCAGAGGGCTCGATCCGTCCATCGGGCCGATCGTCTGCCATGGCGCGGTCGAGCCGCTGAACCGGATTTACCGCGACGGCGGCGTGGCTTTGCCGCCGACAGTCATGGTGGGCGACGTCGACAAGGCCGCGCTGCGCCAGGCGCTTGTGCTGGCGCCGCCGTCCGCAGCAGGCTCGCCCTGGATAAAGCGCTTCGGCGATTTCAGCGATGCCTTTGCCAGCGGCTGGATGCAGTTGCGCGGCGCACGCCGGCGGCGCGCGGTCGATCGCGGCTTTGTCCTGTCCGACCATGCCGACTGGCCCGGGCTGATGCAGGCGATCCGCGCCACAGGCGCGCAGCGTGTGATCGTGACGCATGGTTCGATTCCCGTCATGGTGCGCTGGCTTTGCCAGAACGGTTACGACGCCAAAGCCTTCGATACCGAGTTCGGTGACGAAGAAACGGGGGAGGCGGCCGATGCGTGAGTTTGCCCGGCTATATTCCGAACTGGATGAAACCACGTCCACCAGGCGCAAGCTGGAAGCGTTGCAAGCCTATTTCGGCAGGGCCGCGCCGGAAAATGCGGCGTGGGCCGTGTATTTCCTGGCGGGCGGCAAGCCGCGCCAGGCTGTCCCGGTGAAACTGCTGCGCCAGTACGCGACCGAATACGCGGGTTTGGACGAATGGCTGTTCGACGAGTGCTACCACGCGGTGGGCGACCTGGCCGAAACGATTGCCCACATCCTGCCGGCGCCCAAACAGGAGAGCGATGTTGGCCTGGCGCAGTGGATCGAGCAGCGCATCGCCCCCTGGCGTGGCGCAGCACCGGACGAGGTGCGTGCCGCCTTGTTCCGCTACTGGGACGAACTGGAAACCCGCGAACGCTTCCTGCTGGTGAAGCTGATCGGGGGCGGGTTCCGCGTGGGCGTGTCACGCTTGCTGGTGACGCGGGCGCTGAGCGCCATCGCCGCAGTTGACAGCAAGCTGGTCGCGCAGCGTCTGATGGGCTGGACCGATGGCAGCGTGGCACCCACGGCACAAGGCTTCCTGCAGTTGATTGCGGCGCCCTCGGCGAGCGAACATGCGGAGCGGGGCGGGCAGCCGTATCCATTTTTTCTCGCCCATGCCTTGCAGGCCGATCCCGCTGCGCTGGGAGACCTGGCGGATTGGCAGGTCGAGTGGAAATACGATGGCATGCGCGCGCAGCTTGTGTCGCGCGAGGGACTGAATTTCCTTTGGTCGCGCGGTGAGGAATTGATCACCGAGCGATTTCCGGAGCTCGCCTCCGTCCGCCTGCCGCAGGGAACCGTGATCGATGGCGAAATCCTGGTATGGCCCCCGGGCGATGCACCGGCCCCGTTCGCGGCATTGCAAAAGCGGATCGGCCGCAAGCTGCTTGGCGCGAAGCTGCTGGCGGAGCTTCCGGCGGTGCTGCTGGCGTACGATCTGCTGGAGCTCGATGGCGTCGACGTGCGCCAGTTGCCGCAACACGAGCGGCGAACCTTGCTGGAGCAGCTGGTCGCGCAGGCGGCGCAGCCGCGACTGCGCATTTCGCCGCTGGTAGTGGCAGAGAACTGGGAGCAGCTTGCGCAGGTACGCCAGGAGTCGCGCGGGCGCGGCGTGGAAGGACTGATGCTCAAGGCGCGCGGCGCAGGGTATGGCGTGGGACGCACCAAGGATGTGGGAACCTGGTGGAAGTGGAAGATCGATCCCTTCAGCGTCGACGCGGTGCTGGTATATGCGCAAGCGGGTCACGGCCGGCGCGCTTCGCTGTACACCGATTACACGTTTGCGGTCTGGGACAGCGAGGCGGCCGGCGAGCGCAAACTTGTGCCCTTTGCCAAAGCATACTCCGGCCTGACGGATGCGGAGATCGCGCAAGTGGACAATGCCGTTCGCCGCACCACGATCGAGCGTTTCGGACCGGTCCGCAGCGTGAAGCCGACCATGGTGTTCGAGATCGGATTCGAGGGTATTGCGCTGTCGCCGCGGCATAAATCGGGAATTGCCGTGCGCTTTCCGCGCATCCTGCGGCGGCGCGACGACAAAGCCGTCGAGGATGCCGATACGCTGGAAACCTTGCGCGGCTTGCTGGCGCAGGCGGCGCCATGAGTCCGGCCTTTCCCCGCCCGCGCCCCTTGCCGCCTCGACGGCTGCCGCCGGCACCCGGCGACACGGCGGACGGCAAAGCAGCGGCTGGCGAAGCCGCGCCCGGGGATGGAAAGGTATTTGCCGCCGGCTCGCCTGCGGGCCCTTCCCGTGCCGCGGTGGAAGCCTGGTTCGCGGCGCGCGGCTGGTCGGTCTTCCCCTTCCAGCGCGAGGTCTGGGATGCGGCGCTGCGCGGCGAATCCGGCCTGCTGCATGCCACTACCGGCTCTGGCAAGACGCTGGCAGTGTGGTTCGCCGCCTTGCAGCGCGCAGCTGCCGGCCGCAAGGCGGGCTTGCGCGTCCTCTGGATCACGCCCATGCGCGCCCTTGCTGCCGACACCTTGCGCGCCTTGCAGTCGTCGGCCTGCGAGTTGCTCCCTGGCTGGCAAGTGGAGTCCCGCACGGGCGACACGGACAGCGGCACGCGGGCCAGGCAAGCCCGCCTCCTGCCGCATGCGCTGGTGACCACGCCGGAAAGCCTGACCGTGCTGCTTAGCCGACCGGATGCAAAGGACCTGTTCGCGCGGCTCGACATGCTGGTGGTTGACGAGTGGCACGAGCTGATGGGCAACAAGCGCGGCGTGCAAACCCAGCTCGCGCTGGCGCGCTTGCGCAACTGGCAACCTGGCCTGGTGGTGTGGGGCCTGTCTGCCACCCTGGGCAACCTGTGGCAGGCGCGCGAGGTGCTGGCAGCGCAGGGCACGATCGTAGAAGGCCACTTGCGCAAGGAACTGCAAGTGGACACCTTGATTCCCGATCATCCATCGCGCTTTCCATGGGCGGGCCATCTCGGCATCCAGATGCTGGAGCCGGTCGCGAACGAGATCGCGCAACACGCCAGCACCCTGGTGTTCTGCAACACGCGGTCCCAGGCCGAACTGTGGTACCAGCACCTGCTTGGCGCGCGCCCGGAATGGGCTGGCCTGATCGCCCTGCACCACGGATCGCTCGACAAGGAAGTGCGCGAATGGGTCGAGCAAGGCCTCAAGCAGGGCAAACTGAAGGCGGTGGTGTGCACATCGAGCCTGGACCTGGGCGTCGACTTCCTGCCGGTCGAGCGCGTGCTGCAGATCGGCAGCGCCAAGGGCATCGCGCGCCTGTTGCAGCGGGCCGGCCGCTCAGGGCATGCCCCCGGCCGCATTTCGCGCATCACGCTGGTGCCGACCCATAGCCTGGAGTTGCTGGAGGCCGCTGGCGCCATCGAAGCCGTGCGCGAACGCCAGATCGAACCGAGGCTGCCGCCGGAGAAGCCGCTGGATGTGCTGGTTCAGCACCTGGTCACGGTCGCCCTGGGCGGCGGTTTTCGCAGCGAAGAGCTGCTGGCGGAGGTGCGCGCCGCGTGGTCGTACCGCTCGCTAAGCACGGAAGAATGGCAATGGGCGCTGGACTTCGTGGCGCGTGGCGGGCAAAGCCTGTCGGCATATCCGGAGTACCGCCGAGTGCTGCCGGACGAGGAAGGCATCTACCGCGTGCCAGATGCCGGCATCGCCCGCCGCCACCGCATGGGCATTGGCACCATTGTTTCGGAAGCGGCTGTGCAGGTGAAATACATGAATGGTTGCGCGCTGGGCAGCGTGGAAGAGGGTTTTATTGCGCGCCTGGCCAAGGGCGACCATTTCCTGTTCGGCGGCCGCATCCTCGAGTTCGTGCGCATGCATGAAATGACGGCCTTCGTGCGCCGCGCGACAGGGGCCAAGGGTGCCGTGCCGCGCTGGCAGGGCGGCAAGATGCCTTTGTCGTCCGAGCTGGCACACGCGGCGCTGGAGCAGTTGCGGCGCGCTGCCGGCGGCAACTACGACAGCCTTGAAATGCAGGCTATTCGCCCGCTGCTGGAGATCCAGCAGCGCTGGTCAGGGCTTCCCACTGCGGATACCACCGTCATCGAAGCCATGGAGAGCAGGGAAGGGCACCATCTCTTCATCTATCCCTTTGCAGGACGTTCGGTGCATATCGGCCTCGCTTCCCTGCTGGCCTACCGCATCGCGCGCGCCAGGCCCGCGACGTTTTCAATTGCCGTCAACGATTACGGCTTCGAATTACTGGCACCCGAGGCGCTGCCTTGGCACGAAGCGCTGGACGATGGCGGCGCGTTCAATACCGAGGGCTTGCTGGAGGATGTGCTGGCCAGCCTGAATGCCGGCGAGCTGTCGCAGCGGCGTTTTCGAGAAATTGCGCGCATCGCGGGACTGATCTTCCAGGGTTATCCGGGGCAGCCGAAAAGCAATCGGCAGTTGCAGGCCTCCTCGTCCTTGTTTTTTGAAGTCTTCCGCAAGCACGATGCGGGCAACTTGCTGTTGTCCCAAGCCCAGCGTGAAGTGCTTGAGCAAGAGCTTGAACTGCGGCGATTGCGCGCCACGCTGCAGGACTTGCAGCGGCGGCGGATGAGTTTCCACGAAGTGCGCCGCGCCACACCGTTCGGATTCGCGCTGATGGTCGAACGCTTCCGCGAGAAGCTGACGACAGAACGACTGTCCGACCGGGTGGCCCGCATGCTGCGCGAGCTTGAAAAGGCGGCCGGGCCATGAATGCCGTCGCAACGGAACTGGCGGGCGAGCGCGTGCTGCTGTTGCCGCAAAAGGCCTTGTACTGGCCTGCAGAAAAAAGCTTGATGGTGGCCGACATCCATTTTGGCAAAGCAGCCAGCTTCCGGGCGCTGGGCGTGCCGGTCCCGCGCGGCACCACCAGTGAAAATCTTGCAGCGCTCGAAACGTTGTTAACGACGTATGAAGTGCAGCGCATCGTTTTCCTCGGCGACTTCCTGCATTCGCGCGCGGCGCAGGCCGCAGCAACCTTGCAAGCCATGCTGGATTGGCGCAGCCGGCACCGGGAACTGGAGCTGGTGCTGGTGCGCGGAAACCATGACTGGCACGCGGGCGATCCATCGGAATTGCTGCGCGTGACGATGGCCGAAGAACCTTTTGCCAACGGTCCTTTTGCCCTGTGCCACCATCCCGACGTGGCTTGCGAAGGCTATGTCATCGCCGGACATGTGCATCCGGTATTCCACCTACGTACCGCGCGCGAGTCGCTGCGCCTGCCTTGCTTTCTGCTTGGCACTAGGCGCGCCATCTTGCCAGCCTTTGGCGCCTTTACTGGCGGGCACTCTTTAATTCCGCACGCCAGTGACTCGGTCTATGTCGTTGCTGACGATTTGATTTTCCTGATTGAAAAAAGGTAGGCGATATCCTACATTTGTCGCGCTGAACGTCCTATATTACCTGTACAGTGCTTGCACTAACATGAGTTCTCCCGCGCCTACGCACAGGGGCGGGGGTCTTTTCCACCGAACCGAGCAGGGGGACGAATCATGGCTTCGAATAATCCAGGCGACAAACGCGGCAACCGGCAGGACAGTCCGACCGGCAGCAAGCAAAGTGCACGTGGCTTTGCCTCCATGGACCCACAGCGCCAGCGGGAAATCGCTTCCGAAGGCGGCCGCGCTGCCCACCAGAAGGGTACCGCACACGAGTTCACTTCCGAGGAAGCACGCCGCGCCGGCAGCATGAGCCACAAGAACGATGGCAACCGCCAGAGCGGTTCGCGTGGCAATGCCAGCCGTACCGAGCAGCAACCGGGCCAGGGACAGCAGGAAGTCGGCAAGGACTACCAGCAGGACTACCAGGGCAACAAGCAGGGTGGTGACAAGTATTAAGTTTCATTGAAGTAAGGAGGCCAGCATGGGAAGGCCTGACAAACCCAGTAAGGACACGGAGAACCAGCAAAACTTTGTGCTGGTCGATACTGAGCATCCGGAGATCGCGAATACCGATGTTCCGGAAGGCCAGGTCCGCCGCGCCGACCGACCTTTGCCGGGCAACCGGCAAAGCGCCACGGAGAGCGGTTCGCGGCAGGGCGGTAGTGGCTTGGGCACCGAAGGCGGTGCACCAGGGCCGGATGCAAGTTCCGGCGTGTAGAGCGAAAAGTTTGCTCGATCGTTAATGCCGTCCAGCGAGTGCTGGACGGCATTTTTCTTTCGGCATGGGCGGTCCGAAAAAAATGGCGGGCCTTGCAGCCCGCCATGTTCATTGCACCTTGGTTTAGAACTGGAAGTTTGCGGTCACCTTGGCATAACGTGGTGCGCCCAGTACCAGGCGCGAGCCGCCATTATTCAGGGTGCTCAGGTAGTACTTGTCGAACAGGTTGTACACGTTCAGCTGCAACGCCACATTCTTCGACAGCTGGTAGGCCGCCATGGCGTCGACCACGGTGTAGGATGGCATCGACGGCATATTGGTGGTTGCTGCATTGCCGGCCGGATCGACCAGGCGCTTCTGCGTGCCGACGTAGCGGGCGCCGCCACCGAAGCTGAACTTGTCGTTCAGCTTGTAGTTGGTCCACAGGGTAGCCGTCACTTTCGGCGACCAGCGGGTGGCGGCGCCCGCGGCGTTGTTGCCGCTGGTGCCTTCCTTGATCTCGGTATCCATCGTTGCGACGCCGGCGGTCACGCTCCAGGCCTTGGTAATCTGGCCCACTGCGCCCAGCTCCACGCCTTGCACCTGGCGCTCGCCCAGCTGCGACCAGGTATTGGTCACGGAATCGATCAGTTGCGGGATTTCATCCTTGTTGGTGGTGCGGTACAGGGCGGCTGTCAGGGCCAGCTGCTTCTGGATCACATCCCACTTGGTGCCGAACTCGACGTTGGTGGTCTTTTGCGGCTTGAGCGACGGATTGTTGGCGTTGTTCGCGGTCTGCGCTGCCAGCGAATGGTTGGCGCTGCCCGGCGGGGTTTTGGAGTTGGCGTACGCCAGGTAAATGCTGCCGTCAGCGGTCGGCTTGTACACCACGCCGGTCTTGAAGCTGGCCAGGTTGCCGGACTTCTCGACATGGCTGCCTGCCAGCACGTTGGTGGTCGTGTTCAGGGTGGCGCTGTCGGTGTCGGTGTTGTAGCGCTCGTAGCGCAGGCCGCCGTTCACCTGCCACTGGTCGTTCAGCTTGATGGTGTCGAACAGGTAGGCGCCGACGGTGGTGGTCTGGCCCTTGGTGAAGGCGCCGTTACGCACCGGGTTGAAGCCGGTCAGCGCATCGTTCGGGTTCGGGTTGTACAGGTTGGCCGCCGCGACGGTACCGAGGCCGGTACGGATTGGGGTGAACTGTTCTTCGTTCAGCAGTTCCAGGCCGGTCGAAATGGTGTGCTGCACGCCGAAGGCTTCGAACTCGGACACGATATTGGTGGTGTTGGCCAGGATGGTGTTTTCCTGCAGCACGCTTTGGCGCGTGCGCGCAACGGTCCAGCTGGCCGGATTGGCGGCGTTGGCGGCAGTCACGGCGTTCACGCCGGTCAGGATGCGGTCCATCTTCGACTTGCCGTAGCGGGTGGTGTTGGTCAGGGTGGTCTTCGGCGCCAGTTCGTGTTCGATCTTGGCGGTGACCATGTCGGCGTCGACGTCTTCGTAGTCGCCGGTCAGGCCGTACCAGTTATTGCGGTCGACGCGCGGGGCAGATGCCAGGTGCGGGTAGGTCGCGTTGTAGAAGCCGGACTCGCCCACACTTGGGATGGCGCCGTCCGGCACGTTTTGCTGGCGGATATGCTGCGAGAACAGGTAGAGGCGGGTAGGCGTGCCCAGGCCCCAGGCGACGGACGGGGCGATGCCGCGGCTTTCGCGGTCCAGCGCGCGGCTGCCTTTGATGGAACCATCCGAAGCCAGTGCATTCAGGCGGAAGGCGCCGCTGCTGCCGAAGGCGCGTTGCACGTCGGCGGTCAGGCGCTTGACGCCGCCCTGGGTGAGGGCGAGGGAGCCGCCGGTGGCGTTTTCACGGGTTGGCAGCTTGGTGACCAGGTTGATGTAGCCGGCAGCTGCGCCGCGGCCGATGTCGGCGCCCGCCGGGCCCTTCACCACTTCCACTTGCTCCAGGTTGAACGCGTCGCGGGTCACGGCGCCCAGGTCGCGGATGCCGTCGACGAAGACCGAAGTCTGGGCCGCGAAGCCGCGCATCTGGAAGGTGTCGCCGGCGCTGGTGTTGCCGTTCTCGCCCAGTTGCAGGGTGATGCCCGGGGTGTTCTGCAGCGCTTCCATGACAGAGGTCGCACCTTGCTCTTGCAGCAACTCTTTCTTGATGACGGTGATGGTCTGCGGTGTATCGACCAGCGGGGCGGTCAGTTTCGGCGACGACGCGCGGTCGGCCTTGTAAGACTCGGCGGCAGCTTCTACCTTGACTTCAGCCATGGTTTTTTCTTGCGCTTGGGCGTGGGCGGACAGCGGCAGGCCGATGGCGGCCATGGCGAGCAGCGATTGGTTCAGCAGTGGCTGGGCGGTGAGCGAGTGCTTACGGCTACGGATGGTCAAAATACTCTCCAGAATGATGCGTTTTTAATGTTGTATCGCTGCCTGCATCGTTTGAGTTCGATGCTTGCAAGCAGATGCGGGAATGTATAAGAATGTAAATGATAACGATTCTCAATTGCATTAGCAAGCGCTGTCGATTATTATCTTGAAACCCACTCATCCAAAAACAACGAAAGCCAGAGCATTGGGCAATCCAGACAACCAGCAAGCGCAGGCGGCGAAACGTGCCGTCTGGCTCAAACTCCTGCACGAATGGCATTGGGTCAGTTCGGCCATGTGCCTGCTCGGCATGATCCTGTTTGCAGTTACCGGGATCACCCTCAACCACGCCAGCCAGATCGAGGCCAAACCGTCGGTGGTGCGCCAGCAAGCCACCGCGCCGGCCGCCCTGGTGGGAGAACTGCAGGCCTTTGCCGAGAAGCACGACGGCGAAAAGGCGCCGCTGCCGGAAGCCGGCGAGCGCTGGCTGCGCGACACCTGGTCGGTCAAGGCCGGCGGCCGCGAAGCCGAGTGGTCGGTCGACGAGGTCTACCTGCCGATGCCGAAGGCGGGCGGCGATGCCTGGGTGCGCATCGGCCTGGAAGACGGCGCTGCCGAATTCGAAAACACGGACCGCGGCTGGATCTCCTGGCTCAACGACGTGCACAAGGGCCGCAATACCGGCGCGGCCTGGAACTGGTTCATCGATATCTTTGCGGCGGCCTGCCTGGTGTTCTGCATTACCGGTTTGCTGATCCTGAAATTTCACGCGGCCAAGCGGCCGTTCACCTGGCCGATGGTGGGCCTGGGTGTCGTCATTCCCTGTGTTATCGCTTTGCTCTACATTCATTAAGGACTTCTGTATGAAACTTCGTTATTCCATCGCCGTCGGCTTGCCGCTGGTGAGCGCGTCCGCGATGGCGGCCGACCTGACGCTCAAATTCGATATTCCGCAACTGAACGTGGCGGAATACCACCGTCCATACGTGGCGGCCTGGCTGGAGAACGCGGACCAGAAAGTCGTGGCCAACCTGGCCGTGCTGTACGACTTGAAGAAGAAGGACAACGCCGGCACCAAGTGGCTGAGGGACATGCGCCAGTGGTGGCGCAAGTCCGGCCGCGACGTGGCAATGCCAATGGACGGCGTGAGCGGCGCCACCCGCGCACCAGGCGAAGTTTCCCTGAGCTTCCCGGTGGCGAAGGATGCGCTGAACAAGCTCCCTGCCGGCAATTACCAGCTGGTGGTGGAGGCGGCGCGCGAAGCAGGCGGCCGCGAACTGGTCAAAGTGCCGGTGGCATGGCCGCCGAAATCGGCGCAGTCCTTCTCCGCCAAGGGCAAGGAAGAACTGGGCGACGTAACCGTACAAGTCAAACCATAAGGAGCCGCCATGAAGCTGAGCAAAACCCTGATCGCGCTGGCACTGGCCGGCGCCGCCTTCAGCGCCCATGCGCACAAGCCATGGCTGCTGCCATCGTCTTCCCTGGTCGATGCCAAGGAACCCTGGGTGACCGTGGATGCCGCCATTTCGGAAGGCCTGTTCGATATCGATCACGTGCCGTTGAAGCTGGACGGCATTGCCATCACCGGCCCGGACGGCGCCAAGGTCGACATGCAGAACGCCCTGACTGGCCGCCTGCGTTCGACTTTCGACGTGAAGATGGCCAAGCCGGGCACCTACAAGATCGCGCTGGTTAGCCAGTCGGTGATGGCAAGCTGGAAGGTCAATGGTGAAACGAAGCGCTGGCGCGGTGCCGAGGCCGACATGGCTGCCAACGTGCCGGCCAATGCGGATGAACTGAATGTGTCGCGTACCGCCAGCCGCCTGGAGACCTTCGTCAGCGCCAACAAGACCGACGAGGCGGTGTTCAAGCCGACTGGCGTTGGCCTGGAGCTGGTGCCGGTGACCCATCCGAACGATATGCGTGCGGGCGAAGAAGCCAAATGGAAGTTCCTGCTGGACGGCAAGCCAGCCGCCAACCAGGCCTTCAGCCTGATCCCGGGTGGCGTACGCTATCGCGGCACGCTGGGCGAGATCCGCATGGCGACCGATGCCAAGGGCGAAATCACATTCAAGATTCCCGAAGCCGGTATGTACCTGGTCTCCAGCAGTTGGCCTGCTGCCGCAGCGCCGCAAGCCGGCCAGCAGCCGGGCCCGCGCCAGATGCCGCCGCGCCGCGTAACCTACGCTGCAACGGTGGAAGTACTGCCGCAGTAAGCAGGTGCGCCGGGTACTGTTGCCGCCCACCATTTCCGCCGAGCCAGCGCCGGCGGGGGCGGGCATCGTCGATTTCGGTGGCGCCAGCATGGGCACCACCTGGTCGGCGCGCGTGGCACTGGCGCCTGGCGCGGTCGCTGCCGGCGCGCCGCTGCGAGCATCCAGCATTCAAGCCGGCCTGCAAGAACAGCTGGACCAGGTGGTACGCGAGATGAGCCACTGGGAGCCGGGCTCAGACCTGGGCCGTTTCAACCGTGCCGGCGCCTGTACCTGGCACACGCTGCCAGCCGATTTTTTTGAAGTCCTGCACTATGCGCGGGAAGTGGCGCGCGAAACCGGCGGCGCCTGCGATCCCTGCGCCGGCCTGCTGGTCAACCTGTGGGGCTTCGGCCCGACCGGGCGCCATGATGAAGCCGGCTTCGTGCCGCCCAGTGCGCGCGACGTGGCCACCGTGCGCGCCCGGATGGCCGGCCGCGTGGTGGAGCTGGATGTCCCGCGCCGGCGCGCCTTCCAGCCCGGCGGCGTGCAGCTCGACCTGTCCGCGGTGGCCAAGGGCTTCAGCGTGGACAAGCTGGCGCACTACCTGGAAGGGCAGGGTTGCCGGCATTACCTGGTCGAAGTAGGCGGCGAACTGCGCGGCGCCGGTTTCAAGCCCGATGGCCAGCCCTGGTGGGTGGCGCTGGAAGAACCGCAGGCGCCGGGCGCCGGCGGCGCGGGCGAGATCGCCGTCGCGCTGCATGGCCTGGCCGTCGCCACTTCGGGCGATTACCGCAAATATTTCATGCAGGACGCCACGCGGCGGCCGCATACCATCGACCCGCGCACCGGCATGCCGATTACCAATGCGCTGGCCTCGGTCACAGTCGTGCACGAACGCGCGATGGCGGCCGACGCCTGGTCTACCGCACTGACGGTGCTGGGTCCTGAGCAAGGGATGGCGCTGGCTGAGCGCAAGCGCCTGGCTGCACGCTTCCTGCTGCGCGAAGAGAATGGGCTGCGCGAAGTGCTCAGCAGCCGGTTCCAGAAAATGCTTGAAGAAGAATGATCCTGACGAATGACCCGCTCCGCCTCGGCCTGACCGCCGCCATGATTGCCGGCTACGGCATCGTATGCCTGCTGCCCTGGCTGCGCGCACGGCGCGCCCTTGCAGCGGCGCGGGCGGCGCGCGCCGCGGCGGGAGACTCGCCATGGCTGGTGGCCTACGCCAGCCAGACCGGCAATGCCGAACTTCTGGCGCGCCAGACCGGCGAAACCCTGCGCGTGGCAGGCATTGCCAACCGCCTGTGCGATTTTGACGAGCTCGATGCGGCCACGCTGCAGTCGACGGAGCGTGTCCTGTTCCTGGTTTCGACTTATGGCGAAGGCGATCCCCCCGATGCGGCGGCGCGCTTTGCACAGCGCCTGATGGCGCGCAGCGACCTCGCACTGGGCCAGTTGCACTACGCCGTGCTGGCGCTGGGCGACAGCGCCTACAGCAGCTATTGCGGTTTCGGCCGTGCCCTTGATGCCTGGCTGGCAGCACGCGGCGCGCAGGCGCTGTTCCCGCGCATTGAAGTCGACCGCAGCGCTGCTCCGGCCATTGCCACCTGGCGCCAGCAACTGAGCCACCTGGCCGGCACCAGCGATGCGCCGGACTGGGACGCGCCGGCCTTTGCGGAATGGCGCCTGGCCGGGCGGCGCCAGCTCAATCCCGGCAGCGCCGGTGCGCCGATCTACCACCTTGAGCTGGAACCGATGCCGGGCGCTGCACTGCCGTCCTGGCAATCGGGCGACCTGGTGCAGGTCGCGGCGCCGGACGATCCCGATCGGCCACGCGAATATTCGATCGCCTCGGTCCCGGCCGATGGCCGCGTGCACCTGCTGGTGCGCCTGCATCGCCACGGCGACGGCAGCCACGGCCTGGCTTCCGGTTGGCTCACACAGCAGGCAGAGGAGGGCGCCGTGGTGCGCCTGCGCCTGCGTGAACACCGCCGCTTCCGGCTCGAGGCGAACGCCGCGCGGCCGCTGATCCTGATTGGCAACGGCAGCGGGATCGCCGGCTTGCGCGGCCACCTGAAGGCGCGTGTCGCCGCCGGCCAAGCCCGCAACTGGCTGCTGTTCGGCGAGCGCGATCCGGCGCATGACGCTTTCTACCGCGATGAACTGGAAGCCTGGCAGCGCCAGGGCATGCTGCCGCGCCTGGACCTGGCCTGGTCGCGCGGTCCGGATGGCAAACACTATGTGCAGGACCTGTTGCTGCGCCACGCCCAAGCTGTGCGGGCATGGGTAGAGGAGGGCGCTGCCATCTACGTTTGTGGCAGCCTGGAAGGCATGGCTACCGGAGTGGATAATGCTTTACGAGAAATATTTACTGGCGAAAAGCTGGCAGAACTGTCCAGCTCCGGACGCTACCGGCGTGATGTGTATTGAATAACAACTAGGTTACTGTCGCGTTAAGACAACGCAGCCACTGAAGTTTTGTCGAACTAAATTCGGATCGTAGCCTATTGTTTCGAATTATCTACGAATATTTCGAGTTTGTAACAACTCTGACATCAAATTTCCAGATTCTCCCGTCACGGAAAACATTGGAACTTGCATAATCCCCAACTGACTAGCGTCACCGAAGCTGGTTCATTGTAAATACAAAAGGGGAGTAGGGAATGTTTTTCCAGGAGAAAATTGGCGTACGCTCGGTACGCCTGGCCTTGTCGGCGCTGACCGTATTTGCTGCTGGCGCGGCCTTTGCACAAGAAGCACCAATCCAGCGCGTTGAAATCACCGGTTCTGCCATCAAGCGTATCAATGCGGAAGGCGCGCTGCCAGTGCAGCGCCTGACCACCGAGCAAATCGCCAAGTCCGGCGCGACCACGGTCGCCGACCTGATCCAGGCAATGCCGGCGATGCAGGGTTTCACCATTGCCGCCATCGCGGCTGGCACCAACTCCGGTGGCCGCGTATCCGCTTCGATTCACGATATCGGCGAAGATTACACGCTGGTGCTGCTGAACGGTCGCCGCATCGCCCCGCAGGGTTCCGGCTCGACCATCAACCTGAACGCCATCCCGATGAGCGCGGTGGAATCGGTTGAAATCCTGACTGACGGCGCCTCCGCCTTGTACGGTTCCGATGCTATCGCTGGTGTGATCAACTTCATCCTGAAGAAGAACTACCAGGGCTTCAATATCGAAGCGACCCACAGCCAGCCAGGCGAATCGAGCGCCGGCCGCAACAACAACTTCAGCTTGACCTACGGCTTTGGCGACTTGGACGAAAACCGCTTCAACGTGCTGCTGTCCTACCGCAAGGATGAACAGAAGCAGTTGAAGGCGATTGACCGCGATTTCGCTTCGACCGCCTATATTCCGTTTAACTGGAACGGCAATCGCTACATCTATGACCGCACGAGCCCGGCAGCGATTCCGGCCAACGTCTCGGCGACTTTCCGTACCGCCGGTGCCCAGCCAATCGGCTTCAACCCATACCTGAAGCAGAATGGCAGCTGCGCGCCCATGAACCAAGTTGCCCTGAGCAACACCGCGCTGGTGCAGAACTGCGGCTTCGATTTCGTGCAGACCATTGAAATCGTGCCGGAAAACAGCCGCGACAGCCTCTTCGGTAAAGCGACCGTGAAAGTCAGCGACAAGATCAACATGTTTGTCGAAGGCGCCTTCTCTCGCCTGGATCTGACCGCGCGTATCGCACCGAATACGGCGTCGGTATCGATCGCCAAAGGTTCCCCGCTGTACAACACCTATGTGCGTCCTTACCTGACCACCGCCCAGGACGCCGATGTGCGCACCGTGTCCGCCAGCTACCGCACTTACGACTGGGGCACCCGCGACAGCAATACCATCACGACCTCCAAGAACCTGGTGGTGGGTGCGGAAGGCGAAATCGGCGCGTGGAGCTTTGGCAGCGGCCTGACCTGGTCCAAGAACGCCATCGATGAGCGCTACGTGGGTGGCTACGTCAAGAACACCGAGTTCCGCGACATGCTGGCGCGCAACTTGTTCGACCCGTTCCTGCCGATCGGCGGCCAGTCGGACGCGACCAAGCAACTGATCGCCAGCTCGGTCTTCAAAGGTTCGATTCGCGATGCATCGACCACGCTGAAAGGCATCGATGCCCATGCATCGCGTGAACTGTTCCAGCTGCCGGGCGGCGCTGCCAGCATCGCGCTGGGCGGCGACTACCGCAACTACCACTACAAGCAGACCCCGCGCGCCACGGCAAGCGACATCTTCGGCTTCAGCGCATCGCCAGCCTATGATCTGGAGCGCAACAACTACGGCCTCTTTGCCGAAATGGTTGCTCCAGTCGTCAAATCCGTGGAACTGAGCGTAGCGGCGCGTCGCGATACCTTCGAAGCGGTCAAGAATGCTTTGGTTAACCGCGAGATGGGCAGCAAGGAATCGTCCAACACCTACAAGGTGTCGGCACGCTGGCAGCCTACGCCATCGTTCCTGATGCGCGGATCCTATGGCACTGGCTTCAAAGCGCCATCCATGCTCGATATCGGCCAGCCGCTGGTAACGGCCGGCTTCACTTCGAAGTCCTGGCCATGCCCAGCCAATCTGCGTGCTGAAAACGCGGATTACTGCCAAGTAGGCACTCGTCAGTACAACGTGGTTTCCGGCGGCAATGAGAACCTGAAGCCAGAGAAATCGAAACAGTACACCATCGGCTTCCGCTTCGAACCGACGTCGTCGTTCGCAGTACAGGCGGACCTGTGGGACGTGAAGATGCGCGACGCAGTTGACAGCGTTTCCGAAGAACAGATCTTCGCTGACCCGGTCCGTTACCGCGACCTGTTCACCACCTTCGTGGATCCGGGTAATGGCCAGACCTACTGGGCGAAGAAGACCCTGTCGATCAATATCGGCCAGACTCGCAACCAGGGTATCGACTGGGAGACCACTTACCGTCACAACTTCTCCTTCGGTAAGCTGACCACCACCCTGAACGGCACTTACGTGCTGAAGTCCGAGGCGACCGAGGCCGGTACCGACAAGTGGCTCGATAGCGTGAACTTCTTCCCTGCCGACGGCGACGTGGCCTTCCGTCACATCGTCCGCCTGTCGACCACGCTGGACACCGGCGCGTTCTCGAACTCGCTGGTCGCGCAATACCGCAACGGCTATACGGACGCCGAAGCGACCAGCCGCAATGTGGGAACCGGCTTGCTGGAGACCTTCCGTATCGAAGTTCCATCGCACCTGACCTTCGATTGGCAAGGCAAGTGGAGCGTCAACAAGTCGCTGCTGTTGCGCGCCGGCATCAAGAACATCGCCGACCGCAAGCCGCCGTTCTCGCTGCGCGCTTCGTCCGGCCACCAGGTTGGCTTTGACCCGCGTTATGCTGATCCGATGGGCCGCACCTTCTACCTGACCGGTAACTACACTTTCTAAGTCAACCGGTTTGGAATCGATCGCCCCGTGCGTGAAAGCGCACGGGGCGATTTTTCTTAAAGTCAATCAAAAATACAAAGAGACAACAATTGATTACAATTCGCGACAAGCACATTTTTGCGCCACATGACAAGTTCTAGTCGCTAGTAAGTGGCGTGTATTGAATATTTTCTATTTGATGTTGCGCTTAAACCACGTTTGCACATTTTTTTGGCAAATTTAATTTCGATAGCGTCAGTTTATTGCGAATTTTCCATGTAACTTTCAGAAATGTAATACCGAGGCATCAAATTGCCTGTTTGCTCCCCCCATAATCCGCGGTCGGTGAGCAAAAGGCAAAAAAGAAACTTTGCTCATTCGAACGTTTTTAGAAACCCGAAGGAGTAAAGAAATGGTATTCCAAGAAAAGATCGGTGCGCGTTCCGTGCGCCTGGCGGTTTCCGCCCTGGCCCTGATCGCTGCCGGCCACGCCGCCGCACAAGAAGCGCCAATGCAGCGCGTTGAAATCACCGGTTCCGCGATCAAGCGGATCGCCGTCGAAGGCGCACTGCCAGTGCAGCGCCTGTCCGCCGAAACCATCGCCAAGACCGGCGCCACCACCGTGGCTGACCTGATCCAGGCACTGCCATCCATGCAAGGCTTCACCGTCGACGCCGTTGCGGCCGGCTCCAATTCCGGTGGCCGCGTTTCCGCGTCGATCCACGACCTGGGCGAGGAATACACCCTGGTGCTGCTGAACGGCCGCCGCGTGGCGCCACAGGGCTCCGGTTCCGCGGTCAACCTGAACGCGATCCCGATGAGCGCGGTTGAGCGCGTCGAAATCCTGACCGACGGCGCCTCCGCCCTGTACGGCTCCGATGCCATCGCCGGCGTGATCAACTTCATCCTGAAGAGCAGCGTCAAGACCACTACCCTGGAAGCGACCATGAGCCAGCCGTTCGAAAGCTCGGCCGGCCGCTCGTCCAACTTCAATATCACCTCCGGCTGGACCGGCCTGGATGATCGCCTGACCCTGGTCGGTACCTACCGCCACGACGAGCGCAAACAGCTGAAGGCAACCGACCGCGAGTTCTCCAAGACTGCGTTCATCCCATTCTCGGCCAACGGCAAGAACTACATCTACGACCGTACGTCGACGTCCACCGTGCCGGCCAACGTTGATGTGACCTTCAGCGATCCGACCCAGCCGGCGATCGGCTTCTCGCCTTACCTGAAGAAGAACGGCCGCTGCCCGGCGATGAACTTCGAGTCCATCACCAACTCGGCCACCACCCAGAACTGCGCGTTCGACTTCGTGTCGACCATCGAAGTGGTGCCGGAAAACAAGCGTGACTCCCTGTTCGGCAAAGCTACTTTCAAGCTGACCGACAGCGTCAACCTGTTCGCCGAAGCTGCCCTGTCGCGCCTGGACCTGACCGCGCGTATCGCCCCGAATACCGCGCCGTTCACGATCACCACTTCGTCCCAGTACTACACTGACAATGTCCTGCCTTACCTGACTCCAGCGCAAGCCGCTTCGGTCAAATCGGTCTCAGGCAACTACCGTACCTACGATTGGGGCACCCGTGATTCGCAGACCATCACCGACTCCACCCACCTGGTGGTGGGCGCTGAAGGCGAACTGGGCGCATGGAACTTCAACACCGGCCTGACCTTCTCCAAAAACGAAGTCAACGAGCGTTACGTTGGCGGCTATGCGCTGAACAAAGAGTTCCGCGACATGCTGGCCCAGCGTTCGTTTGACCCGTTCGCTCCGATCGGCCAGCAATCGGACGCCACCAAGCAACTGATCGCAAACTCGCTCTTCCACGGCTCGGTCCGCAAGGCATCGACCACCCTGAAGGGCGTTGACCTGCGCGGCTCGCGCGAGTTGTTCGACCTGGCAGGCGGCAAGGCTGCGCTGGCAGTGGGCGGCGACTTCCGCAACTACGCCTACGAGCAGACCCCATCCACCGCTGCCGCCACCGGCGTGGTGTACAACCTGAACGCCCCGGCGACCTACGACATGGACCGTGATACCTACGGCGTGTTCGCGGAGCTGCTGGCGCCAGTAGCCAAAGGCCTGGAAGTGACCGGCGCGGTGCGCTACGACGGCTTCTCTGCCATCGACAACGGCCTGACCGGCAGCAAGATCGGCAAGCGCGAATCGGCTACCACCTACAAGGTGTCCGCACGCTGGCAGCCGACTCAGACCATGCTGGTACGCGGCTCCTACGGCACCGGCTTCAAAGCGCCTTCGATGCTGGACTTGGGCCAGCCGCTGGTGAATAACGGCTTCACGGCCGGCAGCTTCACTTGCCCGATCGCCCATGCCGAATACTGCCGTCCAGGCGCGGCGCAGTACAACCAGGTCGCTGAAGGTAATCCTGATCTCAAGCCAGAGAAGTCCAAGCAATTCACTATCGGTTTCCGCATGGAGCCGACTCCGGCCTTCTCGTTTGGTGCTGACCTGTGGGACGTGAAGATGCGCGACAAGGTATCGGCCATTTCGGAACTGCAGGCGTTTGAAGATCCGGTCACCTTCCGCCACCTGTTCACTACCTACACTGTGCCGGCAACCGGCAAGACCTACTGGGCATTCAAGTCGCGTACGCTCAACATCGGCAAGACCCACAACCAGGGTATCGATTGGGACGTGACCGGCCGTAAGAAGTTTGACTTCGGCAGCCTGAGCTCGACCCTGGCAGGTACTTACATGATCAAGGCCGACTACACCGAGCCTGGCTACGACAACAAGTGGACCACCAACATGAACTTCTTCGGCACCAGCAACGCGGTGACCTTCCGTCATGTTGTTCGCTGGACCACTACGCTGGACACCGGCCCGTTCTCGAACTCGATCATCGTGAACTACCGTAACGGCTACACCGACGCCGAAGCGACCGTGCGCAACACCGGCACCGGCATGAACGAAAAGATCCGCCTGCAAGTTCCATCGTTCATGACCTTCGACTGGCAAGGCAAGTGGAATGCAAGCAAGCAGGTCACCGTGCGCGCTGGCATCAAGAACCTGTTCGACCGCACCCCACCGCTGTCGCTGCGTAACTCGTCCGGCCACCAGGTTGGCTACGATCCGCGTTACGCCGACCCAATCGGCCGTTCGTTCTACCTGACCGGCGCCTACGCTTTCTAAGCTAGCACCGTAAAAGGTAAAACGCCCCGCGCGCGCAAGCGCCGGGGCGTTTCTTTTTGAAAGTCGGGGTCAGCTCCGGCAATCGGACATTTCGCTTCGCGAAATGTCCGATTGCCGGAGCTGACCCCGACTTTTATTGTGGTTCCAACGCGCGCTGGAGGGTGGTGACGCTGGGATTGTCGACGAAGATGCAGCGTTTCTGGTGGCGCTTGCAGAAGTCTTTGACGCGCCAGTAGGCGCTGTGGCTGATGCAGGCGGTCTGGCAGATCACCAGGTCGGCGGCGGCCATGCTGGTTTCCAGGCGGGCGACATTGTCTTCCAGGCCGCCGTCGTGGTGCAGGAACTCGGCGCCGGCATCTTCGATCACGCTGCGGTAGCCGGCGACGTTGCCGGCGCGGCCGCCGACGCATAGCACGCGTTCGGCCAGCAGGCCGTGCAGCGTGACGCGTTGCGCCGTGGTGCCCGCCCTGGCAGCCGGCCCGCCCGCTGCGGCGGTGACGGCTGCCGGCATGGCGGGCGATGGTTGCGCTGTGGCCGCGGCCAGGGCGGCGCGCGCTTCGCTCAGCAGTCGCTCCAGCGCGCTGGCTTCGGCGCGGGCGGCGGCGGCTTCGCTGCGCAAGTCGTGCACGCGCTGTTCGGTGTCGGCCAGCTGGCGCGCCAGGCGTTCGCGGCTGGCGAGGCCGGGGATGGTGGCGTGCAGCTCCTCCAGTTGCTGGCGCAGCGAGGCCAGCACGCTGTCGCGGCCGACCAGTTGCGCGCGCAATTGCATCAGGGCGGCGGCGTGGGCTTCCTGCTCGGCGTGGCGTTCGGCTTGCCAGGCGGCGCTGCGCTGCTGCTGGCGCGCCAGTTCGCGCTCCAGCGTGGCGTTGGATTGCTCGAGCGCTTGCAGGCGGCTGATGTCGGCGCGCGTGGCGGCGCCGGCCTGGTGCTGGATCATGTGCAGGTCCCGGCACATGCGCTCCTGCAGTTCGAGGCTGCAGTGCTGGTGGCTCAGACCGGCCCAAAACGGGCCGGGCACGTCGCCGCTGGCCACGGCAGCTTCCCACAGGGCTTCCAGCGCCTTGGCGTCGCGGGCGGGGCGGAAGCGCTGGATCACTACGGCATAGCGGCGTTCCAGTTCCTTCTGCACGGCTTCCGACAGGCGGTTGCGGCTGCCGCATTCGCTGACGGCGCCGACGTGCACCTCATAGTCGTCGGCCAGCACCTTGCCGCCGACCGCCTTGGTGACGATCTTGCGCAGCACGCCAAGCGGCAGGCCGACGCCAACCAGCGGGCAGTGGCAGGTGTGGGGCAGGTCCCAGATGCGGCGGCGGCGCGCCGGTTCAGCGGCCGCGGGCTTGGCGGCAGGGGTGTCGTGCTTGTCGCACATGTTCGGCCTCAGGCAGGTAGCGGGGCAGGGCGGGGGCGGCCGATCAGGCGCGCCAGGAAGCTGGCGCGTTCCTGCGGAGGACGGGCTTGTTCAACCACGGCGGCCCATTGTTCGCACAGCTGCTGGCAGGTGGCGCGCAGGACGGGCGCCAGGTCCGGCTGTGCCGACAGCGCTTTGAGATGGCGTTCGATGACCGAAGCCAGTTTGACGCAGCCGCCGTTGTCGGCGGCATTGGCGGTGTAGTGGGACATCAGGTGCAGCACGGCGGACAGCATCAGTTCCGGCTGGCGGGCAGCGGCGCTATGCGTGAAGATCGGGTCGTTGCGGTCGATAGCCATGATTCACTCCAGGAGTTCAGGGGTGGCTGGCTGCCGCGTGTGACGGCTGGCTGGCGATTGGGGAGGGTAAGCCTCAGGCAGTCAGGATCAGCTTGTTCAACTGCGTGATGCGAAGACGGTAAATGCGGCCGGCATGCTCAATTTCGATTTCGCGCTGGTCTTCCATCAGGCCGGCGGTGGTATAGCGGCGCAGGGGCTGGGCTGGCTGCTGCGCGGCCGGGGCGACAGCAGCCTTGGGTTTGGGGGTATCGATCGCGGCGGAAGTTTGCATTGTTGTTTTTCCTCAGATAAGAATGATTCGCATTTGCATTATGCGCAGCTCGCCAATGCTTGTCAAATAAATTATTGAAGAAAAAAAGAGGCCCGCCGAAGCGGGCCAAAGCTGGGTGAGTAGTACTCTTTACAATGTCGCCAGCAGCGGCACGGCAGCTTCGCTGGCGGCAGCTTTGGCGCGCGACGGCAGCTTGCTGCGCGTGCGCGATGGCGGCAGACGACGCAGGGATTTCAGGGCGTCGACGTCCTTGATGCCGATGGTGCGCTGGTCCACGCTGATCAGCCCGATCTCATTGAAGGCTGACAAGGTGCGGCTGACCGTTTCCAGCGTCAATCCGAGGTAGCTGCCGATCTCGTGGCGCGTCATGCGCAGGTTGAACAGCTTGCTCGAATAACCCATCTGCGAAAACTTTTCCGAGAGCGTGACCAGGAAGCGCGCCACCCGCGCCTCCGCGCTCAGGGCGCCCAGCATGCCGATCATGGCTTGCTCGCGCACCAGCTCGCGGCTCATCACGCCGTACATCATGTTCTCCAGCTCCACGTGGGTGCGGCCCAGCGTGGTCAGCTTCTTGAACGGCAGCAGGATCAGGTCGCAGTCCGACAGCGCCACCGCCTCCGAGGCGTAGGCCTTGCTGTGGATACCGTCCACGCCCATCAGGTCGCCCTTCATCGGGAAGGCTAGCACCTGCTCGTTGCCGAACTCGTCAATCAGCACCGTTTTCATGAACCCCGAGTTCACGACATACAGCATGTCGAACGGCTGGCCAATCGTGTGCACGCGCTGGCCGGTCTTGAACTGCACATGCTGGAACAGCAGCTCTTCAGAACTGAGCGACACCGGCGGCAGGTGCAGCAGTTCGCACACTTCTTTCAGGTTGGACCACAAACGGCCTTGCCGCTGGCGGCCGGCCTCATGGGACACGGGTTGCGTTGAGAGCATGCTGATCTCCTGGTTCCCAAACGGAATGGTTTCAGTATGCCAACGTGAATGTGGGAAAAATATCAGTCGTTGCTGAATATGCCCGTAGGAGGGTAGAGGGCCACTGTAGGAATTATCCTAAAATCAACCTTGTCAATCATGCCTTGAACGGGGTCAGCAGCTTGTGCGCCACTGCGTACTGGACCATTTCCGAGAGCGAGGCCATCCCCATCTTCTGCATGATGCGGGTCTTGTGGGTGCTCACGGTTTTCACGCTCAAATGCAGGCCGTTGGCGATTTCGGTGATGGATTTTCCCGACACCAGCAGTGAAAACACTTCGAATTCGCGGTCCGACAGCTGTTTATGCAACAGCGTTTCGGCCGGCTGCATGATGTTCAGCGCCAGTTGCTCGGCCACTTCGGTGGAGATGTAGGGGCGGCCGGAAGCGACCTTGCGGATGGCGCCCACCAGCTGGGTGCCGGCGCTTTCCTTGGTCAGATAGCCCTGGGCGCCGGCGCGGATGGCGCGCACCGCGTATTGCTCTTCCTCGTGCATGGTGAGGATCAGGATGGCCAGCTTGGGCGATTCGCTGCGGATCTGGCGGATCAGGTCGACACCGCTGCGTCCGGGCATGGACAGGTCGAGCAGCAACAGGTCGAAGCCGCCCTGGCGGATATGGTTGAGGACTTCAAAGCCGTCGATGGCTTCGCCTACGATGTCGATGTCGGGAGCCCCGTCAAGAATGCGCTTGAGCCCTTCGCGCATGATGGTGTGGTCGTCGGCAATGACAATTCGAATCATAGTTCCTCAAAAATTTAACAATACTCGTCTTCACACTCCGGCCCGGCGGGCCGGAGCGCGTGGTAACGCCAGGCCGTTCAGGCCGGGCGCGGATCCTTGATCAGGCGGTGCACCAGCACCGGGATCTTGGCGTGCGACAGCACCTTGTTGGTCACGCTGCCCAGCAGGAGTTGCCCCCAGCCGCTGCGGCCATGCGAGCCGATGAAGATCAGGTCGCAGCCGCACTGTCCAGCCACGTCGACGATCTTCAGCGCTGCGCTTTCGGCAAACGCCGTCATCCCTTCCGCCCGCACGCCTTTTTTCGCGCAAGACTCAAGGATAGACTGAACATGCTCGTTGCCGGCGCGCTGCATTGCCGCCCGGTACTCTTCTTCGCTCGGGTAGCTGGGCGGAATGATTTCCACGTAAATCGGGTACTGGTATTCCGGCGCCACGAACAGGGCCAGCACTTCCGCACCGAGCTGCTGGGCGAACTCGACCCCGGCGCAGGCGGTCTTGCTGGAAACGGCCGAGCCGTCCGTCGTTATCAGGATTTTCCGATACATATCTCAGCCTCCTTTAACTATTAAAAGAGCCAGTTCCTGCCTTCATTGTAGCCCCGTTTGGCAGTATTGTTCTGCTGTAAAGAGTTGATAATTATCAAGAAACTGTCACGAGGACATGGCAGATCGCGCAAATTCCCGTCATTTCAGGGGCTTGCAGCGTGTATTTCACACGATCCGCAAATACAACAGTACACTTGGAGGGCGATTTGGCTTCATCTAAGAGATTGAACTCGGGGGGGCGCCCCTGTTACACTCGCGTGAGTGCCTTATGTATTGCCGAGCGTCAAATTTGACACATTTTTTCGGCAGCAGGAACTTTTGAAAATTATGGAGAAGCAGGAATTATGACCGACGCCGCTGATGATTTCGATGCATTATTTGAGGAAGTATCCGCGCAACGGGCGAATGCGCCTGCACCTGCTCCAGCGCCGGCTCCGGCCGCTGCGGCACCCGAGTCGGGCGATTCCGATGACCTGGAAAGCCTGTTTGATTCCGTAGCCGCGTCCAACAAAACGGCCGCCCCTGCCGCGCCCGCAGCGGCGCCGGCGCCGGCTTCGCCTGGCGATGCGCCGGCCGAAGGCGGCGAGCATGCGGACGGCATGTTCGAGCGCCTGGGCGGCATCGTGCGCCTGCTGCACGACTCGCTGCGCGAACTGGGCTACGACAAGGCCCTGACCGAAGCGTCCACCCAGATCGTGGATGCCCAGGACCGCTTGGAATACGTCGCCTCGCTGACCGAGCAGGCCGCCAATAAGGTTCTGAACACCCTGGACGACGGTATGCCGGCGCAGGAAGTGCTGTCCAAGCAAGCCAAGGACATGGAAGATCGCTGGGCGGACCTGTTCGCCGGCAAGCTGAGCATTGAGGAATTCAAGGCGCTGGCGGGCGACTCGCGCACCTTTGCCAGCAAGGTAGCGCAAGCAACGGAGGCGGAAAAGGCCCGCCTGCTGGAAATCATGATGGCCCAGGACTTCCAGGACATCACTGGCCAGTTGATCAAGAAGGTCGTTGCCATCACCAAGAAGGTCGAATCCGAGCTGGCGCAACTGCTGAAGGACAATGCGCCGGCCGATGTGCGCGAGAAGATTGCGCAGAAAGAGGTGTCGCTGATGTCAGGTCCGTCCGTTCCGTCGGAAGCCCTGAATCAGGACAGCGTCGATGACCTGCTTGCCGACCTGGGGTTCTAATGGACGATATGCTCAAGGAGTTCGTTGTCGAGGCCATGGACCTGGCCGTCAACGTCGAAGAGCACTTGCTGCGCCTCGAACGTGACCCTGACAACAAGGAAACGCTGAACGCAGTTTTCCGTTCGTTCCACACCATCAAGGGTGGCGCCGGCTTCATGAACCTCGGCGCGCTGGTGTCGGCCTGCCATCTGACCGAGAACCTGTTCGACGCGCTGCGCACCGGCGCCGCGCCGGTCACGCCGCTGTCGATCGAGGCGGCGCTGCAGGCTTCCGGCTTCGTGGCCGACCAGCTGACCGACCTGAATAACGGCACCGCGCCGGACCAGTTGGCGCCCATGCCGGCCGACCTGGAAGCGATCCTGAAGGATGCGATCGAAGGCAAGGCCAGCTCCGCTGCCGGCAAGGCCAAGCCAGCCGCCGCGCCGGCCGCTGCGGCGCCCGCACCGGCGCCCGCCGCAGCAGGCGCCGTGCCTGCCGCGGCGCCGTCCGCCGATGGCCTGGACTGGGAGGGCATGTACGAAGCCGTGGTGCCGCCTGGCACTTATGTGCGTCCTGCAGTGGACGCGCGCGCCGAAGGCGTGGCTGCTGCCCATGCTGCCGCAGAAGGCACGCAGGCGGCCGTGCACGCCCCGGCTCCGGAGCCCAAAGAGCGCCCGGCCGCCGAAGCCAAGCCGACCTCCGCGCCGGCCAAGGAAGAATCGATCCGTATCGATGCCGTCAAGCTCGATGCGCTGCTGGAGGTGGCCGGCGAATCCGTGCAGGCCGCCAACCAGGCCGCCGTACTGCTGGAACGCCTGCAGCAGTTCAAGTTCGAGGGCCAGGCGGCGACCCTGATGTCGGCCCTGACCGAAACCCTGGAACGCGCCTCGCGCTACTCCACCGAACTGCAGCGCGCCACCCTGGCCACCCGCATGCAGCCGGTCGGCCGCCTGTTCCAGAAATTCCCGCGCCTGGTGCGCGAACTGGCGAAAGACCTGGGCAAGGAAGTCGAGCTGACCATCGAGGGCGCGGAAACCGAAGTCGACCGCGTGGTGGTGGACAGCCTGTACGACCCGCTGGTGCACATGCTGCGCAATGCGCTGGACCACGGGGTGGAAGCGCCCGATGCCCGCATGGCTATCGGCAAGCCGCCCAAGGCCTACATCTCCCTGAAGGCATGGCAGGAGGCCAACTCCGTCATGATCGTGCTGCAGGACGACGGCAAGGGCATGGACCCGGTCGCACTGCGCCGCAAGGCGGCGGAGAAGGGCCTGATCTCGCCCAGCGCCAACCTGTCGGACGACGAGTCCTACCAGCTGGTATTCCTGCCTGGCTTCTCGACCAAGGAAGTGGCATCGTCCGTCTCCGGCCGCGGCGTCGGCATGGACGTGGTGAAGACCGCCGTGGAAAAGAACCGCGGCGCGATCCACATCGAATCGCAACTGGGCAAGGGCACCAAGTTCGCCATCCGCCTGCCGATCGAGCTGTCGATCGTGCCGACCATGCTGGTGTCCACCTCCGGCGCGCTGCTGGCGCTGCCGATGGCGGTGGTCGAGCGCGTGGTCGAACTGCCGGAAGTGTTCATGGAAGTGGGCGGCGCGCCGGTCCTCAAGGACCAGGGGCGTCCGCTGCCGGTGCGTTCGCTGGCTGATGCGCTGGGCTACGAGCCATGCTCGGAGCGCGTGGGCATCGTCATCAACTCGCCGCAACCCTACATCCTGGCCGTTGCCGCCGTCGATGGCACTGCCGACCTGGTCATCAAACCGATGACTGCGCTGTCGGTGGACGGCATTACCGGCACCGCGCGTTCCGCCGAGGGCGACCTGGTCCTAGTTGTTGGCCTATCGTTCCTGATGGACGGTTGCAGGGGAAGTGTAAGGATGGCGGCCTAAAGCCCCTTCCACAAAATACGGAATACACCAGCCTGCAGCCTCCCACAAAGGGGCTGCAGGCTTTTTTACGCCCCGACGACGAAAAATGACCTTTTCTGTTCTGGTCGTTGGGGATGGCGCCATCGCTCAAAAACTACGCGAGATTGCTCACAAGGCGGAAAACGGCTAGGTTTTGCATTGCACAAAATATGGCATAATCAAACGGATCACCTATTACGGCAGCATCATGAAAACGCTTTACGACAAACTCTGGGAATCCCACGTAGTACGCACTGAGGAAGACGGCACGGCCCTCCTGTACATCGACCGCCACCTGGTACACGAGGTCACCAGCCCGCAGGCATTCGACGGCCTGCGTAGCGCCGGCCGCCAGCCATGGCGCCTGTCGGCCAACTTGGCCGTGGCCGACCATAACGTTCCAACCACGGACCGTTCGCACGGCATCGAGGACCCCGTCTCGCGCCTGCAGGTGGAAACCCTGGACAAGAACACCAAGTCGGTCGGCATGACCTACTTCAATATGAACGACAAGCGCCAGGGCATCGTGCACGTGATCGGCCCGGAGCAGGGCGCGACGCTGCCGGGCATGACCGTGGTGTGCGGCGACTCCCATACTTCGACCCACGGCGCGTTCGGCGCTCTGGCGCACGGCATCGGCACCTCGGAAGTGGAGCACGTGCTGGCGACCCAGACCCTGCTGGCCAAGAAATCCAGGTCCATGCTGGTGCAGGTCGACGGCGTGCTGCCGGCCGGCGTGACAGCCAAGGACATCGTGCTGGCCGTGATCGGCCAGATCGGCACCGCGGGCGGCACCGGCTACGCGATCGAATTCGCCGGCTCGGCCATTCGCTCGCTGTCGATGGAAGGCCGCATGACGGTCTGTAATATGGCGATCGAAGCTGGCGCCCGTGCCGGCATGATCGCGGTGGACGACACCACCATCAACTACGTCAAAGGCCGCCCGTATTCGCCGGTGGGTCCGCAGTGGGAGCAGGCGGTTGCGTACTGGCGCACCCTGCATTCCGACCCTGGCGCGAAGTTCGACTTCGTCGTCACGCTCGACGCGGCGCAGATCCTGCCGCAAGTCACCTGGGGCACCTCTCCCGAGCAGGTGACTTCGATCGATGGCCGGGTTCCCGATCCAGACCAGGAAAAAGACCCGGTCAAGCGCGACGCCATGGAAAAAGCCCTGGTATACATGAACCTGACGCCGAATACCCGGATTGAAGACATCCGCATCGACAAGGTATTCATCGGCTCCTGCACCAACTCGCGCATCGAGGACTTGCGCGCCGCCGCTGCCGTGGTGCGCGGCAAGCAGCGCGCCTCGAACGTCAAGCTCGCTATGGTCGTGCCGGGCTCCGGCCTGGTGAAAGAGCAGGCCGAGCGCGAAGGCCTGGACGCGATCTTCAAGGCCGCCGGCTTTGAATGGCGCGAGCCGGGCTGCTCGATGTGCCTGGCTATGAACGCCGACCGCCTCGATCCGGGTGAGCGCTGCGCTTCGACTTCCAACCGTAATTTCGAAGGCCGTCAAGGCCAGGGCGGACGCACCCACCTGGTGTCTCCCGCCATGGCGGCGGCTGCCGGTATCGCCGGCCATTTTGTGGATGTCCGATCCATCCGCTAACCATAACCAGCCAGAGACATATCATGAAAAAACTATTCGCCATCGCCATCGCTATCACCGCTTTTGCCCTGACCGGTTGCAATACCGTCGCGGGCTTTGGCAAGGATGTCCAGAAAGTCGGCCAGAAAATGGAAGGCGCGGGCAGTAAATAACCGCAGCACCGCGGGCTGAGCCGAGCATGCCGGCCCGCCGTCGCCACCTCGTTGAGAATCATGGAAAAATTTACCGTCTACGAAGGTTTAGTCGCACCCCTTGACCGCGCCAATGTCGATACCGACGCGATCATCCCGAAACAATTCCTGAAGTCGATCCACCGTACCGGCTTTGGCCCGAACCTGTTCGACGAGTGGCGCTACCTGGACCACGGCGAGCCGGGCATGGACAACAGCAAGCGTCCGCTCAACCCGGAGTTCGTGCTGAACCAGCCGCGCTACCAGGGCGCTTCGATTCTCTTGACCCGCAAGAATTTCGGCTGCGGCTCCTCGCGCGAACATGCGCCGTGGGCGCTCGACCAGCACGGCTTCCGCGCCATCCTCGCGCCGAGCTTTGCGGACATCTTCTTCAACAACTGCTTCAAGAACGGCCTGCTGCCGGTCGTTCTCACTGAAGCGCAGATCGATCATCTGTTCAATGAAGTCAAGGCCTTCCCGGGTTACCGCCTGGTGGTGGACCTTGAGCAGCAGCGTGTGGGCACCAGCAATGGCGCCGTCTCCTATCCTTTCGAGATCGACGCCTTCCGCAAGTACTGCCTGATGAATGGTCTCGACGATATCGGCCTGACCCTGCGCCATGCCGACGAGATCCGCGCGTTCGAAGAGCGCCGTCTTGCGAGCCAGCCCTGGCTGGCCAACGTCATTTAACAGATAGATCGAATAATGAAAATTGCAATCCTGCCGGGCGATGGCATCGGCCCGGAAATCGTCAGCCAGGCCGTCAAGGTCCTGAATGCGCTGGACGAAAAATTTGAGATGGAAACTGCGCCGGTCGGCGGCGCCGGCTACGAGGCCAAGGGCCACCCGTTGCCGGAAGAAACCCTGGCGCTGGCCAAGGCGGCCGACGCCGTGCTGTTTGGCGCGGTGGGCGACTGGAAGTACGACACGCTGGAGCGTCCCCTGCGCCCGGAGCAGGCCATCCTCGGCCTGCGCAAGAACCTGGGCCTGTTCGGCAACCTGCGTCCTGCCATCCTGTACCCTGAACTGGCCGGCGCCTCGACGCTGAAGCCGGAAGTGGTGTCGGGCCTGGACATCCTGATCGTGCGCGAGCTGACCGGCGACATCTACTTCGGCCAGCCGCGCGGCGTGCGCGAATGCCCGGACGGCCCGTTCAAGGGCCAGCGCGAAGGGTTCGACACCATGCGCTATGCGGAAGGCGAGATCCGCCGCATCGCCCACGTGGCGTTCCAGGCGGCGCAAAAGCGCGGCAAGCGGCTGACTTCCGTCGACAAGGCCAATGTGCTGGAAACCTTCCAGTTCTGGAAGGACATCGTCAGCGACGTGCACAAGCAATACCCGGACGTGGCGCTCGACCATATGTACGTCGACAACGCCGCCATGCAGCTGGTGCGCGCGCCGAAGAAGTTCGACGTCATCGTGACCGGCAATATGTTCGGCGACATCCTGTCCGATGCGGCGGCCATGCTGACCGGCTCGATCGGCATGCTGCCGTCGGCTTCGCTGGATGCCAACAACAAGGGCCTGTACGAACCGTCGCACGGCTCGGCTCCCGATATCGCGGGCAAGGGCATTGCCAACCCGCTGGCCACGATCCTGTCGGCAGCCATGATGCTGCGCTATTCCCTGAATCGCGCGCAGCAGGCCGACCGCATCGAGAACGCAGTCAAGAAGGTGCTGGCCCAGGGCCTGCGTACGCCTGATATCTACGAAGAAGGCACCACCAAAGTCGGTACTTCGCAGATGGGCGATGCCGTGGTCGCGGCGCTCTGAAAACCGGTATCCCGGTGTCAGACCCAAGGGTCCGACACCGACCTGCGGCGGTCGCGGGCCAAGGTTTAGAATTGAATAGAATTTACTTCCAAAGGAAAGCAAAATGAAACTCGTAGGTCTTGTTGGTTGGCGCGGCATGGTCGGTTCGGTCCTGATGCAGCGCATGCAGGAAGAGGGCGACTTTGCCCATATCGAGCCGGTATTCTTCTCCACTTCGAACACCGGCGGCGCTGCGCCGAAGATGGCGAAGAACGAGACTACCCTGAAAGACGCCACCAACATCGACGAACTGAAACGCTGCGAGATCATCATCTCCTGCCAGGGCGGCGACTACACCACCGAGGTATTCCCGAAGCTGCGCGCGGCCGGCTGGAACGGCTACTGGATCGACGCCGCGTCGACCCTGCGCATGGACAAGGATGCCGTGATCGTGCTCGACCCGGTCAACCTGAACGTGATCAAGGACGCCATGTCCAAGGGCGTGAAAAACTTCATCGGCGGTAACTGCACCGTGTCCTGCATGCTGATGGGCCTGGGTGGCCTGTTCAAGCAAGACCTGGTGGAGTGGATGACTTCCATGACCTACCAGGCGGCATCGGGCGGCGGCGCCCAGCACATGCGCGAGCTGCTGACCCAGTACGGCACCATCAACGCCTCCGTCAAGCACCTGCTGGACAACCCGGCCTCCGCCATCCTGGAAATCGACAAGCAAGTGCTGGCCACCCAGCACGGCCTGTCGCCGGAAGAAACCAAGCAGTTCGGCGTGCCGCTGGGCGGCAACCTGATCCCGTGGATCGACAAGGACCTGGGCAACGGCCAGTCGAAGGAAGAGTGGAAGGGCGGCGCCGAGACCAACAAGATCCTGGGCCGCGGCGAAGGCTTCGCCTCGTCCGCCATCCCGGTCGATGGCCTGTGCGTGCGCATCGGCGCCATGCGCTGCCACAGCCAGGCGCTGACCATCAAGCTGCGCAAGGACGTGCCGCTGGACGAGATCAACGACATCATCGCCAAGGATAACCAGTGGGTGAAGTTCGTACCGAACACCCGCGAAGCGTCGGTGAAGGAACTGACCCCGGCCGCCGTCACCGGCAGCCTGGCCATTCCGGTTGGCCGCGTGCGCAAGATGTCGATGGGCGGCGACTACCTGTCGGCCTTCACGGTGGGCGACCAGCTGCTGTGGGGCGCGGCCGAGCCGCTGCGCCGCATGCTGCGCATCGTATTGGATAAATAAACTGTTATTGATCAGATAATGACTGCTGAATAATAAACAAGTTAAGAAGTATTTTCTAAAAGCCGGATTTCAAAGGGAATTCGGCTTTTTTCTTTGAATCAAAGAATATTTTCGGCATGAACGAAACAGAATACTGGCGCGAAGAGGGGGATTAGTGGGAGAATGCTTGCATGCTTCTAAGCATGATGTTATGTTGAGACCTCTGGAAAAGTAACTTTCTTTCCACGTTAACCATTTTTCGCCGCTCACTATGCCTGTTCAAAAACCTTCCAAGGTCGCTTCGTTCGCGTTGAAAACACTGACTGCTGCCATGTTCAGCGGTGCAGTGCTCGCACCTATTTCCGTCAACGCAGCAGGCCTTGGCAAGCTCACTGTGCTCTCCTCGCTGGGGCAGCCGCTGCGCGCCGAAATCGAATTGACCGCCGTTACCCCTGAAGAAGCATCCGAACTGGTGGCCAAGCTGGCCTCGCCGGACGCCTTCCGTGCCGCCAATATCGACTTCAATTCGGCCTTGCTCAGCCTGCGCTTCGAGGTCGAAGCCCGTGGCTCGCGCCAATTTATCCGCATTACTTCGTCCCAGCCGATCAACGAGCCTTTCGTTGACATGCTGCTGGAATTGACCTGGACCAATGGACGCCTGGTACGCGAGTACACCTTCCTGCTGGACCCGGCCGACCTGCGTACCACCAACTCCGCGCAGGTGGCAGCTGCGCGCAACGGGCGTCCGGCTGCAACGTCGACTCCTGCTGCCGCTCCTGCCGCCACGGCACCGGCCTCGGCTGCCGCGCCAAGCGCTGCACCGTCGGCTCCAGCCGCATCGTCGCGCGCGCCGGCGCCTGCGCCAACGCAGGCTGCACCGCGTGCTGCCGCTGCACAGGAAGGCGCCGACAGCTATCAGGTCAAGAAGGGTGATACGCTGGGCCGCATCGCCGGCCGCCTGAAGCCGGCCGACGTCTCCCTGGACATGATGCTGGTGGCCCTGTATCGCGCCAATCCGGATGCGTTCAACGGCTCCAATATGAACCGCCTGAAGTCCGGCACCATCCTGACCGTGCCCGATGCCGGCACCGTCAAGGGCACCAGCCAGGGCGAAGCCCATGGCGTCGTAGTGGCCCATGCCGCCGACTTCAACGCCTACCGCTCCAAGCTGGCAGGCCAGGTAGCCGCTGCCACGCCTTCCAAGGAAGCCGAGTCCCAGCAAAGCCAGACCGGCAAGATTACCGCCCAGGTCAAGGAACGCCCGACTGCTGTTACCGAGTCCAAGGACCAGCTGAAGCTGTCCAAGGCCGGCGAGACTTCCAGCAAACCGGGCAAGACCGGCACGGTGGAAGACAAGATCGCCAAGGATCGCCAGATGGCCGACGCCAGCGCCCGCGTGAAGGAGCTGGAAAAGAACGTCAATAACCTCGAGAAATTGATGGAGGTGAAGAGCAAGTCGGCCGCCGGCGCGCAAGAGAAGGCTGCCGCCCCGGCACCGGCTGCCGCGGCCCCTGCTGCCAGCCCGGCCGTCAAGCTGTCCGAGCCGGCGCCAGCGCCGGCACCGGCACCGGCACCAGCACCGGCTGCAACGCCTGCCACTGGCGAACCGGCTGCAGCCGCGCCGGCGCCTGTGGCCCCGGATGCTGCCGCACCGGTAGAAGCTGCGCCAGCCAAGCCTAAGCGCACCGTCGTGACGCCGCCTGCGAAGGTCGAGCCAGGCCTGGTCGACATGCTCATGGAAAACATCAAGCTGATTGGCGCTGGCGTTGCGGCGCTGCTCGGCCTTGCTGCACTGCTGGTGGTGCGCCGCCGCAAGGCAGCCGAAGAGATGTCGCTGGCCAATACGGAAGCTGCCAGCGTGCTGGGCGACCCGGGTACGACCGCGCACTCGCTGTTCGCCGAAACCGGCGGCCAGAGCGTGGATACCAGCAACAGCGTGTTCAACTCCAACTTCGCTCCTTCGGCCAGCCAGCTCGACACCAATGAAGTCGATCCGGTGGCGGAAGCCGATGTGTACATCGCTTACGGCCGCGATGCCCAGGCGGAGGAAATCCTGAAGGAAGCGCTGCGCGTTCATCCTGAGCGCCACCCGGTGCGCCTGAAGCTGCTGGAAATCTACGCCGGCCGCAAGGACGCACGTTCCTTCGAAACCCAGGCCAGCGAACTGTATTCGATGACCAAGGGCCAGGGCGACGAGTGGGCGCAAGCTGCGGCGCTGGGCGTGGGCATCGATCCGGATAATCCGCTGTACGTCAATGCGGCGCAAGCCAAGGCCGCTGCCGGCATGGGTGGCGCAGCCGCTGCTGCTGGTGCAGCCCCTTTCGTAGCCAGCGAGTCGAATGAGCTCAACGACTTCGCTGCGATGTTTGCTGAGCCCGCTGCACCAGCCAAAGCTGCTGCCGATGGCCTGGACCTGGACCTGAGCCAGGACGCCGCGCCAGCTGCCGCTGCCAGCGTGATGGACTTTGACCTGGACCGCGACGCAGGCGCGCTGCCGTCCCTGGCCGAAGAATCCAAGCCAAGCCCGAAAGCTGCCGATAGCAACACCCTGGACTTCGACCTTGGTGGCCTGAGCTTCGACGAACCGGCTCCTGCCGCGCCAGTCGTTGCCGAAGCGGCGCCGGCGCCAGTTCCGGCGGCGGAAGAAGTGCATGACCTGTCTTTCGACCTCGGCCTGGATACGCCAGCCAAGGTGGAAGCGGTGGAAGCGGCCCCGGTACCTGACGCCATGGCCGATATCGGCATGGACTTCAACTTGGACCTGCAAAGCGAATCCAAGCCGGCGGCGCCGGCCGCCGATCCGCTGGCAGACCTGAGCAGCATGGACTTCTCGCTGCCGGCGGCAAGTGCACCTGCCGCTGCGCCGGTGGAAGAAGCGCCGCTGTCGGCTGCCGACTTCGCGCTGGACCTGCCGGTGGAAGCCGCACCTGCCGCTGCGCCAGCACCGGCAGCAGCCGACTTCGACCTGTCCGGCATCGACCTTGACCTCGGTGGCGCAGCCCAGGTGGCTGAAGCACCGAAGAACGAGGAAGAGATGTCCGCCCTCCACATGGAGATGGACACCAAGCTGGACCTGGCTGTGGCTTACCAGGAAATCGGCGACAAGGAAGGCGCCCGCGAGCTGCTCGATGAAGTGATCCGCGGCGGCAGCGACGACCAGGTCTCGCGCGCCAGCGCAATGCGCGCCCAGCTCGGCTAACCGCGGTTTCACCGTATAATGCCCGGTCACAGATCAATCTGACCGGGCATTTTTTATTTTGAAACGCATTGCATTAGGGGTTCAGTACAACGGCGCCGACTGGCTTGGCTACCAGATCCAGCCGCATGGCCAGACCGTGCAGAACAAGCTGGAGGAAGCCATCGAACGCTTCGCCTGCGTCAAGCTGGGCACCACCTGCGCCGGCCGCACCGACGCCGGCGTGCACGCGCTGAACCAGGTGGTGCACTTCGACACCGACCTGGAGCGCGCCGAACATGCCTGGGTGCGCGGCATCAATGCCTTCCTGCCCGAATCGATCGGTGTGCGCTGGGCACGCTACCTGCCCGAGGCGCCGACCCCGGAGCAGGAATTCCATGCCCGTTTCAGCGCCCGTTCCCGCACTTACCATTACCTGCTGTACAACCACCAGGTACGCTCGCCGCTGCTGGCCGGCCGCGCCGGCTTTACGCACTGGCAACTGGACGTGGAGCGCATGCGCGAAGCCGTCAAGCCGCTGATCGGCACCCACGATTTCACCGCCTTCCGCGCCTCCATGTGCCAAGCCAAGACTCCGGTCAAGGAAATGCAGATGATCGAGATCGAACGCCACGGCGACATGATCCTGTTCACCCTGCGCGCCAACGCCTTCCTGCATCACATGGTGCGCAACCTGGTGGGCTCCCTGGTCTATGTCGGCCAGGGCCGAGAGAATACCGCCTGGATGGGCGAGCTGCTGGCAGGGAAGGACCGCACCCGGGCGGCGCCGACCTTCATGCCCGATGGCCTGTACCTGTCCAGAATCGAATACGATGCAAAATGGGGCTTGCCGCATGAAGAGCCCAGCATCCTGCCTGCTTTTTAAGGAAGACCACGCATGCCACGCACCCGCATCAAGATCTGCGGCCTGACCCGCGAAGAAGACGTCCAGGCCGCGGTGGCGGCGGGCGCCGATGCGGTCGGCTTTGTGTTTTACGAAAAAAGCCCGCGCTATGTGGCGCCGGCGCGCGCCGCTGAGCTGATTGCGCTGCTGCCGCCGTTCGTGACGCCGGTTGGCTTGTTCGTCAACCATACTCCGCAGCAGGTGGCGGCCACCGTGGCGGTGGCGCCGGTGTCGCTGTTGCAATTCCACGGCGACGAGTCGGCCGACGATTGCGCACAGGCCGCGCGCGCGGCGGGAAGGGCATTTGTGCGCGTCTTCCGCGTCAAACCCGACACAAGCGGCGCTGAGCTGCTAGAATATGAGCGACTTTGCCGCGCATCCAGTAGCTTGTTCTCGGGCCTCCTGCTCGATACCTTCGTGGATGCATATGGCGGCGCAGGAAAGGTTTTCGATTGGTCCCTAATCCCAAAAGATCTCGCGCATCGGGCCGTTTTGAGTGGTGGCTTGAGCGTGCAAAATGTGACTGGCGCAGTGGCCAGCGTTCGCCCTTACGCGGTTGACGTCTCAAGTGGCGTCGAGCGCGCCAAGGGTATCAAAGATGCTCGCCTGATCGCGGACTTTGTTCGCGGCGTGCGGGCAGCAGATGCCACTTTTGAGAAAGACCCGCACCATGAAAACCCCGCTTGATGCGCCACCAGCGCACCTGTTCCACGCCTCGTCTTACCACCTGCCTGATGCCACCGGCCATTTCGGCCCTTACGGCGGCTCCTTCGTTGCCGAAACCCTGAGCTATGCGCTGGCCGAGCTGCGCGAAGCCTACGACCGCTACAGCAAGGATGAACTGTTCCTCGAAGAGTTCCGCTACGAGCTGAAGCACTTCGTCGGCCGTCCTTCGCCCGTGTACCACGCCAAGCGCTGGTCCGACCAGCTGGGCGGCGCCCAGGTCTACTTCAAGCGCGAAGACCTGAACCACACCGGTGCGCACAAGATCAATAACGTGATCGGCCAGGCCTTGCTGGCCAAGCGCATGGGCAAGCCGCGCATCATCGCCGAAACCGGCGCGGGCCAGCACGGCGTTGCCACCGCCACCATCTGCGCGCGCTTCGGCCTCGAATGCGTGGTGTACATGGGCAGCGAGGACGTGAAGCGCCAGGCGCAGAACGTGTACCGCATGAAGCTCTTGGGCGCGACCGTGGTGCCGGTGGAATCCGGCTCCAAGACGCTGAAGGATGCGCTGAATGAAGCGATGCGCGACTGGGTGACCAATATCGAGAACACTTTCTACATCATCGGTACGGTGGCCGGCCCGCATCCGTACCCGATGATGGTGCGCGACTTCCAGTCCGTGATCGGCGAGGAATGCCTGCAGCAGATGCCTGAGATGACTGGCCGCCAGCCGGATTATGTGGTGGCCTGTATCGGCGGCGGCTCGAATGCGATGGGCATTTTCTATCCATACATCGACCAGGCCGCGACGGCGCTGGTTGGCGTGGAGGCTGCAGGCGAAGGGCTGGATACGGGCAAGCATGCCGCTTCGCTGACGGCCGGCTATCCAGGTGTCCTGCATGGCAACCGCACCTACCTGCTGCAGGATGAGGGCGGGCAGATCATCGAGACGCACTCTGTGTCGGCTGGCCTGGATTATCCGGGCGTGGGGCCGGAGCATTCCTACCTGAAGGATTCGGGGCGGGCGCAGTATGTGTCGATTACCGATGACGAGGCGCTGCAGGCATTTCATGATTGCTGCCATATCGAGGGGATTATTCCGGCGCTGGAGTCTTCGCATGCGCTGGCGTATGCGGCCAAGCTGGCGGCGACCCTGCCGCGGGACAAGATCATCCTGGCGAACCTGTCGGGCCGCGGGGACAAGGATATGCATACCGTTGCGCAGCGCGCTGGGTTGCAGTTCTAAAACCGGTAAACCAGGGTCTGACCCGCAGGGTCAGACCCTGTCAGATCATCCGCCGCGGGTTTTGAGTCTGGGCTTTTGACTTTCGACGAAGGACAACAGCACACGACCCAACCCGGCGGCTGCCGCGTACCCGGTGTCAGACCCTGCGGGTCAGACACCGGTTTACCGGTTTGAAAGGAAAAAACATGACTCGTATCGCACAAACCTTCGCCGCCCTGAAAGCGCAAAACAAGAAAGCCCTGGTCACCTTCATCACCGCAGGCGACCCGCACCCCGGCAAAACCGTGGAACTGATGCACGCCCTGGTCGAGGGCGGCGCCGACATCCTCGAACTCGGCATCCCATTTTCCGACCCGATGGCCGAAGGCCCCGTGATCCAGCGCGCCTGTGAGCGTGCGCTCGCCAACGGCGTCGGCATCCGCGACTGCTTCGACTTGGTGCGCGAATTCCGCAAAACCAACACGGCTACTCCGGTAGTGCTGATGGGCTATGCCAACCCGATCGAGCGCCTCGGCGCCGACGCCTACATCGACGCCAGCCGCGCGGCCGGTGCCGACGGCGCCATCGTGGTCGACTACCCGCCGGAAGAGTGCGAGGAGTTCGCCGCCAAGATGCGCGCGGCAGGGCAGGACCTGATCTTCCTGCTGGCCCCCACCTCGACCGAGCAGCGCGTGCAGCAGGTGGCGCGCGTCGGCAGCGGCTTCACGTATTATGTGTCGCTGAAAGGCGTCACGGGCGCCGGCCATATCGATACCGAGGACGTGGCGCGCCGCCTGGACATGATCCGCCAGCACGTCCAGCTGCCGCTGGGCGTCGGTTTCGGCATCCGCGACGGGGCAACCGCGCGCGCGGTGGCGAGTGTGGCCGACGCGGTGGTGATCGGCAGCCGCATCATCCAGGAAATCGAGGCGGCCGGCCCGGAAAACGCTGCAAAATCAGTACGATCGTTCGTTTCCGGCATTCGCCAGGCACTCGACGAAAAGCGTTGATTTGAGAGCAATGTTCTGCCTGTTTTGTTCGACAGGACAGGCAGAACCGGCTACACTTCCGGCCTAAGTTAGTGCAAGAGGAGAAATTTATGAGCTGGTTGGAAAAATTGCTGCCACCGCGCATCCAGCGCTCGGAAGCTGCCGCTCGCAAGACAATGCCTGAAGGCCTGTGGGTGAAATGCCCATCCTGCGAGGCAGTGCTGTACCGTACCGACCTCGAGTCGAACCTGCACGTCTGCCCCAAGTGCGACCACCACATGCGTATCCGCGCCCGCGAGCGCCTGGATGCACTGCTGGACGCCGGCGGCCGTTATGAGATCGGCCAGGAGACCCTGCCGGTCGACACGCTGAAATTCAAAGACAGCAAGAAATACCCGGATCGCCTGAAGCAGGCGATGGAAGCCACCGGCGAAACCGATGCCCTGATCGCGATGGGCGGCTCGATCATGAGCCTGCCGGTTGTCGTGGCTTGCTTCGAATTCGAATTCATGGGCGGCTCCATGGGCTCCGTGGTTGGCGAACGCTTCGCCCGCGCGGCCCAGGTGGCGCTGGAGCAGAAGGTGCCGTTCATCTGCGTGACCGCCACCGGCGGCGCACGGATGCAGGAAGGCCTGCTGTCGCTGATGCAGATGGCGAAAACCACTGCCATGCTGACCAAGCTGTCCGAGAAGAAGCTGCCGTTCATCTCCGTGCTGACCGACCCGACCATGGGCGGCGTGTCCGCATCGTTCGCCTTCATGGGCGACGTGGTGATGGCCGAGCCGAAAGCGCTGATCGGCTTCGCCGGCCCGCGTGTGATCGAAAACACCGTGCGTGAGAAGCTGCCGGAAGGCTTCCAGCGTTCCGAGTTCCTGCTGCAGAAGGGCGCGATCGACATGATCGTGGACCGCCGCCAGATGCGCGAAGAAATCGCACGCCTGCTGGCGCTGATGCAGAACCAGGCCGCGGAAGTGCTGGCCTAAGTTTCAAGTTTTACCCGGCGCGCGCAGCCTCCTGCGCTGCGCGCCCAAGAATCCCTCCTGGCGATAATGTCCAATCTCCCGAATTCCCTCCCTGAATGGCTTGCGCTGATCGAGTCGCGCCATGCCGAAACCGTCATCAACATGGGCCTGGACCGCGTGCGCGCGGTCAAGGAACGCATGGCATTGCAGTTCAAATGCCCGGTCATCATGGTGGCCGGCACCAATGGCAAGGGCTCGACCTGCGCCATGCTGGAATCGATCCTGCTGCAGGGCGGCTATCGTGTCGGCTTGTATATCAAGCCGCACTTCCTGCATTTCAATGAGCGTGCGCGCCTGAACGGCGACATGGCCAGCGACGAGCAACTGGTCGAGAGCTTCAACTTTGTGGAGCGGGCGCGGGGCGATATTTCGCTGACCTATTTCGAGTTCACCACGCTGGCCATCATGCACCTGATGTCGCAAGCAACGCTGGACGTGGTCATCCTCGAGGTGGGCCTGGGCGGCCGCCTGGACGCGGTCAACGTGATCGACGCCGACGTCTCGATCGTGACCAGCGTCGATATCGACCACGTCGATTACCTGGGCGGCACGCGCGAGCAGATCGGCTTCGAGAAGGCAGGCATTTTCCGCACCGGCAAAGCCGCCATTTGCAGCGACCCGGTCCCGCCGCAGTCCCTGATCGACCACGCCATGGAGATCGGCGCCGACCTGTGGCTGATGGGGCGCGATTTCAATTATGCGGGCGACAAGCAGCAGTGGAATTACGGCGGCCGTTCGCAGCGCCGCAACTCCCTGGCTTACCCTGGCCTGCGCGGCGCCAACCAGTTGCTGAACGCCTGCGCGGCGCTGGCAGCGCTGGAGGCGCTGAAGTTGGAATTGCCGGTCGGCGCGCAGGAAGTGCGTACCGGCCTGGTGATGGTGGAGCTGCCGGGCCGCTTCCAGGTGCTGCCCGGCCGTCCGACCGTGATCTACGACGTGGCGCACAACCCGCACGCTGCGGCAGCGCTGGCGCAGAACGTCGGCAATATGGGCTTCAGCCCTTATACCTTCGCGGTATTCGGCTCCATGCACGACAAGGATATCGACGGCGTGATCAAGGCCATGGCGCCGTGTGTCGACCATTGGTGCCTTGCCAACCTGCCATCGCCGCGCGCGGCAACTGCATCGGAACTGGCGGCCAAGGTGCAGGTAATTGAACCGAAAATGGGTGAAAAAACCGCCAATATTTTCGATGACCCAGGCCAGGCATTCGCAAATGCGATGAGCAGGGCGGGCGAGAATGATAGAATTGTGGTCTTTGGATCATTCCTGACTGTCGCCGGCGTCATGGCGGCGAAAAAATCCTCACTCCACTGAGAACATTCCGCATGGGCTTGTTATCGAAATTTGGCAAAAACAAGCAAGATGCTGCTGCTGAAGACAGCGGCTACTACCGCGCACAGGACGACAGGGCACTGGACGAGAAGGCCCGCTCCAAGCGCGCATCCAGCGCTGGCGCCGACGCGGCGCCGCGCCGCAACAACAGCAAAAACGCAGCCGATCCGGTATTGCCGGAGAAAAAGCGTGCGCGCCGCCGCCTGGTTGGCGCCATTGCACTGGCGCTGGCCGTTGCCATCGGCCTGCCGATGCTGCTCGACTCGGAGCCGAAGTCGACGGTGTCCGATATCGCCATCAACATGCCGTCCAAGGACAAGCCGGGCGAGCCGCTGAATGGCGGCCCTGCCGTGGCCCCAACGCCGTCGCTGGAGCAGCCGGCTCCCGCCGGCAACAAGCCGGCCGCTACGCCATCCTCGCGTACCGTGGCACCGGTTGCCGCAGCCGGCGCAGCGCTGGATAAAGGTGAAGAAATTGTCCACGTGCCGGCCAGGCCGGCCGTGACCGAACCCGCCAAGCCGCCCAAAGCGGCCGAACCGAAAGTTGCCAGGGCCGAGGTAAAGCAGCCCGACCCGAAGCCCGAAGCGAAGAAACCGGAGCCTAAACCGGAAGCCAGGCCAGCTCAAACCGACGATGCGCGCGCCATGGCTATCCTGGAGGGCAAGCCTACCGAAGCAGCCGCTTCGACCAAGTATGTGATCAAGGTTGGCGCCTTCGCCGCAAAAGAGAAAGTGGACGAGCTGCAGCGCAAGCTGGGCGAAGCCGGCATCAAGTCCTATGCGCAGAAAGTCAACACCGCCAACGGCGAATTGACCAGCGTGCGAGTCGGCCCATTCCCGAACAAGGAAGAAGCCGAAAAGGTCAAAGCCAAGCTGGGCAAACTGGGCCTGAGCGGCAACCTTACCCCGGCCTGAGAGTACGATTCGAGGCTGCGCTGACGTGACGATTTTCGATTACCTGGTTATTTTCGTGCTGATCGCATCCATCGTCATCAGTACCATGCGCGGCCTGGTCAAAGAAGTATTGTCGCTGGCAGGCTGGATCGTCGCCTTTGTCGTCGCCAACGCTTATGGTCCCTGGCTGGCACCCATGCTGCCGGAAGCCCTGCCGGGCGCGGTGGTGCGCCTGATCGTTGCCTTCATTGCACTGTTTATCGGAGTGCTCATCCTCATGGCCTTGCTGACCATGGCAATCAATGCGCTGATCGAAGCCGGCGGCCTGTCGTTTGCCGACCGCAGCCTGGGAGCGCTGTTCGGGTTCGGCCGCGGCATTGTGATTGTGCTGGTTGGCGTCATATTGTGCGGGATGACTTCGATGCCCAAGCAGGAATTCTGGCAGAACGCGCTGTTGAGTCCGATGGCGGAATCCGGCGTGCGTACCGTGAAACCATTCCTGCCTGCCGCGATGGCGCAGCATGTCCATTTTTAGAATTCTTTAAATCCGCAGTACCAAGTTTAGGAGCACACCATGTGTGGCATCGTCGGCGTCGTATCCCACCAACCAGTCAACCAGATGCTGTATGACGCGCTGCTGCTGTTGCAGCACCGCGGCCAGGATGCGGCAGGCATCGCAACCAACCAAAGCAACACGTTCTCCATGCACAAGGCCAATGGCCTGGTGCGCGACGTGTTCCGCACCCGGAATATGCGTTCGCTGAACGGCAATTCCGGTATCGGCCACTGCCGCTACCCGACCGCCGGCTCTTCCAGCGAAGAAGAAGCGCAGCCGTTCTACGTCAACGCGCCGTTCGGCATCACCCTGGCGCATAACGGCAACCTGACCAACTGGGAACAGCTCAAGGACGAGATGTTCAAGATCGACCGCCGCCACATCAACACCGACTCCGACTCGGAAGTGCTGTTGAACGTGCTGGCGCACGAGATCCAGAAGGCTTCCACCGGCTTCACCCTGGCCCCGGCGACCCTGTTCCAGGCCGTGACGGTGCTGAACAAGCGCGTGCGCGGCGGCTACGCAGCCGTGGCGCAGATTGCCGGCACCGGCATGTTGGCCTTCCGCGACCCGAACGGCATTCGTCCGCTGTGCCTGGGCGTGAACGAATCCGCCGACGGCACCGAATACATGATCGCCTCCGAATCCGTGGCGCTGGAAGGCATGGGCTTCCGTTTCGTGCGCGACGTGCTGCCGGGCGAAGCGATCTTCATCGACATGGACAACAAGCTGCATGCGCAGATCTGTGCCGATGCGCCGAAGCTGAATCCGTGCGTGTTCGAATATGTGTACCTGGCGCGTCCCGACTCGGTGATCGACGGCGCCTCCGTGTACAACACCCGCCTGAAAATGGGCGAATACCTGGCCGACAAGATCAAGCGCGAAGGCCTGGCCGACGACGTCGACGTCGTGATGCCGATTCCCGATTCCTCGCGTCCTGCCGCGATCCAGCTCGCCATGCGCCTGGGCGTCGATTACCGCGAAGGCTTCATCAAGAACCGCTACATCGGCCGCACCTTCATCATGCCGGGGCAGGCGATGCGCAAGAAATCCGTGCGCCAGAAGCTGAACGCCATCGGCGACGAATTCAAGGACAAGGTCGTGCTGCTGGTGGACGACTCCATCGTACGTGGCACCACCTCGCGCGAGATCGTGCAGATGGCCCGCGAAGCCGGCGCCAGGAAAGTGATCTTCGCCTCCGCCGCGCCGCCGGTGCTGTACCCGAACGTGTACGGCATCGACATGCCGACCCGCGACGAACTGATCGCCCACGGCCGCACGCTGGACGAGATCTGCAAGGAAATCACCGCCGACGCGCTGGTCTACCAGGACCTGGAAGACCTGAAGAAAGCCATTGCCGACGTCAATCCTGCGCTGACCGAATTCGAGGCTTCCTGCTTCGACGGCAAGTACATCACCGGCGACGTCTCGGCCGAGTACCTGGACCGCATCGAGCAGGCGCGCCACAACCCGACCAAGGCCAAGGTTGCCGAAGACGCGGCACGCACGCAACTGAACCTGAATACTGCCACGACGGAGTCCTGATGAAGAACTACGGCTTCACGACCACCATCCTGCACAACGACCGCCAGAAAGGCATCGAGCACGGCTCGCTGCACAAGCCGATTCACACCTCGGTGACTTTCGGCTATGCCGACGCGCGCCAGCTGGCGTCGGTGTTCCAGGGCAAGGAGCCGGGTTTCCGCTACGGCCGCCAGGGCAACCCGACGGTTGCCGCACTGGAGGACAAGGTCAGCAAGATGGAGCAGGGCGTGGGCACGATCTGTTTCGCCACGGGCATGGGCGCCATCGGCGCCGTGTTCCAGGCGCTGCTGCGTGCCGGCGACCATGTCGTGTCGTCGTCGTTCCTGTTCGGGAATACCAACTCGCTGTGGCAGACGGTGGCGGGGCAGGGCGTGGGCGTGGACTTCGTCGACGCCACCGACGTGGCCAACGTGGCCGCGGCGCTCAAGCCTGAAACGCGCATGGTGTTCGTCGAAACGATCGCCAACCCGCGCACCCAGATCGCCGACCTCAAACGCATCGGCCAACTGTGTGCCGAGCGCGGCATCCTCTACATCGTGGACAACACCATGACGTCGCCTTACCTGTTCCGTCCCAAGGACGTCGGCGCCGGCCTGGTGGTGAACGCGCTGACCAAGTCGATTGGCGGCCATGGCAATGCGCTGGGCGGCGCGCTGACCGATACCGGCGCATACGACTGGAGCAGGTTCCCGAATATCTTCGAGAACTACAAGAAGAACCCGGTGGTGCAATGGGGCCTGGTGCAGATCCGTGCCAAGGCGCTGCGCGATTTCGGCGCTTCGCTGGCGCCGGAAGCCGCGCACCACATCGCCGTTGGCGCCGAAACGCTGGCGCTGCGCATGGACCGTACTTCGGCCAATGCGCGCGCCCTGGCCGAGATGCTGGAAGCCGACGAACGCGTGGCAGCGGTGTATTACCCGGGGCTGAAATCGCACCCCCAGCATGGCATCGCAGCCGAATTGTTCAAGGACTTCGGCTCGTTGCTGAGCTTTGAGCTGAAGGACGGCATAGACTGCTTCGACTACCTGAACAAGCTGAAGCTGGCGATCCCGACTTCCAACCTGGGCGACACGCGCACCTTGGTGATCCCCGTCTCGCACACCATCTTCTACGAAATGGGTCCCGAGCGCCGCGCCTCGATGGGCATTGCCGACAGTCTGATCCGCGTCTCCGTCGGCATCGAAGACACTGCCGACCTGATCGCCGACTTCCGGAACGCCCTCGACTGATACCGTTCAGCCCGTGTCACACCATGGGGTGTGACCCCATGGTGTGACACGGCCTCGGCCGTATCAGTGGGGGATGCCGAAGATGGCGGCGAAGCGGGCCTGCTGTTCGGCTGTCGCGGCAGGGTCGCGCAGCAGGTAGGTTTCCAGCATGCCGAACTGCTCGAGGCGCAGGCCGATGTCCTTGAACAGCGGGGCGAGGTCGGGCGCTTTGCTGGTGGCGACGATGTTGTTCAGCAGCGGGTCGAGGTCGATGCCGCTGATCGCTTTTCCGATGCGGACGATGTCGGCCTGGCTGTATGTCTTGCCCTTGTGGCCAAATTCCTTGTACATCTCGTTGAGCAGCGTGTCGAGGCTCACCTTGCCCTTGCTGGCCTTGCGCAGTTCCACGTCCATCGCCAGGCCGGCTATCGTGCCGCCGCCGTAGACCAGCAGCCAGTTGCGGTGCTTGTCTTTTACCGCTTCGCGCACGGTGACGGTCAGGCCCTGTACCTTGCGTGCGACATTCTGGCCGCGCGCGAGGTTCTCCAATTGCTGGATCAGCATGGTCCGGTCCATCAGCTTGTTGCGCGCCATGGTGGTCACGGTGACGTAGTCGTTCACGCCTTCCTTGAACCATTCTTCGCTTTCGTTCCTGGGCACAAGCGAGTGTCCATTCCAGAAATGGGCCAGCTCGTGCGCCATCACCTTGCCCCAGATCGGGCGCGAGACTTCGCTGCCGTCATCTTTCAGGTATTGGCTGAAGGAGCCTGCAAACGCTCCGCCGTCGCCGCTGTCGCCCTGGTTGATCACGACCAGGAAGCGGTCGGCTACCGGGCCGCGGCCATATAGTTTTTGGTAGCTGTTCATCTGCTTGTCGATCATCGATACGAAAGCGTCGCGCCGTTTCCAGTATTGCTTGCCCATCACCAGCGTCATCTCGACGCCGCCGGCCTTGAACGTTTCCGAACGTGCCGTGCCGAAAAAGAGGGCGTTGTTTACCAGCTCGCGCCGCGTGTCGACAACGAAGACGCCAGGCTTGCCGGTGCTGCGCCACGGCGTGTTGGCTTTCCATCCCATCGGCAGGTCGAAGGTGACTTCGGTCTGCCCGAGCATTTTTACGCCGGGGACGATGAACAGGGGATAGCCGACCGACATCAGGCCTTCATCGGTGTGGTAGGACACTTCTTCATTCCCGCCCGGCCATTGATATTTGTCGTGCTCCAGGCGGATGTCGTAGGACAGGCGCAGGCGGCGGTCGCCGTCGACGTCGTATTCGCCTTCACCCTTGTCGTTCAATACGACGGCATTGCCGGCCATATCGCTTACCTGCAACTTTTCGATCAGGTCGGCCTGGCCATTTTTGAGTTGCGGTATCGGCATGCAGTTGAATAGTGCCAGCTCGCGGCCTTCGACCCAGACGTCGGCTTCGATATGGGCGCGCCTGGCTTCCTTGTCGATGCTGAGGCGGTAGTGGTTGGTCTGCTGATCGAAGGCGAACGCGGATTGCGCTGCCAGCATCGCGGCTGCGACGCAGAATGGCTTGAACATCAAGATCTCCCCGGTTGTGGTGTGTGTTTTGTGTGTGACTTTAGGTTAGCGCAGCCACCCGGGGACGGTGGCTGCGACGAACTGCAGGATTGGCGGTACAGGCTGCACGCTTAGCGTAGCGCTTTTTCCACAACTGCCTTCATGGCGGGCATGGCGCAGCGCAGGGCGGCGTGGCCGCAGTCGGTGTCGAGCACCGTGGCTTCCTCCTTGCGCAGCTTGGCGAAGGCAATCGCCGGTGCCGGATTGACCAGGTGGTCCTGTGCTGCGTTGATAGCGGCCACGCGCGCCTTGATGCGGGGCGCGGTTTCTTCCAGCTTGCCGCCTTGGGCGATATCGTGCCCCAGCACTGCGCGGATCTGCCACAGGGAGTTGTTGGCGTCCATGCCGTCAGGATCGGAGGACTGGCTCTCGCGGAAGAACTTTTCGAAATCCTTCGGCGCTGTGCGCGCGCTGCGGTGCGCCGGGCTGTCGAAGTTCATGGCGAACAGCAGGTTGTACATCGGCAGCGGCGGGTTCTTTGCGTAGCGGCCGCCTGCAGGTATTCAGGGTGCCAAAAGTGCGATAGCCGATGGCGCAATCGCTGATGGTGGCTTTGTTTTCGAGCTGCAGGTCGCCCATGTTGGCGAACTGTTGTTGCGGGGCGGCGGCGTACGCGCTGGAAAACGATAGTGCGAAGGCGCACAGGATGGAGCTGAAACGGCGGACGTGCATGTTATCTCCTCTTCTTTTTTTCGATGCAGGAAGGATAAGCCGGGGGGCGTGCGATAGCACTTGGGTGCGACAGACGGCAGGAATCGGGGAGCAGGCTGGCTTAAAACGGCACGGCGCCGGGCATGTCATAAGGATGGCGCCAGCCGGGAAGGGCCCGGATGCGTCCTAACCAGCCCGCCACGTGGGCAGGGTAGCCGACGTGGGCTTGCTCGGGCCAGAACATATAGCCGCAGATGGAGAAGTCGGCGATCGTGGGCTCGGCGCCCAGCAGGAATTGGCGGCTGTCGGAAAGCTCTTCGTCCAGGCGCGCGATGTCGGCGTCAAAGCGCGCGCGCATCCAATCGAGCACGCCGGGCGGGTAGCCTAGCGGGTCAAAGCGCTGGCCGTAGCGCAAGTGGGGCAGCGAGGTGCCGATGCGGTTGGCTTCCCAGAACAGCCATTCGCGGCAGCGTGCCAGGCGTTCGGGCGTTTCGCCGCCGAAGGCTTGGCTGTGTTGCGCCAGGAATAGCAGGATGGCGTTGGATTGTACGTAGGGTTGGCTGTCGTGCACCAGCAACGGAACCTCGCCGTAGCGCGCCAGTGTGCGGAATGGTTCGGGACGCGCCGCGCGTTCGAAGCGCAGGTCGACTTCTTCGTATTCATATGGCAGCGCTGCTACTTCGAGCATCAGCCGCACCTTGAAGGTGTGGCCCGATTCGGCACTGCCATACAGCTTGAACATCAGTGCCAGGTCCGCATCAGACCTACTGCCAGTCCTTCCAGCGCGAAGTCGTCTTCCGGGCTGACGGTGATGATTTTGAAGTCCGGATTTTCCGGCAGCAGTTCGATCTTGCTGCCCGTCTTGCGATAAGTCTTGACCGTGACGTCGTTGCCGATACGGGCCACGACGACCTGGCCGTTGCGGGCGCTATCGGTCTTTTTCACGGCCAGCAGATCGCCATCCATGATGCCGATGTCGCGCATCGACTCGCCGCGCACTTTCAGCAGGAAGTCGGGCTTGGCCGAAAACAGCTTGGGGTCGACGCTGTACGTCGTCTCCAGGTTTTCCTGTGCCAGGATAGGCGAGCCGGCGGCGACGCGGCCGATCAGGGGCAGGGAGACCAGCATGCCCGCAGGTACGGCAGGCATGTCGTCGAATTCGACACTGGCGCGCGACGCCTGGCGTGGCGCTGCCGTGCCGGTGGCGGCGCCGCCGAAGTTGCCGGTCAGGCGGATGCCGCGCGAGGTGCCGGCGGTGATTTCAATTGCGCCCTTGCGTTGCAAGGCTTTCAGGTGTTCTTCCGCGGCGTTGGCGGATTTGAAGCCAAGCTCCGCCGCGATTTCTGCGCGGGTTGGCGGGAAGCCGGTGCTGTCGATCGCATCCTTGATCAGGTTGAGGATCTGTTCTTGTCGTGCTGTGAGCTTGATCATGGCGCTATGGTCACTATTGTGGACTGTGGATATAGACAGTCTGTATTTTTGTACAGTATGAAAGGAATTGCAAGCAAATTTGTTGCAATGGCAGAAAATATTCGGCTTAATGTCGATTCGACAAGCACTTGGAGGGCAGGATGGGACGGTTTGCTTTCTTGCTGGCGGCGGGGATTTCTTTGTTCGGTGCTGCGATCCATTTCGCGGCGCCTTTGCTGGGAGCGCAGTGGTATGCCTTGCTGCAGGCGCCGCCCAAAGTCGTGGCTTCAGCCCAGGCGGGGGGCCTGCTGGCGCCAGCAGGCGCCGCCGGTATCGGCGTGCTGATGCTGGTGTGCGCCTTGTATGCCCTGGCCGGAGCCGGCAAGCTGCGCTGGTTGCCGTTCGCGCAGATGGTGCAAGGGGCGCTCGCCGCGCTGTGTTTGCTGCGTGGCGTGCCGGTGCTGCCTTTCCTGTACAGATTTCCCGACCGAGCCTGGACGTTCGACGTCGTTGCTTCGCTCATCTGGCTAGCGGCAGGCCTGGGCTTCCTGGTCGGGATTCTTGCCCCGCATCGCAGCGAGCCGCCTGCGCCAACTGCGGGCCGGGAGCAGGCGCCCGTCGCTTGAGCAGGCGCGCAGCGGGCGTGGCGGCGCGCCTGCTGCGTTAAACTGCTGCCCCATCCCGCCATCCTGTTTTCCCGGAGTTTTTTTGCCCGCGTTCCTGAACACTTTTTTCGCCGGCCGATGCCGTGCTGCTGCAGGTTCTTGCTTCGCCGCCTTGCTGTGTTTTCCCGCTTTTGCCAGCCCAACCTTGCCCCCGCTGCTGGCGGACTACAGCCATACGCAATGGGGAGCGCAAGACGGTGCCCCAAACGATGTTGTCCAGTTCGCCCAGACTGCGGACGGCTGGCTGTGGCTGGCGTCGCCTTCCGGCTTGTACCGCTTTGACGGCGTGCGTTTCGAGCGCGTTGACCAAGTGCGTGGCCAGCGCCTGCAATCGACCAGCGTACTGGGCTTGCTGGGCACGCCGGACGGTGGACTGTGGGTCGGGCACCGGTTCGGCGGAGTGAGCCATGTCAAGAACCAGCGTGTGACGCTGCACAAACCTGGGGCCGGCTTGCCGAATGGCGCGGTGATGAGCATTGCGCGCGGCCCGGACGGCGCGATCTGGGTGTCGACTTCGCAGGGCTTGGGACACTTGGCTCCCGGGGCTGAGCGCTTCACTACGGTCAGCAGCAGTGGCTTGCCGCAGGGGCTGATATATAAAGTTCTGTTTTCGCGCAGCGGCATCCAGTGGGTCGCCACCGCGGGCGGCGCCTACTATCGCAAGCCTGGCGCACAGCGCTACCAGCCGGCCTGGCCCAGTATGCCAATGGCAGCGATGGACGAGGCGCCGGATGGCACCATCTGGGCCTCAGATGGCGTCGATAAACACTACAGGCTATACATGTCGCGACCCAGTGCAAGCGCGCGGCCCCAGCCTGTGCCAGGCGGCACCGGCATCCATTTCGACCGCGACGGGGTCATGTGGGTGCTGAAGCTGCACGCGCTCGAGCGGCGCGTGGCGCCTTATCTCGCCTGGCCAGCGCCGGCGTTGGACCAGCCGCCGGCGGCGCAGCAGCTTGGCCGACAAAATGGCCTGCCTGGCTGGCTGCCGCAGATGTGGTTCCAGGACCGCGAAGGGAATATCTGGATCGGCAGCTCGACCGGTATTGACCGCCTGCGGCGCAACCAGCTGCGCCCCCTGGTGAGCAGCGTAGCGTTGAGTCGGCCTGGTGTGATCGCCGATACAGGCGGTCGCGTGTTCATCGGCGACCAGCTGGGGCCATTGCGTAGCGCCGACAAGGATGGCTTGCGGGAAGTGGCCGGGCCGATGCCGCTCGGGGCCTCACATCGCGCGCCAGACGGCACGCTCTGGGTCGGCGACCACACCCACCGCTGGCGCCGCACCCCGGGCGGCAAGTGGATTGGCTTACCGCTTCCGCCACTGCTGAAGGGATCGCGCGTTCTGGCCATGCAGACTGGGCGCGATGGGCGGATGTGGGTTTCCATGCAAAAGCACGGCTTGTTCAGGGTTGATGGTGAGCAGTGGCAGCGCGGCGGCGGCCTGCCGGGATTGCCAACGGCACGGGCGCTGGCGCTTGCCCGCGATGCGGATGGCAGGATTTGGATCGGGTATGTCGGCGGTGCCGTTGCCTGCGTGGATGGCGATCGCGTGCGCCTGTATGGCCAAGCCGACGGCCTGAAGCTGGGGCATGTCCAGTCGCTGCTGACAGACGGGGCGCGGATCTGGGCCGGCGGCGAGTTCGGCCTCGCCTATCTGGACGGCAATCGCTGGCTCGACGTGGCGGTGCCAGCGCGCGGCGTGTCGGGCATGGCGCGCACGCCCGATGGTGAACTGTGGCTGCACGGTGCCGACGGGGTGGCACGCATCGGCGCGCAGGAAGTGCAGCGCTTGCTGGCCGAACCTGGCAGCCCGGTCGCGTTCGAGCGTTTCGACGGCCCCGGCAGCCGAGGTGGTGCAGAACAGGTGGGACCGCTTCCCAGCCTGGTCCAGGGAACCGATGGGCGGCTATGGTTTACCACCCCGAGCCAGGTTTCCAGCATCGATCCGCGCCGCATTCCGCGCAATCCATTGGCACCGCCGGTGCAAATTGTCTCGCTGCGCGCTGCGGGAAAGCGCTATGACGGCGCACAGATTGCGCTGCCGGTCGGGACAGGCGAGCTGGAGATTAACTACACTGCCCTGGGCTTGCTCATGCCGGAACGGATGCATTTCCAGTACAGGCTGCATGGCCTGGACACCAGATGGCACGATGCCGGCAACCGGCGCAATGCCGTGTTCAACAATCTGGGGCCGGGAACCTACCGCTTCCAGGTGATCGCGGCGAATGAGGACGGCGTGTGGAACCGGGACGGTGCGCAGGCAACGATAACGATTCCACCGCGCTTTGTGCAAACCGGCTGGTTCGCCGCATTGCTTGCGATGCTTGGCGCGCTGGCCCTGTACCTGCTGTACCGCTTGCGCCTGCGGCAGATCACGCGGCGCATGAATGGCCTGATGCACGCCCGCCTGGCGGAGCGTGCGCGCATCGCACGCGGCTTGCACGATACCTTGCTGCAGAGCGTGCAGAGCCTGATCATGTTTTTCGACATGCAGGCGCGCAGTCTCCCGCAAGACCGTGAGCGCGAAAAGATCGAGCAAACCTTGAAGCTGGCCGACCAGTTAATGGTCGAAGGGCGGGACTGTATCCTCGACCTGAGAACTGCGGCGGAGCCGCGTGAGTTGGGCCAGGCGCTGCGCGATTATGGCGGCGTGCTGCTGCATGAGCGCTTGACGGTGGCGGTGCAGGGGCGGCCGCGTGAGTTGAAGCCGCAGGTACGCGATGAGCTGTATGCGATTGCGCGTGAAGCGCTGTTCAATTGCGCGCGGCATGCCGGCGCCACCCGGGTCGAACTCACGCTCGACTATGGCCGCGACAGCGTCGTCATCACGATCAGCGATGATGGCTGTGGCGGAGCCCGCGAGCGCGTGGGGCATTATGGCCTGGCGGGGATGCGGGAGCGGGCCGGTTCGGTCGGCGCCGCGTTGACCATCGCGTCGACGGCGGGCGAGGGCACCTCGGTCGGGCTGCGCATCGCGGCCGGCCTGGCCTATGCGGACATGTTTTCCCCCGGGCTGTTTGCGCGCTGGCGCCGCCGGCCGCTGGTGCAGCAGGCACGAGCGTGTGGTGGATAAGCCGCGATGTTGCTGTATGGGAAACGTTATCCGCTGCCGCCGCAGCCGGGAAATGCTTGAGCCGGCCGGCAAAGTCTGCTATGCTTGCGGGCTTACCTCTTCCCACACCCGTCTTGACGCCGGGGTGGGCTATATTCACAGTCCTTAAGGGAGTTATTAATGCGTCACTACGAAATCGTATTTATCGTCCACCCGGACCAAAGCGAGCAAGTGCCCGCGATGATCGAACGTTACAAGACCAGCGTGACCTCGCGCGGCGGTAACGTGCACCGTGTTGAAGATTGGGGCCGCCGTCAAATGGCTTACTCGATCCAGAAACTGGCCAAGGCACACTACATCTGCCTGAACATCGAATGCGACAACGAGACCCTGGTTGAGCTGGAAACCGCATTCAAATTCAATGATGCCGTGCTGCGTCACCTGACCGTCAAGATGAAGAAAGCGGAAACCGCTCCTTCCCCGATGATGAAGTCGGTCCAGCGTGAAGACGCGGCCAAGAGCCATCGCGCCGAAGCCCCAGCAGCGCCTGCAGCGGCCTGATTCCTGACAGGAGACGGTCTGTACAACCAGCTCCGGGTTACCGCCCTGATTGTCGAACGGGATGAAATTCGTTACACCCCGGCCGGCCTGCCGATTGTGAATGCAAGCTTGCAGCACAGTTCGCAGCAGACAGAGGCTGGCATTGCCCGACTGACCGAGTTTGAGATCCCTGCCGTTGCGGCGGGCGAGTTGTCAAAACGATTCAGTCAGGCGCCCCTTGGAGGCTTGTACGAGTTCACCGGTTTCCTGGCCAAGAAGAACCGCAATAGCAGAACCCTGGTGTTTCACATCATTGATTTTCGTGCTGTCTAAGCAGCGCAATTTTTAAATACAGGAGCCTAAAATGGCATTCGGTAAAAAGTTCGACAAAAACAAGCTCAAGCTGAAAGAAAAGCGCAAGCAACAAAACCCTCTGTTCAAGCGCAAGAAGTTCTGCCGCTTCACCGCCGCTGGCGTTGAGCAAGTGGACTACAAAGACGTAGACACCCTGAAAGATTTCATCCAGGAAAACGGCAAGATCATGCCAGCACGCCTGACCGGCACCAAGGCGCACTACCAGCGTCAAGTTGACACCGCGATCAAGCGCGCCCGCTACCTGGCCCTGCTGCCATACACCGATCTGCACCACGCTTAATCAGCGGCTCAGATCTAAGTACCTGGAGAACACTATGCAAATCATCCTGCTGGAAAAAGTTATCAACGTCGGCAACCTGGGCGACGTGGTGAAAGTGAAAGACGGCTACGCCCGTAACTTCCTGATCCCTCAGAAACTGGCACGCCGCGCTACCGCTGCTGCTGTTGCTGAATTCGAAGCCAAGCGCGCCGAACTGGAAAAAGCTGCTGCCGCCAAGCTGGCCGCTGCCCAAGCCCAAGGCGAAAAGCTGAACGGCATGACCGTGACCGTATCGCAGAAAGCCGGCGTCGACGGCCGTCTGTTCGGTTCCGTGACCAACTTCGACATCGCAGAAGCCCTGACCAAAGCCGGCTTCGCAGTGGAAAAATCCGCTGTGCGCCTGCCAACCGGTCCTCTGAAGACCACCGGCGAGTTCCCGGTCGCAGTTGCTCTGCACACCGACGTGGTGGCAGAAGTGACCGTGGCTGTTGTCGGCGAAGCTGCTTAATCAGCGTCGTAAATACAGCAAAAAAGCCGGGTTCGCCCGGCTTTTTTTATTTTCAGGGATTCTTACGGCGTTGCCGAAGCAGGTATAATGCGCGCCATGAACGCCGCACCCCAGTCCGACCCACAAGTCGATTCCCTTCGCATCCCGCCGCACTCGATCGAGGCAGAGCAATCTGTCATCGGTGGTTTGTTGCGTGACAACGCGGCGTGGGACCGTATTGCGGACTTCATGAATGCGGAAGACTTCTACCGCTACGACCACCGCATCATCTTCGAACAGATGATCCGACTGATCAACTCGGGCAAGCCGGCCGACGTGGTGACCGTCTTCGAAGCCTTGAGCATGCTGGGCAAGGCGGAAGAGGTGGGCGGCATGGCCTACCTGAACGCCATGGCGCAGAACACGCCGTCGGCGGCCAATATCCGCCGTTATGCCGAAATCGTGCGCGATCGGGGCGTGCTGCGCAAGCTGATCACCGTGGCCGACGAAGTGTCGGGCAATGCCTTCAGCCCGCAAGGCAAGGACGTGAAGCAGATCCTGGACGAGGCGGAAGCGAAAATCTTCGCCATCGCCGAAGCCGGTTCGCGCGGCGCTGCCGGCTGGCTGCCGGTGCAGCCGCTGCTGACCCAGGTGGTGGAACGTATCGATGAACTGTATTCGCGCGATTCCAGTTCCGAAATCACCGGCGTGCCGACCGGCTGGACCGACCTGGATAAAATGACCTCGGGCCTGCAGCCGGGCGACATGGTGGTTGTCGCCGGCCGTCCTTCCATGGGCAAGACTGCGTTCTCCATGAACATCGCCGAAAACGTGGCGGTGGAAGCCGGCCTGCCGGTGGCGGTGTTCTCGATGGAGATGGGCGGCGTGCAGCTGGCCATGCGTATGCTGGGTTCTGTCGGCCTGCTCGACCAGCACCGCCTGCGTACCGGCAAACTGATTGACGAGGATTGGCCGCGCCTGACGCACGCCATCCAGAAAATGAATGAAGCCCAGGTCTATATCGACGAGACCCCGGCACTGAACCCGATCGAGATGCGCGCCCGTGCGCGCCGCCTGGCCCGCCAATGCGGCAAGCTGGGCCTGATCGTGGTCGACTACCTGCAGCTGATGCAGGGCAGCCAGCCGGGCGACAACCGCTCGGCCGAGATCTCAGAGATCTCGCGTTCCCTGAAGGGCCTGGCCAAGGAGCTGCATTGCCCCGTCATTGCACTGTCCCAGCTGAACCGATCGCTGGAACAACGTCCCAATAAACGTCCCGTCATGTCCGACCTGCGCGAATCCGGCGCTATCGAGCAGGACGCGGACGTGATCATTTTCCTGTATCGCGACGAAGTCTATAACCCCGACTCGCCGGATAAAGGCACCGCCGAGATCATTATCGGCAAACAGCGTAACGGTCCGATCGGCGCGGTGCGCCTGACCTGGATCGGTGCATACACCAAGTTTGGCAATTACACCGGTAACCTGTCGATCTACCAAGGCGACTGATTACCAGGCTGGCCACGCTGGGTGGCCTTGCTGCAGTATCTACGAATCAACCAACGGAGAACAAAAATGTTTGGACGCTTGATGCCCACGGAGGGCAAATTCTTTGACATGTTTAACCAGCATGCCGAACTTTGCGTGAAGGGCGCCAAAGAGATGCTGGGCCTGATGGCCAATTTCGACGACCTGGAGAACCGTGTCCACGCCATCGAAAGCATCGAAAAACAGGCTGACAAGATCACCTACACCGCTGTGGACCTGCTGCACAAGACCTTCATCACCCCGCTCGACCGCGATGACATCCACAAGCTGATCACCAAGATGGACGACATCCTGGACCTGATGGAAGACGCCGCCCAGACCGTGTCGCTGTACGACCTGCATTCCGTGACCCCGGAAGCGAAGCGCCTGGCCGAGCTGGTCCTGGCTTGCACCGAAAAGGTGAAGGATGCCGTGGCCCTGCTGTCGAACATGGACAACGCTTCCAAGATCGTCAGCATCTGCGAAGAAATCGACCGCCTGGAATCGGACGCCGACCACGTGATGCGCGCCGCCATGTCCAAGCTGTTCCGCGATGAACCGGACGTACGCAACCTGATCAAGATGAAGGCGATCTACGAGATCCTGGAAACCGTCACCGACCGCTGCGAAGATGTTGCCAACATCATCGAAGGCATCATCGTCGAAAACGCATAATAAAAAGACCATTTCATGAGCAACCTCGAAATTAGCATCTACGCGCTGGGAGCGCTGATCTTCCTGGCGCTGGTGTTTGACTTCATGAACGGCTTCCACGACGCCGCGAATGCGATCGCCACGGTGGTGTCCACCGGCGTGCTGAAACCGCAGACCGCGGTGGCCATGGCTGCCTTCTTCAACTTCGTGGCGATCTTCGTGGTCGGCCTGAAAGTGGCGACCACCATCGGCAAGGGCACGATCGAGCCCTCGGTGATCGACCATTACGTGATTTTCGGCGCGCTATGCGGGGCGATCATCTGGAACGTGATTACCTGGTATTACGGCATCCCTTCCTCGTCCTCGCACGCCCTGATCGGCGGCCTGGTGGGTGCGGCAGTGGCCAAGTCCGGTACCGGCGCCCTGATCTCCGGCGGCCTGATCAAAACCGTCACCTTCATCGTGGTAGCCCCGCTGCTGGGCTTCTTCCTTGGCTCGCTGATCATGCTGATCGTGTCCTGGGTCTTCGTCAAATCGACGCCGCGCAAGGTCGACACCTGGTTCCGCCGCCTGCAGCTCGCCTCTGCGGCCGGTTACTCGCTGGGCCACGGCGGCAATGACGCGCAGAAGACCATGGGTATCATCTGGATGCTGCTGATCGCTTCCGGTCACGTTGCGGCCGATGCCAAGCAGCCGCCTGACTGGGTCATCGTTTCCTGCTACGGCGCGATCGCCTTCGGCACGCTGTTCGGCGGCTGGCGCATCGTCAAGACCATGGGCCAGAAGATCACCAAGCTGAAACCGGTGGGCGGCTTCTGTGCCGAAACCGGCGGTGCGATCACCCTGCTGATGGCGTCGTTCTGGGGCGTCCCGGTTTCCACCACCCATACCATCACCGGCGCAATCGTCGGCGTGGGTTCGGCGCAGAAGATGTCGGCCGTGCGTTGGGGCGTGGCCGGCAATATCGTGTGGGCCTGGATCTTTACCATTCCCGCTTCCGCCTTCGTGGCGGCAGTGGCTTGGTGGCTCGGCAAGCACATCATGTAATTCGGAAACCCGGCTGCGGCCGGGTTTTTTTTCATGGCGATCGTCTCAAAAATGGGATATATTCCCACTTATGGGAAGCGCATTCGAAGACCGCCTGGTGCGGCGCTTGGCGGCCTTGCGCGAAGCGCGCGCGCTGTCGCTGGAAGAGCTGGCTACGCAAAGCGGCATCAGCCGCGCCACCTTGTCGCGCCTGGAGCGCGCCGAAACCAGCCCGACGGCGGAGATGCTGGGAAAGCTATGCGCGGTCTACGGCATGCCGATGTCGCGCCTGATCGCCGAAGTGGAACAGGCGCCGGTGCAGTTGATCCGCCGCGCAGAGCAGGCCGAATGGCGCGATCCGGCCACCGGCTTCGTGCGCCGCATGGTCTCGCCGCCGGCGCGCGGATTCAAGGCGGAGCTGATCGAGGGGCAGCTGCCGCCCGGCGCCGTGATCGATTACGCGCAGCCGCCGGTGCGCGGCATGGAGCAGCATATGTGGCTGCTGTCCGGCGTGCTGGATTACACCATCGATGGCGTATCGCACCGCTTGCAGGCGGGCGATTGCCTGCGCTTCCACCTGTTCGGTGCGACGCGCTTTTCCTGTCCCGGCCCCGACGCGGCCCACTACCTGATTGCGATATGCGAACCATAGACGAACTGGATGGCGCCGGCCTGCTGGCGCATGCCGACCAACTGGCAGAGGTGCTGCGCGCCTGTGTGCTGGCTGGCGCGAGTGTCGGCTTCGAGCTGCCATGCCCGCAGGAAGAGGCGCGCGCGTTCTGGCTTGGCCTGCAGGGCGCGCTGGAGCGCGGCGAGCGCCGCATGTTCATTGTGCGCGGCGACGATGGCAGCATCGACGGCACGCTGCAACTGGTGCTGGCCGGCATGCCGAATGGACGCCATCGCGCCGAACTGTCGAAGATGCTGGTGCACCCGCGTGCGCGCCGCCAGGGCCTGGCGCAGGCGCTGATCCGGCACGCCGAGGCGGTGGCGCGCTCGCTGCGCCGCACGCTGCTGGTGCTTGACACCTGCACCGGCGAACCGGCGGAAGGCATGTACGCCAGGTTGGGCTATGAACGCTGCGGTGTGATCCCGCAGTTCGCCACCATGCCGGATGGCCGCCTCGGTGCGACGACCTTCATGTACAAGCTGCTCTGACAGTGCAGGCGGGCCAGGCGGGATCCGGGCATGGCGAGGAAGGCCCGCACGATTGCGATAATTAATAATGTTGCAATCAATTTTGATAATATCGCGCTTCCTAAAATTTATCGGGGAGCAACAAATTGAAGATCCGTTTCATCGCCGTGCTGGCTGCCGCAGCATGTGCGGCGACTGCCAGCGCCCAGGCGTTGCCGACGCCAATCCGCAGCAGCCACCCATACATTCTCGGCCACAAGTCCGACTTCGACCGGCTCAAGGCGCAACTCCCGATCGTCCCCGCCAACTTTCCGTACCCAGGCGGCGTCCTCAGCTTCACCTTCACGCCCCGGGCGACGGAACCCAATTCAACCCTGGAATCGCCGGTCTTCAGCGACTTCGCGGCCAGTTCGAACCGCATGTTCGTGCGGCGACTCGAAAAGTATGGAGCGGACAGCGCGACGCTTCAGATTGGCCTGGTCAGCAAAAGCCACGCAGGCTGGATCGCGGTCGCAACTGCAACCGTTCCGCTCAATGCGCCGACAAGAATCGAGGTCCGTTGGAATGCCGGAGAACGCTACGCCAGGTACCGCATTGGTAACGCTCCCGAGGTGGCCATGGCCTGGAAGACCGATGGCAACGGCGTCCGAGTGCCATGGCAGCCGGACGACCAGGACCTGACCTTCACCGGACGCCCGGGCGAAACCATCGAGCAGGTCAAGATCACCGACCTGGACGGCAACGTCATCCTGGAACGCGGCGCAATCGAGGACCGCGACATCCACACCGCGTGGGCTGCCTTCACGTCCTACACGGACAGGCTGGCAGGAATCCTGTTGCAATGCCCGACGCTCGAGGCGCCGGCAAGCGCGCCGGAGGCCTGCAACGTCGGCACCGGACACAGGGCCCACATCGCGCAGCAGGCACGCGACCTGGCGCTCGGCTACCGTATGACGGGCAGCCCGTATTACAAGGCCGCCGCGCTCAATTATCTGGACAAGCTGTTCAAGGTCACGCCGGTCACGCTTGGCACCGAATGGAGCATGGGCGGAAGGGTCAGCGCTCTTGGCGTCATGTATGACTGGATGTATGACGATCTTGCCAGCACCCCGGTGCCAGGCGACCCGGATGGCCTCAGTTACACGCAGAAGATTGCAGGCACCATCAAGAACACAGTGGCGGGACGCTCGGCCAAACCGTCGGAAGACTTGAACACGATGATCTGCGGCTACCAGTCCGTGACGAATACCGCAACCGTGTTCGATTGCGCTCGCAAGCCGATGTTCGAAAACTGGAACCGCTTCACGTCAGGTTCGGCCCCGACCATCGCGCCGTATTACATCAGCGGCCATCATGCCAGCGCCATCAGCAATACCGCACTCGGATTGCTCGCCATCGCGAACGAGCATCCGGAAGTCATGCCGATGATCGAAACGGCCTATGCGCATTTCGAAAAGGGCTTCATGAAAGCGCGCTCGTGGATCGCCGTCGACGGCGGCTATCCGATCGGCTATGCCTACGGTGCATCGAGCAACCAGTTCGGCGAGCGATTGCTGATGTGGCGCAAGGCCACGGAGGAACCGGTCGGGGCGGCCTACTTCAGCAATGATTGGACAAGCAAGCTGATCTATCCGTTGATCTACGGGCTGCGGGCGAATAACACCTACCCGGCACTTGGCGACAATTTCACGTTCGACGCAAAAAATGCACTGGTTGGCGAGCTGGCATTGCATGCCGCCCTGGACAAGCAGGATATGCATGCCCTGGCGTTCTACCAGCAGGTGGTGCGGCCGGCGCGCGGCACGAAGAACCGCGACGAGGTTTATGACCGCCTGTTCTTCCCGGCCGCCGGCACAGCAGGCGAGCTGAACGACCTCGACAAAGCACGCTACTTCCGCCGTTCAGGCCAGGTGCTGATGCGCGACAGCTGGGATTTTGCCAACGCCACCCTGCTCGAGTTCAAGTCAAGCAACTTCGTTTCGCAGAACCACCAGCACCTGGACCAGAACAGCATCGCCTTAAGCTACAAAAAGCCACTGCTGCTGGATAGCGGCTTATACGAGAACTACCACAGCTCGCACTTCAACAACTATTACACGCGGACGATCGCGCACAACAGCATCGTCGTGTTCGACCCGAGCGAACGTTTCATGCTCGGCACCAACGAGGTCAGCAACGATGGCGGCCAATGGTTCAAGTCACAGAACAACGTGCAGATCATGTACCCCACGATCGAGGAGATCCAGCCGGGCGCGGTCAATTACCTCGATGGCGTGACACGCTTCGAGAACACGGAAAAGTACACTTACGCGGTCGGTAATGCCAGCAAGGCTTATTCCTCATCGAAGCTGGACCAGGCGCAAGGCTTTGTGCGCAGCGTATTGTTCCTGCGAGGCGACCAGGCCCGCAAGCCGGTGAGCATCGTTTTCGACCGCGTGCAGACCTTCGGCAAGCTGGGCGCAACCTTCCTGTTGCATAGCGCCAACGTCCCGGCGGTCAATTCACCGACCCGCTTCGAAGATGGCGGGCGATTCAAGGCCGATGCGCAGAATGGCGAAGACCGCCGCATTACCATCCGCAACGGCGAAGGCATGGTGACGGTGCAGACCTTGTTGCCTGCGGTCGCGGACCTGGCCTATGTCGGCGGGCACGCCAAGGGCTACAGCTGCCCGCAGAGCAATCCGGCCGGAAGCAGTGCGGAGGACTGCCGTTTCATGGTGCGGGAGCGCCAGGGGGACAACCACGTATGGCGCAATTTCAAGGCCGACCCGAGCACCCAGCAGTTGAACCTGGAGGATGTCGGGTCCTACCGCGTCGAGATCTCGACGCCCGCCACCAGCTTGGGCAGCGGGCCGCAGTACTTCCTGCACGTGATGAGCGTGGCCGACAACGACGGGCGTAGCGACGTCACGGTGCTGGACACGGCCAAGCGGCTCGACAGCGAACCAAACACCGCCGCATTGCTGCTCAACGGCCAGACTGTCGTAGCGTTGAATCGGGAAAACCGGCCTGCAAGCAGCCTGCAATGGAAAACGGCGGCGGCCCCCAAGGGACTGATCGCGACCGGCTTGATCCCAGGCGCGAAGTACCGGCTGGACCGCCTCGGGACCTTGGGTGATGCGTACCATTTGGTGCAAACTACGGAAGCGCTCGGCAACCTGCGCAGTTCGCCCCAGGGCGTGATCACCATTGGCTACTGAGCGCCAGCACAGGGCGGTAAAGCAGGACTGGCAACGGCCCGGCGCCTTTTCTCAGGCCGGGTCGTGGCAGCAGACGCCGATCTTGTTGCCGTCCGGGTCGCGGAAGTAGGCGCCGTAGTAGTTGGCGTGGTAATGCGGGCGCAGGCCGGGCGGGCCTTCGCAACTGCCATCGTTGGCCAGCGCCGCCGCATGCGCCGCATCGACTGCTGCGCGCGAGGGAGCCAGCAAGGCGATCATCGGTCCATTGCCCGGCGCGGCAGGCTGGCCGTCGTATGGGCGGCCGATAAGGAACAGCGGGCGGCCACCGCCGGCAGGCTGCCAGGCGGCCCACGGTTTGCCAGCGTCGCAGAAGCGCTGCGCATGGCCGAGTGCCGCCATTACGGCGGCATGGAAACGGTAGGCGCGCTCGAAGTCGGCAACGCCGAGGAAAGTATGGGAAATCATTTGATGCACACCTGCCGTACGGCCTTAATATCGGTAATCCCCAGCAGGACCTTTTCGATCCCGTCCATTTTCAGCGTCAGCATTCCGTCCTCCAGTGCGGCGGCCAGCAATTGTGCCACCCGGGCATGCTCCTGCAGCAGCTTCTTGATGCGGTCGGTGCCGATCATCAGCTCGTGCAGGCCGACCCGGCCGCGATAGCCCTTGTTGCACTGCTCGCAGCCGACCGGCCGGTAGAGCGTGAACCGGCCCGCGGCGTCGGCGTAGCGTTGGCGCCAGCCGGCCACCACTTGCTGGCGGGCGGACAGGGCGTTGGCCTGGAAGGCGCTGGTATTTTGCAGCTCCTCGCAATATTCCGACAGCAGCAGGTCCAGCTCCGCCTCACCGGGGTGGTAGGCCTCCTTGCAGTTGCCGCACAGGCGCTTGGCCAGGCGCTGCGCCAGGATACCGAGCAGGGCGTCGGCGAAGTTGAACGGGTCCATGCCCATATCCAGCAGGCGCACCACCGACTCGGGCGCGCTGTTGGTGTGCAGGGTGGAGAACACCAGGTGGCCGGTGAGCGAAGCTTCAATGCCCATGCTCACGGTTTCCTTGTCGCGCATTTCGCCGACCATGATGATGTCGGGGTCGGCGCGCAGGAAGGCCCGCATCACGGTGGAAAACTCCAGCCCGGCCTTGCGGTTGACCTGCACCTGGCGCAAGCCCTTCTGCGTGATTTCCACCGGGTCTTCGGCGGTCCAGATCTTGGTTTCCGGCGTGTTCAGATAGTTCAGCACCGAGTGCAGGGTGGTGGTCTTGCCCGAGCCTGTCGGGCCGCAGACGAAGAACAGGCCATACGGTTTTTCCACCGTGGCGCGCAGGCGGTCCAGGTTGGCCGGCAGCACGCCCAGCTTGTCGAGCGGGATCGGCTCGCCGGCCGCCAGGATGCGCATGACCACATCTTCCACGCCGCCGGCGGAAGGGATGGTGGCGACGCGCAGTTCGATGTCGAGCGGGCCGTACTTCTTGAACTTGATCTTGCCGTCCTGCGGCTTGCGGCGCTCGGAAATATCGAGGTCGCACATGATCTTGATGCGCGCCACCATCGCGGCGCGGAAGGCGGCGGGAATCTCGATATAAGGCACCAGCACGCCGTCCTTGCGGAAGCGGATGCCGGTTTTGCCCTTGCCCGGCAAGGGTTCGATGTGGATGTCCGACACGCCCTGGCGGTGGGCGTCGATGATGATCTTGTTGAGCAGCTTGACCAGCTCATTCTCCACCGCTTCCGACACTTCCTGCTGCGCGTCGGTTTCGTCCTCGCCATCGGTGCCCATGCCCGACAGCAGTTCGTCCACACTGGCCGAACCGCCGGAACCGAAGAACTGCGCCAGGGTCTGGGCAAATTCGGCGCGCGTGGTAACCCGGTAATTGACGTGCAGGCGGGGGAAGACCTGGTTGACGATATGCGACTGCATGACGCGGTCGGGATCGATGGTCAGCACCAGCAGCCCGTCGCGGTTTTCTTCCAGCGGCAGCCAGCCCGACTCCTCCAGGTATTGCAGCGGCAGTTTCTTCAGCAGGTCGGCCGGGCGCACACGGTCCGGGCGGGCCGGCTCGTAAGGAATCGTATAGTACTTGGCCAGCGCCGCGCCGAGGACGGCGGGCTTGACGTGGAAGTCCTGCACCAGCACGGCTTCGACATCGGTCTCCTTTTCACGTGCCGTGCGCAGGGCCTGCTCCAGTTCCTGCGGCGACAGCACGCTGTCGGCCACCAGCGCGTCGTAGCGCGTACGCGGCAGCGGTGTCGGTTTCAGGCGCTGGCTGAAGGCCACGGCCAGGGTGTCGCATAGCTGGCGCACGCCTTCCAGTGCGATCGGGGAGAAAGGTTCGCCGTTGCGCGTGTTGATGAACTGGACCACCCCCAGCAGCCGGTCGTGCGCCAGTGATACCAGCGGCGCCACCAGCATCTGGCGCGTGCGGTAGCCGGTGCGCTGGTCCACGCCTTGCTGGAAATGCAGTTCGGGAGAAATGCTGCGCAGCTCATCGGCGTCATAGACGTCGCGGATGTTGAGGGTCTGGCGCGTCATGGCCACGTAGCCGGCGATGCTGGAAGGGTTGAGCGCCAGCTTCAGGTCGCGGAAGCTGGTCATGCCCGTTTTCACCTTCGACACGATGTAGTTCTTTTCGTGGTCCATCGCATACAGGGTGAAGCGGTCGCACTCGAACAGGTCGCAGAACTCCATGCCCAGGTCGAGCATGATTTCGTCCAGGTTGCTGGTGGCGTGGATCTTGGTGGTGACAGCCTGCAGCTTGCGGAAGAAGGCCAGGCGGCGTTCCGTCTCGGCGCCGGTCGAGGGCTGTTGATCGTATTCGCTCATGCTTTGCTCACAGGTTGACTTCCAGTCCCTCGTAGGCGAGGAACACTTGCAGGCCGCCCAGCTGCCCGGCGTGGCGCGCCATCGTTTCGGCAAACGCCGCTTCCAGCTCGTCGTCGCTGCGGGTCGGTTCGTGGTGGGTGCAATACAGGCTGCGCACGCCGCAGCGCAGCGCCAGTGCCAGCGCACTGTCGAAAGTGCCGTGGCCCCAACCCACCTTGGCCGGGTATTCTTCGCGCGTGTAGGAGCAATCGGCGATCAGGACGTCGACTCCCTGCACCAGGGCGTCGATGGCGGCTGTGTGTCCGGCATCGCCAGGCGGCTCGTGGTCGCCGGTGAAAAACAGCGACCTGCCATTGCAGTCGATGCGGTAGCCAAGGTCGGTCACCGGGTGGTTCATCAGCACATGGCGCACGCAGGCATCGCCAATGTCGACCGCTTCGTCCAGTGCCAGGGTGCGGTATTCGATGGTGGCGTCCATCTGCGCTTCGCCGACCGGAAAGTAGCTATATTGAAGCTGCACGCCCATCACATGCTCGATGCCCTTGCCGATGGCAGGATCGCCGGCGCCATGCACGCGCACCCGGCTGCCTTTCACGAACAGGGGCGAGAAAAACGGCAGGCCATGGATGTGGTCCCAGTGGCTGTGGCTGATGAACAGGTTGGCCTCGATGGGACGGCGGGCGTCGGCCAGCAAGGCTTGCGCCAGCGGGAACAGGCCGGTGCCGGCATCCAGTACGATCAGGGTGCCGTCGTCGCTGCGCACTTCAATGCAAGTGGTATTGCCGCCGTAGCGCACGGTACGCGGCCCCGGGGATGGGATGGAACCGCGTACCCCCCAGAACTTGAATTTCATTGACGGCCCCTGGTGGTTTTTGTCTTGGTTGCCCGTTAATAATTTGGTCGAATTGGCAAGAGTGATGATAGCGTTTTTTGCGTGCCGCAGGCAGATTCTTGTGTGCGCCGGCGCGGCAGGGATACACTTCAAGCATGGAAGACCTGACCCCGACCCAGCTTGCGGCGCGGCTGGAACAGCTCACAGAACTGAGCGTCGCCCTTGGCGACGGGCAGGATACCGGGGTGCTGCTCGAGCGCATCCTGCTGGCGGCCAAGCACCTGACAGCTGCCGACGGCGGCACCCTGTACCGTCCGGATGCCGGGCGCGGCAACCTGCTGTTCCATATCACCGTCAACGACACGCTGGGCCTGCAGCTGGGCGGCAGCAGCGGCGCCGCCATCGATATCGCGCCGGTGCCGCTGGTCGATGCGGCCGGGGTGCCCAAGCGCGATTCGGTGGCGGCGTACGCGGCCAACCAGGGCTGCGCCGTGAACATCGACGATGTCTACCAGGCCAGCGAGTTCAATTTTTCCGGCATGCGCCAGTTCGATAAGCGCTTTGGCTACCGCACGCGCTCGATCCTGACGGTGCCGATGCGCGACCATGAAGGGCAGCTCCTGGGCGTGCTGCAACTGGTCAATGCGGGCAATGCGGACGGCGTGTTCAGCGCCACCGACCAGCGCTTCATCGAGGCGCTGGCAGCGCAGGCAGCGGTGGCGCTGACCAAGCAGCAGCTGGTGGCCCAGCTCGAACAACTGCTGGAAGCGCTGGTCAACCTCATCAACATCGGCATCGACGAGAAATCGCCCTATACCGGCCGGCATTGCCAGCTGGTGCCGGTGCTGACCATGATGCTGGCCGACGCGGCGCATGCCGCCGACAGCGGTCCGTTGGCCGCCTTCCACCTGTCGGAGGGCGAGCGCAAGCAGCTGTGGCTGGCCGGGCTGCTGCATGATTGCGGCAAGATCACCACGCCGGTGCACGTGGTGGACAAAGCCACCAAGCTGCAAACCATTTACGACCGTATCGGCCTGATCGAGACGCGCTACGAAGTGCTGCTGCGCGACGCCGAGTTGCGCGCATTGCGGGCCCAGCTCGATGGCGGCGATGGTCCCGCGCTGCAGGCCGCGCTGGCGGGAGAACTGGAGGCGTTGCGCGCGGAACGGGAGTTCCTGCGCCAGGCCAATATCGGCGGCGAGACCATGGCGCCCGAAGCGCAGCAGCGCGTGCGCCAGATCGCGCAGCGCCGCTGGCGCGGCCCGGACGGGCTGGAGCAGCCCCTGCTCAGCGAGGAGGAAGTGGAAAACCTGACCATCCGTTCCGGCACCCTGACCGCCGCCGAGCGCAAGATAATCAACAACCATATCGTGGTCACCGTGCGCATGCTCGAGTCGCTGCCCTGGCCGCAGCACCTGCAGCACGTGCCGGAATACGCCGGCGGCCACCATGAGCGGATGGACGGCAAGGGCTATCCGCGCGGCCTGGTGCGCGGGCAGATGTCGGTGCCGGCGCGGGTAATGGCGATCGCCGACATCTTCGAAGCGCTGACGGCGCGCGACCGGCCCTACAAGAAGGGCAAGATGCTGTCCGAATCGCTGCACATCCTCGGCAACTTCAGCCTGAACGGGCATATCGACCCCGACCTGTTCGATATCTTCATCCGCCGCAAGGTCTACCTGGAATTCGCACGGCAATACATGGACCCGCGCCAGGTTGATGCGGTCGACGAGTCGCGCATCCCCGGGTACAGACCGTGATGCGCAAGCTGCTGCAGCGCTACGGTGCGCGCTGGCTGCTGGGCCTTGTGCTCACGGCGCTGGCAGTGCTGCAGCTGGTGCAGTTGCTGCCGTCCGAATCGCTGGCGCGCATGGACAGCTTTTTCGCCGGGCTGCGCATGCGGCTCGATCCGCCCGAGCTGGACCCGCGCATCGTGATCGTCGACATCGATGAACGCAGCCTGGCCGAAGTGGGGCGCTTTCCATGGAGCCGCGACAAGGTGGCGCGGCTGGTCGGGCAACTGACCGGCACTTACCAGGTGGCGGCGGTCGGCTTCGATATTTCCTTCCCCGAGCCCGATACCAGTTCCGGATACGGGGTGCTGGAACAGCTGGCGCAGGGCGAATTGCGCAACGTGCCGGGACTGGCGCGCGCACTGGACGGATTGCGGCCGCAGCTCGATTACGATGGCCTGCTGGCGGCGGCCATGCGCGGCCAGCCCGTGGTGCTGGGCTACAGCCTGTCGGGCAGCCAGCGCAAGGGCGTGCTGCCGGCGCCGGCTTTCACGCTCGAGAGCCTGAACGGGCGCGCGCTGGACGCCTATACGGCCCAGGGCTATGAAGCCAATATCGCGCCGTTGCAGGCGGCGGCGGCCGGCGCCGGCATCTTCACCGCGCTGGTCGACAGCGATGGCCTGGTGCGTTCCTCGGCCCTGCTGCAGCGCATCGGCGACGGCTACTACCCGACGCTGGCGCTGGCCACGGTGTCGGCAGCGCTGGGCGGACGCGCCATCGCGCCGCTGTGGGAGGGCACGGTCGACACCCTGAGCGAGGCCGAGCGCCAGGCCGGCGGGCTGGATGCGATCGCCCTGTTCCATCCCGAGGGGCGTTTGCGCATCCCGGTCGGCGAAGGCCTGGCCAACACCGTGCAGTTCCGCGGGCGCGGCGGGCCGGCCGGCGGCGCCTTCCGCTATGTGTCCGCGGCCGACGTGCTGGCCGGGCGCGTCAAGCCCGAACTGCTGGCCGGCACCATCGTGCTGGTCGGCACCAGCGCGCCGGGCCTGAACGATTTGCGCGCCACCCCGGTCAATGCCGAATATCCGGGCGTGGAGATCCACGCCAATCTGGTCAAGTCGATCCTGGACGACAGCTTCAAACAGCGGCCCGACGTGGCCACCCAGATCGAGGTGCTGCAGGCCCTGGTGCTGGGCGGTGTGCTGGCGCTGGCGCTGCCGGTCCTGGCGCCGGCCTGGGGCATCGTGCTGTCGCTGGCGGCGCTGGCCGGTACGGTGGCGCTGAACTTCCTGCTGTACCGGCGCTACGATGCGGTGCTGAACCTGGCCACCTTGCTGCTGCTGGGGGCGGCGCTGTTCATGCTGAACCTGGCCTGGGGCTATTTCTTCGAAGTGCGGCGCGGCCGCGCACTGGTGTCGCGCTTTGGCGAGTACGTGGCGCCGGAACTGGTGGCGGAGATGGCGGAAAACCCGGCGCAATACAGCATGGAAGGCGAGAGCCGCGAGCTGAGCGTGATGTTCGTCGACGTGCGCGGCTTCACCACCATCGCCGAGGGATTATCGCCGCGCGAGCTGCGCGAATACATCAATCGCTACCTGACGGCCATGTCCGAGGAAATCCGCGACCGCCACCGCGGCACGCTCGACAAATACATCGGCGACGCCGTGATGGCCTTCTGGGGAGCGCCCGTCGCCTGCGACGACCATGCCGAGCGGGCGGTGGCGACGGCGCTGGCGATGCAGGATGCGGCCGCCCGCCTGAGTGCGGAATTCGAACAGCGCGGCTGGCCGGCGCTGCGCATCGGCATCGGCATCAATACCGGTCCGATGCACGTGGGCGATATGGGCTCGCGCATCCGCCGCGCCTATACGGTGATGGGCGACGCGGTGAACCTGGCTTCGCGCCTGGAAGGCATCACCAAGGTGTACGGGGCGGGCATCGTTGCCGGCGCCGCGACGCGGGCGGCGGCGCCCGGCTTTGCATGGCGCGAACTGGACCTGGTGCGGGTCAAGGGCAAGCTGGCGCCGGTGGCCATCTTCGAGCCATTGGGGCCGGCAGGAATGCTGGATGGCGCCGCGCGCGAAGGGCTGCAGCGCTGGCATGAGATCCTGGCGCTGGTGCGGGCCCAGCAATGGCAATCGGCCCAGGCGGCACTGGCGCCTTTGGCGGCGCAAGCACCGCATCATGCCCTGTACCGGCTGTACCTGGAACGCATTGCCCATTACCAGGAAAACCCGCCCGGACCAGGCTGGGATGGCGTCACCACTTTCGACAGCAAATAAGCAACACTCAACGGTGCGGGGCTGCGGCAGGCGTACAATGAAGCTGTGTTCAGGACTTTTATGTCCTAAACTGAAGGTAACAAGAGTTGCTCGTTTGCCAGGCACTCACGTGCCGGGAGAATCATCATGAAGCCTTGTCTTGTGCCACTCCTGGCCCTCGCCGCCTGCACCGGCGCGCTTGCCGCGCCGCCCGGTACCGAACGTGTATACAACGCGCCGGCCCTCGATTTTTCCGCCACCGCCTATCCGCAATCGGGCCTGCCCGGCTTACCCGGCAGCACGCCAACGACGCGCCTGGCGGCGTCGCTCACGCAGACCCTGCCGCGCGACTGGCTGGTGCGCGCCAGCGTCAACACCCAGTACAGCCCGGGCGACGTGACATTGCAGGACCGCCTGGCGCCGGCGCCGCTCACGGCGCTGCGCCTGATGGCCAACCGCGACCGGCTGCGCGACGGTGGCCTGGGAAGCAATGTCGAACTGTATTCCCCCGACTTGTGCGGAAGCGGCCGCCATTGCCGGGCATTGCTGTATTACGACCGCAATGCGCTGCGCTACAACCGCGCTTCCAATGGCCAGTTGCGCAGCCGTAGCGTGGGCAGCGCGGGCATCGGCGTGCGGATGAAAATCGACAGGAATTCCAGCATGCAGCTCGACTATGGCCGCGTGGTGCGGTCGGACGTCATGCCGGACGATGCGCGTACGCGCCTGACGCTGCGCTTCGGCTATGCGTGGTGAAGTGGCAAAAACTGAAATATTGCCAAAAAAGCGTCACCTTCCCGCCTCAAATCGATTTCCTTGGTTTTTGCAAGCCATGGTTTACGCCCGCAAGGGCGGGATAATGGCTGCAGCCCCCACCTCCCCTGACATATGAACAATATGAAACGACGCCTGGCGTTCCTGTTCGTTGTTACCCTGGCCGCGGCAGCCCATGCCGCACCCGATTCCAGCCCTGATACCGAGATCGTCCGATTCGACATCGAGCGCTATGACGTGCGCGGCAACACCTTGCTGCCGCCCGGGCAGGTGGCCAGCCTGCTGGCGCCGTATACCGGCAGGTCGCGCGATTTCGGCGACGTGCAACAGGCGCTGGAAGCCTTGACGGCGGCGTACCAGGCCGCCGGCTACGGACTGGTAACCGTCACGCTGCCGGAGCAGGAACTGGCGCGCGGCGTGGTGCGCCTTGACGTCGTGCAGACGCGCATCGGCCGGGTCCAGGTGCGCGGCCAGCGCCATGTGGACGAAGCCAATGTGCGGCGTGCCTTGCCGCCGCTGCGTGAAGGCGAGGTGCCGGACTTGGACGCGATTTCGGCGGCGCTGAAGCTGGCCAACCAACACCCGGCGCGCCAGGTCACCATGAAGCTGCAAAGCGGCGCGCGCGAGGACGAAGTCGATGCCTTGCTCGAGGTGGCGGACGAACGGCAGTGGAAGGCCATGCTCAATGCCGACAACAGCGGCACCGGGCAGACCGGGCGCGCCCACATCGGGGTCGGGCTGCAGCATGCCAACCTGTTCGGGCGCGACCACGTGGCCAGCCTGCAGTACACCACGTCGGCCCAGGAGCCGGGGCGGGTCAAGGTGTACGGCCTGGGCTACCACATCCCGCTCTACAAGCTGGGCGACACGTTGGACCTGTACGCCAGCTATTCCAATATCGATTCCGGCACGGTGGCGGTGGGCGCCTTCAGCGTCGCCGTCAGCGTCGCCGTCAGCGGCCAGGGCACGGTGTTCGGCGCGCGCTACAGCCACCAGCTGGCGCGCCGTCCCGGCTACGAAGCCAAGCTGCTGTTCGGCGCCGAATCCAAGGCATTCCGCAACAGCGTGGTGCTGCTCGGCCATGAACTGGGCAACGATGTCACGGTGCGCCCGCTCAGCCTGGGCTACCTGGGCAGCTGGAGCACGCCGCAAGGCGAGAGCGGCCTGTCGCTTACGCTGCTGCGCAATCTGCCGGGCGGCAAGCGCGGCGGCCAGGATGACTTCGAGCGGGCCCGCGCCGGTGCGCCGGACAACTACACAATCCTGCGCGCAGGCGCCAGCCTCAGCCGCACGCTGCCGGGCGAGTGGCAGTGGCGTGCCATCGTCAACGCCCAGTACAGCCCGGATGCGCTGGTGCCGGGCGAGCAATTCGGCGCCGGCGGCGCGGCTTCCGTGCGCGGCTTGCCCGAACGCGAAATAGCCAACGACAAGGGCGCAGGCCTCAACCTGGAGTGGTACACGCCGCCGCTGTGCGGCGAGCGCTGGCAATGCCGCCTGCTGGCCTTCCATGACCGTGCCCACGTGCGGCGCAACGATGCGTTGCCGGGCGAACTGAAGACGGCCAGCGTGGCCAGCACCGGCCTGGGCGTGCGGGTGCTGCTGGGCAGCCAGGCCAACCTGCAACTCGATTATGGCCACGTGGTGCAGGGCGGCCCCACCGGGCGCGACGGCAGCGGCAGGCTGCACCTGCGTCTCGGCCTTGCCTATTGAGGACTCCGATATGAACCACAGCAAGCAAAGCATCGTGCAGCGCAAGCTGCTGGGCCTGGCGCTCGCGGCCTGTTTCGGCAGCGTGCAGGCCAACCCGGTCGCGCCGCGGGTGGTGGCCGGCCAGGCCAGCTTCAGCCAGCAGGGCAATGTCTTCACGGTGGCTAATACGCCCAACACCATCATCAACTGGCAAAGCTTTTCGATCGGCGCCGGCGAGTTGACGCGCTTCCTGCAGCAGGGCGCGGACAGCAAGGTCTTGAACCGTATCACCGGGCAGGACCCCAGCCGCATCCTGGGCAGCCTGCAGTCCAACGGCCAGGTCTACCTGCTTAACCCGAACGGCGTGCTGTTCGGGCAGGGCGCACGCATCGACGTAGCGGGCCTGGTAGCTTCCAGCCTGGCGCTGTCGGATGCCGATTTCCTGGCCGGGCGCGCGCGCTTCACCGGCACGGCCGGCGCCGGCAAGGTGGAGAACCGGGGGCAGATTGCCACGCCGCACGGCGGCCGGGTCTACCTGGTGGCGCCGCAAGTGGAAAACAGCGGCATTATCCAGGCGCCCGGCGGCGCTGTGATGCTGGCCGCCGGCCACAGCGTGCAACTGGTGGACGGCGCCAATCCGGCGCTGCAGGTGGTGCTGTCGGCGCCGGCCGACCAGGCCCTGAACCTGGGCCAGGTGGTGGCGCAGGGCGGCCGCATCGGCATCTTCGGCGCGCTGGTCAACCAGCGCGGCAGTGTCAGCGCCGACAGTGCGGTGCGCGGTGCGCAAGGCCAGGTGCTGTTGCGCGCCAGCGGCCGCACCCTGCTGGAAGGCGGCAGCCGCACCACGGCGCGCGGTGGCGGCGAGGTGGCCGTGCTGGGGCCGCAAGTCGGCCTGACGGGCGATGCGCGGGTCGATGCCAGCGGCGAGCCGGGCGGCGGCAGTGTGCTGGTGGGCGGCGATTACCGCGGCGCCAACCCGCAGGTTCCGAATGCGCAGCAGGTCTATGTGGGCAGGGATGCCGTGCTGGCCGCCGATGGCGGCGGCAGCGGCAAGGGCGGCAAAGTGATCGTGTGGGCCGACGATACGGCGCGCGTGCACGGCAGCATTTTTGCGCGCGGCGGGGCGCAGGGCGGTGACGGCGGCTTTGTCGAAACCTCGGCGCACCAGCTGGAACTGGGCGGCCTGCGTGTCGACGCGGGCGCGCCGCAGGGCCGGCGCGGCCAATGGCTGCTCGATCCCTACGATATTGAAGTGAAGCTGACGCCGGGCATGCCCGCCACGCTGTCCGACGTCGCCACCTTCTGGTCCGGTCCCACCACCGGCGTGACGGAAATCGCCACCTCGCTGTTGAACGGGGCAACGGCCGACGTGACATTGCAGGCCCGGCACGACATCACCTTTGTCGACCCGGTCGCCATCGCGGCGCCAGGCGTTGGCCTGCTGGCCCAGGCCGGCAACCACATCATGGTCAAGGGCAGGCTGGCTACCAATGGCGGCATGCTGCGCCTGCAGGCCAATGACCCGGCATCCGGTGCGGCGACCGGCAGCGGCGCCGTCAAGCTGACTGCCGGCATCGAGACCGGCTTGGGCGTTATCGAATTGAGCGGTGCGGAAATCGAGGTGGGGCCGGCGCTCTTGCTGGCTGGGCAGGAAATGCACTGGAAGGCCGACAGCATGCGCATCGGCAGCGGCGCCCAGCTGCACGCCGCCAATGGCGTCTTCCTCAATCCCTATAGCGCCGGTACGGCGATCAGGCTGGGCCAGGCCAGCGACGGTACGCCTGGTGTGCTGAGCCTGGATGGCGCCGAGTTGTCATCCATCACCGCGCAGAACCTGAATATCGGCTTCGCCCAGCACGGCGGCTTGCTCAGCGTGGAAGGCATGCTGGACCTGGCCGGCAGCAATGCGGGCAATGCGATGCTGACCCTGGCCAGCAGCGCCATCGCAATCAACGGTGCGCTGAAGCCGAAGTCGGGTGTTTACCTGCAGACGGGCGGCGCGGTTAGCGGGGCCGGCGCGATTACCGCGCCGGTGCTGCTGATCAACGCCGGTTCGGTGGCGCTGAACGGACCGAACCAGGTGATGGGCTTGGCGGCCGCGGCCACCGGCGATATCAGCTTCAGCAATATCGGCAATCTGAACCTGACCTTTGGCAACGGCCAGGGCGGGGTGCAAACGCCCGGTCACGTGACCCTGAAAGCGAGCAGCCTGCACCAGGATCTCAGCACCCCGGTGCGCGCGGCCAGCCTGACCCTGGATGGCAGCGGGCAGGTCAATCTGGCCAGCAGCGGCAACCTGGTGGGAACGCTGCGCGCCCAGGGCGTGGGCAGCCTGAACTATGTCGACAGCGGCACGCTCGAGGTGCTGGCGCTGAGCCAGTCCGATGCCGTCAACAGCCTCGGGTTCAGCAACCTGCGGGTGCAGGCAAACGAGCTGGTGATCAACGGCCCGGTCAGCGGAAACGGCAAACCGCTGCACCTGGAAGGCGCTTCGCTGCGGCTGGCCCCGACGGCCATCCTTAGCGGCGGGCCGATGTTGCTGCGTGCCAAGGGCGGCAGCCTGGTCAGCGAGCTCGGTTCGCACGCCAGCGGCGTCGATATCGGGCTGGAGGCCAATACCATGAGCCTGGCAGGGCAGTTCAGCGCGGACCACAGTATCCGCGTCAGCAGCATTGGCGGGGCAGCCATCACCGTGGGCGGCACACCGCTCAACGAGAGCGGCGGGCTGGTGCTGGGCAATGCTGCCTTCGGCCACCTGGCGGCCCCCAACCTGGTGATCGGGGGCGCCTTCTTCGACCCGAACGGCAGTCCGGTCGCCAATGCCAGCCATATCACGGCCAAGCAGCTCGACCTGTCAGGTTCCAGCGGGCTGGGCTCGCTGGTGCTGCATACCAGCGGCAATATCGACCTGGCTGGCTCGGTTACGCTGCCGTCCGGCGCCGGCTTCGGGGCGGACGCGGGCGGCAAGCTGACCAACAATGCCATGGTCAGCGCAAAGGGCATCAAGCTGCGCGGTGGTTCCGTGGTCCTGACGGGGGCTGCCGGCAGCGGCATGCTGGCCGACTTCATCGGCATCGACAGTGCCGGCAGCATCGAGCTCGGCGGCAGCAGCCCGAGCGGTACGTCCACTACGCATTTGAGCAGCAGCGGGCTGGCATCGCTGAACACGCCGCGCCTGTTCATCAGCGCGGCGAGCGGCCTGAAGGTCGGTGGCGCGGTCAGCCTGCCGGGACGTGAAGTGGAACTGGAGGCACGCTCGGGCATGCTGCAGGTGGCGGCGCCGTTCCAGGCGGAAGTGGTGCACCTGAATGCCGACGCCATGGACTTCACGGCCGACGTGACGGCGAGCCTGGCTTCGCTGACGCCGGCCACTTCCGGCAACAGCATCGTGATCGGCGCAAGCTGCGGCACCGGCTGCCTGTCGCTGACGCAATTGAACCGGATCGTTGCGGCCACCGTCGGCATCGGCAGCCGCGACGATGGCAGCGGGGAGCCGATACCCGGGCCATTCCCCCGGCCTGGGACCAGTTCGGGGACCAGCGTCGAGAGTGGGACCGGCACCAGCCCCGTATTTGGGGCCGGCGCCATCCACATCGGCGGCGCCGCCAACCTGAACGCGCTGACCACGCGCCTGGGCCTGCTTTCCACCGGCGGCATCACGCAAGATAGCGCCAATGCGGCAGCAGCCCTCAAGGTGCAGGACCTGGGCATTGAAGCCGGTGGCAATGTGCAGCTCGATCACAGCGGCAACCAGCTTGCGCATATCGCAGCCGTGGTCGGCGCCGGCAACCTCGATGTCCGCAGCGGCCAGGCGCTGTCGGTGGTGCGGCTGCAGGGTGGCAACCCCGTCGGCGGCAGCGGCTATGACATCGACGGCATCAAAGTCGCCGGGACCGCGACGCTGCGCTCGGATGGCGCCTTGGCGACAGACGGCGCCGCAATCAGGGCCGGCAAGCTGGTGGCCAGGGCCGGCGCCGGCATCGGGAGCGCGGCGGCGGCGCTGCAGACATTCGTAGCCGAGCTGGATGCCGAAAGCACGGCCACCAGCGGCAACGCGCCCATCTACATCAGCAATAACAACGGCGCGCCGGCGCCGCTCTCGCTCCTGCAACTGAAACTGGCGAACGGCAACAGCGGCGACATCGCGCTGGACAATTACGGCGCGATGACGCTGGCGTCGGGCGGCGTGGTAAGCAGCGACAGCGGCGATATCCGGCTGACAGCGCACAGCCCGCTGAGCATCTTCGGCAGCGTGCTGTCGAATTCGGGCGACATCCTGCTGGAAGCGGGCAACAGCGGCAGCGGCGGCGACAACTTGCTGGTCGCCAGCGGCGCTCTGGTGAAGAGCCAGCTGGGCAACGTCACGCTGCTGGCCGGTACCCAAGTGACGTATGCTCCGGATACCGTGCAGGCGCCGGCCGGCACCGTGGGCGTCAACGGCGAGGTCATCTCGAAACCGTTACAGCCGCCGACCTCGGTCGACCAGTGCCAGCAGGACCCCAGCCTGCCCGGTTGCCAGCTGGTATTGCCGCCCACGGAAACACAGCCCACCAACCCGGTGCTGTCTGCCATCAACCAGACCATCCAGCTCATCAACAGTTCCAGCGCCGATGCCGCGCCAGGCATGGATTCGCTGGCCAGTGCGCCGGACGAGGACAAGGCGAGGAAAGAGGGCAAGAGCGACAAGCTGTCCCAGGATAAATCCAGCGGAGCGAAAAAGTATGAAGCCCCTGCAAAAATGTACTGCAACTAAGCTGGCCGGCCATGGCCTGGCGCTGGTGCTGTTGTGGCTGACAGCCGCGCTGGCGCTGGCGGCCCCGGTGGCGGGCACGGTGGTCCAGCTGAACGGCCCGCTGATGGCGCGCAAGGCCAATGGCACGGTGAAGAGCCTGTCCATCAAGTCGGAAGTCGAGAATGGCGACACCTTGGTGACGGAGAAGAATACCTATGCGCTGGTGCGCTTTATCGACCATAGCGAGATCACGCTGCGGCCCGGCAGCACGCTGACCATCGAGAATTTCAGTTTCGACAGCGGCAAGCAGGACGCGGACCGGGCACAGTTCAACCTGGTCAAGGGCGGCTTGCGCTCGGTCTCCGGCTTGCTGGGCAAGCGCAGCAGGGAAAAATTCGAACTGAAGACGCCGGCTGCCACCATCGGCATCCGGGGTACGCTCTTTGTGGCCGAGTTCGTAACGCCTGGCGGCAAGCAGCCGGAAGCCGTCCAGCCGCGGGCGCCAGGCCTCTACGTGCAGGTTCTGGACGGGATGATTCAGATCAATAATGGCGGCGGCAGCCAGTCCTTCAACGCCGGCCAGTTCGGCTTCACGCCGAACATGAACCTGCCTCCGGTGGTGGTGCCGCAGAACCCGGGCATGCAGTTCACGCCGCCGGCCATCTTCAATACCTCGCTGCAGGGGGGCAGAAGCTCGGCCGAGACGGGGCCGCAACGTGCGGTCGACTGCGAAGTCCGGTAAAAAAACGCTTGACCTTCCCATCATGGGATACTTGATACTGGTCGCCAGAGCATAGGCGAGGAGTATCCCATGAGTCAGTTCCAGCAAACCGTCCGTATTGAAGGCATGAGCTGCGCATCCTGCGTGCGCCGCGTTGAAAAGGCGCTGGCCACCGTGCCGGGTGTGGCGCATGCCGCCGTCAACCTGGCCACCGAGACCGCGCGTGTCGATTCCGATTCGCCGGTGGCCTTTGCAGCCCTGCAGCAGGCCATCGGCAAGGCAGGCTATGCCGCCAGCGAGCTGGCGGCGCCGGCCGCCGATTCCGCACCGCGCATTCCCGAAGGGCTGGCAGTCGTCATGTCCGCCGCACTGTCGGTGCCGCTGGTGGTGCCGATGGTCGCAGAGTGGTTCGGCGCGCACCTGATGATGCCGGCCTGGCTGCAATGGCTGCTGGCGACGCCGGTGCAGTTCGTGTTCGGTGCACGCTTCTATCGCGCCGGCTGGAAGGCGCTGAAAGCGCGCGCCGGCAATATGGACCTGCTGGTGGCGCTGGGTACTTCGGCAGCGTACGGCCTGAGCGTCTACCTGGCCTTCGCGCCGTCGCAAGGCATGGCGCACCTGTATTTCGAGGCATCGGCGGTGGTGCTGACGCTTGTCCTGCTCGGTAAATGGCTGGAGGCGCGGGCCAAGCGGCAGACGGCATCCGCCATCCGTGCACTGCAGGATTTGCGGCCGGTCACGGCGCGTGTGCGGCGCGAGGGCGAACCGGATGCCGATGTGCCGATCGACCAGGTGCGCGTAGGCGATATGGTGGTGATCCGCGCGGGCGAACGGGTGGCAGTGGATGGTGAAGTGGTGGATGGCGCCAGTCACGTCGACGAGTCCCTGATCACAGGCGAGAGCCTGCCGGTGGCCAAGCATGCGGGCGAGCGTGTCACTGGTGGGGCGATCAACGGCGAGGGACTGTTGCTGGTGCGTACCAGCGCGACGGGAGCGGAGACCATGCTGTCGCGTATCATCCGCCTGGTGGAGGATGCGCAGTCTGCCAAGGCGCCGGTGCAGAAGCTGGTCGACAAAGTGGCGGCGGTGTTTGTACCGGTGGTGTTGGTGCTGGCCGTGCTGACGATCGCCGGCTGGTGGCTGGCCACGGGCGACATCGAGCAGGCCGTGATCAATGCTGTGGTGGTGATGGTGATTGCCTGCCCGTGTGCATTGGGCTTGGCCACGCCGGCTGCGATCATGGCCGGCACGGGTGTCGCGGCGCGGCATGGGATTCTGATCAAGGATGCCGAAGCGCTGGAAATGGCGCGCCAGGTTGATACCGTGGTGTTCGACAAGACCGGCACGCTCACCCAGGGCAAGCCTGTGCTGGCGCAGATGCTGCCGCACGGTGTTCCGGCCGAACGCGCGCTGCAGCTGGCGGCGGCCATCCAGCGCGGCAGCGAGCATTCCCTGGCGCGGGCAGTGTTGGACGCGGAAGCGGCTGCCGGCGGCTCGGCGCCGCTTACCGCGAATGCGGTGACTACGCTGGCAGGCCGGGGGCTGGCGGCGACAGTTGACGGCCGAGAACTGCTGCTGGGCAGCGGCCGCCTGATGGCCGAGCGCGGCATCGACCTGGCGCCGCTGCAGCAACGAGCCTTCGAACTGGAAGGGACGGGCCATACGATTTCCTGGCTGGCCGATGCGGGCAGCAAGCAATTGCTTGGACTGTTGGCCTTCGCCGACCAGCCCAAGCAGCATGCCCGCGCCGCGGTCGAACGCCTGCATGCCCGCGGCATCGCGACTGTCATGCTGACCGGCGACAACCGGGGCAGCGCGCAGGCGGTGGCGCAGGCGCTTGGCATCGGCAGCGTGGAAGCCAACCTGCTGCCTGCCGATAAAACCAGCGTCATTGCCAGGCTGAAGGCCGAAGGCAAACGCGTCGCCATGGTCGGCGATGGCATCAATGACGCGCCGGCGCTCGCCGCGGCGCATGTCGGCATCGCCATGGCCACTGGCACCGATGTTGCCATGAACGCGGCTGGCATCACGCTGATGCGCGGCGAGCCGTTGCTGGTGGCGGATGCGATCGACATCTCGCACCGCACCTTCAGCAAGATCCGGCAGAACTTGTTCTGGGCCTTCATCTACAATGTGGCCGGGATACCGCTGGCGGCACTTGGTATGTTGAACCCTTTGCTGGCCGGTGCTGCGATGGCATTCAGTTCGGTCAGCGTGATCAGCAACGCCTTGCTGCTGCGCCGCTGGCAGCCTTCGAAGGAGTAAGAGAATGAATATCGGGCAAGCCGCTGCCGCATCAGGCGTCAGCGCCAAAATGATCCGCTACTACGAGAGCATCGGGCTGGTGCGCGAAACTGCGCGCACCGACAGCGGATATCGCATCTACGGCGAAAACGACCTGCACACGCTGCGCTTCATCAAGCGTGCCCGCAACCTGGGGTTTTCGCTGGAGCAGATCGGCGACCTGCTGTCGCTATGGCAGGATACCGGCCGTGCCAGCTCGGACGTGAAGACTATCGCGATGAGCCACGTGGCGGAACTGAACCAGCGTATTGTGGAGCTGACCGAGATGCGCGACACCCTGGCCAGCCTGGCGCAAACCTGCCACGGCGACGACCGCCCGGAATGCCCGATCCTGCAGACGCTGGGCTCAGCGCAGGAACATGTACACGGTGAGCACTGCGCCCACGATCACCACAAAGATGCGCATCAGCTGCGGGGGAAGGCGGTAGATCAGCCACGAACCCAGAAGCCCACCCGCAATACCACCCGCGCATAAAGCCAGGGCGGCGGGCCAGCTGATCATGCCGGAAAAGGCGAAGATCAGGGTGGCGGAGGCGTTCATGGCCATGGCAAGCATGTTCTTGGTGGCCGTTGCTGCGCGGATCTGCTGACCGGCGATGGTCAGGGCGGCCAGCATCAGGAAGCCGATGCCGCCGCCGAAGTAGCCGCCATAGATCGCGATGCAGGCCTGGACTACCGCCAACATCCATTTCGGCATGCTGGAGGCGGCCTGCACCGGCTGGCGGCGGAAAGCGCCCCAGGCAAACATGGTGGTGGCGAACAGCACCAGCCAGGGCACCAGCCTGGCGAAGAAAGTCGGTGGCGTGATCCACAACAGGATGGCGCCGAGGATGCCGCCGATAATACTGATCGTGAAAAGCTGCGGGAAACTCAGGCCGCTGACGCCTTCCGCGAATTTGCGCCCGGCAATGGCGGAAGTGGCCTGGCTGGGGAACATGGCGACTGTGGAGGTCATGTTCGCGGCAACGGGATTCAGGCCGGCCAGCAGCAGGGCAGGGAAGGTGATGAAGGAACCGCCGCCGGCCAACGCGTTCTGCGTGCCGGCGAAAAGTCCTGCTGCGGCGAGCAGTAAGATGGTGTGGAGTTCGGGCATCGGGCCATTATAGCCAAGCTGCCCGCGGCCTGCCGGTGCGCGCTGCCGGTCAGGCGGCGCGGCGCGGTGCGCGTATGGCGGCGATAGTCTGCGCGAGGCGGTCGGTGGCGTGTTCGGCATCGGCGATCGAGCGCTGCAGGCGCTCGCCGCCGAATTCGTCGTATTCGATGGCCGCACCGTATGCATCCGTCACGCCCAGGTAGCGGAACACGCTGCGTACCGAGCCTTCTACGTGGTTGATGCCTTCCAGGCGCTGGCCGGGATCGTAGCCATAGTCGCCCCGCGAGGACAGGATTACGAGCTGTTTGCCCGCGTCGGCCAGCATTGGCCAATACGGCTCGCCGGCACGGGAACGGTCGAAGCCGAAAGTGCGCCCGACACGCACGATGTTGTCCAGCCAAGCCTTGAATTGCGCCGGCGGGCCGAAGTTATACATCGGCACACCGGCGACAACGATGTCGGCAGCCAGCAGTTCATCAACCAGGGCGTCGCTTTGCGCCAGCGCTTCCACCATCCATGGCGCGCGCGCCGCAGGCGGGGTAAAGGCGGCATGCACCCAGCCGCCGGACACGGGCGATGGCGGCTCGGCTCCGACATCTCGATAGATGACTTCTGCTCTGCTATCGAGCTGCAGGTAGCGCTCGATGAAGCGTGCTGTCAGGCGGCGCGTATGCGAACCGTGCGCCTGGACGCCGGAACGCCCCGGCCGGGCGCTTGAATCGATATGCAGGATGGTGGTCATATGTTTTCTCCGTCAGGTTGCGATGTCCGTACTGTGCGCCCGCCGGAGGGCGGTGACAAACGATCAATTCTCAGCGGATGGATGAACAGAATTCATGTATAGTCGACAATATGAAACGCCGCCTTCCATCCCTGCCCGCACTGCGCAGCTTTGAAGCCGCCGCCCGGCTGCAAAGCTTCAAGCTCGCCGCCGAAGAGCTGTCGGTCAGCGCCACCTCGATCAGCCACCAGGTTCGCGCGCTGGAAGAGGCAATGGATGTGCGGCTTTTCCTGCGCAAAACCCGCGCCGTCGAGTTGACGCCGGAAGGCCGCATCCTGCTGCAGGCAACCGGCAGCGGCTTCGATGCCATCGCGGCCGGCGTGGAGCGCCTCAGGCGCGAGCAGCGCCGCACGGTCACGCTGTCCACCACGCCGGCCTTCGCCGCCCGCTGGCTGGTGCCGCGCCTGGCGGCGTTCAATGCCGAGCATCCCGACATCGTGCTGAATGTCCATGCCAGCAACAAGCCGGTCGACCTGGCCGGCGGCGCGGCCGATCTTGCCGTGCGGGGCGGCGCCGGCCATTTCGCGGGACTGCACGCGCAGCGCCTGATGCAGGCGGGCTTTGCTCCCGTCGCCAGCCCGCGACTGAAGCTGCGCAAGGCGAGCGACGTGGCGCACCACCCCTTGCTGCATTTCGACTGGCAGCGCGGAAACCGGAACGCGCAGACCTGGGATAAATGGGCGAAGGCGGCGGGGGTGGCGCTGGACGCGGCCTGCGGCATACGTTTTTCCGAGGAGTCGCACGCAGTGCAGGCAGCGATTGCGGGGCAGGGCGTGGTGCTGACCGCCTTGCCGCTGGTGCGTGAAGAAATCGGTATGGGACTGCTGGAAGCGCCGGTGGGGCCGGTGCTCGGCGGATTCGACTTTTATGTAGTGCGGCCGGAGGGCGGCGAACCGCGCGAGGAAGTACGCGCCGTCGAAGCATGGCTGCTGGCACAGGAGGTGCAATGATGGAGCCTTACAAGCTTTACTACTGGCCGACGATCCAGGGCCGTGGTGAATTCGTGCGGCTGGCGCTGGAGGAGGGTGACGTTCCGTACATCGATGTGGCACGCGGCAAAGGCGGCATGAAGGCGATGACCGAACTGATCGCCGGAAGCAAGGACCCGCGCGCGGCGTTTGCCCCGCCCATCCTGCAGGCCGGCGAACTCATGATCGGTCAGACCGCGAACATCCTGATGTTTCTTGGTGCGCGGCACAAGCTGGCGCCGCGGTCCGAAGCAGGCCGCCTGTGGTGCAACCAGCTGCAGCTGACCATCGCGGACATTGCCGCCGAGGCGCACGATACGCACCACCCGATCTCGGTCAATATGTACTATGAAGAGCAGGCGCGCGAGGCGAAGGCGAGGGCGCGCGATTTTGCGATGGAGCGCATTCCGAAATACCTGGATTACTTCGAAGGCGTGGTGCGGGCCAACCAGTCGCGCGGTGGCTGGATTGTCGGTTCGCGGCTCACTTATGTCGACCTGTCGCTGTTCCAGTTGCTGGATGGATTGCGCTATGCGTTCCCGAAAGCGATGGCAGCGTACGAGGGCCGTTGGCCCGGCCTGCAACGGCTTGCAGGCCGGGTGGCGGCACGTCCGAGGATCGCCGCCTACCTGGCTTCAAAGCGCCGTATCGCCAATAACGAGGACGACCTGTTCCGGCATTACCCGGAACTGGAGCAGGGAGTGCGCGTCAAACCGCGCGGGTAACCGGATAGCCCGCATCGACGATGGCATCCCTGATCGGCTCCAGTGCAGAGGCCGAGTTGACCTTGACATGCTTGCCCTTCAGGTCGACCTCGACAAAGGCGGCCGGGTCAACGGTGTGTACGGCTTCCGTAACGGCAGACACGCAGTGGCCGCAAGTCATATTTTCTACAGTCAGTTCATACATTTGAGGTTCCTTTCGTCATATGGGTAAACGTACTTTAATCCTTCCCACCATTGTAAAGTCAAGCATGCTGGCGCTGCTTTTGCTGCAGGGCTGTTCCGCCAAGTACGAAGCGCCGGCAGGGGTTGCGGGAGCAGCCCGGGAAATGGCCGCGCCGGCCCCGGCCGCCGATGGCTCGGCCGCATCGCCAGCCGAAGCGCAACGCGGCAAATACCTCGCCTATGAGCATTCCGTCACTGTCGATGCACCGGAGGGCGGCGTCAAGCCGCTGCTCGACAAGCTGATTGCAGCGTGCCAGGCAGACGCGGCCAACCAGTGCACGCTGCTGGCATCCGGCGTGGAAGGCGGCAGGGAGTCGCGCGCCCATATGCGCGTGCGGATCAAGCGCCCCGGCATTGAAAGTTTGATCTCGCTGGCGTCGACAGGCGGCGAAGTTGCATCGCGCAATACGTCGGCAGAAGACCTTGAAGGCCCGATACGCGACAACGCCAAGCGCCTCGACATGCTGCGCTCCTACCGCGAAAAACTGCTGGCGCTGGAGAGCAAAGCAGGCAATAACGCAGAAGCCCTGATCAAGGTGTCGCAGGAAATAGCGACGGTGCAAAGCGAGCTGGAATCGGCCACCGGCGTTGAAGCGCGCCTGATGGAGCGGGTCAATATGGACCTGCTGAACATCTCGATCCAATCCCGCACCCAGCGCGGCTTCTGGTCGCCAGTCAAGCGTTCTCTGGGCGACTTCGGCAGCAACCTGTCGGAGGGAATCGCCAGCGCGATTACGGGTGCTGCATACCTGTTGCCATGGGCGCTGGTCCTGTTCCTTCTTGGCCTTGTAGTGCGCAAGGTTTGGCGGAAGGTGCGTAAGCCATGACCCGCAGAGTCAAATGGCTGGTTCAGAAAGAGGGTTTCTCGATGTCAAACCGCGAGGATACGATCGAAGCACTTGAGCGATCTGGATTTGCGCATGAGGAGTTCGGCCTCTTCCCAGGTTCAACCAGGGTCCTGAACCTTGAACACATCCTGACGGATCCCGATGAAAAGTTTATCGTTCGCGGTGGAACACGGCTGCATGCGCTGTTAAAGGCTGCCTCGGGCATCGCCGAGCTGGCAACGCAGGTTTCCACCGAACAGGCCAGGCATGGCCGCCGATACCTGGAACAGCTCAGGCAAGGGATCTTTTACGACGAGCAGACGTTTGACCAGGCTTATTACGCCGGACTAGGCCTGCCTTTACTGAATAGCGACGCTACGATGTATCCGATCGCGGCCAACCTGTCGCGGTCATTCGACCGTGACAAGTTCATCAAGCCGAGCAAGGACGAGAAGGCGTTCGATGCGGGAATCCTCGCGGCAGGCGAGACGATTGAAGCATTCATCAGCAGGCAGGCGCAAGCCCGCAACTGGCGCGATGAAACGGCCGTTATTGCGTCATGTAAGGCGATCATTGCGGAGTACCGTTTTTTTGTCGTGGATGGGGCGGTTGTTACAGGTTCACTGTACCGCTTTGCAGGGAAGGCGAACTTTAATGCGAGTATTCCTTCCGACATCTTCGCTGCCGCAACCGAGTTCGCGCGGGTGTATCGTCCCCATGCAGTCTTCACGTTGGATCTTGCGGAGACAGCCGAAGGAATTCGTATCATTGAATACAACTGCTGGAATGCTTCTCGCCTGTATGCGGCGGACGCAGGAAAGATTTTCCACGCAGTGCAAGATTATGTGCAAGGGCAACCCTGACATGAAACAGTCCATTGTCCACATTGCCCTCGTCGTTCGCGACTATGACGAGGCAATCGATTTCTACGTCAACACACTCGGCTTCGAGCTGCTTGACGATACGTACCAGCCGGAGCAGGACAAGCGCTGGGTGGTGGTGGCGCCGCCGGGCGGCAGCGGTACCACGATCCTGCTGGCGCGAGCCTCCAGGCCGGAGCAGGAGCCTTTTGTCGGTAACCAGGCCGGCGGGCGGGTGTTCCTGTTCCTGAACACGGATGATTTCTGGCGCGACTTCGAGCGACTGAAAGCGAAAGGCGTGCGGATCGTACGGGAGCCGAAGCAGCAGGACTACGGAATGGTTGCCGTCTTCGCAGACCTGTACGGCAACCTGTGGGACCTCCTCCAATTGAACCAGGACCACCCAATGGCACGCCGGGGTTGATCAGCCTTTGTTGAAGCTGGTGATCAGGTTGCGGTAGTCCGGGATGTAATTGGAGAACAGCGCGCCCAGGCCTTCGACGTCGTTGCGCCAGTCGCGATGCAGTTCGCAGGCCGTGCCAAACCAGCTCATAAGCTGCACGCCGGCGTCCTGCATGCGGCGCCAGGCAGCGTCGCGGGTCATTTCATTGAAAGTCCCGGAAGCATCGGTTACGACGAATACGTCGAAGCCTTCGTCAATCGCCGACAGGGCGGGGAAGGCGACACACACTTCGGTCACCACGCCGGCGATGATCAGTTGTTTCTTGCCGGTGGCTTTGACTGCTTTCACGAAGTCTTCGTTGTCCCATGCATTGATCTGGCCAGGGCGCGGAATGAATGGAGCATCCGGGAACATCTGCTTCAACTCCGGCACCAGCGGGCCGTTCGGGCCGTTCTCGAAGCTGGTGGTGAGCACGGTGGGCAGCTTGAAGTACTTGGCCAGCGCCGCGGTTGCCAGCACATTGTTCTTGAATTTATCCGGATCGATATCGCGCACCAGGGACAGCAGGCCGGCCTGGTGGTCGACCAGCAGGACGGCGGCATTGTTCTTGTCGAGGCGTTTGTACATGGCAGTTCTCCTTCGGTTGGTTGGGTAAGTACAGCATAGTCACGCACCAGTTCATCCGCTAGTGCCGTAAAATGGACGCGCTGTTCTTCCAGAGGAACAATGATGGATGACCTGAACGATCTTTTTTATTTTGTACAAGTGGTGGACCACGGCGGCTTTACGCCCGCCGGCCGCGCACTCGGCATGCCGAAGTCAAAACTTAGCCGCCGCATCGCGGCCCTGGAGCAGCAATACGATGTGCGCCTGCTGCAGCGGACCACGCGCCATTTCTCCGTCACCGAAACAGGACGCGAGTTTTACCAGCAATGCCAGGCTGTGCTGGTGGAGGTGCAGGGGGCACGTGAAGTGATGGAACGCCAGCGCTCGGAACCGCAAGGACTGGTACGGGTCAGTTGCCCGACGGCCTTGCTGGAGTACCGCATTGGCCCGCTGGTGGCGCGCTTCATGAAGCAATGGCCGAAAGTGCGGGTGCTGCTGGAAGCGACCAATCGGCGGGTCGATGTGCTGGGAGAAGGGATCGACATCGCGCTGCGCGTGCGCTTTCCGCCTTTGGATTCGAGCGACCTGGTGATGCGCGTGCTGGGCAACAGCCCACAGCGCTTGGTGGCCAGCCCCGGGCTGCTGAAGCCGCGCAAGCTTCTCAAGAACCCGGAGGCGCTGGAGGTGGCAGGCTTGCCCAGCCTGGATTGGGGGCCGCCGCGCGACCATGCATGGCAGTTCGATGGCCCGGATGGCGCCCAGGCCACGGTACGGCACCAGCCGCGCTACATCACGGACGATATGACGGCATTGCGCCAGGCGGCGTTGGAAGGCGTCGGCGTGGTGCAGTTGCCTTGCATGGTGGTGGAGGATGCCCTGATCAGCGGCAAGCTGGTTGACGTGATGCCGGGCTGGGTGCCGCGCGGCGGCTTGATCCATGCTGTTTTTCCTTCCCGGCGCGGCCTGCTGCCGGGCGTGCGTTTGCTGCTCGACTTCCTGGCGGAGAATATCCAACAGGAATAGCAGCGGCGCCGTACAAGCTCGGATGGTGGTTTGCGAATGCTAGCGAAAGGCGCTTATGACCGGTTTGCATTCGCGCTTTCGACCGTGCTAGATTGACGTAGTTATTTGATCACCTCCCAAACCCTTTCCGCGCATGTCGCAAGTGAGGTTCAAATGCATGTCTTCATCGACACCAATATCCTGCTTAACTTCTTCCACTTCACGAAAGAAGAAATCCACGCATTGAGTAACGTGTTTGCATCCCATGAACACGGCGCTGCAAGCGTCCACCTCACTGAACAAGTGTGCCATGAGTTCTCTCGCAACCGAGAAGGAAAAATCAAGGATGCGCTCAAGAAGTTCAAAGACGTCAAGTTCGCCGCTCAGCTTCCTGCGTTCATGAAACAGTACGAAGAGTACGAGAAGATCCGGGAGAAGAGCTCCGAGCTTCAGGAACTGGCCAAGTCAATCTCCAGGAAAGTCGATGTCGACGTAATCAAGAAGAGCCTGATCACCGATACGCTGATCACGGACATCTTCGACAAGAGTGACCCGATACCCACAACGGTCGACCTGTATGCGAAAGCCCAGATGCGCATGGCCCTTGGCAATCCGCCAGGGAAGAATGGATCGATCGGAGACGCTGTCAATTGGCTGGCATTGCTTGATGCAGTCCCTGAAGCCGAGGACATTCATGTGATAAGCGAGGATGGGGATTATTACTCCGCATTGGATGAGGTCCGGCCGCATCCGTTCCTGCAGCAAGAATGGAAAGAGAAGAAGAGCGGTGAGCTGCGTGTGTATCGCACCTTGTCCTCTTTTTTAAAAGAGCATTTTGATGGAGTGGCATTCTCCTACGATAAGAACAAGGAGATGCTCATTGATAGCTTGTCTGAGTCGCGGTCTTTCGCTGAGACCCATCAATTGATTTCGCGGCTTGAGCAGTTCAGTTATTTTTCGCTGAAAGAGGTCCAGAGAATTCTTGCCGCAGCTCTCACCAACAATCAGTTCCGCTGGATCATTGGTGACAACGATCTATACGAATTCCTGAACCGCGTCGCCGTGCCGTGGATGTCAAGCCTGACAGATCAGGACCACGTCAGCTTGCTTCGGGATATGCTCGCCAATAAGACCGGGCAAGCAGAGGATTGAGTCCGAAAAAAAAAGCCCCGCACTTGGCGGGGCTTGTTGCACGATGGCGGGCTGGGTTACAGCACGTCGCTCGCGTGGTCTGCCAGGCGGGAACGCTCGCCGCGTGCCAGCGTGACGTGGCCGCTGTGCGCCCAGCCCTTGAAGCGGTCGACCACATAGGTCAGGCCGGACGAACCTTCGGTCAGGTAAGGCGTGTCGATCTGCGCGATGTTGCCCAGGCAGAGGATCTTCGTGCCGGGGCCGGCGCGCGTCACCAGGGTCTTCATCTGCTTCGGCGTCAGGTTCTGCGCCTCGTCGATGATAAGGAACTTGTTGACGAAGGTGCGGCCGCGCATGAAGTTCAGGGACTTGATCTTGATGCGCGAGCGGATCAGGTCCTGCGTCGCCGCACGGCCCCATTCGCCGCCTTCGCCGTCGGACTTGTTCAGCACTTCCAGGTTGTCGTCGAAGGCGCCCATCCAGGGACCCATCTTTTCTTCCTCGGTACCCGGCAAGAAGCCGATATCTTCGCCCACCGGCACCGTGACGCGGGTGACGATGATCTCGTTATACAGCTTGGTCTCCAGCACCTGCGCCAGGCCGGCGGCCAGCGCGAGCAGGGTCTTGCCGGTACCGGCCTGGCCCAGCAGGGTGATGAAATCGCACTCCGGGTTCATCAACAGGTTCAGCGCGAAGTTCTGTTCGCGGTTGCGGGCAGTCACACCCCACACGCTGTTCTTGTTGTGCGAGTAGTCGCGCAGGGTTTGCAGGACGGCGGTCTTGCCGTTGATCTGCTTCACCTGTGCGTAGAACGGCGACTCGCCGTTGTTCGGTTCCAGGAACACGAACTGGTTCACCAGCAGGGAAGGGATAAAGGGGCCGGTCACGCGGTAGAAGGTGCTTGACTGGCCGTGCTTGTTCTCCTGCCAGGACTCCATGTCCTTGCCGTGCTTGTTCCAGAAATCGTCCGGCAGCTGGACGATGCCCGAGTACAGCAGGTCGGTGTCTTCCAGCACGTGGTCGTTGAAGTAGTCTTCCGCCGGCAGGCCCAGTGCGCGCGCCTTGATGCGCATATTGATGTCTTTCGACACCAGTACCACGGCGCGGCCAGGCTGCTCGGCTTCCAGCGAGCGCACCACGGCCAGGATCTGGTTGTCGGCCTTACCTTGCGGCAGGCCTTCCGGCAGGTCGGCTACCTGCACCTTGGTCTGGAAATACAGGTGGCCCTTGGCATCCTTGTTGCCCAGCTTGTTCAGCGGGATGCCGGTTTCCATGTCGTCGTCTTCAGTATTGCTGATCAGGGCATCAAGCGTACGCGATACCTGGCGCGCGTTGCGCGCGACTTCGGACATGCCTTTCTTGTGGTTGTCCAGTTCTTCCAGCGTCATCATCGGCAGGAAGACATCGTGTTCCTCGAAACGGAACAGCGAAGAGGGGTCGTGCATCAGCACATTGGTGTCGAGCACGAACAGCTTGGTGCTGCCCACCACGTCCGCTTTGCGGCTGGAGGCGGACTTGAGCACCACTTCATGCTCCTTGTGTTTGGCCGGGTGCGGTGCATCGGCCTTGATCGGCGTGACCTTGGCGCGGGCTTGCGGCGCAGCCTTGGTGCGCGGTGGCGCAGGCACGTCGTCCGGCAGCTTGACGGCCTTCAGTGCAGGCGCCTTCTTCGCTGCGGTCTTTTTCGCAACTGGTTCTTTCACTGCTTTGGCAGCAGTTTTGGTCGCCGCTTTCTTCGGCGCTGGTGCTGCCTTTTCTTCAGTAGGGAAGGGAACCGGATTTGCTCCGCTCGCCTTCGGATAGTCTTTAGCCAGCAGCAGGGTGGCTGGCTTGCTAGGCAGTTTTGGCAGTGGCATCAGGATCTCAATCTAAAAAAGATGCGCCCACGCGAGGGCGAAGGCCTGGCATGGACGAACTATGGGGTGAATCGGAAAAACTAAAGGATGCCTGGCGGGCGTCTGCGTCGCCCGAAAGCCGGTGGGCATGCCACCGGGGACAGTGGGTGGAAGGACTTACTCGACTCAAAATCTGGCTGATACGTTCAAATGTAAAGCTCCCGTTGAGCTAACACATTCGCGGCGAGGGCCTTGCCATCAGCCCAGGTTTGCCACGAATTCCAGCACCTCATCGACGTGACCTGGTACTTTCACGCCTCTCCATTCTTTCACCAATCGGCCTTTTGCGTCAATCACAAACGTGCTGCGCTCAACGCCGCGTACATCTTTACCGTACATTTTTTTCATCTTCATGACATTGAAGGCCAGGCACACCGCTTCGTCCGGATCGGAGATCAGTTCGAACGGCAGGCCCAGTTTTGCCTTGAAGTTTTCGTGCGAGCGCAGCGAGTCGCGGCTGATGCCGTAAATTTCAGCACCGGCGGCGGTGAACTGGTCGTGCAGGTCGCGGAAGGCCATATTCTCGGTGGTGCACCCCGGCGTATTGTCCTTGGGGTAGAAGAACAGCACGGTCGATTTGGCGGGGCGGCCGGAGAGCTGGAAGGTCTGGCCGCTGGTCATGGCGGCGCTGAAGTCGGGGATGGTTTGGCTCATGCGCGTTTATTTAGGGGCAAAGTGTTATTTTTCAATGATCAGTGCCAGCAGGGCCTTGCGGCCTTCACCCATCAGGATGTTGTAGGTGCGGCAGGCGGCATTGGTGTCCATGCATTCGACGCCGATCTGCTTGCCGGTCAGCGGGGCGGCCAGGCGCGGATGGACGAAGCGCTGGCGCGCGCCGGTGCCGAGGATGACCACGTCGGGCTGTTCGGCCAGCAGTTGTTCGAAGTGTTCGACTGTCAGTTCCTCGAACTTTGCCACCGGCCAGGGGCGCGGTGCGCTTTCCGGCAGGACCAGCAGGCTGTAGTCGAAGGGCTTGCCGTTGATCTCGACTCCGCCGTCGAAATAACCGGAAACGGTCTGGTACTGGCCGGTGGTGCTGGAGTGGAGCTTCATAACATTTCGCTATATTTAAATGCAATAGAGATCTTATTGTAACGTTTTGCGCATATCGATGGTTGATTAAACCAATTTAATTCGGCAGAATGAGTATTTTCGCATTGCAGCAATTACACGTAAGGGATTGATTTTGCGTCCGGTTCAGAAATCCAATAAGCTCAACGAGATTTGTTACGAAATCCGCGGCCCAGTCCCGGAGAAGGCCCGCTTGATGGAGGAAGAGGGCCACAAGATCATCAAGCTGAACATCGGCAATATGCAGCCGTTCGGCTTCGATCCGCCTGACGAAATCGTCCACGACATGATCCTGAACCTGCCGAATGCGGCCGGGTATACCGATTCCAAAGGCCTGTTCGCGCCGCGCAAGGCGGTGATGCACTACACCCAGCAAAAGAAGGTCGCCAACGTGACGATGGACGACATCTACCTGGGCAACGGCGCCTCCGAGCTGATCGTGATGTCAATGAACGCGCTGCTGAACAACGGCGATGAAGTGCTGGTGCCGGCGCCCGACTATCCGCTGTGGACGGCGGCAGTCAGCCTGTCCGGCGGCAAGCCGGTGCACTATGTCTGCGACGAGCAGCAGCACTGGTTCCCGGACATCGACGACATGCGCAAGAAGATTACGCCCAACACCAAGGCGATTGTCGTCATCAACCCGAACAACCCGACCGGCGCGCTGTACCCGGACGAAGTGCTGCTGCAGATTATCGAGCTGGCGCGCCAGCACCAGTTGATCATCTACGCCGACGAAATCTACGACAAGGTGCTGTACGACGGCGTCACCCACACCTCGATCGCCGCGCTGTGCGAGGACGTGTTCTGCGTGACCTTCAACGGCCTGTCCAAGAGCTACCGTTCCTGCGGCTACCGTGCCGGCTGGATGGTGCTCTCCGGCGAAAACAAGAAATATGCGAAGGATTACATCTGGGGCCTGAACATGCTGGCCTCGATGCGCCTTTGCGCCAACGCTCCGGGGCAGTTTGCGATCCAGACTGCGCTCGGCGGCTACCAGAGCATCAATGACCTGGTGGCTCCCGGCGGGCGCCTGCTCAAGCAGCGCGACCTGGCATACAAGCTGCTGTCCGATATTCCGGGTGTCAGCGTGGTCAAGCCAAAAGCTGCACTGTATATGTTCCCCCGCCTCGATCCGAAGATCTACCCGATCGCGGACGACCAGCAATTCGCATACGAACTGCTGGAAGAAACCAAGGTCCTTATCGTGCAGGGCACGGGCTTCAACTGGCATAGCCCGGACCACTTCCGCGTGGTGTTCCTGTCGAATTCGGACGATATGGAAGATGCATTCGGCCGCATCGCACGCTTTATGGAAGGCTACCGAAAACGGCACGGGCACAGCTAACAAAACCAGGGATAAAAGATGAAATCGATTAAAGTAGGTTTGCTGGGCGTAGGCAATGTAGGCGCCGGGACGTTCAGTGTATTGCGACGCAACCAGGAAGAGATCCGCCGCCGCGCCGGCCGCGGTATCGAGATTATGGCCGTATCGGCCCGCAACCTGGAGCGCGCAAAGGAGCGCACCGAAGGCCAGTGCAAAGTGGTGGCAGACCCGTTCGAGATCGTCAACGATCCGGAAATCGATATCGTCGTGGAGCTCATTGGCGGCTACGACACCGCCAAGGAACTGGTGATGCAGGCCATCGCCAACGGCAAGCACGTGGTCACCGCCAACAAGGCGCTGCTGGCCATGCATGGCACCGAGATCTTCGCCGCGGCCCAGGCCAAGGGAGTGATGGTGGCCTTCGAGGCGGCTGTCGCCGGTGGCATCCCGATCATCAAGGCATTGCGCGAAGGCCTGACGGCCAACCGCATCGAATGGATTGCCGGCATCATCAATGGCACCACCAACTTCATCCTGTCCGAGATGCGCGACAAAGGCCTGGACTTCGGCACCGTGCTGAAGGAAGCGCAGCGCCTGGGTTACGCGGAAGCCGATCCGACCTTCGATATCGAAGGCGTGGATGCGGCGCACAAGGCAACCATCCTGTCGGCGATTGCCTTCGGCATTCCGGTGCAGTTCGACAAGGCCCATATCGAGGGCATCACCAAGCTGCAGGCGATCGACATCAAGTATGCAGAACAACTGGGCTACCGCATCAAGCTGCTGGGCATCGCGCGCCGCGCACAAGTGAGCGGCGGCGAGGGCATCGAGCTGCGCGTGCACCCGACACTGATCCCGGCCAAGCGCCTGATCGCCAACGTGGAAGGCGCGATGAATGCGGTGCTGGTGCAAGGCGATGCGATTGGCGCCACCATGTACTACGGCAAAGGCGCCGGCCCCGAGCCGACTGCTTCGGCCGTGATCGCGGACCTGGTCGACATTACCCGTCTGGCCACGGCCGATCCCGAACACCGCGTGCCGCACCTGGCTTTCCAGCCGAATGCGATGACCGACATCAAGATCTTGCCGATGTCCGAGATCACCACCAGCTACTACCTGCGCATGACGGTGGCTGACCGCCCGGGCGTGCTGGCGGAACTGACGCGCATCCTGGCCGATGCCACCATTTCCATCGACGCCATGATGCAGAAGGAACCGGCGGAGGGCGAGACCCACACCGACATCATCCTGCTGACCCACCAGACGCAGGAGAAGAACGTGGTGGCTGCCATCGATAAGATCGAAAAGCTGTCCAGCATCGTGGGCAACGTGACCAAGATCCGCCTCGAGAACCTTGCCTGACCATCCCGGTATCCGGAACTGCCCAATGGCCCCGCTGGGGCCATTTTCTTACCGGCTTCCAAATCCGGCCGGCCATAAAGTTTTGATATAATCGTTTCCTTTTGGAATATATTGTTGCTTAAATTGAACTTGGTTCGCATTCTTTGCCTGGCCTGTGTTTCGATCGTTCTGGCCGGATGCGGCACCTTGTCCGATACACAACTGGATCCTGACAACAGCGCTGCACAGCGCCTCGCGCTGACCGGAGATATCGGGGCCGAGGTAGCTGGCCTGGCGCAGCCGATGATCGATTCCGGTGAAACGACGGGGCTGGTGGTCGGCGTGCTGACGCCCGACGGAAAACAGCACTTCTTCGGTTTTGGGACAACGCACGAGGAAGGCGGCCATCGTCCTGATGGCGATACCCTGTTTGCGGTGGGATCGCTTAGCAAGGGCTTCCTTGCGGCGACAACTTCCGTGCTGGTACAAGAGGGTGTGCTGCACTGGGAAGACACGTTGGCAACGCTATTGCCGGCCGAGGTGGCACTCAGCGACGATGCGAAGCGCATCACCTTGCGCCAGCTTGTCACCCATACCGCCGGCCTTCCGCGCCAGCCGATGACAGAGCGGACGCTGATCTATTTTGTGGAGTATCTGTTCACCGGCAAGAGCTTCTATCGCCATTTCGACCGGCCTTATTTGCTGGAGTACCTGTCGGAGTTCAAGAGCCGCAACGGCGGCGTGCCGCAATACTCGAACATCGGCTACGGCGTGCTCGGTTATGTGCTGGAACTGAAAACCGGGAAAAAGGTCGCCGCGCTGGTACACGAGAAAGTGCTCGATCCGCTGCGCCTGAAAAGCACTGGCTATGTGCCGCAGAACCTGCCGGGCTACGGCGAGCGGGCCTTGGGCCACGCCGGCGACCAGCCCAAGTTTATCCGGCGTGGCAAGCTGGTCCCAGACTGGCAGTTTACCGACATCATGAGCGGTTCGGCAGCAGTCTACTCGAATGCGCGCGACCTGCTGGCCTACGCCAATGCCCACTTGTCGTCGAGCGGCGATAATGTGCTGGATGCGGGCTTGCGTAATACGTTGAAGGTCCATTATGAGCGCAAGACCGAAGCTGCGGCGAGCGCCTGGTTTGTCGACGAGATCGACGGCCACAAAATCACCCACCAGATCGGGCTGGTGGCTGGCTACACGGGCTACATCGGTCTCGATGAGCAGACGCGTACTGCGGTAGTCGTGCTGCAGAATAACTTCAACTGGACCGACAGGATAGGGCATCGCCTGCTGCTGCGGATGGCTGAAGCGCAGAAAAAAACGGGCGGCACCGAGGCCGCCCGATAAGGGAGGTACTACTGCAGCGAAGGCAATTACTTGCCGGCGACAGTCAGCTCACTCTTCACTTCCTTCACTCCCGCCACGGCGGATGCCGTCTGGATCGCTTTGGCGCCGGCGTCGGAACTTGGCACGGTGCCGCTCAGGACCACGATGCCCTGGTTAGCCGACACGATGATCTCTTTCTGGTCCGAGAGGGCGGCCTTGACCTTGGCCTGCAGCGAGGAATCGGCGGTGGCTACGGCGGCACCGGCCATGGCGCCTTCCTGCTGCGCGTGTGCGGACAGCGAGGCGAGGGCGAATGCTGCGGCGGCGAACAGGCCTGCGATCAGTTTGGAATCCTTCATGGTCTATCTCTCCATTTTTCAAGTTGGCAGTCAACGCTTGTGCGTTGTCCCTTGTATTGCAAGGCGCGTGCCATGTAGAGAAATCAATGACTTAGCCGTGCGGCAACATGAAGTTTGTCGCCGCACAGCGACAGGGTTCGGGCCGTCGCACACAAAGCCTTGATTTGACGGGCTTTATGGCTGTCGCCCCTCGGCGACAGGCTCATTGCGGAATTGCGCGGCGTTCAATTCGTGCTTTTGCAGCAGGCGGTAAAACTCGGTGCGGTTGCGCTCAGCCAGGCGCGCGGCGTCGGCCACGTTGCCGTCGGTGAGCTTGAGAAGCTGCACCAGGTAGTTGCGCTCGAAGCGCTGCTTGGCTTCCGTGTAGCTGAGCACTTCCAGCGAAGGCACGCGCAGCGCACGCTGCACCAGCGATAGCGGCACCAGCGGCGCGGTGGCCAAAGCGCAGGCGTGTTCCACCACGTTATAGAGCTGGCGCACATTGCCCGGCCAGGAGGCGCGCGACAGGGCTTCCAGCGCCTCGGGCGCAAAACCGTTGACGGTCTTGCCGTACTTGTCGGCCAGCAGCTGCAAAAAGCGCGTGGCCAGCAGGCCGATGTCTTCCCGCCTTTCCGCCAGCGAGGGCAGTGTGAGCGTGATGACGTTCAGGCGGTAATACAGGTCTTCGCGGAACTGGCCTTCCAGCATGGCCGCTTCCAGGTCGCGGTGGGTGGCCGACAGCACTCGCACATTGACCGGGCGGCCGTTGTCCGAGCCTACCTGGCGCACCACGCGCTCCTGCAGCACGCGCAGCAGCTTCACTTGCAGCAGCAGCGGCATATCGCCGATCTCGTCGAGGAACAGCGTGCCGCCGTCGGCCGCCTGCAGCAGCCCTTCGCGGCTGGCGACGGCGCCGGTGAAGGCGCCTTTTACGTGGCCGAACAGTTCGGATTCCAGCAACTGTTCGGGAATCGCGCCGCAGTTGACGGCGATGAAAGGCGCCGCGGCACGGCGGCTGGCGCGGTGGATGGCGCGCGCCAGCAATTCCTTGCCGGTGCCGCTTTCGCCGCGTATCAATACGCTGGCGTCGGAAGCTGCGACCAGCTGCGCTTCATGCAGCACTTCCTCCATGGCGCGGCTGCGGCTGATGATGTCGGTGCGCCAGGCGCCGCTGCCGGCGTCCGGCGCCGCATCCGGCGCAGCGACGCTCAAGGCCTGGCCGATGCGGTCGAGCAGCACCTTGGCGTCGAAGGGCTTGGTCAGGTAGGCGTAGGCGCCGAGCGAGGTGGCCTCCACCGCGTCGGGAATGGTGCCATGGGCGGTGAGCAGGATCACCGGCAGCGCCGGATGCTGGCTGCGGATTTGCTGGAACAGGGACATGCCGTCGCGCTCGGGCAGGCGGACGTCGCTGATCACCAGCGAGGGCAGGGCGATCGACAGGTTGGCCAGTGCGGCCTCGGCGCTGCCGACGGCGGTGACCTGGTAGCCGTTGGCGCTCAGGCGCATCGAGAGCAGGCGCAGGAGGTCGGCGTCGTCGTCGACCAGCAGCAGCCGGGGGGAGATCGGGGTACGGATTTCGGTCATCATTTGCTGGCTCTCGCAGGCAGGCCGCGCTCAATTTCCTTGAGCGCCTCCAGGGTTTCGTTCAATTGCTCGTTCTTGCGCTGGTTGTCTTTCAGCTGCGCGCGCAGGCGGTCGCCGTCGTCCACCAGGCGGCGCGTGTCGGCGCATTGTGCGGACAGCAGTTGCGCCAGCTGCCGCAAGCCCTGCGCTTCAGGCTCAGGCGCGGTGGCGACGACGTCGAACTGCGCCTGCGCCCGCGCCAGGTCGCCGCTGCCGCGCGTGAGCGATAGCACCATGGCAGATTGCAGCAGGACTTTGGGCGTTTTCTGCAGCAACGACAGGTTGCTCAATTCCTTCAGGAGTTCGCCTTGGGACATGCGGCGCAGCGACTGGTGATAGGCCAGCAACGGCGCGACCTCGTCTTGCGGAGCGACCAGCAGCGTCAGCGGCGCGGGAGCGGGCGGCGGCGGCAGTGGCGGCAATGCCGGCGTGATGGGCTGCCGTTGCGCGCAGGCGGCGAGCAGCAGCGGCAGCAGCAAAACCGGCAGCAAAGGCGGGGCTTTAGTGTTCATATGGAAGTTCGATCCGGAAGTGGGCGCCGACGCTTGCCGGCAGCAGTTGCAGCGATCCGCCGTGGGCGCTGATGTATTCGAGCACAATGGACAATCCGACGCCGTTGCCGCGCCGCGCGCCGGGCGGCTGGCGCAGCCCCTGGTAGAAAGGTTCGAAAATATGGGCCGCATCCTCCGGCGCAACGCCCGGGCCCTGGTCGATGCAATCGATGGCCAGCATTCCCGCCTGCTCGCCGACGATGAAACGAACGGCGCCGCCTTCGGGGCTGTAGCGCACGGCGTTGGTCAGCAGGTTGCTGGTGGCGATGGCGAGCTTACCCGGGTCAACGGAGATCGGCGGGGCGCCGCCTTCCACCGACACGTCGAGGCGGCGCGCCTGCCATTGCAGGCGCTGGGCGTCGACCGTGTCGCGCAGCAGGGCGGCGATATCGGTGGGCTGGCGCTGCAGGTACTGGGCGGCGAAGGTGGCGGTGTTATAGCGCAGCAGGTCTTCGATCTGGTTCTGCAGCGAGGCCGTGTTCTGGCGCAGGATGCCTGCCACCTCGCGCTGGTTCGGTGTCAGCGTGCCGGCCACTTCATCCTCCAGCAGGGCGACGCCTTCCACCAGCGCAGCCAGCGGCGTTTTCAGTTCGTGCGAGATGTGGCGCAGGAAGCGCGATTTGTCGGCCTCCAGGCTGGCCAGGCGCTGGCGCAGCCAGTTCAGCTGCTGGCCGAGGCGGCGCAAGTCGTCGGGGCCTTCGACCTCGATCGGCTGGTCGTAGCGGTTGCCCCCCAGGCGGTCGATGGCGCCTTCAATTTGCGCCAGTGGCCGCGACAGCCACATGCCGCAGCCGAGCGCCAGTGCAGCGGCAAGGCTGATGGAGGCAAGCAGCTGTCCCGCCAGTACGCTGCGCCGGTGTTCCAGTCCTAGCAGAATGCGCTGGTTGCGCTGGTCGACTTCGCGTTTGACTTCGTCGGCCAGTTCCTCGTTGACCGGGGACAGCCCGGCCAGTGCGACGTTCAGCATTTGCTGGCGTTGCGCGCGTCTGGTGTTGGGAGCCTGCAGTGCGCGCCAGGCTTGTTCGCCCTGGTCGCGCCATGCAGCGAAGCTGGCCTTGGGTACGGACGGCAGGCCGGCCGAGAGCGCGGACAAGGCGTCTTCGGCATCGCGCCAGGCAGCGGCATAGCGGTCGCGGAAGGCGGGATCGTCCAGCACCAGGAATTGGCGCGCACTGCGTTCCATGGCGACGCTGCGCTCGGCCAAGCGCTGCACGTTGGCCGTGAGCACGACGGCATGCTGGCCGACTTCGCGGCTTTCAGCGGCCAGGCGGTCCAGCGTGAACAGGGCCTGGATCGAGGTGGCGCTGAGCAGCAGGGCGATCAGCATGAAGACGCCCAGTAGTAATTGGCGGAAAGAAAGCTTGATGAACATAGAGCATGCGCCGGCAACCACATGGTTAACCGGCGCATGATAGGGGAATTCACTTTACTGCCGCGCTCTATTGCTCATTCATCGAGACGCCAGGCGTATTGCATGCGGGCCCAGGATTCCTGCGCTACGCCGTCGATGGTGCCGGGCTTGAAGGCGCACATCGAAAGGCCTTGCAGCGCGGCGCGGTCCAGGTCGCGGTGTCCACTGGTGCGTTCGACCTTGGCGCTGGCCACGCGGCCGTCTTTGCCGATCAGGAAGGCCAGCGTGACCGTGCCTTCATCGCTGTTGCGCAGCGCGCCGGCAGGGTAGGCCGGCTTGGCGCAGCTGGCGGCGTCGATGACCGCGGCCACGTTCAGCGGCTGGGGGCGCACAGGCTCGACTGGATCGCGCTTTTCGCCTGGTCCTGGCGTGCCGGGCGGCGTTTTGTCACGCGGCTTGGTATCAGGCGGCGCGGTGGTGATCGGCGGATCGACCGGCGCTATCAGGATTGGCAATTCGGGCAAGGTAATCACCGGCAGTTTTGTCGGCTGGACGTCGGGCACCTTTGGCGGCAGGATTTTCGGCTCCGGCGGCAGCGGCGTCACCGTGACCGGCTCCGGCGGCGTGGTGCGGCTAATCAGGATGGTGGAATGCTTCAGCGCGATGCCGGCGACAACAAGGTGCAAGAGGGCGACGAAAGCCAGGCCAGTGTAGTTCTTACGGGAGGTGTCGATGTTCATGGAAGTGCTCCTTTCTTCTTGTTGGTAGGCTGAATTGCCAGTCCATGGCAAGATATTCTTCCATTCGATGGAAATAAGCAAGCAATTTTTATTGCTACACCTTGGCGTGGTATCCTTCCATCATCTGGAAATAGGGAATGCTATGAACAAGATCAAAGTACTGCTGGCAGATGATCATCCTGTTGTCATGGGTGGTTTTGCGATGGCACTGGCCGGTTTTGGGGTGGAAGTCGTGGGGCAGGCGCGCACGCCGGCGGAAGCGGTGCAGGCCTACCAGGCGCTGGCACCGGACGTTGCTATCCTCGATATGCGCTTCGGCGAGCAGATGACGGGCCTGGACGCGGCGCGCCAAATCCTGGCGGCGGCCCCGAAAGCGCATCTCATCTTCCTGACCCAATTCGACCAGGACGCGCTGGTCAAGGAGGCCTACCGCATCGGCGCAAGGGCGCTGGTTACGAAGGATTGCGACCCGTCCGAGCTGTTTACAGCCGTACAGCGTGCCGCGCAGGGCGAGCTGTACTTCATGCCCGCCATCGCGGAACGCCTGGCCAGCCTGTCGGTGCTGGGCGAGCAATCGCCGCAGGCGCTGCTCGATGAACGGTCGCTGGAGATCTTCAAGCTGATGGCGGAAGGACTGACCAACGCCGAAATCGCCGAAAAGCTGGGCGTCTCCAGCAAGACCATCAGCAACTCCAGCCAGGCCATCAAGGACAAGTTGGGTGTTGAGCGCGCGGCCGATATCACCCGCCTGGCGGTGCGCCACGGCGTGCTGCAAGCCTGATGCGGGCCATATGGCGCGTTGGCACGCGCGGGCGGCTGCTGGCCATTACCTTGCTGCCGGTGCTGGCGCTATTCGTCACGCTCACCTGGTACCACTACCAGTCGCGCCAGTCGGAGGTGCATGCCGAACTGGCGGAGCGCGGGCAGTTGCTGGCCACGGCCCTGGTGGCCAGCAGTGAAATCAGCTTGGTGCACGGCAGGTTCGACGAACTGCGGGCCACCATCAACGGCATGTTGCAGACCGACAGCGCTATCCACCGGGTTACCCTGCTCGATGCCAACCGCAAGCCACTGCTCGATGTTGCGGCGCGCGGCGATGCCATGCCAGAGCCGCGCTATTACGAAGCGGCAGTGCATAAGCGCTTGCTGTACGTGACGGGCGGGGGCAACCGCAATGTCGGTACGATGGGCTATGTGCAGGTACGCATGTCCCCGACTGCCATGCTGCGCAAGGCGCGCTCGCGCTTGCAGCTTGAGCTGGCGGTGGCGCTGGCGGGCCTGATGGCGTGCGCGGGCCTGGCATGGCAGATGACCAGCGGGTTCGCCGCGTCGCTGCAGGCATCGATGCAGGCGGTGCGCGCGGCGGATGCCGAAAAGCGCCGCCTGCTGCAGCGCGTGACCACGGCGGTGGAAGACGAGCGCAAGGCGATTGCGCTGGAGATCCATGATGAATTGAACGCGACGCTGATTGCTGTGCGGCTGGAGGCGCAGCAGATTGCCGGCATGGCGACGGCGATGCTGGAAGACGGAACGGGCGCGCTGGGCGGCACGGCCCCGGCGGCGCAGATTCGCGACAAGGCGCAGGCCATCACCAGGTTGGCGCTGGGCTTGTACAACAGTGGCCGCACGCTGGTGCGCCGCCTGCGCCCGGAAATGCTGGACATGCTTGGCTTGCAGGGCGCGCTGGAGGAGATGGTGCGCCAGGTAGGCAGCAGCCATCCCGCTTGCCGCTTCTCGCTGAAATCCGAGGGCGATTTCGGTGGACTGGATGGCGATGCCGCGATCTCGGCCTACCGCATCGTGCAGGAAGCGCTGTCGAATATCGTCAAGCATGCCCGCGCCAGCACGGCCAGCGTGGAGGTTGCGCGGCACAGCGGCGCCTTGCAGATCGCAGTGACCGACGATGGAACCGGCTTCGACCCGGCGCGCACCGCAGCCGGCGTTGGCCTGGCAGGAATGCGCGAACGGTTGCAGGCGCTGGGCGGCAGTTTCGCGATGGACTGCTCGTCCGGCACCCGCATTGCCATCACGCTGCCGGTGCGGGCATGGAGCGCGGGAACCTGACGCGCACCAGCAGGCCACGGCCGCCTGCGCCCTGGTCGAGTTCAAGCCTGGCGTCGTGCAGCACTGCGATATCGCGGACGATGGCCAGCCCCAGGCCGGAGCCGCCGGGATTCGCCTGCATGGTCGATGCGGCGCGGTAGAAGGGGGAGAACACCCTGTCGCAGTCTTCCGGCGGAATGCCGGGCCCACTGTCTTCCACTTCCAGTACCACCTGCGCTTCACCGGGCAGCACCCGCAGCACCACGCTGCCGCCGCGCGGCGTGTAGTGCAGGGCGTTGTCGACCAGGTTCGACACCAGTTCATGCAGCAGCAAAGCCTGGCCATTGACGCTGGCTTCACCGTCGCCTTCGAGTGACAGGTCAATGCCGCGATTGACGGCGGACAAGGCCAGCTCCAGTGCAACTTGCTGCACGGTGTCGCGCAAGGGCACAGGAACCGGCTCGCGATTTTCACCATGTTCGATGCGCGCCAGCATCAGCAGGCGATTGGCGAGGTGCACCGTGGAGTCGGTGGTGGCGGCCATGCTGGCCACCACATTGCGCAGTTCCGGTGAAGCGGCTGGCGCGCGCTCAAGTTCGCGCTGCGCCAGTTCGGCCTGCGTCTTGAGCACCGTCAGCGGCGTGCGCAATTGATGCGAAGCGTCGGCAATGAAGCGGCGCTGGCTGGCAATCAGGCCGGCGATACGCGAGGTTGAAGCGTTCATCGCCTGCACCAGCGGCCGCACTTCCTTGTGCACCAGCGCCGGATCGAGGTCGGACAGGTCGGACACGTCACGCGACTCCACCTCGTGCTTTAGCTGCATCAGCGGGCGCAGCACCAGCTTCACCGCGAACCACACCAGCAAGCCCGCCAGCAGGACCACGCTGGCCTGCCACGCGATGGTGTCATACAGGATCTTCAGTGTCAGGCCCTTGCGCGCATCGAGTGTTTCGCCGACCTGGATCAGGGCGATGCCGCGCATATTGTCGTCATACACGGGCTGCAGCAGGGCCGCGATGCGGATCGGCTGGCCGTTGTAGTTGGCGTGGTAGAAGCGCACCAGGGCAGGGTAGTTCTCCGAGCGCGGCACATGGGCCGGCACTGCGGGCAGGTCGTCGTAGCCGGACACCGTTTCACCGTTGATGCCGGTGACCTTGTAGTAGATGCGCCCCAGGGTGTCGGTCTCGAAGCTGTCCAGCGCAACGTAGGGCACGTCGACCACGACCTTGCCGCCTTCGACCGAGACGCGTTCGGCCAAAGCGCGTGTGGATGCCAGCAGCGAACGGTCGTAAGCCATGTCTGCCGCGTCCACTGCGTTGTAGTAGACGGAGATGGTGTTGACGATTTCCAGCAGGACCAGTGGCAGCAACAGCCAGCGCAGCAACTGGCCACGCAGGCTTCCCATGGCGAGCATGGCTTTCATCAGTCCTTCGCTTCGGCTGGCTGCAGCAGGTAGCCGATGCCGCGCAAGGTGGTAATGGCCGCCGCGCCGGGCTCCTTGCGGTCAAGCTTCTTGCGCACGCGGTGAATATACAGTTCAATTGCATCGATGTTGGCATCGTCGGCCAGGGAGAAAACCTGGTCGAACAGTTTTTCTTTCGCCAGTGGTTTGCCGCCCTTGGTGATCAGCGCCTCCAGCACGGCATGTTCGCGCGGCGTGAGCAGCAGGGTTTCGCCGAAATAGGAAAACATGCGGCTGACCGTATCGAAGCGCAGGGCCCCGCATTCGTACACCAGCGATTCATTGCCTGCGCTGCGGCGCAGCAAGGCCTTGACGCGTGCTTCCAGTTCGGCCAGTTCGAAAGGCTTTGCGAGGTAATCATCGGCGCCCAGGTTCAGGCCCTGCACGCGGTCTTCCAGGCCGCCGCGCGCCGTCAGGATCAATACGGGCGTCTTGCCGCCGCGCGCGCGCAGGCGTTTCAGCACTTCCAGTCCGTCCATGCGCGGCAGCGTCAGGTCGAGGATCACCAGGGCGTATTGCTGCGTCAGCAGCAAGGAGTCCGCATCGGCGCCGTTATCGGCGCATTCGACTGAAAGGTTGGCATCACGCAGGGCTTTGGACAGCCAGTGTTGTAATTCGGTGTGGTCTTCCACTAACAGTATTCGCATGGCATTTGCCTGAAAGGCGTTTGAAAGGTTGGCGATTTTATAGTTGAACCGTGCCAGAGCGAGGCATGACTGAAATAACTATAAACCCAGGAGACTGATTGTGAAAAGAACTTCGATGGCAGCGGCCATCGTGATGATGCTTGCCGCCTATTCTTCCGCCCACGCCCAATCCAATGTGCAGGTATACGGCTTGCTTGACGTGGGTGTCGACATTACTTCCGATGCCAAGCAAGGCGGCGGCAACGTTACCCACGTCAGCTCCGGCGGCATGAATACTTCGCGCTGGGGCATCAAAGGCAGCGAAGACCTGGGCGGCGGCCTGAAGGCCGTGTACCAGCTGGAAAGCGGCATCTTGATGGATACCGGTGCGCAGGACGGAAACCTGTTCAAGCGCCAGGCCAACGTCGGCCTGGAAGGCAACTGGGGCCGGGTGGTGCTGGGCCGCTCCTTCACCAGCGTCTACGACACCGTGATCCGCTTCGATCCGATGGGCTTTGCACCTTACTACTCCTGGGCGACCGGCGGCAGCGCCACCCTGCCAAGCAAGTACGGCATGACCACCGGTTTCGATAACCTGATCAAATATTCCGGCCAGAGCGGCGACTGGAAGTACGGCTTCAGCTACGGCATGGGCGAGCAGCAGGGCGCCGGCAGCAGTTCGGCCGACAGCGCCAAGTACGCAGGCGCCGTGAGCTATCAGTCCGAATCGCTGGGCGCCATGTTTACGGCGGAGCGCATCAACGGCAACAATCTGGCCGCCACCGGCAACCGCGATGAAGCCACCGCATACCACCTGGGCGGCTATTACGCCACGGGCGACTTCAAGTTCTGGCTCGGCGGGCGCAGTTACAAGCTGGTGTCCGGCAAGGCCGCCACGGCTGATGTGAAAGGCAACACGCTGTGGGCCGGCGTGGCATACAAGCCGCAGCCGAACGTCACCATCACCGGCGCTGTCTATCATATCGACCAGCGCAACCTGGCGGCCGGCCAGGACGCCGACCCCACCATGTACGTGCTGCGCTATCGCTACGCCGCATCCAAGCGCACCGACCTGTATGCGACTGTCGGTTACACGAAAGCCAAGCATGACCAGCTGGTTGGCCTGTCGCGCGACGACGCCGGCTTTGGCGACAGCCAGCATGGCGTAATGGTTGGCATCCAGCACCGCTTCTGATAATAATGAAGCCATGAAGATCCTGTCCTTCATCTTCGCTGCTGCGCTGCTGCTGGCATCGCAGGCGCGGGCCGCAGAGTGCATTGTGCCGTCCAAGCCGGGCGGCGCAATGGACCTGACCTGCAAGCTTGCCCGCAAGGGCCTGGCGACGGTGCCGGGCAGCCAGTCGATGCGGCTGGTCTACCGTCCGGGCGGGATCGGTGCCGTGGCCTGGCATTCGCTGGTATCGCAGCGCCGCGCGGAGCCGAATACCCTGGTGGCGTTTTCCGGCGGCTCGCTGCTGAACCTCGCGCAGGGCAAATTCGGCAAGGCTACCGCGGACGACGTGCGCTGGGTGGCCGCGCTGGGCGCGGACTACGGCATGATCGCGGTCCGCGCCGATTCGCCCTACAAGTCGCTAGCTGAGCTGGTGGCGGCGCTCAAGCGCGATCCTTCCAAGGTGCTGATCGGCGTCAGCGGCACCATCGGCAGCCAGGACTGGCTGAAGGTGGCGCTGCTGGTGCGCCAGGCCGGCCTGGAGCCGAAGGTGCTGCGTTTCGTGGCGCTGGAAGGCGGCGGCGAGTCCTTCACCGCGATGCAGGCCAACTTCGTGCATGTGGTATCGGGCGACGCTTCCGAAGCGAGCCTGCCTTCCATCGCCGGCAAGATTCGCGTGCTGGCCGTGATGTCGGAACAGCGCCTGCCGGGCGTGCTGGCCAACGTGCCGACTGCGCGCGAGCAGGGCTATGACATCGTATGGCCGGTGATCCGCGGCTTGTGGATGGGCCCCCAGGTGGCCGATGCAGATTACCAGCAATGGGTAAGGACGTTCGAGCACATCATGGCGACGCCGGAATTCGCGAAGCTGCGAACGGAGGCGGGACTATATCCCTTCAGCCTGACAGGACAGGCACTCAACGAGTACGTCCATAAAGCCGTGGAAGATTACGGCAAACGCGCCAGCCAGCTAGGGCTGATGCGCTGAAACATCCCTCAAAAACCTAGGAGACACAAATGATCAAGACGACCCTGGTGGCCGCCGCTGCCGGCCTGTTTTCGTGCGCAGCATTCGCGCAAGCCCCTGCCGGCTATCCCGCCGATTACCAGAAGCTGATCGATGCGGCGAAGAAGGAGGGCAAGCTGGTGGTCTACGGCGCCACCGACAGCAAGGCCGCGCAGCCCCTGGTGCGCGACTTCAGCGCCCTGTATCCCGGCATCACAGTCGAATACAACGACATGAATTCGACCGAAGTGTATAACCGCTTCATCTCCGAGATCGCTGCCGGGGGCAACACCGCCGACGTGATGTGGTCCTCTGCAATGGACCTGCAGATGCGGCTGGCCTCCGATGGCTACTCGCTGAAATACAAATCGGTGGAAGCGTCGAAGATCCCTGGCTGGGCGGTATGGGATGACCAGGCGTACGGCACCACTTTCGAACCGGCTGCCATCGTCTACAACAAGCGCCTGGTCGACGCAAAGGAAGTGCCGCAGACCCACGCCGACTTCGTGAAGCTGATCCGGCAGCCGAAGTTCAGGGACAAGGTCACCACCTACGATATCGAAAAATCCGGGGTGGGCTTCATGTTCATGACCCAGGATGCCAAGGAATACCCGAAATTCCTGGAGCTGGAGAATGCCTTCGGCGAGGCGAAGGTGCGCGTGCAGTCCTCCACCGGCACCATGATGGAGCGCATATCATCCGGCGAGAACCTGATCGGCTACAACGTGCTGGGCTCCTACGCCCTGGTGCGCGCCAAGACCGACCCGTCAATCGGCGTGCAACTGCCGAAAGACTACACCCTGGTGATGTCGCGCGTGATCTTCATCAACAAGGGCGCGAAAAACGTCAACGCCGCCAAGCTGTGGCTGGACTACATCCTGTCGCAGCGCGGCCAGGCCGTTATCGCCAATGAGTCCAAACTGTATGCGATCCGTGCCGACGTGACCGGCGAGACCACTTCGTCCGACCTGGTCAAGCAAGTCGGCCAGGACAAGATCAAGCCGGTGCCCGTGCACCCAATCCTGCTGCAGTTCCTCGGCCCGCAGAAACGCATGGCCTTCCTGAAGCAGTGGAAAGAAACCGCCGGCAAGAAATAAGGAGTTGTCCATGACTACCGCGACTTTGCAGGGAACAGGGCGCGCCGGCATCAACTGGCCGCGCGGGATCGTGGCAGTGCTGACCTGCACCGCCATCTTCCTGCCGCTGTTCCTGATCTTTTACCAAAGCTTCCTGTCGGCGCCGTTCTTCATGCCCGGCAAGGAAGTGGGATTGGATGCCTATCGCTTCATCTGGGAAGACCCGGACTTTTCGATGGCGTTCAAGAATGGCCTGATGCTGGCCACCGGGCTGGCTGCGATTGCCGTGCCGCTGGGCGGCATGCTGGCCTTCCTGATGGTGCGCACCGACCTGCCGGGTCGCGGCTGGATTTCCCCGCTGCTGCTGGTGCCGATTTTCGTCTCGCCGATGGTGATGGGTTTCGGCTACGTGGTGGCGATGGGGCCGGTGGGCTTCTATTCGACCTGGGTGAAAGACCTGGTCGGATTCATCCCTTGGAATATCTATTCCTTCACCAGCATCGTCGTCATCGCGGGACTGACCCACGTGCCGCACGTCTACCTGTACGCCTCTTCGGCGCTGAAGAGCCTCGGCTCGGATGTGGAGGAGGCAGCCCGCGTGGCCGGCGCTTCGCCGTTGCAGGTGATGTTCAACGTGTCGCTGCCGATGATCATGCCGGCGCTGGCTTATGCGGGCGTGCTGGTGTTCTTCCTCGGCTTCGAAGTGTTCGGCCTGGTGCTGGTGCTGGGCGATCCGGAAGGCCACCTGGTGCTGCCGACCTACCTGTACAAGCTGACCAACAAGCTGGGCACCCCGTCCTACCACCTGATGGCGGCTGTCGCAGTGTGCCTGGTGGCGGTGACCATGCCGCTGGTGATGATCCAGCGCTGGCTGCTGAAATCGGCCAATAAATATGTGTCGATCAAGGGCAAGGGGGCGCGCAGCAAGGCGCTGCCGCTGGGACGCTGGAAGTGGCTGGCGTTTGCGCTGCTGGGCGCGTGGCTGCTGTTCACGATTGTCATGCCGCTGTCGGGCATTGCGTTGCGTTCCTTCGTGCAGTACTGGGGCGAAGGCGTGAAGCTGGCTGACGTCCTGACGCTGCAGCACTTCCGCGATATCTTCGAACAGCATTCGCTGATCCGCGGCATCATCAACACGGTTCTGATCGGCGTGATTGGCGGCGGCCTGGCGATTTTCTGCTACAGCTTTATCGCACTGGCCATGCACCGCAAGCCGGACCTGCTGACCCGCATCCTGGACTACAGCGTGCTGGTGCCGCGTGCCGTTCCCGGCCTGCTGGCTGGCCTGGCCTTCCTGTGGGTGTTCCTGTTCGTGCCCAGCTGGCTGGATGGCATGCTCAGGGGGGCCGGGAACGTGCTGGCAGTGTGGCTTGTGGAAAACGCGATCCCTGCGCTGCGCAGCCTGCGCACCACCATCTTCGCGGTGTGGCTGGCTTACTCGGTAGTGTGGATGGCTTACGGCATGCGCCTGATCTCCACCGCGCTGCTGCAGGTCGGCCCTGAACTGGAAGAGGCGGCGCGCGCAGCCGGCGCCCGCCGCGGCCAGGTAACGCGCGACGTGACCCTGCCGTTGATCAAATACGGCTTGCTAGGCGCGTGGCTGATGATTTTCCTGATCTTCGAGCGTGAGTATTCGACAGGCGTGTACCTGCTGTCGCCGGGTACCGAAGTAATTGGCGCGCTGATCGTGTCGCTGTGGGCGGGTGGTTCGACCGACCTGGTGGCGGCGCTTTCCTTCATCAACATCACCCTGGTCGGCATCGGCCTGGGTATTGCGCTGCGCTTCGGCGTCAAGCTGCATAACTGAGAACACGATCATGAAACGAGACCTCAAAATGAACGAATTGTCGGTCGCAGACCTGCACCTGGACTACGGCACCGGGGCCCACGCCAACCCGATCCTGAAGGGCGTGTCGATGCACCTGCAGAAAGGCGAAGTAGTGGCGCTGCTGGGCCCATCGGGCAGCGGCAAGACCACGCTGCTGCGCGCGGTGGCCGGCCTGGAAAGCCCGCGCCTGGGCTCCATCGACATCGGCGACCGCCGCGTGTTCGACGGCAGCCAGGGCTTTGAAATGCCGGCCGAACAGCGCAACCTGGGCCTGGTATTCCAGTCCTATGCGTTGTGGCCGCATAAGACCGTGGCGGAGAACGTGGCCTATGGCCTGAAACTGCGCAAGATGAACAAGGAGGAGATCGGCCGCCGCGTGTCGGAAGTGCTGAAACAGCTTGGCCTGGGCCACCTGGGCGAACGTTTCCCGCACCAGTTGTCGGGCGGCCAGCAGCAGCGCGTGGCGATTGCGCGTGCGCTGGTGTACAACCCGCCGGTGATCCTGCTGGACGAACCGTTGTCCAACCTGGACGCGAAGTTGCGCGAAGAGGCGCGAGCCTTCCTGCGCGAACTGATCGTGCGTCTTGGCCTGTCGGCCCTGATGGTAACCCATGACCAGGATGAGGCGATGGCGATTTCCGATCGCATCCTGTTGCTCAATAATGGCAAGATCGAACAGCAGGGCACGCCGCAATCGATGTATGAAACTCCGGAGACCTTGTTTACGGCTGAATTCATGGGCAGTAACAATCGCCTGCCGGGCACCCTGGTTTCGCGCGACGGCGATCAGGTGGTGATCGAGATTGCCGGCAACCGGCTGCGGGCGACCGCGCGCGGCAAGGGCGGCGATACGATTGCTCCGTTGATTCGCGTTGAAGAAGTACGCGTGAACAGCAGCCAAGTGGAGAACTCGCTGCAGCTTGCCCTGGTCACCTGCATGTACCTGGGCGACCGCTGGGAATGCCTGTTCAAGCGCGGCGACATCAGCGTGCGCGCCCATTCCAAATACCGCCTGCAGGACGGCCAGTACTGGCTGCAACTGCCGGCCGACAAGCTGTGGGTCTTCTGACCCGCCACGGTTGCTTCCTCCAAGCTTCAGCGGCCGGCTTGCTGGCCGCTTTTTTTTGCAGCCGGCTCGATTCTCCGCTACCCTGGCTGGAGCGCGGATGCCGGATGGTGGTGCTGGTATTGGCCGTCGGCCCGGTATACCGCTGCCTGCTACGCATATGGTGCAGTTGTCGCAAAGTATTAAATTCCGATACTTTGACAAGTCGGGTTGAGAGCTTGCGCAATGTGCTGTATGTTGTCGATATTTTCACTATTCCCGTGACGCAACATGAGCCATCCCAGCCAGTTCGATCTCCTGAAACAGCGCCGATTCGCGCCGTTCTTCTGGACCCAATTTCTCGGCGCGTTTAACGACAACCTGTTCAAAACCGCCCTGGTCGTGGCGCTAGCCTTTGAAGCGTCGAGCTGGACCACCCTCGACCCATCGCTGGTCACCAACCTCGTGCCCGGCCTGTTCATCCTGCCGTATGTCCTGTTCTCCGCCACTTCCGGCCAGATCGCCGAGAAAATAGAGAAGGGCAAGCTGGCGCGTTTCATCAAATGGCTGGAGATCGGCATCATGGGCGTTGCCGGCATTGGCTGGTTCACGCACACGCTGGCACTGCTGCTGATCGCCATCTTCGGCATGGGCATGCACTCGACCCTGTTCGGCCCTGTCAAGTACGCCTACATGCCACAGCACCTGAAACCGGAGGAGCTCACCGGCGGCAACGGCATCGTTGAAATGGGCACATTCGTCGGCATCCTGCTTGGCCAGGTGTTCGGCGCGGTCATCGTCAATCACAAGCCGGACGGCATCACCTGGCTTGCTGCGGCGACGATGTTCTTCGCAGTACTGGGCCTGGTCACCGCGCACGGCATCCCGAAAACGCCGGCGCCGCAGCCGGACCTGAAAGTGAACTGGAACCCGCTCTCGGAATCGATCCGCAACCTGCGTTTCTCGGCCGGCAACCGCTCCGTTTTCCTCTCGATGCTGGGCAATTCCTGGTTCTGGTTCTACGGCGCGATCGTGCTGGCCCAGTTCCCGGTATACGCCAAGGACTACCTGAAAGGCGACAACAGCGTCTTCGTGCTGCTGCTGACGATGTTCTCGCTGGGGATCGGCGCCGGTTCGCTGCTGTGCGAAAAGCTCTCCGGCCGCAAGGTGGAGATCGGCCTGGTGCCTTTCGGCTCCATCGGCCTGTCGGTGTTCGGCATCGACCTGTACCTGGCCAGCCAAGGCTATAGCGCGCCGGGCGAAGTGAATGCCTACGCCATGGTGATGCTCCCTGGCGCTTGGCGCATCATCTTCGACGTGGTGATGATCGGCGTATTCGGCGGCTTCTTCATCGTTCCCCTGTTCGCACTGATCCAGCTGCGCGCCGACCCGCAGCATTTGTCGCGCACCATCGCGGGCATGAACATCATGAACGCCCTGTTCATGGTGGTGGCGACCGGTGTGGCGATTCTGCTGCTGGGCCAGGGCTTCACGATTCCGGAAGTGTTCCTCGCTACCGCGATCATGAATGCCATCGTAGCGGTCTACATCTTCTCGCTGGTGCCTGAGTTCCTGATGCGCTTCCTGGCCTGGCTCCTGATCCACACCGTGCACAATGTGAAGACGATCGATGCCGACCGTATCCCGGAAGAGGGCGGCGCCGTACTGGTCTGCAACCATGTCAGCTACGTCGACGCAATTGTGATCGTGGCCGCCAGCCCGCGCCCGATCCGCTTCGTGATGGACCATCGCATCTTCAAGATGCCGTTCTTCGGCTGGATCTTCCGCACCGCAAAGGCGATCCCGATTGCGCCGGCAAAGGAAGATCCGTGGCTGATGGAAAAAGCCTTTGTGGACATCGCACAGGCTCTGCATGAAGGCGAGCTGGTTTGCATTTTCCCCGAGGGTAAGCTGACCAGCACCGGCGAGATGAATGAGTTCAAGGGCGGCATCAGCAAGATCATCGAGCGCACCAAGGTGCCGGTGATCCCGATGGCACTGCGCGGACTCTGGGGCCACCTGCTTAGCCGCAGCAAGGATGGCTTGCTGGAGCGTGCCTTCCGCAAAGGCTTCCGTTCGCAACTCTCGCTGGCCGTTGGCCAGCCGGTTGAACCAACCGATGTAAGCCCGGAATTGCTGTACCGCCAGGTAGCAGAACTGCGCGGCGACCTGAAGTAAAAAAATGTAGTCAATGGTCTAAGCGGGCTACATACCTCTACATACAAAGGCGCCGTTCCGGCGCCTTTGGTCCTTTTTACAATTGGTTTTCCAAAACTTTTGTGAGAAGGGCAGTCAATGAAAACAATCCTGAAAACCGGCATCTCCGTCGCCATGCTGTCCGTGCTGGCTGCTTGCGGTGGTGGTAACGAGACTGACAAAGGTCCCCGGCAAGTCTCGGCGGCGGTAGACTTCGACAGGGATGGCATCACTGGCTGGACCGGCAGCTCCTCCGACTATACGCCGGAAACTGCACCGACCAACGTCGTCTTCGAACAGCGCACGCTGCCTGCGCCGCTGACCGGCAAGGGCTATCTTCTTGGCGGTACCAATCGCAGCGACGACCTGTTCCTGTTCGTCAAGAAGCAGTTCGTCGGACTGGAAAAGAACACCACTTACAACATCAACTTTTCGCTCAAGTTTGCCAGCAATGCGCAAAGCGGCTGCATGGGAGTTGGCGGCGCGCCAGGCGAAGCTGTGTGGGTCCATGCCGGCGCCACCGCCACGGAACCCAAAGCAGTGACAGTCAATAATGAGATCCGCATGAATATCGATCGCGGCAACCAGGCCGGAGGCGGCAAGGACGTGCAAGTGATCGGCGATATCGCCAACGGCCAGGCTTGCGGCACCGCTGTGTCCTATGCCAGCAAGACCGTGAAGAGCGATAAGGCGCAGAGAGTGACCACCGATGCGAATGGCGCGGTATGGATCATCCTGGGCATCGATTCCGGCTTTGAGGCGTATTCGCAGGTCTTCCTGCAAAGCGTCCAGCTTGACGCAATTCCGGTGACGCAGTAACCGCCTTGGTGTTGACCTTCAGGCAAAATTAACCTAATGTGTCGGCGGGGCGGATCCGTCAAGCCGGCCTGTCTTTGCCTCGCGCACGGACAGCCTCTGCGGGGTTACCCCGCGGGATGTGTAATGTTCTGCATTTCACCGCATGAGCCGCATTGCGTGCCCACGCATAGTCCGCTCACGCATCACGAGACTCGTTGACGGCTCTCCGCCCCTTTTCATTCAATGAATACCGAAAAACTTACCGTGCTGGCGCTGGCCGACACGATGCTGGCGACGGATGGCAGCCCGGAAAACCTGGTCGCGGCGTGTAACCGTGTTTTCGATGCCGAGCTTCGATGGGCGCCGCGAGTCTGCATGGCGCTCGTCATTCGGACTGGCGACAACTTCCATTATTTCAGCCGGCATGAATTGGCCGGCATCCTGCTGGAGCTTCTTGGTCGCGGGTACGTAGATTTTGATGAGGACGACGAAGAATACGAGGACGGCGAGGACGAACTGCCGCCCTTCATCGAACTCCCGGAGGTAAAGCGCTATTGCCTCGACCAGCCGATACGCCCGCCAAAGCCGGCATGGCTGGCTGCACTTGCGCTGCCGGAGCTGTCGTCGGTGGGCGACCTGGCCATTTGGCTGAACGAGCCTGTCGGCGCAGTGCGCTGGTTCGCCGACCAGTGGCGCATCGCACGCGACGAGCGGTCGCGCCTCCAGCACTATCACTATCGCTGGGTGCCCAAGCGCAGTGGCGGCTGGCGCCTGATCGAGATCCCGAAGGAGCGATTGCGGCGCATACAACAAAAAGTTCTGCGCCAGATTCTGGACCTGGTGCCGCCGCATCCTTCGGCACATGGCTTCCGGCGCGGGCATTCCTGCATCACGCACGCTGCGCAGCACGCTGGCCGGCATGTCGTTGTCCGCATGGATCTGAAGGACTTTTTCCCGAGCATCCAGCATTCGCGCATTCAAGCGCTGTTTGAGAAGCTGGGTTATCCGGAAAGTGTCGCTGGAACGCTTGCCCGTATTTGCGTCAATCGCGCACCGCACGGCTTGTTCGGCGATAAGCAGTCCGGCGGTTCGCTGGCCTGGTCCGAGCGCCAGGCCTTGAAATCGCCGCACCTGCCGCAGGGTTCCCCTTGTTCGCCCGCACTGGCCAATCTTTGCGCCTACCGGCTCGACATCCGGCTCGATTCGCTGGCGCGGTCGCTTGGTGCGTCGTATAGCCGCTACGCCGACGACCTGGCCTTTTCGGGCGGTGACGAATTCGCGCGGTCGGCTGAGCGCTTCCATATCCAGGTTGCCGCAATCGCGCGGGAAGAGGGCTTCCGCGTCAACACGCGCAAGACGCGGCTGATGCGGGAGGGAACACGGCAGAGGGTGACCGGCATCGTCGTGAACTCGCATCCGAACATTGCACGTGACGAATACGACCAACTCAAGGCGATCCTGACCAATTGTGTGCGTCACGGCCCGGATTCCCAGAACCGGGAGAGTCATCCCAACTTCCGGGCCCACCTGGGCGGAAGGATATCTTACGTGGCGATGGTGAATTCGGTCCGCGCGACCAAGCTGCGGCGGCTTTTTGAGAATATAGTTTGGCCAACTTGATTACAATGCTCGAATCTTTCTATAGTATTCGATGCAAATTATGCACATCTGGGTAGATGCGGACGCTTGTCCCGCTGTTATCAAGGACATCCTGTTCCGCGTCGCAGACCGCAGGCAAATCAATGTCACACTGGTGGCCAACCAGTTGATCCGCGTGCCTGGTTCGCGCTTCATCCGCGCGCTTCAGGTTCCTGCTGGCGCGGATGCAGCCGATGCCGAAATCGTTGAACGTGTAAGCGCCGGCGATATTGTCGTTACTGCCGATATCCCCCTGGCCGCACAGGTGTTGGAGAAGGGCGGCCTACCGCTCAATCCACGCGGCGAGTGGTACACCCAGGACACCATCGCGCAACAGTTGACGATGCGGGCCTTCATGGAAGAACTGCGCGGAGCCGGCGTCGAGACCGGCGGGCCAGCCGCGTTCAGTCAGGGCGACCGGCAGAATTTTGCCAATGCACTTGACCGCGAACTGGCGCGAAGAAGGATTGCGCCTCGCTGACCAGGCCGCGAGCTGAACAGATGTCACTGCCAGTCGAGACCTTTGGTAATCACATCAGTAACAACAGCATTCAGATCAAGTCCACGTTCACTCGCCAAAGCGTGGCCGCGTTGTCGCTTCTGGCGGTAACCGCCTGCCTCACAGACTTTATGGGGCACGCAGCCTTGCGACGCGCTCGACTTCATCGGAAACTTCCTGAGGGCGCGGCCATTCGGTACATGCAATGGTGTTCACTTCCAGGAAGTCCTGCGCTGCCCGCAGGATGATCAGGGTCTCGGCGCTCACGCGGTTCGAATGGCGGGCCACGATATCAATGACGGCTTTTGCTTGTGCGATGCTATTTAAAACCTGCAGCGCGTCTTCCAAATAGTTCGAGGTACCGACAGCGCTTCGCGCAGCCAGAGCCATCGCGTACTGCGCGGCGCATACCCAAGTGGCGTCGGGAGCGCCGCGCGACCGATCCAGGAAATTGCAGACGTCCTGCCACGTCACGCAGGCCGCCAACTCCGGTACAAGCTTGGTTTGAGGACGTTGTTTCATGGGCCGCAGTTTAATCCTTCCAGCTACGTAGAATTACTGACCAGCGAGTCAGAATCTTGATTTGTGTTAGAATGATCGTTCATTCTAAGTCTTTCGGGAAAAAAGATGAAAAACATGCAAAAGAATTTCATGCTGCTGGGTGCTGCTGCTGCGGTGGCTGCAATGGTCGCCGGTTGCGGCGGCAAACAGGCTGGCCCAGCCCAAGGCGGCGCGCAGCAGGCGCCGGAGGTGGCCGTGTTCACCGTGGCGCCGCAAGCGCTGGCGATGAGCGCCGAACTCCCGGGCCGCACCGCGGCTTACCAGGTTGCCGAAGTGCGCCCGCAGGTCGGTGGCCTGATCCAGAAGCGCCTGTTTACCGAGGGAGCGGACGTCAAAGCCGGCGTCCAGCTTTACCAGATCGATGCCGCGACCTACGTGGCGGCGTTTAACTCCGCCAAGGCCAACCTTGCCAAGGCCAAGGCCAACCTGGCCGCGGCCACGCCGAAAGTCGTCCGCTATAAAGAGCTGGTGGCGATCGAAGGTGTGAGCCGCCAGGAATACGACGATGCAGTGGCCGCCCACGAGCAGGCCAAGGCCGAAGTGGAAGCGGCGCAGGCCGCCGTCAATTCGGCCCGCATCAATGTCGATTACACCAGGGTCGCTTCGCCGATCTCCGGCCGTATCAGCCGTTCCAATGTGACGCCGGGCGCGCTGGTGACCGCCGGCCAGGCCACCGCGCTGACCACCGTGCAGCAGCTTGACCCGATCTACGTCGACGTCACCCAGTCCAGCGAAGAGTTGCTGCGCCTGAAACGCGAGATGGATAGCGGCTCGCTCAAGAAGGCCAACGGTCAGGCAGCTGTGACGTTGCTGCTGGCCGATGGCAGCAAATATGCGCTGCCGGGTAAGCTGCAATTCTCAGACGTGAGCGTTGATCCGGGCACCGGCAACGTGACCCTGCGCGCGCTGTTCCCCAACCCGAAGCATGACCTGCTGCCAGGGATGTTCGTACGCGCCGTGCTGGAAACGGGCGTCAGCGAGCAAGCCATCGCGGTGCCGCAAATGGGCGTGACCCGCAACCCGAAAGGCGAGGCCACGGCCCTGGTGCTGAACAAGGACGGCAAGGTTGAGCAACGCGTACTGCAGACCGGCGGCACCATCGGCGACAAATGGCTGGTGAAGTCCGGCCTGGCCGCTGGCGACCGCGTCATTGTTGAAGGCTTGCAGAAAGTGAAGCCCGGGGCTCCGGCCGTGGTGGCGAAGAACATCACCGGCACCGCCACCACCGCGGCTGCAGCTGCGGCAAAGCCTGCCGTCGCAGCGCGCTAAGCGGAGGTTTCCATCATGTCCCGCTTCTTTATCAACCGCCCCATTTTCGCCTGGGTACTCGCCATCGTCGTGATGCTGGCGGGTGTAATGGCGATCAAGGGGCTGCCAATTTCGCAGTACCCAAGCATTGCGCCGCCATCGATCTCGATCACCGGTTCCTATCCGGGGGCATCGGCCAAGACGGTGGAAGATGCCGTGACCCAGATCATCGAACAGAAGATGAAGGGTATCGACGGCTTGCGCTATATGTCGTCGACCAGCGATTCGACCGGCGGCATCAATATCACGCTGACCTTCAACAGCGGCACCAACCCTGACATCGCCCAGGTGCAGGTGCAGAACAAGCTGCAGCTTGCCACGCCGCTGCTGCCGAGCGCCGTGACCCAGCAAGGCCTGGTGGTATCGAAGGCAACCCGCAACTTCCTGCTGGTGCTGGGCTTCGTCTCCGAAGACGGCAAGATGAAGCAATCCGACCTGGGCGACTATGTGGCTGCCAACGTGATCGACCCGCTGAGCCGCGTGCAGGGCGTGGGCGAGGTGACGCTGTTCGGTTCCCAGTACGCCATGCGCATCTGGCTCGACCCTCAGAAGCTGCAAGGTTTCCAGCTCACTCCAGCCGACGTGACTGCCGCCATCCAGGCACAGAATGCCGAAGTCTCGGCCGGTGAACTGGGCGGCGCGCCTGCCATGCCGGACCAGCAGCTGAATGCCACGGTGACGGCGCAAAGCCGCCTGCAAACGCCGGAGCAATTCGGCGCCATCCTGCTGAAGACCACCTCCAGCGGCGCCACCGTGCACCTGCGCGATGTGGCGCGCATCGAGCTGGGTAACGAGAACTACAACACCGTAGCGCGCTACAACGGCGCGCCGGCGGTGGGTGTGGCGGTCAAGCTGGCCACCGGCGCCAATGCGCTGGACACCGCCGACGCGGTGAAGAAGAAGATCGAAGTGATGGGCAAGCAGTTTCCGCAAGGGATGAAGGCCGCCGTGGCTTTCGACACTACGCCTTTCGTCAAGCTGTCCATTGAAGAAGTGGTCAAGACCCTGGTGGAAGCGGTGATCCTGGTGTTCATCGTGATGTACGTCTTCCTGCAGAACTTCCGCGCGACCCTGATCCCGACATTTGCAGTGCCGGTTGTTCTGCTGGGTACTTTCGGCGTGCTGTTCTCGCTCGGCTACTCGATCAACACGCTGACCATGTTTGCCATGGTGCTGGCGATCGGACTGCTGGTGGACGACGCCATCGTGGTGGTGGAGAACGTTGAGCGGGTGATGACGGAAGAGGGCTTGTCGCCGAAAGAGGCGACCATCAAGTCCATGGGCCAGATTTCCGGCGCACTGGTGGGTATTGCGCTGGTGCTGTCGGCGGTGTTCGTGCCAATGGCGTTCTTCGGCGGTTCCACCGGGGTAATTTACCGCCAGTTCTCGGTGACCATCGTGTCCGCCATGGTGCTGTCGGTGCTGGTGGCAATGGTATTCACACCGGCGTTGTGCGCGACTTTCCTGAAGCCTGGTTCCCACGTTTCGGAGAAGGGCTTCTTCGCCTGGTTCAATCGCAGCTTCGACCGCAGCAGCACGAAGTACCAGGGCTGGGTCGGCAAGATGATCGCGCGCAGCGGCCGCTCGCTTGTGGTCTATGCCGCGTTGCTGGCAGTGCTTGCCGTGGCCTTCATGCGCCTGCCCACTTCCTTCCTGCCGGAAGAAGACCAGGGCGTGCTGTTCTCCATGGTGCAGTTGCCAACCGGCGCCACCCAGCAACGTACGCTGAAAGTGCTGGAAAAGCTGGAACACCACTTCCTGGAAGACGAAAAGACTTCCGTGGCTTCCGTGTTCACGGTGGCTGGCTTTAGCTTTGCAGGCAATGGCCAGAACGCCGGTATCGCCTTCGTGCGCCTGAAAGACTGGTCCGAGCGCAAGAGCCCCGACCAGAAGGTGAAAGTAATTGCCGGCCGTGCCATGGGCGCCTTCTCGCAGATCCGCGAAGCGATGGTGTTCGCCTTTGCTCCGCCAGCCGTGATGGAACTCGGTAACGCCAGCGGTTTCGACCTGCAACTGCAGGACCAGGGGGGCGTTGGCCACGACGCGCTGATGGCAGCACGTAACCAGTTGCTCGGCATGGCTGCCAAGAATCCGCTGCTGATGGCGGTGCGTCCTAACGGCCAGGAAGATACGCCGCAGTTCAAGCTGGATATCGACCAGCAGAAGGCCACCGCATTGGGACTGTCCGTGGCGGACGTAAACCGCGTGTTGAGCGTAGGCTGGGGTTCCTCCTACGTCAACGACTTCGTCGACCGTGGCCGCGTCAAGCGCGTCTACCTGCAAGGCGCGCCGGAATCGCGTATGGCGCCGGAAGACCTGAACAAATGGTTCGTGCGCAATGCCCAGGGCGAGATGGTGCCGTTCTCCGCATTTGCCACCGGCCGCTGGATTTACGCCTCGCCACGCCTGGAACGCTACAACGGCGTGCCGTCGATGAACGTGCAGGGCATGCCCGCGCCGGGCGTCAGCTCCGGCGTCGCGATGGCCGAAATGGAAAAGCTGGTGGCGCAACTGCCGGCGGGCATCGGCTTCGAATGGACCGGCCTGTCGGTGGAAGAGCGCGACTCCGGTTCGCAGACTACGGTGCTGTACACCATCTCCGTGCTGATCGTGTTCCTGTGCCTGGCCGCACTGTATGAAAGCTGGTCGGTGCCATTCTCGGTGCTGCTGGTGGTGCCGCTCGGCGTGATCGGTACGGTGCTCGCTACCTGGGGCTTCCACCTGGCGAATGACGTGTATTTCCAGGTTGGTCTGCTGACCGTGGTCGGCCTGTCGGCGAAGAACGCGATCCTGATCGTGGAATTCGCCAAGGAGCTGCAGGAAAAAGGCATCGAGCTGCGTGAAGCCACGCTGCAGGCAGTGAAGCTGCGCCTGCGCCCGATCCTGATGACGTCCATCGCCTTCGGACTGGGCGTGCTGCCGCTGGCGCTGGCAAGCGGCGCAGGTTCCGGCAGCCAGAACGCAATCGGCGTGGGCGTGCTGGGCGGCATGCTGACGGCTACTTTCCTCGGCATCTTCTTCGTGCCGGTGTTCTTCGTGGTGGTGCGTGCATGGGTAGGTCGCAGGGCCGCCGCCGCACCTGCAGCACCGGTCATCGCTTCGGAGGCAAATTGATATGAACAAGACTCTCATTACCCTTGCAGCGGCAGCCTTGCTGGCCGGCTGCAGCCTGGCGCCGACTTACCAGCGTCCGGACTCGCCGGTAGCTGCGGCCTGGCCGCAAGGCGAGGCCTACAAGCCGGCCGAAACCTCCGCCGATGCCAAGCCGGCCAGCGAAATTGCCTGGCAAGACTTCATCGGCGACCAGCAACTGCGCGAAGTCGTGGAGCTGGCGCTGAAGAACAACCGCGACCTGCGCGTCTCGGCACTGAACATCGAAAAGGCGAGGGCGCAGTACGGCATCGACCGTTCCGCCCAGCTGCCCAAGCTGAATGCGCAAGTGGGGCAGAGCGCTTCTCGGGCGCCGGGCGGCGACATCAGCCGCCAGTACACCGGCGGCCTGGCAATTCCGGCCTATGAACTGGACCTGTTCGGCAAACTGCGCAACTCGTCGGAGGCGGGACTGCAAACCTATCTCGGCACGCAAGAAGCGCAGCGTGCGCAGCGCCTTAGCCTGGTGGCCGAAGTGACCACCACCTGGCTTGGCCTGGCGGCCGACAAGGAGCGCCTGCTGCTGGCGCAGGACACGCTGAAGAGCCAGCAGATTACGTATGAGCTGAGCAAGCGCCGCTTCGAGTCCGGCGCCACCTCGGGCCTCGATATGTACGAAGCACAAACCAGTGTCGAAGCCGCGCGCAACGACATGGCCCTGTACACCGCCCAGGTAGCGGCCGGCGAAAACGCGCTGGCCCTGCTGGTCGGTACCCAAGTGCCGGCAAGCCTGCTGCCGCAGGCTTTGCCCAGCGCGGTAACCACGCTGTCTGAACTGCCGGAAGGCGTACCTTCCTCCGTGCTGCTGCAACGCCCGGACGTGCTGGAAGCCGAGCACGCGCTGAAGGCCGCCAACGCCAATATCGGCGTGGCGCGCGCCGCCTTCTTCCCGAGCATCACGCTGACCGGGACTGCAGGCAGTGCAAGCAGCAGCCTGGGCAACCTGTTCAAGGCCGGTACCGGTGCATGGACCTTCCTGCCGCAACTGACGCTGCCGTTGTTCGACGCAGGCGCCAACCGCGCAAGGCTGGATATCGCCAAGGCGGACAACGGCATCGCGCTGGCACGCTATGAAAAGGCGATCCAGTCGGCCTTCCGCGAGGTTGCCGATGCACTGGCGCAGCGCGGCACGCTGGACGAACGCGTGGAATCGCAGGCCGCGCTGACCGAAGCTGCAAGCCGCAGCTACCGCATCCACGAAGCGCGCTACCAGAAAGGGGCGGAGTCTTACCTGAATGCCCTGGTGTCGCAGCGCGCCCTGTATGCTGCGCAGCAAAGCTTGATCAGTGTGCGCCTCGCCAAGGCGACCAATCAGGTCACCTTGTACAAGGTGCTCGGAGGCTGGGCCTAATCAATGCCGGCCGGCGGCATCCACTCCAGGACGTTGTAGTTGCCGTCCGCCGCCAGGATTTCGAATCCGCAGCGCAGCAGCAGGCGTTGCGCCGGGCTGCCCAGTGCAACGTGGATCCGCACCGGCAAGCGCAGCCGCTCGCCCTGGGCTTGCAGGCTGCGCAGCAAGCCAAGACCGATCCCGTGGTTGCGGTATTCGGGCAGCAGGCAGATATCGAGGATCCGCAATTCATCGGGCCCGTAATCCACATACAGGCGCCCGATCGGGCGCTCGCGATCCATGATCACGGCCAGGTCGGCATTGGGGAATTGGGTTTCGTACCAGGTTTGCTGCGCCTTGAACTGCAAGCCTTGCAGCAAGGTTTCGGTAGCGAGGTCGCAGGCTCCCATCCGGATTTCTGCGCTGCGCGTACTGGAATAAAGCTGCTGCATGAACGCGAGGTCGCCCGCTTCGGCGGGCCGCATCTCAATCGAGCGAGAGGTACGGGAGGGCATATCACTTTTTCCTTTAAGAATGAAGTAACTGCCTGTCCATCATAGCACGTTGTAATTTGACAAAGTTCATTCCCTTGTCCAGAGTGTCGCCTTATGACTGAAAAACGCCACATTGACCCAGAGCGCGCCGCCAATCGCCGCCGCCAGGTACTGGATGCCGCCGCCACCTGTTTCCGCCGCAGCGGATTCCACGGCGCGAGCATGTCCGAGATTTCCAAGGCGGCCGGCATGAGCGCAGGCCATATTTATAACTATTTCGACAGCAAGGACGCCATCATCGCCGCCTTCGTGGAAGAAAACGAAACGCGTGTGCATGAAATTATCAGCAAGATCGGCAGCCAGCCGGACCCCCTGCAGGCGATCATCGACGACGTAGAGCAAAGCGTCTACAAAAACCTCGACCCCGATCACTGGGCACTGCCGCTGGAAATTGCCGCCGAAAGTGCGCGCAATCCCGCCATCGCCGCCTTGAGCCAGCAAGCCGACCGCCGCATGTGCGAGAGCTTGCTTGCGCTGCTGAAGGCAGGCCGCGAAAAACACGGTCTTGCTGCCGATGACGTTACCGTCGAAGGACGTATGCAGGCCGTGATCTGCCTGCACCAGGGCCTGCAACTGCGGCTGCTTAACTATCCCGGCCTGCCAGTCGCCGAGCTGGTCAAGTCCTTCCGCATCGCCATGCAGGCACTCCTTTTCACTTGAGGCCCAAAGAAATGACCAGTTTCGTCTTCCCGCCGCACCAGGTGGCGGCATTGCATATCAACGGCAGCGGCGAACGCTTCCCTGTGCGCCGCGTCTATTGCGTCGGCCGCAATTACGCCGGCCATGCACGCGAGATGGGCTCCGACCCGGACCGCGAGCCGCCGTTCTTCTTCTGCAAACCCGGTGACGCAGCGGCCGTGGTGCCGGCGGCACCCGGAGTAGTGGTTGAGTTGCCATACCCGCCGCAGACCAGCAATTACCACTACGAATGCGAACTGGTGGTGGCAATCGGCGCAGGCGGCAGCGAAATTTCCGTAGCCGACGCACCGAAGCACATCTTCGGCTACGCTGTCGGCCTGGACATGACCCGCCGTGACCTGCAAGGCAAGATGAAAGACGCGGGCCGTCCGTGGGAGATCGGCAAAGCCTTCGATTATTCCGCCCCCGTGGGCGAATTGCGCCGCGCAGCAGACGTACCAGGCGCCGAAAGCGCCGCCATTGCCTTGGCGTTGGACGGCACGGTAAAGCAGTCCAGCAGCACCGACCACATGATCTGGTCGGTGTCAGAGACGATCGCCAACCTCTCCACGCTGTTCCGCCTCGAACCCGGCGACCTGATTTTCACCGGCACCCCCGAAGGCGTCGGCGCAGTCACCCGCGGCCAATCCCTGACCGCCAGCATCGAAGGCCTCCCCAGCCTCTCGGTAAAGTTCATTTAGCCACTGAAGCTAGAACAGGAGGGTCAGACCCTTGGGTCTGACCCTGGTTTACCGGTTTGGCATTAAATCCCGGCACCTACCCGCGAATCCCCAGCACAGCCGCAATCCCCCGCAGCCCCTCAAGTGCCCCCGCAGCAATCCCCACATCCACCGCGCTGCTCCCGCAAATTCACGCGGATTAATGCGCACCATGCGCCCCCCTCGCTGCACCACCTGGTGCCCGAAATGCCGCACCGAAGGAATCGCCGTCCCCGCCCCCAACTCAATCACCAGCGGCCGGCGCACAGTCCCCAACCAAGCCTCCAGCCGCGCCGCCTGCATTTCGCTACGCCGTTCAACCCACCCCCAATCCCCGAACATGAGGATATTCGGCCGCGCCAACCCGCCGCAATCCGGGCAAAGAGGCGGCTCATTCCGCAAGCGGCAGGCATCGGCATCCACATCCGGCATGAAATCATCCGCCGCCCAGATCTTGCTGCAGCAAGGCTCCAGGCACTGCAGATGATGGATCGAACCGTGGCACTCATAAATCGCGCGTGGATCAAAGCCCGCCTTCTGGAACTGTCCATCCACATTGCTGGTGAATACAAAGCAGCCATGTTCCATCGCCTGGCCCCACGCCCTCAGCAGCGCGAATCCCTCATACGGCACCGTCGCTCGATAGAGATTCAACCGATGGCCGTAGAAACCCCAAGCCAGGTCCGGATCGTCTTGAAACGTGCGCGGCGAAGCCACGCTGGTGAACTCCATCCGTGCCCGGCCAAGGGCAGGGTAAGCCTTCCAGAATCCCTCATTGCCGCGAAAATCCGGCAGGCCCGAGTCAACGCCAATGCCAGCGCCGGCGGCAATGACCAGGCCATCGGCCTCCGCAATAAGATCGGCCGCCCGTGCGGCCAGATATGGTTCGATCGTCATTTATATAGTTTGAGGTAACTTTGACAAAACCACAAACTGCTCTGTTATAATCCGTGGCTCGAGTCGGGGCGTAGCGCAGCCTGGTAGCGTACCTGCATGGGGTGCAGGGGGTCGGAAGTTCGAATCTTCTCGCCCCGACCATACAAATCAAAGGGTTACAGTTTTTGGACTGTGGCCCTTTTTTGTTTTTCAATGTCCGTGCCGTAAATTTGCCTTAAATTGCGAACTGAAGCGACCTGACCATACACAAGTGCAATGTGGGGGCTGTTGCGATGGCGGTTACTGGGCGCAATCGCTTGATGGTGCATTGTGGTCTGCGCATTTCACGCAGTTCATCAAATAACTTTTGGCCTTCACTGACGTGGGAAGCATGAAGGTGTCGCAGCCAGGGAGCATCAGCCTCCAAACGCTCTGTCTCCCACAACCATCGAAGGTGGCAAGGGGATGCCGGCAGCCACAACCGGTTACAGTCAAAGCGCCGGCCCGCACGCGACCAAGCCAGCCACCACATGCCGGCCAAGTAATTACCGAAGTTCCAGGTCCCGCGCAACAGCGGATCGCAGGCCTTCCCTTCCATGTCCGGCTGCCCATCGCGCAGCAGTGTGGCGCCATCCCGGCGCCACACTGCTGCAATTCCTGTTCATTGTCAATGACCCATGATCCGCCGGCAATCAGTATCGGTTGTTACATCTCCACCAGGCGATGACGCATGACTTTTCGGTCCAAGGTCTGCTGCGGAAGCCTTTTCGGCAGCAGGTGTCCGCTTAATGTGCCTAAGCTTGGCAGATGCATTTCATCTCCTTATTCCATCACCGCTCGCAGCCTGCAGCGCCGGCACCGGACCTATTCACACTGCAGCGGCTACCCTTGGCGGAAGAGCTTGGTCCACCATGCGCCACCGCTTTCCTGCGGCGCGTATACAGCACTAGCTGGCCAATCGGTCGGCCACTCGGGCACGGAAATGTTTAAATTGCGCGCATGCTCAATCACCTCGTCCCGGCAAATGGCAATACAGTCTGGGCTGTCAAGGCGAGCTGCCAGTTCATCGAGCCTGGCCAGCATTGCTTGCTCAGAATCCAGTGGCGGCTTGCCGCTGCCGTAGCGGCTCATCTTCAGAAACCTCTTGCGTGTGGCGGCAAGCTCGCTCCTGGCCGAAGGCGCTCCGCGGCACATATTAAAAAACGCAAGCGACAGGCTTGGTACCGGGTGGACAATCTGCCGGACAAAGGTACGCAATGCCGAATCAATGGCATCGTCCTTCAATGGCCCGATGAATGTCAGCGGCGAGTCTCGCTCGATTTGGGCCACGATATGCGTGGCCAGCGCTTCGTCGAGCAAAGTTTCCGGGCGAAAGCGCCACTTGCCCGTCTCATCGATGCCGTTGAGGGGCAGTGACATGGTCTGGAATATCACCGACGCAGCCGGGTCAGCACCGACCACAAAAAATGTCGGGATCACATGCAACCAGCCGGAGCGCTTTTTGGCGAAGAATACCGTCTCCAGGAATGGTCCCCTGCAACGCACCATATCCCGATTCGTATGCGTGAAAAAATCCGGCCCCAAGCGGGGCCGGACCATACTCTTGGAAAACCCTGCGATCTCGCTAGTCTTCAGAGCCATTGGGTAACCACTCCATTCAACAAATTTTTGCCCTATATGAACAGATTATATAAGGCATTCCCGCCCAGGCCGATCCCTGTACAGGTGGCTTGGTGATACTGGTGAGCTTGTTGCCTGCGCGGTAGGGTAGGGTGCAGGTGCTACAATTTGCTGCCAACCATTCAACAGTAGAGATATGAACGAGTCTGTGCCCTTTGACCCACCATATGTGATTAAGCTTAACAGTCAGGACGGCGATTGTTGGGTCGAAGTACGTGAGGATGGGACGGCCGTGCCTTGTGAGGCGCCGTTGACTTGGCCCTTGCTTTCCACGCAAACGGCGGCGGTATCGGCTCCTGTATCAAGCAATGCGAAGCGGCCACAGGGCATCGTTCTCAATGTGCCTTATGCTGAGAAGGACGAGGCAAAGAAGTTGGGGGCGAAATGGGATCCCACCCGCAAAAAATGGTACGTTCCGCAAGGAGTGAATGCTGAGCCGTTTAGCCGCTGGGTCGCCAGGGATTAGCGTGGTGCGCGAGTTCTGCCGCCGCAGTAGTTGACGGCAGACTTACGCCGTATCTTGAGCCTGCCCCAGCTTTGCGATCGCCCTCTGCCACATCGCCTCAAGCTGATCGTCGAATTCTTCTTCGAGTTGCTCAATCTTTTCGCGCGCATCCTCGCCGACCGCGGCGTAAGGATCGCCATCGGGATTCGCCGTCCACCAGTTGCCGTCCGGTGCTGCCGAAAGCAGCGGGGCGGCAAGTTTGCACAAGCTTTCGATCATCTCGCTCAAGCCGGGATCGAACTTGCTCAACACCGCCCTGGTATGCGCGATCTCCAGGCCGGTGAAGTTATACGGCACCGAAAGCATTCCATCCCAGGCTATCGCTTCCTGCAGGAACCAGACGGTTTGAAAATAGTCCAGCGCGTCATACAGCCGCTGCAGGTCTTGCGGCAGTGTGCTGCCATCCTGGTGTTCGTGAATGCGCGTTTTTTCATACCCCAGCACAGCTTCAACCGCGTCTTGCAGCTCGCTGAGGTCATCTGACGGGAGGGCGTCGTGGCGGGGAAGCGTCCGCTGCAAGTCCTGGAGGATGCCGATCAGGTTTTCTGCCATAAGTGGTCCCGGTCTAAGCGCCATATTTGACGATGCGCACGCCCATCTCCCGCAGGCGTAGCAAGACCGCTTGCGCCAACTCCTCGTCATTGATCGGCAGGTCGAATTCGCGGCCTTCTTCGTTCACGTAGCACAGCGCCTCGGAATAGGGCGTCACTTCGATGTAATAGCTATCGAGGGTCTGGCCGCGACCGAAGAGAAATTCCGTTACTCGCTCTTTCAATTCCGCTTCACTCATCTTTTGTTTCCGACTTTAGGAACAGGGTCTTTGTAGAAGCCTGGATAGTACACCGTATTGTCCGCATCGCCAGGCCCCCAGAATATCCTGGTCGGCTGCGGGCGGGCATCGGGATTGAGCTGGAGCTCCTTGAAGTAGCGGCCGTTGATCATGTTCATGTCTGCCGGCGACGGCCACTTCTGGGTACTGATCTCGTTAGGGTGTACGTGGCCGATCAATCGTCCATTCTTTGGCACAGGGCTATTCCATTCATCACCGCTGTAAAGCGTCTTGACCAGCTTACCGTTGATGCGTTCGCTCACCAGCGCAAATTCGACTCTGCGGTTTCCCAGCCTGCCAAGCTCGTACACATCGCCGAAGCGTATGGTGCGGTCCGTGACGATGACGCCATGTTCGCCAGGCAGGTGACCGGTCGCCTTCAATTCCGCCATGGTGGTATGGGTTCCGAGGCCTTCGCTCTTTGGGAACCTGCCGCCGCTGGTTGTGCCGCCGGCCTGGTTAACAAGTTCTGTGTCTGGAGGCGCCTTTGGCGGCACTTTTGGCGGAATAAAGCGGTTGCCGGCCCAGGTGGCACCTTTGGCACCGAAAATTCCTCCCAGCACGCTGCCGGCAAGCATAGACCATTTTTGACCGTCCGAGCCTTCACCGAAGACTTTGCCGCCCAGCCATCCTCCGCCGAAGCCGCCCGCGATGCCGCCAACCAGGCCGCCGGCGGCAAGCAAGGGGCTGCCGAGTACGACCGCAGCTCCAAGGCCTACGACGAGCAGGCCGGCATGCACCCAGGTCGGCACCAGGTCTTCGGCGTGCATTTCGTCGGTCTGCACCGTCGCGCCGCCAATGTTGACGTTCTTTGAACCTTCGGTGATTTCGGCGCTGCAGCTGGTCTTGTCCGAGGCGCGTGCTGCGGGCATGCCGTTGATGAATACCGTTCCGCTGCCGGTGGCAATGACTTCGTTATCGGTGTGCTTATCGCATTTGGCATAGTCCAGATGGGCGCGTGCGGCTGGGCGCTTGTTGGTGAAGACGTTGGCGGAACCTGAGCGCATGATCTTGCCGACGACTTCCTTGGGCGCCCAGCTCATCGTGCTCATGACTTCGCCGAGACCGGCGCCGGCTGCTGCCGCTCCTCCGATAATGGCTGCGGCAGCCAAACCGCCGGTGCCGACGATGGCCACCGCTGCGACGGCGATTGCGGCGCCGGCCAGCAAGCCTGTCAGCAACCAGCTCATGGTGGGACTATGCCCAATGGGATCGTGCAACCGTGCTGCTTGTGCCATAAACAAGGTGAGACGTGGATAAGGCGCGCAACATTAGCAAAAAAGTATTCCTGATGCCGCACGGTACGCCCCGCTGATCCTGTCGAATTTGCCGCCGCTGAACCGTCGTGCGACTAGGTGCGCACCCTGGCGCACTCAAACCGTACGGAGGAAAAAATGAGGAAGATCATCGCTGCCTTGCAAGTCTCCCTTGATGGCTTCATCGAGGGGACGGACGCGGAACTCGATTGGGTTGATAGCTGGGGTGACTGTTTTGACCTGGCGCCGCGTATCGATGCCTGCCTGCTTGGCGCCCGCATGTACCCGGCCTACGAAAGGTACTGGACAGCAATTCTTGCCAACCCGGCGGCTGTTCTTGAGAACACTGGACGCCTGCCGGTCCCAGGGGAAATCGAGTACGCAAGTTTAGCCGCGCGCACGCCCCATTACGTGCTGTCAAAGACCCTCGACAAGGTAGGTTGGTCCAACACTACCATCCTCAATGATCTCGACCAGGTGCGCGAATTGAAGGAGGCGCCGGGGAAGGCCATTCACGCCGTAGGCGGCGCTTCGCTTGTCTCCAGCCTGCTGCAGGCAGGGCTATTGGACGAGATCGAGCTGGTGGTCCACCCCGTGGTGCTTGGCGCTGGAAAGCCCCTGTTCGAACAACTGCCGGAACGTCATTGGCTGCGCACGAAAGGTGTCACGCAATTGTCGGGCGGACGCGTAAAACTCGATTACGTGTGTCGCTGATCAAAAAAACAAATTAGGTGCTGCGCACCCGGGAAACTGGGTGCCAGTACCAATCCGCCCATCGCCTCGCTTTCCTAAAGTTCACTGCATGCAGCGCCATCGCGATGCTGCAGGACACTTGAGCGAGGAACACCATGAGCAAGCCATCCCAGGATTCAGCGAAACCGATCACCATCCAGGTATCGACCGGCGAACGTCCGGAATTCAAGCTGCCGCTCGCAGCGTACGTGTACGACAGCCGAGGGCACGAGGCGAAACGCATCGAAATCCGCGAAGGAAAATTCGAACTGCCCATGCCAGGCCAAGGCATGGGGCACTTCCGTGTGCTGATCGCGCCCGTGAGCGAACGTATCGACGCGGCCAGGCCCAGCGCCGATCGCTTGAAACGCATGGGTGCCTACGAGCCCGTGCTTCGCCGTGAGCATGACTTCACGCGCATTGAGGTGCCGGGCGCCATCATCGACTGGTGGCCCTTTTGTTTCTGCTGGGTGCACGGCAAGGTGGTGCGCAAATCCGACAACCGGGCCGTCTGCCATGCGCGCGTCCATATCTGCGAGGTCGACCGTATTCCGCTCTGGATCCTGAAGCTGCCGGACCCGGACATCTTCCGGCTGCGCGATGACCTGATCAAAGTGCTGGAGAAGCCGCCGATCCCGCTTCCGGGTCCTGGCCTGCGCCGCTCGGCATTGCGCTTTGAGCCGCAGCCCGATCCGCCAGCGCCTGTCGACTTGCCTGCCAATTTCGCCCTCCACTTGCGCAGCGGGTCGGTCGATCTGCTGCGCAATGCCCTGGCCGAGAACTGGAAACTGCTGGTGCCGTGGTTCTGCTACTGGCCGCATTGGTGGTGGCTGTTCCGTTGCGACGAAATGGCTGTCGTCATGACCGACGAGTTCGGAAATTTCGAAACAACCTTGATCTATCGCTGCGGCGGCGACCATCCAGACCTGTACTTCTGGGTCGAGTACGATTTCGGCAGCGGTTACGAGGTGGTGTACCGGCCCTCGAAGTATTGCCACACCTATTGGAACTACCAGTGCGGCAGCGAGGTCATTATCCGCGTGACCGATCCGCGCGTGCCAGGCTGCGACCGGGAGCCCGATTTGCCTGGGCGCCAGGTTGTTGTCCTGTCGATTGGCCGCAACGTCGCCGTGCAGGAAGTGCAATCGGCAGGCGTGGAAGGCTTGACCAACGATGGGGAACCGTTCGGCGCGACACTGGAGCCGAGGGTGGATTTCAGCCGCACCGAACTGCTTGGCAGCGGTATCACATATTACCGCTGGTCTTACCGCCGCCTGAGCGGTCCAGATGGTTCGACAGCCGTGGTCGATCCGTCTTCCGAGCCAATCTCTCTGGTGCCAACCCCTATGATCTCGGATGTATATCGCCACTATAAGTCGGGCACCAGCACCTACGCTTCCTACCAGGTCGGCCCCATGCCAATCGACGGCCCGGACCCGGCGCCCTTGCCGAACCTGTTCCGTATCCATCCTGCCGTTTCGCCTTCGGGCCAGGAATGGTATGTGCTCGATGAACGTGTCGACCTGGCGACGGCCTACTTCCATACGCATTTGCTGAAGGGCGCGCCGAGTAGCCCGTCGCCATCGGACGACCTGGCGGCAGGTCGCTACGAAATTCGGATGGAACTGTTCGATAGCGCCGGGAACCTGGTGAACTGGACCGATGCGGGCATCGACCTGAAAGTGCCGACCACCCCGGCTCCATTCGGGACCGGCGATGTACACGCCGACCATGCCAGCGCTTACAACCGCATTCTGGCTCCGGACGGCAAGACCCTGGGCTTCCGGATGGTGGTCAGGGTCGATAACAACCGCTGCCAGGCGGACGTCCACCCGGTCGGCGGCACTGTCTCGCCGGACCCGGTGTGCGGCTTCCACAACTACAACAGCCCCGCCGATACTGCGACGCTCTCGTTCATGGCGCGCCATCCGAACAATTTTGCGACCTATTCATTCTCGACCGTGCGCGGCGACGGCCCTTCCTTGGGTGTGGCAAGCACCAGCGGACACGTTGGCGATGGCGGGAGCAATGGTTTTGTTCCAGCAGGAGCCTTCCAGTATGCCAAGCCGATTCCTGTGTCGGCCCTGCTGGGGACTTGCCCCAACGCTGCGTTCTCCGAGCTGTTGACGGTGGGGGCAACTGCGACCGATGGATACAGCACGCTGAGCATGTATAACATGACCGATCATGCGGCGTTCGCATTGGCCAGGCCTTGCCCAGACTGCGGCTAGGCAGGTGAAATGAAAAACCCCGAAAGCTGGCGTACAGCTTTCGGGGTTTTATCAAGCGGCAATCATTGGCCCAGGCCGCTGACCGTACCCTGGTTGCGGACCTGGCGATCCACTTCCTCTTTATCGACGATGCTGGCGTCGGAGCGGGGCATGCTGCTTGCCTTTCGCGGAATGCGCGAGCCGGTTGTCTCGTATGTTTGTTCCCTGACGCCGGCATATGCACCTTCATTCTGGGGCAAATCAGCGCAGCCGGACATGAGTATTGCAGACACCGCAGCAAAGATCACTTTCTTCATACTTGTTCCTGTCTTCTGTGGATTGGGAAAAACCCGGAGCGCGCGCTCAGGGTGCACCCACCAATCTAGCACGCGAACTTCACATAATTGTATTTTTTATTAATATTTGTATTTGTGACAATCCGAGAACTTCTTTTCGGAAACGGGATGCTATATTCGCGCGACCCGTGCGCTCCCGAAACTTTTTTGCGATTGATGTCGATTTGAGGAAAGCTGGCGCGTCGTAGGATTACAAACCACCCTGTTTAATCCCTTTTGAGAGGCCAACATGAACAAGCAAATCTTCGTCAACCTGCCCGTCAAGAACCTGGAAAAGTCGAAAGCATTCTTCGCCGCCCTGGGTTACACCTTCAACCCGCAGTTCACCGACGAAAACGCCGCCAGCATGGTGATCCATGACGGCAGCATCTACGCCATGCTGCTGGTTGAGGACTTCTTCCGTACTTTTACAGCCAAGCCGATCGCCAATGCCAAAGAAGCGACCGAGGTGCTGGTCTGTCTCTCCTGTGAGAGCAGGGAAGAGGTCGATGAACTGGTGCGTAAGGCAGTTGCGGCGGGCGGCAAGACACCGCGCGAACCGAAAGACTACGGCTTCATGTATGCGCACGGCTTCGAAGACCTGGACGGCCATATCTGGGAACTGGTCTATATGGCTCAGCAACCTCAGCAATAAAAAGTGCGGCGCCTGTGACAATAGAATAGAATCCCGGCAAATTTCGACACTAAACTTCCTAGTAGAAAAGTTTGCCGGAGGTTATCGTGCTGTCCTCATGGGTACGCTGGTTATTGATCGGAACTATCGGAATTGGGGTATCCATGTACGCCATGGATACCGTGCGCGTAGCCTCGACCTTGCCGGTGCCGCCGCCGGCGCAGGCCAGGGAATCCCAGCAGGATCAGAAGAAGCCTGCCAACGCTATCGCCAAGGCGTCCCGGATGGACAAGGTGGCCGATGCGCTGGCTGGCAACTGATCACCAAAATGTGCCGCGAGCAGCCATTTGCCGCGCAAAATTTCATCATGTGTTTATAGAAATGTTGCCTTGAGGTAAGTTACCATCGAGCGCTTGCGGCGACCTGCCCGCAAATCGTTCGAAAGGTGACCATGTCCAAGCAACGCCAAGCCATTTCCCTTCCACGCAGGACCTTTTGCGCCGGCTCGCTCAGCCTGGCAACGCTCGGCCCGCTCGCGCTCAGCGGCTGCGGTGGCGGGGGCGGTGATGCAGGGCAGGCTGCGACAGGGTCAGCAGCATCCGCCACCGCGCAAGCTGCGCAGCCAGCGCAACCCGCGCAACCAGCGCAGCCGGCTCCCGGACGCAGCTTCAAACATCCCGGCCTGCTGCATACGGAAGAAGACTTTGCCCGCATGCGGGCAAAGGTGGCAGCCGGCGCACAACCCTGGGTGAATGGATGGAATGCCCTGCTTGGTACAGGCCGCTCGCACCTGAATAACAGCCCGCGTCCCTTACAGACCGTGATCCGCGGCGGCACCGACAGCAATTTTTCCCAGCTTTATATCGACGTGGCGCGAACTTATCAGTTGGCGCTACGCTGGAAGATCTCGGGCGATACGGCCTACGCCAACAAGGCCGTCGAGTTCCTGAACGCATGGTCGTCAACGCTGACCTCGATCAGCGGTAATTCCGACCGCTTTCTGGCTGCCGGCATTTACGGCTTTGAGTTCGCCAACGCTGCGGAAATCATGCGCAGCTACGCGGGCTGGGCTGCCGCCGACCTGCAGCGCTTCCAGGCCATGATGCTGAACGTGTTCTATCCCCTGAATCATCAGTTCCTGGTGCAGCATAACGGCTCGGAGATCACCAACTATTGGGCCAACTGGGACCAGTGCAACCTGGCGTCGATCCTGGCTATCGGTGTGCTGTGCGACCGTGAGGACATTTATAGCGAGGCGGTCTCTTACTACCTGACTGGCCGCGGCAATGGCGCATCGAGCCAGGCCGTGCCCTTCGTCCATCCCGGCTACCTGGGCCAGTGGCAGGAGAGTTCACGTGACCAGGGCCATTGCACGCTCGGCATCGGCCTGGCCGGGGTGTTTTGCGAAATGGCGTGGAACCAGGGCGACGATTTCTATGGCTACGACAATAACCGCTTCCTGGCGGGGGCTGAATATGTGGCCAAATCCAACCTGAACGATGCCGGCGGCAATCCCTACTATACGTCGATGCCGTTCGATACTTACATCAATCGGCAGGGCACGGGTACCGGTATTTCGCCGGCGGGCTTGCCACATTTCCGGCCGGTGTGGGAAATGGTCTACAACCATTACGTGAACCGGCGCGGCTTGGCGGCGCCGTTCTGCGCACAGATGGCAGCCAGGGTGCGGGTGGAAGGCGATGGCGGCAACGGCGACCAGCTTGGCCTGGGCACGCTTGCGTTCAGCCGCGACCCGCTGGCGGAGAACGTGGCGCCAAGCGGACTGACGGCACGCCTGGTGGGCGGCAAGGTCGAGCTGTCCTGGTGGGGAACGGCAAGCGCCAGCAGCTACACGGTTCTGCGCTCGACGGTTGCCGGCGGCCCGTACACCGCCGTTGCCAGCGGTATCAGCGGCCTGCTTACCTACACCGATAGCGGCATGGCGCCGAACACTTACTACTATGCGATTACGGCGCAGACAGCGGCCGGAAGCAGTGCAGCTTCCACCGAAGCGCGTGTGGTCACCGCGCTCGCACCGCACACGGTGTTGCAGTTCAGCGAGACCCAGGGCACGACGGCTTCCGATAGCAGCGGCAATGCCCACCATGGAAACCTCTTGAACGGGGCCCAATGGACGGCCGGGAAGCAGGGCAATGCCGTCCTGCTTGACGGCGTGGATGACTATGTGGCGCTGCCGGCGAAGCTGTTGGATGGCCTGGCCGACTTCACCATTGCCGTCAGGGTATTCTGGGACGGCGGCCGCAACTGGGCGCGCATTTTCGACTTCGGTTCAGGCACCACGCATTACATGTTCCTGACGCCGCAAGCGGCTGGCGGTGGCTTGCGCTTCTCCATCAGTCTTACCAACGGCTGGGGCGACCAGTCCCTGTCCTCGGCCGCGCTGCCATCGGGCCAATGGGTGCACCTGGCGGTGACCCTGTCGGGCAGCACGGGCACCTTGTACGTGAATGGCAGCGCTGTCGCCACCAACAACCAGATGACCCATGCACCGTTCCGCATGCGCAGCACGACGCAGAATTGGCTGGGCCGCTCGCAATATTCGGCTGATCCATACTTCAACGGGAAAATCGACGATTTCCGCATCTATAATGGTGCCCTTAGTGCGGCGGACATCGCCGCCCTTGCCACCTAGGAGATGAAACGATGCGCATTGCAGTGATGTCGGATATCCATGGAAACCTGTGGGCACTGGATGCAGTCCTGGCCGACATCGCCCGGCGCAATGCGGATGTCACGGTCAACCTGGGGGACATCCTGTCCGGTCCCTTGCTGCCGGCGGAAACAGCCGGACGCCTGATGGCGCTGGGCTTGCCGACCATTCGCGGCAATCATGAACGCCAGGTGCTGGAGCATGATCCCGCGCGCATGGGGGCGTCGGACCTGTGGGCGCACCGGCACATCGCACCCGCCCAGCGCGATTGGATCGCGTCGCTGCCTGCGTCGATGCGCTTGCAGGATGACGTGCTGATGGTGCACGGTACGCCCGGGTCGGACCTGGTGTACTGGATGGAGACTGTGGACCCTGCGGGGCAGCGCGCTGCCACATATGCCGAAGTGCTGGAGCGCGCGGGCGATGCACAGGCGTCGCTGATCCTGTGCGGGCATACCCACGTGCCGCGTTCGGTGTTGCTCGACGATGGGCGGCTGATCGTCAATCCGGGCAGCGTCGGCTTGCAGGCCTACGACGACGATTTGCCTTATCCGCATAAGGCCGAAAACGGCACGCCGCACGCGCGCTACGCGATTGTCGAGCGCACTGCCGGCGGCTGGGCGGTCGAACAATATGCCGTCGCCTATGACTGGGATGCCGCGGCGGAAGTGGCGCAACGCCACGGCCGGCCGGAATGGGCGTTTGCGCTGCGCACCGGGCGGATGGGCTAGCCGGGGCGGTGGCTGACCTCGATGAGGACGCCGCCGGGAGCCTGGCACCAGAAAGCAAGGCAGCCGTAACGCACCGCCGGGGCGGGCGGCAGCTGCAGGCCGGACCCGGACAGCCGCTGGTAGGCCGCGTGTACGGCTTCGTCGGAGGGCTGCAGGAAGCCGATGTGGAAGCCGGGCGGGTATTCAACGTGCGCCGCCTGCTGCAGGATCAAGGCGAAGCCGTCTTCGCCACGCAGGATCGCCATGCCTTGCGTGGGGGCGCGCACCCGCTCAAAGCCAAAACCGCGCTGGAAATAGTCGGCTGCCGCTTCCAGGTCTGTTACGGGCAAATCAATATGGTTAAGCTTCATTGTTGATCTCCGGTCTTAGAGGCCTCTTAGTGGCATACTCCTATCCTAAACCGGAACTGCCCTGGAGAGCGAAATGCCAAAGCGTGACCTGTGTGTGCCTGCCTTGCGTTTGTGCTGCGCGGTGCGGCTGTGAGGAAGGGTATGCCGGGCCAGGTGGTACTGGTGCTGCAGGGCGGTGGTGCGCTCGGCGCCTACCAGCTTGGCGTCTACCAGGCCATGCACGAAGCAGGCGTGGAACCGGACTGGGTGATCGGCACCTCGATCGGCGCGCTGAATGGGCCATCATTGCGGGCAATCCGCCGGAACAGCGCCTGCCGCGCCTGCGCGCCTTCTGGGAGGCGATGGAGCGCCACGATATTTTTGGCAGCCTGCCGCCGGCGTTTGCCAATGCGCTTACGCTGGCGCAGGGAATTCCCGCCTTTTTCGATCCCAATCCGCTGGCGTGGTGGAATCCTGCTGCGCCGCTGGGCGTGGAAAACGCTTCGTTCTATCGCACCAACGCCTTGCGCAACACGCTCGAAGGCCTGGTGGACCTGGCCTACCTGAACGAACGCCACACCCGGCTGACAGTGGGCGCGGTGAATGCCCGCAATGGCGTGATGCGCTACTTCGACACCCGCATGGAAGCGCTGGACCTGTCGCATGTGATTGCGTCCGGCGCTATCCCGCCGGCGTTCCCGGCGGTGCGCATCGGCAGCGAGCCTTATTGGGATGGCGGCATCTATTCGAACACGCCGATCGAGGCGGTGCTGGATGATGAACCGCGCCGCGACTCGGTCATCTTCTCGGTCCAGGTATGGAATCCCGATGGCAGCGAACCGCAAAGCGTGCTTGACGTGCTGGAGAAGCACAAGGAAATCCAGTACGCCAGCCGTGCCAGCCATATCGAACAGCAGCGCAAGCTGCATCGCCTGCGGCGCGTGATCCGCGAACTGGCGATGAAGCTGCCGGACGACGTGCGGGCCATGCCGGAGGTGCGCGAGCTGGCGCTGTGGGGTTGCGGCACATCGATGCATGTGGTGCTGCTGAAGGCGCCCCACCTGAGCTGCGAAGACCATACCAAAGACATCGACTTCTCGAGCGCGGGCATCGGCCAGCGCTGGCAGGCGGGCTACGCGGATGCGCAACGGGCCTTCAGGGCAAGGCCCTGGGCTGCGGAAGCGGACGCTTTCGAGGGGATTGCCATCCACGAACAATTTTGACTATCGATTTCATAGGATTAATCAAATTTATTAATAGCCGCTGTCTCTTTAGAATGATTTCACCGATCACCTGAAGGAGCCAGTAAATGAGCCAGACCCCTATCACCACCGCATCCGGCATTCCGGTCGCCGATAACCAGAACTCCCTGACTGCCGGCCCGCGTGGTCCCGTCCTGCTGCAGGACTTCCACCTGATTGAAAAGCTCCAGCATTTCAACCGCGAGCGCATTCCTGAGCGCGTGGTCCATGCCAAAGGCTCGGGCGCCTACGGCACTTTCACCGTCACCCATGACATCAGCAAATACACCAAGGCCAGTCTCTTCTCCGCCATCGGCAAGCAGACCGAAACCTTCGTGCGTTTCTCCACCGTTGGCGGCGAGCGTGGCAGCGCCGATACCGAGCGCGATCCGCGCGGTTTTGCGGTGCGTTTCTATACCGAGGAGGGCAACTGGGACCTGGTCGGCAATAACACGCCAATGTTCTTCATCAAGGATGGCATCAAGTTCCCGGACTTCATCCACACCCAAAAGCGCGACCCGCAAACCAACCTGAAATCGCCAACCATGATGTTCGATTTCTGGAGCAGGACGCCGGAATCGCTGCACCAGGTCACCATGCTGTTCAGCGATCGCGGTACGCCGGACGGCTACCGCCATATGGACGGTTTCGGCAGCCATACTTTCAGCCTGATTAATGCTGCCGGCGAGCGCGTTTATGTGAAGTGGCACCTCAAAACCAGGCAGGGCATCAAGAACCTTAGCGCGGCCGAAGCGACCCGCCTGGCCGGTGCAGACCCGGACCATGCGCAGCGCGACCTGTTCAACGCCATTGCTTCGGGTGAATTCCCGCAGTGGGATGTGAAGGTGCAAGTGGCGACCGACCAGCAATTGGCGGACTGGGAGCAGCGTACCGGATGGAATCCGTTCGACCTGACCAAGGTTTGGCCACATGCCGATTTCCCGCTGCTTCCTGTCGGCGTACTGGAATTGAACCGCAACCCGGTCAACTATCATGCGGAGGTGGAGCAGGCGGCGCTGTCTCCGGCGAATGTGGTGCCGGGCATGGGCTATTCGCCGGACAAGATGCTGCAGGCGCGCCTGTTTGCTTACCACGATGCGCAGTTGTACCGTGTCGGTACCAACCACCAGCAATTGCCGGTTAATGCGCCGCGCTGTCCGTTCCATCACCAGCAGCGCGATGGGGCGATGGCGGCGGGGTTTGGCGGTGCGCAGCAGAATTATGCGCCGACCGAGGCTGGGGGCAGCAAGCCGCAGGGCATGGGGCATGGCGAACCGGTGCTGGCGCTGAATGGCGGGGCAGGGCGCTACGATGGGCGCGGCAGGGAGGATGATTACAGCCAGGCGGGGAATCTGTTCCGCCTCTTGCCTGAGCAGGAGAAGCTGAACCTGTTTGACAATATTGCCGGGCCGCTGAGCCAGGTTAGCGATGAGATTATTCAGCGGCAGCTGGGGCATTTCGATCAGGCGGATGCGGCGTACGGCGCAGGCGTGCGGGCGGCATTGAAGGCGCGTGGGCGTAACGTCGACTGAAAACCGGCAAATCCGGGTCTGACCCTTGGGTCGGACCCAGGGTTACCGGTTTGGGTGTGTACAATAACGTTTCCGATCAACCCAAGCTTCTGAACGGGACCGTAATGACCATCAAAATCAGCCAGAATTTCGACTCTGGCGCCATCGAAGTAGTCCGCGCCGACAACGCCGCGAACATCGAACTGAAACTCCGCAAGGACAACGCCGCCGACATCCACCAGTGGTTCCACTTCCGCCTGCAGGGCGCGCGTGGCGAAGCGGTGACGATGAAGTTCCTGAATGCCGGCGACGCAACCTACGCCAAGGGCTTCGAAGACTACAACGCTGCCGCCAGCTACGACGGCGAGAACTGGTTCCGCGTCCCGACTTCCTTCGACGGCCAGGTAATGACCATCAAGCACACGCCGCATAACGACAGCGTGTACTACGCCTATTTCGAGCCGTATTCGTGGGAACGCCACCTGCGCCTGCTGGGCGAAGTGGCCGAAAACCCGATCGCGCGCGTGCTGGACATCGGTTCCAGCATCGACGGCCGCGACATGAACCTGGTCGTGATCGGCGAACCCGAAGCCGAAAAGAAAATCTGGTTCATCGCACGCCAGCACCCGGGCGAGTCGATGGCCGAATGGTTCATCGAAGGCCTGGTGGATTCCCTGCTGGACGATGCCAACCCGATTTCGCGCAAACTGCTGCAGCGCTGCTGCTTCTACATCGTGCCGAACATGAATCCTGACGGTTCGGTGCGCGGCAACTTGCGTACCAACGCTGCCGGCGCCAACCTGAACCGCGAGTGGATGACGCCGTCGCTGGAGCGCTCGCCTGAAGTGCTGTGCGTGAAGCAGAAGATCCACGAAACCGGCGTCGACATGTTCTTCGACATTCACGGTGACGAGGCACTGCCTTACAACTTCGTGGCCGGCAATGAAATGCTGGAGAACTTCACGCCGGAACAGATGGCGCGCCAGAAGAACTTCATCGACCGCTACAAGAACGCCTCGCCCGACTTCCAGGACACCTACGGCTACGCGCCTTCCAAGTACAAGGAAGACATGCTGACCCTGGCATCCAAGTACATCGGCCACCACTTCAAGGTGCTGTCGCTGACGCTGGAAATGCCGTTCAAGGACAATGCGGACCTGCCGGTGCCGGCCGTCGGCTGGAACGGTGCCCGCAGCGCGGCACTGGGCGCGGCAATCCTGCAGCCTATCCTGCTGTCGCTGGACGAGTAAGCCGCCGCGATCGTGGCTGCGCCGAAAGACGACACGCCGTGGTTGAAAATCCTGGCCTGGGTCCAGGTGGCCTTGCTGGCCGTGCTGTTCCTGGACCCGTCGATTGCCCTGGGCATCTTTGCCCTCGAGATTCTTTTTCTCGTTGCTTGGCTGCTTCCCGTCTTTTTATATCAGACGCTGGTTAAACGGCTTCCGGTGCGCCTGGGTTTCAAGCGTGCCGCGGAGTCCTTGATCAATGCGTTTTCCAACTTCTAATCGGGACTAGCCGTATGGGTATCGAGATCGAACGTAAATTCCTGGTGAAGGGCGAAGGCTGGCGCACGCAAGGCGAGCCGGTGCTGCTGCGCCAGGGCTATCTTTCCTCGCATGCCGAGCGCACCGTGCGCGTGCGCATCGAGGGCGCGGGCGCGGTCCTAACCATCAAGAGCAAGAATCTGGGTGCAGCGCGCGGCGAGTGGGAGTATCCGATTCCGGTCGCCGACGCCGCTGAATTGCTGGACCGGCTGTGCGAGCGGCCGCTGATCGAAAAATACCGCCGCCGTATTCCTTACGGCGGCTTCGTGTGGGAGGTGGACGAGTTTCTCGGCGAGAACGCCGGCCTTGTCGTCGCCGAAATCGAATTGCCGGCTGAGGACGCTGCATTTGATAAGCCGGACTGGGCTGGCGAGGAAGTCACCCATGATCTGCGCTACCTCAACTCGAACCTGATCAAGCAGCCGTTTTCCACTTGGAAGTGAGTTGCGCCCGGCATTGCCTCAAGAAAAAAGCCCGCGTTGAGCGCGGGCTTTCTCTTAATGGAAGTGCTCGGTGCCGGTGGCGGCGTCCTCCGGCATTTCCGCGTGGACCAGTTCTCCAGCAGGATCGGCGAACAGGGGAGCGCCGCAATCGTCGCAGTACTCGGCGACGTACTTCTCGCCCAGTTTTTTCACCTGCGATACGCCGGCAGCATTCAGGTGCTCGACGATTTCCTCGACCGGGGTGCGCGGCTTGAGCAGTTCGGCCATGCTGCCGGACAGGCCTTCGGCCGGCGTGCCTTCTTCGTCTTCCTGGCCGTACAGCGGCCACACCACACCGTACATCACATCGCTGTCGGAACGGCGGGTAAAGGCAACGCGGTACTCGTCAACCTGGCCATCCGGCGCAGACTCGTCGCCGAAGCCGGCGATCACCGCGCGCAGGTCGGATGGCTCGCAAGCCAGCGAATGCGTCAGGTAATGCACGGCAGCGCGGATCGAGACCGGGCGAATCAGCTTGTCGGCTTCACGGCAGCCAGTGTAATAGGCTTCCGGCAGCAGCAGCTCGATGCCGCAGCCAGGCAGCAGGCGCGCCACGGTCGGCGTGGCTTGGGTGGTCCAGGCGGCCAGTGCATCGCGGCGTGCCTCGGCTTGCGCGGCATGGTGCGCAGGCATCTGCCAGCGGAACATCGGGCCGTTATGCGGGGCCACGACGGCCACCATCAGGTAGCGGGTATCGGCCAGGAAGGGAGCCGTTTCCGCTTGCTTGGCGTCGGATTTGACGGCCTGGCCTTTCAGTGCGGCTTGCGCCAGCTTGTGCACCTTCGAATAGGCTTCGGCGTGGGTACGCGGCAGCTGGTCGATCGAGTACAGGCTGGACGACATCGCCATATGCGTGCCATCGGCCAGCAAATGGGCCGAGAAGTGCGCCGATAGGGTGTTCAGGACGTCGGCCGGGATCTGGCCGGAGGCGATCGAGAAGCGCGTCCAGGCCAGGATCGGCGCGGCTACCAGCAGGATGTCGTATTCGCGCGATTCGCCGTCGACTTCTACCACGATGGTGTCGGATTCGCTGACCGCTTCCACGCTATCCATCAGGATGTCGTAGGCAGGCAAGTCTACGCTGAACAGCGAGTTCAGGGCTGAGTCGACAGTGTCCTGGTGTCCGGTACGCAGCAGTTTGTGCAGTTGGGCATCCAGCACCCGTTCCCAGTTACGCTCTTCAATGCGGCTGGCGGCCTGGCCCAGGGCTTGGGCGAGGGAAATAAGGCGCTGGCTGTCGGCAGATAATTTGTGGGTTGAATCTTTGGATGGGCGACGCATAGCGCTTTTCTTAGTGAGAAAGGAAACCTTGGTACCCTTATTGTAGTGGATTCGGCAAGACTTCGCGGCAAATGAGCGCCGCAATGAAAAATGGGGACGTACCCCATTTTTGGAGCAATAAAAAACGCCACCCGAAGGTGGCGTTTGTTGCTTAAAAAATGGGGTACGTCCCCATTTTTTATTAAGCAGCCAGCAGCTGGCGCAGCACGAATGGCAGGATGCCGCCGTGCTTGTAGTAATCCACTTCGATCGGGGTATCGATACGCAGCAGCACCTGCACCTCCTTGGAGGAGCCGTCGGCGCGGTGGATCACCAGGGTAGCCTGCTGCTGAGGCTTGATCTCGCCATCCAGGCCCTTCAGGTCGTAGGTTTCGCCCTTGCCGGTGATGCCCAGGGACTCCACGGAATCGTTGCCGATGAACTGCAGCGGCAGCACGCCCATGCCCACCAGGTTGGAACGGTGAATACGCTCGAACGAACGGCAGATCACAGCCTTCACGCCCAGCAGCTGGGTGCCCTTGGCCGCCCAGTCGCGGGAGGAGCCGGTGCCGTATTCTTCGCCGCCGAAGATCATGGTCGGGGTGCCTTCTTCAACGTAGCGCATTGCCGCGTCGTAGATCGACAGCTGTTCGCCCGATGGCTGGTGGATGGTGATGCCGCCTTCCACCGCGGAACCGTCGGCCTTCGGTGGGATCATCTTGTTCTTGATACGCACGTTGGCGAAGGTGCCGCGCATCATGATCTCGTGGTTGCCGCGGCGCGAGCCGTAGGAGTTGAAGTCGGCCTTCATCACGCCGTTTTCCTTCAGCCACTTGCCTGCCGGGCCGTCTTCCTTGATCGAACCTGCCGGCGAGATGTGGTCGGTGGTGATGGAATCACCGAATACGCCCAGCGCGCGCGCGCCCTTGATGCCGGCTTCCGCTGCCTTCGGCTTCATCTCGAAGCCATCGAAGAACGGTGGTTCTGCGATGTAGGTCGAATCAGGCCAGTTGTACACTTGGCCTTCGGTCGAGGACACGGCTTCCCACAGCTTGCCTGGGTTGCCCTTGACGTCGGCATAGTTGGACTTGAAGACCTTGGAGTTCATCGCGAACTTCATCAGGGCGTTGATCTCTTTCGAGGTCGGCCAGATGTCGCCCAGGTACACGTCCTTGCCATCCTTGCCCTGGCCGACCGGTTCGGTCATCAGGTCGCGGGTCACGTTGCCGGCGATCGCGTAAGCGACGACCAGCGGTGGCGATGCCAGGAAGTTGGAGCGGATGTTCGGATGGATACGCGCTTCAAAGTTGCGGTTACCGGACAGCACGGCAGCAGCAACGATGTCGTTGCCGGTGATGGTGGCGTTCAGTTCCGGGGTCAGGTCGCCGGCATTGCCGATGCAGGTGGTGCAGCCGTATGCGGTCACGCCGAAGCCCAGTTTTTCCAGGTATGGCAGCAGGCCGGCAGCGGTCAGGTACTCGGTCACAACGCGCGAGCCGGGAGCCAGGGACGACTTGATGTGCGGAGCGACGGTCAGGCCGGCTTCCACAGCCTTCTTGGCCAGCAGGCCGGCCGCCAGCAGCACGCTCGGGTTCGAGGTGTTGGTGCAGGAGGTGATCGCAGCGATCAGGACGTCGCCGTTCTTCACGTGCACGCCATTGCTGGTGGTGTAGACGTTGGTCAGGTCGTCGGCCTTCTTGTTGAAGCCGTTCTCGCTGGTTGGCTTGGAGAACAGTTCGGTGAAGGTGGACTTCACATTGCCGATTTCGATACGGTCTTGCGGACGCTTAGGACCGGCCAGCGACGGTGCAACGGTGGACAGGTCCAGGTGCAGTTCGCGGGTGTAGTCGATTTCGCCTTTCTTCGGCACGCCGTACATGCCCTGTGCCTTGAAGTAGGACTGGAATGCGGCGATTTCGTCCTTGGTGCGGCCGGTGCCTTCGAAGTATTCGATGGTGGCGTCGTCAACCGGGAAGAAGCCCATGGTCGCGCCGTATTCCGGTGCCATGTTGGCGATGGTTGCGCGGTCGGTCACGGACAGGGACTCGGTGCCTTCGCCGAAGAATTCGACGAACTTGCCCACGACTTTCTCTTTACGCAGCATTTCAGTGATGGTCAGCACCAGGTCGGTAGCGGTGCAGCCTTCGCGCAGTGCGCCGGTCAGGTTCACGCCGATCACGTCCGGGGTCAGGAAGTACACCGGCTGGCCCAGCATGCCGGCTTCCGCCTCGATGCCGCCCACGCCCCAGCCCACCACGCCGATACCGTTGATCATGGTGGTGTGGGAGTCGGTGCCCACCAGCGAGTCAGGGTAATACACGCCGGACGCATTGTGCACGCCGCGCGCCAGGTATTCCAGGTTCACCTGGTGCACGATACCGAAGCCTGGTGGCACCACGCCGAAGGTGTCGAAGGCTTGCATGCCCCACTTCATGAACTGGTAGCGCTCGTTGTTGCGCGAGAATTCCAGCTTCATGTTCAGGTCCAGGGCCTTAGGCTCGCGGAAGTGGTCGATGGTGACCGAGTGGTCGACCACCAGGTCAACCGGGACCAGTGGTTCGATTTTCTTGGGGTTGACGCCCATTTTGGAGGCGACGTTACGCATTGCAGCCAGGTCGGCCAGCAGCGGAACGCCGGTGAAGTCCTGCAGCACAACGCGGGCTACGACGAATGGGATTTCGTCGGTGCGGGCAGCAGTAGCGCCCCAGTTAGCCAACTGCTTGACGTGCTCTTCGGTCACTTTCTTACCGTCGCAGTTACGCAGAACGGATTCCAGTACGACGCGAATCGATACCGGCAGGCGGGAAATCTTGGCGCCCAGTTCCTTTTCCAGGGCTGGCAGGGAGTAGAACTTACCCTTCTTTGCCCCGATCGGGAAATCCTTAAGCGTATTCAGTGTGTTGCGGGACATGTCCTCTCCTTATTGATTAAAGTCCGAGCGCTTGGTCAGATGTTTTGCATTCGTTTGCCAGTTGGCGGTTCACCTTGGAATCCAGCAGCATGCCCTTGGCAGGAATGCCGATCCAGATCAGACCTGCAATCTTGTTCTCGAAGCGGTGCGCACCGGTGGAGGTGGCTTCGCGCGTCAGGCGGTGCAGGCGGTTTTTCCAGCGCATGACGATGCTGTTGCTGTCGTCTGCGTTGCTGTAAATGGTGATCTTGTTGCCCAGTTCGCAGGCGTAGTTGGTGGCCTTGTGTTCAGCCAGGCTCGACTCGGTCACGGCGGCGGCGGCACCGACGGCGCCGGCAGCACCGGCTGCTTTGGCGGCCTTGGCCTTTTTCGAGGCTGGCTTCTTGGCGGTGGTGGCCTTGGCTGCCGGTTTGGCGGCAGGTGCGCTTTCAGCGGCGGTGGCGAGTGGGGCGGCGGTGGCTGCAGCGCAAGCCATTGCGCAGGCGGTGATCAGTTTCATAAACGACATTATTGGGCTCCTTTTGATTCGGCCGCCCCGACTAGGGCGGCAACGGAGTCCGGCAGCGGCAGGCCTGCGAGCTTGGCTCGCTGCAGAACCGTCCAATAATAGCGATAGCTCGCGCGGTCATGCAAGCGACCATGCTGGTTAATCGGGCCCCACTGTACCTTCTCTGCCTCATGCAGGATGGCGGCGGCCTCGTTTACCTCGGATGCGCGCGGCGTAAATGCCTTTATGACAGGTTTGATCTGGCTTGGGTGGATGCTCCACATGCGTGTGAAGCCGAATTCCGCGGCGGCGCGCTGGGCATCGGTGGCCACCACGGCGGAGTCCTTGATTTCAGTGGTCACGTTATGCGACGGCACTTTGCCGTGCGCGTGGCAGGCGGCGGCGATCTCCAGCTTGGCACGCACCACCAGCGGGTGGGTGAACTGGCCCGGCGTGCGCATGGCGCTGCCCGGCACGGCGCCGTAGTGGGCCGAGACGAAATCCATGATGCCGAAGGACAGGCATTCGACCTGGGGCAGGGCGGCGATATCGTGCACGTCGCGCAGGGCGCCGTGGGTTTCGATCAGCACGTGCACCGGCACTGGCGTCGTGCGGCCGGACTTGGCGGCATGTTTATTGACCAGCTCGATGGCATGCGAGACTTCCTGCACGCTTTCCGGCTTGGGGATGACGATGTAGGCCAGCTTGTGCCCGGCTTCGGTGCAGATGATTTCGACGTCGCGCTCGAAGAACGGGCTGTTGACGTCGTGCACGCGGGCGCCGATGCGGTTGAACACATTGGCTTCGTCCAGCAGCAGCAGGGCGACCAGCTTGGCGTGGGATTCTTCGTTGCCGGCGGCGGCGCCGTCCTCGCAATCGAAGGTGATGTCGAACAGGGGACCAAGCTCTTGTTGCAGGGCCATGGATTTGCGCATCAGCTTTTCGCTGCCGGCGTAGTGGTCGCAGGCAGGGAGCAGCAGCGGCTGGCGTGTGCCCTGGAATAAAACCTCGGATGGATGCATTGGTGCGTTAGATGAAACAGCAGCCGCGCTGCCCTCGGCAGCGCGGCGGGTACGGCGGATCGGTGGTTTAACCGGTTCCACTGTAAAAGACGATTATGGCAGCAGGTGCTTTACGCCTTCACGCTCTTCGGTCAGTTCCTTCAGCGTGATGTTGATGCGCTCTTGCGAGAACTCGTCGATTTCCAGGCCCTGGACGATTTTGTATTCGCCGTTTTCGCAGGTCACTGGGAAGCCGAACATGGTGCCTTCAGGGATACCGTAGGAACCGTCGGAAGGGATGCCCATGGTGGTCCACTTGCCGTTGGTGCCCAGTACCCAGTCGTGCACGTGGTCGATCGCAGCGTTGGCTGCGGAAGCTGCGGAAGACAGGCCGCGCGCTTCGATGATCGCTGCGCCGCGTTTGCCCACGGTTGGCAGGAAGGTGTTGGCGTTCCATTCCTGGTCGTTGATCATGTCCTTGACCGACGCGCCGTCGATGGTGGCGAAGCGGTAGTCGGCGTACATGGTTGGGGAGTGGTTGCCCCACACGCACAGCTTTTCGATGTCCTTGACGGCCTTGCCGGTCTTGGCGGCGACTTGCGACAGGGCGCGGTTGTGGTCCAGGCGCAGCATGGCGGTGAAGTTCTTCGCCGGCAGGGAAGGAGCGGACTTCATGGCGATGTAGGCGTTGGTGTTGGCTGGGTTGCCGACCACCAGGACTTTCACATTGCGCGAAGCGACCGCGTCCAGCGCCTTGCCTTGCACGGTGAAGATCTGGGCGTTGGCTTCCAGCAGGTCTTTACGTTCCATGCCTGGGCCGCGAGGACGTGCACCAACCAGCAGGGCCACGTCGGCGTCCTTGAAGGCGGTCATCGGGTCGGAGTGGGCGGTCATGCCGGCCAGCAGCGGGAATGCGCAGTCGTCGATCTCCATCATCACGCCTTTCAGCGCTTTCTGGGCCTTCTCGTCAGGGATTTCCAGCAGTTGCAGGATGACTGGCTGGTCTTTGCCCAGCATGTCGCCGTTGGCGATACGGAACAGCAGGGAATAGCCGATCTGGCCGGCGGCGCCGGTAACGGCAACACGCATTGGGGTTTTAGCCATGGTGAATCTCCAAAGTGGACGTGAAAACGGTGTAAGCTCGTAATGATACGACAATTCGGGCGAGTGTAGGCTCCTGTCGACTGGCTGTCAATCCTATCTTATGTCTTATATAAGACATATAAGTTATAGGATTTTTCTGGACGTGAGGGGTCGGATGTGGTGGAATAGCGGGCTATGAATCCCGTCACGCCCAACCAGACCACTTCTGACGCCCTAGGCGCGGCCGGCGCTCCGTCCCCCACTTTCTCCCCCTTGTACCAGCAGATCAAAGGCTTGATCACCCAGAGCCTGCAGTCCGGCGAATGGAAACCGGGCGAAATGATCCCCAGCGAAGTCGAACTGGCCAACCGCTTCAAGGTCAGCCAGGGTACCGTGCGCAAGGCGATCGACGAGCTGGCGGCGGAAAACCTGGTGGTGCGCAAGCAGGGCAAGGGCACTTTCGTATCCACCCACCACGAGGCGCGCGCGCATTTCCGCTTCCTGCGCCTGGTGCCGGACGAAGGTGTGCCGCATTATCCCGAATCCCGGTTTATTGAGGTCAAGCGCCTGCGCGCGCCGGCCGAGGTGGCCCGCCTGCTCGACCTGAAATCGGGCGATGCCGTGGTGTATATCAAGCGCGTGCAAAGTTTCGACAGCGTGCCTACCATCGTGGAAGAACTGTGGCTGCCGGGCCTGATCTTCAAAGGCCTGACGGCGGAACGCCTGAATGAATACAAGGGGCCGATGTACGGCCTGTTCGAATCCGAATTCGGCACCCGCATGATCCGCGCGGCAGAAAAGCTGCGGGCGGTGTGCGCCGAAGAGGGGGATGCCGAACTGCTGAAAATTGCGGCAGGCACGCCGCTGCTGTGCGCCGAGCGCGTTTCCTTCACCTACGGCGATAAGCCGGTCGAATTGCGCCGCGGCCTGTACTTGACAGAACGGCATCATTATCAAAATGATCTCAGTTAAGGTGCGCTGCAATAATATTTTGGTGATATGTAACAATACATATTGGTTGTAAGAGCAAAAATCGGCGAAAATCGTAGCTTCGCCAAGTTTGGCAAATCATTTGTAATAAAGCATAGGGAGGTTGTATATGACTGAAGCCGTGCGGGAAACCCCAAAAAAAGAGCGGCCAGAATTCCGTAACATCCACGTTACGGACCTGATGAACTACCGGTTGCCGATGGCTGGCATCGTCTCCATCCTGCACCGCATCAGCGGCGCCCTGATGTTCCTGCTGTTGCCGTTCGTGCTGTACCTGCTGCAGGAATCGCTGCGCTCCGAGTACACCTTCGCCAACTTCATGATCATCGCCTCCCACCCGATCGCGAAGCTGGTCATGCTGGCACTGGCCTGGGGCTACATCCAGCACTTCTGCGCCGGCGTACGTCACCTGATCATGGATACCCACGTAGGCCTGGACAAAGATTCCGCGCGCAAGTCCGCCACCGTGGTGGTGGTGATCACCGTCATCGTGACCGCGCTGGTCGCACTGAAATTGTTTGGAGTGTTCTAAATGGCTAACAATAACATCGGCCCAAAACGCCTGGTTGTCGGCGCCCACTACGGCGTCAAGGATTGGCTGGTCCAGCGTGTGACCGCCGTGCTGATGGTGGTGTACACCGCCGTCCTGTTCTTCCTGATCTTCACTTCGTCGACCCCGTCGTACGAAGGCTGGGCGGAGCTGTTCGCCAAGCAGTGGTTCAAGCTGTTCAGCGCTGTGACCCTGCTGGCCCTGTTCTACCACGCCTGGGTTGGCGTGCGTGACATCTGGATGGACTACATCAAGCCGGTCGGCCTGCGCCTGTTCCTGCAAATCGCTACCATTGGCTGGCTGATCGCCTGCGCCGCCTGGTCGCTGCAAATTCTGTGGAGTGTGTAAATCGTGGCAGCTATCAAATCTGCAATCCCTACCCGCCGCTTTGACGCGGTGATCGTTGGCGCCGGCGGTTCCGGCATGCGCGCCTCCCTGCAACTGGCGGAAGCCGGCCTGAACGTGGCCGTGCTGTCCAAGGTGTTCCCGACCCGCTCCCACACCGTGGCGGCGCAGGGCGGCATCGGCGCCTCGCTGGGCAATATGTCGGAAGATAACTGGTACTGGCACATGTTCGACACCGTCAAGGGTGGCGACTACCTCGGCGACCAGGATGCGATTGAATTCATGTGCCGCGAAGCACCGAAAGTCGTCTACGAGCTGGAACACTTCGGCATGCCGTTCGACCGTAACCCGGACGGCACCATCTACCAGCGTCCGTTCGGCGGCCACACCGCGAACCTGGGCGAGAAGCCAGTGCAGCGCGCTTGTGCCGCGGCCGACCGTACCGGCCACGCACTGCTGCACACCCTGTACCAGCGCAACGTGCGCGCCCGCACCCACTTCTTCGTCGAGTGGATGGCCCTGGACCTGGTGCGCGATGCCGACGGCGACGTCGTTGGCGTGGTCGCCCTCGAAATGGAAACCGGCGAATGCATGATCCTGGAAGCCAAGACCACCATCTTCGCAACCGGCGGCGCAGGCCGCATCTTCGCAGCATCGACCAACGCCTTCATCAACACCGGTGACGGCATGGGCATGGCGGCACGTGCCGGCCTGCCGCTGCAGGACATGGAATTCTGGCAGTTCCACCCGACCGGCGTGTCCGGCGCGGGCGTGCTGATCACCGAAGGCGTGCGCGGCGAAGGCGGCATCCTGATCAACTCGAACGGCGAACGCTTCATGGAGCGTTACGCTCCGACCCTGAAAGACCTGGCGCCGCGCGACTTCGTATCGCGCTCCATGGACCAGGAAATCAAGGAAGGCCGCGGCTGCGGTCCTAACAAGGATCACGTCCTGCTGGACCTGCGCCACATCGGCTCGGAAACCATCCAGAAGCGCCTGCCATCGATCCTGGAAATCGGCCACAAGTTCGCCAACGTCGACGCGACCAAGGAACCGATCCCTGTCGTGCCGACCATCCACTACCAGATGGGCGGTATCCCGACCAATATCCACGGCCAGGTAGTCGTGCCTGCCGGCGACGGCAGCCAGAAAGTCGTGAACGGCCTGTACGCAATCGGCGAATGCGCCTGCGTCTCCGTGCACGGCGCTAACCGCCTGGGCACCAACTCCCTGCTGGACCTGGTGGTATTCGGCCGTGCAGCCGGCAACCACGTGGTGGCGCAGAACCTGAAGCAGAAGGAAAACAAGCCGCTGCCGAAGGACGCCGCCGACTTCGCAATGAACCGCCTGAACCACCTGGAAACCTCCACCGGTGGCGAGCGCGTGCAAGACGTCGCCAACGACATCCGCGCCACCATGCAGAAGTACTGCGGCGTGTTCCGTACCGACGAGATGCTGGCCAAGGGCGTGGAAGAGATCCTGAAGCTGGACGAGCGCCGCAAGCACGTTTCGTACAAGGACAAGTCCAAGGTGTTCAACACCGCCCGCGTGGAAGCGCTGGAACTGGACAACCTGATCGAAACCGCGAAAGCGACCATCGTCTCCGCCAACGCGCGTAAGGAATCCCGTGGCGCCCACGCCCAGGATGACCACCCGAACCGCGACGACGAAAACTGGATGAAGCACACGCTGTGGTTCTCGGAAGGCAACCGCCTGGAATACAAGGCTGTCGTCACCAAGCCGCTGACGGTTGATACCTTCAAACCGAAACCACGTACTTTCTAAGCAAGGGCCTCACAACATGGCACGCACTCTCAAATTCAAGATTTACCGTTACGATCCGGACAAGGACGCCAAGCCGTACATGCAAGACCTGACGGTCGAGCTGAAAGATACCGACAAGATGCTGCTGGACGCACTGCAGCGCATCAAGTCCGACGTGGATGACTCGCTGTCGCTGCGCCGCTCCTGCCGCGAAGGCGTGTGCGGTTCCGACGCGATGAACATCAACGGCAAGAACGGCCTGGCCTGCACCACCAACCTGAACGAGCTGACCGAGCCTATCGTGCTGCGTCCGCTGCCAGGCCTGCCGGTGGTGCGCGACCTGATCGTCGACATGACCCAGTTCTTCAAGCAGTACCACTCGATCAAGCCGTTCCTGATCAACGACTCGATCCCTCCGGAGAAAGAGCGCCTGCAGTCGCCTGCGGAACGCGAAGAACTGGACGGCCTGTACGAGTGCATCCTGTGCGCCTGCTGCTCGACTTCCTGCCCCTCGTTCTGGTGGAACCCGGACAAGTTCGTCGGCCCAGCCGGCCTGCTGCAAGCCTACCGCTTCATCGCCGACTCGCGCGACGAAGCCACCGGCCAACGCCTGGATAACCTGGAAGACCCGTACCGTCTGTTCCGTTGCCACTCGATCATGAACTGCGTCGACGTGTGCCCGAAAGGCCTGAACCCTAACAAGGCGATCGGCAAGATCAAGGAACTGATGGTGCGTCGCGCCATTTAATAAAATGGCCGAACTCGAAAAACGAGCGCATCAGGCCGATCCGACCAACCGTGCGCGCCTACGCTGGCGCGCACGCCGGGGCCTGCTGGAAAACGACATTATCCTGACTCGTTTCCTTGATGCGCACGAGGAAGGATTGACCGACGAGGAAGTGGACGCGTTCACGCGGCTCCTCGATTTGTCGGACAATGCACTGATGGATCTGGTCTTGGCCCGTAAGGAGCCGGAAGGCGAAATAGACCTGCCGCATGTCCATGCGTTACTGGCTCGCCTGCGCCAAGCCTGAATTAATTTTTATTTGCTGCATCTCTCCCAAAGGAAGAGTCCATGAACATCTCTGATACCAAAGCTACACTGTCGTTCTCGGACGGCAGCCCATCGGTGGAAATGCCGATCTACAAGGGCACCGTGGGCCCGGACGTCATCGACATCCGCAAGCTGTACGGCACCACCGGCAAGTTCACCTACGACCCAGGCTTCATGTCGACCGCGTCGTGCAACTCCTCGATCACCTACATCGACGGTGACAAGGGCGAGCTGCAATACCGCGGCTACCCGATCGAGCAACTGGCCGTGAACGCCGACTTCATGGAAACTTGCTACCTGCTGCTGAACGGCGAACTGCCGAACGCCGTGGACAAGAAGAAGTTCGTCGACACCGTGACCAAGCACACCATGGTGCACGAGCAGATGCAATTCTTCTTCCGCGGCTTCCGCCGTGACGCGCACCCGATGTCCGTGCTGGTTGGCACCGTCGGCGCGCTGGCATCGTTCTACCACGATTCGCTGGACATCAACGATGCCAAGCAGCGTGAAATCTCGGCCATCCGCCTGATCGCCAAGCTGCCGACCCTGGTCGCCATGGCATACAAGTACTCGATCGGCCAGCCGTTCGTGTACCCACGCAACGACCTGTCGTACTCCGCCAACTTCATGCGCATGATGTTCGGCAACCCATGCGAAGAGTACAAAGTGAACGACGTGCTGGTGCGCGCCCTGGACCGTATCCTGATCCTGCACGCAGACCACGAGCAGAACGCTTCCACCTCGACCGTACGTCTGGCTGGCTCCTCGGGCGCCAACCCGTTCGCCTGTATCGCTGCCGGTATCGCTTGCCTGTGGGGCCCTGCCCACGGCGGCGCGAACGAAGCTGCACTGAACATGCTGAAAGAAATCGGCTCCGTCGACAAGATTCCTGAGTTCATCGCCAAGGTGAAAGACAAGAATTCCGGCGTCAAGCTGATGGGCTTCGGTCACCGCGTGTACAAGAACTTCGACCCACGTGCGAAGCTGATGCGCGAAACCTGCCACGAAGTGCTGAACGAACTGGGCCTGCAGGACGACCCACTGTTCAAGCTGGCCATGGAACTGGAACAGATTGCATTGAACGACGAGTACTTCGTTTCCCGCAAGCTGTACCCGAACGTGGACTTCTACTCCGGCATCGTGCAGTCGGCCCTGGGCATCCCAGTGTCGCTGTTCACCGGTATCTTCGCCATGGCCCGTACCATCGGCTGGATCGCCCAGTGGAACGAAATGATCGCCGACCCAGAGCAGAAGATTGGCCGCCCACGCCAGCTGTTCATCGGCTCCGCAGTGCGCGACGTGCCGCCGCTGAAAGACCGCAAGTAATCTCTGCCGTCTTTCCCGCAAAAAAAAGCGAGCTTCGGCTCGCTTTTTTTTTCCGGGCCAAGACATGTTGTTGTCAAATCGAAAGATTTCAATAATACTATCGAGTTCGACGTCTCTCATCAAGGGCCACTCCGGTCGAAAGGAACTTCCTCATTCAATCAAGCGCAGGCGATTGCTGTTCGATGAAGCTACCTGTTTGGCTCGCTGTTTTTCTTCTGCGAATTTAAGGAATCAACTTGTCTGCGAAATTTCATCAAGCGAGCCAGTGCGGGAAGATTGTCAGTATCCACCCGATCGGGGGGATGGGCCTGTTCTATCCTGTTCTTGCGGTCTTGCTGGTTGCCACGGCCATTGCTCTGGTCTTCGTCGCCGCTGACGCTCAGATGGCGGTGAAGGAAGCAAGCCTGCCTGTATTTTTGAGAATTACTGCTGGATTACTCGCTTTGCTCGGACTCGTCATTGCCGCCCGCTGGCATAGGCTCAAAGGCTCAAGCCTGACTGTCTTCGAAAAAGGAATTGCCCATAGGCGCAGGGGCAAAACCCGGTTCTTCCGCTGGCGCGATGTGCAGGACGTGACTGTTCGCGCTACCAAATTGCCCAGACTTCCAATTCGACGCACATGGGTAAAGGTAAGTCTGGCGCCAAAGACCACCTTGAAGTTCACTGACAACTACCAGGAGGTTTTCGCGCTTGGCATTAATCTTCTGACGCTGACGGCGGAAGCGATGGTTCCACTTGTGATTGCGAAAATGGAGCGCGGCGGTACAGTGGATTTCGGTGCGCTTAAGGTCAGCCGTGACGGACTCAGCAGGCGCTTCGGCAAACTTTCCTGGTCAGAAGTCGATGATGCCGAATTAAGGGCGGGGCAAGTAATTATCAAAAAGAAGGGGCGCCGGCTTCCATGGGGGCGGCCGCACGCCTTTCAGATCAAGAATCTCTTCGTTTTTCTGGCCGTGCTTGAACATTTCACTCAAATCGACACCGGGCCGGCTAAGGTTCCGCAACAAATGGTTGCATTGGCCTGAGCAGGATGGGCAGCACCGACTTTTCCGCCCAAATATTCCGCGTATCATTTTCTGCGACGTCAAGTAGCGCATCGCTAGTCAGGGTATTGCTTCACTATCCTTGAGAATTCGAGAATGGCAATATGCTGTTCCCAATTTCTATTTAGGAAGCAGCGAATGTTGAAATCGTTTGTTCTGGCGGCTGCGGCGGTTGCGGCACCTGCATGGTCTGCCGAAGCGCAAGTTGTGATGCTGGACGGCCTCTCAATTCAGATGCCCGAGGCGGAGTTCATTCAATATCGGCCGAAAGCGGCTGGTGCAAATGGGTGGTTTATGTACGCACCAGAGCCTGAGGCCCAAAAGGAATTCGGATTTCCTGTGCGCGGATATATGCGTGGGTTTGAAGGAGGGCGCGGATGCGCGGCGGCGGTAGGATTCTGGAAAACGTCAGCTGCAGATACTGAGCAACTGAGCCGGGCCATTGAATCGCGCTTGCTGGCGCATAAGATGGCCAAAAAGAGTTCTACAGATGCAGCGGGCGCGCGCTTCGACTATTGGGAGGGACCTGAAGCTTTTGCTTCGATTGATAGGTTAAATAAGGGAAAGGATCACTACGCAGTTTCTCTGCAAGTGGCATTAAAAAGTTGCCCGGACAGCGCAACGAAGTTCAATGCTCGGCCGTCGATGACGAAAGCAGCGTCCTAATCTCTCCACTATGCGCGATCCATGCCAATTATTGGCGTAAACTAGCCAATTGTTGGTGTGCGGCCTGGTGTTACTTCATGGCGCCGGAAGTTCTGATATCGTGGAGGCAGGTCTGCTCTTCAAATACGTACTTTCTCTTTTTACGGAGGCATGCTTGTCCACCCGTCGTAATCTTTTCCTGGCCACCTTACTGGCATTCCCGGCAGTCACCCTAGCGGTGCCGAATACCTCTGACACAAGGCTGGTATCGGAGCCAGCAATTTCGAAAGAGCATATTGCGTTTATCTACGCCGGCGATGTCTGGCTGGCAGACCATCAAGGACAGAATGTAAAGCGTCTGACTTCCGATGTCGGGGAAAAATCCAACCCCTTCTTTTCGCCGGATGGCAAGTTGATTGCTTACAGCGCGAATATCGATGGGAATACAGATGCGTTCGTCCTACCAATCGCAGGCGGTATTCCGCGGCGCTTAACTTGGCATCCCGGGCAGGATTTGGTGCAAGGATTTACGCCGGACGGAGCGCAGGTGTTATTTACTTCGCCGCGTGCGGCATCGAATAACCGCTACCGGAATCTGTTTACGGTTCCGGTAGGCGCGGGTGTTGAAACGCAGTTGGAGATTCCGAATGCAGCGAAAGCGACATTTTCGCCGGACGGCCGCAGTATGGCGTATAACCCGACCTCGTCCGCCTTTTTACAGTGGAAGCGTTATCGGGGCGGTTTGAATTCGATTATCTGGCTGTTTAATCGGGATGCCCGGACGGTCGAACGAATACCGCAACCGGAAACGCGGGTGAATGATGTGGATCCGATGTGGGCGGGCGATAAGGTTTACTTCCGCTCGGACCGGAATGGCGAGTTTAATCTCTACGAATACGATACGCGCAGTAAGGACATCAGGCAATTGACAAGGCATTCCGATTTCCCGGTGTTGAACGCGGCATTCTCGGGCGGGCGCATTTTGTATGAACAAGCCGGTTACCTGCATATGCTCGACCTTGCTTCTGGCGCTACTGTCGGCAGGAGGCTCGCAATTGGCGTCAGTGCCGACTTGGGCCTGTCGCGCGAACGCTGGGTGCGCGGGGCGAAATATATCCGCAATTCGTCGATTTCACCGTCGGGCGCGCGGGTGGCATTTGAATTCCGCGGCGACATCGTCACGCTTCCCGCCGAAAAAGGCGACATCCGCCATCTGACACAAACCCCGGGCGCGCACGAGCGGGGCCCGGCATGGTCGCCGGATGGACGGCAAGTCGCCTACTTTTCCGACGAAGGCGGCGAGTATTCCTTGCATGTCAGGCAGCAGGACGGGAAAGGCGAGCTGCGCAAGTTCAAGCTGAACGGTTCGGGATTCTTCGAGAGCGCCGTATGGTCGCCGGATAGCAAGAAGATCGCTTTCATCGACAATTCCTGGACGCTGTACTACATCGACCTGGCGACGGGCATGCAGAAGAAGGTCGCCACCGAGCCCATGTATGGGGTCACCAAGTCCCTGCGCGGCGCATGGTCGCCAGATTCGCGTTTCATCGCCTACACGCTTAATTCGCTGAGCTATACCCGCACGGCATATATTTACGCGCTGGACGAGGACAAATCGCATGCGGTGACGGATGGCTTGTCCGACGTCGCCAACCCGGTCTTCGACCGCAGCGGCAAGTATCTTTACTTCTTCGCCTCCACAGACGCAGGTCCCAGCAACAACTGGTTTTCGCTGCAGAACCAGGACAACCAGCCAACGCGCTCGCTTTGGCTGATGGTGCTGCGCAATGATGTGCCCTCGCCGCTGGTCCGCGAAAGCGATGAAGAGAAGGGGGCTGCGACCGTGCCGCCCGCGCCGAAGGAGCCGCCCAAGGACGGCGCATCCGGTGATAGGAGCGATGAGCGCGTGCTTGCCGACACCAGCAGCAGCCGTGGTGCCGACGCCAAGGCCAAAGCTGCCGCGGCGACGGCCAGGCCGCCGGCACCGATGCGCATCGACTGGGAGGGCATCTCGACTCGCATTATCGATATGCCGCCGCCAGTCTCCGAGTACTTCGACCTCGAAGCTGGCGCGGAAGGGCAGATCTTCTTCCTGCGCGAAGTGGACGGCAAACGCCAGGTCCAGCGTTTCGACCTGAAAGACCGCAAGACTGAAACCATTGTCGCGGAGGCGGACGATTTCGAAATAAGTTCCGACGGCAAGAAAATCGCCTGGCGCTTGAAAGAGCAATGGAATATGGGTTCCGCCACCGGCAAGATGCTGTCGCCGTCTGAGGGCAAGCTGCGCGTGGAGGCAATCGAAACCAAGGCCGATCCGCGCGCGGAATGGAGGCAGATCTATGACGAAGCCTGGCGGATCAACCGCGACTACTTCTACGACCCGCATATGCATGGCGTGGACTGGAAAGCCATGCGCGCCAAGTACGCCCAGTTCCTGCCCGACGTCGCCACGCGCAGCGACTTGAACCGCGTAATCCAGTGGCTATGCAGCGAGCTGGCAGTCGGCCATCACCGCGGCGGCGGCGGCGATAACTTCATCGAAGCCAAGCCCGTGCCTGGCGGCTTGCTGGGCGCCGATTATGACATCGCCAATGGGCGCTACCGCTTCAAGAAAGTCTACGGCGGCTTGAACTGGAATCCCAAGCTGCGCGCGCCGCTGACCGAGCCAGGCCTGAATGTGAAAGTGGGCGAGTACCTGCTGGCGGTCGATGGCCGTCCGCTGGCGCCGCCGACCAACCTGTACAGCGCCTTCGAAAACACTGCCAACCGGTCGATCGAAATCACAGTGGGGCCGAATGCGGATGGCAAGGGCGCACGCCACATTACGGTGGTGCCTGTGGCGTCCGAGGATGCGCTGCGCAACCGCGATTGGGTAGAGGGGAATATCCGCAAGGTCAATGCCGCAACCGGCGGGCGCGTAGCATACGTTTATGTGCCGAATACGGCGGGACTGGGGCATACTTACTTCAAGCGCTACTTCTACCCTCAGTCTTACAAAGACGCGATCATCATCGATGAGCGCTTCAATGGCGGCGGCAGCCTGGCCGACTATTACATCGAGCTGTTACAGAAGCAGGAGATCGCGTGGTGGGCCATGCGCTATGGCGCGGACATGAAGACGCCGTCCGCCTCGATCCAGGGACCGCGCGCGATGCTGATCGATGAAACCGCCGGCTCGGGCGGCGACCTGCTGCCGTGGATGTTCCGCAAGAATAAGCTCGGGCCGCTGATTGGCAAGCGCACCTGGGGCGGCCTGGTCGGCATTCTCGGCTTCCCGGTGCTGCTGGATGGCGGCACGATCACGGCCCCGAACCTGGCGTTCTGGACTCGTGAAGGTGGCTGGGGCATTGAGAATGAAGGCGTGCCGCCCGATATCGAAGTGGACCAGAATCCGGCCGACGTCATCGCTGGCCGCGACCCGCAGCTTGAGAAGGCGATCGAGGTAATCAAGGCTGAACTGGCGAAGACGCCGCCAAGCCGGCCGGCGCGTCCTGCTTATCCGGACAAGAGCCGTTGAGCTAAGCCCCGGCCAGCCTTGCAACAGCTTCGGCAAACGCAGGGCGAGTTTTCGGTGCAGGGTGCAGGCAATCATTTGCCAGCGCCCGCACCTCCGGCAGTTCTTCGTCGCATCGTTCCAGTAACTCCTCCAGCAGGTAGCCGAAGGCCCTGACTTCCAGCCGCTCCAGCGCGGATGCGGTTTCTGTGCCCGGTTCGAAGCACACGGCGCCGCCGAAATCTCCCAGCACTGCCTTGCCTTTGCCGCAGTTGAGGATGTTGTGCGCATACAGGTCGCCGTGCATGATGCCGCGCGCATGCAGGTGGGCGGCAGCGGAAGCGATGCCGCGGGCGATGCCCAGCACCGCTTCACCGCTGAACTGCTGGCCGTCCTCATAAATATCGCGCGTGCAGCTTGCAAAGCTTGGCGGGCCAGCCAGGTTGCGCAAGCCTGGATCGACCAGCGGCATGACCAGTGCCGGAAGGCGGGCGGGATGGTCGGGGATCGTTCCCAGTACGGGAATCAGGTTGGGATGGGTGCCGGCGCCAATACAGGCGGCCATTTCTTGCGCCGGCAAGCCATCGCTGGTCATGGCGCCTTTGTAGATCTTGACTGCGACCGTTTGGCCATTGTGCGTAGCCTGGTAAATCACGCCGGAAGCACCTTCGCCGAGTTTATGCTGGATTTCCAGCTCGTTCCAGGAAATGCTGGCGACGGGCGGGATGGCTGCCGCGCTGAAGGGATTTCCGGCGAATGCGAGCCAGGCGAGACGCGGCATTGCCGTCAGCCAGTCCGGCAACCCGGGAAGCTCGTTGGCGGAGATGCGCAGCAGTTCCAGGTTGCTGCAATTTGCCAGCTGCGGCGGCAGCGCGTTTAGGCGATTACCCGACAGCATGAGCTTTTGCATGCTGCTGCAATTGCCGATTTCGGCGGGCAGATGTTCGATGCAGTTATCGGTCAGGATCAACCAGCGCAGGCGCGGGGGCAGGGCGGAAGCGGGCACGGTCGCGATGCGGTTCGCCTTGAAACCGATCATGGTCAGCGAAGGGCATTGGCCGAGGATTGCCGGCAGCTCGGCAAACCGGTTCTCGGAGCAGAAGATGATGCGCAGCCGGTGCAGGCGGGGCAGGTCTTCCGGCAGGGAGCACAAGGCGTTGCCGGTAAGGTCCAGGATTTCCAGCGTGTCAGCCAGTTGGAAAATCTCGCGCGGGAACTCAGTCAGGCCGCAGCGCAATTGCAGCCGTACTGTTCCAGCCAGCCGGCCGGAGCGCAGTTGTTGAAGCGTTTCGAGTGACATGCAGAAGGAGCAAAGAGTGTGGGCGGGCGCAGTATAGCTCGCGCCTAGTTTTCCTCGTCCAGCATTTTCTGGATTTCAGCGCGCTCCTTGGCAGAAACATGGCCGCCACGCAGGGCCGCCATCACCAGCGCCTTGCCGGAGCCGGCAAAGGCCTTATGGATCAAATCCTTGAGCAGGGAGGTCTGGATCGAATCCTGCTGCTCGGCAGGGGAGTAGACGTGGGCGCGCTGGCTTTCGTCGCGGTTCAGCAAACCCTTGGTGTGCATGACTTGCAGCAGGCGCAGGACGGTCGCGTATTGCATCTCGGGCCGCGTCTCCGTGGCAGCTTCATGCACCTGCCGCGCCGTGGCGGGGCCCAGCGCAAACAAGAGACGCAGCATTTCCAGTTCGCTAGGGGTGGGTTTCGGCAGGGACATGGCAGATCCAGGAAGAACATCGATGGATCTAGAATAAATGATCTAGACAGAAAAGTCTACACCGGCGAACGGCTGACCTCGTGTCACACCCTGGGGTCACACCCCAAGTGTGACACGAGCTCATGCGCCGAAACGGCTGGGGCCGTGTCACACCGAGGGTGTGACCCCAAGGTGTGACACGGGCTGGGCCGTTACCATTTCATTTCGCCTTTGGCGACTTTGGCGCTCAATTGCAGGGCGCTTTCGAGGCCGGCTTGCGGGTAGGCGGATTTCATGGCGGCGATCAGGGCTGCGCTGTCGGCGGCGGCGGGGGTGGCGGCTTCGAAGCGGCGCAGGTAGTCGGCGGTGTAGCTGATGGCGTCCGGCGTCAGGGCGCTGCCCGGGGCGAAGTGGCCGGGAACGACGGTGCTTGGCTTCAATCCGGAGATTTCATCGAGCACGGCCAGCCATTGGGTGCGCGATTCAGGCGTCTGGGTGTCGGCTACCCATACGTGCAGGCCTTTGAACAGTACCACGCCGCCGACCACGGCTTTGATCGATGGAATCCATACATAGCTGCGGTCGCCCTGGCCTTTGACTTGCAATTTCTGGCCTTCCAGTTCGATGTCGCCTTGCAGCAGCTCGGGCATCACCACGCCTTTCGGTGCGTTGGCGCCGAGGATCGGGCCCCAATAGGCCACTTTGGCCTGGGCTTTCTTTTCCATGGCGGCGATGGTGTTGCCGCGCGCTACGATGCGGGCTTGCGGGAAGGCGGCTTTCAGCACATCCAGGCCGAAGTAGAAGTCCGGGTCGCCGTGGCTGATATATATCGTGGTCAGGCGCTTGCCGCTGGCCTTGATCCGGGCCGCCAGCTTTTCCGCTTCGGCACGCGAGAACTGGGCGTCTACCAGGACCGCGTCTTTCGCGCCTTTTACCAGCACCGAGGCAACCGGGAAGATGGCGGCTTCGCCTGGATTGAACACTTCCAGGGTCAACGGGGCGGCAGAGGCGCCGGCGGTGGCTGCGGCGAATGCGGCTGCGGCGAGGGTGTGCTTGATCATGTTTTTGTTCCTTCTGGTGATTGGATGGCGCCAGTGTAGGCCGATCGACATGATCGAAAAATAGGGTATATTGAAACGGTTTATTGCATAAATAGTTCAAATGGACCGCATTGCTTCCGCCAACGTGTTTGTCACCATCGCTGAACGCGGTAGCCTGGCCGGGGCTGCGGAGGCGCTTGATATGTCACGTGCAATGGTGACGCGCTACCTGGCGGAGATGGAGGAGTGGGCCGGGGCGCGGCTGCTGCACCGGACTACGCGCCGCCTGGGGCTGACCGCGGCGGGGGAGGTGACGCTGGCGCGCTGCCGTGAACTGCTGGCGCTGGCCGGTGCGATTCCGGCGGCGGGCGATGCGGGAGCAGGTGAGCCGCGTGGCCTGCTGCGGGTGGCTTGCGCGCAGTTCCTGGCACAGACGGCACTGGCGGAGGCGTTGGCGGGTTTCTTGCGCCGCTATCCGAAGGTGACGGTGGATTTGCAGGTCGATAACCGCTCAGTCAACCTGGTTGAACAAAGGATTGACCTGGCAATTCGCATTACGAATGCGCTGGAGCCGAACCAGATTGCGCGCAAGCTGGGGGAGTGCAAGTCGATGCTGTGCGCTGCACCCGCCTATCTGGCGGCGCATGGGACGCCCGGTATGCCGCAGGAACTGGCGCGGCATAACTGCCTGGCATATAGCTATTTCGGTAAGAGCGAGTGGGAGCTGGCGCATATGGCGGGTGGCGTGGTGGCCGTGGCGGTGAACGGCAATCTGACCTCGAATGAGTCGATGGCGCTGCTGGCGGCGGCAGTGCAGGGCGCGGGTCTTGCCATGCAGCCGCGTTTCGTGGCGCAGCCGCTGGTCGCGGCGGGGCAGCTCAGGGAGATTTTGCCGGATTGGCAACCGCAGGCGCTGGGGATTCATGCCATCTATACGTCGCGCCAGCATATGCCGCCGGCGCTTCGGGCTTTGCTCGATTACCTGGTCGCCTGGTTCGCGGCGCATGAGGGGCAGTTCTAGGAAAACGGGACCGGAAAGCTACCGTCTATTGCGGCGTCAATCTCGCATGTTGTTGCCGCAGAACGTAGTGAAACAGTCCGACGGCCCTATCTTCGGCAAGCGTTTGGTCACCCGGGCTTACCATGGCCTGCTTTTCCTTGAGCCATTTCTCAGCGCCTGGATCGCCCATGCGCTGTGCCAGCAGGCTCCATGAGACTGCCTCGGCGGGTTTGCCATCCTTCCACGCCAGGTCGGCCACAATCATGGCAGAGCGGGCATGGCCGTTCGTAACGGCGTCCAGCCAGTGGCGCTGTTCGGCTTCTTTCGGTGATTCCTTGATATCGTATTCCGGTTCGCGTCGCAGGTGCTCGACCTCGAGCCGGTATCGCAATGCCAGTTGAAGCATTGCGTAAACATCGTGCTTCCTGCTTAACTCTTCCAGTTGTCCCAACCCCATTTCGTCGTACATATCTGGAATTGCAAGGCCTAAGGCGCGCATCTCCTTGCGCCGGGCGTCAATTCGACGGGATTGACCGGATTGTGGTGAAGCCTGTGCCAGGCAGGCAGCGGAAAATGGGGTGGTGCATGGGCGCGCCACTTGCGACGGACTATTGCTGGTGGCAAGTGCAGCCGGTTTTGCTAAGACAGAAGCATGGCCGTCCGACGATGTTTCGCCTGATGGCCATGCCAGCCAGCCCCCAACGAAAATAGCAGCGGTTAAAAAAACGTACTTGATCATAAAGCCCCGTTCTGAGTTCTCGTCACTATTTGTGTTGTCGGGTGCCGGCCGATATCACTTACAAGCAGCCGCCCCAGTTGAGGCCCTGCATGGCTGCGAGGCGGCGCGCCTCAGATTCGCTGCAGGCGACCACGACCAGTTGAAGTCCCGTTGGCCAACGTCCGGCGCAGACCGGATATTGGCGTGGCTGGGAGCAGGTGCCACCCGTTTCGCCACCATTCGGGCCGGGGCCGGCGTAGATCGTGGTTTTGTCGTAGGTCGGGCCTAGTCCGTACAAAAGGGTGATGGCGCCCTTGTTGTCCAGATTTACAGAGGCGTACTGGTAAGGCTTGCCGCCAGTGTTGGTCGCCCAAACTGGCGCCACACCGGAGCCGTTGGGGCGGTAGATGACCAGATTGCCATCGTGCTGGATCACGGCGTAAGTGCCGCCCTTGCCATCCGTATTCGAGGCCCAGACTGGCTTGCGGGTAGTGCTGAAGTTTTCGTACAAGACCAGATTGCCATCCGATTGCATGAGGAGCAGGTAGATGCCGTTCTCGAGGTATTGGCCTGGCCTCAGAATGCCGCAAGTGCCGTCAGGAGAACAATTACTTGTGCTCAGTGACTGACCGAGGGATTGTGCCGATGCTGAACCGGTGGCAAGCAAAAGCAGCAACGTAGCGAACAATTTGCGCATGAACTTCCTTTGGTTTGTTGAAAAAAATGTAATGCCACAAAAAGTATAGCGATGAATTGTTTGGAAATATTCACCAATTGTTACAAGAAAGAAAAAAATGTTCAGATTGATAATTGTATGAATGCAAGCCATGGGTGACGGTGCGTTGCTGCCCGAATCCGTGCGCCGTCAGAGGGGCGGCGGGACAGTCCGCCACCAATGGTTTTAGTTGTTGCAGTTCAAGAACCCGTGCTATCCTAAGCGACCGTTTTTGGAAAATCTGGAAACAACAGAGCCCTTCCCCCACAACTTGATGTGCAATCCGCTAACCGGTCAGGCCGTGTCGCGGAAGGTTTGAACAACCCGCTAATTCCTCGCGAAGCGCGAAGAAAGGTGAGCAAAGAAATGATGCAACAACAGACGTCCAATTCCTACCTGTTCGGTGGGAACGCGCCGTACGTAGAAGAACTGTACGAGGCGTACCTCGAAAATCCTGGCTCCGTGCCAGACAACTGGCGCCAGTACTTCGACGCCATGCAGAACGTGCCGGCAGTTGACGGCAGCGCCAAACCAGACGTCGTTCACTCGTCCGTCATCGCCTCCTTCGCCGAACGCGCGAAAGCAGGTCCGATCCGCACCATCGTCGCTTCGTCCGACGCCGAAATGGGCCGCAAGCGCGTGGCCGCCACCCAGCTGATCGCAGCCTACCGTTACCTGGGCTCTCGCTGGGCCAACCTGGATCCGCTGCAGCGCCAGGAACGTCCGAACATCCCTGAACTCGAGCCTTCCTTCTACGGCTTTACCGACGCCGACCAGGACACCGTTTTCAACATCAGCAACACCTACTTTGGCCCGGAAACCGCGACCCTGCGCGACCTGACCAACCTGCTGAAAGACACCTACACCCGCTCCGTCGGCGCGGAATACATGTACATCTCCGACCCGGCCGAAAAGCGCTGGCTGCAGGAGCGCCTGGAGTCGATCCGTTCGACCCCTAACTTCACCGCCGAAAAGAAAAAGCACATCCTGGAGCGCCTGACCGCCGCTGAAGGCCTGGAACGCTACCTCCACACCAAGTACGTCGGCCAGAAGCGCTTCTCGCTGGAAGGCGGCGAGACCTTCATCGCTTCGATCGATGAAATCATCCAGCGCGCCGGCGAAAAAGGCGTGCAGGAAATCGTGATCGGCATGGCTCACCGTGGCCGCCTGAACGTGCTGGTGAACACCCTGGGCAAGGCGCCTAAGGACCTGTTCGAAGAATTCGAAGGCAAGCACGCCGACGACCTGCCGGCTGGCGACGTGAAATACCACCAGGGCTTCTCGTCCGACATCTCCACCGCAGGCGGCCCGGTCCACCTGTCGCTGGCGTTCAACCCGTCGCACCTGGAAATCGTCAACCCGGTGGTTGAAGGTTCCGTGAAGGCCCGTATGGACCGCCGCGGCGACGCGCAGGGCGCGCAAGTGCTGCCGATCCTGGTGCACGGCGACGCCGCATTCGCCGGCCAGGGTGTCGTGATGGAAACCCTGAACCTGGCGCAGACCCGTGGCTACGGCACCGGCGGTACCGTGCATATCGTGATCAACAACCAGATCGGCTTCACCACTTCCGATCCGCGCGATGCACGCTCCACCATTTACTGCTCCGACGTCGTGAAGATGATCGAAGCGCCTGTGCTGCACGTGAACGCCGACGATCCTGAAGCCGTGGTTCTGGCTTCCCAGATCGCCCTGGATTACCGCCTGCAGTTCAAGAAAGACATCGTTGTCGACATCATCTGCTACCGCAAACTGGGCCACAACGAGCAGGACACCCCGGCGCTGACCCAGCCGCTGATGTACAAGAAGATCGCCAAGCACCCAGGCACCCGCAAGCTGTACGCGGACAAGCTGATTACCCAGGGCGTGATCCCGGCCGACGGCGGCGACGCCATGGTGGCCGAGTACCGCGCTGCGATGGACCAGGGCAAGCACACCATCGATCCAGTGATCTCCAACTTCAAGAACAAGTACGCCGTTGACTGGCTGCCGTTCCTGAACCGCAAGTGGACCGACGCGGCCGATACCGCGGTGCCGATGACCGAGCTGAAACGCCTGGCTACCGCCATCACCACCGTGCCGGAAAGCTTCAAGGTGCACTCGCTGGTCGAGAAAGTGCTGGCTGACCGCGCTGCCATGGGCAAGGGCGAGATGAACCTGGACTGGGGCATGGGCGAACACCTCGCCTTCGCCTCCCTGGTTTCCTCCGGCTACGCAGTGCGCCTGACCGGCCAGGACGCCGGCCGCGGCACCTTCACCCACCGCCACGCAGTGCTGCACGACCAGAACCGCGAACGTTGGGACGCTGGCACCTACATCCCGCTGCAGAACATCGCGGAAGGCCAGGCGCCGTTCACCGTGATCGACTCCGTGCTGTCCGAAGAGGCAGTGCTGGGCTTCGAATACGGCTACTCGACCGCCGAGCCTAACACCCTGACCATCTGGGAAGCCCAGTTCGGCGACTTCGTCAACGGCGCCCAGGTCGTGATCGACCAGTTCATCAGCTCCGGCGAAGTGAAGTGGGGCCGCGCTTCCGGCCTGGTCATGATGCTGCCGCACGGTTACGAAGGCCAGGGCCCAGAGCACTCGTCGTGCCGCCCAGAGCGTTTCCTGCAGCTGTGCGCTGACAACAATATGCAAGTTGTGCAGCCGACCACCGCATCGCAGATCTTCCACGTGCTGCGCCGCCAGATGGTGCGTCAGTTCCGTAAGCCGTTGGTGATCCTGACGCCTAAGTCGCTGCTGCGTAACAAGGATGCAGGTTCCCCGCTGGAACAGCTGGCCAAGGGCGCCTTCCAGACCGTGATCGGCGAAGTGGACGAGTCCATCGACGCCAAGAAGGTCAAGCGCGTGATCGCCTGCTCCGGCAAGGTGTACTACGACATCGTCAACACCCGCAAGACCCGCGGCGTGACCGATACCGCCATCGTGCGTATCGAGCAGCTGTATCCGTTCCCGCACAAGGCGTTCGCTGCTGAACTGAAGAAGTTCCCGAACCTGGCCGAAGTGGTGTGGGCGCAGGACGAGCCGCAGAACCAGGGTCCGTGGTTCCAGATCCAGCACAACATCTTCGAGGCTATGGAATCTGGCCAGAAGCTGGCATACGCCGGCCGTCCAGCTTCCGCTTCGCCTGCCGTGGGTTACTACGACAAGCACTACGCGCAGCAGAAAGACCTGCTGGAAACCGCGTTCTCGAAGCTGAAGGGCTTCATCCTGACCAAGTAATTCACGCATTAGCGGGTGAGCCGCCCGCGCGATGCGGGCGGCGCGAAAAATACACAAAATTCGGAGTAAAAAACAAATGGCACAAATCGAAGTCAAAGTTCCTCAACTGTCGGAATCCGTCGCTGAAGCGACCCTGCTGTCCTGGCACAAGAAAGTCGGCGAGGCAGTGGCCCGCGACGAAAACATGATCGACATCGAGACCGATAAAGTTGTCCTGGAACTGCCGGCACCAGCCGCCGGCGTGGTTGTGCAAGTGATCAAGAACGACGGCGCCACCGTGGTTGCCGGCGAAGTGATCGCCATCATCGATACCGAAGCTGCTGCCGGGGCGACCCCATCGGCTCCTGCCGCCGCCGCTGCACCGGCTGCCGCCGCTCCTGCTGCTGCCGCCGACAAATCCGGCGTTGCAATGCCAGCCGCTGCCAAGATCCTGTCCGAAGCCGGCATCGCCGCCTCCGACGTTGCAGGTTCCGGCAAAGACGGCCGCGTGACCAAGGGCGACGCCCTGGCTGCCGCCGCCGCACCGAAACCAGCCGCTCCGGCGCCGCTGGCGCCAGCCGCTCCCAAGGCACAACTGCAGAAGGTTGCTGCCCCGGCCGCTCCGGCAAACCTGGGCGACCGTCCGGAAGAGCGCGTGCCAATGAGCCGCCTGCGCGCACGTATCGCCGAGCGCCTGGTCGAGTCCCAGTCCACCAACGCCATCCTGACCACCTTCAATGAAGTCGACATGAAGCCGGTCATGGACCTGCGTAACAAGTACAAGGACAAGTTCGAGAAAGAACACGGCGTGAAGCTGGGCTTCATGTCCTTCTTCGTGAAGGCCGCTGTGCACGCACTGAAGAAGTACCCGATCCTGAACGCTTCGGTCGACGGCAACGACATCGTCTACCACGGCTACTTCGACATCGGTATCGCCGTTGGTTCCCCACGCGGCCTGGTGGTGCCTATCCTGCGCAACGCAGACCAGATGAGCATCGCCGAGATCGAGAAGAAGATCGGCGAATTCGGCGCGAAAGCAAAGGAAGGCAAGCTGACCCTGGAAGACCTGACCGGCGGTACCTTCTCCATCTCGAACGGCGGTACCTTCGGCTCCATGCTGTCGACCCCGATCATCAACCCGCCACAATCCGCAATCCTGGGCGTGCACGCCACCAAGGAGCGCGCTGTTGTCGTTGACGGCCAGATCGTGATTCGCCCAATGAACTACCTGGCGATGTCCTACGACCACCGTATCATCGACGGCCGCGAAGCTGTCCTGGGCCTGGTGGCAATGAAGGAAGCGCTGGAAGATCCGGCACGCCTGCTGCTGGACCTGTAAAAACCGGTAAAGCAGTGTCTGACCCGCAGGGTCAGACACTGGGCCCGCGACTGCCGCGTAAAGAAGGTGGCTGACCCTGCGGGTCAGACACCGGTTTACCGGTTTAAAAATTCGAAGGGAGTCACATGAGCGTCTCCGAAGAACTGAAGCGCCTGCACGAACTGCACCAGGCCGGTGCCCTGAGCGATGAAGAATTCGCCCGTGCCAAGGAGAAGCTGCTGAACCAAGGTTCGCAGGCAAGTGGCGATTTCGCCACCGAAGTGGGCAGGCTGCGCCGCTCCACCACCGACCGCTGGCTGGGCGGCGTGTGCGGCGGCATTGCCAAACAGTCCGGCATCGAATCCTGGATCTGGCGCCTGATCTTCGTTCTGGTCGCGACGTGTGTCGGCTTCGGCGTGCTGATTTACATCCTTATGTGGATTTTCGTCCCCGCGGACGACCAATGATTGGGAAAAATACATGAGCAACAAACAATTTGACGTAGTAGTTATCGGCGCCGGTCCCGGCGGTTACATCGCCGCGATCCGCGCAGCGCAACTGGGCTTCTCCGTAGCCTGTATCGACGAATGGAGCAACGAAGCAGGCAAGCCAGCCCCGGGCGGCACCTGCACCAACGTAGGCTGCATCCCGTCGAAAGCGCTGCTGCAATCGTCCGAACATTTCGAACACGCATCGCACGGTTTCAAAGAGCACGGCATCAACGTGGAAGGCCTGTCCTTCGACGTGGCCCAGATGCTGAAGCGTAAGAACACCGTTGTTAAGCAAAACAACGACGGCATCCTGTTCCTGTTCAAGAAGAACAAGGTCACCTTCTTCCACGGCCGCGGCGCGTTCGCCGGCGCCGCTGGCGCTGAAGGCTACCCGATCGCCATCTCCGGTCCTACCACCGAAACCATCACCGGCAAGCAGATCATCGTTGCTACCGGCTCCAATCCACGCGCACTGCCAGGCGCCCCGTTCGACGAAAAGCTGATCCTGTCGAACACCGGCGCCCTGAACATCGAAACCGTACCGGCCAAGCTGGGCGTGATCGGTGCCGGCGTGATCGGCCTGGAACTGGGCTCCGTGTGGCGCCGCCTGGGCTCTGAAGTGACCGTGCTGGAAGGCCTGCCGACCTTCCTGGGCGCAGTCGACGAGCAGATCGCCAAGGAAGCGCAGAAGCTGCTGACCAAGCAGGGCCTGTCGATCAACCTGTCCTGCAAGATCACCAAGGTCGAAGCCGGCAAGAACAGCGTCACCGTTGAATACACCGACGCCAAGGGCGAAGCGCAGAAGGCAACCTTCGACAAGCTGATCGTGTCGATCGGCCGCACCGCCAACACCATCGGCCTGGGCGCCGACAAAGTGGGCCTGGCTGTCGACGAGCGCGGCATGATTACCGTGGACGAGGACTGCAAGACCAACCTGCCAAACGTCTGGGCAATCGGCGACGTGGTGCGCGGCCCGATGCTGGCGCACAAAGCGGAAGAAGAAGCGGTTGCCGTGGCCGAGCGCATCGCCGGCCAGCATGGCCACACCAACTTCAACACCCTGCCATCGGTCATCTACACCCATCCGGAAATCGCTTCCGTGGGCAAGACCGAGCAGCAGCTCAAGGCTGAAGGCGTGGCGTACAAGGCCGGCACCTTCCCATTCCTGGCAAACGGCCGTGCGCGCGCGCTGGGCGATACCAACGGCATGGTGAAGTTCCTGGCCGATGCGACCACCGACGAAATCCTGGGCGTGCACATTGTCGGCCCGATGGCTTCCGAGCTGATCTCCGAAGCGGTTGTGGCGATGGAGTTCAAGGCTTCGGCCGAAGACATCGCGCGCATCTGCCACGCACACCCATCGCTGTCCGAAGCGACCAAGGAAGCGGCGCTGGCTGTTGATAAGCGTACGCTGAACTTCTAAAACCGGTAAAGCGGCGGGAACTGGCCCTAGGTCCAGCTCCCGTCCCTCACTGCAAGTGTGGCGACAGCCGCGTCATAAGTGTCAGACCCTGTGGGTCTGACACTGGTTTACCGGTTCAAAAAACAATGAACGTCCAAGAGTTTTACCAGCACGCGCTCACGCAGCGCGATTTCAAAGCCGACGCCGCCCAACAGCGCGCCGTCGACCGCCTGCAGCAGTGCTACGACGAATGGGTCGCCTACAAGGCCCAGCGTTCGAATTCCTTCAAACGCCTGATCAACCGCCCGACGCCACCGCGCGGCGTGTACATGTGGGGCGGGGTAGGGCGCGGCAAGTCCTTCCTGATGGATTCGTTCTATTCGGTGATCCCGCTGGTGCGCAAGACGCGCCTGCACTTCCACGAATTCATGCGCGACGTGCACATGCAGCTTGACGAACTGCGCGGCGTGGAAGACCCGCTGGATGAAGTGGCGAAACGGATCGCCAAGAAATACCGCCTGATCTGCTTCGATGAATTCCACGTATCGGACGTGGCGGACGCCATGATCCTGTACAACCTGATGAAGGCCCTGTACGACAACGGCGTGTCCTTCATCATGACCTCGAACTACGAGCCGTCCACCCTGTATCCGGACGGCCTGCACCGCGACCGCATCCTGCCCACCATCGCCCTGCTGAAGGAAAAGATGGATGTGCTGAACGTGGACGCCGGCGTCGACTACCGCGGCCGTGCACTGGAGCAGGTGGATGCCTACTATACGCCGCTCAATGCCAACACCGACCACCAGCTGCGCGAAGCCTTCGCCCGCATCGCCGAAACGGCCGATGAAGACCCGCGCATCCATGTCGAAGGCCGCGAGCTGAAGGCCCTGCGCCGCGCCGGTACCATCATCTGGTTCGATTTCGCCACGCTGTGCGGCGGCCCGCGCTCGCAGAACGACTACCTGGAAATCGCCAGCCGCTTCCATACCGTGATATTGTCCGGTATTCCGATGATGTCGGCCGGACAATCGTCCGAAGCGCGCCGCTTCACCTGGCTGATCGACGTGTTCTACGACCAGAAGGTCAAGCTGATCATGTCGGCCGAGGTGGAGCCGGAGGAGCTGTATACCTCCGGTGTGCTGTCCAACGAATTCCACCGCACCGTGTCGCGCATCGTCGAGATGCAATCGCGCGAATATATGGAAAAGGAACAGCGCGGCGCCGCCGAAAAGCTGTCCTGACAAGGAGAAAGATTTGAAGAACTGGATCTGGCTGGCCATGATGCTGCCAAGCGCCGTGCTGGCACAGGACATCGGCCGTCCGGCAACGACGGGAGCGCCGCGCATCCCGGAGACCCACTCGGTCGAGCAGGCAGACGCGCGCCTGGCGCAGGTGGCGAAGGACCGCGAAGCAGTGGAGGCGGGGTTCAGCGCCAGTGAAGCGCTTTGCTACGAGAAGTTCTTCGTCAATGCCTGCATCGACGAGGCCAAGGAGCAGCGCCGTCTGCGCCTGGCGGAACTGCGCTCGGTGGAGGTCGAGGCAAATTCCTTCAAACGCCGCAATGCGGTGGAGATACGCGACCGCGAACTGGAGGACCGCGCCCGGAAAGATGCGGCCGAAGCGGCCTATAACGCCGCCCATCCGAAGCCGCCAAGGCCCGATCCTGCATCGAAGCCGGCGCCCAAACCGGCTGCCGTCTCGGTGCAGCAGCGCCAGGCGGAGCATGATGCCCGCGAGCGCGCCCGCGCCGCGCAGGAAGCGGCCGCCGCGCCGAAACGCGCCGCCAGGGCTGCGGAGTTCGAGCGCAAGAAGGCCGAATCGGAAAAGCGGCAGGCGGAAGTCAAGGCCAAGGTGGCCGAAAAGGAAGAGAAGAAGCGCCGCGCGGCGGAAGAGCAGAAAGCAAAGGCTGCGAAAGCTGAAGCAGCAGCCAGGGCCGAAGCCGCGAAAAAGCCTTAAACGGCTTTACGCAGCTTCTGCACGGTGTAGTTGACCGGCTCCTTCGGCGGGGCGACCAGCTTGATGATCGCCATCGAGCAGTTGTCGCCCTTGCCCTGCGCGCGTTCGCGCGCCTTGTTGATCAGCAGTTCGGCCGCCTCGCGCGGCGACTTCTTGGCGATTGCACTCGCCAGTTCCACATCCGCAAAGTATGACCACAGGCCATCCGAGCAAAGCAGGAAGGCGTTGCCCGCCTTCAGGTCTTCCTGCACGCCGAACGTGACGAAGGGCTCGCGGTGCTTATTCCCCAGTGCGTTGCTTAACAGCTTGGCCTGGCGGTGCTTGCGCGCCGCTTCTTCCGGCAGGTTTTCCTGCTTCATCAGGTGGGCGACATATTCGGCATCGCTGCTGCGTGCCAGGCATTCCTTGTTGTCGAAACGATACAAACGTGAGTCGCCGACGATGGCCCAGACGGCCTGGCGCTCCGGCGTCAGCACCATCAGCACCATGCTCGATTGCGGTTCGCTGGCGCCGGTGCGCGGGTCCATCACCAGGATCTGGTGTACGTCATGGGCGATCTCGCGCAGCAATTCTTCCAGCCGCGGCAGGTGGACGCTCTCCGACGCCCGGTATTCATCAAACAATGTCTTGGCCGTATGCAGCACCTGTTCAGCGCCTGTGGCGCCGCCGCTGATGCCATCGGCCAGCACGGCCAGCACATAGCCGGGTGCCTTCTGCGCCGTAAACAGCGCGACACGGTCATTTTGTTGGGGCCGGCTACCGATATGTTGCGCGGTTCCGGCCTCGATCTTGTACGTGCTCATAGGGACTTGACAGCTTCTTTCCAATGACTACCTGAGTTAAACTATGCACAGTATGCAGTTTCGATGCAAGTATAGCCTGTTGTCCATGCGAAACTGTAAGCAAACGTTAATCGAAATCGTGCAGACTTTCCATTTATGATCAACAAAGAAGAAATCCAGCGCCGCATCGTGGAACTCGATGTCGAACACCGCGACCTGGATGCAGTCATTGAAATGTTGACCCTGGATGGTCACCACGATCAACTTCAGTTGCGCCGCCTCAAGAAGCGTAAGTTGCAATTGAAAGACTATATCACCCTGCTGAAAATGCAATTGGTGCCCGACGTACCGGCCTGAGCAGGGCCACACACTTCTCGACGAACTTGACAGATCAACAACAGCCGACCGCCGCTCCCGGCGCGCCGAACGATCCGGTTTTTCCTCCGGGGGCGCACGACGCCGATATTGAGCGCCTGTTTGGACCCGGCGGCCCCCTGGGCCCGGCGGTGGGCGGTTTTCGTCCACGCAAATCGCAAACCGAAATGGCCAAGGCGATTGCCGATGCCATCGCCAAGCAGCAAACCCTGATCGCCGAAGCCGGCACCGGCACCGGCAAGACCTTCGCCTACCTGGTGCCCGCGCTGCTGTGGGGCGGCAAGACCATCGTCTCCACCGGCACCAAGAACCTGCAGGACCAGCTGTTCCTGCGCGATATCCCCACCATCCGCTCCGCGCTGCAGGCGCCTGTGTCGGTGGCGCTGCTGAAGGGCCGTTCCAACTACCTGTGCCACTACCACCTGGAACGCACGCTGCAGAACGGCCGCATGACCTCGCGCGAAGACGTGGGTTACCTGCGCGAGATCTCGCGCTTCCTGAAAATGACCAGCACCGGCGACAAGGCCGAACTGGCGCGCGTTCCGGAAAACGCCCTGGTGTGGAACCTGGTGACCTCCACCCGTGAGAACTGCATGGGGCAGGAGTGCCAGTACTACCAGGACTGCTTCGTGATGAAGGCGCGCCGGGAAGCGCAGCAGGCCGACGTGGTGGTGGTCAACCACCACCTGTTTTTCGCCGACGTGGCGTTGAAGGATACCGGCGTGGCCGAACTGCTGCCGTCGGCCAATACCGTGATCTTCGACGAGGCACACCAGCTGCCCGATACCGCCACCTTGTTCTTTGGCGACAGCGTCTCCACCTCGCAGATCCTGGAACTGTGCCGCGACGTGCTGGCCGAGGGCCTGGCCCATGCGCGCGACGGCGCCGAATGGGCCAAGGTCGTCACGCCGGTGGAAAAGGCGGCGCGCGACCTGCGCCTGACCTTCTCGCAGGACATCGTGCGCATGTCGCTGCCGCAGATCGCGCCATCGAGCGACTTCTTCCCGGCGCTGCAGACGCTGAAGGACGAACTGGTCGACATGGTGGCGGTGCTGGAAAAGAACGCGGAACGCGCCGAGACCATCGAACAATGCCGCGTGCGCGGCAATGAGCTCTCGGCCCGCCTCGAAGCGTGGAAATTCGACCCGAAAGCCAAGGTCGCTGCCGGTGAAGAAGCCGTATTCTGGGTCGAGGCTTTCCAGAGTTCGCTGCAGCTTCACAAGACGCCGTTGTCGATCGCACCGATCTTCAACGGCCAGCGCGAAGGCGTGCCGCGCAGCTGGATCTTCACCTCCGCTACGCTGGCGGTGAAGAACGACTTCACCCACTTTGCCCAGCAACTGGGGCTGGAAAACGAAGTCGCGCGCAACTGGCCAAGTCCGTTCAACTATGAAGAGCAGGGCATCCTGTACGTGCCGCAAGGCTTGCCGGACCCGAATTCAATGGGCTATACCGACGCCGTGCTGGATGCCGCGCTGCCGGTCATCGAAGCGGCCGGCGGCCGCACCTTCCTGCTGTGCACCACCTTGCGCGCCGTCAAGCGCGCCGCCGACCGCCTGCGCGACGAATTCGACAAACGCGGCCTGAAATTCCCGCTGTTCGTGCAGGGCGACCGTGGCCGCACCGAACTGCTCGACCAGTTCCGCAAGGCCGGCAACGGCGTTCTGATCGGCTCGCAGAGCTTCTGGGAAGGCGTGGATGTGCGCGGCGAAGCGCTGTCGCTGGTGATCATCGACAAGCTGCCGTTCGCACCGCCCGACGATCCGGTGCTGGCTGCACGCATCGAAGTCATGGAGCGCCAGGGCCTGAACGGCTTCATGGGCCACACCCTGCCCGAAGCGATCATCAACCTGAAGCAGGGCGCCGGCCGCCTGATTCGCGACGAGGGCGACCGCGGCGTGCTGATGCTGTGCGACCCGCGCGTCATTTCCAAGCCTTACGGCCGCCGCATCTGGCAAAGCCTGCCGCCGTTCAAGCGTACGCGCGAAGCGGCCGATGTCATAGAATTCTTCAAAGGCCATTAACTCACCAGGAGATGCAATGAAGCTGACACGCGCAATGTTGGACGAAGCCGCAGGGCAGGGCCTGCTGGATGAAGGCCAGGCAGGGCGTTTGTGGCAGTTCCTGGTCGAGCGCGAGCAGCATACGCCCGGCTTCAAGCCGGCGCACATCCTGTATTACTTGGGCGGCCTGATCGCCATCGGCGCCATGTCGCTGTTCATGACGCTGGGCTGGGAATCGTTCGGCGGCAGCGGCCTGTTTTTCATTTCCGTCTGCTATATGGTGGCGGCCCTCGGCGCGGTCGAATGGCTGCGCATGCGCGGGATGCTGCTGCCAGCTGGCGTGCTTGCCGCCTTTGCCGTGGTGCTGGTGCCGTTGGCGGTCTACGGCCTGCAGCATATGCTCGGCTTTTGGGCGGACGGCGGTGCCGGCAGCTCGTACCGCAACTACCATTACTACATCGACTGGCGCTGGATTCTCATGGAGCTGGCCACGCTGGCGGCCGGCGCCGTCGTGCTGTGGCGCTACCGCATGCCGTTCACCGTGATGCCGCTGGCAGTGACCTTGTGGTACATGAGCATGGACGTGACGGAAATGCTGCTGGGCCATTACAGCCTGTTTTCCCATGAAGGCAAGGTGATCTCGGCTGTGTTCGGCAGCGCCATGACGCTGGTGGCGCTGTGGATCGACCTGCGCAACCGCAGCAGCAAGGACTATGCGTTCTGGCTGTACATCTGGGGCGTGTTGACGTTCTGGGGCGCCTTGTCCTCGATGGATTCCGGCAGCGAGTTCGGTAAGCTGGTCTATTGCCTGATCAACGTCCTGATGGTCGCCATCGGCGCTGCCTTGTCGCGCCGCGTGTTCGCAGTTTTCGGCGGCTTGGGCATTGCCGGTTACCTCGGCCACTTGTCGTACACCGTTTTCCGCGACAGCCTGCTGTTCCCGGTCGCCCTGACCGCGATCGGCATTGCCATCATCGCCGCCGGCGTATTCTGGCAGCGCCGCGAGGCGGCGATCGGCGCCATCCTGCGCCAATGTCTGCCCGGTCCTGTGCGCCTGCTGGTCGAACGCCGCGCCGCATGAAGCTGCGCAATGCGCTCGCACGCATTGCCGCCGACGGTGCAATGGCCAGCCCGTGGGCGCTTGCCCGGCACACGCGGCGCGGCACAGCGCTAGTGCAGTTCCGGCGGTGCTTCGCCAGTCAGTAGCCAGTTGCCGATTGCCCGGTAGACCTGCGCGCGTTGCCCCTGCAGGCCGTGTGCGCTTTCGCGTCTGCAGTCGCGGCGTGTGCCGGCGTAAACCTGCGGGAACGCTGTGCTGTCGACAGCAATCAGCGGGAAGAAGCGCGCCTTCCGATAGCTGTCGCGAAAGGGCAGGCAGGCGTCGCGCCGATGGTGCACGCCAAGCACGGGACGCTTCAAGTGCGGAACCTCGGCCCAGGCATCGGGGCTGCCATTGACCAGCACCACGGCATCCACAGCGGGCAAGCGGTTCGCGACTGAGGCGGCGGAGAAGGCGCCGTCGCTGCTGCCCATCAGGACCATGCGTGCCTGCGGGTGGCGCTTGCGCATGAAGTCGACGATGGCTGCGACATCCTGCCGGTGCGCAGTGCCCTGGCGGCTGCCCAGGTCCAGCACCTCATGGTCGCTGGCGGTGTCCAGCGCCGCCATGGCCCCTACCTGGTTCGCCATCTGGCGCTGCGCACCGAACAATGTATCGGGATCGGTCGGCAGGCTGCCTGGCCAGACGCCCTGCAATCCGCGCTGGCCCGAGCCGCCGGCAAGGTAAAGGACGACATGGCTGGCGGTGTGCTCGCCAGTCATCTCCAGCACGCGCACCGTGGCGCCAGGCCGGGTCGGAACATCCAGCAATACTTCGCCTGCCGGGGCGGTGCCGTGCAGGGCGAGAGCCAGGGCGGACGAAGCCAGCGCGCGAATCCCCATATGACCTTCCTTCCGTACAGAGTGACTTTCACGCACCTCGATTCAATTGGCGCATTGTAAAAAATTGTATATTCTCCGACAACGTTTGGTGCAATCTCGAGGTGACACGATGAAGTGCAAGTTGATCTTGGGCGCGCTGGCGATTGCGCTGACGCCTGCTGCGTACGGCCAGTGCTGCGGTTTTGGCATGAGCTACGATAACGTTGTGGTCTGGCCGCAGCCGGACTTGCGCATTCCGGTACCTTCGTCGGCTGTTGCGAAGAAGGCCCCGCCAATCCTGCCGAGATCCAAACCCGCCGTGCAGGCCAACGCGCACAGGCTTGCCCAGCACTTCCCGGTCGAAAAGCGCGCGGAGATGGAGAAGATCTATTTGCAAAGCATGGACGTATATCTCCAGGTTGAAAGGAAGATGGGATGGACTCCGCGCGACATGGCGGGCGGACTGGCGGCTTTCCTGGTCGGGAATTACATGGTGTTGAAGGATACCGAGGTTTCGGACGCAGACTTCAATGCCGTCGCCAGGCAAATTCGCGCACAGAACAAGCTGCAAAACATCAATGACCGCAACGAGGCGGACCGGGTGCGCGACGTCTTCGAGCAAAGCGCCATGATCGGCGCCTTCATGGCGCTGGCTTTTAAATCGCACCAGCAGCAGCCGCAGCCGCCGGCCGTGTATGAAAACCTGCGCAACGCTGCGCGTGAAAACCTGCAACTGGTACTGAAAAACGATCCGGACAACCTGTTAATCGACAAAAACGGCATGAGGTTCCAATGACGATTTTCATCAAGAAGTTGTGCAATGCCTTTATCACGGACGCCGTGGTCAATCGCCGCATCGGCGCGGCAGCGGGGCGCAATGTGGAAGCAGTCGGCGCCATCATCGGCGGATTGTGGGTCGGCGGTATCGTCACCGTATCGGCCGACGCGCTGGACTGGATACCGAACATCATGAACAAGGCGGTGCATGATGACTTGCAGCCGGTGCATATCCCCTTGCGCGAAGTACGTTCGGTACGGCGCGAATTCGGCATCCTGACCGGCATCGTGGTGGTGGAGCTGGAGGATGGCGGCGAGTTCCGCTTCCGCTGTTTCAACGCGCGCTCCGTGGCGGAAAACATGTCGGACCTGCTGCCTAGCCAGGTGATGAGCGCATGAGCCGCCCGCCAGGGCACGCTATGGCAAGGCGGACAGCAAAGCGAAACCGCAGCGCAATGCGCAACCCGAGCGTCTGCAAACCGACGAGCGGGCTGTTATGCTTGTCGGATGACTATCCTCAATGGTTCCTGCCACTGCGGCAATATCACAATCGAGGTGCCCGCCGCGCCGACCTACCTGATCGACTGCAACTGTTCGATATGCCGCCGTACGCGGGCGCTGTGGGCGTTCTACCCAGAAGATGCCGTGCGCATCGGGGGCGATCCGGCGCATACCGAGGATTACGTCTGGGGCGACAAGTCGCTGCGTACGGTGCGCTGCCGGACCTGCGGCTGCGTCACCCACTGGAAGTCGCTCCGGCCCAATGACGATGGCCGCATGGGCGTCAACATGGCCAACTTCGCACCCGCAACAGTGGCGACGCTGGAAGTGCGCCGGTTCGATGGCGCCGACACCTGGAGCTACCTGTGAACGCCGAGCTGCCGGAAGACGCTTTGCTGCAGCGTTACCGAGAGCAGGGCGCCTATACCGATTGCTTCGCCGTTGACGTGCCGGTCCAGGTGGCGCATGCCGCCTTTGTCGAAGCCTTCTACACTACCGCCGTATTCAAGCTGGAGCGCCTGTTGCTGGCGCTGTTGGTTGCGCGACCGTCGCGCGATGCGCAAGCGCGCGAGCTGGCAAGGGGCCAGCGCCAGCAGTTCGCCGCCTGGTCGGTGGAAGGACGGGCGCCCGGTCAATTGCTGATGTGCGATTTCGCCGGCAGCACGCGCTCGTGGCTGATGGCGGCGCCGGCCGGGCAGGGCACGCGGCTGTACTTTGGCTCGGCAGTCGTGCGCGCGCGGCAGGGCGCCGCCTTGCGCGCACTGCTTGGCTTTCACCAGCTTTATTCGCGCGTGCTGTTGCGCGCAGCCGCATCCCGCGTGCTCCGGGGCGCCTGAATCCCGATGGACTCGCTGATCACGGCGTCGGCGCGCTCCCTGGCCAGCGGCGATGTGCTGGGCGCCCTGAAACATGTCGCCCTGCGCGAGGACCCGCCGGCGCTGGCGCTGCGCGGCATTGCCATGGCGCGGCTGGGCGACTTCCCCAAGGCGCGCGCACTGCTGCGCCGGGCGGCGCGCGGCTTTGGCTCGCATGAGCAATTGGCGCGTGCGCGCTGCGTGGTCGCAGAAGCCGAAGTGGCGCTGGCCATGCGCGATTTCTCAGGCGCCCCGCGCGTGCTGGCGGCGGCGCTGGCGGTGCTGGAAGCCCATGGCGATTACGGCAATGCGTTGCAGGCGCGCCTGATCGCTGCCCGCAAACTCCTTCTGCTGGGCCGGCTGGAGGCTGCCGCGGCCGAACTGTCCCGCCTCGATATCCGAGCCTTGACGCCGGCCTTGGCGGCAGTGGCGCAGCTGGCGGCAGCCGAACTGGCGATGCGTTCCTTGCGTCCGGCGCCGGCGCGGTCGGCGCTCGCGCACGCGCATGCCGCGGCCACGCGCTCGGGCGTACCGGAGCTGCTGGCCGAGGTGATGGAGGCGCGCGCCGCGCTGCAGCGCCCCGCCGCGCGGCGGCACATGCCTGGCGGGATGGCGCCTGAATCCATGTCGCTTGACGCAGTAGCGGCGCTGCTCGCATCGGACACGCTGGTGCTCGATGCCTGCCGCCGCGGCCTGGGCCGGGGCGCCATGTGGCGCCCCCTGGCGCGCAGGCCCGTGCTTTTCGCACTGGCCCGTACACTGGCCGAAGCCTGGCCCGGCGACGCCGGGCGCGAGCTGCTGATTGAACGGGCCTTCAATACCCGCCGTCCCGACGAAACCCATCGCGCGCGGCTGCGGGTCGAGATCGGCCGCCTGCGTGCGCTGCTCAAGGGCCTGGCCGTCATTGAAGCCAGCCCGTCCGGCTTTGCGATGCGCACGCGGGATGGCGGTGCGCTGGCTGTGCTGGAACCTCCCATCGATGGCGCACAGGCTTCGCTGCTGGCGCTGTTGTCCGACGGCGCCGCCTGGTCGACTTCCGCCCTGGCGCAGGCGCTCGATGCCAGCCAGCGCACCATCCAGCGCGCGCTTGCTGAGCTGGAAACCGCCGGGCGCGTGCGCTCGATCGGCAATGCCCGCACGCGCCGCTGGCTGGCGCCGCCCTTGGCCGGATTCACGACAATCTTGTTACTCCCTGCCGCACTGCCGTTGGAATAAAGTTCACTTGCGGCGCCAAGCAATGGCGCGACTCATAAGGAGCTAAGCAATGACCCGCAATGCAAGCAAGGTGCGCAAGGCTGAGATCGTGCGCGAATACGGACCGTTCGACGGCGTTGCCAAAGTCGGCGGCGTTACTTACGACGGCCATCTGGTGTGGGCTGCCACCGGCGCCCGCCTGATCGGTTTTGATCCCGAGAACGGCAGGCAGGCGCGCTCGCTGGACGTTGCTGCCGATGCCGGTACGGCGTTCGACGGCAAGTTCCTGTACCAGATCGCGGCGGAGCGGATCAACAAGATCGATCCGGCCAGCGGCACGGTCGTGGCGTCGATTCCCGCCCCCGGCAAAGGCGGCGATTCCGGCCTGGCGTGGGCGGAAGGCAGCCTGTGGGTGGGGCAGTACCGGGAACGCAAGATCCACCAGGTCAATCCGGAGACCGGCGCCGTGCTGCGCACCGTCGAATCGAACCGTTTCGTCACCGGCGTGACCTGGGTGGACGGTGAGCTGTGGCATGGCACCTGGGAAGGCGACCAAAGCGACATCCGCCACGTCGATCCACAGAGCGGCGCAGTGCTGGAGCTGCTGGAGATGCCGCCGGGCGTGTTCGTCAGCGGCCTGGAATCCGATGGCGCCGGCCTGTTCTATGCGGGCGGCGAAAACAGCGGCAAGGTGCGAGCAGTGCGCCGTCCGCGGGGAGAGTGAGCATGCATACCATCGTCAATCAAGAGCAATGGGTGGCGCAGCGCAAGGAATTGCTGGTGCGCGAGAAGGAACTGATGCGCCAGCAAGATCAGCTGGCCAGCGCCCGCCGCGCGCTGCCCTGGGTGCGCGTGGACAAACAGTATGTGTTCGACACACAGCAGGGCAAGCGCTCGCTGTCCGACCTGTTCGAAGGGCGCAGCCAGCTCGTGGTGCAGCACTTCATGTTCGCCCCGGGCCAGGAACGCGGCTGCGCGCATTGTTCCTATATGGCAGACCATACGGACGGCGCTTTGGCGCACCTGGCGCAGCGCGGCGTGAGCGTGGTGGCTGTTTCGCGCGCACCGCCGGCAAGTATTGAGCGCATGCGCAAGGAGATGGGCTGGCAGTTCAAATGGGTGTCGTCCGGCGAAAGCGATTTCAATTACGACTTCCATGTCAGCTTCGCGCCGGAGGAAGTGGCCGGGGGCGAGGTCTATTACAACTATACCGGCCAGGCTTTCCCGCACGAAGATGCGCCCGGCGTCAGTGTGTTCTACAAGGATGATGCGGGCGTGGTCTACCATACCTATTCGACCTATGGCCGCGGCGTGGAAGTGATGATGCACACATACCGCTTCCTCGACCTCACGCCGCTGGGCCGGCATGAAGACGACTTGCCGTACACCATGGCGTGGGTCCGGCACCACGATCGCTACGCGCAGGCGGCCCCTGCCTGCTGCGGCTGTTCCCAGGCGTGATGCGGGGATGCCATGTCCAGCTTGCGGCCCTGGCGGGCCGTGACGGCGATCGCCTGCGGCCATATCGTGTCGATGGCCGTGGTGGCGGCAGCGGTGGCCTTGCGGCTGCCGCTGGACCGGCCGGCGCTGCAGTGGGGCGCTGGCGTGCTGCTTGCGTTGGCCTGCAGCTTCAGTAAAGGACACGCCCTGGCGGGGCAGGCTGGGATGGTGCTGTGGAGCTTCATCGTCTCGGCCGCCCACGGCGCCGGCTTCGTGCTGGTGCCGGCGTTGATGACGATCTGCGGCGCCGGCGGGCCGCTGCTGCAGGTGCTGGCCGCGCTGGGCCTGCACCTGGTGGCGATGGTTGCCGCGAACGGCGTGGTTTTCTACCTGGCCGCGCGTTTTGCGCAATGGCTCAAGGCTTGATGATCACTTTGCCGGTCACCTTGCGCGCAGCCATCGCTTCCAGTGCGCGCGGCGTGTCGGCCAGCGCATAACGGGCGGAGATGTGCGGGCGAATCTTGCCTTCGGCCAGCCAGCCCAGCAACTGCATCATGCCGGCCAGGTTGGCCTTGGGTTCGCGCTTGACGAATTCGCCCCAGAACACGCCCATCAGCGAAGCGCCTTTGAGCAGCATGAGGTTAAGCGGCAGCTGCGGGATCTCGCCGTTGGCAAAACCGACCACCAGGTAGCGTCCGCGCCAGCCGATCGAGCGGAAGGCCGGCTCGGCGTATTCACCGCCGACCGGGTCGTAAATCACATCCGGGCCCTTGCCGTCGGTGGCCGCCTTGATTGCCTCGCGCAGGTCGGCGCTGCTGTAGTTGATCAGGACGTCGGCCCCATGCTCCTTGCAGACCGCCAGCTTTTCTTCGCTGGAGGCCGCTGCAATCACGCGTGCGCCAAGCGCCTTCCCGATTTCGATGGCGGCCAGGCCAACGCCGCCGGCCGCGCCCAGCACCAGCATGGTTTCGCCGGCCTTCAGCTGCGCGCGATCCGCCACGGCGTGGTGCGAGGTGCCATAAGTGAGGGTAATCGCGGCGGCGGTGTCGAAATCCATCCCCGGCGGCATCGGCATCAGCGAAGCGGCGGGCACCAGCAGTTGTTCGGCAAAGCCCCCATGCGCGGAGAAGGCAATCGCCTGGTCGCCCGGCTTGAAGCCCTGCACGCCTTCGCCCACCGACAGCACGACGCCCGACACTTCATTGCCCGGCGTGAAGGGCAGGGCTGGCTTGTACTGGTACTTGCCCTGGATGATCAGCACATCGGGGAAGTTGACGGCCGCCGCCTTCACCTGCAGCACCACCTGGCCGGGGCCGGGCAGCGGGTCGGGCACTTCTTCCAGCGCCAGCGTGTCGGGCAAACCCCACTCCTTGCAAACGATAGCTTTCATACGGTCTCCATGATTGTTAGCGAACGATCGTGCGATTATGCCCCGGAACACTTTGCGCCGGCACAAAGTTTAACGCGCGGGAGGCGATTACATTGGGCTGGCAGGGGAGGCGATTGCCATGAGTATCCGGTACGGCTGTTTTTTCAGTTACGCGCATGGCCAGCACGCATATATGAGCCACTTCAAGGACGACCTGGTCGATGCCCTGAAGTGCTATCTTGAGCCCCATTTCGACAACGAGACCGAACTCTTTGTCGATAGCGAGCAACTGGGCGGCGGCGACGATATCGACCGCCGCCTGGCCCTGGCCATGTGCCAGAGCGCCACGATGATCGTGATCTATACGCCCAAGTACGAGGCCCACCCGTATACCCGGCGCGAATTCGCCGCCATGCAAATGATCGAGGCCGAGCGCAGCGGCTGGTATGAGCTGCCCAGCCACCTGATCATCCCCGTCATCATGACCCGCCATCCGCTGAACCTGCCGCGCCAGATCAGCGAGCCTGGCATGTATGTCGACTTTTCACGCTACACGCTGGCAACCGGGGACCTGAAGACCAACCCCGATTTCCTGCCCGATATCCGGCGCATCGTGGACCGAATCACGATGCACTACCACTGCCTGAAGGCGAGCATCCCGCCCGACCACGATTGCAGGCAGTTCGTGCTGCCACCGGTACCGCCGGAATGGCGGCCGCCGGCGCCGCCGCACTTCCCTCGCTAGAAAAAACACTGAAAGAGCGCCATGGAACACCTACGCCTGCACCTGCCGGAACTGCCAGCAGCCGGCCAAGTCACCACTTTCTATTCCTACAGAGGCGGCGCTGGCCGCACCATGGCGCTGGCCAACCTTGGGCACATGCTGGCATGCCGCCGCACGGCGCCGGTGCTGCTGATCGACTGGGACCTGGAGGCCCCGGGCCTGCATTACTACTTTCCGGGCGCAGCGGAAGCCCCTGGCGTCTTGGACCTGTTCGAGGAATGCCGCGAACAGCTGCGCGAACGCGCCGGCCGCTACGCCAGCGACCAGGCGCTGGCCGAAGCGGTTGTGGACGCCGTCCGCTGGGAGCAGTACCTGGTGAGGGCATGCGATGACCGGCCACTCTGGCTGCTGCGCGCTGGGCGGTGCGATGGCAGCCATGCGGAACGCGCGGCGATGCTGGACTGGCAAGCCATGTTCGATGCTTGCCCTGCGCTGTTCCGCACCTTTGCCGCGCGCCTGGCGCGCCATTTCGGCCATGTGCTGGTCGATGCGCGCAGCGGGCGCGCCGACTGCGCGGCCATCTGCACCACGCTGCTGCCGACACGGCTGGTGCTGGTGTTTGCGCCGAGCCGGCAGAACCTGGACGGCCTGCAGGACCTGGTGGCGCGCGCCACCGGCTACCGCAACTGCCATGAGGACGAGCAGCGCCAGTTGCTGGTCTACCCGCTGCCGTCGCGCATCGAAACCTCGGACGCGGCGCAGTGCGCCCTGTGGCGGCGCGGCGAGGATGGGGTGGGCGGCTATCAGCCGCTGTTCGAGGACATGCTGGGCCAGGCGTATGGCTTGCCCTGGCTGTCGCTGGAAGACTACTTCAATGCGGTGCAACTGCCGCACTGCGCCTGCCTGGCCAGCGGCGAGCCGCTGCCGGCGCTAGCCCTGCAGCAAGCTTATGAGGCATTTATGCAATGGTTCGGCGCCGGGCTCTGTCCCTGGCAACGCCTGCCTGCCGCGGGTCCGGCCGCCCTCAACCACCACCATGCCTGGCCGCTGGCGCAGGAGCGCGCCGGATACTGGCCGCTGCCCGTCGCCATGTAAATTTGTCGTTGCCGGCGCGCTGCGCCAGTCGTTGCTTCAGGTAAAATTCCCTGTATGAGAATCCTTATCAGTAACGACGACGGCTACCTGGCGCCTGGCATCAATGCGCTGGCGGAAGCCCTGCAGCCAATTGCCGATATCGTGGTTGTGGCGCCCGACAGCAACCGCTCCGGCGCCTCCAATTCCCTGACGCTGGACCGCCCCCTGTCGGTGCACCAGGCGGCCAATGGTTTCTATTTTGTCAATGGCACGCCCACCGATTGCGTGCACGTGGCGCTGACCGGCCTGCTGGACCATGTGCCGGACCTGGTGGTGTCGGGCATTAACAACGGCCCGAATATGGGCGACGACACGCTGTATTCGGGCACCGTGGCGGCCGCCACCGAGGGCTACCTGTTCGGCGTGCCGGCGATGGCCTTCTCGCAGGGTTCCTATGGCTGGGCCAACGTCGATGCCGCCGCCCGCGTCGCGCGCGACCTGGTGCAGCGCTACCTGGAGCTGCTGGAGCGGCCTTACCTGCTGAACGTGAATATCCCGAACCTGCCGTATGAGCAGCTGGGGCCACTGACGCCGACCCGCCTGGGCCGCCGCCACCAGGCCGAACCCGTGGTCAAGGCGCTTGATCCGCGTGGCCGCGAAATCTACTGGATTGGCCCGCCCGGCGCCTGCAAGGATGCCGGGGAGGGCACCGACTTCCATGCCGTGGCCAATGGCCGCGTGTCGTTGACGCCCTTGCAGATCGACCTGACTCATCGCCATCAACTCGATACCCTGGCAAAGGCCATCGCATGAGCGACAAGACCCGCACTTTCCCGCTGCCCCTGTCATCCGTTACCGACAAGAGCCCGGCGAAAAAGCCGGTCTTCAACACCGTGGCCACGCCACAAACCGCGACCCAGAACGCCGCCCGCACGGCCGCCGCCAGCCCCGGCGGCTGGCGCCCGCCGCAATCGGTGGCTTCGCCATCGCGGGCCCATTCCTATGCGCAGGAGCGCGCCCAGGTGCAGCCAGGCCCGGTCGGTACGCCGCGCCAGCATGCGCTGGTGTCGGACGGGGTGCGCCGAGCCATGGTGCAGCGCGTGGCGAAGCAGGGCGTCAGCGACCCGGTGGTGCTGGGGGCGCTCGACACCGTGCCGCGCCATCTATTCATGGACGAAGGCTTGGCGCCGCAAGCTTATATCGACGCTTCGCTGCCGATCGGCCACCACCAGACCATTTCCCAGCCATATATCGTGGCGCGCATGATCGAGGTGATGCGGGCCGGGCAGGATTTGCAGCGCGTCCTGGAAATCGGCACCGGCTGCGGCTACCAGGCGGCGGTGCTGGCCTGCGTGGCGAAAGAAGTGTATTCGATCGAGCGCATCAAGCCCCTGCACGAACTGGCCAAGGCCAATTTGCGCCCGATGCGGGTGCCGAACCTGCGTTTGCACTACGGAGATGGTATGCTAGGCTTGCCGCAGGCGACGCCTTTCGATGGCATCATCCTTGCCGCCGCGGGCCTGGAAGTGCCCCAGGCCTTGCTGGATCAACTGAATATCGGCGGCCGCCTGGTCGCCCCGGTCGGGGCTCGCACCCAGCATCTCGAACTGGTGACCCGTGTCAGCAAGAATGAATGGGTGCGCCAGACGCTGGAAGACTGCCATTTTGTGCCGCTGCGCCCTGGCACCGTTTAACACACAGATCAATAGAATGACGAAGAAATATTCCCTTTTCCTGATGGCCGCCTCGCTGGTCTTGCTCACCGCATGTGAAACCGTAAAGCAGCCGGCCCCGGTCGAGGACCGCTCGATTCCGCTTCCTGTCACGCCAACGAAGCCGGCTCCAGAGGAGCCCAAGGACAAGGAAGGCTACTACACCGTCCACAAGGGCGATACCCTGATCCGCATCGCCTTCGACCGCGGCCTGAATTACCGCGACCTGGCGGCCTGGAACAACCTGACCAATCCGGACGACATCAAGGTCGACCAGGTGTTGCGCCTGACGCCGCCGGAAGGCGTGCAGGTGGCGGCCGTGCCGACCCCGCCGCAGATCGAGAAAACCCCGCCGCCGCCGCGCAAGTCGGCGCCGAAGGGGGAAAAACGTCCGTATTCCGACAGTGCCGTGGCCGATCTGCAGAAAACCGACGAGCGCGCCGAGAAACCGGCCGTCGTGGCCAGCGCCGCCCCGGCCCCGGCGCCGGCCGTGCCGCCGGCAGCGGTAGTGAGCGCGGAAGACCGCGACCTGTCGTGGACCTGGCCTTCCGATGGCCGCGTGGTGGCCCATTTCGACGAGGGCAAGAACAAGGGCATCGACATCGCCGGACGCGCCGGACAACAAGTGTTGGCTGCCGAACGAGGAAAAGTGATGTATGCCGGTAGCGGCATCCGCGGATATGGTAATCTCGTCATTGTGAAGCACAGTAACAGCCTGTTGTCGGCCTACGCCCACAACCGCTCGATCCTGGTGAAGGAAGGGCAGGAAGTGCGCCGGGGCCAGGCAATTGCTGAAATGGGGGACTCCGATACCGACACGGTCAAGCTGCACTTTGAGATAAGGCAGCAGGGCAAGCCGGTGGATCCATCGAAATTCCTGCCTAACCGCTAGATAAGCACCCATGACACGCTCGCCGAATGACCAACTGGAAGACGACTCGATTCCGGAGGAATTCCCGGACGAGCCGATCGATGAAGTCGCGATCGATTCCATGGAGTCGGACGGGGAAGTCGCGGTCGAGGGCAGCAGTGCTGTCCTCGAGACTGTCGACGAGCTGAAAAAAGTGCTGGCGGCGGAGCTTTCCACCGATACCACCCAGCACTACCTGAACCAGATCGGTACCCGTCCCCTGCTGACGGCGCAGCAGGAAGTGCATTTCGCGACACTGGCCAAGCAAGGCGATTTCTCCGCCCGCCAGACCATGATCGAGCATAACCTGCGGCTGGTGGTATCGATCGCCAAACACTACATCAACCGCGGCGTGGTCCTGCTCGACATGATCGAGGAGGGTAATATCGGCCTGATGCGCGCCATCGACAAGTTCGAGCCGGAGCGCGGCTTCCGTTTCTCCACTTATGCCACCTGGTGGATCCGCCAGAGCATCGAACGTGCCATCATGAACCAGGCGCGCACGGTGCGCCTGCCGGTACACATGGTGCGTGAGCTGAACCAGATCCTGCGGGGGAAATACCATCTCGAGGCGCAGCACCACAACGGCAAGGATGCCACGGCGGAGGATATCGCCGACCTGGTGGGGCGGCCGGTGGAGGAGGTGCAGGATATCCTGGCCTTGTCCGAGCATGCCACCTCGCTCGACGCGCCGCTGGATAACGACCCGCAGTCTTCGCTGATGGACATGCTGCCGGGCGATTCCGAGGATTCGCCCGACGCGCGGGCCGAGCACCATGAGATGACGGTGCTGGTGCGGGACTGGCTGACCAAGCTGCCGGACAAGCAGCGTATTGTCATCATGCGGCGATTCGGGCTGGATAACGACGATCCGGCCACGCTGGAAACCCTGGCCGAGGAAATGGGCGTGACCCGCGAGCGGGTACGGCAGATCCAGCAGGAGGCGCTGGTCAAGCTGAAACGCGCGATGGCGGCACGCGGCGTGGTGCGCGATTCGCTGCTTTAAAAACGTTCTGCCGGCGGCGGCAGCGTTTCGGCTGTCAGGCCCCGCGGTTCTGACACCGGGTTAGCGGTTTTTGCTATCATAGCGGGCTTTGGGCGCGCAACGCGCCGGCTGCAACCTTAATCGCTATGCAAGACAACATCGTCGAAATCAAATCCCTGGACATGGATGCCCGTGGCGTTGGCCACATCGAGAACGAGGACGGCTCGCCGGGCAAGGTGGTCTTCATCGAAGGCGCGCTGCCGGGTGAAAAAGTCAGCTTCGAGCTGCTGCGCAAGAAGAAGAACTGGGAGCAGGGCCGCATGACGGCGCTGCACAAAGAATCGTCGATGCGCGTCGAGCCGAAGTGCGAACACTTCGACATTTGCGGCGGCTGTTCGATGCAGCACCTGGAGGCGTCGGCCCAGGTGGCAATCAAGCAGCGTGTCCTGGAAGACAACCTGTGGCACCTGTCCAAGGTCAAATCGGACACCATGATGCGCCCGATGTATGGCCCGACCTGGGGCTACCGCTACCGCGCACGCCTGTCCTCGCGTTACGTGGCGAAGAAGGGTACGGTGCTGGTCGGCTTCCACGAAAAGAAATCGGTGTTCGTGGCCGATATCCAGAGCTGCCAGATCCTGCCGAAGCACGTCTCGGACATGATGATGCCGCTGCGCGCCCTGATCCACTCCTTGACCATTTTCGACAAGGTACCGCAGATCGAGCTGGCCGTCGGCGAAGACAACACCGTGCTGGTGATGCGCAATATGGTGCCGCTGGGCGAGGGTGACGAAGACAAGCTCAAGGCCTTCGCCGACCAGTACAAGATCCAATGGTGGCTGCAGCCCAAGGGTCCGGACACGGCATATCCTTTTTACCCGGCAGGCAAAGAGCTGTATTACACGCTGCCGGAGTTCGGCATCAAGATGCCGTTCAAGCCGACCGACTTCACCCAGGTGAATCACCACATCAACCGCGTGCTGGTGCACAAAGCGCTGCGCCTGCTCGAGGTGCAAAAGGAAGAGCGCGTAGCCGACCTGTTCTGCGGCCTCGGCAACTTCACCCTGCCGCTGGCAACCCAGGCGCGGGAAGTGGTGGGCATTGAAGGCTCGACCGCGCTGACCGAGCGCGCGCTGTCCAACGCCAAGGTGAACGGGGTCGACGGCCACACCACGTTCCAATGCCGCAACCTGTTCGAAATCACCAAGGACGACCTGATCGCCCTCGGCAAGTTCGACCGCATGCTGATCGACCCGCCGCGCGACGGCGCCATGGCGCTGTCGCTGGCGCTGGCCGAGCTGAAGGAAAGTCATCCGGAGATGCTGCCAAAGCGCCTCGTCTACGTTTCCTGCTCGCCGTCGACGCTGGCGCGCGATGCGGGCGTGCTGGTGCACCGTGCCGGCTACCGCATGTCGCAGGCCGGCGTGATGAACATGTTCCCGCACACCTCCCACGTCGAATCGATGGCGGTCTTCGACCTCGAATAAATGTCCACCTTGGGGTCAGGAACGAAAGTGGACATTTCTTTACGGTAATGTCCACT